>CAWJAY010000047.1:0-121795 GCA_963840925.1 uncultured Alphaproteobacteria bacterium
GGACAGCGCGGCCATGTAGGCGCCCCTGAAGAGCATCTGAGCCCACGTCCGGGCAGGGTCGGTGTCCAGAGACAGCGCGTGCCTCACCAGCGGCTCGAACAACCGCGCCACGGCGGCGACGTCCTTGGCGCAGTAGCCGACGAGCGCCCGCTTCTCGGCCTCGGTGTAGGGCCCGCCCCTCATCGCCAGGGCTTGCATGGCCTTCTTCTCGATGGCGTCCATGTGGGGCAGGCCGAAGTGGAGCAGGGCGCCGAGCAGCCCCCGGCCATTGGGCAGGGAGATCCCGTTCGTGAGCGCCTTGAACTCGGCGCACAGGTCGATGGACCGCTCGGGAAGACCCCACCCGAGGGCCCGAAAGGCATTGAACTCGGCTCCGTTATAGTAGGCGCAGAACAGCGTGGAGGCATCGATCGGGAAGGGAGGGTGGGCGCCCATGTCGTCTCGCCACAAGCGCCACACCTGACCGCTGACGAGGTCCTCGGCGACCATGCAGTGGACGGCGGGGCGATCGCCCGGTGCCGCCCTGTACTCGAAGTCACAGGCGACGATGCGGGCGTAGGGCAGCCGCAGCCCGATCGGCATCAGACGACTTCGCCACGGAGACGCTTGAGCAGCGGGTGGTCGGGATCATCGACGATCTTGTCCTTGAAGGCCTTCTGAAGCACCTCGCCCCAAGTCAGGTCGGGCCACTGCGGCGCCCGGTCCTGGGTGGGCGCGGGCACCGGCATCGTCTCCGCGTTCAGGGTGATCCAGATACGCTCGGCGACTTCGGCCGCGTCGTGCTGCATCTCCCACTGTGGCCACATCTTACCGTCATCGCCGGGCAAGCGGACGCGCCAGAGGTGGGGCCGGCCGCGCTGGGTCACGCAGTAGTAGACCCTGAAGCGCTGGACCACGGCGTTCTCCGGAAGGTCCATCAGGATGTCGGGGTCAGGCACGAGGATCTCGTCCGAGTGTCCACCCCCCTCATCTCGGAAGCCGACCATGTCCATCGTCGCCTGCCAGACCTCGACCCCGTCGACGATCTCCGCCGGCCGGACTTGGATGAAGATGTTGGTACCCTTGAGCCAGTTCCGGCTCTGGACCTGGATCCTCGTCAAAATCGGCTTGAGCCCCGCGGCAGGCATTGCTTGGCCGGGTGCGATGATGAATCTGGAGAACCCGCCCGTCGGATCGACGTCCTCGATCGTCGCGCCCCTTGGTGGGCTCGCAGGCTTCTCTGCCTCGTTACTCGTGCTTGCCGCGTGAGCGGTGCGTTTCGCCACCATGACTGAATCCTTCATCATGGGAGGGCGCTGCGGCGATGTTTGTCGGACGCACGCAACGCCGTTGCTTTCTGTGCTGCGATCTCGATGTCCTCAGTCATCAGCTGCTCGATTGTCGGCGCGGGCGCCGCCTGGGGGTTGCGAAGCCGCAGGTGGCGGTCTTGGTTGCGACGGGCCCGACCTACCCGCAGTCCGGCCTCCAGTCGCCTTCTTGTCCCCAATGCTCATGGGTTCGGCGTTGTCGACGCGTCCGGACTTATTGCCATCGATGAGCGGACCGTTCGTGTTGACGTGAAGGTTGGCGGCCTCGTATGCCTCGATCTCCGACATGGGGTAGATGACGCGACCTTCGATCTTCATGTAGCGGGGGCCCTTGCCCTGCTGCCGCCATCCTTGGAGTGTGCGCGGCGACATGCGCCAATGCCTTGCCAGCTCTTTCTCGTCGAGATTCTGCATCCTGCGGCCCTTTCCTTCGCGGTGCTCGGAGTAGCGCCCCGCTGCGTTCGATCGCGTGAAGGACGTGGCTATTCTGGGCATCGAAACCTGTGGACGGCATCGCAGAAAGGCGTGACGCATCTCGCCGTGCAACTCGTTGATTTCGCAGAGATGCGGTGGACGATGTGTGACATTGTCACCGGAAGCCGGTGACCTACTTGGGTCGTGTCAGCTCCGTCATCGCCACTATCCGGATGGAGTCCGGGTTCAGCCGATAGCCGTGCCACTGACTGTTCTCGATCACCGCGTCGATCGCGGGCAAAGCGTCGCCAGCACCCCTGGCGAGCCGGGTGATCTCGTTGCGGCAGCGATAGACGCGACGGCGCAGCGTCTCACCGTTGCAATTGAGCCGGCGAAGAAAATCAGCGGTCTTGATGAACGGAAAGTTTTCCGGTGCTAGCTCCTCAACCATCGCCTTCCTGAAGGGCTCGGCGAGAACCATCAGCAACTCGGCACCTACCCCCGTGATCTCTCCCCATCGGTCGAAGATGACACGCTTTTCGATGATTGCCATTCTGATCTCTGGGCTGGTCGGGATCGGCTGCTCGATCGCGGGAGTTCGCTCCGGATACGCATCCTCCCCTTCTCGCTGGCCCAGGATGAGGGAAAGCAGGCACGATCGTGGCAGACGGCCTTCTCGGAGGGCGGCGGCGTGTGCTGAGGTCGCCTGATCGAAAATCCTGCACACCGCCGCTGCATGTCGTCGCTGAAGGTCGAAGATGCGCTTGGCCACCGTCCCCGGCGGCTCTTCGAAGAACCCGACAGCACGGCTCGCCTCGCCGTAGCGCGAGAAGAATTCGACGTCCGTCATCTGTTTGATGTCCGAGGCAGACCGCACGTAGGCCAGGGCCATCTCGCGACTTGGCCCCGCCGAGCGCTCGCCCGTGAAGAGATCGACCTTGTAGGCTTCCGAGGGGTCCTCCTCCTCCAGTCCGGCAGCGAGGATCGCAAAGCGGCGGTCGACGCACTGCGAGCACAGGCCGCAATGCGGGTGTCGTGTCGTCATCCCGCGAACGTGCGCGCAGCTCCGCGTATCACGGATCAGGTCCCTGAACCCGTTCACCGAGATGTGCCCGATCACTTCCGCCTTGGTAAGCCATGTGTAAGGATTGGCGACCTCGAAGCACCGGCCGACGATCCCGGAAAGCAGGCGACGGAACCCCGCCAGCACCTGGGGATGGGTGACACGGGTCGCGCGCGCGCCGACCACCGGGGCGAGTGGAGGCAGGTTCAAGCTGACGATGCCATTCTCGAAGAACGTGATTTGATCGAGGCCGAACAGCCGGGCCGTCACGGCCCCGAGCGCGGCAACGAGGAACGACCGCGTGCGGTAGGTCGACTTACTAGTGGTGCCTCCGACGAGATTGGCCCACACCGGAACGTGAAAGACCCGGTTCGCTCCGAGCTGCTCGCGCAATCGACGGACCAGGCGTTTCTGCGCCCCGACGATCTTGCTCGCCGATCGATGGCTAACCAAGGCGAGGGACTTCTTATGGGCGACGAGTTCGTCGACCGTACCCGCGAAGGAATTCATACCACCGGAGAAGAGGACCACGTCATCGGGCGAAAAGCTCGTTCCAGCCTGGTCCGGGAACTGAACATAGGAAGCCATCGCGGGCCGGTCGTGGAGAGGTTTGAACTTGAACTGGTATTCGTCGTCGGAAAGGAAGCTCAGCGTCTCGACAAGCGCCGACGAGATCGCGTCCTGAGCCCAGAGGTCCGGATCGCGGACCGGAAGCACAAACCGGAACCTGCGCCGCCAGCGGGCACCCATACGTTCGTCGGTCGGACCACCTCGTGGCACCGCGCTGTCCGCAGCGTAGACGTAGGCTGCGACGTTCAGGAGATCGACGAGCGGGTCGGGAACATTCGCAACGAGGGGTTTGCTGATGTCCTCGATCCGGAGGCGGACGTTGGAAGACGGGCCATGCAGGTTCAGCCGAATCGTGCGCACTCCTTCGCCGCTCGCCCGGTCCAGGCCGCCACAGAGCACCAGATGCTCATGCTGCGGCATCTCGGCGCATTCCAGCGATGGCGGCCGGCGGTTCCAGGTGAACGCGACCACCTCTTCCAGCTGAAGGCGACCAGTTGATCCAGGCCGCCGCGACCGCCCTTTGGTGGGTCGGCCAGCGGGTGAGTCTTCATCGCCGCAGGATGACCTGTTGGTTGCATGAGGCAGGTTGCTCGGTCAAGCGGTGGCGCTCTCGGGGCGTCGCTTGCGCATGGATTTGCCTTTGAGCTCGATGCGATGGGCGTTGTGGACGAGGCGGTCGAGGATGGCGTCGGCGAGGGTCGGCTCGCCGATGAGATCGTGCCAGCGGTCGACCGGGAACTGGCTGGTGATCAAGGTGGCGGTGCGACCGTGGCGGTCGTCGACGATCTCCAGCAGATCGCGTCGCGCGTCGGAGTTCATTGGTGCCAAGCCCCAATCGTCGAGAATGAGCAGCTTGACCCGGCCGAGGGCTGCCATGAGCTTGGGATAGCGACCGTCGGCGCGGGCCAGCGCCAGCTCTTCGGCGAGGCGCGGCAGGCGGACATAGAGGACTGCGAGGTTCTCGCGGCAGGCTCTGTGGCCGAGGGCGCAGGCCAGCCATGTCTTGCCGCTGCCGGTCGGACCGACGATGAGCAAGTTGTGCCCGGCAGTGACCCAGCGGCAGTCGGCGAGGCTGAGGAGCAGGGTCTTGTCGAGGCCACGTGGGGCGCGGAAGTCGACGTCCTCGATCGTGGCCTGGAGGCGGAGCTTGGCCTGGCGCAGCCGGGTTTGGTAGCGCTTGGTGGCACGCAGGTCGGCCTCGCGGTCGAGCATCAGGCCAAGGCGGTCCTCGAAGGCGAGATCAGCAGCGTCGACGTTGTCGCGCAGTTCCGCGAAGGCCCTGGCCATGCCGTGCAGGCCGAGCGCCTGCAGTCGGTCGAGGGTGGGGTGGGTGAGCATCATCGGTCTCCTCAGTGGTAGTAGCGGGCGCCCCGCAGGTTGGGGTGAGCCGGCAAGGGGGAGGTGTCGCGCGGTTCCTGGGGCGCCTGGCGGTCGAGACCGTTCTTCAGGATCGAGGCGAGCGAGGTGTAGGAGTGGGCGCTGATGGCGAGCGCGCGCTCGCAGGCGGCCTCCAGACGGCCCGATCCATAGCCTTTGGCCAGACGCAAGATGCCGACGCAGGAACGAAAGCCCTGCTCGGGATGGCGGCGGGTGCGCAGGACGACCTCGATCAGAGCCACCGTGGCCGGGCCAGTGGCCTCGGCGTCGCGCTGGATGCGCTCATGGGTCCAGCCGAGATAGCGGCGATGGCTGGAGGGCATGTGCTCGGGCACCGTGCTGTGGCGGCTGCGAAGCGGGCTGCGCACATGGCTGGCGACCCGTTTGCCGAGGTGGAAGATCTCGACGGTGGTGGCGGTGAAGCGGGCCTCGAGCGGCCTTCGAGTGAGGTGATGGGGGACGCTGTAGAAGTGCCGGTCGACCTCCACATGGTAGTCGAGGCCGGCGCGGCAGCGCCGCCACTCGGCATACTCGTAGGGCTCGGGCGGCAGGGGCAGGAGCGCGGGCCGCTCGACCTGCTCGAACAAGTGGCGCCGGCTGACGCCGAGATGGCGCATGGGGCGCCCGTTCAGCTCGGTCAGGAGCGCTCGGATCGCGCGGGTCAGCTCGACCAGGGAGAAGAAGCGGCGGTGGCGGAGCCGGGCCAGAATCGAACGCTCGACCACCTGCACCGCGACCTCGACCTTGGCTTTGTCGCGGGGCTTGCGCACGCGGGTCGGCAGGATGGCGGTGCCGAAGTGGCGGGCCATCTCCTGGTAGGTCGGGTTGATCTCGGGCTCGTAGCGACAGCTCCGGCTGACGCCGGCCTTCAGGTTGTCGCACACCGTCTGCCGCGGCACCCCGCCGAAGAAGCCGAAGGCATGGCCGTGGGCACCGACCCAGTCGGGCAGGCTCTGGGTCCACCTCGCCTCAGCATAGGTGTAATTGGAGGCGCCGAGGACGGCGACGAAGATCTGCGCCTGGCAGACCTCGCCGCTGGCCAGTTCGGTGACCTCGACGGTCTGCCCGGCGAAGTCGACGAACATCTTCTCGCCGGCAACATGGGTCTGGCGCATGGTCGGCGACAACCGGCCCGCCCAGGCGCGGTAGCGCTCGCAAAACCAGCTGTAGCCGTAGCCCGCGGGCTGTCGAGCGCGATACTCCTCCCACAGCAGGGCGAGGGTGACGCCTGGCCGGCGCAGCTCCAGGTGGAGCATTGCCCAGTCGGGCTCGGGCCGGGCCGCGGCGCTCTGGGGCGGCGGCGGCGGGAACAGCAGGCGCTCCAAGGCCGCATCGTCGAGCTCATCGGGCAGTGGCCAGGCGAGTGCGGCGCGTCGTGCCCGGACGATGTACTCGCCGGCCGAGGTCGGTCCGATGCCCACCGCACGGGCGATCCGCCGCTTGGACAGGCCACAGGCAAAATGGAGGCGCAGCACCTCCCGGATCTTCCGCATGGACAATCTCTCGGCGGGCATCGCGGTCCTCTCACCTCGGGGGCAAAAGGTCGCGAGGCTAACCCGCGGTTGCAGATCATCCAGCGGCGATGGGGTTCCTCAGTCCGCTCCACCGCGTCGACACCATCATCGCATGGGTGGTCGCGATCGACCGGAATCAGTGGTCGCGTTCAACTGGAATGCCTGGTCGCGTTCGCCTGGAATTGGTGGTCGCAATCGACCGGAAAACGCAGCATCTCGGCGCTTTCGCAGCTCGGCCCAGATTTTCTTGAAAGCGACCGGCACGAACTTGCCGACGGCGTCCGGCGTCAGCCCATCGCCCTGATAGACGTTCTCGCCGTACCAGCCACCGGCCAACGCCTCGACGATCCGGGCGGCTTCCCGGCAGTGGCGGGCGAGCGCCGCGTCGAATTCGGCGCGCGCGCCGTCGTCCACGAAGCGCGCGCCAGGACCGATGTGGTTCGCGAGTTCGCGGCCGAGGTAGTAGCCCAGGGTGCGCTCGGTCAGGCGGGCGAAGAAAGCGTGCGCGAGCGCGATGAACCGGTCGCCGCCGGCGAGGCGCCCGATCGCGCGCTGGACCTCTTCGGGGCTGGGCTCGAATAATGACGGCAGGGCAGGCCCAACCGTCGTCATCAGGCTCTCGACCGCCGCCATCTGGGCCATCTCGCCGAGGTCGGTCCGGCCGCCTCGGTCTCGGGCGTGGCGATCGACCGCATCGGAGAACGCGCCCGCGATCTCCATCAGGCTCGGATGGTCGTCGACCCGCAGCCCGAGGCGGCGAAGATCCGCGGCGAAAGTCGGGCCGCGCGCCGCGAGCGGGATCTGCGTCAGCAGCCAGAAGGCGTTGAGAAACGCCGGATCGCGGGCGGCAACTTGAAGGCTCTTCTCGGCCGCATCCGCGGCCGCCGCCGCAATGCTCCTCGACGTCTGCGTCGACCGCAAAAGGTCGACGACCTGTCGCCATTTTTTGGATTGCGAGAGCGCGCCGAGACGAATGTGACCCATGGGCCTGCGTCGCGATTCAGACCGACATCGGCAGGCCGACGGGTCGCACAGGACCGGAGCTGATGCTTACCCCATGCTTACCCGCGCAATCTACTCCAGCTTATTGTTGAGTAAGCTCTTTGATTTTATTGGTGGGCGCACAAGGACTCGAACCTTGGACCCGCTGATTAAGAGTCAGCTGCTCTACCACCTGAGCTATGCGCCCTCAGCGGCTTTAGCTAGGGGGCTTTGGCGCGCGCGTCAACCCGGTCCGCGGCCGTGCGGGGCGCTTGCACCACAGGCGCGGCCGGCGCTACAACGGGTCCTGGTGAGCGGGTGTAGCTCAGTGGTAGAGCAGAAGCTTCCCAAGCTTCGTGTCGAGGGTTCGATTCCCTTCACCCGCTCCAGCAATATCACGCACTTAGGTAGCGCCGCTGCTCGACCGTCAAGGGCATCACCCGCCCGGGGTGCTCTTCAGCCGATTCAGGTTGCGATTCAGCCGTGCGCCCACGGTCTGCCGCCGGATCAGCCGCACTATTGCTGGCTACCCAAGCCGATAACCGGGCGAGCAGGCGCTGATCTTAGGGGCAACTTCTACCGGCAGTGGTATGCTTTGGTTACCTGCAGAGAAAAGGAACTACGGAACAACTCGGGTTCCTGCCGCTCCGCCGGTCTACTCTGTCGAGATATGCTCCTTCGGCGCTCTCCCGTCGACCGCAGTGGCGAGAAGCTGCGCAATTCAATACCACCGTGCGGGAGACCCTCGCTTCGGGTGAGCCGGGATCTGGCCGGTCTGAGCTGCTTCGGGGCCCGGCCGACCTGGGTCAGCTCCGCCTTGAAACTTCGCCGGCCGGTGCCGGCGTGGACGAGTCGCGGCTGCCGCTTCGAAGGCAAAATTCCATGAACAGGGCAGATCTCGCTGGCCACTAGCCACCCGAGCAGGCTAAGCTCGGAGGCCTGACCAACTAGGGGTTGGTTCAAGGGGCAGATCAACACAGGGAGAACGCGAATGAACATGGTCGCCAAATCCAGGGCGGTCGCGAAGGCAGCGGCTTGCGCCGTCGCCGCGCCGCACAGGCCGACGCGCTCGCATCGAGAGAAGTCCCTACCGATGCGTCCGTGCGGCTTGGCAGCCATCGCTCTCACATTCGGGCTGTCTCTGTCAGTCTTGTCGGCTCCGACCTTGGCGGCGACAGCGGAGGAGCTCGAGCAGCAATATGGCCGGGAAGCGATGGAGCAGGCGCTCGAGACCAAGCGTCGCTACGATCTCTACGGAATCCACTTCGACTTCGACGCGGCGACGATCCAGTCCCAGACGGAGCCGCTGCTCGACGACGTCGCCGAGGCGCTGCAGAACTTCCCCAACTGGCGGTTACGGATCGTCGGCCACACCGATGCGACCGGCGATCCGGCGCACAACGAGCAGCTGTCAAGTGAGCGCGCCGCGGCCATCAAGGCGGCGCTGGTCGAGCGTGGCATCGAGGCTGCCCGATTGGAATCCTCGGGTGCGGGTGAGAGCGAGCCAGTTACCGGCAACGACACGCCGGAAGGCCGGGCTCTCAACCGCCGCGTCGTGCTCGTCAGGCTCGAGTTCGGTGGCTACGGCCTACAGTTTGGTGACCGACGCGCGGCTGGCCAATCCCGAGCCGGAGAACTGGCTGCTGATTCGCGGCAACTATCAGGGCTGGATGTACAGCCCGCTCAATCAGATCAACCCCAACAACGTCAAGAACCTGACCCCGGTCTGGGCCTATTCGACCGGCGTCGATTCCGGTCACGAGGCGCCGCCGATCGTCAACGATGGCATCATGTACGTCGCGACGCCCTACGATCAGATCCTGGCCCTCGACGCCAGGACCGGCGACAAGATCTGGGAATACAAGCGCGAGCTGCCGGAAGGCTTCGGCGCCCTGCACAACACCAAGCGCGGCGTCGCGCTGTACGGCGACAAGCTCTACTTCGCCGCCCAGGATGCGGTCGTGATGGCCTTCGACGCGGCGACCGGCGAGATCGCCTGGGAGAGCGAGCCGATCGCGGACTGGCAGGAAGGCTACTACATGACCATGGCGCCGCTGATCGTGAACGGCAAGGTCATGGTCGGGGTCTCGGGCGGCGAGTTCGGCATCCGCGGCTTCATCCAGGCGGTCGACGCCGAGACCGGCAAGCTCGCCTGGAAGACCTACAGCATCCCGGCCCCGGGCGACCCGGGCGGCGACACCTGGAAGGGCGATGCCTGGAAGCGCGGCGGCGGCTCGGTCTGGATGACCGGGACCTATGACCCGGACAGCAACACCGCGTACTGGGGGGTCGGCAACGGCTCGCCCTGGTTCGGCGACCAGCGCCCGGGCGACAACCTCTATACCGCCTCGACGATCGCGATCAATCCCGACGACGGCAAGATCAAGGGCCACTTCCAGTACCATTGGAACGATTCCTGGGACTGGGATGAGATGAACGCGCCGATGGTCGTCGACTTCCAGAAGGACGGCCAGGAGGTCAAAGGCCTGATCAAGCCGTCGCGCAACGGCTATCTGTACTGGTTGGAGCGCAAGTCCGACGGCAACATCGGCTACGTCAACGCGACCAACTACGTCAAGCAGACGGTGTTCAAGAGCATCGATGCCACGACCGGGCGGCCGACCTACAACGACGAGCACGTGCCCGGCACCGGCAAGTACGCCGACTTCTGCCCGTCGCTGTGGGGCGGCAAGGACTGGCCGTACGAGGCCTTCAATCCGGACACCCGGATGGTCTACATCCCGGCCAACGACAACCACTGCGGCCATCTCGAGGGCAAGGTCCAGGAGTACGTGGCCGGCCAGTGGTGGACCGGGGTCGACATCCCGGACATCGGCTTCACGGTCGATCCGAACGCCAAGTCGTACGGCGAGATCCAGGCCTGGAACGTCGATACCGGCAAGCGGCAATGGACCCACACCTATCCGGTGATGAACTGGGGCTCGATCCTGACCACCGGCGGCGGTCTGGTGTTCAACGGCGGCACCAACGACCGGATGTTCCGGGCGTTCGATGCGCGCACCGGCGAGCAGCTGTGGCAGTTCAAGACCAACTCCGGGATCATGGCGCCGCCGATCTCGTACGAGGTCGACGGCGTCCAGTACATCGCGGTGCAGTCAGGCTGGGGCGTCGATCCCGCGTTCCAGCAGGGCCTGATCAACAACCTGCTCGGCACCAACGTCGTCGTGCCCCAGGGCGGCGTGGTCTGGGTCTTCGCGCTCGGCAAGTAAAACTTTCGGTCCGAGAAAGGCCACCCCGTCTCGGGACGGGGTGGCCGACCGGAGCGCTGGATCGAGCCCTTCGGAGCCTTCGCCTGCGCCGCGGAACGGCCTATCGTCGGTGTTCAGATCGGCCTCCGGGACGCCACTCGGTGAGGCGCTGCGGCGGTCGCGACATCAAGGAGGACTGACGATGTGGCTGGCACGGGGCGTGGTCCTTCTTGCCGGCGCCGGCATCGTGGTGCCCGCCCCCGCACATGCCCAGGACCTCGGGACCAGCCGACGAGTGCAGGGCACGGCCGAGGTCAAGACCGTCGAAGTGGGCGACGTCCCCGGCCATGTGTTGGGCGTCGTCGAGTTCAAAGGGCTCAGCTTCTTCGCCGACGGCGAGGTCGCGACCCACACCAATCCCGCCACGTTCGATCTGACCAACGGCTCCGGGCCGCATCAGGGCTACGTCGTCCACTACTTCGACGACGGCTCGACCAGCCTCGAGCGCTACCGGGGCGAAGCGCGCCTGAGTGCCGACGGCAAGCGGACCATGGTCGAGGGCACCTTCGAATGCGTCAGCGGCACCGGGCGGTTCGCCGGGATCAAGGGCGAGGGCACCTATCGCGGCGAGCGCCTGGGCGCGCTACAGACGGGCGACTACGTCTACGTCGACACGACCGGAAGCTGCACCGTCCCGTGAGCAGCCGACGGGGCGCCTGTGCGCAGCCGCGTTCCATAGCGGCGAGGGCGCTTACTCCTCCAACAGCGGCGGCGCGGGGTTGGGGATCCATTTCAGGATGTGCTGCGCGATCGCGACCAGCACGCCGTCCTGGTTCTTGACCTCGATCTCGGCGCGCGAGCGGCGGCGCTCAGGCTCGATCTCGGCGATCCGATAGGTCACCGTGACCGTGTCGCCGATGAAGACCGGCCCTAGAAACCGGATCCGGTCGTAGCCGAGCGAGACCGGGGTCTCGTCCGCGGGCACGCCGCCCGCCTGCTCGATCATCAGGGTCGAGGTCGTCGACATGAAGCCGATCAAGAGCGCGCCATGCGCGATCCGGCGGCCGTAGGCCGAGCGCCGCATCAGAGCCTCGTTGACGTGGTTCGAGGAGAAATCGCCGGTGATGCCCGCGAACAGGTAGACGTCGCTCTCGCCAACGGTCTTGGCAAAACGCACCTGGTCGCCGATCGCGACGTGGAACCCGCTCATCCAGGAGTTCCCCCCTCTGGTGCTGCGACCACGCGGCGCGCGATCAGGTCATCGATCTCGGCCGGGCCATAGCCGAGCTCGGCAAGCACCGCGCGGCTGTCCTCGCCGAGCCGGAGCGCCAGGTGGCGCAGCGCCGGTACCTCGCCGTCGTAGCGGAGCGGATGGTTGACCAGGGTTGCCGTGCTCTCTCTCACGCGCACTTTCCGGAAAACCTGATTGTGACGGATCTGCGGGTCGTCCGGCAGTTCGTCGTAGTCGTGCACGCGCGCATACCAGATCGCGTGCTGATCGAAGCCGGGCACGAGATCGTCGTAGCGGCGCGCAGCCAGCTCTTCGGCGAGCGCTGCGGCGTAGCGGTCGCGCTCGGCGTGCCGGTCGAGCCCGGCAAGCGCCGCGAGCGCTTCGCTGTTCAGCGCTGCTGCGAGCTTGTTCGGGTCGTTCAGCGAGATCGCCAAAAAACCGTCGGCGATCCGATACACGCCGTAGGGCGCCTCGTGATACCAGGTCGCGAGGTTGAGGTCGCGCCGGAACGCGTCCCGGCTCGCGCGCCCGCTGTAGTAGATCGTGAGCGGCTCGGTTTGCAGGTCCAGGCCGGCGTTCAACAGGTTGGCGTCGATCCGGGTGCCCTGGCCGGTCTGCAGCCGGCGGACGTAGGCGCCGAGGATGCCCATCGCCAGCAGCGCCGCGCCATGCTGGTCGGCGGCGGCGAAGCCGATCGCGGTCGGCCGCTCGTTGCCGGTCGCGGCGATCAGGCCGGAGA
This sequence comes from uncultured Alphaproteobacteria bacterium, assembly GCA_963840925.1. Taxonomy (GTDB): domain Bacteria; phylum Pseudomonadota; class Alphaproteobacteria; order Geminicoccales; family Geminicoccaceae; genus DATAOG01. The sequence continues at coordinate 12,406 of CAWJAY010000047.1, forward strand.
GCGCCTGGATCAGCAGGTCCTGGCCCGGGCGGTCGGCCATCGGGCCGCTCGCGCCGTAGCCGGTCGCGGAGGCGTAGATGATCTTGGGGTTCAGCGCGCGGACCGGCTCGTAGCCGAGGTCCAGGCGGTCCATGACCCCCGGCCGGAAATTCTCCATCAGGACGTCGGCGCGCTCGAGCAGGCGCACAATCAACGCCTTGCCGTCCGGGTGCTTGAGATCGACCGCGAGCGAGCGCTTGTTGCGGTTGGCCGCGAGATAGAACGCGCTGATGCCGTCGACGAACGCGTTCGCCCCCGACCAGTGGCGCTCGTAGGCACCGGACGGCGGCTCGACCTTGATCACGTCGGCCCCCATGTCGGCCAGATACTGCGCCGCCGCCGGCCCCTGCAGATAGTGGCAGAAGCTGACTACGCGCATCCGCACCAGCAAGCCCACGCCCTCCCCGTTCCGAGCGGCAACCTAGGCAGCGCCCGGGCGGCCGGTCAAGCCGGGACCGCCAGCTTGTAAGCCAAGCGCGCCGCCTCTAGATTTTTGCAGCACCAACTCGTCGCCCGGAGGAGCACTATCATGCCACGGTTCGCGAACGATCAGCCCGCGGGCGTGATCCCGGCCTGCCTGTTGCCGTTCTGCGAGGACTACGCGATCGACGAGCGCGGCTATCGCAAGCACCTGCTGGACGTGGCCGCGGTCGAGGGGATCAGCGCGGTCACGGTCAATGCGCACGCCTCCGAGGCCGCCTCCTGCAGCGACCAGGAGCAGGCGCAGGTCCTGGCTCTGACGCTGGATGCGATCGGCGACCGGGTGCCGGTGATCAACGGGATCTATGCCGACGGCAGCCACCACGCGGCCCGGCTCGCCCGGATGGCCGAGCGCGGCGGCGCGGCCTGCCTGCTGGTGTTCCCGCCCAACCCGATGGCGATGGGCGGCCAGCTCCGGCCGGAGATGGCGCTCGCGCACTTCAAGACGATCGCCGATGCCTGCGACCTGCCGATCATCCTGTTCCAGTACCCAATGGCCTCCGGTCTCGGCTATCCGCTCGAGACCCTGCTGCGGCTGGTCGACGAAGTGCCGCAGATCCGCGCGATCAAGGACTGGTGCAACGATGCCATGCTGCACGAGCGCCAGATCCGGAGCTTGCAGCGCCTGACGCGGCCGGTGACCGTGCTCTCGACCCATTCCAGCTGGCTGATGAGCTCGCTGGTCATGGGCTGCGGCGGGCTCCTGTCCGGCGCCGGCAGCCTGATCGCCGATCTGCAGGTGGCGCTGTTCCGGGCGGTCGAGGCCAAGAACCTGGCGCGTGCCCAGGCGATCAATGACCGCATCTACCCGCTGGTCCAGGCGTTCTACGCGCCGCCATTCCTCGACATGCACAATCGCATGAAGGAGGCCCTCGTCCTGCTCGGCCGGCTGGAGCGGGCGGTGGTCCGGCCGCCGCTGATCAAGCTTGACGCCGCCGAGATCGCGCGTCTCCACCAGGCGATCGCCGATGCCCGGCTCGCGACCGAGGGCGCGCTCGACCTGGCCGCCTGAGCTGGCGATCGCGCTCCGCCGGCGGTTGACCGTCGAGCACCGGCGGGGCAGCCTGCCTGGCGGGTGTCATCCAGCCAGGCAGGGGGGAGAGCGTTGGGCAAGATGGTTCGAGGCAGGGCTGCGGATGGCCACGAGCTCGGGATCTACCGGGCCGAGCCGGCCGGCGCGCCGCGGGGGGCGCTGGTGATCGCGCAGGAGATCTTCGGCGTCAACAGCCACATCCGCGCGGTCTGCGACGATTACGCCGGGCAGGGCTACCTCGCGGTCGCGCCCGCGCTGTTCGACCGGGTCGAGCGCGACGTGGAGCTCAGCTATACCAGCGACGACATCGCCAGAGGGCGGGCGCTTCGGGAGCCGGTTTCGCTCGATGACGCGCTTGCGGACATTGACGTAGCGGCCAAGGAGGTCGCCGCTGCCGGCAGGATCGGCGTGGTCGGCTATTGCTGGGGCGGCACGCTCGCCTGGGTCGCCGCGACCCGCTCGAAGACCTTCGCGGCCGCGGTCGGCTACTATGGCGGCGGCGTCGCCGGGCTCGCCGAGGAACAGCCCAACTGCCCGGTGCAGCTGCACTTTGGCGACCAGGATCAGTCGATCCCGATGGACGACGTGCGCCGGCTGCAGAAGGCGCACCCCGAGATCCCGATATTCATCTACCCGGCCGGGCACGGCTTCAACTGCGACCAGCGCCAGTCGTACCACGCCGACAGCGCGCGTCTGGCGCGCGAGCGCACGCTCGCTTTCCTGGGCGAGCACGTCGGCTGAGCCAGGAGCGCGACCGGCAGGTGGAGGCGAGCGGCGCACGCCCAGCGCTCGGCGAGGAGCTTCGTTTCCTGGCAAGACGGCATCCGCGGGCGAGCTGGGCGGCGGATCCCAACCTCGGCGCGCTGGCGCGGTTCTGGCTCGAGCGCCATCAGATGTTTCGCCGGCTCGACGAGACGATCCGGACCGGCAACGAGGCAGCGCTGGCGGGGCCGATCGAGGCCGCCGGGTTCAAGCCCTGGCTCGCCCGCCATCTGCAGACCTTCCTCTGGCAGCTTGAGGAACATCATCAGGTCGAGGACCTGCACTATTTTCCGGTGTTCCGACGGGTCGAGCCCCGGCTTGCGGCTGGTTTCGAGCTGCTGGAGGTCGATCACCGGGCGCTGCACACCGCGCTCGGCGGCATTGTCGAGCTCGCCAACCGCGTGCTGGCGCAGGACGGCGCAGACCTGCGGCAAATCCGCGCCGAGCTCGCCCGCTTTCATGACGCCCAGCTCGACCTCGGGCGCGCGCTCGCGCGCCATCTCGACGACGAGGAGGACCTGGTCGTGCCGCTGCTGCTGGACCGCGGCGAGGAACTCCTGACCGGCGGCACCTGATCACAGACTTTCAATCCCGGCCGAACTCGATGCGGTCCATGTCGTCGTCGGACAGCCCGAAGTGGTGGCCGATCTCGTGGATCAGCGTGTTCCTGACGATGTCGGCGAGCGGTAGGGCGGTCTCGCACCAGTAGTCGAGCAGCGGCCGGCGATAGAGGAAGATCATGTCGACGTCGTCGCGCGGCGTGCTGAAGCCAGAGTCACGACCGACCGGCACCCCATGGTAGAGGCCGAGCAGGTCGAACGGACTCTCGAGCTCCATCTCGCTGAGCGTCGCGTCATCGGGGAAATCCTGGACCCGGACGACCACGCCCTCGATCAGGCTGCGGAACGGCTCGGGCAGGTCGGCCAGCACCGCTTGGCCCAGCCGCTGGAGGTCCGCGGCCGAGGGCGGCTGCTCGAACACCTGGTCGGAACCGCCGGCCCGAACCATCGTCTATGGGAGACAGCAGGGAGGGAGAATGATCATGACGGCAACCTGCGCCAAGCTGTCCGGGATTGCCCGCCAGCAGACGATCGCCGAGCTCGAGGGCTGGCAGGAGGTCTCCGGCCGTGACGCGATCGGCAAGACCTTCACCTTCAGGGACTTCAACGCCGCGTTCGGCTTCATGGCCCGGGTCGCCCTCGAGGCCGAGAAGATGAACCACCACCCGCAGTGGTCCAACCTCGACAAGACCGTCCAGGTCACGCTCTGCACCCAGGACGCCGGCGGCGTCACCGAGCTCGACGTCAAGCTCGCGCGGGCCATGGACGTCTGCGCCGCGCAGTCCTGAACAGTCACTGCGGCGCCATCCGGATCGCGCCATCGAGCCGGATGACCTCGCCGTTCAGCATCGGATTGTCGAGGATGTGGCGGACCAGCAGGGCGTACTCCTCGGGCCGGCCCAGGCGCTTGGGGAACGGCACGCTCGCCGCGAGCGACTGCTGGACGGCATCTGGGAGGCCCCGCAGCATCGGCGTCTCGAAGATCCCGGGCGCGATCGTGACCACGCGGACGCCGAAGCGCGCGAGGTCGCGCGCCGCGGGCAGGGTCAGCGCCGCGATCCCGCCCTTGGACGAGGCGTAGGCCGCCTGACCGATCTGGCCGTCGAACGCGGCTACCGAGGCGGTATTGACGATCACGCCGCGCTCGCCGCCGTCATCCGGCTCGCGGGCCGCCATCTCGGCCGCGGCCAGCCGGAGCAGGTTGAAGCTGCCGATCAGGTTGACCTGAATGACGCGGGCGAAGTCGCCAAGCGCCATCGGACCATTGCGGCCGACGATCCGGGCCGCAGGCGCGATCCCGGCGCAGTTGATCAGAATGCCGGCTGGCCCATGGGCTTGCCTCGCGGCGGCGACTGCCTGCTCGGCGCTGCCGGCATCGGCGACGTCGCAGACGATGCCACGGCCATTGAGCGGCTCGGCGGCCGCGGCGACCCGCTCGGCATCGACATCGAGCAGCGCGACCCTGGCGCCAGCGGCGGCCAGCATCCGGGCGGTCGCAAGCCCGAGCCCCGAGGCGCCGCCGGTGACGATCGCTGCCTGGCCATCGATCCGCATGCCCGCCTCCCACTTGCGCTGTTGCGCTCTGCGTAACCGATCGCCCGCCCTGACGGCAAGCCCTGGGAGACTTGCAGCCGGTCCCGGCCAGGCCCAGATTATTGCTCATGGAAAGTAGTCGCGATCTGCCACTGCACCGGCTGCCGATCGCCTACCGGCCGCCGGACGAGCGCCGGTTCTGGGGCAAGCTCCGGCGCGTGATCGCCCGGGTGCCGTTCGCCGAGGATCTGGTCGCGGGCTACTACTGCGCGCTCGACCGCGACACTCCCGCCTACGTGCGCGCGGTGCTCTGCGGTGCGCTCGCCTATTTCGTGCTGCCGATGGACATGATGCCGGATGTTCTGGCCGGCCTCGGCTTTACCGACGACGCCTCGGTGCTGGCGGCCGCGCTCGCCGCGGTCGGCCGCCACCTCCAGCCCAAGCACCGGGCGCGGGCGCGCGCCAGCCTGGAGCGGTTCGCCGCCTGAGCGGCACGGTTTTCAGCGCCCGCAGCGGTCGCCGGCCGCCGCGAAAAGTCACCTATCTGCGCCAAGCTAAGAGCGCGGCGTTCGCCTGAAGGCGGGCGATCCGCTGGCAGAGCCCGTTCACCGTCGATTGAGGATCGGCCTGTATGAGCAGCGCCCGCTTGTGCTTAAATGGCGGGCAAGGGCGCGGCGGAAGGAAGGCTCCCATGGCGACCCGGCTGCAGGACAAGAAAACCGATCTGCTCGAGCGGGTGGTCGACCGGTTGCGCGACAAGCTCGCCGACGGCCCCGCGGAGCGCGCCGAGGCGTTTGTCCGGCACTATTACCGGGCGGTCGCTCCGAGCGATCTGCTCGAGCGCGACCCGCTCGACGTCTACGGCGCGGCGCTGTCCCATTTCCGGCTCGGCGAGCAGCGCCAGCCCGGCCAGGCGCTGGTCCGGGTGTATAACCCGCAGATCGAGCAGCACGGCTGGCAGTCGACCCACACCGTGGTCGAGGTGGTCACCGACGACATGCCGTTCCTGGTCGATTCGGTGAGCATGGCGCTCAACCGGCTGGGCCTTTTGATCCACATCACGATCCACCCGGTGATGCCGGTCAGGCGCGATGCCGACGGTACGCTCGAGGCGGTCCTCGAGGCGGCCGAGGCCAATGGCGGCGACACCCGATTCGAATCCTACATGCATTTCGAGGTTGACCGGCAGAGCGATCCCGAGCGGATCGAGGCGATCCGCGCCGATCTCGAGAGCGTCCTGGCCGACGTCCGGGTCGCGGTCGAGGACTGGCGGACGATGCTTGCCAAGGTCGAGGTCGCGATCGAGGAGTTGCGGCACGGCAGCCAGGCGCTTGAGGGGACCGAGCTCGCCGAGGCCGAGGCGTTCCTGCGCTGGATCGCCGACAACCACTTCACCTTCCTGGGCTATGGCTGCTACGACCTGATCCGCGACAAGGCCGGCGACCAGCTCAAGCGCCTCAAAGGCTCCGCACTCGGCCTGATCAAGCGCCAGCCGACCGGCAGCGAGCTTTCGCGCAGCTTCGCCGCCCTGCCGCCGGAGCTGCGCCGGCAGGCGCGCGCCGCGCTGCCGTTGGTGATCACCAAGGCCAACACCCGCTCGACCGTGCACCGGCCAGTCTATCTCGATTACGTCGGCGTGCGCCGGTTCGACGCCCAGGGCAAGGTCGTCGGCGAGCACCGCTTCCTCGGCCTGTTCACCTCGGCCGCGTACAATCGCAACCCGCGCGACATTCCGCTGCTCCGGCGCAAGGTTTCGCGCCTAGTCAAGCGCGCCGATCTGGCGCCGACCGGCCACTCGGGCAAGGCGCTGGCCAACATCCTCGAGACCTATCCGCGCGACGAGCTGTTCCAGACCAGCGATGACGAGCTGTTCGAGACAGTGCAGGAGATCCTGCATCTGCACGAGCGCCAGACGCTGCGGCTGTTCCTGCGCCGCGACGCATTCGCCCGCTTCGTCTCCTGCATGATCTACGTGCCGCGCGAGCGTTACAACACCGCGATCCGGCGCAAATTCCAGGACATTCTGCTGGAGGCGCTGAACGGCACCGAGGTCGAGTTCCAGGCCCAGGTGTCGGAATCGATTTTGGCCCGGATTCAGTTCATCGTCCGGACTCCGGACGGCATCCCGGCCGGCATCGACCGGGGCGAGATCGAGGCGCGCCTGATCGAGGCATCCCGCTCCTGGGGCGATGTGCTCGGCGAGGCCCTTACCGACGCCCACGGCGAGGAGGAGGGCAACCGGCTCGCGCGCGCCTACGGCGAGGCGATCCCGGTCGGCTATCAGGAGCAGGTGCCGGCGCGGGCGGCCGTGCCCGACATCGATCGCATCGATAAGCTGGCCAAAGGCGAGATCGAGCTCGCGATGTCGCTCTACCGGCCGCTCGAGCAGGGCATGGGCGAGCTCTGCCTGAAGCTCGTGCGCGCCGGTCAGGCGATCGCGCTGTCCGACGTGTTGCCGGTGCTCGAGAACATGGGGCTGAGGGTCCTCCAGGAGCAGCCCTACGAGTTCACCACGGCGGCCGGCGCCAGCTTCTGGCTGCACCATTTCACGGTCGAGCCGATCCGCGCCGGCGATCTCGATCTGGATCAGTCCGGGCCGGACTTCCAGGACGCTTTCCTGCGCGTCTGGCGGGGCGAGGCCGAGAACGACGGCTTCAATCAGCTGGTCCTGCGCGCCGGCCTCAACTGGCGCCAGGTCATGGTCCTGCGCACCTACTGCAAGTACCTGCTGCAGATCGGGATTCCCTTCAGCCAAGCGTACATGGAACAGACGCTGGTGAACAATCCGGAGTTGGCGCGGCGCCTGCCCGAGCTGTTCGAGGCCCGCTTCGACCCCGCTGTCGGCGGCGATCGGCGGGCGCTGGGGGCGAGCCTCGAGGCCGAGTTCCGCGCCGGCCTCGATAGCGTCGCCAACCTGGATGAGGACCGGATCCTGCGGCGCTTCATGCGCCTGATCCTGGCGACCACCCGCACCAACTTCTATCAGCCGGGCCCGGACGGCGCGCCTTACAAGCCGTACCTGTCGATCAAGATCGACCCCGCGCTGGTGCCCGACCTGCCCTTGCCGCGGCCGGCCCACGAGATCTTCGTCTATGCGCCTACGACCGAGGGCGTGCACCTGCGCGGCGGCAAGGTCGCGCGGGGCGGCATCCGCTGGTCGGACCGGCGCGAGGATTTCCGCACCGAGGTGCTGGGCCTGATGAAGGCCCAGATGGTCAAGAACTGCGTGATCGTGCCGGTCGGCGCCAAGGGCGGCTTCGTGGTCAAGCGTCCGCCCAAAGGCGGTGATCGGGCGGCGCTCCAGGCCGAGGTCGTCACCTGCTATCAGACCCTGATGCGCGGCATGCTCGATCTCACCGACAACCGGGTCGGCGAGAAGGTCGTGGTCCGGCCGCGGGTGGTCCGCTATTGCGACGACGATCCTTATCTGGTGGTCGCGGCGGACAAGGGAACCGCGACCTTCTCGGACATCGCCAACGCGATCAGCCTGGAGTACGGCCACTGGCTTGGCGACGCCTTCGCATCGGGCGGCTCGGCGGGCTACGACCACAAGGGCATGGGGATCACCGCGCGCGGCGCCTGGGAGTCGGTCAAGCGCCACTTCCTCGAGCTCGGACACGATGTCCAGACGGCGCCGTTCAGCGTGATCGGGATCGGCGACATGTCGGGCGACGTGTTCGGCAACGGCATGCTGCTCTCGCAGCAGATCCGACTGATCGCGGCGTTCGACCATCGCCACCTGTTCATCGATCCCGACCCCGACCCGGCCGCGAGCTTCGCCGAACGCAAGCGGCTGTTCGAGCTGCCGCGCTCGAGCTGGGACGACTACGACCGCAGCCTCATCAGCCCGGGCGGCGGCGTCTGGCCGCGGACCGCCAAATCGATCAAGCTGTCGCCCGAAGCCCGGCGCGCGCTCGACGTTGCGGCCGAGGAGTTCACGCCCCAGGAGCTGATCAAGGCGATCCTGCTGGCGCCGGTCGACTTGTTCTGGAACGGCGGCATCGGCACCTACGTCAAGGCCGCGGCCGAGCGCCAGGCCGACGCGTTCGATCGCGCCAACGACGGCGTCCGGGCCGACGCCGAGCAGTTGCGCTGCAAGGTGGTCGGCGAGGGCGGCAATCTCGGCTTCACCCAGCGCGGGCGGATCGCATTCGCCAAGAAGGGTGGCCGGATCAATACCGACTTCATCGACAACTCGGCCGGCGTCGATTGCTCGGACCACGAGGTCAACATCAAGATCCTGCTCGGCGCGGTGGTCGACCAGGGCGACCTGACCACCAAGCAGCGTGATCTGCTGCTCGCCGAGATGACCGACGAGATCGCAGGTCTGGTGCTGCGCAACAACGTCCTCCAGGTCCAGGCGATCTCACTCGCCGAGGCGCGGCCAGCTGAGCTGCTGGACAGCCAGGCGGCGTTCATGCGCCGGCTCGAGGCAAGCGGCCGGCTCAACCGCGAGCTCGAGGTGCTGCCCGACGAGGAGACGCTGGCCCGGCGCCGGCAGGCGGGTCAGGGCTTGTTCCGGCCGGAGGTCGCGGTGCTGCTCGCGTATGCCAAGATGGCGCTCTACGACGAGCTGCTGGCCTCGGACGTGCCCAACGATCCCTACCTGCTGCGGGATCTGGTCAAATATTTCCCGCGCCCTCTGCGCAGTCGTTTCCGCCAGCCGATTGCGCAGCACCGGCTGCGCCGCGAGATCATCGCGACCCGGGTCGCGAACAGCATCGTCAACCGCGGGCTCGGCGAGTTCGTGAGCGAGCTCGGCGAGCAGACCGGGCGCTCGATCGGATCGCGCGCGCGCGCTTACATCGTGGCCCGCGACACCTTCGACCTGGTGCCGCTGCTGAGCCAGCTCGAGCTGATGGCCGGCCGGATCGCGGCGCCAGAGCTGATGGCGCTGCTAGGCGATGCGCGCCTCGCCCTGGTCCGCGGCACCCACTGGTTCTTGCGCAACCTGCCGCCACCGATCGATATCAAGGCCTCGGTCGAGCGCTTCCGGGCCGGGATCGCGAGCCTGCTCGGCAAGCTCGACCTCGTGCTGCCCGCGCCCGAGCGCGAGCGCCTCGCTCAGACGGTGATCGAGCATCGCAGCCGCGGCATCGAGGCCAATTCGGCGTGGCGGCTGACGGCGCTGCCATACCTGTTCCCGGCCTGCGAGGTGGTCACGGTCGCCGACGTGGTCGGCACCGACGTCGTGACCGCGGGTGGCACCTATTTCGCGCTCGACGCCCGCCTGCACCTCGGTCGGCTGCGCGATCGTCTGGAGCGCGCCAGCCCACGGAACCATTGGGAGCGCGCCGCGCTTGCCGGGTTGTATGAGGACCTGGTCGGGGAGCACCGGCGGTTGACCATCCAGGCCTTCGGCAGCGAGCTGGTCCGGCCGCACACCGGCGCCGGTCCCGAGGCGCTCCAAGAGGCGGTGGCGAGCTGGCTGCAGAGCGAGGTCGCGGGCTTCGCCCGCTGGCAGCGCCTGCTGATCGAACTCGACAACCAGCCGAGCGCCGATCTGCCCATGCTCTCGGTCGCGATCCGCACGCTCGCCGCGCTCGATCCGAGCCAGGCGAACGCCGCCTGATCCAGGGCCGATGGCGACCGTCCTCTGCATGAAGTGGGGACGCCGCTACGGCTCGAACTACGTCAACACGCTTTACAGCATGGTCCGGCGGAACCTCACGCTCGCTCACCGCTTCATTTGCCTGACCGACCACCCGCAGGGAATCCGGCCCGAGGTCGAATGCCGGCCGTTGCCCGCGCTGGCACTGGCGCCAGAGTGGGAGCGCTCGCCCTGGCGCAAGCTCAGCTGCTTTGCCCCCGAGCTCGGCGATCTGGACGGGGCCGTGCTGTTCCTGGACCTTGATCTGGTGATCATCGACAATCTTGACTGCTTCTTCGCCTACCCCGGCGAGTTCTGCATCATCGAGAACTGGACCCAGCCGGGCCGCGGGGTCGGCAACTCCTCCGTCTATCGCTACTGGGCCGGCGCCCATCGCGACGTGTTCGAGAGCTTTTGCGCCCGGACCGCCGAGGTCGTTCGCACTTATCCCAATTCCCAGACCTTCCTGTCGCGCTCGGTGCCGCAGCTCACCTTCTGGCCGGCGTCCTGGTGCCGGAGCTTCAAGCACGACTGCCTGCCGGGCCGCCTGTTCCGCCGGCTGCGCCCGGCCGCCATCCCGGATGGCGCCAAGATCATCGTGTTCCACGGCCAGCCCAAGCCACCGGACGCGGCGCGCGGCATTTGGTCCGAACCAGGCAAGCGCCTGCGGCCAGCGGCTTGGGTCGCCGACTACTGGCACTGAGGCCTTTGCTGGCGGCGATTGCCAAGCTCAGTGAGCGTCGCTATGGTCGCCGACCACTGATGATCCCGAACGGCTTGGCGAGTCGACAACCGAACTCTGAGACATTCGCGATCATGGCCGGGTTGCGTCCCCTTGACGCCAACCGCGAGGAGATTGTGTGGCGGCGCCAGGACCCGTTCTTGCCCGGCCGGCTCGGCGGGTCCGATCACACAACGGAAACCAACGGGTCGTGCGGTCCGCGGGGGGATAGCTAGATGAGTGAGGTCAACGGCCAGACCAGGGAAACCGAGCTGTTCTTCCGGCAGTGGCTGCGCTCGCCCAAATCGATGGGCGCGGTCATCCCGTCGTCGCGGGCGCTCGCCCGCGCCGTCAGCCGGCAGATCGCCTGGCGACCCGGCCAAGTGATCGTCGAGCTCGGCGCGGGCACCGGAGCGATCTCGCAGGGCCTGATGGATTTGGGCCTGCCGCCCGAAGCGCTGATGATGATCGAGCTCGATCGGCCGCTGTTCGAGTACCTTCGCGAGCGCTTCCCGAAGGTGCGGGTGATCAACGGCGATGCTACGCGCCTGGTCGACATCCTGCGCCAGCAGGGCGTGGACCAGGTCGGCACAGTGATCTCCGGCATCCCGATGGTGACGATGCCGCTCGAGTTCCAACGGGCGATCATCGAACAGAGCTTCGCGGCACTCGGCCCTGGCGGCTGCCTGCTGCAATACTCCTATTCGCCGGTGGTCCCGATCCCGGCCAAGAAGCTCGGCGTCGATGCCAGGCTGGTCAAGTTCGTGGTGCGTAACCTGCCGCCCGCGACGGTCTGGCGCTTTCGGCCGCGCTCCGGCCATGGCCGAACCCACGGTCGCGGCTGAGCCTCTGCAGGCACCCCCCGACCCGGAGTCGCTGGCCGGCCGGCAGCATCGTCGCGGCGACCCGGATGCCGGGCCGGCCTAGTCTGATCCAGGACCTGACCGCCGGCCCCGCCGGCCGCCTGTTGCGCGACCACGTCGCGCGCCAGGTCCGCTGGCTGGTCGGGGCGGCGCTGTGCATGGCCGTCTACGCTGGCGCGACTGCCGGGCAGGCCTGGATCATGCAGCCGATCCTCGATCGGGTGTTCCTGGCGCAGGATCGGCTCATGCTCCTGCTAGTCCCGGTCTCGATCTTGGCCCTGGCTCTGCTCAAGGGGATCTCGGGCTACGGCCAGGCCGTGCTGATGGCCAGGGTCGGGCAGCGCGTGATCGCCGAGCTGCAGCAACGCCTCTTCGATCACCTGATCCGCGCCGACCTCGGCTACCTGGTCGCGCGCGGGCCGGGCCACGTGATCTCGCGCCTGACCTTCGACACGCAGCAGCTGCGCCTGGTGGTGACCACGGCCTCGACCACGGTGGTGCGCGATCTGTTGACGTTGCTCGGCCTAGTCGGCCTGATGATCCACCAGGACTGGCAGCTGGCCAGTATCGCGCTGCTCGGCTGCCCGCTGGTGATCGTCCCGGTCCAGCGGCTCAGCCGGCGAATGCGCAAGGTATCGCGCCAGACCCAGGCGCACATGGCCAAGCTGATCGGCCGGCTCGATCAGACCTTTCTCGGCGTGCGCCAGGTCAAGGCCGACAACCGCGAAAGCGACGAAGCCCAGCGGACCGGTGATTTGATCGAGCAGCTGTTCAAACTCAATCTCAAAGCCGCGCGCGTCAATGCGATCAGCGGCCCGATCATGGAGGTGGTCGGCGGTTCTGCGATCGCGGTCGTGGTCCTGTATGGTGGCTCACAGGTTCTGAGCGGGCAGACCACGCCCGGAGCCTTCTTCTCGTTCGTCGCGGCTCTCCTGCTCAGCTACCGGCCGCTCAAGACGCTGACCAGCCTCTACACGCAGCTCCAGGTCGGCCTGGCCGCGGCCGAGCGGATCTACGCCCAGCTCGACCGCCAGCCGACGGTGCGCGAGCAACCGGGCGCGCGCCCGCTGGTGGTCGAGCGCGGCGAGATCCGCTTCACCGGCGTCCACTTTGGCTACCGGCCGAAACGGCCCGCGCTGCGGGGCTTCGACCTGTTGATCCCAGCCGGGCTGTCGGTCGCCCTGGTCGGGCCCTCCGGTGCCGGCAAATCGACCATGCTCAACCTGGTCCTGCGCTTCTACGACGTCGATCAGGGCGCGGTCCTGATCGACCATCAGGATGTGCGCTCGGTAACCCTTGCGAGCCTGCGCCGCGCGATCGCGCTGGTCAGCCAGGACGTCGATCTGTTCGATGGCAGCGTGCGCGCCAATATCGTCTACGGGCGGCCGGACGCCAGCCCGGCGGCGATCATGGCGGCGGCCGAGGCCGCGGCCGCGCACGAGTTCATCGCCGCCCTGCCGCAGGGCTACGACACCGAGATCGGCCCGAGCGGTCACAGCTTGTCGGGCGGCCAGCGGCAACGGCTCGGGATCGCGCGGGCGATGCTCAAGGATGCGCCGATTCTGCTCCTCGACGAGGCGACCTCAGCGCTCGACAGCGAGGCCGAGCGGGTGGTTCAGACGGCGCTGCGCCGCCTGATGCGCGGCCGGACCACGGTGGTGATCGCGCATCGGCTCTCGACCGTGATCGGCGCCGATCTGATCGCGGTGATCGAGCACGGCCGGGTCGTCGAGACCGGCACCCACCACGCGCTGCTGGCACGCGGGGGCAGCTATGCCCAGCTCTACCGGCGGCAGTTCGCCGAGCAGGGGGCGGCGGCCGCGCCGATCGAGGTGGTCGGCCGGCGCCAAGCCTGAGCCCCTGCCGCTCGACCGGCCACGTGAGCGTGCTCGGCCTGTATCGCCTGACGACCCGACTGGGCGGGCCCTTGTTCGGGCTGGCGCTGCGGCACCGCGCCCGACGTGGCAAGGAGGATCCGGATCGCCTGCCCGAGCGGCTCGGCCGGACGAGCCTGCCGCGGCCGGCCGGCCCCCTGCTCTGGCTGCATGGCGCGAGCGTCGGCGAGGCGCTGGCAGTGCTGCCGCTGCTGGAGGCGCTACTCGGCGCCCGGCCGAATCTCCAGGCTCTGGTCACCACCGGTACGGTGACCTCGGCGCGCCTGATGGCCGAGCGCCTGCCGGCGCGGGCGCGCCACCAGTTCGCGCCGGTCGACCGGCCGGATGCCTGGCGGCGTTTTCTCGAACATTGGCGGCCCGATCTGCTGCTGCTGGTCGAATCCGAGCTCTGGCCCAACCTGATCCTGGAGAGCCGGCGCCGGGGGGTCACGATGGCGCTGATCAATGCCCGCATGTCGGAGCGCTCCGCGCGCCGCTGGCGCCGGCTGCCCGGGGCAGCGGCCGACCTGCTCGGCGGCTTCGAGCTCTGTCTGGCGCAGAGCGCTGCGGATCGCGAGCGGCTGCAGGCGCTGGGCGCCGCGCCGGTCATCGCGAGCGCCAATCTCAAGGCTGCAGCGCCGCCGCTGCCGGCGAGTGCGGCCGCGCTCGCAGAGCTCAGAGCCGCATTCGGTGCGCGACCGACCTGGCTCGCCGCGAGCACCCATCCGAGTGAGGAAGCGCTGCTGCTCGAGACCCATCGACGCGTGGCGCATCGGCTGCCGGGGCTGCTCACGATCCTGGCGCCGCGTCACCCCGAGCGCGGTCCGGCCTTGGCGTCGTGGCTGCGCAGCCAGGGCGTGGGCGCCGCCCGACGCTCGCAGTCCGAGCCGCCGGACGCCGGCTGCGCCTTCTATCTCGCCGACACGCTGGGCGAACTCGGGGTGCTGTACCGGTTGGCGCCAGTAGCGTTCCTCGGCAAGTCCCTGACAGCACCCGGCGGCGGCCAGAACCCGCTCGAGGCGGCTAGGCTCGGCTGCCCGGTGCTGTTCGGGCCGCACATGGCGAACTTCGCCGAGCTCTCGGCGCGCCTGGTCGAGGCCGGCGGCGCGCGGCAGGTGCGCGATGCCGGCGAGCTCGCGGCCGCGATCGCACAGCTGATCGAAGATCCGTCGGCTCGCGCCGAGATGGCGGGGCGCGCCCGCGCTGCGGCCGCCGCGGAAGCCGATGCGCTCGGCGGCATTCTCGCCGCGCTCGGCCCACTGCTCGAGCGGCATCTCGGGCCGGCCGATGCGGACGCCTGAGTTCTGGGCCGAGGACCGCCTGCCGGCGCAACTCCTGGCGCCGTTCGGGCGCCTTTACGGGCAGGCAGGCCGCCTGCGGCGGCGTCTGGTCCGGCCCTGGCGCGCGCCGCTGCCCGTGATTTGCGTCGGCAATCTCACCGTGGGCGGCGCCGGCAAGACCCCGACCGTGCTGGCGCTCGCCGAGCATCTGCTCGCCGCGGGGCGCCGGCCGCATATCCTGACCCGCGGCTACGGGGGTCGAGCGCGCGGCCCGCTGCGCGTCGACCCGGCGCAGCACGACTGTGCGCTGGTCGGCGACGAGGCGCTGCTGCTCGCGGCCGTGGCGCCGACCTGGGTGGCGCGCGACCGGCGCACGGGCGCGCTCGAAGCAGCGCATGCGGGCGCCGAGTGCGTGCTGATGGACGACGGCTTCCAGAACCCGCAGCTGGCGCCCGACCTCGCGTTCGTCGTCGTCGACGGCAGCTACGGCTTCGGCAACCGCCGCCTGCTGCCGGCCGGGCCGCTGCGCGAGCCGATCGAGGATGGTCTCGCCCGGGCGGACGCGGCGATCCGGATCGGCGCCGATCGCCACCGCGTCGACCGGCTGCTGCCGCAAGGCTTGGCCCGGATCGAGGCCGAAATTTGTCCGGCCCACGAGGCGCCAATCCTGGCCGGCCGCCGGTGGCTGGCGTTCGCGGGAATGGGTCGCCCCGACAAACTGTTTGCTACCTTGAGTGCTGCGGGTGCTGTGCTCGTAGGGTGCCAGCGGTTTGCTGACCACCATCGCTACCGACGGCGGGAGATCGAACGACTGCTGGCTCGGGCTGAGCGTGCCGATGCGCTTTGCATCACGACGGCCAAGGACGCGGTGCGGCTGCCGCCCGATCTGCGGTCCCATGTCGCAGTTCTGCCGATCGTGCTGCGCTGGCAGACGATAGAGGTCGTGGATCTGCTGTTGGAGCGAGCGCTGGCAGGGTGGCCGGTCCAAGGGGCGGGCGTGTGCTAAGTCGGCTGCCTCTAAATTATTGTTAACTTGCGTATTCACAGCAGCCGCCGGAACCTTGGGCTCCGAAGATCCGTTTCCGGTTCGCGAGCGTAGATAAAGGTCGAGAGGAAACACCGCGCCAGCCGGGCCGTTCGGCACGCTGGCCAGCGCCGCCCTGGACGGAGAGGGCACGACGATGGCATTCGCCGAGACGCCTGCCAATCTCAAAGTCGATCGCGACTTCATCCGCGAATCGATGAACACGGCGCTGTTGTCACGTGATCGTGAACTTATGCTCGCCCGTCAATGGCGCCAGCAGGGCAACGAAGGTGCTCTGCATGAGCTGGTCATGGCCTACATGCGCCTGGTGATCAGCACGGCCTCGCGCTTTCGCAATTACGGCCTGCCGATGGCCGATCTGGTCCAGGAGGGTGCTGCCGGCCTGATGCAGGCGGCCGCGCGCTTCGAGCCGGAGCGTGAGGTGCGCTTCTCGACCTATGCGGCCTGGTGGATCCGGTCGGCGATGCAGGACTACATCCTGCGCAACTGGTCGGTCGTGCGGACCGGTACGACCGCCGCACAAAAGGCCCTGTTCTTCAATCTTCGTCGGCTGCGCGCGAAGATCGACGACGGTTCCGGCGGGCCGCTCGACGACGCCGGCCGTGCGTTCATCGCCGGCGAGCTTTCGGTCAACATCGCCGACGTCGAGGCGATGGAGATGCGGCTTTCGGGTGGCGACCAGTCGCTCAACGCCACGATCAGTCCGACCGGCGAGGACGAGTGGCAGGACTTCCTCGCCGACGAGCGGCCGACGCCGGAAGAGACGGTGATGTTCGCGCGCGACGGCCGCACGCGCTCGATCTGGCTGGCCCAGGCGCTGGCCGAACTGTCCGACCGCGAGCAGACGATCATCAAGGAGCGGCGGTTGCGGGACGAGGCACGTACGCTGGAGGATCTCGGCCGGGATCTCGGGATCAGCAAGGAGCGGGTGCGCCAGATCGAGCACCGGGCGCTCGAGAAGCTGAAGAGCTCGCTGCAGCAGCGGAGCGTTGAGCCGAGCGAGCGCGCGCGCTTCGCCTGAACTTCCGCCGCCGGGATCGCGTCGCAGCGCCCGGGGCGACCGATGGCCACCTCAACTTTGCGTGTGCTGGTGCTGGGCGGCGGCGTCATCGGCACGGCGTCGGCGTGGTATCTGGCGCGCGCCGGCTGCAGGGTCACGCTGATCGAGCGCCGGCCGGGGGTTGGGCTCGAGACGTCGTTCGCCAACGGCAGCCTGATCACCCCCAGCATGTCCGATCCCTGGGCGGCGCCCGGCCTGCCCTGGCAGCTGTTGCGATGGCTTGGCCGCGAGGACGCGCCATTCCTGCTCCGGCTCGGGGCGCTGCCAGGGTTGACGTCGTTCGGGCCGGCGTTCCTGCGCAACTGCACGGCGGCGCGCTGGCGACGCAACGCCGCGACGATCCTTCGCCTCACCCGCTACAGCCAGGCGCTGCTCAACGAGCTCGCGAGCGCGACCGGCATTGCCTATGACGGCGCCAGCCTCGGGGTCCTCCGCCTCTGCCGGGATGGCGCGTCGCTCGAGCACGCCGGCGAGGTCGCGGCCGCGCTCGCCGTACCCCACCGGCGGCTCGACACCGACCAGTGCGCGCGCCTCGAGCCCGCGATCGCGCCGGCCGTCGGCCGGATCGCCGGCGGGATTCATTTCCCGGACGACCAGAGCGGCGATGCCTACAAATTCACGGTGGCGCTCGCGGAGCTGTGCCAGCAGACGGGTGTCGAGTGCCGCTTCGGCGTCGCGATCAAGGCGATCGAGTGGGCTGGCGACCGGGTCACCGGCGTGATCACCGACCAGGGCCGTCTCGAGGCCGACCACTACCTCGTTGCGCTCGGCTGCGCTGGCGCCGGCCTGCTCCGGCCGCTTGGCCTCCGGTTGCCGGTCTACCCGGTCAAGGGCTACTCGGTGACCCTCGACCTCGACGGCTGGAACGGCGCGCCGCGGGTGCCGCTGGTCGACAGCGGCCGCAAGCTCGCGATCGTGCGCCTGGGCGATCGGCTGCGGCTTGCCGGCACCGCCGAGCTCGCGGGCTACGATACCAGCCTGAACAGCGCGCGCGGCGCCAATCTGCTCGAAAGCCTGCGCACGCTTCTTCCCGATGCGCCGAACCTGGAGCGCGCGCGCCACTGGAGCGGCCTTCGACCGATGACCCCGGACGGGGTCCCGCTGCTCGGCCCGACCGCCTTCCGGAACCTCTTCCTCAACCTCGGACACGGCCACCTCGGCTGGACCATGGCCTGCGGCTCGGGCAAGCTCGTGGCCGACCTGATCACCGGCCGCCCGCCCGAGATCGACCTGGCCGGCATGACGCTCGCCCGCCATTGACCGCCGGCGCGCGGCGGCAAAGATTGACGGACCCGCACGCCAAACCCAGAATACCCGGCAAGCACACAGCCAGGGAGGCTTGAAAATGAAGCGGGTCAGACTGTTTCGCGCCGGCGCTTGGCTCGGCGCCGGGGTCGCTACGCTCGTGCTCGCGCTCGCGAGCGCCAAGGCAGAGCCGCCCAAGACCATCGAGCCGGGCAAGCTGCACGTCGCGCTCAACGGCGACATGCCGATGACCGGGCTCAAGGACGGCAAGCTGATCGGCACCGACGGCGATCTGATGGTCCTGATCGCCGAGCGGCTCGGGCTCGAGGTCGTGCCGCACATGATGGAATGGTCGGCCGAGATCCAGTCGACCAAGCAGGGCAAGGTCGACATCATGCACGGCGCGATGGGCTGGATCGAGGCGCGCTCAGAGATCATGCTGCTGACCGATCCGGTCTACTACTTCGGCACCTTCCTCGCCCAGAAAAAGGAGAACAACTGGTCGACGTTCGAGGACATGAAGGGCCGCAGTGTTGCCACCGTCTCGGGCTTCACGCTGGTCCCGGAGCTGAAGACGGTCGAGGGCATCGGTGAGGTCAAGCTCTATGACACGACCGACGGCGCGCTCCGCGACCTGATCGCCGGCCGGGTCGACATGGCGATCCTGGATCCGCCGCTGATGCAGCTGGCGATTGCGGAGAACCCCGACTGGAACCTGCATCAGATTCCGCTCGAACCCAAGTCCGACACCTATCCGATCATGTCACAGGTCTACAACGTGATCTTCGGCATCCATCCCGAGCAGCAGGAGCTCCACGACGCCTTTAATCAGGAGATCGGGAAGATCTGGGCCGACTGCACCAACGTCAAAGTCATGGCCGAGTATGGTCTGGGCGACAAGGGCTGGTTCACGCCGCCGCCGCAGGAGGAAAACCTGCGCAACGGGGTCGACCGGCCGAAAGACTGGGTGGCACCCAACGGCGATCACTGCTTCTAGCCGGCCCGCGTCGACGGGGCCCGGCGTGCCGCGATCGGCAGGCCGGGCCCCGTCGACCTTGCGACCGCGCGAGCATGGAGCCCCTGCTCAGGATCGTCGACCTGCACAAGAGCTTCGGCGCGTTGGAGGTTCTCAAGGGGGTCAGCATCGAGGTCGCGCGCGGCGAGAAGCTCTCGATCATCGGCCCGAGCGGCTCGGGCAAGACGACCCTGTTGCGCTGCGTCAACTATCTCGAGAAGCCGACATCCGGCCACGTCTGGGTCGACGGCGCGCTGATCGGCGAGAAGCGGGCCGGCGACAAGTACGTCCACCTCAGCGATCGTGAGCTCGCCCGCGAGCGGGCCGAGATCGGCTTCGTCTTCCAGCGCTTCAACCTGTTCCCGCACCTGTCAGCGCTCGACAACGTCAGCGTGGCGCCGCGCCGCGTGCTGGGGCTGCCCAAGCCCGAGGCCGAGGACCGGGCGAGGGCGATGCTCGACAAGGTCGGGCTCGCGCACAAGGCGGCCGAGTATCCGGAGCGCCTCTCGGGCGGCCAGCAGCAGCGGGTCGCGATCGCCCGGGTGCTCGCGATGCAGCCGAAGCTGATGCTGTTCGATGAGGCGACCTCGGCGCTCGACCCCGAGCTGATCGGCGAGGTCCTGAAGGTCATCCGCGAGCTCGCCCTGGAAGGCCGGACCATGCTGATCGTAACCCACGAGATCCAGTTCGCAGCCGAAGTCTCCGACCGGGTGATCTTCATGGACGCCGGACAGATCGTCGAGGAGGGCGGCCCGGAGCAGATCTTCAAGGCCCCGACGCAGGAGCGCACCCGCGCCTTTCTGCGCCAGATCCTCGAACGCTGATGATCGAGTTCTGGACCAAGCTCTGGCACTGGCTGCCGGAGATCCTGCCGGTCCTCTGGCATGCGACGGCGATGACCGTCCGGGTCGCCTTCGGCGCTCTGATCGTGGCCCTCCTGCTCGGGCTCCTGGTCGCGCTGATGCGGATCTCGCCGTTGCGGCCGATCCGCGCCGTGGCGTTGGTCTACACCGACGTCCTGCGCGGCACGCCGGCGCTGGTGCAGCTCTTCATCATCTATTTCGGCCTCTCGGACCTCGGCCTCGAATTCGACCCGGTGAGTGCTGCGATCATCGGCCTCGGCATCAACGGCGCGGCCTACGTCGGCGAGATCTACCGCGCCGGCATCGAGGCGCTGCATCGCGGTCAAATCGAGGCCGCGCTCTCGCTCGGCATGACGCCGGCCAAGGCGATGCGCTTCATCGTCCTGCCACAGGCGATCCGGATCATGCTGCCGCCGCTCGGCAACTACGCGATCGCGCTGGTCAAGGATACCGCGATCATCTCAACGATCGCCGCGCCGGAGATCATGTTCGAGGCCCGGCGCCTGGTCCAGGCGACCTTCATGCACGGCATCAGCGGCCAGATTTACCTGGTCTGCGCGCTGTTCTATCTGGGGCTGACCTTGCCGCTCTCGGCAGTCGTCCGGCGCTTCGAGCGTTCCCGGCAGCGCTGGCATTAGCGGCGGTGCTCCAGTTCCTTGCCGGCTACGAGGGCCATCTTGGCGATTGGATCGTCGAGATGAGCATCGCTTCGCTTGGCACGCTGGAGCTGATGCTGGCCGCGTTCTGCCTCGCCTGCGCGATCGGGTTGGTCGTAGCACTGCTGCGGCTCTCGCGCCTGGCGCCGGTGCGCGGGTTCGCCCGTCTCTACGTCGGCTTCTTCCGCGGGGTACCGGTGCTGGTCATCCTCTACTGGATCTATTTTGCGCTGCCCGAGATGGGCTACGACTTCCTGGTCATTTCGTCCTACACCGCAGCCGTGCTCGGGCTCGGCATCCACGGCGGCGCCTTCCTCGCCGAGGTCTTCCGTTCGGGCATCGAATCGCTGCACCGGGGCCAGATGGAGGCCGCACTGTCGCTCGGCATGACGCCCGCCAGGGCGATGGCCTTCATCATCCTGCCGCAGGCGATCCGGGTGGTCGTGCCGCCGATCGCCAACTATGCCGTGGGCCTGCTCAAGGAGACAGCGCTCTGCTCAATCATCGCCGCGCCCGAATTGATGCTGCGGGCCAAGGATCTGGCGTCGTCCACGTTCCTGCCGATGCACGCCTTCGTGCTGGCCGCGGGCTTCTACTACGTCATGAGCTTCCCGCTGATGCGCGCGGCCGAGTCGCTCGAGGCCCGGATGGGTGCCGGCCGATGACCTCATGAAGGCGATCGTGCTCGGCGGCGGCGTCGTCGGCGTCACGACCGCCTATTTCCTGCTCCGGGACGGCCACGAGGTGACGCTGCTCGACCGCCAGCCGGGCGTCGCGCGTGAATGCAGCCACGCCAACGGCGGCTTCGTCGCGATCAGCCAGGCGGTCCCCTGGTCGGCGCCTGGCGTGCCGACCAAGACCCTGAAGACGATGGCGCAACCGGACGCGCCGATCCTGATCCACCTGCGCCAGCTGCCGCGGATCTGGCGCTGGGGCCTTGAATTCCTGCGCGCCTCGCGGCCAGAGCCGTCGTGGACGAACACGCGGCACGTGCTCCGGCTGGCGCTGTACAGTCTCGAGGCGCTGACGGAGATCCGGGCGGCGACCGGGATGGACTACGACCGCGTCACCGGCGGCGCGCTCAAGCTCTATTCGGACCAGAAGAGTTCTGGAGCCGGCGGTCGCCGCATCCGAGCGCCAGCGGCCGCTCGGCCTCGACTTCCGCGTCCTCGACCGCAAAGCCTGTCTGGCGCTGGTGCCGGCGCTCGCGCCGCGGATCGATGCTCTGACCGGCGGCATTCACTTTGTCGACGAGGAAGGCGGCGATTGCTTCAAGTTCTGCGAGGCGCTCGCCGCCTGGTGCCGGGAGCGCGGCGCCGAGTTCCGGTTCGGCACGACCGTCGAGCGACTGCAAACCGACGGCGCCCGGGTCACCCGCGTCGACACTGATCGGGGGCTTCTGAGCGCGGACGCCTATGTGCTCGCGCTCGGCGCCGACAGCCCACTTCTGATGCGGCCGCTGGGCGTGCGCCTGCCGGTCATCCCGGTCAAGGGCTACAGCATCACGGTGCCGAAGGCGCCGTTCCCGGACGCGCCGACGATTCCGGTGCTCGACGAACTCCGCAAGTTCGGCATGATGCCGCTGCCCGATCGGCTACGGATGAGCGGGCTGGCCGAGATCGCGGGCTACGACACGATTCCCGAGCAACGCCGCTGGCGCGCCTTCGTCGCTGGTTTACCGGCCTTTTCCCACAGCTCGAAGCCTGCCTGGCGGCTGCGGGCGATCTGAAGCCCTTCTGCTGCCTGCGTCCGGTCACCCCGCACGGGCCTCCAATCCTCGGCCGCTCCCGGTTTTCGAACCTCTACTACAACGTCGGACAGGGCCACCTCGGCTGGACGCTCGCTCACGGCTCGGCCAAGATCGTCGCCGCGCTGCTCAGCAACCGCGACCCGGGCCTCGACCTCGCAGGTTTGCAGCCTGCGCCCGAGCAATAGCGGCGATGAACTCAGTCGGGCTTTGCGAACTTGGCGCCGAGGTCGGAAAGTCGCCGTGGCTGAGGAAGGCCTGGTGGTAGCGGGCGAGCTTCTGCTCGTCGACCTCGACGCCCAATCCGGAACGATCGATCCCGCCCCAGAAGGGGCCGGTCGCGATCGGCAGCGGCTCGGTCAGGATGTCATCGGCC
Source organism: uncultured Alphaproteobacteria bacterium (assembly GCA_963840925.1). Classification (GTDB taxonomy): domain Bacteria; phylum Pseudomonadota; class Alphaproteobacteria; order Geminicoccales; family Geminicoccaceae; genus DATAOG01. Next base: position 35,148 of record CAWJAY010000047.1, read on the forward strand.
ATCAACTGGGCGGTCTGCTGGTGGCCGTCGGCGGCGTTGGGCAGCGTCAGCATCAGGTGCTGGCCGGCGGCCGCGGCAAGACCAAGCTCGCCGTGGGTGTGCTTGCAGACCTGCCAGCCCTTGGCCTGGGCGGCATGGCAGAGCGATTGGAAGCGCCGGAGCGTGCCGACCCAATACGAGCTGAAGCATAAGAAGTCGCCGCAGCGGCTGTCGATGATCCGATACGCGTCGGCCTCGCGCCAGAGGCCCTCGTTGACGCAGAGCGGCACCGGCACCCGCCGCTTCAGATCGAGCATGAGCTCGACCGGATCGATCGGCACCGGCGCCTCGACGAAGTCGAGGTCGAACTTGGCGTGCCAGTCGCAGAGCAGACGAGCCGCCTCGGCCACAGTCCAGGTCTGGTTGGCGTCGATCCGGATTTTGCCGCCCGGGCCGATCGTCCGGCGGACGGCGGCGAGCATCGCCTCCTCGGCCGCCGCGTCGACGCCGGCCTTGAGATAGAAGATCCGATACCCGCGCTCGACGCCGTCCCGGCATTGCGCCGCGACCTCCTCGGGGCTGCCCCAGCTCAGGTAGTAAAAGTATTCGACGCGCTCACGGACCGCGCCGCCGAACAGCTGGTAGAGGGGCTGGCCGCAGGCTTTGGCGCACAGGTCCCAGAGCGCCATATCGATGCCGGCGAAGGCGAAGTTGCCGGTCATCGGCTGGAACTGCCAGGCGCCGTCGATGAACACGTCGCGCGCGATCCGCTCGATCGCCCATGGATCGCGGCCGAGCACGATCGGCCGCATCGCGGCGACCGCGCTCGCGATCCCGGCGGCATCCGCCGCGCGCGTGCATTCGCCCCAGCCGATCCGGCCATCGTCGGCAATGAGCTTGATGATCACGTCGGTGACGCCGTCGCGAGCGACCAGCGAGCTGCGCTCGGCATGGGTGTAGGGTACCCGGACCGGGAAAATCTCGAGCTCGGCGACGCGCATCGGCGGGTCCTGGCCTGGTCGCTAACGTCAGCGATAGCCGGCGGTGTCAGCGGGCAGGCCCGCGTCCTGAACTTCGGGAACGTACCTCCAGGCATCGGGCTGGCTGCTGTCGAGGTCGGTGAAGCCATAGACCTTGGCCAGCTGCCCGCTGGAGAGCGACTGTCCGTTCCAGCGCGCCACGTCGGGATCTTGGGCGAGCGCGGCGACCGCCCGCCCGACGAATGCCGGGCTCTCAGAAATCGCAAAGTGCGGGTTGATCCTGGTCGTGTCCCGCCAATTGGCTTCGCTGACGCCGTAGGCCTCGAGCATGGCCTCCGATCGCAGCCAGCCCGGCGTCAGCGATACCGCGGTCGCGCGGTACGGCTGCAGCTCGTGCGCCAGCGCGAACGCCATCCAATTCACGGACGCTTTGGCGAGGTCGTAGAAGAAGGACACCCGGTAGCGGGTCGCGTTGTACTCGTCAGTGCCATCGGTCACCTCGACGACGAGACCACCGGGGGTCCTGATCAGCAGCGGGATCGCGCAGTGGCTGGTGATGGCGTGCGTCTCCACGCCCAGGCGCAGCGGCGCAGGCCCGTCTCGAGCGAGGATTCCCAGACCGACTTGTTCCACTCGATCGGGGCGCCCCAGATATTGTTCACGAGCAGGTGGAGGCTGTCTTGCTCGCACTCGATGCGCGCCACCAGCGCGCGCACCGCATCGGGCACCAGGTGGTCGACCTGGACCGCGATCCCGTGGCCACCGGCCTCATCGACCAGAGCTGCGGTCTGCTCGATCGTCTCCGCTCGGTTCATTTCCGAGCGCTGAGACCGGGTCGTCCGCCCGGTGACGTAGACGGTCGCGCCGGCTGCGCCCAGTTGCACGGCGATCCCGCGCCCAGCCCCGCGCGTCGCGCCGGCGACCAAGGCGACTTGCCTGCGAGCGGTGTGCCCATGGCTTTCATTCCGCCTCACGCCCACGCTCGCGGTCGGCCGCTCAGACGAAGCGCAGACGTCGGGGCTGGATTTGGCGCGCCCGAAGGGATTCGAACCCCTAACCCCCAGATCCGTAGTCTGAAGCCCGGGGTAAGCGGCACTGCACGCCGCAGACCGCGAAGTCGCAGCACTTCCGCCGGCTTCGAGCCTCCCGATGTTAACGCTCTTGAACATCGCTCAACCCCGCTGTACATGCTCTGCGTTGTCCCGTTCGTTGCCCCGTGTAACATCTGACCATGAGAACGAAGCTCACTGAGCTATCCGTCGCGCGCATCAAACCGCCGAAGTCCGGTCGCCTCGAAGTCTGGAATTCGACGCTCCCCGCGTTCGGCCTGCGGATCACCGCCAACGGCGCGCGGAGCTTCGTGGTCGCAATCCGCAAGCCCGGCGCCAAGCACCCGAGCAGGATCAAGGTCGGTGAGCCCGGTAGCCTGGCCCTCGCCGACGCCAGGGCCAGGGCGCGCGAGCTGATGGCGCACCCGGGCGCCATGGAGCAGCGCGAACGGGCGAAGGTCGACACAGTGGTCAGCATCGCTGAGGAGTTCATCAAGCGCCACGTGCTGGCCAACAGACGCGAGCGCAGCGCTAAGGATGCCGCCGCCCAGCTGAGGCGCGAGTTCGTTGCTCACCATGGCAGTCAGCCTATCACATCGATCGGGCGCCGGAACATTCTCGACGCGCTCGACCGTGTGACCGACCGCGGCCACGCCATCGCGGCAAACCGGCTGCTCGCCAATTTGCGCAAGTTCTTCAAGTGGTGCCTGGATCGCGGCATCGTCGAGTCGTCGCCGGTCGCCGGCATCAACCGGCCGGCCAAGGAGCGTTCGCGCGACCGCATTCTTGACGACGGCGAGGTGGCAGCGGTCTGGCAGGCTTGCGATACGCTCGGCTGGCCGTTCGGCCGGTTCGTGCAGCTGTTGCTCGCGACCGCACAACGGCGAGACGAGGTCGCACACATGGCATGGTCTGACATCGGCCTTGAGCGCAAGCTCTGGATCTTGCCGCATGCGCTCACTAAGGCGGACAGAGCGCACGAGGTCCCGCTTTCGACCCTCGCCATGGAGATCATCGGAAGCTTGCCCCGGGTCGGCGACGGCTGGCTTTTCCCGGCCAATCGGGTCAGCAGCATTCGGCCGCTCTCCGGGTTCAGCAAGTTCAAGCCCAAGCTCGACCAGTTGTCTGGCGTCGCCGGCTGGCGGTTGCACGACCTGCGGAGAACCGCGTCGTCCGGCATGGCTCGCCTCGGCCATCCGCCGGCCGTGGTTGCTGCGATCCTCAATCACGCGCCCGGCAGCGTTATGGGGATCAGCGCCGTCTATGTGCGGCATCGGTTCAGTGACGAGAAACGCTTGGCGCTCGACGCCTGGGGTCGCGAGCTGGGGCGGATCATTGGCGTGGCGAGGCAAAGGTCGTGATCTTGCCGCGCGCCAGCTGATCATGCCGCGCAAACGCAAGCCGACCGGCCGCCCGCGCGGGCGGCCGGTCGGGTCGTGCCGTTACGACGACCGGCCGCTGCTGCTCGCGATGGCGCTCGCCCGGTTCGAGAGGCGGGCGCCATCCGATTGGGCCGCCGCGAAGCAATTCGCTGGCGGAGCCGAGAGCGCCGCCGATCGCCTGTTCCGCCGGTATCGCCGCCAACAGCCGGAGCTGCTCGCCGAAGCACAACTCATCGCCAGCCTGTTGCTTGAGGTGCGGACGGCCGCGCTGCCGGTCGCGGTCCGGGCCGAGCAGCAGGCATGCGAAGTCGCCGCTCTGGTCTCTAAGCTGCGCGCCATAGCTCGCGAACGGGCCGAGGCCGCTGACCCCCGGCAACGCGTTCGCCTGCTGCTGCGCGACGTGTTAACAGAGGGGAGTTAGCCCCAATCGGGGATGATTCTTCCCCGACCACGGGGACCATTTTCCCGAAGATCGGCGCTTTGGGGACGATTTAATCCCGAAAACGGGGCGATTTTAAATCAATTGCGAGGCACGTCGGAAAATGCTGACCTCGATGCACAGACGCAATCGAGGCAAGCAAACATGCTCAAGACAAGACGCGGCGTCATCATTGGGCGCGGCAACGGTAGCGGCACTGACCGGCTGTTGCGCTGGCCCGAGGTCGAGCGCATCGTCGGCTATTCCCGGATGCACATTTCTCGGCTTGAGAAAGCCGACCTCTTCCCTCGTCGCCTCCAGGTCGGGCCAAACCGCGTGTGTTGGTGGGAGTCCGAAGTTTTGGACTGGGCTCGCTCGCGGCCGCGGGGCCACCTGCCGTTAGGGCCGCGGTCCGCTCGCCAGCCGTTCGAGGCCCGCTGACCGATGCCTGGAAATCCGCTGCTCGATCAACCCGTCCGCCTGACGAGCGAGGCCGGCGGGCGCTCGATCTCTGACCTCTCCCCTTCCTCCCAGCGAAAGGAGCGCCATCATGGCCAGACAAACGCGCGCCAGCGCCACCGACCGCGATCGCGATACGCCGCCGCCCGAGGCGGTTCTGAAGCAGGCCACCGACGGCAATGGAGCCACGTCGGATGACGGAGCCGAGCTCGCTGCCCGCGACTTCGCAGCACCGGACGAAGGGATGATGCAAAAGGCCGACGACGATTTCGACAACCTCGAAAGGTTCGCCTTGCCGCAGGATTTCAACCCCGGTGTTATCGAGGATGATCCGCCGGTTGTGGTGCGTAAGCCGAGCGCCTGGGACTTCTTCCGCGTCCACCCCGACCCGGTCATGACGCTGTCGGTCGGAATCGTCGAGATCGCCGACGAGCGCGATGCGCCGTACCTGATCGCGCCGCCTATGTACCCCCTGTTCGGCAAGCTCGTGTCCCGGCGTCAGTTGTTTGTCTGCAAGACCTCACTCATGGGACCGGCCGCAGTCTTCTTGTGGCCAGCCAAACTGCCTCGGGACAACCGGCGAGGAGGCGGCGGCCTCTACAACGAGACCGCGTTGAAGGCCGCCGAGCGGGCCAAGACGAAGTGGACGAAGATCCAGTCCGACGAAGCGCTCAAGTGCTACCGGATCTTCGGCCCGTGCGAGCCGATCGACGAGCCCCAGTGGCCGGAGGTGACCCTCCTTGAGCTGCTGCGTAAGGGTTTCGGGGACGGCTACCTGATCAAGAGCGCGGATCACCCGTTGGCCCGACGTTACCTGGGCTCGGCCCAGTGATACTCGATGAACTACCCTTCGCCCGGCTCGTGGTCTGCGACACCGAGTACCAGACCCGGCCGGGCGACCTGGTGCTGCCAGTTTGCCTTGTGGCGAAGGAGCTGCGCTCGGGGCAGACGTGGCGCTTGTGGATGGGTGAGTTCGGCTCGAGCCCGCCCTATCCGATCGACAAGGACACTCTTCTGTCATCGGGCGTCGTGTGCCAAGGGGTTGTTAAACACCGGCGAGGTGCTGGCTTCTGTCCGTGATCCGCGGCGGTGGTGTGCTGCCGCGCTCACCTGATGCGATCGGCGTTGGCGGAGGGAGCCCATCTCTAAAACGGCGTCCTGATGGCGCCGAAGTGTCCAGCGGCTTGCCCTCGGCCATCGTCCCCACCGGGTTCTTCCCTCAGCGGGAAGGGGGCGCAGGCGTAACCGGCGTCATGTCGATTGTGCCTGAAAGTCGGTGCCGTCGACCACATGCGGTGCAGGATCACGGCGAGCCTGCGTGCGAGTGCGACTTTCGCACGCTTGGCGCCGCGGCGTGCCGCCACCCGCATGGCCCAAGCCTTCAAAGGAAACCAGCGGGCGACGCGGGTCATCATCACATGCGCGGCTTCGAAGAGCGCGACCCGCGCTCGGGCATCGCCGGCCTTGGTGATCGCGCTGGTCGATCGGTCTCACCGGACTGGTAGCGGCTCGGGGTCAGACCGAGCGCCGGCCCCACGGCCTTCGATCTGGCGAACCGCGCCGGGTCGTCGATCGCCGCAACGTAGCTGAGCGCGACCACGGCGCCGACACCGGGCACTGTCATCAGGCGGCGGCAGACGGCATCGTCGCGCGCCTGATCCTGGACCAGCTTGTCAAGGCGGGCGAGCTGCTCGCTGAGTCCGTCGCGGGCGACCAGGATCGGGTCGATCGCCGCCGCGAGCACGGGATGGACGGCGATCAGCCGGCGAACGGCTCCGCTCCAGCGCTCCCGCAGCAGGCGCTGCGGTCGCAGACCAAAGCCGCGCAGCAAACCTCGCACGCTGTTGTCGAGATCGCGTAAACGCCGGACCAGGGTGTCGCGGGCGCCGAGGAGAACGCGCCGCTCGCGGGCGGACGCCGTCTTCACGTGCACCGGTCGGAACCAGCCCATCCGCAGGAGCTGCGCGATGCCGTGCGCGTCCCGACGATCGGTCTTGATGAGCGAAGACTTGAGCGCAGCACGCACATGCCGCGTCTCCATGAGCACCGTCTCGAGACCATGGCGCGACAGGCCCGCGTGCAACCACTCCGACATCGGCCCGGCTTCCAGCCCGACCAGATCTGGCGCGTGCGCCGCCAGGGCGGCTGCAAGCAGATCCGGATCCGTCGTCACCGAGCCCTCAAAGACGACGTGGCCCTGCTCGTCGGCCACACAAATCGCCGTCGTCGACAGCGAGACGTCCAACCCTGCGAAGCGCTTCATCACGGTCATCCTTTCCATCTGATCGGCCCGGACAGCTTGTCAGCTTGCCAGGGCCTGAGCCCGATGACATGGCGTGATCGCGGCGCTCAGAGGCTCGGCTATGGTCGCCGAGAGGATGAGCCCGGCAAAGGGGGAACGCCATGGAACAGTACGTCGGTTTGGACGTATCGCTCGAGTTCACGTCAATCTGCGTCGTCGATGAGGCAGGCGCCGGCGTGTGGCGCGGCACGGTGGCATCCACGCCCGAGGCCATCGGCGCCGCCATTCGCGCGAGGGCGCCGCACGTGGTGCGCATCGGGCTCGAGACCGGGCAGCTGTGCACGTGGCACTGGCACCGCCTCCGCGAACTCGGTTTGCCCGTGGTGTGCATCGATGCGCGGCACGCCCAAGCGGCACTGTCGATGCAGGTCAACAAGACCGATCCCAACGACGCGCACGGCCTGGCGCAGGTGGTCCGCGTGGGCTGGTACAAGGAGGTTGCGGTCAAAAGCCTCGGTAGCCACAGACTGCGGACCCTCCTCACGTCCCGCGCGCAGCTCGTGAACATGCGCCGCGACCTGGGGAGCAAGATCGAGGGCTGCTCAAGACGTTTGGCTTGGTGGTGGGCAAGGTCGGCGAGCGCGCTTATGAGCACCGGGTGCGCGAGCTCGCCGCCGGCGAGCCGGGGCTGGAGCCAGCGGTCCACGCGTTGCTGGCCGTCCGCGATCTGATCGAGCGCCAGATCGCCGCGCTCGAAACGCGGATTCTTGCCTTCGCCAAGAGCAGCGACCCTTGCCGGCGGCTGATGACGATCCCCGGCGTCGGGGCGCTGACTGCGGTCGCCTTCGTGGCGACCATCGACCGCCCACAGCGGTTCGCGCGCTCGTCTGGCGTGGGCGCTTATCTCGGCCTGACACCGCGCCGGTACCAATCCGGCGAAGTCGACCACGCCGGGCGCATCTCGAAGTGCGGCGACGGTTTGACCCGGACCTACCTCTTCGAAGCGGCCGGCACGTTGCTCACGCGCGTGACCAAATGGTCCACCCTGAAGGCGTGGGGTGCCCGGCTCGCCAAGCGGGTCGGAATCAACAAGGCACGTGTCGCGGTGGCGCGCAAGCTGGCGGTGATCATGCACCGGATCTGGCTCGACGGCACGTCGTTCCGCTGGTCGGACCGTCAGAAAGCGGCGGCGGTCGCTTGATACCGTAGCTGCCGAACTAACTCTGCCGTCCGGCGGAGGAGGCGTCCCTGCCGGGACGAGGGCGTCGGCGACCCCGCAGATGCGGAGGCGGCCGTCCTGCAAAGCGGACCGCGCCGATTACATTGGGGCGCCACGTCCTGAACGCCATGATGCGGCGGCCTAGCGCCGACCGCGGAGAGAACCACAGAGCCGGCAGGAACACGCATCACCGCCAAAAGGTCTTGCGTTATCGGCCGCGATCAGAGAACCGCATCTCTTTATCTCGTATTCCGCGCCGGCCGAGCTGTCGGTCAGCAGGGCGAACGGTTGGCGTGACCCTGCCCGTGTCCTCGACCTCTTTGCCGAGCGCCGGCTCGCCGTCAACGGCTTGCCCTGGCACGAAGGTGCCTGGTCCCTGCTGGGGGCGATGATCGACCACGGCCTCGACCCCGGCCCCGCGGCGGTCAAGGACGCCATGCGCGATCAAATCCTAGCCGGCCCACCTTTCAGCCATAGCGAGCGCACGGAGATTTTGTCGTACTGCGAACGCGACGTGGATGGCACCGCCCAGTTGCTCGTGCGCATGCTGCCCGGCATCCTCGTTCGCCCGTATGGCTTGGTCCATGCGTTAAACCGTGGCGCGTACGGGATAGGGGTGGCGGCAATGGAGGCTACCGGCATCCCGATTGACGCTGCCATCCTCGAGCGCCTTCGGGCCCACTGGGACTCGATCAAGGACCAACTGGTTGCGGATGGCGATCGTGAATACGGGGTTTTCGACGGTCACGAGATCGACCGAAAGCAATTCGCCGAGTTCATAGGGCGACATCGCATCGCCTGGCCACGCACCGAGAAGACAGGGGCCTTGAGCCTCGACAAAGACACCTTCAAGGACATGGCGCGGGGCAAGCACCACCAGCTCCTCAATCCGCTCAAGGAGCTCCTGGTCACCCTTGGGCAGCTGCGGCTGACCGACCTGCAAGTCGGTCCGGACGGTCGCAACAGGTGCCCTCTGAGGCCGTTCTGGTCAAAGACTGGGCGCAACCAGCCGAGCAGCAGCCAATACGTGTTCGGCAATGCCGCATGGTATCGCGGGTTGATTGGCCGGGCCCTGGACGGGCGATCCTGTACGCCGATTGGCGGTGCCAGGAGATCGGCATCGAGGCGGCTGCCAGCCAGGACCCGGCCATGCTCGAGGCCCTGCTCGCAGATGACTTCTACATCGCCTTCGGCAAGAAAGCTCGGAAGCTGCCGGACGACGCGACGAGAGAGACTCACGAAGTCGAGCGCGACGGCCTCAAGACCGTGGCCTTAGGCATCGGTTACGGCATGCAGGAACAATCGCTGGCCGTACGCCTGGCCAAGACCTGCCCCGAGGCCCGCGAACTCCTGCGCCTGCACCGCCGCACCTTCCCGCGGTTCTGGGCGTGGAACGATGACGTCGTCCATTACGCCAAGTTGCACGGCAAGCTGTGGACAGTATACGGCTGGGAACTCGCCGTGACTGAGCCCCAGTACCAAGCAGACGGGAGGCAGATCGGCGGCACAAAAGTGCGGACGCTGCGGAATTACCTCATGCAAGCTAACGCAGCCGAGATGCTCCGTATCTCTTGCTATCGATTTATTGCCGATGGTGGTTTGGATAAGGGTTTTCTATTGTGCGGACCTGTGCATGACGCACTGCTGGTTGAATGCGCGATCGAGGATGTACTAGAGGCGACCGAGTTCACCACCAGCGTCATGGAGGAGGCCAGCCGAGCCGTATTGGGAGGCTTCACCCTCGGGGTCGACACGAAGGTGTGGTGCTACCCCGACCGCTTCATGGACGAGAAACGCGGCCGGGCGACCTGGAACCGGATCATGCTCCATTTAGCGAAGGCGGAGGCCGACCGTCCCGATACCGCAACACCACCGTCCCGACATCGGGACGGTAGCGTACCGGTTATGGAGCACCCGTCCAATATTATTATATCTTATAAGAGAATCTATTCAAATAATAAGAGATATACCAGTGCCTGAAATTCCTGGCATCGAGATGACTGATCAGATTCTGGAGGAGCTGGGAGAGCCACTCCCTACCTCCGATCGTAAACGGAAGTCAGGGCAGCTCTTCATCAAAGGGCCGATACGCGTCGGCTGGTTGGCACAGGTAAATATCAGCGCCAACACGGCGGTCGTGGCCCTGGTCATCCTGATGCTGTCCGATATGTCCGGCCTTCAACCGGTATCTATCTCGGGGGCACTGTGGCAGCAGTTAGCGCTATCTCGGAATGCCCGTAAACGCGCGTTAGATGCTCTTGAGCAGGCTGCCCTCATCCGAACCGAACGATCACCAGGTCAGGCCACCCGCGTCTGGCTGCTTGTCAGGCCGTGAGTACGAGGGCGGATCATGAGCACCCGTCATTCACATGAGCTTACCTGCTCGGGCTGCGGGGCCGTGGGTCACGTGTTTTGGACGCGCGGTGGTGCCGGTCATGACCGCCTCAGCCCACAGCGTCCTCGTGATCGGCCTCGAGGGGCAAGTGCGCTTGCGTGGCTACCGAGGCTGCGACCGCGAAGTAGTCGAAACGATCCCGTCGCCTCGAGCCGCGGTCGCCCTGACCGTCGACCTGCTGAACGCCGCGATCAGCGCCGACCACCAGGCGGCGTTCGAGCACGCGCTCGAGCTCGAGCCTGAGGGCGAGCAGCGGGTTGCAGAGCGGGTGGAAAGCGCCAGCCATGGTTGCTGATGTAGGCCCACATCCGCCGAGAATAAGGGCGTGGCTCGGCATGGGCCAGCTCCAACGGTGAGCCGGGCGGACCTCGGTGACGGGCAGCAGTATGTCGTCGAGGGCCTCCACCCCGGGACCCGTCGCCCCTACCAGTGGGATCTGGACCCGGTTGTCATCGGCCTCCAAGCCCTCACCCGGATCGACCGCGCCAAGGCGGAGGCCTTCTTCGTCGAGCTGGCGGCTCTGCTGGAGCTGTTCGGCTGCGAGGCGGTTGAGCGGGAAGGCGTCGGAGCGGCAACCGTCGACCGCGGCGGCATCGACCAGGAGGGCCTGTGCGGCGACCTCGACCAAGTGGCCGCCGCGGTCGCGCGGATCCCGAACAGCAGCGAGCTGTTCGCCGGCCGCACCGACTACATCCGCATGGGCTGCGCCATCAAGGCGGCGTGCGCCGAGGATCGAGGCGCGCGGCCACGAGATCTGGCTCGAGTGGGCGTCGCGCTGGGAAGGCAATGACCGGTTCCCGACCGGCAACGATCCCGAGGTCGCCGCTGCCGACTGGGAGCGCATGAAGCCGCCGTTCGAGGTCGGCGCGCCGTACATCTTCGAGCTCGCCGCCGGCTTCGGCTTCAATGCCGCGGGCGAGGACTTCGAGGCGCTCGCCGGCGGCGCGGCCGCGCGCCCGGACGACCAAGCCGACGAGCGGCCGGTCCAGTTCAGCGACGCCGCCCTCGCGCTTCGGTTCCGGGCCAGGCACGCCGATGCGCGTGAAGCACGTCGCAGCCTGGGGCAGGTGGCTGATCTGGGACGGCACCTGCTGGGCCGAGGACGACACCCTCCGCGCGTTCGACCTCTCCCGCGGGATCTGCTCGGCCGCGAGCGCGAGGGCGCTGCGAACCATCGCCGATGCCCGGGCAGCGACGCGCACCGCCACCAAGGTGGCCTCGGCGCAGGTGATCGGCGCCGTCCTGAAGATCGCTCAGGCCGATCGCTCGATCGCGCGCACCTCCGACGTCTGGGATGCCGATCCCTGGCTGCTGAACACCCCGGCCGGAACGGTGGACCTCCGGACCGGGACGCTGTCGCCGCACGATCGCGCCGCCCGCTGCACGAAGATCACGGCCGTCGGTCCGGCATCCGACCGGGATGCCGACCTGCCCGCTCTGGATGCGGTTCCTCCGCGAGATCACCGGCGGGGACGCCGAGCTCCAGGCCTATCTGCAGCGCGCGATCGGCTATTGCCTGACCGGATCGGTCCGCGAGCACGCGCTCTTCTTCGCGCACGGCCCCGGCGGCAACGGCAAGGGCGTGTTCCTGAACACGGTCGCCGCGATCCTTGGCGACTACGCCACCGTCGCCTCGATGGACAGCTTCACCGCCACCCATACCGATCGCCACCCGACCGACATGGCGATGCTGCGCGGCGCCCGGCTGGTCACGGCGCAGGAGACCGAGGAGGGCCGGCGCTGGGCCGAGGCTAAGGTCAAGGCGTTGACCGGCGGCGACCCGATCACGGCCCGGTTCATGCGCCAGGACTTCTTCACCTACCGGCCGCAGTTCAAGCTGTTCGTCGCCGGCAACCACAAGCCGAGCCTGCAGGAACATCGACGACGCCATCCGCCGGCGCCTGCACCTGATCCCGTTCACCTTCAAGCCCGGCCGAGCCGGACCGCGACCTGCCGGAGAAGCTCAAGGCCGAATGGCCGGGGATCCTCAACTGGGCAATCGCCGGCTGCCTCGAATGGCAGCGGGTCGGGCTCGCCCCGCCGTCAGCCGTGGTCGAGGCGACCGCTGAGTACTTCGCGGAAGAGGACGCGGTCGGCCGTTGGGTCGAGGAGCGGTGCAGGCGTGACGCCGACGCGACCGTCACGACGCACGACCTGTTCGCGGACTGGCGCAACTGGTGCGCCGACACCGGCGAGCACATCGGCACCGAGAAGCGCTTCGCCCAGGCACTGATCCAGCGTGGCTATGAGCGGTGGCAGCCACCCAAGAGACCGGCAAGCAGGGCTTCCGCGGGATCAGAGCCGGGCAGCGAGTTCGAGGATCCCGGCGCGGCCACGGGCGGCGGACTGCAATGGTCATGGCTGAAACGATCGGCAGCATCGAAAGCGTCGAAAGGTTTTGCCGGACCATGCACGAGCATCGTTGCGAAAGCATCGAAAGGATCGAAACCTTTCTTCGGCCCGAATTTGATCATTTCCCCGAGTCCATGGGGATCGCGAAGGCATCTGAAAGCGGCGCACTGTTATCGGCGTTACGCGCACGCGCGCGTGCGCGTGTGTCAGGGGATAACAGGGCGACCCTTTCGATCCTTTCGCGCTTCGCCCAGTGCCCGTCGCCAGCACAGACGCGGGCCGGTCCACCTCGCCGCTGCTTGTCTGCTGCCCGAAGGACCGGATGGCGGCGACGTTCCTGGCGGGACCCCGCCGCCATCCTGACCACGATCAATCGTCGGAGGAAGGATCATGGCCGGATCGTCTCTGCGCGCGGCTGCGCAGTGAGGCAAGCGCTATCCCAATGCCGGTGGCCGCGCTGGCCGGCGGCAAGCCGACCGGCGGCGCCATCCTGGCGCTCGACCTCGGCCAGAGGACCGGCTGGGCGGTACGGAACGCCGACGGCGCGATCGCGAGCGGGACGGCCGAGTTCAAGCCGGGCCGGTTCGAAGGCGGCGGCATGGTCTTTCTCCGCTTCCGCGCCTGGCTGCAGGAGATCGACGAGACCGTCGGCGGGATCGGCGCGGTCTACTTCGAGGAGGTCCGCTCCCATCGAGGCGTGGCGGCCGCGCACGCGTACGGCGGCTTCCTCGCCCATCTGACCGCCTGGGCCGAGGCGACCAGGACGCCCTACCGCGGCGTGCCGGTTGGTACGATCAAACGTCACGTGACCGGCAAAGGCAACGCCGACAAGCGCGGCGGTGATCGCTGCGGTGCGCGCGCTCGGCTTCAAGCCGGCCGACGACAACGAGGCCGACGCGCTGGCGCTGCTCGACTGGGCACTGAAGATTGGAGGCCGGCGATGAACGGGCCTGAGCTGCTCGAGCACGCCGCCGGCATCGTCAACCGGCGCCGGCGCGAGTACGGCGAGCCGGTCGAGCTGTTCGAGCAGGTCGCGCAGCGCTGGTCGCTGACCCTCGGCACCAGGATCAGGCCGGCGCAGGTCGTGCTGTGCCTGATCGACCTCAAGATCGCCCGGCTGGCCCGCGATCCGAAGCACCTCGACAGTCAGGTCGACGTGGCCGGCTACGCGGCGGTCCTGCGGGAGGTCAGCCGATGATCGCGCCGACCGGCTACCGCTCGTGCTTGGCACGTACCCAAAGCGGCGCAGCGCCGACCGACGACGACCCGTTCGCCAGGCTCTACGGCCGGCGGCCAGGAGGCGACCGGTGAGCGCGCGGATCAAGCCCCACAAGGCGCGCGGCCGTCAGCTCGAGGAGATCCGCGAGGCGGACCCCGATGGCCGGATCGTGGTTCACCATCGGACCGTCGATACGCTCGGCCAGCTGCTGAGGAACGGAATCATCGACGAAGCCATGCATGATGCCGCCCGCGACTTCCAGGCGAACTTCATCCTCGCGAGCCTCGACCCGCTGAGAGCGCTGCCCGTCCTACGGGTACCCGGCACCGGCCATGAGCCCGAGATCAACGAGCGCCAACTCGAGGCCCGGCGGGGAGTCCACCGGGCATTGGAAGCGCTGGGCGGGGTCTCGAGCCCGGCGGGCTCGTGCGTCTGGCACGTGGTCGGGCTCCAGCGCAGCCTTCGTGAGTGGGCGCTCCGACAGGGCTGGCGCGGTCGGTCAGTCGATCAAAAAGAGGCCAAGGGGATCCTGATCGCGGCCTTGGGTATGCTGGCTAGGCATTACGGCTACGGCGAAGCCAAGCGAGCCTCGTAGGCCATCTTGTGGAGCTTGACAGTGTGGCTCACAAGATGTAGAGATCGGCTAACTAGGGACTATAGTGACAGCCTGCCCCGGACGCCCGGCGGCGGGTTTTTTGCTTTCCTGGCGCCGAACCTGGGGCGGGTCGGTTCTCGTCGCTGATCAAGACCGAGCGTGATCGCTCGGTGCGCGAGGCGTGCCCTGGGGGGCGAGCGATGGAGAGCAGTCACCTGCCGCCGCCGGAGGGGTTGACCGTCGAGGCGCGGCCTGGTTGTGCATGCGCAGCCGCAACATCGAGAAGCGCCAGTTGCTGGTCGACGAGCGTGGTCAGCCAGCTGAGGAAGCAGATCCAGGAGCCGGACCAGCGCGGCGAGCAGGTCGTGGCCGAGCTAAGCGAGACCCGGCACGACCTTCGGCGGCAGCGCAGACGATCGCCGGCAAGCTGGACAGCATGCGCATCATCCTGGCAGGCGCGAAGTTGAAGGGCTATTCGACGATGCTGGTGACAGTCCGCGGCCGTGATGGCGGTGGTGCAGCTGTTGGCAGTGGTGCTCCAAGGACGCGCCACGTAGTATAGACTTGTACAGTATCAATGTATCTGGAGATGTCATATGTATAAATCAGCCAGAGTCCTTGAGAGAGATGGCATGTGAGAACTGAAAGTGCTTTCAATATCTACTTGAGATCGCTGGGTCCTTCCTGGGCGAATACTGATGAGGGGCAGGCCACGGCGATATTTCGCTAGCGACAGCTTGAAAATCCGGGTTCGCAGTTCGCACTACCCGTCGCACTTGACCGCCTGAAGCCCGCAGAATTCCTGAGCTCCTGAGGAGCGCCAGGGTGCGAACCTGCCTGCGACCCGTCGCAGGCGTCGCACCTAAGTTGGCACCACCCGTCGCACTACGAGGTTCGCACGTGACCGACGCACCGACGAGCGCCGGACTGGTCGCGCTCGCCGACCGGATCCAGCTGTGGCCGATCGACCGCCTGCGCCCGTACGAGCGCAACCCTCGGACGCACTCGGACGCACAGGTCGACCAGATCGCGGCGAGCGTGGTGGAGTTCGGCTGGACCAACCCGATCCTGGTCGACGAGAACGCCGGGATCCTGGCTGGCCACGGCCGGCTCCTGGCGGCGCGCAAGCTCGGGCTCGACGAGGTGCCGGTGATCCGCTTCGAGCACCTGAGCGAAGCGCAGAAGCGGGCGTACCTGATCGCCGACAACCAACTCGCTCTGCAGGCGGGGTGGAGCGAGGAGCTATTGGCCGCCGAGCTGGCCTGGCTGAGGGACGAGAGCTTCGATCTCGACCTGGTCGGCTTCGATGCCACCGAGCTCGAGCGACTGCTGGCTCTGGCAGATGGTGAAACCGCGTCGGACGACGCCGACGACGAGGTCCCCGAGCCGCCGGTGCATCCGGTCACCCGGCCGAGCGACCTATGGGCCTTCGGCAACCACCGCCTGCTGTGCGGCGATGCGACGGCGCTGGCCGACGTCGAGCAGCGTGCTCGGCGGGCAGCTCGCGGACATGACCTTCTGCGACCCGCCGTACAACGTCGACTACGCCAACACGCCCAAGGACAAGCTCAGTGGCAAGCACCGGCCGGTCCTGAACGACAACCTCGGCTCCGGCTTCGAGGCGTTCCTGCTGGATGCCTGCACGAACATCCTCGCCGTGACCAAGGGTGCGGTGTACGTCTGCATGAGCAGCTCCGAGCTGCACACGCTGCAGCGGGCGTTCACTTCCGCCGGCGGCAAATGGTCGACGTTCGTGATCTGGGCAAAGCATACATTCACGCTCGGACGGGCCGATTATCAGCGCCAATACGAACCGATCCTGTACGGCTGGAAAGAGGGGACGGAGCACTACTGGTGTGGAGCCCGCGACCAAGCCGACGTCTGGTTCCTCGACAAGCCAGCACGCAACGACCTGCACCCGACCATGAAGCCGGTGGCTCTAGTCGAGCGGGCGATCCGCAACTCGAGCAAGACGCGGGACATCGTGCTCGACCCGTTCGGCGGCTCGGGATCCACCTTGATCGCCTGCGAGAAAACCGGGCGCCAGGGGCGGTTCGTGGAACTCGATCCCAAGACTGTGACGTGATCGTGCAACGGTGGCAGGAGTGGATCGGCGCGACCGGTGCTGGAGGGCGACGGTCGGAGCTTCGAGGAGATCGCCGCCGGGCGAGAGGCGGCGTGAAGCATCACGATAGCTATCCCCTAGCCAGCGAGGACATCTAGGGTGGCGAAGTATTGGCATGCGGCGGCCATCAGCACGAACCCGTGCCAGATCGCCCTCTGGTAGGCCAGTCGGTGCCACCGGTAGAAGAGGACACCGACGCTGTAGAGGATGCCGCCGGCCGCGAGCAGGATGAGGGTCCGCAGCGAGACCGCGGCGATCAGGCGATCGATTGCCACCAGGATGGTCCAGCCGAGCAAGAGGTACGCAGCAATCGAGAGCGTCTCGAACCGCCCCGGGTCGAGCAGCTTGAGCACCACGCCGACCGCGGCCACCGTCCAGACGAAGACCAGTAGACCCGTGCCCCAGGCGCCGCCGATCGCGATGGTCAAGAACGGCGTGTAGGTCCCGGCAATCATCACGAAGATCGCGGCGTGATCGAGCCGGCGCCAGAGCGACTTGCGAGGACCATCACCTGCGAGGTTGTAGAGGGCCGAGCAGCCCAGCATGGCGAGCAGCCCGACCACGTAGACCGCAAGGCTGAGGAGAACGGTAGGATCTTCAACAGGCAACGCGACGACCGCGAGCGTGGTGCAAGCAGCGACGCCACACATCAAACCGACCACATGGACCACCGCGTCGACGCGCCACTCGGACCTGCTCTCCAGCCGCGGATAGGGCACGGACGCGCGCGCGTGCCCGACGCCGCTCTCCTCCATGGTCATTTTGCGTGCGAACGACCCGGGCAAGCCGCTGCTGGCGCGAGTGGCCGACCTAGCGGCGACGCTTCGGCTTGTGACCTGCGGTCGGCGCCATCCCGGTTATGGTCCAGAAGTCGATGGTCTGGCGGATCACGTCATTGGCCATGGCCGTCTGCTGGCGGTGCATCTCCGCTGTCCAGAAGCCTCGCGCCGCGCCGGCCCAGCTATTAGCGGCGCTCAGCCAGAGCCTCATCCAAGGATTGCGCATGGGGATCTCCTTAATCGGTTGTAGCGGAAGCGGCGCAGGCGACCCAAGGATGTCTCCCCGGGTCGCCCGTCGCGGCGGCCTGCCGCATCGGCAGGGGTCGGATTATGGCTCAGGCCAGGCGGCGGCGTGGCATCACGCCGTCGGCGAACACCGGATGCACGACGCCCGAGCGGCCGCCGAACCAGCCGGCGATCGCGCCCAACACGAGCGCGACGAAGGCCACCAGCGCGCCGGTCGAGATCGCCGAGGCGGCGGTTTCCGCGGCTTCGGTCGCGGCCTGCTTGGCCTGATCGACCGTCTGCTGGTATTGCTGCTCGAATGCCGCCACCTGCTGGCGCGCCTCCTCCAGCGGGATGTTGCGGGCCTGGGCCAGGGCCTGGGCCGCCTGCTGGCGGGCCTGGTCGGCGTTGGCGGCATCGCCCGTCAGCAGCTGCCGGATCGCATTGACCGCGGCGTTGTTGAGGGCCTCTGGATCGGTGCCGGTGGCGCGCACCTGACGCTCGATCGCATCGAGCGGGTTGGCGTTCTCGAGCATCGGCGCCGCCGACTGGGCGACCGTCTGGCCGAGGCCGCCAACAGCGTTGGCGACGCCACTGAAGACGCCGCCGACCAGGCTGCCGGCCGTGGTCGTCAGCAGATAGAGGACCACGAGCGTCGTGAACGCCCAGGTCGTCAGGCCGTGGAAGGCGCCGGTAGTCGGCACGGTGCGGCCGGACATCCGGGCCGCGATGTAGCCGCCGGCGAACGCGGCGATGATGCCCGAGACCATCCACCAGACGGCGGCGCTGATCGAGAAGGTCGACGCAGCCGGGTTGTCTGCGCTCGCCGGGTCGAGCGTGGCCATCCCGATCCCGGCGCCGAGCATCGTCAGGAGGACCTGGACGACCAATGCGACGACCACGCCGGCGAAGATCGCGCCCCACGCGACGCGGTTGATCATGATGGTGTGCGCGTCGTCATCGATGGTAGGACGGGTACGGGTTGCGGTGGCATGCACACCGGATGGATCGTGCACGGGCGCGGCGGTGTCAGTGTACTGGGTCAACGGTGTGTACCTCTGCTGGGATGCGCCCGGGTGGGGCGACGTTGGATTGGAGCGGGGCGGGCGAGGCCATCAGTCTGGGCGGACACGCGCGGTGAGTGGACCCATCGTGAGGACCAGGGAGGGCCTGGTTAAGTTGGACGAGCGTCGTCCGTCGTTCGTTTCAAGCGGCATCAATGGTCTGCTGAGATTGCCGCGGTGGGCATGTGGGCGAGCGGGCGTCGTCGCTCCGAGCCGTAGGCTGGAGCGTCATGTCCACGGCGTTCGCGGGCAGGAGACCGGTCATCCCCGCCCGCCCACGCATTGGGGCACAGCCATCGAGTGCCTGATGGGGCCGCGTGGCGTTGTAGAACACGATCCAGGCGGCGATCCCGGCGCGCGCCTCACGGCCGTCGGCGTAGCTCTTCAGGTAGACCTCCTCGTACTTCAGCGATCGCCACAGCCGCTCGATGAAGACGTTATCTAGCCAGCGCCCACGGCCGTCCATTGAGATCCGCACGCCGGCTCGCTGCAGAACCGCGGTGAATGCGGTCGAGGTGAACTGGCTGCCCTGATCGGTGTTGAAGATCTCCGGCGCGCCGAACCGGGCGAGCGCCTCCTCCAGCGCCCGGACGCAGACGTCGGCATCGAGCGTGTTCGACAGCCGCCACGCCAGGACCGCTCGGCTCGCCCAGTCCATGATCGTGACCAGATAGAGGAAGCCGCGCCCGATCGGAACGTAGGTGATGTCGGCCGCCCAAACCTGGTTCGCTTGCTCGATCACAAGGCCGCGCAAGAGGTAGGGGTAGATCTTGTGTCCCGGCGCCGGCTTCGACGTCTGCGGCCTCGGGCCGAGGGCTGCGAGCCCCATCAGGCGCATCAGGCGCCGCACCCGCTTGCGATTGATCCGCTGCCCCTCGGCCCGCAGCATCGCCATCATCCGGCGCGAGCCGAAGAACGGCCAGGCCAGGAATAGCTCATCGAGCCGGCGCATGATCACAAGCTCGTCGGTGTCGGTGGCCGACGCAGGTCGGTAACGCGAGCGCGCCAGCCCGAGCAGCCGGCACTGGCGTCGGATTGACAACCCGGCGTGAGCGCGATCGAGCATGGCTGTGCGGTCCGGAGCGCTCATCTTCCGAACCTCGTCGCCAAAAAATCGCGTTCCACGGTCAGCTGTCCGATCTTGGCGTGCAGCTTCTCGACCTCGCGCTCCCGTTCCGCCTCGGCGTCCGCGCCGACGCCCGGGTCGAACGCCCGGCCAGCGTTCCGAGTAGCTGCTTCTTCCAGGCGTAGATCTGGTTCGGATGAACCTGATACTGCCGCGCCAAATCGGCGATGGTCGCCTCCTCACGGACCGCGGCGAGCGCAACCGCGCCTTTGTCGCGGGTCGATCTTCCGTCGCATCTCTCGTCATCGTCGCCGTCACATGACGGAACAACCAACCAGGGGAACGGGGCACAAGGGGCTGCCGGAAACCGGCGTGCTCCGTAACTCGGCTGCATCAACGGGTCTTGAGTGATGCGGTTCCTGTTCTTGAAGCTTTTTTGCGGAGGGATTATGACCACAAGTTTTTGTACATTTGATCAAGTCAAAGCCGAGCGTTTTTTCTTGCTGCGGCGGGTTCGGCTGGTCCGACCGTCCGGACATGTTCCGCTCACCCTTGGTGGGCCCTGCCAGATCGACGTGGTTACAGCACCAGAGCTTCATCTTCCCAGGAACCGCGGACGAAGCTGTCCACCTCGAAAGCTCCGTTGTCCGCCCACAGGACGCTCAGCACCTTGGCGCCCCCACGCCACACCTCGAGCCCGTACGGTAGATCTGGCCGGGTATGCTGCCGTTCGAGGGCGTGCCGGTAGCCCGGCGAGGACGCCTCATCGGGCGACAGCTCTTGGAACGGCGTCCAGTGATTGAACAGCCACGGGCCTAGCTGCAAGCCGATCACGCGCACGGGGCCGTATTGACATTCCAGCATGCCGCGGTCGCGAACCAGCGGCAGCAGGTGATCTCGGATCGCGAGCGCCCTGTCGTCGCTGGAGGATACGAGCCTCAGGTTCATGCGCGACTGTATCACGAATTCGAACTCCGGCTTGCCAGTACGCGCCGCGGCATCATCTGCCGCCGCTTCGAAGCGTTCTCGGGCGACGCCGCTGTCCTGCCCGGCGCTGGCCGGCGCTTCAACGAGATCGCCGCCGGGTCCGAGGCCGCGGCGGCGTGAAGGGGCGTGGTCGGCGCTGTCAGTGCTTCGGGATCGACACCTTTACGCTTGCGATCCGTCGCACGTAGGGGAATTCGTCATCGAGGATCTTGCGCAGCCAGGTCTGGAAGTCGGTTACCAGCTGCTCGGTTTGGCCGGTCTCCTCCAGCACCGTCCAGGCCGCGAGAGAGCCTGGAAGATGAAGATGCGGGCTGCTGCCTGCGCCGTTCCGAAGACCCCGTCGGTGGGGTCTTTGCCATGCATCCATTCATGGCAAAGCTCGTTCATGTCGTGCTCGAGCTGATCGCTATCCATGACCCCACCTCCCTCAGCTTGCGAGGCGGTGGCCGGTCGCGTCGCCCTGGGCTTGGCCCGGCAGCGTGCCATCCTGGATGAACTGTGCCGTGCTGCCCTCGGGCACGCGCCCGAGCAGCTCGTGGAGCTTGACCCAGAGCAGTGGGATGAAGGGCTCGTGGCAGGCGTCGGCCAGGTCCGCTCGCCAGCCTGCTCGGCTAACCCCGAACACCCCGTCCTCGTTGAACCCGACGACGGTGCGGACCATGGTGCCCTCGCTCCGCTCCAGCTCGGTGAGCGCGCGGTCGAGATCGGCTGGGGCGATGCCCTGCTCGGCGAGCAGGGCCCTGGCCTCGGGACTGTCCGCCGCGTAGAGCCGATAGCCCGGTCGCTTGAGCAAGTGCTGCATTTTGGCGCTCCGCCTTCAGCTGGCCGCCGGAGCGGAACCAGTGATCCGGTAGACGGTGCTGCTGCCCTTGGAGCCGATCTTGTTGGGGCCGACCTCGCGCGTGCGGGTGGCCTCGACCGGTGAGTCCGAGCTTCTTCTTGAGCGCACCGGAGATGGCGCCGCGGATCGTGTGGTCCTGCCAGCCGGTGGCCTCAGCGATCTGCTCGACCGTCGCGCCCTCGGGGCGCTTCAGCATCTCGATCATCTGGGCCTGCTTGGTGCCGGTGCGGGGCGTGGGCTTCCCGGTCGGCTCAGCGCCGGCTGCCGCCTCGGGGCCGCTGCTGGCCCGAGCGGTCGTCCTGGCCTTGTTGCCCTTGGCCGGCATGGTCTTCGCGCGCTTCTCCGCGCCGTCGGCCTCACTGGCAGGCGCCGGGGCTTCGGCCGCACTGTCGGCCGCGGCCGACGTCGGGGCGGTGTCGGCGCCCGCCGGCGCCCCGTCACCGTCCGGCTCGACACCGATCGCGGCCATGCCCTCGCTGGTGATGACCACCCGCTCGGGCCCGCCGTCGCCGCCGAGGACCCGGATCAGGCCGCGGTTGCGGAGGCTGTCCATCACCTTGGCAAGGGCGCCGCCCTTGAGCTTGAGGCTGTCCGGCAGGGGCAGGACCGAGAGGTCGGCGCGCTGCGCGGCGGCGCCGAGGATCACGAGCTGGGTGTCGCTGAGCTTGGTCATGGGATGATCTCCTTCTGATCGGAGAGCACCATCGCTCTCCTACGACCCGAGCCCCGGCGGCCGGAGCCGCGCGGGGCGGGTGCGGGAGATCGGGGCGGCTATTCGGCGTGCTCGCCCTCGTTGAAGGCTTTGTCAGTGATGCGCTTCAGCAGCTCGGCGTAGTGCGCCAAGGTCCTCGGCGTGGCTCCAGGTCGATCTCGTCCGGGCTGTAGTTGAAGTGATCGTCGCTGAGCGCCTGCAGACGAGTAAGCATCGCGTCGATCCTTGGCCTTCTTGGCGACGAAGGCGGCGAGCGCCTGCTCTCTCGACTTCACGATCTGGTTCTGCAGCCTGGGCTCATCTTCCGGTCTCCGCATCGGCAACTTCGATGAGTCGATGAACGCTTCAGTCGACCGAGAAAGCAAGTAGAGAAGTCGATCCAAATCAGAGACCTAAGTCTTGACTTCAGAGCCTGGGCATGGATGGACGCACGACCAGCAACCGAGAGCTTGCCCGCCGGATCGGAGTGAGCGAGACGGCGGTGCGGCGGGCCGAGAAGGCTGGCCGGATCGGGCGCGACGCCGACGGCTCTTGGGATCTGGCGAGGGTTCAGGCCGCGTGGGCGCGCAACACCGACCCGAGCCAGCAGCGTCGGTCGCCGGGTCGGGCTCAACCCCGGGCCAGGCCGACGAGCACCGCGATGAAGCCGGTGCCCGAGGCGGCGGTCGGCGCTGTGCGCGACACGCTGCGGGAGAGCGGTGAGCCGGTCTCGGCGGGTGGCATGACCTTCATGCAGGCGCGGACCGCGAACGAGGTGCTCAAGGCCCAGGAGCGCCGGGTCCGCCTGCAGCGGATGAAGGGTGAGCTGGTCGACCGGGCCCGGGCCGTAGCGCAGGTGTTCAAGCTCGCGCGCGAGGAGCGCGACGCCTGGGTCAACTGGCCGGCCCAAGTGGCGGCGATGATGGCCGCCGAGCTCGAGGTCGACACGCACAAGCTGCACGCGGTGCTCGAGCGCCATATCCGCAACCATCTAGCGGAGCTCGCTGAAATCCGACCGAGCCTGCGCTGACCATCACCAGGAGACCGAGTTCATGCTGAGGACGCTGCGCCGGTACCCGCTGCTGGTCGGCACGCATGGTGCTGGGTCGTGCGTATGGCCCTGCACAAGCGGTCAGGCTTGCCTTCTGATCGACCGGGATGAGCAGCCCTGATCATCGCAGCCGAACATATTGGCCCCGAGCTCTCCGGGCCCGACCCGGGCATCGAGCGCGTCTGGCGCGACGGGCTCACCCCGGACCCGCTGCTGACGGTCTCGGAGTGGGCCGACCGCTACCGGGTGCTCTCGCAACGGGCATCGTCAGAGCCCGGGCGCTGGCGCACCGAACGAACGCCGTACCTCAAGGAGATCATGGACTGCCTGTCGCCCTCCTCGCCCTACCAGCGGGTCGTGCTCATGAAGGGCTCGCAGGTCGGAGGGTCGGAGTGCGGCAACAACTGGATTGCATATGTAATTCACCAGGCGCCGGGGCCGATGATGGCGGTGGCGCCGACGGTGGAGCTGGCCAAGCGCAACTCCAAGCAGCGGCTCGACCCGCTGATCGAGGAAAGCGAGGTCCTGCGCGAGCGGGTCAAGGAGCGCCGCAGCCGGGACAGCGGCAATACCGTGCTCTCGAAGGAGTTCCCGGGCGGCGTGCTGATCCTGACCGGCGCCAACAGCGCCGTGGGGCTGCGCTCGATGCCGGCACGCTATCTGTTCCTGGACGAGGTCGACGGCTACCCGGGCGACGTCGAGGGCGAGGGCGACCCGATCCTGCTCGCCGAGCGGCGCTCGGCCACGTTCCAGCGGCGTAAGATCCTGCTGGTCTCGACGCCCAAGACCAAGGGTCTGTCCCGGATCGAGCGGGAGTACGGGCAGAGCGACCAGCGCCGGTACTTCGTGCCCTGCCCGCACTGCGACGAACACCAGACGCTGGAACTGGCGAACCTCCGCTGGCCCGAGGGCCGGCCGCGCGACGCCGAGTACGCCTGCTGCCATTGTGGCGCGCTGATTGGCGAGCGGCACAAGACCTGGATGCTCGAGCACGGCGAGTGGCGATCTACCGCCGATGGCGACGGCCGGACCGCCGGCTTCCACCTCTCGAGCCTGTACAGCCCGGTCGGCTGGTTCAGCTGGGCCGATGCCGCCGAGATGTACGAGCAGGCCCGCAAGGCCCCGGACCTGATGAAGGGCTTCGTCAACACGGTGCTGGGGCTGCCGTTCGAGGAGGAGGCCGAGGCGCCCGAGTGGCAGCGGCTGTATGAGCGGCGTGAGAGCTACCGCATTGGTCTGGTCCCTGCGGATGGCCTGTTCCTGACCGCGGGCGTCGACGTCCAGAAGGACCGGATCGAAGTCGAGGTGGTCGCCTGGGGCCGCGGCAAGGAGAGCTGGTCGGTCGACTACCGGGTGATCGAGGGCGACACCGCCAGAGCAGAGGTGTGGGCGATGCTGGACGTGGTGCTTGCCCGCGACTGGCCGCATGCCTCGGGCCACACCCTGCCGATCCGGGTGATGTGCGTGGATGCCGGCTACGCGACGCAGGACGTCTACGCCTGGGTGCGGCAGCACCCGCGGGCGAGCTGGGGCCCGGCCGGCGCCGCGGCGAGGCAGCCCAGGACCGCGGTCGCGGTCAAGGGGCGCGACCGGGACACGGCGCTGCTGCTGTCGGTGTCCAAGGCCGATGCCGGCAGCCGGCGGCGTGGGCTCCGGGTGTGGTCGGTCGGCACGCCAGTCGCCAAGGGCGAGCTGTACCGCTGGCTCAAGCTCGAGTGGCCGGCTTCCTGTTGGGCTACCGCCTCGCTACTTGAGGCCGGGGAGGCATCGGAGGCCGGGGCGAGCTTCCCGCCCGGCGCCTGCCACTTCCCGCAGTACGGCGAGGAGTACTTCAAGCAGCTGACCGCCGAGCGGCTGGTGACCCGAATCGTCAAGGGCTTCCCGCGGGCATCCTGGGAGAAGGAGCCGGGCCGGCGCAACGAGAGCCTCGACTGCCGGGTCTACGCCCGCGCCGCCGCCGCGATCTACGGCCTCGACCGGTTCGACGAGCGCCACTGGCGCGAGCTCGAACGGCAGCTCGGCCGAGACAGCCCAGCACTGGTCCGCAGCGAGCCACCGGCCGCAACCAAGCCAGCACCGGCGCCCCGCCCGCCGACGCGCCAGCAGTGGGTTCCAGACTGCGGCGAGGACTGGTTCCGCACCGAGAGATTCGAATCGTGGTGGGATCGGTGAACGCCAGCACTCGCACCCCGCCGCGCTACGCCAAGCAGCCAGCGGACCAGCAGTTCGCCCGCCGGTGGTACTCCACGTGCAGCCCAGCCCGCTGCCGGTCGCACCCGGCGCCGGCGCTGATCAAAGGCAAACGCACCTGATGACGGTATTCGAAGGCGGGGTGGACAGGACCTTCCGCGTTCGGGACCGGCACGGTCACACGTTGACGGGCGGCGGGCCGGTCCTGGCCGAGCATGGCAGATTCGAAGGGGTGGAAGTGAGACCGCCCGTCTCTGCGAGACAGCGGATCGCGGCTCTCATTGCTGGTCGGCAGAGATTGCATAGCGGCGCGCTGCGCGGGCACTGCACCAACGTGAAGGTTGCTGGATGAGCAAAGTCCGAGATCGGTCACCGGGGTGCTGCGCTCGCGACTCTCCGCATGACTGCCCGCACGACGCTGGCCGGTGCGGCCCGATGAGGATCGTGGTCGTCTGCCCTAACGACGCGCCACCGCTTCTGCTCGAGACGGCCCGCCTGACTGCCTGGGGCTACGCGATGCTGGTCCGCGATAATGTCGAGCTGCGTGACGGGATGGGCAACTGCTGGATCGTCGCTGCCCTGGCGCACGGCGCGGCTCGCTCGCTCGGGCTGAAGCCGCAGCTCATCGGCGGGCAGGTCTTCGCCGACCAGCGCCCGCTGTTTTCTGGAGGCCACTTCTGGACGGCGATTGACAACCAGGTGATCGACAGCCTTCGCGCCGACATGTTGGTGGTCGGACCCATCGACGCCCCGCCGCGGGACAGCGCCCGCTACATGCCGATGCTTAAGGCCCGCCCTGGCTGGGCCAGCATGCGGGCGGCGGCGGCCCGAGATCTCCGGAATATGGCCGATGCTACCTACAGACGTATGCTCGATGACCCGCCGCCGCCGGCGGTGTGGCCTGAAGAAGCTGCCGAAAATCAAAGCTAGCCTGCACGCCGGCCCGGACCATCGACCGCGAGCTTCGGCTTGAGCAGGTAGACCTCCTACACGGTCAGCACGAGCCTCGCCTGCACCGAGAGCGTGGAGGCGAATTCGAGGTCGACCGGCGTGCCATCCGCCGCGAGGTCGAACAGTATCGTATCCGCGAAGCGCACGTCGATCCGGACGTGAGTGCGGCGATAGTCGGATCGGCGCCCTTGATCAGGTCGTCATCACGGATGGTCTCAACCCGGATTTCCCAGATGATCGGGCATTTTGCTGACACGACAGTTGGATTCCGGTCGATTTCTCAATGTGATAGAGCGGATGGAGCGGGCCTGGGATGGCGGACGCGACGGGTGAAGCAAGAGCCGCTTCGGGTCGCCTTCGACCGCCGGATCAAGCTCGAGTTCCACGGCGCGCGGATCACCTCTGACGGCGGACTGCTCGCCTACCGCGAGCTGGACGATGCCCTCGGCCTGACCGCGACGGCCGCCTCGGCCTTGCGCGAAGGTCCGCGCGGGAAGAACACCCGCCACCGGCTGCTCGGCCTGCTGCGGCAATCGGTCTACGGCCGGCTGGCCGGCTACGAGGACGTCAACGACGCCGAACGCCTCGCCCATGATCCCGCGATGCGGGCCATGGTCGGCCGCGAGGGCATGGACCGACCGGCCGCTTCGACCAGCCAGATGGGCCGCTTCGAGACCGAGTGGCTGGCACCGAGGAGAACCTCGCGGCTGCTGTCCGATCTGTCCGGTGCCTGGATCGACCGGGTGCACGGGCGCCGGCCGCCGGACGGCATCATCCTCGACATGGACAGCTCGGAGAGCGAGACCTACGGCCAGCAGGAGGGCTCGGCCTACAACGGCCACTTCGGCTGCACCTGCTACCACCCGCTGTTCCTCTTCAACCAGTTCGGCGACCTGGAGCGCTGCGCTGCTCCGTCGTGGCAACGTGCACAGCGCCAAGGGCTGGCGGCGCGGTGCTGGTGCCGGTGATCGCCCGCTACCGGGAGCCTCGGCATCCCCCAGTTCTTCCGCGGCGACGCGGCGTTCGCCAGGCCCGAGCTGTACGGCTGCTGGAGGCGGAGGGTATCCGCTACGCCATCCGCCTGAAGGCCAACGCGGTGCTGGAGCGGATCGCCCACTTGCTGACGCGGCCCGTGGGCCGCCCGCCGAACAAGCCGAAGGTGTTCTTCGCCAGCTTCAGCTACCAGGCGCAGAGCTGGGAGCGGCCGCGCCGCGTCGTGGTCAGGGTGGAGTGGCACCAGGGCGAACTGTTCCCGCGCGTCGGCTTCATCGTCACCAACCTGAAGCGGCCGGCCGGAGAGGGTCGGCCAGTTCTACAACGGCCGCGGCACGGCGGAGCAGTGGATCAAGGAGGGTAAGAATGCGGTGAGGTGGACGCAGCTGTCCTGCCACGCGTTCAAGGACAACGCGGTGCGGCTGCAGCTGTTCGCCCTGGCCTACAACCTCGCCAACTTCCTGCGGCAGCTGGCGCTGCCGAAGGCGGTCGAGCACTGGTCGCTGACGACCTTGCGCGAGAAGCTGGTCAAGATCGGCGCCAAGATCGTCCGGCACGGCCGGTACGTCGTCTTCCAGCTGGCCGAGGTCGCCGTGCCGAGGAAGCTGTTCGCCGAGATCCTGCGCCGGATCGACCGGCTGCGGCCACGGTCGCCGCCGCTCCCGGCATGAGCATCGCGAGCAACGATCGATGGCCACTCGACAGGCGAGGTGCGTCCATGATCGACCGAGATCAGCCGAAAGCTGCCCAAAGAGGCGGGCGCAAGCCTCATGAGGCGGCTCCATGCCGCGTCCGGGGCTGGTGCGAGCACTCGCAAGCTTGCCGGATCCGGCGTAACGACGCACAATCGGACTTCGGAAGCTGCCCATCTGGAGAATCGCAGGATCACTATATTGCTTGACTTCAGGTTGTGGGCATATGAGGGTACTTGGGCATAAATGCTTTGGGAAACCGCGAACTGGCGGTGCCGAAGATGGCTTATCCCTGCCTGAAAGAAGTCGGGGAAGCGATGGACCAGGGGTAGAATGATGTCGTCGCTCGGACCGCATTTCGGATGGCGCACCGCGCTCCTGATCGTCGCTGCCTTGATGGCGCCCTGGCCGGCTGAGGCGTGGGGTCTCAAAACCCACGCTTGGATCGCTCAACTGGTCATCGACGATGTTCTCGACGATGGGATGGTGAGTTTGCCGAGCGGCCAGCGGGCTGCGGTTCCGGCCGCTATCATCGCAGCCATTCGGGCGCATCCTGAGCGTTACCGGATGGGCAGCCTTGGCCCTGATGTATTTCCGGATCCGATTGTCGGTCAGACCACGACCCATCCCGGCGTCGAAAATGGCTGGCATACAGATGACTGGCTGAAGCATCTGCTCGGTGCGGCCGACGATTTCGAAGAGCTCGCTTTTGTTTACGGTTTCGCCGGACATGCTGCCGGCGACATGTTCGCCCACACCTATGTCAACGCCTATGCCGGCGACATTTTCGTGCTTTCGGACGAGAACGAGGTCGAGCGCCGGCATTTCCTGCTCGAGAAATATCGACGCCGCGCTTCCCCCATTGCAGAACTCTGCCGGTGCTCCCATTGGAGACGACGGTTTCGGCACGGCAACAAGCTTTTCTCGCGATGCGCTCATCATCAATGGCACAGTGAGTGGACAATACAGGAAAGCCGGCACCGCTGTTCATTTGGTCGCGATGCACTCAGTCTACAAATCAGTCGATCGCCTGGAGAAAGATACACAAGGCCTGATAAAGCAGATTACGGATTTCCTCGCCCCCTTCCTCCAAGATCAACTCAAATTCCAAGCCGATCTTGCGTCCGGCAAATATGCCATTGAGGGGGCGGAAGCGGCCCTCCAAGTCGAGGAAGGTATTTTGGGTGTCAGGCGGGACGCCCAGAAATTTGCCGAACAGCGCGTCGAGGAGGCGAAGCGGATCATCAGAGACAATCCTGGCCTGATCAACGCACAAAACGACTTGTTCATAGCGCAGGCCAAGGTTGCGGCCGACGCTGCGGCCGAGGCCGTGCGGGTTGCAGCCGAGGTTGCGAACGCGATCAACGGCTTCGATGATGCAATCGGTGATCTCCAATATCGGCTCGGCCAGCTGGTCTGCGATATCATCGGCGTCGTTCTCCCCGAGTGCAACGAGATCAACGATAAGATCAGCGAGCTACGGGGCAAAATCACCTTTCAGAAGCAAAGACGGGATGCTGCCAAAGCGGCCGCCCGGGAAGCGGCGACCGCTCGGGATAATCTTAAGGCCGACTCGACCGGCTGCAACAGCAGCTGGACGAGGCCGCCGCCAACATCGCTTCCGGGGTCCTGGACGCTGCCGTTGCTGCCGCGCAGCTAGATCTACGCTTGCAAGAGGACGTCGTCGCTCAGAAACGCAAGACACTCGACGAACTCCGAGCGGCTCAGAAACGCATCGCGGAAGAGCTGAGAAGGGTCGCGGGCATTGTCGACATCATCAAGGAAGCGATCAACAACTACAATCCAGTGACATTGTTGCTGCGTAATTGGCTGGGCGACATGCGTGTCGCGTCCGAGGAGTATATCAAGACGAGCCATCGGGCGGGGCTCTTGTTGCTCAACACGTCAGGCAGTCCCGTTAGCCAATACAAGACGTGGCTCAGCTGCTATGCAAACGTTTTTCTTGGCGTGCCGCGCCAGATTGGCCAGGCGGGTTGCTTCGGCAAGGACAGCCTGGAGCGTCTCAAAGCAGAGTATGACAAAGCGATCGACGGTCTGCCCGAGATCCTGCGATGGATCATCGCACCCACGCGCGAGATCGAGAAAAAAGTAACAGCGCAACTGCGACCCGAGATCGATAAGGCCGAGCGGGATATCCTGGTCTTCCTGACTGATGATGAAAATACCGTCGATTTTCTCCTTTTGGTGGCCGATCCCAACAACGCCTCACGCGAAAAAATGATCGAGGCCTTCCAGGCAGACGGCACGAACAAGCGTCTTCTCGTCTTCGCGAATGTGGCGGACCTTGTCGATCGCGATATCGGCCGCAGCGGCGGGGAACTGGATCCAGGCCGGTTCGCGGCTCTGTCTCATGCGATCACGATGGTCAAATTGGCCTTACTTGATCCCCAAGCCCTCAATGCCCTCGTGAGCGAGCTGGCGCCGAACTACGTTTCGCCACGCTATGGAGCCCCGCTCTATCCAGCCCGACCGGGCAATTTCACCTTGCTGTTCGACGTGCTGCGCAGCATCGACGGCAATCATCAGTGGCAGGCCTACGGATTGCCCTATCCTCGCTCCCGAGGAGGCGAGCTGAAAAAGCCCGGCGATCTGCCTTTCGGACATGATCATTTTGCGATTCGGTCACGGGGCTTGCAATTCTGGGTCGACCCTTATCTTCGCGAGCGCATGTTCCTGGCTATGTTCCCGACCGCGGTCCTTGGAACTCTCGGCGAGCGGCCGGAGCTGCAGTGGAAGACCTATCCATTTCCGGCCTGTCCGCAGAACCCGTTTCCCGCGACGCAGGATATCAACGGCAAGATTCCGGGACAAGGATGACACGTGTGTTGTTGCGTCGTCACCCGACACTCCCATCAGCCTTCCGCATTTCGCGAACGCGGAGGAGTATTCTGCCCTTTATTTCCAATGTGACGCTCCGATGCTTGGGGACCGTCATTGGACGGTTATTGGCTCATATCGCGGCGAGGGATCGGCTCGACGCATGGCATCCGAGGTGGTGCTATGACTATCCCGACATGCTCGCTGAGGTTTGGGCGCCCAGAGGCTCGAACAGGTATTGGACCGTCATGGCGGCAGCGTGCACCTCAGCGGAGCGGGCAGCTGAGGTTCGCGACATGGTCATACGCCGAGGGATTGCTCACGACGCGTTCATCTGGCGCCAGCAGGCGCCATGGCTCAGGCCCGACAAAGCACCGGGTTCGGTGCTGATCTCGGACAGGTAGCCGGCGTAGCAGGTGGTTGAAGAACTCGCTCGCCATCTGATCCTGGGCATGATTTTCGCTGTGCTTGGGGTAAGGGCGATAAAGTGATTGAGGTACTACGGGCGTGAGAGTTTTGACACTGTGCTCGGTGTCCAATCGTTTGATGAGAAGGGCGACGTCCTGAGGTGGACCCCATCGTGAGGACCGGGGAGGGCCTGGTTAAGTTGGACGAGCGTCGTCCGTCGGTTCCGTTTCAAGCGGCATTGAGGTGGACCCCATCGTGAGGACCAGGGGAGGGCCTGGTTAAGTTGGACGAGCGTCGTCCGTCGGTTCCGTTTCAAGCGGCATCAATGGTCTGCTGAGATTGCCGCGGTGGGCATGTGGGCGACGCCGGGGCGTCGTCCAAGCTCCGAGCCGTAGGCTGGAGCGTCATGTCCACGGCGTTCGCGGGCAGGAGACCGGTCATCCCCGCCCGCCACACGGCCATTGGGGCACAGCCATCGAGTGCCTGATGGGGCCGCGTGGCGTTGTAGAACACGATCCAGGCGGCGATCCCGGCGCGCGCCTCACGGCCGTCGGCGTAGCTCTTCAGGTAGACCTCCTCGTACTTCAGCGATCGCCACAGCCGCTCGATGAAGACGTTATCTAGCCAGCGCCCACGGCCGTCCATTGAGATCCGCACGCCGGCTCGCTGCAGAACCGCGGTGAATGCGGTCGAGGTGAACTGGCTGCCCTGATCGGTGTTGAAGATCTCCGGCGCGCCGAACCGGGCGAGCGCCTCCTCCAGCGCCCGGACGCAGACGTCGGCATCGAGCGTGTTCGACAGCCGCCACGCCAGGACCGCTCGGCTCGCCCAGTCCATGATCGCGACCAGATAGAGGAAGCCGCGCCCGATCGGAACGTAGGTGATGTCGGCCGCCCAAACCTGGTTCGCTTGCTCGATCACAAGGCCGCGCAAGAGGTAGGGGTAGATCTTGTGTCCCGGCGCCGGCTTCGACGTCTGCGGCCTCGGGCCGAGGGCTGCGAGCCCCATCAGGCGCATCAGGCGCCGCACCCGCTTGCGATTGATCCGCTGCCCCTCGGCCCGCAGCATCGCCATCATCCGGCGCGAGCCGAAGAACGGCCAGGCCAGGAATAGCTCATCGAGCCGGCGCATGATCACAAGCTCGTCGGTGTCGGTGGCCGACGCAGGTCGGTAAACGTTCGAGCGCGCCAGCCCGAGCAGCCGGCACTGGCGTCGGATTGACAACCCGGCGTGAGCGCGATCGAGCATGGCTGTGCGGTCCGGAGCGCTCATCTTCCGAACCTCGTCGCCAAAAAATCGCGTTCCACGGTCAGCTGTCCGATCTTGGCGTGCAGCTTCTCGACCTCGCGCTCCCGTTCCGCCTCGGCGTCCGCGCCGACGCCCGGGTCGAACGCCCGGCCAGCGTTCTCGAGTAGCTGCTTCTTCCAGGCGTAGATCTGGTTCGGATGAACCTGATACTGCCGCGCCAAATCGGCGATGGTCGCCTCCTCACGGACCGCGGCGAGCGCAATCCGCGCCTTTGTCGCCGGGTCGATCTTCCGTCGCATCTTCTTCGTCATCGTCCGCTCCGTCTATCATGACGGAACAACTCTCCTCCCAACCAGGCCCCTGGTCCTCAAATCGGGGTCCACTTCAGCGGTCAACCCGGTCGTGTCGCGAAGGTGGTGGAAATTCGGCGGCGCGGGTCCGAAGGCATGGTGGTCGGCATCAGGCGGCGAAGTCAAGATCGGTGGGCGAGCGCTCGAGGGTCTGCCAGCCGTCGACCCGGCGCATGGTGATCTGACCGGACGCCAACAGCGCCCAGAACAGCATGGCGGCGGTCTCGGCACAGGGCAGCAGGCACTGCGTCTTGATTCTCCGCTTGAACTCCTCGTGCAGGCGCTCGATCGCGTTCGTGGTCCTCACCGAGCGCCACTGCTCGGGCGGGTAGCGCACGAACGTGAACAGGCGCTCGCCGGCTTCTTCCAAGCTCGTCGCGACCGACCGGCAGCGAAGCTTCCACTTGGCCAGGAACGCCTTACGCCGGACTACGACCTCGGCGGCGGCCTTGGCGTTCATCATGTGGTTGAAGTCGGCCTTGATCTCGTCGTGCAGGTGCTTCGGCGCGTGGGCGAGCAGATTGCGCTCCTTGTGCACGGTGCAGCGCTGAACCGGCACATCGTCCCACAGGCTGGCGAGCGCCGCTTCCAGGCCTTTGCCGCCGTCGACGATCACCAATTCGGGTCGGCCGAGCCCACGGCTGGTCAGGTCGTCCAGCATGGCCCGCCACGCGGCCTCGCTTTCGCCACCCATGTTCTTGATGGCGAGCACCACCTTCTGGCCGTCGCGGCGGACACCCAGGGCAATCAGCAGCGAGATGGCCGTGGCCTTGCGATCGAGCCGGACCTTGACCACGGTGCCGTCGAGGATCAGCCGCACAATGTCGTCGCCGGCAAGATCACGCTCCTGCCAGGCCTGCCAGGCCGAGCGGGTCTTCTGCCAGGCCCGGCTGACCACGTCCTTGCCCACATGGCCCTCGAACAACCTGGCCAACGCTCGCCGCGCCCGGCGGGTGTTCATGCCGGCGAGGTAGACCTCGGCGATCAAGGCCTCGGCGCGATGGGAGAGCCGCTTGTAAGCGGGCAGCAAGTCGCTCTTCCATTCCTGCTCGCCAGCCTCGTCGCGCAGACGAGCGCGCGGCACCGAGAGCGTCAGCAGGCCGAAGGTGGTGACCAGCTGGCGCGGCCGGTGCCCGTGGCGCCGACCAGTGCAGACCGCTCCTCGCTCGTAACGCCCACGGCCGAGCGAGCCTTCCAGCTCCTCCTCCAGCAGCTCCTCGATGAACGAGCGGACCTGACCACGGACCGCCTCCTCCAACGGATCGAACCAGTCGCTGCTGACGAACGGCGATGGCCCTGCCAGCACGGTTGGCGTAACTTCCTTCATGGCGTGGGTTCCTTCTCGATCTTGCCAATCGGAACCTACGCCGCCTCATCCAATTTCCACCAACCTCGCGACACGACCGGCATCGGCAGGGCCGGGCCAACTCCGCGGCGCGATGCGAAAGCCGTTGCGCCTGGGCGCCGGCTCCAGCTCGTGCAGCGG
Organism: uncultured Alphaproteobacteria bacterium; assembly: GCA_963840925.1. Taxonomy (GTDB): domain Bacteria; phylum Pseudomonadota; class Alphaproteobacteria; order Geminicoccales; family Geminicoccaceae; genus DATAOG01. The sequence continues at coordinate 69,422 of CAWJAY010000047.1, forward strand.
CGGCAGCCTCACTTCTGTCATGGCGCGCAACGCTCCAGATCGGGCGGATGGTAACCAAAGCGGGTCACGAATGGCTGCCAGCGTTCGGTGACCCGTCTGACGCTCTCCTTCGAGAAGGTGTAGGTGAACTTGCTGTAGTCGTGGATTGAATGCAGGTAGGCCTCGATGCGGGGCCGGGCAGCTGCATACTCCCCAAGTTGGATCGAGCGATAGATGCGCTCGACCTGGCCGAGCGGATCCCGCTCGAGCTCCTCGAAGCGGACATGGACGATGGTGCGGCTCGGCAACCGGTCCACCTCCTCGAGCAGGCGGCTCATCATCCGCGGGTACAACGCGAGCACCACCTCATCGATCGGGACATGCTCGTGGTTCTGCAAGGCCAGCTCGCGCAGAACGATGCGGAGCGCACGGCGCGTCGATTCGAACACGACGTAGGGATTGCGGTAGATGTGGACGAACCTCGCATTCGGCCACAGCGCACGGATCGCGCCGATCTGCGCCGAATAGCCGGGGTTCTTGAGGAGCAGCGGACGGCCCGCGCCAAGCTCCGTCATCTTGCCGACGTAGTGGCGAAGCGTCCTCTGCCAGCGGGCGACCTCCTCGCCCGTGTCGAGGAGCAGGCCCCGGCGGTACGTCTCCTCGAACCGGCGCGGGAAGTACATCGCATGGTAGTAGGAGAGCGTGTGCATGTTCGCGAGGGCGATCTCGTCCTCGATCGGCGAGTCCGACTGCACCCGTACTCTGTCGATCAGCCGGTCTTCGGGCAGATACTGCTCCACGAATGGACGAAGGACGCGGGCGAGGCCGAGCGCCTCCCATGGCATTCCCGCGAGAACCGGCGGGACGGTCGCGAACTGGCCCGACGCCGCGAGCAGGTTGTGCAGATGGGTGGTACCGCTTCGCATGTGGCCAATGATGAAGATCGGCGGCGGCATCGGCCCGGCGCGGTGCAGCGCAAAAGCCGTCCATGCTCGCTCGGTGGCCGTGAAGGGAAGGCGCCCGATGCTGCTCGCGAGCGCGATGCCGAGCCGCAGGAGGCCCGAGGCCGAAGGCAGCCCGTTGCGCACGATGAGTTCCACGAGGGTCGCGGGATCCGCGCCGCACAAGGGGTGGAAGACGCGATGCCAGTTGGACCTCGACACGCCCGTCGTCCGCCCCGATCGCTCAGGTCGAGTAAGCGCGGCCGCGCCAGATGGCGGGGCGGCCGCGCAACTCCCCGACCAACGCGCTCCACTGCAGGACCAACAGGACTGCGATGCCTAGTGGATGAAGCAGGGCGCCCGGCCAGCTTTGCCGGAACCGGAGCACGAGCGCTATGCGCGTGCCGTAGACGCACGCGCCGGCCACCGCGGATGCCGCGACCGCAGGCCACGAGCCCGCCGCGAGCGCTACAAGAAGTACAAGGAACGGCAGGACGTGCCCGCCGCCGAGCAGCAGGGTCCAGACCGGGAGCGCCAACGGCTTCGCCATGCCTTCGGTGGCATTCTTCGCAAAGCCTTGCCAGACCTCCCGTCCGCCCCGATACATCCGGCAGCGGGCGAGATCGGTCGCGTCGAACAGATCGGTCGCGCAGCCCGCCCGCCGGAAGGCTCGCGGCAGCATGAGCCCGTCGTGCCGCGAGCCCCTGATCGCGGCGTGACCGCCAGCCCGCTGATACGCGTCGCGGCGCACCGCGATCAGCTGGCCGCAGCCCGCCGCGAACGCCGGTTGTTGGAGCCGCCGCGCAAGCCAGATCGGCAGGTAGCCGAGCAGGAGCACGTGGATCAGCGGCACGATCAGCGCCTCGACCGGCGTCCCCGTCACCTCCTGCGGAAAGCCGCTCGCCAGATCGAGCCCCTTCCGCTCGAGCAGGCCGGCGATGCGGGCGAGGGCATCGGGCGAGAGGCGCACGTCGGCGTCGGCGAACACCAGTAGCGGGTGGCGCGCGTGGCCGGCGAGAACGTGGCATGCGTGCTGCTTGCCGCACCAATCAGGTGGCAGCGGTGGCGCGACGAGGAGCCGAAGGCGCGGATCGCGCTGCATGTGCGCCGCCACGATCGCTGCGGTGCGATCGGTCGAACCGTCGTCGAGCACCACCACTTCGAGGTCGACCCCCTCGCTCGCGAGGGCGGTGTCAAGCAAGGCGCCGATATTGCTCTCCTCGTCGCGCGCGGGGATCAGCAGCGAGACCCTTGGCTGCGGAGCGGGGCCGCGCGGCGGTGGCGCCCGGAAGACGGCAAGGTTGACCGCCGTCACCACCGCCGGAAGCACTGCAAGTGCCAGCGCGGCATACGCGAGGATCTCCAGCATCAAGCCTCGTGGCCGCCGTGCTCGGGCTCGAAGCGCTCGCCCCGAGCAGCGGCGCGCGCCCGCCGGAACAGGTCGTAGATGCCGCCGACGCCGCTGCGCCCGCGCAGGACCAGCTCGAACCGGTGCGGATCCCGGGCTATGGCATCGGCCGCAAGCGCATCCATGGTCCGGGTGAGCCCCTCTTCCAGCCGGGCCCGCCAGCCGGCGACCGAGCCGCCGTCACCGCCGTGCAGCGGCTCGCCGAAACGACACAGCGCTTCGGGCAGGCGTTCGCTCCAGAACGGGTATTCGACGGCAAGGGGGATCGCGACGACGCCCTCGAGGCGGGCCATCAGATGTGCCGTGCCGGGGCGCAGACGCACCGGCCGAAGACGCGGATCGGCGAACGCGCCCTCCGCGGTGACCCACAGCACCGCCTCAGGATCGGCGAGAATGGCCGAGCTGGTGCGCAGAAATGCGGCGGCGCCGCGGCGGGTGCCCGGCTCGATCCCGAACACGCCGATTCGCCGCATGAAGCCGTAGCGCTCCAGCTGGCCAGCCTCCATCGGCCCGTAGCCCTTGCGGCCGCGCAGCAGCGTGGTGGTCAGGACCATGAACAAGGCGGGGTCCCACCATGACGGATGGTTGGTGTACATGATCGCGGCGTGGCGCTCTGGCAGGCGTGGCGGCCCCGCCTTGGCGATGCGGACGGCATGGAAGTGGCGTTGCATCTGGCGACGCATCACTGATCCAAAGAAGCTGCAGAGCGCGGGCGAGCGTGCCGCAACAACTTCGGTCTCGGGTGTGCCGCCAGCCCCACGCATGGCTATGCGGCGGCCCTGCGCCGCAGATCCTGATCGAGCGCGTCCGCGGCAATCCATCCGGACATCAGCACCATGGGCATGCCGGGGCCTGGGTGCGCGGCGCCGCCCGCCAAATACAGCCCGCCGACCTGGCGGCTGCGGTTCCCGGGCTTGAAGGCGCCGAGAATCCTGCCGTGACTCGCAAGCCCGTAGATGGCGCCATTGAGCACACGGTAGCGGTCGTGGATGTCCTGCGGCGTCAGGGTCCGCTCGACCACGATCCGGCGCTCGAGGTCGCGCAGGCCCGCGGTGCGCGCGAGCTTGTCGAGGATGATTCTTCGGTAGCCAGGCAACATGGCGTGCCAGTCGTGGTGCGGACGGAGGTAAGGGGTGTGCACGAGGACATAGAGCGATTCGCCGCCAGGCGGCGCCACACCGGGCTCTGTGCGTGCCGGCGCGGCGAGATAGCAGGTCGGGTCCGGGGCAGGCTCGCCGCGATGATAGATCCAGTCGAACTCCTCCTCGGCATCGCGCGAGAAGACGAAGTTGTGGTGCTGCAGGTGCTCGTAGCCGCGGTCCAAGCCGAGGTAGAGGACGACGCCCGAACAAGCCGGTTCGCGACGTCGGCCACGGGCAAAGCTGGCCGCAGGCGCGCCGCCTACGAGTTCCTGGTAGGTGCGCACCGCATCCATGTTGGAGACGACGGCGCCGAGCGCGATGCGCTCGCCATCCGCCATCTCGAGCCCCTGCACCCGGCCGTCGTCGATCAGCAGCCGGCGCACGTCGGCACCGGTCCGGAGCGCCACGCCAAGCCGTTCGGCCAGGCGCGCCAGCGCCGCGGGCACGGCGCGGGTCCCTCCCTTCGGGTACCAGACGCCATCGCCGACCTGCATATGCGCGATGGCGCACAGCACCGCCGGGGCACCGTAGGGCGACGAACCGACGTACTGGATGAAGTGATCGAGCATCTGGGCGACACGGGCGTCATGCACTCTCCGTCGCACCGTTCCAGCGACCGTCGCCCCCATGCGCAGGCTCAGCACATCCGAGAGCGTGGCGGCGGAGAGGTTGCGCCTGAGATCGATGGTATCGCGCAGGCTCTCGACCGGCTTCCAGAAGAAGAAGCGCTCCGACACTTCGTGCAGACGTTGCGAGACCTGGAGGAAGGCCGCATAGCCCTCGGCGATGCGACCGCCTGGTGCGAACGTCTCGAGTTCCGACCCCATAGCACCGACATCTTCCCGGAGGTCGAGCGTGGAGCCGTCCGCGAAGAAGCAGCGCCACTGCGGATCGAGGCGGATGAGCTCGAGCTCGTCCTCGAGCCGCCGGTCCGCTTCGCCGAAGATGCGCGCGAGGACGCGCGGCACGGTCAGGATCGTCGGCCCCATGTCGAACCGAAAACCACGCTCTTCGAGCACCGCCGCTTTGCCGCCGAGCCACTCGTTTTTCTCGAACAGGATGACTTCATGGCCGCGCGCGGCGAGGGTGCAGGCAGCCGCGAGCCCACCGAGGCCGCCGCCGATGACGCCGATGGGCAGGTCCTTTGCCATCACGAAGCCCTCGCGAGTTGAACGGGGGGACAGTCCGGTCGCGCCGCACCGGAGGGCAGAGCGAGGCCGAGATCCTGCGCCAGCAGCCGGCTGGTGATGCGGGCCGACTCGAAGATCACCGGCAGGCCACTGCCCGGATGGGTGCCGCCGCCGACCAGGTAAACCTGATCGAGATCCTCGAACCGGTTACGCGGCCGGTTGTGCAGCATCTGACCCATGTTGTGGGCGAGGTTGAAGGTGGCGCCGCGATAGATCTGCATGTCGTGCTCCCAATCGACCGGCGTGATGATCTTCTCGAAGCGGATGCGCCGCTCGAGATCATCGATCCCCATCGCTGCCAGCCGGCGCAGGACGAGCTCGCGATAGCGGGGCGCCTCGGCCCGCCAATCGATGCCGCCTTCCAGATTGCCGACCGGCACGAGAACGTAGAGCGTGCTGTGGCCGGGTGGCGCCTGTTCCGGGTCGGTGACGCAGGCGTTCTGCACGTAGAGCGACGGGGCCTCCGGCGGCACGTCGCCAGTCTCGATCGCACGCACGTTGCGGCGGTAGTCCTCAGCTAGAAAGATCGTGTGGTGCGCCAGGTGATCGAAGCGCCCTTCGATGCCGAGGTACATCATGAAGGTCGAGCAGGAGTAGCGCTTCTTCGCCAGCCTGCGATCCGACCAGCGGCGGCGCAGCCGATCGGGCACGAGGCTCGTCATGGTCTTGGCGAAGTCGGCGTTGATGACGAGTGCGTCACTGCGGTAGTCGCCGCGATCGGTCCGCACGCCGACCGCCCGGCGCCCCTCGAACAGGATCTCGGTGATCGGCTCATTGAGCCGGATCTGTGCGCCCGCCCGCCGTGCGGCCCTGGCCATGGCCTCCATCACTGCGCCGCAGCCGCCGCGGGGATGGAAGACCCCGTGCTCATATTCCATGAACGAGAGGATGGTGAACAGGCTGGGGCATTTGAACGGCGACATGCCGAGGTACTTGGACTGGAACGAGAAGGCGAGCCGCACCCGGGGGTCGGCAAAGTAGCGGGCGAGATCGTCGTCGACGCTGCGCAATGGCCGTAGGGCTGGCAGAGCCCGCAGCAGATCGGGCGTCAGGAGATCGCGCCAGCTGGCAAAGGGGCGCTGAAGCACCGGTCGGAAGGCTTCGAACTTCGCCCGATTGTCGTCGATGAAGCGAGGCACGGCCGCGGCGTCTTGGGGCGAGAGCTTGGTGATGTCCGCCGTCAGCCTCGCCAGATCCGCACTCGCGCGGATCTCTCCACCAGCCTCGAACATCAGATGGTACATGGGATCGAGGCGCAGCAGCTCGACCTCGTCCTCGAGACGGTGGCCGCAGGCGGCGAAGATCTCGGCCAGGATCTGCGGGTAGAGAAAAAAGGTCGGTCCGAGATCGAACCTGAAGCCGCCTCCGCGCAGCGCAGCCGACCGGCCGCCGACGCGATCCTTGCGCTCGAGCACCACCACGTCGGAGCCGGCATGGGCCAGGAGCATGGCGGCCGCCAGACCGCCGGGCCCGGCCCCGGCGATGACCACCTGCGGGCGCGACATGCGGCTCGGACCCACATAGCGCAGGGACGTCGAGGTCGGCGGGCCGGCCACCACCGTACGTTCACGCCTCACAGGACAGGATCCAGGTGCCGGCGCAGCCGGGCGAGCGCCAGGCGCTGGCGTGACTTCACGGTGCCGAGCGGCAGGTCGAACTCCTCGGCGAGCGCGGCTTGCGTCTTATCGCCGAAGTAACCCTGCTCGATCAGCTGGTTCTGCTCGCTCGGCAGCAACGCCACGGCTTGGCGCAGGTGCCGCTCCAGCTGGGTCAGATAAAAGCTCCACTCGGTGTCGTCCTCCGCCGGCACCCCGATCGCATACACGTCCGCCTCTAACTCGCTGGGACGGCGGCGGACGGTGTCGATGAAGCGATTGCGGGCAATCGTGAAGATCCAGGTCGAGGCGGCGGCCCGCGTCGCGTCGAATTGCCCGGCCCGCTGCCAGACCGCCAGCATGATGTCCTGGGTCAGATCCTCGGCGAGCGCCTTTTCGGCACCGAGGCGGCGCAGGTACGCCTCGATGCGCGGCCCAAAGCGGTCAAATAACTGGGCGAAGGCGGAGTGGTCCCGGCGCTCGGCTACCGCTGCCAACAGGGCTTCACAACCGTCCGCGATGCCGTTCGCCTGCGCGGTTTCCGCGTCGTTGCGTACAGTTGCCCGATGCGTCGCATGACTACCACAAGTGATCACAGGGTCTCCCTTCTACGATCTCGTCTCGCGCATGATCTCTGCGCGCTCGAGGAAGTCGTCGAAACTGCTGAGTTGGATGCACTTCTCGGAAAGGCTGGCTTGGTCGAGGTCTTTGATGGCTGCACCGCCGAGCCAGACTTCAATTCCAGGGGTTAGCTCGTGGCAGAGCTCTTGGACCTGCCTCCCAAGAGAAGGATTTGCAGTGGCCAGGCTAAGAACGACCACGGCAGCACCGCTGCGGACGGCGGCCTGCGCCAACTCGGCCGGCGGCAAGTCGGCGCCGAGATAAATGCAGCGCACTCCCTGGCTCGCGGCCAGGAAAGCGGCGAGCAGGCTACCGATGGCGTGCCGCTCGCCGGCGAGCGTCCCGAAGACCATGCCGGGGCCGCGCGCCGACTTCTGAAAGGTGTGCAACGTCGCCATCACGAGGCGCTCGACGCTGGCGGTCAGCAGGTGCTCCTGAGCGGCGCTGAACTCGCCGGCGTGCCAGCGCGATCCGGCTTGGACGAGCGCTGGCGTGAGCACGAAGTGCACCGCGTCGCGCGGCGACAACCCGGCGATCGCCCGGCCGAGAATCTCGTCGCAGAGGTCCGGGCGGTAGTTCGCAACGGCGTCGAGCAGGCGCATGACGAGATCAGTCAGATCTTGCGCCGGCTCGCCCTCGCGCGTCTCGCGCAAGAGACTCTCCAGCTCCGCGGTGCTGAGGCGGGCGGCCCGGTGTATGGGCTGGCCGAGATCCACCGCCTGCCGCAGCAACCGCAGCCTGGCGACCTCGGCGCCCTCATAGACCCGTCGCCCATTGCCGTCGCGCTTGGGCTGCACCGCGCCGTAGCGACGCTCCCACGCCCGCAAGGTATCGGGCGAGAGGCCGGTCAGCTGGCAGACCGCCTTCATAGAATGCACGGTGCATACCTCCCTCACTGGTGTCCAATATATGTCCACCATAAAGCTTGACAAGAAGCGGACATGGAGAAATTTCAGGAGCGGTGCGTTATCGCTCCCGAGCAGCGGAGGAGAAGAGGATGAGCAGCAAGGTCGAGCGAACGGATCCGCAGCTGTGGGACCGCGTAAAGCGCGATCTCACGCGAAGCGGGAAGGGCGGCAAGCCGGATCAGTGGTCGGCACGTAAAGCCCAGCTCGCGGTTCAGGAGTACAAGCGACGCGGTGGCGGCTATCGCGGGCGGAAGCCGAAGGACACCAGCCTTGAGCAGTGGACTGACGAGGAGTGGGGCACGAAGTCCGGGCGCAAGAGCCTGGAGTCCGGCGAGCGCTATCTGCCGAAGAGAGCACGCGAGGCTCTGTCGGACGAGGAATACCGCGCCACCTCCGACAAGAAGCGTCGAGACCTCCAGAGTGGCAGGCAGCATTCCCGCCAGCCGCTGCGGATCGCCGAAAAAACCGCCAGGCACCGCCACGGCGAGACCGGTGGTGAGCGGCGCGAGCCCACCAAATCCGAACTCTACGAAGAAGCCAGGCGTAGCGACCTGCCCGGCCGCTCCAAGATGAGCAAGGCCGACCTCGCGCGGGCGCTCAAGCGTTGATCACAGGAGCAGGAGCATGACTGACCGCGAGCAGAAGGAGATCCGCACCGCCTTCCGCCAGGCCGTCAACCTTGCACCGAAGGAGCTGGAGCGCTGGCTCGGCACGGAGGAGAGCAAGTCGGTGGGCTGGACGCGGGAGGAGGACGACGAATCGGTCGGCCACAAGTCGGGGCGGCGCATCGTCCAGCTCAGGCGCAAGAAGGCAGCCGAGCTGTCGGAGGACGATTACGCGCATATGAAGAAGGTCATCGGCTACGTGCACCGCCATGCGGCGCAGCGGCCGCAAGGGGACGTCACGCAGACGCGCTGGCGCTTCTCGCTCATGAACTGGGGCCACGATCCCCTCAAGAGCACCTGACAAACATGGCAATCGCGCCGAAACTGCACGCGCTCCCGCAGTCGAACGCCGCCGAAGGCCAGCTCCAGCGGGCGCGCCGGGCCCAGGCGCGCCTGGGGGCAGACTCAGGTACGTGCCCGGCTGAAGATCATCCGCCATCTGCGCTGCCTGATCGCCGAACGGTCTGAGGCGCTCGTCGCCGCGGTCGGCGATCGACACGGCCGCACCCCGGCCGATACGCTGGCGCTCGAGGTGATCCCGCTCGCCGACGCTTGTCGTTTTCTGGAGCGCGAAGCGGCGCGCCTCCTTCGGACCACAGCGCCTGGGGCGCCGCGGCAGGCCGCTATGGCTTGACGGGTGCGGAAGCGGAAATCCGCCGCGAGCCTCTGGGCGTCATCCTGATCCTCGCGCCCGGCAACTATCCGCTGTTTTTGCCGGGAGTTCAGCTGCTGCAGGCCTTGGCCGCTGGTAACGCCGTGCTGCTCAAGCCCGCGCCGGGCTGCACCGCTCCCCTTGCTGCGCTGAGCGAGTCTGCTGAGAAACGCTGGACTGCCATCAGATCTCGTGCAGCTGCTCGACGAGGACGTCGCTGGCGCGCGCGCCGCCATCGCCCAAGGCGTCGAGCGAGTGGTCTTGACCGGCTCGGCTGAGACCGGGCGGGGCGTGCTCGCTGACCTCGCCCCCCGGCTCACGCCAGCGACGCTCGAGCTTTCCGGCAATGATGCGGTCTTCGTCCTGCCCGACGCCGATCTCTGCCTGGTCGCCGATGCGGTCGCTTTTGGGCTACGGCTGAACGGCGGCGCGACATGCATCGCGCCGCGCCGCGTCTTCGTGCCGCAGGCGCAGTCGGCCGAGCTCGAGCGCCGGCTCCGTTCGCGCCTCGCCGGCCTGCCGCCGGTTCCGGTCGCTACGTCGACACGGGAACGCCTCGACCCTCTGCTCGATGAGGCGCGGCGTGCCGGGTGTCGGATCGTGGGCGCGGCCCCGCCGGCGGCCGTCCCAGCCATGAGCCCGATCCTGGTTGCGAGCGCGACGCCGGAGCTTGCCCTCCTCAAGGCCGATATCTTCGCTCCGGTACTCGCAATCGTCCCGGTGCGTGACTGCGAGGAGGCGTTGCGCTTCGACGAAATGTGCCCCTATGCGCTCGGCGCTTCGGTGTTCGGGCCGGAGGAGCCGGCACGGCGACTTGCAACGTGCGTCCGCGCCGGTGCGGTCACCATCAATGATCTGATCGTCCCCACGGCTGACCCGCGCCTGCCCTTCGGGGGCCGCGCTCAGAGCGGCTACGGCGCTACGCGTGGCGCCGAGGGACTGCTCGAGCTCACCTGTCTCAAGACCATCAGCTTGCGTCGCGGCCACCTGCGGCCGCACTACCAGCCGACGACCACGGCCGACGAGACGGTGTTCCGCCAATATCTTCGCGCCGCGCACGGCCCAAGTTGGACAGGGCGCATCCGCGCCTGTGCCTCGCTCCTCGCGGCTCTCGGCCGGCGCGCGCGAACGATGCGACGCACGGCCGCAGACGGCGGCACACCTCGGCGTCAGTCGAAGTAGCGCAGCCGCAAGCGGGTCGCGGCGCCGCCGGCGTCGATCTCGATCGCCGCATCCTCGAAGCTTGGCGGGCCGAACCGCATCGGCGCATCGTTGCTGAACCCCATGCCCTCCTGCGGCATCCCGAGGAAGTTGCGATCGAGGTCGAAGTTGCCGTTCTCGTCGTGAAACGCCTGCACCGCGTAGACGCCGGGGTCGATGCCGCGCACTACCACCTGTGCCTCGCCGCTCGCCGCGGGAGCGCGGCCGGTGTAGGGGCACCCCCGGCGAAGGAATGTCTCGGGCGTACAGACGGCGACCAGCACGTGGCCGGAGCTAGTTGCGACGTCCTCGAGCGTCACCTTGAGCTCGGCGGCCCCGGCGCCGGCGAGGGGTGCTGTCAGCAGGAACTGCAGCGACCAGAAGTGAACTGCGCGCATCAATCGCCACTCCGCGGCTACTGAACTGATTCGTCGCATCCTGCCACAGCGACCAAGGAACTCATAGCCCGCCGTGCCGATGCGCGGATCCCTCCCCGGCTTGTCCTCGCCGAGAAAGTCGAGCAGCGCTGCCACGCTCGGCTCTGGCTGCTCGAGCATCGGAGTGTGCCCGGCACTCGGAATCACCACGACTTCGACGTTGGCGATGTCGCGTGCGAACCGCTGCGCGTTGCTCGGAGGCAGCACAGGGTCCCCGGCTCCCCACATGAGCAAGGTCGGCGCGCGGACGCGTCGGAGCAGCAATTCGGTCTCCAGCACCCCCGCCGTCCGGAGGAGCGCCCGCAACGCAGTCCGGTTGCCGGCGCGCTTGAGCAGGCGGTACTGCCGCTCCGCCTGCTCGGGATCGACGCGCGCCGGGTCGGCGTACGTCCCCTGCACGCGCTGCATGAATGCGCTCCTGGGCGTCAGCCGCGCGAGAAGCGGGCCGCTGACGGGATGTGCGAGCAGCCGGAGCAGCCACGGCAGTTGGCCGGCCGCCGTGTAGCCGACCGGAGCGATCAGAACGAGCCTGCTGACGCGCTCCGGATGGCGGGCGGCGATCTGCCATGCGATGGCTCCTCCGAAGGAATTGCCGACGAAGGTCGCTCGCGCAACGTCGAGCTGGTCAAGAAGGCGCACAACCAGGTCGGCCATCTGAGGCCAACCATAGCGCTCCTCCGGATCGGGACCGGTCAGTCCGTGACCGGGCAGATCTAGCCGGATCACGCGAAAATGCTCGGACAGGCGCTGGGCCCATGCGTCCCATACGAAGAGGTTGGCCGTGAGGCCATGCAGAAGGACGATCGGCTCGCCATCGCCCTCGTCGTGGTAGTGAAAGCGCACACCGCCGGCTTCGATGAAGCGCGACGCGCCTTCGGCGTACTGGCGCTCGAGGTCCGCAGGCGGCAGATCCGGCCGGTAGAGCAGCACCCAGGCTCCGCCCGCGAACACAGCTGAGGCTAGAAGCAGGTAGAGCGCGACTTGCACGGCAGGTCCGATCCGGAGGCGGCGACGCATGGTCTTCGATACGCGTCCGCAGCGCCGACGGATGTTGCCGAGTTTCGAGAGCATGCTCCGCGTGATCCGTCACCCGACATCGGGCCGTACGTGCAGCGTCGTCTGAGGCGAGCCTGAGGTGGTTATGCGTTCTTATCGGGGCATCGGGTGCCTCGTCGCGATGACCCAACTCGGGGAGATTACATCGATGTCAGCTGGTGAGACGGCGCTCGCGCCGTACCGGTGGGAGAATCGTGTCCTGCTTGTTTTCGCGCCCGATGTGGACAGCACGCACTACCTTCGGCACGCCTGCCAGCGACGGCGTCCGGCCTCGATCTCCTGCGCGTCCACGCCTGCCTCCACGTCGTCGTCCGTCATCCGATAGTAGGACGTCCAAGTAATCGTCTCCCGTCTCGTGACTCGAAACAAGCTCGCTGCGGACCTTGTGCCGAAGGGCGGGCAACGCTACTTTTCCCATCGGTTTAGTGTAATTCGAAGAAAGGACGGCCGTGCCGACGCGTGCCAGACTCGCCCCAATCCTCGCTGTCGCCGCGGCGATGCTGCTGGCCGGCTGTGGCGGGGACGAGACGGAACCGACTGCTGGCGAGGGCGCCACCGCCACCACGCTCCGGCTCGGCTACTTTCCGAACTTCACCCACGCACCCGCCCTCATCGGCGTCGAGAATGGGATCTTTGCCGAGCACCTCGGCGACGTCACGCTCGAGCCCACCACCTTCAATGCCGGCCCTGAGGCCATCGAGGCGCTCTTCGCCGGGGCCATCGATGCCACCTTCATCGGCCCGAACCCGTCGATCAACGGATTCGCGCAGAGCGATGGCGAGGCCCTTCGGGTGGTCTCGGGCGCAGCCGCCAACGGAGCGTTCCTCGTCGTCGGCGAGGGCATCGACTCACCGGAGGACCTGGTCGGCAAGACGCTGGCGACACCACAGCTCGGCAACACCCAGGACGTGGCGCTGCGTTTCTGGCTGAAGGAGCAGGGATACGAGACGACTGAAGAGGGCGGCGGCGACGTCAGCATCACGCCGATGTCGAACGGCGACACGCTCAACGCCTTCGCCGGCGGTGCGATCGACGGCGGTTGGCTGCCCGAGCCCTGGGCGACCCGGCTGGTGACCGAAGCAGGCGCGCATGTGCTCGTTGACGAGGCGGACCTGTGGCCGGATGGTCAGTTCGTCACCACCCAGCTGATCGTCAGCACCGAGTTCCTGGAGGAGAACCCGCTGCTGATCGAGCAGCTGATCGCGGGCGAGCGCGAGGCCATCCAGCTCATCGACTCCGACCCAGAGGCAGCCCAGAGCGTCGTCAACCAGGCCATCGAGGCGCTGACGGGCGACCCGATCGACCCAGACCTGCTGGCTGCAGCGTGGGAGAATGTCGACTTCACGGTCGACCCCGTGGCGGAGTCGCTGCTGACCGGCGCCGAGCACGCCGAGGCGGTCGGCCTTCTCGATCCGGTCGACCTGGACGGTCTGTACGACCTCGACGCGCTCAACGGGCTGCTCGAGGATGACGGCGAAGAAGCGGTCTCAGCAGGATGAGCTCGTCGGTCAGCCAGACCGGACCCGCCCGTGCTTCGGCGCTGGGCGGGAGCGTCGTCCGCGTCCAGAAGGTCGTCAAGACGTTCGGTCGAGGCAGCAACCAGACCGTCGCCCTGGGCGGCTTGGACCTCGATGTCCCTGCCGGTCAGTTCGTCTGTCTCCTCGGTCGGTCCGGCTGCGGCAAGAGCACGCTGCTCAACCTGCTCGCCGGGCTGGACGAGCCGTCCACCGGCACCGTCGACCTCGGTGGCCATCGCATCTCCATGATGTTCCAGGACGCGACTTTGTTCCCATGGCTGACGGTCGGAGGAAACATCTCCCTCGCCCTGAAACTCGCCGATGTCCCGCGCGCAGCTCGCGCGGCCCGCGTCGCCGAGCTGCTCGAGCTGGTCCGGCTCGGCGGGCTGGAGCGCAAACGACCGCACGAGCTGTCCGGTGGCATGCGCCAGCGCGTTGCCCTCGCCCGAGCGCTGGCCCAGGACGCGTCCGTGCTGCTGATGGACGAGCCGTTCGGGGCCCTGGACGCGCTCACCCGTGACGTCCTGCACGACGAGATCGAGCGGATCTGGCGCGAGCGCGACCTGACCGTCGTGTTCGTCACGCACAACGTCCGCGAAGCGGTTCGGCTCGGCGACAGGGTCATCCTGATGGCACCGGCACCTGGGCGGGTCGACGTGGACGTCATGATCGACATTCCGCGCCCGCGCCGGATCGACTCCCCCGAGGTAAGCGAACGGGCACGCTGGCTCACCGATCGCCTCCAGACTCAAACGACCGGAGGCGACGCATGAGCACGGGACCGCCCCTCGTGGAGGCTGCCCTCGGCGTCGATCGGGCGCAGCGCTTTCCCAGCATCAACCTGTGGACGCGGCCGTGGCCGAAACTGGCCGCCCTCGCGATCGCCGTGGCGATCTGGCAGTTCGTTGCGTGGTCGGACTTCAAGCCGGACTATGTCCTGCCCGATCCCGCGACGGTCGGCAGGGAGCTGGCCGATCAGATCGCAGGAGCCGAGCTCTGGCGGGCCATTGGCACCACCATGCGCCGTGCTGCCACCGGCTTCACCCTCTCGATCGTCATCGGGACAGCAGTGGGTCTTGCCGTTGTGCGGGTACGTGTCCTTCGTGTCGCCGTTGGAGCAATGATCACGGGGCTTCAGACCATGCCGTCTATTGCATGGTTCCCCTTCGCGATCCTGTTGTTCCAGATCAGCGAGGAGGCCATCCTCTTCGTCGTGGTCCTTGGTGCAGCGCCGTCGATCGCGAACGGTTTGATCTCCGGCGTCGACCACCTGTCCCCCCAGTTGCTTCGCGCTGCCCGGGTGCTGGGAGCACGGGGTGTCACGTTGTATACCTCGGTGGTCATGCCAGCAGCGCTACCTGCGTACCTCGCCGGCCTGAAACAGGGATGGGCATTCGCGTGGCGCAGCCTGATGGCCGGCGAGCTGCTGGTCATCATCGCGCAGAAGCCGGCGCTCGGCACTGACCTGCATTTCGCCAGAGAGTTCGCCGATGCACCCCGGCTGATCGCCGTCATGATCGTGATCTTGGTCATCGGCATGGTTGTCGACGGCGTCTTCAGTGCAATCGCCAACGGGGTCCGGCGACGCCGAGGACTGGGCGCGTTGCGGCTGTAGGGGCGGGCCGCCGCTGTGCCGCGTCGATGGTGGTTGGATGCGGTCGTGCACGTCACCGCCCGCGCCGACTACGCCGTGCGTGCCGTGATCGAACTGGCGGCGCGGCTGCCGGGCTCGGCCACCCGCCAGCAGATCGCCGAGTCCCAGGACATCCCGGGAAAGTTCCTGGAGGCGATCCTCGGTGACCTGCGGCGGGCCGGCCTGCTCGACGCCCAGCGCGGTGCGGCCGGCGGGTACCGGCTGGTCCGAGAACCACCACAGATCCGGCTGGCCGACGTGATCCGCGCGGCCGAGGGGCCGCTCGCCGCGGTTCGCGGACGGCCGCCCGAGGACACGTCCTACCCGGGGCCGGCGGCGCCGCTGACCGATGTCTGGGTGGCGGTTCGGGCCAGCCTGCGCGACGTGCTGGAGGAGACCACGGTGGCCGACGTGCTGGCCGACCGACTGCCCGCCCACGTGCGAGCGCTCGCGGACCGTCCCGACTCCTGGGTGCGCCGTTGAGCTTCCCGGCGCTGGGTGCCTACTCGCGGAAGTCGCCGGCGGCGACACGAAGGGCGCGGAGGATGTCGAAGAGGGCGGCGCGCTCGTCGTCGTCGAGGGCGGCCATGCCGAAGTCGGCATCCATGAGCTCGCCGGTCACCTTGTCGACGACCTCGCGGCCCCGCGCCGTCACCCGCGCCAGAGTTCCGCGGCCGTCGCGTGGATTGGGCTCACGGGTGACGAAGCCGGCCTTCTCGAGCCGCTGGATGGTGTTGGTGACGCTGGTCGGGTGCACCATGAGCCGCTCGCCGATCTTGGCCATGGGCAGTGCGCCGGCGCGGCTGAAGGTCAAGAGCACCAGCGCCTCGTACCGCGCGAACGTCAGGCCGTACGGCCGGCAGATCCGGTCCAACTCCGCCAGCAGCAGCTGCTGCACACGCATGACCGAAGTCGCCGCCGCCATGGCGTCGGACGGCCCGAACCGTTCACGCCAGATCTGCGCGGCGCGGCGGATCGGGTCGAAGCCGAGGTCGAGCGGCTCGGGCATGGAGCGGCTCACCGGCGCCGAGCGGTGGTCGGGCCCGACCGGCGCGGGTGGTCAGCGCGCCGCCGCCGCGGGCGGGTCATCGGTGGCGGGTTGTCAGAGTCCGCGTCGCCACCGAGGCCCATCATCTGGCGACGGCGTCGGTGGATCGCCAGGGCGATCGTCTGCGGATCCGGCACGAAGTGGATGTCACGCAGCCCCTGCTCCTGAGCAGCGTTCTCCAAGACGACGTGCCCGGCGGCGAACGGGCGCAGGAACCACGGGCGGACGACAGTGATGTCGAGCACCCGGACGATCTCCATCTCCGCCTCGTTGAGGGTGAACACGCCCCAGACCCGGAACACCCGGGAATCGGTGATGACGAACCGGTCCCGGCTGATCAGCAGGGAGCGGTAGAACGCGAAGAGCAGGATGCCGAGCACGATCGCGATCGCGATCCACGCCGAGTCGGCCGAGACGAAGGGCAGCCACCGCACGGCGAGGATCAGACCGACCAGGCCGATCGCGATCGGCACTCCGTACAAGATGCGACTGTGCTTGACCTCGGCGATCACCCGCTCGCCGGGAACCAGCTTGCGGGCCACCATCCGGTGCCCGAACCAGCCCTTGATCCGCCACCAGAAGAGGCGGACCAAGCCGTCCTCGGCGATCCGGTCAAGCCAGCGCACCGACCGGTCGGCCAATCCAGCCAGGACCTCGCGGGGCGTACGCATGGCGACGCACGCCCCGCTAGAACAGCTCGGTGAAGAACGTGATGAGCGCCTCGAAACCGTCGGCCAGTGCAGAGAACGCGCCGCCGACAGCGTCGGCCGCACTGCTCGGAGCCGTCAGCAGGTAGTACGCCGCGAAGGCGATGGCCAAGATGGTCAGCACCTTCTTCACCACTGAGACGTCCTCTCCGGTTTCCGGATCACATGCATGCATTTTGGTTCTACCCGAATCGGGATGATCTGTCGCCCCGCCACGCCGCCCTGGCTCAGAGCGCAGCGAGGATCTCGTCAGCAGCAGCGTACGGGTCGATCTGCCCCGCCAGCACCTTCTCCGCCAGAGTGTCCAGTCTCGCATCACCGTGCAGGTCGCCGAACCGGTCCCGCAGCGCCGTGACGGCGATCGCCTCGATCTCGTCGCGCACCCGCCGCCGGCGACGCCGGTCGAGCTCCCCGCCGCGACTCCATCCAGGCCCGGTGCTTGTCGACGGCGGCCACGAGTTCGTCCAGCCCTCACCCTTCGATGCGACGGTCTTGACGATGGGTTCCCGCCAGTCGTCGGGTGCCCTTTCCGCAGCCTGATCGCCCGCGGAGGTCGCGCACGACCTGGTCGGCGCCGTCCCGGTCGGCCTTGTTGACCACGAAGACGTCGCCGACCTCGAGGATGCCGGCCTTGGCGGCCTGGATCCCGTCACCCATGCCGGGGGCCAGCAGCACCAGCGTGGTGTCGGCCAGCGCGGCGACGTCGACCTCGGACTGGCCGACCCCCACGGTCTCGACCAGCACGACGTCACAGCCGGCCGCGTCGAGGATCCGCAACGCCTGCGGCGTCGACCAGGCCAGGCCACCGAGGTGGCCGCGGGTCGCCATCGAACGGATGTAGACACCCGGTCGGTGGCATGGTCCTGCATCCGCACCCGGTCGCCGAGCAGGGCTCCGCCCGAGAACGGCGACGACGGGTCGACAGCGAGGACACCCACCCGCCGCCCGTCCGCCCGGAACGCCGTCACCAGCGCCGATGTCGTGGTCGACTTGCCGACGCCCGGCGAGCCGGTCACGCCCGAGGACTGTGCCCGACCCGCGTAGGGTGCCAGCCCGCCATGATCTCGCGCAATGCCGGCGAGGCGTCCTCCACCAGCGAGATGAGCCGCGCGACCGCCCTCGGGTCGCCGTCACGGGCACGGTCGACGAGCTCGGGGACCGACGCTGCCTGACGTCCGTCCTGGACGGCGCGACCCGACACCGGCACCGGCTCTCAGGCTCGCGGAACCCGGACGACGAGCGCGTCGCCCTGCCCGCCGCCCCCGCACAGGGCGGCCGCGCCGGTGCCTCCACCGCGCCGCTGGAGCTCCAGGGCCACGTGGAGCACCAGCCGGGCACCGGACATGCCGATCGGGTGGCCCAGCGCGATGGCACCGCCGTTGACGTTGACCCGGTCCTCGTCCAGACCGAGCTCGCGGGTGCTCGCGATGCCGACGGCGGCGAAGGCCTCGTTGATCTCCACCAGGTCGAGATCGGCCGGCTCGATGCCGTCCTTCGCGCAGGCTGCGCGGATGGCGGCCGCGGGCTGGCTCTGCAGCGAGGAGTCCGGCCCGGCGACCACGCCGTGCGCGCCGATCTCGGCCAGCCAGGACAGGCCGAGCTCTTCGGCCCTCTCCCTGCTCATCACCACGACCGCGCAGGCGCCGTCGGAGATCTGGGACGCCGATCCCGCCGTGATCGTGCCGTCGACGTGGAAGGCCGGCCGGAGCCGCGACAGCGACTCCGCAGTGGTGTCCGCCCGGATGCCTTCGTCCTCCTTGAACACCACCGGCTCGCCCTTGAGCTGCGGTATCTCCACCGCCACGACCTCGTCGTCGAAGACGCCGTTCTTCCAGGCCTCGGCGGCACGCTGGTGCGAACGCGCGCTGAACGCGTCCTGCTCCTCTCGGGAGAGACGCAGACCGCCGGTGTTGCGTGCCTCGGTCAGGGCTCCCATCGCCTGGTCGGTGAAGATGTCCCACAAGCCGTCGTAGGCCATGTGGTCGCGGACCGTCACGTCGCCGTACTTGTATCCCTCACGCGAGCCCATGAGGAGGTGCGGCGCTGCAGTCATGGACTCCATGCCGCCCGCGACGACGATCCCGAACTCGCCGGCCCGGATGAGTTGGTCGGCCAGCGCGATCGCGTCGAGCCCGGACAGGCACACCTTGTTGATCGTCAAGGCAGGCACGGTCATCGGGATGCCGGCCTTCACGGCCGCCTGCCGCGCGGGAATCTGACCCGCGCCCGCCTGCAACACCTGACCCATGATCACGTACTGGACCTGCTCGGGTGCGACGCCGGCCTTCCGCAGCGCACCGGTAATCGCCACGCCGCCCAGGTCGGAGGCGGAGAATCCCTTCAGCGAACCCTGCAGCCGTCCGATCGGGGTGCGGGCTCCCGCGACGATGACCGCCATGGCGTCCTCCTCGACTCGACGCTCGTCACGATACGACCCGTGCAAGAGTGACGGGATGAAGGTGTACACACGACGAGGCGACGACGGGACGACGGGCCTGCTCTATGGCGGGCGGGTGCCGAAGGACTCCGCCGCGCCTACGGCGTACGGATCGGTCGACGAAGCGCAGGCCTTCGTCGGGCTCGCCCGTTCCGGGGTGGAGCCGGGCAGCGAACTCGACACCATGCTGATCGGTATCGAGCGCGATCTCTGGGTGCTCATGGCCGACATCGCCCTCAATCCCGAACGCCGCGATCGCGGCAAGCCGGGCCAGACCCTGGTCACGGCCGAGATGGTGACCGCGCTCGAGCACGTTATCGACGACGCCTCCGCCCTGTTCGAACCGCCGAAGGACTTCGTCGTTCCCGGTGAGAACCCTGTCTCCGCGGCCCTTGACGTCGCCCGGACCGTCGTGCGGCGGGCCGAGCGCGAGGTCCTGTCGGCCGCGGCCGAAGGCTCCCACGTCGTCGCGTATCTGAATCGGTGTTCCGACCTGCTGTGGACGCTGGCCCGCTGGCAGGAGGGCCGCACGCTGCTGGCCAAGGACGCCTGAGTCACCGTGACGCGAACGGTGGTTCGACGAGTTCGACGAGGACGCCTCCGGCGTCCCTGGGGTGGATGAAGTTCACCCGGCAGCCACCGGTCCCGGGCCGGGCCTTGTCGTAGAGCAGCTCGACACCGCGGTCGCGCAGCGTTGCCGACGCCGCGTCGATGTCGTCCACCCGGTACGCGAGCTGCTGGATGCCCGGACCGGAACGCTCGAGGAACCGCCCGATGGGTGAGTCGGGACGAAGCGGTGCGAGTAGTTGGATCTGCGTGGCCGCCATGTCGTCACTCACCTGGAGCATGGCCTCCCGCACGCCCTGTTCCTCGTTGACCTCGTCGTGGACGACCCGGAGGCCGAACGTCCGGTCGTACCACGCGATGGCGTCGTCGAGATCGGCGACGGCGATACCGACGTGGTCGACGGCGGAGAACAGTCCGGCCATGTCGACAGCGTAGGCAAGATCTCGCCCTGCGCCGCTGTCGGCAACGGGGCAAAGTCGGAGTACTCTGCCTAGCGCCTCCAGGAAGGCTTGGCGTCCGTAACGGGGAGACACGAGCAGCGCACCTCGAGGCCATCAGCACGTTCGGCAAACGTGTGGCGGATCCGTGACGGAGCCGCCACCCCCGACGAGGGAGATCATGGACGAGGCACGGGACACGATGACATTACGAGAGACAGCCGAGGACGGGCTGTCTATCTTCGACGGCTCGCCCACCGGCGGGTTCACGATGGTGATGCGCGGCTTCGACCGGGTGCAGGTCGAGCAGCACGTACGCACGCTCGAGGCGGCGCTGGCCCAACAGCGCGCCCGCACGCAGGAGCTCGACAAGCAGATCGTCCGGCTGCGCCAAGAGCTCGCCGAGGCCACGACCTCGCTGCGAGAGGTCGATCAGCCTTCTTACTCGGGTCTGGGTGCGCGGATCGAGCACTTGCTCCGGCTGGCCGAGGAGCAGGCCTCCGAGCTGGTCGGTCAAGCCGAGGCGGAGGCCGGCGAAGGTGCGGGCCGAGGCCCAGGTCGACGCCCGCGAGATGCGCGCCGCCGCGGAGAACGCCGCCGGGGAGATGCGGTCCACGGCGAAGCGCCAGGCAGACGAACTGATCGGTGAGGCCCGAGCCGAGGCCGAAGAGGCGCGCTCGGCCGCCAAGCGCGAGGCCACCAACCTGGTCGAGAGCGCTGAGCGCGAGGCCGCCAAGGTACGGGCCGCGATCGAGCACGACGCCGCCGAGAAGCGGGCCACCGCCGAGCGCGATCTCACCCGGTTCAAGACGCTCGCCGAGCGCGAGGTCACCGAGCTGCGTGCCACGGCCCGCCGCGAGGTCGAGGAGCTGCGAGGCACGGCGAAGCGCGACATCGAGCAGATGCGCGCCGAGGCCGGCGCACGCCTGGAAGAGGTCCGCAGCCGAGCCGACAAGGAGCTCACCGAGCTCGAGCTCGCTCTCGCCGCCAAGCGCGAGCAAGCGGAGCGTCGAGGACAGCGAGCGCCATGAGGCCGCTGTTACAGAGACCCAGAAGCTCGTCAGCGAGGCCGAGGCGCGTGCCGCCGACGCCGACGCCCGCGCGAAGTCGGGCCACGACCGGGCCGAGCAGGTTCGCCGCGAGGCGGACGAGCAGGCCAAGGCCCTGGTCTCGGGCGCGAAGCGCAATGCCGAGCAGCTCATGTCCGAGGCCAAGGCCCACGCCGACACGTCACTCGGCGAGGCCAAGTCCGAGGTGTCGCGGATCCAGGCGACCGCGAGGCGCGAGGTGGCCGAGCTCAACCGGCAGCGCGACAGCATCACCGGGCACCTGACCCAGCTGCGCAACCTGCTCGGCGGCATGACCGTGCCGGACACCCCGCCCGCCGTAGAGGCCGGCCAGACGCCGACGATGAGGACGTCATCGACGGCGAGGTCGTGGAGGACGCTCCAGCAGCGGCACACAAGAAGTAGAGGCAGCACGACGTCATTGCGCCGGCGGGGAAACCCGTCGGCGCACGGCTTTCCGGCTAGACGTGCCGGAGCACGTCCCGAAGGGTGCCGGCGACGGCGTCGGGGTTCTCCACCGCGGACAGGTGACCGGCGCGAGGGATCACGTGGACCGGGGCCTGCGGTGCGAAGACGGCCGCCATCGCCAGCGCGTCGTCGTGGGTCGTCAACGTGTCCTCTCCTCCCCCACGACCACGAAGCCTGGGATACGGGCGTCGGCGAGCGTCCGGAACGAGCTCGGCCGCGCCGCCATGGCTCGCTGCGCCCAGGCCACGCCCTGCGGATCCACGGCCTCGATCCAGCGCGCGACCATCTCGTCACAACCTGCGGCCGGTCCCGCTGCGTCGTCTCGCCCAGCAGGCTCTCGAGCATCGGCCGCAGGGCGCTCGGACCTTCGTCGAGGACGGCTCGGGCCATCCGCTCGCGGTTCTCGCGGGCCTGCGGTGCGTCAGCGGCGGCCTTGGAGTCCATCAGGACCACGGCCCCGATCCGCTTGGGGTGCCGGCGAAGCATGGCCATGGCGACGTAGCCGCCCATCGACAACCCAGCGAGCACGACCCGGTCGAGGTCAAGGCGGCCGAAGAGCGCGGCGACGTCGTCGGCCATCAGGTCGAGCGAGGGCTCGTCGTCGCCGAGGACCTGATCCGCCGAACCCGCGGAGGTCGGGGCTGATGACGTGACGCTGTTCGGCCAGCCGGGTCGCGACGGCGTCGTACATCGCGCTCGTCACCGGGAACGCGTGGAGGAGCACGACCGGTGTGCCCGTGCGGTCTCCGCCGTGTTCGGCATAGGCAAGCTCGACGGTCATGGACGCGAGGGTAGTGC
Organism: uncultured Alphaproteobacteria bacterium; assembly: GCA_963840925.1. Taxonomy (GTDB): domain Bacteria; phylum Pseudomonadota; class Alphaproteobacteria; order Geminicoccales; family Geminicoccaceae; genus DATAOG01. The sequence goes on from CAWJAY010000047.1 coordinate 91,895, forward strand.
GACGGTCAGCGGGGGCCGCGGCGGTCCCGGTTTCGCCAGCACGTCGCATGCCAGTGCCGTCGCTCCCCCGCTCCACCACCGGAGAGGGTGCCGCCCTCGACCGGCCACGCGACGACATGCGGCGTCGCGGGCGGGATCAGCTGATCACACCCGGGGCACCGGTAGGGCTTCGTTGCCGAGCTGCCGGTGAGCCGGCGTACGATCCAATCGCCGTCGGGCCAGGCCTCGATCGCGTCGGCGCCGTCACGCGGCGCGGCCTGACGAGCTGGACGGCGGCGCGACATGCCGCCATTGTCGCCGACGACCCTGGGCACCAGACGGCTGCCCGTGGCGCTACGGTCACGAGCGGTCGCCGCGCGCCTTCGCGGTCGCCCGGTCGTTGGCCGTCTGCAGGGCGTCGACGAGCTCGGCCTTGGTCATCCGCGACCTACCTCGGACGCCGAGTCGCTTCGCCAGGTCCATCAGATGTGCCTTGGACGCGTTGGCATCGACTCCCCCCGCGGTCTTCCGCCGGGTCCCGACGCCACCTTCGGCCTGTCGATCCGATGGCCCGGCGCCGTCCTTCGGCTGCCAGCGGTCCCCTACCTTCTCGTGGGTGTGCTTCAGCGCCGCGAACGCGACACGGTGGGCACGTTCCTCGTCGCCGTACTGCTCGGCTGCGGCGTCGTGCGCCTCGGCGAAGGTCCGCTGCGCCTTCGCGTCGGAGCGCCGGACGGTGCTCGGCAGCTCCTCCTTCTTCGGATTGCCGCTCTTTGTGGTCTTGGGCATGGGCGGGACTCCTTCCTACCGAGCTCCACCACGCCACCTACCCAGGCCGCAGCCAGGCATGCGGCTGCATATGCTGTTGCCATGCCGAGATACGACTACCGCTGCCGTGCATGCGGCGCGACGTTCCAGCTGTCTCGGCCGATGGCCGACTCCGCGGCTCCCGCGGTCTGTCCCGAGGGCCACGACGACACCGTCAAGTTGCTCACGACGGTCGCGCTCACCGGACGGGCCGGCGCCGCTGCCCCCGCGGTCTCGGCGGGCGGCGGCTGCTGCGGCGGGGCGTGCGGCTGCGGCGGCGGCTAGCGTCAGAACAGTCGGGCGGCCGGGTCGTCGAGGCCGCGAAGGCCGTCGTAGTCGACGGTGAGGCAGACGATGCCGCGGTCGCGGGCGAGTGTGCGCGCCTGGGGCCTGATCTCCTGTGCGGCGAACATCCCGCGGACAGGGGCGAGAAGCGGGTCGCGGTTGAGCAGCTCCAGATACCGGGTCAGCTGCTCGACGCCGTCGATCTCGCCCCTTCTCTGATCTCGACGGCGACCGTCACGCCGTCGTCGTCGCGGCAGAGTAGGTCGACCGGGCCGATCGCCGTCGGGTACTCACGTCGGACCAGCCGCCAGCCGGCACCGAGTGTCTCGACGTGCTCCGCGAGCAGCTCCTGCAGGTGTGCCTCGACCCCGTCCTTCACCAGGCCGGGATCGACGCCGAGCTCGTGCTCGCTGTCGTGGAGCATCTCGTCGATGGTGATGACCAGCCGCTCGCCGGCCGGGTTGCTCACCGTCCAGACCGCGTCCGCTGCCTCGAGGCGGCAGGGCGGACTCATCCAGTTCAACGGCTTGTAGGCGCGGTCATCGGCATGGATCGACACCGAGCCGTCGGCCTTGACCAGGATCAGGCGGATCGCCATCGGAAGGTGGGCGGTCAGTCGCCCGGCGTAGTCGACCTGGCAGCGGGCGATGACGAGGCGCACGGCGGTCGAGGTTACCTTCACCGGAAATTGCGGCTGGGGACCTGGCCGCTGATCCGCAGTGGTGCCAGCCGCCGGGCGAGCAGGTTGATGGCGCCGTCCTGGCACTCCAGCGTTCCGTCGACCACCAGCGCCGCGGAGTCGAGCGCGATGCGTCGCTGGCGCTCCCAGGTGCGTTGCGGGCAGATGACGTTGACCATGCCGGTCTCGTCCTCGATGTTCAGGAAGACGACGCCGCCGGCCGTCGGCGGACGCTGCCGGTGGGTTACCAGGCCCCCCACCAGCACCCGGCTGCCGTTCTCGACGTCTTTGAGCGCGTCAGCCGGGAGGGCACCCCAACCATCCAGCCTCGCCCGGACGTGCTGGACGGGGTGGCTGTCCGGGGAGGAGCCGGTGGACCACAGATCGGCGAAGGTCATCTCGGTGGCGGTCATCACGGGGCAGCGGCGGTGCACTCGACCCGGGCGTGGTGTCCGGAAGCTGGTCGGGACGCGTGTCGGCCAAGGCACCGACCGCCCACAACGCCTCACGCCGCTCGAGCCCGAAGCAGCCGAAGGCACCGGCGGTCGCCAGCGCCTCCAGAGCGGGCAGCGGCACGTGCACGCGTCGCACCAGGTCGTCGAGGTCGGCGTACGGACCGCCGTCGGCGATCGCCTGCGCGACGTCGTCGCCCAGGTTGCGGACGGTCGACAAGCCGAGCCGGATCGCCGGCTGCGGCTTCTGCGGCGCATGAGCCAGGCCGGGCGGAACCGGAACCGGCTCCTCGAGCGTCGCCTTGGCATCGCTGGCGTTGACGTCGACACCACGGACCTCGACGCCGTGGCGGCGAGCGTCGGCGATCAGCGTCTGCGGGACGTAGAAACCCATCGGCTGGTTGTTCAGCAGCGCCGTGGTGAAGGCCGCAGGGTAGTAGCGCTTGAGGAAGGCGCTGGCGTAGACCAGGTAGGCGAAGCTGTACGCGTGGGACTCGGGAAACCCATAACTGGCGAACCCGAAGAGCTTGCCGTAGATGTCCTCGGCCACGTCGGCCGGGATGCCCTTCTTGGCCATGCCGGAGAGAAGCCGGTCACGCAGCCGTTCGATCCGCGCGGTGGAGCGCTTGGAGCTCATGGCCTGGCGGAGCTGGTCGGCCTCGGTGCCGTCGAAGTCGGCGCAGTCGATGGCCAGCTGCATCATCTGCTCCTGGAACAGCGGAACGCCCTTCGTCCGCTCCAGGGCCGGCTCCATCAGCGGATGCGGATAGGTGGCGTCTTCCTTACCGTTGGCCCGCCTGATGTACGGGTGGACCGAGCCGCCCTGGATCGGGCCCGGCCGGATCAGCGCCACCTCGACGACGAGGTCGTAGAGCTTCCTGGGCCGCAGCCTGGGGAGGGTGGCCATCTGGGCGCGGGACTCCACCTGGAAGACCCCGACCGAGTCGGCGTCGCCGAGCATGTCGTAGACGGCTGGATCGTCAGCGGGGAGCGAACGCAGGTCGAGCGTCTCGGAGTGGTGATCGCGGACGAGCGCGAAGGCCTCGCTCAAGGCCGAGAGCATGCCCAGGCCGAGCAGGTCGAACTTGACCAGCCCACCGGCGGCGCAGTCGTCCTTGTCCCACTGCAGGACGCTGCGCTGGGGCATCGTCGCCCACTCGACCGGGCAGACCTCGCCGATCGGCCGGTCGCACAGGACCACTCCACCGGAGTGGATGGACAGGTGCCGTGGCAGGCGCAGCATCCGTTCGACGACGGCGGAGAGCAACTCGGGCATCTCGTCGTCGTCTCTGACGTCCGCGGGCAACGGCGGGGCCGGCTCCTTCTCGCCGCGGGGACCCACCTGCGGGCCGATGCGGTAGTCGACCCGGCGGCTCCACGCGTCGGCCTGGCCCTGGCTGTAGCCGAGCGCCCGAGCGGCGTCGCGCACCGCCATCTTCGGACGGTAGGTGTTGACGTTGGCCACCATGGCAGCGCGGTCGCGTCCGTAGGTCTGGTAGACGTGCTGGATGACCTCTTCGCGGCGGGAGTTCTCGATGTCGACGTCGATGTCGGGCGGGCCGGTCCGGGCATCGGTGAGGAACCGCTCGAAGAGCAGGTTGTTCGCTATCGGGTCGACGGCGGTGATGCCCAGCACATAGCAGACTGCCGAGTTGGCCGCTGAGCCTCGCCCCTGGCAGAGGATGCCCTTCTCCTCGCAGAACTGGGTGATCTCGTAGACGATGAGGAAGTAACCGGGGAAGTTCAGCCGCTCGATTACCTCGAGCTCGTCATCCAACTGTTTGCGCACCTTGTCGAGGTCCGGCTTGCCAGCCTTGACGTAGCGCTCCTGGAAGCCCTCCTGGACCTTCAGCCGCAGCCAGCTCGCGTCGGTGTGCCCTTCACCGAGCTTGCGTGGGGGCAGCTCGGGGGCGATCACCTTGAAGTCGAAGGCGCAGTCGTGCGCCAGGGCGACCGTCGCCTCGCGGACGCCGGGGAACCGGGCCAGCCGATCGGCCATCTCACGGCCGGAGCGGATGTAGGCGGTGCCGTTCGCCGGCAGCCAGCCGGTCATCTCGTCGAGGCTGCGCCGGGCCCGTACCGCCGCGAGCACCTGAGCCAGCGGTGCGTCGGCCGGGGTCGCGTAGTGGACGTTGTTCGACGCGACCACACCCACCCCCACCCGGTGTGCCAGCACGAACAGCGCGTCGTTGCGGGCGTCGTCGAGCGGCTGGTCGTGGTCGACCAGCTCGACGTAGACGTTCTCCCTTCCGAACATCTCGACCAGTCCACGCAGCTCACGCTCGGCCGCCTGCGGCCCGTCGCGGGCAAGAGCTGCCGGCACTGCGCCCTTGCGGCAACCGGTGAGAACGGCCCAGTGGCCGTCGTGGGCACTCGCCAATTCGGCTGGATCGTAGGCCGGACTGCCCTTCTCCCCCGCGCATCTGCGCCGTGGTGATGGCACTCGCCAGGCGGCCGTACCCCTCGCCGCGCCGGGCCAGGACCAACAGGTGGCTGCCTTCGGGGTCAGGGACGCCGTTCTGCCGTTGGAAGAGGCCGAGGCTCAGTTCCGCGCCGAAGACGGTCTTCAGCCCGACTTCTCGCGCCGCCTCGGCCAGCCGGGCCACGCCGTACATGCCGTCGTGGTCGGTGACCGCCAGCGCTTCGACCCCGAGCCGGACCGCCTCGGCCACCAGGGCGTCCGGATCGCTGGCGCCGTCGAGGAAGCTGTACGACGAGTGGCAGTGCAGCTCCGCCCAGGCGGGCCCATCCGCAGCGGGAGATGTCGCACCGGGTGGATCCGGTTCTGGCCCGTCGACCGGAGGTCTCCGCGGTAGCGGTATGACCCGCGCGCCCTCTTGCGAAGCTTGCCCGTCAGCTCTGTTCGAGCCCCAGGACAGCCGACGCTCGAACTCCTTCCAGGGGATCGGTGGATTGTTCCAGCCCATGATCGTTCCAGCGCCGGCTCAGAACGGAGGGACGTCGAGCTCGGGGTGGTGCGGGATCACCGGCCGGGCCGATCGGTTCGGGTTCGACGATGTAGGTGTGCCCGGTGGGACTGATCCATTCGAACCGACCCGGCGCCGGCTGTCTGACCCGCCATCGGGTGTGGTGTTTGGCGAGGTGGTGGGGCTTGCACAGTGCGCCGAGGTTGCCAGCGGCGGTCGGGCCGGCCGGGTACGCCGTGGTGTGGTCGGTTTCGCAGCCTGCGGCGGCGCGGTCACAGGTAGGCCCGCGGCAGGTCTGGTCCCGGGTCAGGACGTGGTCGACCAGGTCTCTGCGGCGGCTCGTACCGTGTCCGCCCGTAGTCGAGGACGGCCCCGGACACGGGATCGGTGAGCAGCCGCCGCCAGGTGCCTACGGCGGCCAGCCGGCGGGCCACCGACGCCGGGATCGGCCCGTAGCCGGCCAACTGGCCGGAGCGTCCGTCCAGCCCGATCAGGGTGGTCGCGGCGACGGTGACCTGGACCGAGACCGGCCGCCGGTGTCGGCCGTCGAGCCGCTGTCCACGAACGCAGCCACCCAGCCGACCCGTGCTCAGGGCGATCCAGCCCATCTGTGACAACGCGTCGGCCCGCCGCTGAGCCTTGGTGCGCCCGTCGTCAGACCACGTGCGCTTCATCGCCGCCGCCGCGGCATCCAGAGACGTGTTCAGCGCCGCGGCATCGTCTGCCGGCAGATAGGCCTCCAGCCACGCCATCCCGTCCGCGGCTGGGGTGAAGCGGACGAACCGTTCCGCCGCGGCGGCGGAGTGGCGTTGCTCCATCGTGTCGGGAATCAGCCGGTGCAACGACTGCTTGACCGCCCGACGCAGCCGCGGCGCGGTCAACCGATCGGCCCGGCCGAGCACGTCGGCCTCGACTCGCCGCGCCACAGTGGGCTCCTGCCGGCGCAGCTCGTCGGCGACGACCTCGGCCCGCCGGATGTCGATCCGCCCATCGGCCAGGGCGGCATGCGTGCCGGACAACGTGTCGACCAGACACAGCGATCGACCCACGATGTTCTCCCCGCTGGCCGGGGTCAGGCACAGCCGAGCTGCGACCTCCATCGCGGTGATCCGCTGCGATGACATCGACTCGATCTGGCGCCCGCCCGCGAGTGGACGCATCTCGACCCGCCGGGACAGCTCCGCGATCGCCGTGGCCTGCCGGGCGGTCGCCCACGAGGCGATGCGTTGCCATGCGGCTATCGCCTCCACCAGCTCGTACGCACCCATCGTGGACAGGTCCGCGGCCTCGAGCGCCCCGGCCAGCGCTGGTCCCGGAGGCATGCCCTCCAGACCCGGCGCTCGCACCGGGACCAGCACCGCCGGCTCGAGGGGACCGTCCACGGTGCCTGAACCGTTGCGCGGGACCATTTGCATACCCGCCGCCTCACCCGGCCGGAACAGCTTCGCGGGATCCACTCCTGGCTCCGGGCCGTACAGTGCGAACTCCGCAGGATCGAGCGGCTCGCCCCCGGCGTCCAAGCCCGCCACCAACGCGGCCAGCCGGACCGGATCGACCGCCCCCGGTGCCAGCGTCTCCACGTAGCCGTAGTCGATCGCGTCACCAGCAACCGTCTGGTCGCGCGACTGAGATTCGAACATGTGTTCGAGAATACCCACGTCCACCGACAACCGCGACTCCGTGCCCGGACCTTGTGGACAGCAATCAGGTGGTCAAAGGACTGACTTGCCTCAGGCGCCGAACGAACAGCAGGATCGAGCGGACGACGGCCACGTCACGCCAATACCGTCTCGCGATGCGCACCGGCGAGGTCGGCAAATGGCAGCGGACATCCGGGAGTGCCCGCGCAAGCGACCAGGTCGTCGCAGCCCGCGTCCAGCGCTGTCCGCAGCGTGTCGCGGATCACGCCGAGATCAGCGATCTTCGACTCGATCTCCAGCAGCTTTGCCGCTGCGTGCTTTTGCAAGCCGAGATCCACGTCGCCGTCGTGGCGATGCCGGGCCGCGTCGAGCAGCTCGGAGATCTCGTCGAGGGTGAACCCGAGCCGCTGTGCCGCCTTGATCACCCGAAGCCTCGTCACGGCTTCCGCCGGGTACAGCCGATGTCCGCCCAGCGTGCGCTGTGGCGTCGCGAGCAAGCCGCGGCGTTCGTAGTACCGAAGCGTCTGCGCATTCACACCGGCCGCGACGGCGAGCTGACCGCTGCGCAACGCGGTCACGACCGTGCTCCGGCGGACGCGCGAGCCGCCAGCGCGTCGAGCACGTCACCGTGGCCCTCTGGCGCTGTGATCTCCAGCCAGAGCATGCCGTCCGCCACGGTCAGGGTGAAGGTGAAGAACGAACAGCAGACCGTCTCGCGCGCTGCAAGGTGCGCCGCCCGCCCGGCGATCGTCGGCGACGAGTCCAGCTCCAGCCGCAGTCGGCCCGGTTCCGCCTCAACGCGCCGCACCGACTCGGCGAGCAGCTCGTCGAACTCCGCCATCCGAAGCGGCTGCTCGACCGTCGGAAGCGTGCAGGCCTCGGCACCCATGTCGTGCTCATACGAGCATGATAAACCTGTACCTGGGTACCGGATGCAAGCCCCTCAGTCGTGGACAGCCTCCACCCGCCATCGGCCGCGATCGACGACGAGCAGCCACCCCCGTCCGTCGTCGGTGGTCACCTGGAAGCGGGCGGCCCGGCGTGCGAGCCCCGGCATCCCACCAGTGCTCGAGGGTGGGCCACGGGCCGGTCCAGCCCGTCACCACCAGCGCAGGACCGCCGTCGACGGAGAGCCGGCACGGTGGCGACGAGACCTCGCAGCGCCCGCTCACAGTGACCGGCTGCCCAGCAGCGTCGGTCACCGCAGCCGGTACCGGCGAGGGATGCACCACGGCGGGAGCCGGCAAAGGCACCCGGCCCGGCCACGGCCCGGCAGCGGACAAGCGTGGTTCCAGCCGGTCGCCCCAGGGAACCCGAAGCACCTGCTCCCCGGGCCCCGGCCACCGGCGAACATCGGCACCGTCACCGCCGCGTGCCCGAGCATGGCCTGCAGGCGGGTCGCTACCCGCTCGACCCGGTCGTCGACGGTGGCCTGGCCCCACAGCGCAAGCTGGCGGCCACTGTCGACGACCACTTGGTCGGGCGACAGGCGCAACGACACCACCCCACCGACGAGCGCGTCTGGAGACCCGGGTGCGTCGGTACGCCACGCGTCGAGCTGCCAGCGCACCCGCTCGGCCACGGCCGTCGACGACAGCAGACCGTCGTGGCGCCACAGCCGCGACCGGCTGCGCCCGTCCTCGGTCGACACCTCCACCTCGACCCGGACGCAGGCCAGCCCTCGGGCGGCGAGGTTCGCGTGCAGTTCGTCGGCGAGGCTCTTGGCGACGAAGACCACCGGCTCGGACTGTTCGACAGGGGGGTCCAGCCTCATCACAGCAGTCAGGTCTTCGCCCGGCGGCCGGGTGGCCGGCGGTCGGGGTTCGAGACCACTGGCCAGCCGGTGCGCGACGGCGCCGTCGACCCCGAACCGGGTCAGCACGCTGCCGGCCGGTAGCGCGGCGAACTCGCCGAGGGTGCGGATGCCCAGCCGGCCGAGCAGGCCTACCAGATCGAGGTCAGGCAGTGTCCTGGCCACATCCAGCACGGAAACCGGGTACGGAGCGAGGAACCGAGCCGCCTCACCGACCGGAACCACGACTCCGGCGGGGCCCTTCCGGGCGGCCAGAGCCGCCGCGAAGACTCCGTCGGCGACACCCACCGCACACTCGAACCCGCGCAGGACCACCGCCTCGCGGATCAGGTCGGCCAGCACCTGTTCGCCGCCGAAGTAGCGGGCCGGACCCCGCGCCGGAACCGCGCACAACCCCGGTCGTACCACCTCGACCCGTGGGCAGAACGACTCCACGACCGCTGCGACCTGTTCGAAGCACCGGGCCTCGCCCTCCGGGTCCTCGGCGTGAACCGAGAGGACCGGGCAACGCCGCTGGGCGTCGCGCAGCCGCTGACCACGACGCACGCCGGACTCCCGGGCCGCCGCCGTGCATGCGGTGATCCGGCCGCCGGACACCACGGCAGCCGGGGTAGCGGCGTCGGCGCCCACCGCGACGACGGGCCAGTCCGGACACCACGCCACCAGCGTGCGGGCCCAGCTCACCCGGCCACCTCCGTCGGAAGCTCCCCATCGGGCTCGACACCGGGTTCGACGCCCGTCTCGACGACCTCGGCACCGGCCTCAACCGCAGCCAGGCCCGCGGATGCCGGACTTTGCCGTCCGGATCCGGAAGCCGACAGCCAGGCCGCCCGGGGCCGGCCCTTCCCCTCCGCGACCACCTGCACCCGGCGGCCGCGCAGGTGCCCGTGGCCGTCGCCGAGCCCGGTCCACAACGACGAGGCAACCCGTAACCGCAGGTATGCGCCCTGCCAGGCGCCCGCCACCACCAGGACGGCACCGTGCCGGCGGGCGTGTGCCGTCAGGCGTCGAACCTCGACTACCGACGGGCGGGCCGACGGGCGGAGCAGCACCACCTCGACCGGGCCCAGCAAGGTGGCCACCACCTCGGGCCAGCGCCCGCCCGGCTCGTCCACCAGCAACAGCCGCCGGGATCCACCCCCATGTTGGACGCGGCCAGGACGCCGCACTCCGGCATGCCGACCACCGCGCACCACGCGCCTTCCGCGGATGCTCCGGCCGCGAGGGCCAACGGCAGCGATCCCCCGCCGTCGACCGACACCACCTGCCCACGCCGTAGCCCCGGCACCAGGCTCTGCAGCGCAGGAAGCACCGCCAGCGTGTCAGCCTGCGGTGCCTCCTCGACCGGAGTTCGAAGGGCGAAAGCGGACATGCACTACTTTCGAACACATGTTCGAACGATGTCAAGTCGAGTGAGCCACGGCCATACGGACACAGCCGCGTACGCTGGACCCGTGCCACCGGTCGTGGTGTTCTGCGCGCTGTTGATCAGCGGCGTCGGCGTGGCCGCCGAGGTTTCGAGCAGCCCGGCCGTCATGCTGACGTTGGCGAGCCTGACCGCTGCCGTTCTTCTCCTCGCGCTCGTCGTCATCCATCGGCGATTCCCGCCAGCGGCCGTCGCTGCCAGCGTCGTTTGGACCCGGCACCGAGTCGAACACGAGCCCTTCCTGCGCCTGCGCGATCCCAGCACCGCCGGACGTCCGCTGCCTCGAGCGCCCACTACCCCGCCCAGGGCCGCGTAGCAACGTCGTAGTCACAGGCCGTTGCCGTACGGCCCATCTCGTCGACCACTTCTTCACGACGAGGGGCTGACCCATGTACTCCTTTCCCCCGATCGCCGCCGCCATCGAAGCGCTCTACACCGTCGTCACCAGTCTGACCTCTCTCCTGACCCCGGTCCTCGGCGCCACGAGCGCCGCCATCGCGATTGTCCTGCTGACGTTCATGGTTCGCGTGTTCCTGCTGCCGCTGGGCTACGCGCAGGCCCGCGGCGAGCATTCGCGCGCCCGGCTGGCGTCGAGGCTGCGGGAGCTCCAGCGCCGCTATCGCCACGATCCCGAGCGCCTGCGCCGGGAGATGAACGCCCTCTACGCCGAGCAGGGAGGCTCTCCGCTGGCCGGCTGCCTCCCCGCCCTTGCCCAGGCTCCGATCTTCAGCGTGCTGTACGGGCTGTTCCTGGTCCGCGAGGTCGGCGGACATGCCAACGCCCTGCTCGCCCACGTGCTGGCCGGGGTGCCACTCGGCGCTCACCTGGCCTCGACCGGTGGACAGGGGTTGCTGGTCTTCGCCGGCCTCTTCTCCCTGCTCGCCGTCGTGGCCTGGCTCGCGTGGCGGCTGAACACACCGTTCGACAGCGACACGCCCGGCGCCACGGTGGTGCGGTTCCTACCCTTCGCGACGATCCTCGTTGCGGCGTTCGTGCCACTCGCGGCCGGCCTCTACCTGCTGGCCAGCACCGCCTGGACCGCCGCCGAACGTGCCGTGTTCAGGCGGCTGATCAACCGCCGAGAACGACCTGGCTAGCCTCTGACGAGGCCCCGGACCGCCCAGGCCCGGGCCGTGAGTGGAATGGACCCGTCCGGGCCGGAGGGCAGCCGGAGACGCAGCAGGTCGCGGAGGGCCCGACGGTGCTCCTCGGTCAGCGACATGGCGTACCCGGGTGCCGGACCTTGGCCGCCCAGGAACGGCCTCCAGTAGTCGTCGAAATCGGCGAACACGGTCGCCACCTCGATCGCTTGCACCATCACCTCATCCAGGCCGGCATCCGACCACAGCTCGGCCAGCGGTTCTGGCCGGCACAGCGGGAAGCGGCGACCCTCGTCGAGTTCGGCTGCAGCGTCGTCGAGGGCGGCAGCGGCGTCCCAGAAATACCGCATCATCGACATGCCGTCGGCGTAGTCCCAGACATAGGCCGCGGCGATTCCGCCCGGTGTGGTGACTGCCGCTGCGACCTCGTCCGCGGCGCGGCGCGGGTCGGGTACGAAGTTCAGCATCAGCCCGCTGACCACGGCGTCGAAGCGGTGGTCGGGCAGCGGAAGCGATCGCGCGTCACCGGCGTGGAAGATTGCCCGCGGGTCAGTGACCCGAGCACGAGCATCGGCGAGGAATCCCTCGGAAGGGTCCACGCCGACGACCTGCGCCGGCTCGGCCATTGCAAGCACGGTCGCCGTCAGCGCCCGGTGCCACAGCCCACGTCGAGCCAATGCCGGCCCGTGGGCACGTCCAGCCAGTGCAGGAACGCTTCCGCGACGTGGCGACTCCATCGCCCCACGTACGCCTCGTACGCGTCGCCGGCAGCCCAGGTCTCCTGCACCACGTGGGTGACCCTACGGGGGGCGGTGTGGTGGCCGCTCATCTCACTCCCGGAGGAGATGATCGCCGTGTCGCGACGGCTCAACCCCGAGTGCCAGCACCATGAGACACATCGCACCGGACTGTTCAGCCGCGACGTCTGGCTCCACCTGCTCGCCGAGGCGGGATTCGAGCCCGAACCTGTCGCCGAGCAGACCACCGGGGACCGGACGCCGCGCGAGCTGTTCGTCGGCCACCGCCGCGACTGACTACGACTGCTCGGGCGGTGTCGCCGGCTTCGTGCGGCGGGCGGTCTCGTGCTCCCAGGCGGTGAGCTGCCGTTCGAGCGCCTTCATGATCTCGAACACCTGACTCGGCGGCACCCGGACCCGGGCCACGATCCGGGCCTGCGCGGTTGTCACCGGGCGGCCGTCGTCGCCCTCGACGGTCGTGGGCGGCCGGGCCAGCGCCGCGAAGTCGAACGTGAACACGTCACCGGTGTGCCACACGCTCACGAAATCGGCGTACACGCCTGGGACCTGCTCGTCGGGCATCGAGACGCGCATCTGCGGCTGGCTCATCACCCAAGGATGCAGCACCTCGGATGACGAGAGGCCGCGACCACGGAAACCACCACCGACGGCGGCACCGGCCTCGGGCCGTGGGCACAATGGCAGGCATGGCCGACACGGGGGTCCTGGCTGAATCGGGCATATCGGCCAGGGAAGCGGAAGTCCTCGCGGCACTGGACGAGCACCCGACCAACGCCGAGATCGGCGCCGAGCTGCTCATCTCGATGACCACGAGCCGGCCCGCGTGACATATCCGAACGCCCCTCGAGGTGACGACGCCGACGTCCTGCACGGGAGGACCGTCGCCGACCCTTACCGGCGTCTCGAGGATCCGGCCGATCCGGCGACCGTCGAATGGTCGCGGATGCAGGCAGACCTGTTCGCGGCACACCGCGCGCGTTGGAGCACTGTGGAGGACTACCGCGCGAGGCTCGCCGACCTGCTCAGGGCCGGCTCGGTCGGGTCTCCGGCGTGGCGGCGTGGGCGGGCATTCTACTCGCGCCGCGAACGGCGACCAGGAGCACGCCATCTTGCTGACCGTGGACTCCGACGGAACGGAGCGCGTCCTGGTCGACCCGATCGTCGATCGACCCGCAGCGGTACGACGACGCTCGACGCCTGGCAGCCGTCACAAGGAGGGCGACCTGCTGGCCTACCAGCTGTCCGACGGCGGCACGGAGGAGTCGGTCCTGCGCGTGCTCGACGTGGCGACCGGCCAGGACGTCGACGGCCCGATCGACCGGGCGCGCTACTCCCCGATCGCGTGGCTGCCCGGACGGCAAGGCGTACTACTACGTCCGGCGGCTGCCCCCGAACGACGTGCCGGCCGGCGAGGAGCAGTTCCACCGCCGGGTCTGGCTGCACCGGGTCGGCACCGACCCGGCCGAGGACGTCGAGATCTTCGGCGCCGGCCTGGACAAGACCAACTACTACGGCGTGTCGGTCAGCCGCGACGGGCGCTGGCTGATGCGTCACGCGCCGCGCAGGGAACGGCGCCGCGCAACGACGTGTGGCTCGCCGAGCTGCACGACGTCCGACGCTCGAGGCGCCGCGAGCTCGAGCCGGTCCAGGAGGGCGTCGACGCGCGGACCGTACCCGCACGTCGGCCGCGACGGCCGGCTGTACGTGTTCACCGACCGGGACGCGCCGCGGGGACGGCTGGCGGTCACCGACCCGACCGCGCCGGCGTCCGACGACTGGCGCGACCTGCTGGCCGAGGACCCGAGGCGGTCCTCGAGGACTACGCGATCCTCGACGGTCCGAGCTCGACCGGCCGGTGCTGCTGCGCCGCCTGGACCCGGCACGCGGTCGGCGAGATCACCGTCCACGACCTCGCGCACCGGCGAGCGGCGTGGACGAGTCGCCGCTGCCCGGCCTGGGCAGGTCGGCGGACTGTCCGAACGGCCCGAGGGCGGCCACGAGGCCTGGTTCGGCTACACCGACCACACGCACGCCGACCAGCGTGCTAGCGCTACGACGCGCGCACCGGCGAGACGACGACGTGGGCCAGACCGCCCGGCGCCGTCGACGTGCCGGCCGTCGCGCTCGGAGCAGGTGACGCTACCGGTCGAAGGACGGCACCGAGGTCCGCATGGTCATCGTGTCGCCGGCCGGCGACGACGAGCCGACCAGCGCATCCGTCGCATCCGCGGCCGACGGTCCTCTACGGCTACGGCGGCTTCGGGGTCGCCGCTCACGCCCGCGCTACTCGGCGAGCATCCTGGCCTGGGTCGAGGCCGGCGGCGTGTACGCGGTCGCCGGCCTGCGGGGCGGCGGCGAGGAGGGCGAGGACTGGCACCGGGCCGGCATGCGCGAGCCACAAGCAGAACGTGTTCGACGACTTCCACGCCGCGGCCGAGTAGCTCGTCGACGAGCGGCTGGACGACGCCCGAGCAGCTGGCGATCAGCGGCGGCTCCAACGGCGGGCTGCTCGTCGGTGCCGCGCTCACCCAGCGGCCCGAGCTCTTCCGCGCCGTGGTCTGCTCGGCGCCGCTGCTGGACATGGTCCGCTACGAGAAGTTCGGGCTCGGCGCGACCTGGAACGACGAGTACGGCACGGCCGACGATCCCGACGAGCTCGGCTGGCTGCTGGCGTACTCGCCGTACCACCACGTCCGCGACGGCGTGGCGTACCCGGCGGTGCTGTTCACCGTCTTCGACGGCGACACCCGGGTCGACCCGATGCACGCCCGCAAGATGTGCGCGGCACTCCAGGCGCGCCACCAGCGCCCAGCCCGAGCGAGCCGATCCTGATCCGGGCGGAGGGCGAGGTCGGGCACGGCGCACGGGCCGTCTCCCGCACGGTCGACCTGGGAGCCGACGAGCTGCGTTCCTCTCCACCCACCTCGCGGATAGCGTGAACCGGTGATCGACACGCCGGAACGCTTCAGCAACGAGTGGTGGGGCGACGTGCTTCTCGGCAACCCGCTGAGGCTTGCCGCTCTGCTGGTACTGGCCGTCGTGGTCCGGTACCTCGTCCATCGCATGATCGACCGGCTGGTGATGAGGGCCGTCCAGGCCGAGCCTCCGGAGCGCCTGCTCGGCTCCCGCCGGGCGGCGAAGGTGGTCTTCGGGGGCACCGGCATCTACTCCGAACGGCGGGCGCTGCGCGCCACGACACTGGGTTCGCTGCTCAAGAGCATCGTCACGGCCGTCATCAGCGTGATCGTGGTCGTGATGGCCTTGGACATCCTCGGCTATCCGATCGGACCGCTACTCGCCTCCGCCGGTATCGCCGGCATCGCCCTCGGTTTCGGGGCGCAGAACCTGGTCAAGGACTTCCTGTCGGGCATCTTCATGCTCCTCGAGGACCAGTACGGCGTCGGCGACGTCATCGACATGGGCGAGGCGACCGGCACGGTCGAAGCGGTCGGCCTGCGCGTCACGCGCCTGCGCGATGTCGACGGCACGGTCTGGTACGTCCGTAACGGCGAGGTCGTCCGGGTCGGCAACTCCAGCCACGGCTGGGCCAGGACCGTCCTCGACGTCAGGATCGCGTACGACGAGGACATCGCGCGGGTGGAGCGGCTGCTCGCGGACCTGGTCGCCGAGTTCGCCGCCGACCCGGAGTGGGAGCCGTACGTGCTCGAGGAGCCGGAGGTCGTGGGGGTGGAGAACCTGGCCGCCGACTCCGTCGTCCTGCGGGTGGTGGTGAAGACCGAACCGCTGCAGCAGTGGAAGATCGCCCGCGAGCTCCGCGAGCGGATCAAGCGGGTCTTCGACGCCGAGGGCGTGCAGATACCCCAGGTGGTGCCGAGCCGACCACCCCAGGAGGGTTAGGCGAGGGCCGCGTCCAGGGTGATCGTGGTGCCCTTGGTGGCCTGGCTTACCGGGCAGCCCACCTTCGCCTCCTCGGCTGCTGCCACGAAGTCGTCGGCGCTCATGCCGGGAACGTCCCCGCGAACCGTCAGGTGGATGCCGGTGATGCCTTCGCCGGGCTGGAACGTGACCTCGGCCTTCGTCTCCAACGACGTGGGCGGCGTGCCCGCCTTGGCCAACCCGTTCGACAGCGCCATCGAGAAACACGACGAGTGCGCCGCCGCGATGAGCTCCTCCGGGGAAGTGCGGCCGTCGGGCTGCTCGGTGCGCGCGGCCCAGGTGACGTCGTACGTCCCGAGCCCGGACGAGTCGAGCGAGACCTGACCGGCACCCTCGAACAAGGAGCCTTCCCAATGCGTGGTGGCGATACGGGTCGCGGCCATGCGTGTGCCTCCGTTGTGATGGTCGATGTCACGGGGTCGATGCCCATCCTGCCCCGCCTGCTCGCCGACCGCGAGGTCCGGATGGGCCGCGTCTGTTGCGACAATGAGCCTGTGAGCGAACAGGTCGACACCTTCTACGACGCCGTCGGCGGGCACGAGACGTTCCGGCGCCTCGTGCACCGGTTCGACCAAGGCGTCGCGGAGGATCCGGTCCTGCGCCCGATCTACCCCGAACCCGACCTGGCCGGCGCGGAGGAACGGCTGCGGATGTTCCTCGAGCAGTACTGGGGCGGCCCGGGCACGTACTCCGAGCAGCGCGGACACCCGCGGTTGCGCATGCGCCATGCCAGGTTCAAGGTCAATCCCGCAGCCCGCGACCGGTGGCTGCTACACATGAAGGCTGCCGTCGACGAGCTCGACCTCGCGCCGGCCGAGCACGCAATGCTCTGGGACTACCTCGAACGTGCGGCACATTCGCTGGTCAACACGTTCGAGGACTGACACCTCGCCACTGGGCAGGCCCTGGCACAGCTTCGTTACGAAATCGGCCCCACTGTCCCCTTCCTGATCGGGTGATGCGACGCTGAAACCGGGCGACCACGCGGTCGGTGGTTCGGTCACGGCCGCGTTCGGTGCCCGGCCCAGGCAAGATCAGCGTCGTCCGGGCGTCCTGCTGACCTCGACTCTCGCCGCCCTGGTTGCTGCCACGTTGCTGGTCTCCGCGGCGGTCCTCGCCCCCCGTATCGCCGAAAACGGGTTCCGGCAAGCCTCCAGACCCCGCACCTCGGGCCAGACGCTTCGACGCGGAGTCGTGGGCCGAGGCCGACACGGCCGTACGTGTCCACGGCTCGCAGAGCGCGGCCCTCGTCGCCACCCACGACCCGGGGCTGGTGTCCTTCGCCGACCGCGTGCTGCACCTGCGTGACGGCCGACTCGAGGACACTCCGTAGGCTGCCGCGCGTGACTGATCCCCGAACGCGACTGGTGGCGCGACGCCGTCATCTACCAGGTGTACATCCGATCCTTCGCCGACGGGACCGGCGACGGCGTCGGCGACATCGCCGGCATCAGGTCACGGCTGCCGTATCTGCATGACCTCGGCGCCGACGCGCTGTGGATCACGCCGTGGTACCCGTCGCCGATGAACGACGGGGGCTACGACGTCGCCGACTTCCGCGACATTGCACCCGAGTTCGGCACGCTGGCCGGTGCGGACGTGCTCATTCGCGACGCCCACGCCTACGGGTTACGGGTCATCCTGGACATCGTCCCGAACCACGCGTCGCACCGGCACCGGTGGTTCGCGGCGGCGCTCGCGGCCGGTCCGGGCGCGCGGGAGCGGGCCGCTATACTTCCGGAACGGGCGTGGCCCGGGCGGCGACCTGACCGCCGAACGACTGGCGCAGCGTGTTCGGGGGCCCGGCCTGGAGCCGGGTCACCGAACGTGACGGGTCGCCGGCGAGTGGTTCCTGCACTGTTCGACGACCACGCAGTCCGACCTGGACTGGTCGAACCCGGAGGTACGCGAGGAGTTCACCGACGTCCTGCGGTTCTGGTTCGACCGAGGTGTCGACGGTTTCCGGATCGACGTGGCGCACGGGCTCCACAAGGCCGACGGCTTGCCCGACCACGAGAACGCGATGGACGACGAACTCACCGGCGATTCGATGAATCCGTACCGTGGAATCAGCCCGAGGTGCACACGGGTGTGGCGCGGTGGCGGAGGTCGCCGAGGGCTACACCGCATCGACCGGCCGCGTTCGTGGCGATCGGTGAGGTCGGCGTGCTGGACGCCGAGCGGCTCGCGATGTATCGCGCCCGGGCGAACTGCACCAGAGCTTCTACTTCGAGTACCTGCGGGCACAGTGGGACGACGGACGCTGTGGACGATGGTCGGATCGCGGCTTACGGTAGTCCGGGCTCCGGCTCGTCGGTCGCCTGGGTGCTGAACAACCACGACATGCCCCGGTCGGTGACGCGCTACGGCGACGGCGCTCCCGGCGTCGACGCCGGCGATGTCGATCTCGGCACCGTGCGGGCGCGGGCCGGCCGCGGCTTGCTGATGCTCGCGCTGCCGGCGGAGCCTACGTCTACCAGGGCGAGGAACTCGGCCTGCCTGAGGTGCTGACCTGCCGGAGGCCGCTCTGGCGACCCGATCTGCAAACGTTCCGACCACACCCGGCGTGGCCGGGACGGTGCCGGGTCCCCCTGCCTTGGCTCGTGCGCGGCCCGTCGTACGGCTTCGGCGTGGACGGGTCCTGGCTGCCGCCGCCGCCCGGTTGGGGGGGTTACTCGGTTCAGGCGCAGCGCGACGACCCCGGCTCCATGCTGGAGCTCTACCGTCAGCTGCTGCGGGCGCGCCGGGAGCTCCCGGCCCTCGGTGACGGCACGCTTCGCTGGCTCTCCGACCGGGGGTCGGACGTGCTCGCTTTCGCCCGGGAGCCCGAGTTCGCGTGCGCCGTCAACCTGGGCTCGTCACCGGTCGAGCTGCCCGAGCACTCCCGGGTGCTGGTGACCAGTGTCCCGCTCGTCGACGGGCTGCTACCGTCCGACGCGGCCGCCTGGCTGGCCACCTGACGGCCGGGCTCACAGCGCGAAGAGCGCCAGCCCACGACGGGCCAGGATCGAGCCATGAGGGGCGTCGAGCCGCCACCACGGTCCGACGCTGCGCAGCACGACCTCACCGTCGCCGAGGAAGCCGTACGACTCCGCGGCGTGTGCCAGCCGAAGCGGGATGCCCGCCGCCAACTCGCGTTCCCAGATCTCCGCGGCCAGGGCCTCGAGGGCGGCGCGGCCTTCGCGCAGCGCTCGCCCGGCGGTCACCTCCGGCCCACGGCGGCGGAACTCGGCGACGCCGTCCGCGACCATCGAGTCCACCGCCGTGCCCGGCAGCCGGGCCAGCTCCGTCCACCCGGACCGGGCGGCAGGCTGCTGGTCCACCGCAACGCGGGAAGGGCCGGGGGAAGCTCCACCTCGCCGTCCTCACCGACGGCACGCGCAGCGAGCGTCCCCGCCTCCACCACGACGTCGGCGGACAGCGACTCGGCCAACGCGACCGCGCGCAACGCCAGGGCGTCGAAGGGCGTCTCGGCGAAGCAACCCGCCACGGCGCCATCGGCGATGATCCGGATGACCGCATCCGCCTCGAACCGGGCGATCCGCCGGGCGAAGGTCGCCAGATCGGCGGCTGCAGCAGGGTGCTGCGGCACCAGGAGCGTCACGGTTCGAGGAACATCGTCAGGGCGGAACGCTCCGCCTCGCTGAGCGGGCGGGGCTTCTGTGCGATCACGTCGTACGCCACCAGAGCACCGGTCGCACGTGCGAACACGACGGTGCCGTCGCGCACGTCGTAGGCGACGTCATACGACGAGGTGCCGATCCGGGTCACCCAGACCTCGACGCGGATCGGCTCGGTCCGAAACGGCACGGGCAGGACGTAGTCGATGGACTGGTGGGCGACGACGGCGCCCTCGTGCGGCTCCATCGCCCCGGCCAGATGCCGGTGCGCGAAGTCGATCCGAGCCTCCTGCAGGTACTCGGCGAAGGTCACGTTGTTGACATGGCCGTAGGAGTCGAGGTCGTCGAACCGCACGGCGCACTCGAAGACGTGGCGCATCAGGCGGCCCTTCGCGGCGCTGGGCCGTCTGGTTCGTAGAACGCCTCGAGCACGGCGCGCTCCTCCGGAGCGACCCGTCGCGGCCGTCCGCCGGCCAGGTCGTACGGCACCAGGACCGACGAGGCGACCGCGTACACGGTGCGCTCCCCCGACGGCGACTCGTCCAGCACTTCGTACCCCAGCGTGAACGAGGCGGCCCGGACGTCGGCGACCCACGTCTCGACCCGCACCGGAGCCGGCCGGAAGTGCAGCGGGGCCCGGTAGCCGATCTCGTGCCGGGAGACCACGACGCCGCCGGCCAGCTTCTCGGCTCCGTGCCGGGCGGCGTGTACGAAGAGCATGTCGACGCGTGCCTCCTGCAGGTACCGCAGGTAGACGACATTGTTGACGTGGCCGAGTGCGTCGAGGTCGGCCCAGCGAAGGGGGACCTGGGTGACATGACGGGGCACCGGGCCATCCTGCCGCACGCACGGGACGGAGCCGCCGCCGGTGACGGTCCGTGCCGTGGCCCTAGTCGCGAGTGAGCTTGCGGTAGGTCACGCGGTGCGGGCGGGCGGCGTCCGGCGCCGAGCCGCTCGATCTTGTTCTTCTCGTAGGACTCGAAGTTGCCCTCGAACCAGAACCACGTGAGGGATGTCATCGCCCTCCCACGCCAGGATGTGCGTGGCGATGCGGTCGAGGAACCACCGGTCGTGCGAGGTGATCACGGCACAGCCGGGGAACTCCAGCAGCGCGTTCTCCAGCGACGGACAGCGTCTCGACGTCGAGGTCGTTGGTCGGCTCGTCGAGCAGCAGCAGGTTGCCGCCCTGCTTGAGCGTCAGCGCCAGGTTGAGCCGGTTGCGCTCGCCGCCGGAGAGCACGCCGGCGGGCTTCTGCTGGTCCGGGCCCTTGAAGCCGAACGCCGCCACGTAGGCGCGGGACGGCATCTCGACCTGGCCGACCTTGATGTGGTCCAGCCCGTCGGAGACGACCTGCCAGACGTTCTTCTTCGGGTCGATGCCGGCGCGGCCCTGGTCGACGTAGGACAGCTGTGACGGTCTCGCCGATCTTGAGCGTCGCCGGCGTCGGGCTGCTCGTCGCCGACGATCATCTTGAACAGCGTCGTCTTGCCGACGCCGTTCGGGCCGATGACGCCGACGATGCCGTTGCGCGGCAGCGTGAAGGACAGGTCGTCGCATGAGCAGCCGGTCGCCGAAGCCCTTGGTGAGGCCGTTCGGCCTCGACCACGACGTTGCCCAGCCGCGGGCCCGGCGGGATCTGGATCTCCTCGAAGTCGAGCTTGCGAGTCTTGTCCGCCTCGGCGGCCATCTCCTCGTACCGCTCGAGGCGCGCCTTGCTCTTGGTCTGGCGGGCCTTGGCGTTGGAGCGCACCCACTCCAGCTCGTCCTGCAGCCGCTTCTTGCGCTTGGCGTCCTTCTGGCCCTCGACCTTGAGCCGGGCGGCCTTCGTCTCCAGGTAGGTGGAGTAGTTGCCCTCGTACGGGTAGGCACGGCCGCGGTCGAGCTCGAGGATCCACTCGGCGACGTTGTCCAGGAAGTACCGGTCGTGGGTGACCGCGACGACGCGTGCCGGGGTACTTCTCCAGGTGCTGCTCGAGCCACTGAGACGCTCTCGGCGTCGAGGTGGTTGGTGGGCTCGTCGAGCAGCAGCAGGTCCGGCTGTTGGAGCAGCAGCTTGCACAGCGCGACGCGGCGGCGTTCACCACCGGAGAGCACGGTGACGTCGGCGTCGGGCGGCGGGCAGCGCAGCGCGTCCATCGCCTGCTCGAGCTGGGAGTCGAGGTCCCAGGCGTTGCGGTGGTCGAGCTGCTCCTGCAGCCTGCCCATCTCGGCCAGCAGCTCGTCGGAGTAGTCGGTCGCCATCTGCTCGGCGATCTCGTTGAACCGGTCGAGCATCGCCCTTGGTCTCGGCGACGCCCTCCTCGACGTTGCCGAGCACGGTCTTGTCCTCGTTGAGCGGCGGCTCCTGCTGCAGCATGCCGACGGTGTAGCCCGGGCTGAGCGTGGCGTCGCCGTTGGACGGCTGGTCGAGGCCGGCCATGATCTTGCAGCACGCTCGACTTGCCGGCGCCGTTCGGGCCGACGACGCCGATCTTGGCTCCGGGCAGGAAGCGCGAGCGTGACGTCGTCGAGGATCACCTTGTCGCCGTGCGCCTTGCGCGCCTTGCGCATCGCGTAGATGAACTCCGCCATAGCGCGGCCCAGCCTACGGTGCCGTCGACCCCCGCCCCGAAATCCGGCGGTCCCTCGTCCGGCGATCAGGCGGCCTGTTCACGCGTCCCGCCTCCCGCGCCGAACCCGCTCGGCCGAGGGTGGTCGGGCTCGGGCCCCGAAGAGTCGTCGGGCTCGGGGATCTCGCCGGCAGCACGGGACTGCTCCTCGACGAGGAGCTCCATCCGCATCGCCGTCGCGAGCTCTGCCTCGTCGCCCTGCTCGACCCGCTCCCGCCTGACCCTGGTGAACTCGGTCGTGCCGCGGACCAGGTCGTGGCCGACGGTCATCGCGTCGACCTCGGCATCACGGCCGACGCGGCCGTCGTCGTTCTTCCAGTCACGGATCCGCAACCGGCCGAAGACGACGACCGGATCGCCCTTGTGCAGCGACTTCTCGCAGTGCTCGGCCAGGGTGCGCCAGCACGTGACGCTGTAGAAGGACGTGGGACCGTCGCCCCACCGGCCGGTGTTCCGGTCGATGCGGCGCGGTGTCTGGGCGAACCGGAAGGTGGTGATCGCCGTGCCACGTTCGGACGTGATGGTTCGGACATCGCTGGCGATGTTGCCGACCAGGGTGACGATTGCCTCGCTCATCGGGGCGCCTCCTGCGCTCTCAAGCTGGTGTGAGGACGGCGACGATCGTGCTCACGTCAGGTGTGCCGGGGCGACAGGCGGACGAGCGCTTGTGGACGGCCGGGACGTACCGGGTCCAGCTGTGGAAGGCCGACCGGCGACCGCCGTCAGCCCTTGGCAACCCTGGCGGCCGCCACGAACGACCGGAGCCGGTCGAGCTCGGCGTTGACCGGTGCGAGGACGACCTCGTCCGCCGCCGTCGCCACGGCGTCCCGAAGCCGGCGACGCACCGACTCAGCGCGACGCCGGCCACCGACGCCCGCCGCAAACCTGCTGATGACGGCGAGGACGACGCCCACGATCGCGCCCCCGAGGAGCAACAGGGTCGGCCACGGCAGCGTGCCCCATTCCGGCGTGGGAATCTCGGGCAGCCGGAGCCAGGCCACGACGGCCAAAGCCAGCAGCCACAGCCCACCCACCAGAAGAGCCGCGAACGCCAGCCACTGCACCGCACCGACGGCGGACCACCAGCGCGGCCGCTTCTCGACCTGCAGGTCGGTTCCGGCAACAGCCTGGTCGAGTGCGTCGGGCAACCGCGCTCCGGCGGCGTTTGCGACAGACCGGACCCTCGTCATCCACGGACCGGTGACGCCGCCGGCGGCGGCGTCACCCAGCCGCCTGACCGCGGAGTCGGACCGGGCGCGCTGGACAGGTGTCGAGGCGGGCAATGACGTCCGTGCGAGCTGCGCGTCGATGCCCTGCCGGTCCAGCCGAAGGCGGCGCAACGGGTCCGGGCGCAGCTGGGCCAGCCAGCGTGTCACCGGCCACCCGGTCGCTGCCCGAGCCCGCCGCGTAAACGACCGACCCACCGCGTTGGCCACCACATCGACACCGGCGGCCTCGGCGAGGGCATCGACGAGCCGGCGCCGTTGGGTGTCGTCGACACCGGCGGGCTCGCCCCCGCCCGCGGCAGCAAGCAGGCGCGTGGCCGCTTCCCGGACGTCGGCGGCGACACGCTCGTCGGCGGAGCGGCGCCGCGCCACCGCCTCGCGCAACACGGAGACGAACCTGTCTATGCCGGCACCGGTCTTCGCCGAGAGCGGGATGACGGGCACCTTCGGCAGGCCGTCTTCGGCCAGCAGGCGCTGAAGGTCGTTCACGCACCGCTCGACGTCGGCCGGCGACAACAGGTCGATCTGGTTAAGGAGGACGACCGTCACGGCCGCATGGCCGGCGAGCGGCCGTAGATAGCGTTCGTGAACGACCGCGTCGGCATACTTCTGCGGGTCCATCACCCATACGAACAGGTCCACCATCTCGACCAGCCGGTCGACCTGCGCCTGGTGTGAATGGTCGGTGGAGTCGTGGTCGGGCATGTCCAGCATCACGAGACCGTCGAGGGCGTCCTCGGCACCGGAGTCGAGCACACTCTCCTTCGGCACCCGGTGGCGAAGCGGAATGCCCAGCCACTCGAGGAGCGGCGTCACACCCTGAGTGCCCCACACGCACGCCAGCGGTTCGGCCGTGGTCGGGCGCCGCAGGCCCACCCTGGCCAGCTCGATCCCCGCCACCGCATTGAACAGAGACGACTTTCCGCTGCCGGTGGCCCCGGCGAGCGCGACGACGGTGTGGTCGGTGGAGAGTCGCCGGCGCTGGCCGGCCCGGTTGACGATCTCGCGGGCGCCGTCGACCAACTCGTCGGGGAGCCGGCCGTTGGCGTCCTCGACCGCGACGGCGAGCGCGTCGAGCCGCTCGGGCAGGCCGACCCGCGCAGGGCGGCGCACGAGCTTCATTCGCCGGCCTCTCGCTCGCGGGCACGACCCACCAGGACGAGTGCTTCGCGAAGCGCCTGTCCGGCCGCCACCTCGAGTCCCAGGCCGTCGAGCCGGCCGGTGAACCGCGCCTTCTCGCCGGCCAGCAATGCATCCGCGCGCCGGCGAAGGTCGGACCGCGCTGCCTCGGCCAGGCGGCGGATAGCCTGGTCGCCGAAGATCGCCTCGAGCAGTTTCTGGCCGATGATCGCGGTACCCCCGGCGATGCCGATCTCGGCACCGGTCAGTCCCGCCGTAGACGCGAACACGACGATCATCAGAGCGATGCCGAGACCGTTGACACCGAACGACAATGCCCTCGCGGTGAACCGCTTGTCCTGCCCTTCGGTGCGGACCAGGTCGAGGACGGCACCCTGCCAGGCCCGCACCTGCTCGGCCGCCGCGTCCACGAAGTCCTCGCTGCTACGGGACAGTCGTCGTCGCCGAGCAGACCGCGTCCGGCCGGGTCGGCCCGCCAGATGGCGTCGACCCGCTCGGCGCCTGCGGTCGGCCTCGTCCACCAGCAGAGCCTGCAGGCCGTGCTCGATGGCCTCCTCGACCTCTTCCGCGGGCTGTGGCTTCCCACGGAAGTAGGCCGTGATGCGGTCTCGTAGCCGACCTACGGTGTTCTCCAGCGAGCGGAAGAACTCGCCGGTCCCCACGAAGTCCTGCCAGCGGGCGAGGACCTCGCCGCGCAGCAGGCTCCCGTCCCGGGTAGCCGTCGTGACCGCGTCGACCGCCTCGGAGTACTGCGTGCTCCGCCGCGGTGCGCAGCCGTCCGGCGGCGGCGTGCTGCTCGTCGGCCGCCTCGGCCAGCGGCGGCGACCGGCGGACGATCCCGCCGACCGCACCGTCGAGCGTGCGTCGCACGACTGCAGCTCGCGCGGCCGTGTCGGAGGCGAGGTCACGCAGCCAGGACACGACCGGCTCGGCGTGTCCGTCCGGCAGCATGCCGTCGTCACCCACCGTGGCCTCACCGACCACGAACAGTGGGGCGCTTCCCAGGCCGCGCTCGGACAGC
Source organism: uncultured Alphaproteobacteria bacterium (assembly GCA_963840925.1). Taxonomy (GTDB): domain Bacteria; phylum Pseudomonadota; class Alphaproteobacteria; order Geminicoccales; family Geminicoccaceae; genus DATAOG01. Next base: position 117,275 of record CAWJAY010000047.1, read on the forward strand.
ATCGCCGCGAGATGGCGGCGCACCTCGTCCTCCGCCCCCGGCGGCACCCGGTCGAGCACGACCGCAACCGCGGCGCTGCGCTCGACGGCGGCACGCAGCAAGTCCCAGGGCACGGCGTCGGCGTAGCGTGCGGCCGTCGTGACGAAAGCCAGAGGTCGGCCGCGGCCAGCAGCTGACCGGCCAGTTGCCGGTTCTTGGTGACGACCGAGTCGATGTCCGGCGCGTCGAGGAGGGCCAGGCCCTGCGGCACGGCGTCATCGGGCACGAGGCTCAGGGCGCCTGGCTTCGCGAGATCACTCGCCGTCACGCGGGCCAGCCCGGGAAGGATGCGGGTCGCCGGTGAACCACTCGGCCTCGTCGGGGTGATAGACGAGCACGGGTGCCTCTCGTGGTCGGCCGCAGCACACCGGTCTCGCGGACACCGGGCCGACCGACCACGGCGTTGACAAGCGTGGACTTCCCGGCGCCCGTCGATCCGCCCACGACCGCCAGCAGCGGTGCGTCGATCTCGCGCAGGCGTGGCAGGACGTAATCGTCGAGCTGGGCGACGATTTCACGCCGGGTTCGGCGCGCTCTTGAGGGCACTCGGCAACTCCAGTGGAAGCTGGAGTGCGACGACCCGCTCGCGCAGCACGCCGAGGGCGTCGAGGACGCTCTCGGGTGCTTCGGTGATCGTCACGGCCATGATCCTGCCTGTAGCGGACACTCCGGGCCAAGCGACACGTCGGATTTGGGTATGTGCTCATGACCGATGACGCACTAGCGTCGGCAACGATCGCGCCTCACGATCGCGCCTGAGGAGTGGAGGACGAATGTCGCTGGATCGGCCGGTTGCCCCGGACCCGTACGAGCTGCTTCCCCGCGTCGGCACCTTCACGGTCGAGAGCGACGACCTCGTGGACGGCGAGCCGATGAGCAACGGCCCATGTCTTCGACGACTGGGGAATGCCGGGCGAGAACGTGTCGCCGCACCTGCGCTGGTCCGGAGCCCCGGACGGAACCCTCGGCTACGTCGTGACGTGCTTCGACCCGGACGCCCCGACGCCGAGTGGCTTCTGGCACTGGGTGGTGGTCGACGTGCCCGCCACCACGACTGTTCTGCCCCGGGGAGCCGGCGCGGCCGACGGCTCAGGGCTGCCTCCCGGCGCGTTCTCGGTACGCAACGACACCGGCTCGGTCGGCTACTCCGGCGCGGCACCCCCGCAGGGCGATCGGCCGCACCGTTACTACTTCGTGGTGCACGCGGTCGACGCCGAGTCGCTGGGCGTTACCGCCGATGCGAGCCCGGCCGTGGTCTCGTTCAACCTGGCGTTCCACACCCTCGCCCGCGGAATGATGGTCTCGACGTTCGCTCACTGAGATCCGAATGATCACCTCACCGTGCGCCTCAGGTCGCGCCGCCGTCACGGTGCTCCGGGAGCGACGAAGGGCAGCCCGGCCGGCGCACCCGCGCTCGATCAGGCGCCGGAGGGCGGCGGTGTCGAGGTGCTCGGCGACGGCGTCGGCCAGCCGGTCGATGCGCTGCTCGCGCAGGGCCGCGAACTCCGTGTCGGGCGCGACCACGAAGCCGTGGCACGCGCCGTCGCCGCGACGTCCCGCAGGAACGCTCGGCGGAAGGCGTCCTCCTCGAGGACGCCGTGCCAGGACGTGCCCCAGACCGCGCCGGACCGGCATCCGTCGAGAAACGGCTCGGCGGCCGCCGGCGACTGTCACGTCCCCGTGGTGGATCGCGTAGGCCGTGCCGACACGAACGCCGTACGCCACGCCGGCCGGCCGATCCACCACCTTGTCCACGCGAACCGCCGCTCGCCGGGAGCAGCCCGAGGCCCGGCACGCGTGCCGGCTCCCGACTCGACGTCGTCGACGATCTCGCGAGCCAGCATCTGGAAGCCGCCGCAGATCCCGAGCACCGGCCCCCCGCGGCGCCCGCGCACGGAGGCGTCGGTCGAGGCCGCGCGCGCGCAGCCAGGCCAGGTCGGCGACCGTCGCGCGGGTGCCGGGCAGCACCACCAGGTCGGCGTCGGCGAGCTCGGCCGGCGTCGGCGTCGAACGTGACGTCCACGCCGGGCTCGAGCGGCGAGCGCGTCGACGTCGGTGAAGTTGCGAGATCCGCGGGAACCGGACGACCGCGACCGCAGCGTCCGCCGACCGCCGCCGGCGGACGGCCGCGCCACGCGGCGACGTCCAGCGCGTCCTCGGAGTCGAGCCAGAGTCGGGGCAGCCACGGCAGCACGCCGAACACCGGCCGGCCGGTCAGCCGTCTCGAGCATCGTCGAGACCGGGCGCCAGCAGGCCGACGTCGCCGCGGAACTTGTTGACCACGAAGCCGCGCGACCAGCGCCTGGTCCTCGCGGCTCGAGCAGCGCCACGGTGCCGTACATCGCCGCGAAGACCCCGCCGCGGTCGATGTCGCCGACGACGACGACCGGCAGGCCGGCCGTGCCGGGCCAGGCCCATGTTGACGTAGTCGCCGGCGCGCAGGTTGATCTCGGCCGGGCTGCCCGCGCCCTCGGCGACCACGACGTCGTAGCGCGGCCGCGCAGGTCGTCAAGCGCCGTCGAACGCCGCCTCCGCAGGTGCGCGGCGACCGGTCGCGAACGTCGCCGCGTCGAGCTCGCCCGACGGCCTGCCCATGCACGACGACGTGGCTGCGGCGGTCGCTGCCGGGCTTGAGCAGCACCGGGTTCATCGCCGCCTCGGGCTCGACGCCGGCGGCGACGCGCCTGCACCCACTGGGCCCGGCCGATCTCGCGCGCCGTCGGCGCGCGACCATCGAGTTGTTGGACATGTTCTGCGCCTTGAACGGCGCGACCTTGACGCCCCCGGCGCGCCAAGCCAGCGGCACAGCCCGGTGGTGACGACGACTTGCCCGCGTCGGAGGTGGTGCCGGCGACCAGCAACCCCCGCACATCTGGGATCGTCTCGCACCGCGACCTGTCCGGCGTCGGGACGGTCGGCGTTAGAGTCGGGCGTCGTGGACGAACCGCAGATCGGCACGCTCGAGACCGTGCCCGCGGCGGACCGGCCCGACCTGCTGGCCGAGCCGGTGCGGCCGCGCTGAACGGCACGGCCGGACGCGCCCGTTTACGTCGCCGAGATCGACCCTGACCTCGCCGACACCGCCAGTTCTGCGCCGCGTACCAGGTTCCGTTGGACGTCTCGGCGAACTGTGTCGTGGTGACCGGCCGGCGCGGCGGCGAGAGCGGCTACGCGGCCTGCATGATCCTGGCCACCACCCGGGCCGACGTCAACGGCGTGGTCCGGCGCCGGCTCGACGCCCGCAAGGCGTCGTTCGCCCGATGGACGACGCGGTGCGCCGACCGGCATGGAGTACGGCGGCATCACCCCGATCGGCTGCCGGTGGACTGGCCGGTCCTGGTCGACGCCGCCGTCGCCGAACTGCCTTTTGTGATAGTCGGCAGCGGCGTACGCCGGTCCAAGCTGGCCCTGCCCGGCCGGACACTGGCCGGCTGGCCTGGTGCCGAGCTCGTCGAGGGCCTTGGCCGAGGCGTTTGACGAACAATTGGATCGAGTTCCAGCGCCCGTAGCTCAGTGGATAGAGCAGGTGCCTTCTAAGCACTTGGCCGCAGGTTCGAATCCTGCCGGGCGCGCTGACCAGGAGAAACACCCTTCTCCTGGGCAGCCACGTCGTTGCATAACGCTGGACAACGCCGGTGAGGTGTGCCCCCTTTCGCTCACTGTGACCTGGCTAGCGCCGCCAGGCCCTCCGATGCGCTCCGCCCGTCCGCGGTGGGACCGCGGCGGGCCGGGGGGCGTATTCCGCAGGTCCTCGCTCTCGAGCCGAGTGCGGGGCGCTCGTCCCCCACTTCCGAGTTCATGACCCACGAGCATTGGCAGTCGTGGTAGGGATGGCTGATGGTCCGGATCGTCCGGATCCGGAGGTGGGGGAGAGACATGCCTAGCTACATGGATGTGCACGATATTCCCGGCGTGACGGCCGAGGACGTCGCCAAGGCCCACGAGGCCGATGTGCGGGTCCAGGGCAAGTACGGCGTGAACTATAAGCAGTACTGGGTCAACGAAGCCGACGGTAAGGTCTTCTGCCTCGTTGACGCCCCGGACAAGGAGTCGGCAACCCGCGTCCACCGCGAGGCCCACGGGTTGGAGGCCCACACGCTCTACGAGGTCGAGGCAGGCGTCGAGCAGTAGAAACCGATCACAAAGTCCGCCCCGCCCGTCCGGCAGTGCTCCGCGGCGGGCGGGGCATCGGCCAACCGCGAAGGATTTGGCATCCCGCGACCGCCGACCTGCACGACCTGCTCCTTCCGCTCCCTGGTCGTGCGTTGGGCGAATCCGGTTAGCTCGCCCCCTGGGAATCAGCAGACCGCCCAGTGCCGCCAGGCCACCAATGAGCACTGGAAGACCAGCCGCGCTGACCTCAGCCCAACGCCAGTTGGTTGTCCGCGAGCAGGTTCGAATCCTGCCGGGCGCACAAACCCAGGCGGTGACCTGCGTCATTCACCTCGCGTCAGCGCGAGCACGAGGACCAGGTCGGGGAAG
>CAWJAY010000048.1:0-16943 GCA_963840925.1 uncultured Alphaproteobacteria bacterium
GACATTTTGTGGAGTCTCCGCTTGCTCGCGAGTTAGAGGAATTCTCAGCGGCATTCTTAAGCTTGAAAACATCGATGACGCCGGTCTTGTCGACGACGAGGACCATGAACGTGCCATCGCCGGCGTGAATGGCACCCTTGGCTTGTGTGCCGTCGACATCATGGGGGATATCGTTCGCTGACACTGCCGCCGGCACTAAACTGATCGCGAGTGCCATTGTAGTCATCAAACTTTTGTGGGTCATGGACGTGATCTCCATTTTCTGACTACGTAGTGCTGTCGGTCACCAGCAGATCTGTTTCCATTGACCGCCATGCTTGCATCGGATACAGGTACTCCCTTCGAACATGATGATGTCGTCCGTAATCGGTTCACCTCCTACGTTATGCGGGTAATCGGAGTTGATATCTTGCTCGGAGACTGGCTCGAGAATTTCCATACCGATGAAGCTGCGGCTTGCCCGGCACTAACAGGAAGATCATTGCCGGGAAGCCGAACGTCTGTTTCTGAATGGCCTCGACCGCCTCATCGAGCGACTCCACTTCCAGGTACTCGCGGCTATCGCCGGCTGGCTGCGGCGGATCGTCGGCGAGAGCGGTGGTCGACAGGATTGCCAGGGCGATGGCGGCGGCCATTGTCTTGATCGTGTTCACGGTTGTTGCTCCCTTGGTTGGTTGAACGACTCAAAAGCTGAGCGTCAGGCGGCCGAGAATCGTGCGCTCCGGAATCAGCGGCGCCAGACGCGTCTCTGAGGTGATGTAGTTGATATCTTGATGATGGAAGTTGCGGTCGAGCAGATTGCGCCCTTCGAGAGTAATCATCCCGTACCGTTTCGGCAGCCGCCAGCCGATCATTGTGTCCAGCAGAACCTCGCCGTCGTCGCCGTCCGATAGGTCCGAGTCAGCGTCCCGTCGCACGTCCTGGTGCAAGTAGGTCACGCCGAGTTCACCGAACAACCCGCTCGGATCGAAATAGCCCACGCTCAGCGGTATCGTAAACTGATCTAGGAGCTCGGGCGCGTCCGGGGTTGTCGTCGTGCCGCGATCGAAACGGTCGTAACGCAGTCCAGAGGTCAAGCTCCAGCGATCGTCCATCGTCCAATAGAGATAGAGCCGGCCGGTGTATTCGTCGCGCTGGTCGTACCTGTTCGCCACCGGCTCGGAGACATCACGGTGCCAATACTCGACACCACCGTACAGGTCTGAAAGAAGGCGGACGTCGGTGCCCACGGCGACGGTCTCGACCTTGCTGCCGTTGATGTCATCGTAAAACTGATTGAAGCCGGCGATCGCGGTCGGCTCCAAAGTCTGCTGGACCGCCAGCGCCGGCTTCAGCGTCCAGAAGTAGCCGAACCGGAGCGCCATCCAATCGGTGACATCCCATCGCAGCCCGAGCTTGGGATTGAGGCGGTCGGCTTCGGTCTCGTCCTCGTCATATTCCTCTTAACCTTCTTGTCTGACGAATAGCTCGATCGTGTCCCACGGCCGGCGGCCTGGTTGCGGTAGCCGAGGTGGGGCCGGTCGTGGTTGTAGTGGTGCAGCCAGGCGTCGAGGTCGGCCTGCAGGACCTCGACGCTGTCATAGAGTTTCCGGTGCATGGCGGGCCGGAAGAACTCCTGCAGCACGGTGCCGTTGAAGCGCTCGACGAAGCCGTTGGTCTTGGGTGAGCCGACCCGGGTGGTGCGGTGCTCGATCTCGTTGAGCGCCAGGTAGAGCTCATAAGCGTGGCGCTCGGTGCCACAGAACTCGCGGCCGTTGTCGGTCAGCACCGCCCGCACCGGCAGATCCAGGTTCCGGTAGAACGGCAGGACCTCGTTGTGCAGCACGGCTACCGCGGCTTCCGGTTGCTTGGAGACGTGCAGAAAGCCGAAGCCGTAGCTGCCGTAGGTGTCGACCACCGCGTGCAGGTAGACCCGCCCGATACCCTTGAGCGCGCCGACCATGAAGGTGTCGGCGGAGAGCAGCTCGCCCGGCGCCCCACTCTCGACGTGGCGCTCGCGAAAGCACGGATTGAGCTTCTCGAGGAAGGCGACCTGCTCGGCCGTGAGTTCGATCGGCTCCCGCGCGGTCTTGGTCTCCAGGGCCAGCCAGCGCTGCTCGCGGGTGCCGAGCTCGCGCTCGTTCAGGAGCTTCTGGATGGTGATCGACGAAAGCCGCCTGCCTTCCAAAGCGAGCATGGCCTCCAGCCGGTTGCAGCCGTACGCCGGGTGCTCGAGCGCCAGCTCCAGGAGCCGCGCCACCACCTCGACCGGCGTGGTCATCGGATGGCTCTTCGCCACCGGCGGCAGGTCCTTGAGGCCATCGAGACCCTGCAGCTGGAAGCGGCGCTTCGAGTCGTAGAAGCTGGTCCGGTCGATGCCGCCGCGGCGGCACGCCTCGCTGACGTTGCCGAGCCGCTTGGCCAGCTCCAAAACGTCATCCGGCGATGCGCCAGCTTCTCATTCGGATTCTTCGCCGTGACCCGCTTCGCTGCCGTCTGTCCCATCCCTCACCTCCTCCACCAGCAGCCTGGACCATTCCAAACCGCAAGACAAGGAGGTTAAGAAGACACTCATAGATGTCGCCCGAGAGCCCGATCGTGGCCGTCAGGTCGTAGGGCAGGACAAGGTTGCCATAGGCGTAGCCACGGGTAGACTTCCGATCGAAGTCTTCCTTGCCCTCGCAGCTTTCCGGCGGCAACACTGGCGGACAGGGAACCAGATCGAGCTGCGCGCTTACATCGAGATCGTAGTGGGCGCCGCCGACGACGAGATTGGCGCCCTCGCCCCGCCAGAGATACTGCGCCTCGCCCTGATAGCCCTCGTCGTCGACCGGCCCCCCGAACAGAAATTCGGTGCCACCGGCGAGTGTGCCCTCGACGTTGTTTTCTTGACGGTTTACGTAGAATGCAGACACCAACAAGTCCGAATTCGGCGTTGGCGCATAGCGGAGGCCCAGCCGGCCGACGTCGACATCGAGATCGCGGCGCACGGTGTCGAAGAAATCCGTCAAGTCGAAATTGTTCTTCAGGTCGCCCTGTTCGGAGTCCCGGTGTCGGTACTCGGCCTGCACGCTGAGCTCGGGCGTGACCGCTACTTGCGCAAATGCATCGTAGATATTGTTGGTCACGTCGTTGTTATCGCGAAACCCGTCGGTTCCCGAGTGAGCTTGGCCGAGCGAAAACGAGACACGGTTCGCAATACCGGACAGCACCATCTCGTCAGCGCCCGTATCGTTACTGCCGACGACGCCGGTGCCGTTGAACTGAATTCCGTTGCTCTCGAACAGCGGTGTGAACTCGTTGAAACCGGGCTGGCGCGGGCCAGCGCCAGCGGCCACGTTGAGATCGGTGAACGGCAGGCTCGGCTGGACCGGATTGATGTTGATCGGCTGCAGGAGCTGCGACTGCAGCAGCTCGCTGGCGCGGGCGATCTCGTGACGCGGCAGGCGGGCGTAGGTGTCCGACAGGAAGCGGTGCGCCGAATCGTTAGCCTGGAAAATTCACGAGGAGTTGGCGGGCGGTGATCAAGCCGTTGAGATCGTGTAGGATTCTGGTGCTGACGCAGAATTCTGACGATCCACGGAGTTCACGCCCACCATGGCGGATGATGCCCCGTTTTTCCCTGGCTTGTCACCTGTTGCCGGCACGCCGGTGCAGGTCACGTTTGACGGCGGCCGCCTGACCTCGGACGGCGGCGTTTTGGTGCTCGCCGAGATCGAGCGCCGGCTCGGCATTGCCGAGCGCCTGGCACGCTGCATCGAGGATCCGCGGGCGCCGGCTCGGGTCGAGCACGGGCTCGCCGAGATGATCCGCTTCCGGGCGCTGCTGATCGCCGCCGGTTATGAGGACGGCAACGACTGCGACGCGCTGCGGGCCGATCCGGGCTTCAAGATGGCAGTCGGCCGGCGGCCCGAGAGCGGCGCCGATCTGTGCTCCCAGCCGACCATCAGTCGGCTCGAGAACCTGCCCGGCCCGGTCGCGCTCAAGCGCATGATGGCAGCGATGGTCGAGCTGTTCTGCGACAGCTTCGCCGCGGTGCCGCGCCGGATCGTGCTCGACATCGACGACACCGAGGACCGCGTCCACGGCCGACAGCAGCTGTCGCTGTTTCACGCCCACTATGACAGCCGCTGTTTTCTGCCGATCCACGTCTACGAGGCCACGACCGGCAAGCCGGTGGCGGTGATCCTGCGGCCTGGCAAGACGCCGGACGGCGCCGAGGTGGCGCTCGTGCTGCGCCATGTTATCAAGGCCATCCGTCGCCGCTGGCCGCGGGTCGACATCCTGGTGCGCGGCGACAGCCACTACGCCCGGCCCGAGGCGATGACCTGGTTGGAGCGCCATCGGGTCGGCTACGTCTTCGGCCTCGCTGGCAACCAGGTCCTGCTGGCCAAGGTCGCCGATCTCGCCGAACACGCCGCGCTCGGCCGGATCGAGGGTGAGGCCGGCAAAGTCCGCCGCTTTGGCGCGTTCCGCTACGCGGCCAGAAGCTGGACGGCCCTGCGCCAGGTCGTTGCCCGGGTCGAGGCCTCGAGCCACGGCAGCGACAGCCGCTTTATCGTCACCAATCTCGCGGGCGCGCCGCGCTGGCTCTACGAAGGCGTCTACTGCCAGCGCGGCCAAGCCGAGAACTTGATCAAGGCGCACAAGCTGCACCTCGCCTCCGACCGCACCTCCTGCAGCAAGGCCACGGCGAACCAGTTCCGCCTGCTGATCCACACCGCCGCCTACTGGCTGCTGCACACGCTGCGCGGCCTGGCCCCCAAGGCCTCGTTCTGGCGCGAGGCCCAGTTCGACACCATCCGTCTCGCGCTGATCAAAGTCGCCGCCCGGGTCACCGAGATGAAGACCCGGATCAAGGTCGCGCTGCCGACCTGCTATCCCCACCAGCAAAGCTGGGCACTCCTCGCCCGCCGCGCCGTCAAGCTGCCGCCCTGAGCATCGGGGCAGCGTGCCCCGACCCCGCGTCCCTCACCGCCAACCCCAAGCCCGACCGACCGCGCTGTCAGCGCCACCCTGACCCGCGTCTCGAACCGGCCACCCACCAACCCTCATGAATGATCCGGGTTAGCCGGGTCCCGGCTCAGCGACTTGGTCGCCTCGCTCAAGGCCACCTGCTCGAAGCCGAGGTCGTCGTAGATCCGGGCGAGGCTGACGCCGCGGGTAGCGCGGTCCTGGTCGAGCAGCAGGCGCGAGCGGTAGGGTGCCCGGTTATCGTTCAGCGCGATCGAGGTCTCGAGGTCGCGCAACGCCTCGACCGGCCGGTTCTCGGTCTGCTTGCGGATCGCGTCGTAGAACCAGGGCGTCGGGATCGTTCGGGTCGAGCTCCTTGGCGATCCGGAACTGCTCGGCGTCCTGCGGGCCGCGCCGCTCCTCGAAATACGCTTTGCCCAGGTAGCTGCGCAGCAGCGAGCTGTTGGGATCGAGCGCGGCCGCGATCTCGAGCTCGCGCCGGCCGGCCTCGAGATGGCCGCCGCGAATCTTGCCGAGCCCGAGCCCCAGCCGCGCCAGCGGCTCGGCCGAGTCGAGCTCGATCGCGCGCTCGAACGCGGCTCTCGCCTCGCCGATGTCGATCCGGGTCAGCGCCGCGAAGCCCAGCACCATCTGGGTCCGGGCGAGCCCGGGCGCCAGCGCCGCCGCCCGCTCGGCCGCGGCCTGGGCGGCGCCGCGATTGCCGAACGACAGCTCGAGCTCGGCGAGCCGGGCCTGGACCAGCGCGTCCCCGGGCGTGCGCTCGGCCGCCTCGCGCAAGGTCGCGCGCGCCGCCTCGAGATCGAAGCTCGCCTGCAGCGCGTAGGACAGCGCGATCCGGGCCGGCGCCGATTCGGGATCGAGCTCGACCGCCCGTGTGGCGTCGGCCAGCGCCTGCTCGCGCCGGTTCTGGACGACCGCGATCACCGCCCGCTGGGCGAGCGCGTCGGCGGCATCGGGATCCAGCGCCAGCGCCTGCCCGATCGCCTGGGCAGCTTCGTCCGCTTGCCCGACGTTGAGCAGGACGCCCGCGCGATAGGTGTAAAAGCGCGCATCGCGCCCGGCCTCCGGCACCGCATCGAGCGCGGCGATCGCGCCCGCGTAGTCGTTGGCCGCGACCCGCTCGATCGCGCTCTGCAGGCCCGCAGGCAGCGCGCTCGGCGCGGCGCGCCGCTCGGCCAACGCCGTCAGGATCGGGGGATAATAGAGCGCCCAGGCGACCGCATCGCGCGGCCGGGCGACCAGCTCGGCCCGGGGCGCTGCGCCGGGCGTCGCGACGCCCGCCTCGCCGCTCGCCAGCACCAGCTCGCCCTCGGCCGTGCGCAGCCGGACCCGGCCCTCGAACATCAAGACCTCGGTCCGCTCCGGCTGCACCCGCATCAGGAACTCGGTGCCCTCGGCGCCGGCATTCGCGATCGGCGTCTCGATCTCGAGCGCGCGCGGCCGGTGGCTGAAGAAGTGGACCGCGCCGAACAGGAGCTCGAGCAGCGAGCGCCCGGTCTCGGCCGGCGCGTCCAGGCGCAGCGTGGTCAGCTGGTCGATGTTGAGCACCGAATCATTGGCCAGCGCGAGGGCCGCCTGCGCCAGCGCCCCGACCCGGATCGTGTCGCCGACGCAGAGCTCATCATCGAGCACGGCCGCGGCCGGCGCCCCGGCCTGCCCACGCAGCACCTCGACCCGGCCCTGCAGCGAGACGACCCGCGCCAGCACCGGCACGCAGGGCTCAGCCGCCTGGCCCGCCGGCGCCAGGACGAGCCAAGCCGCCATCACCATTGCTGCGATCGCGGAGCCGAAACTTTGCCCCGGGTTGGTGGTCGCCGCCGCCGTCATGGGCCTGACTTGTGCAACCGTAGTTCCCTTCCCAGGTTTTCCTGACGCTAGTACAGATTGATTTTTGTAACAACGCCCTTCCTCCCCTCACCGCTTCCGCGGTTCGCCCGCCAGCAGCCCGTGCCCGCGCCCACCTCCGCTAGGCTCGCCCTTCGAACAAGCCACCGACCCATAGACCACCGTCGAGCCAATAGCAGCGGAGGGTGGGCCTGAAACGGGTGGCCGGCATCACATTACGCCGACGTGTGACACCTCCCCTCGTTTCCAGCCGACGCATCCGCGCGGCTGGTCGCCGGCTCGACCGCCGAGCGACCGGCCGCGCCGCCGCCGTACCCCGCAGCATAGTCAGCTACAAGTGCACCTTCGGCCAGGTGCGCACCATTCGATGTACGAAACATTTTCAGTCCTCCTGAACCAGTGCCATTTACTGGTATGGCAACGCAGCTCTGTCGGGTCGGTATTTTCTTGAGTGTTACAATACGACGGATTGTAATAAATGCACTGGGGCGGTGGGGGCGAGCCGTGGTGGCCCGCGAGGATGATGTGCGAGATCGATCGGCGTTCTGCAACCGACGGCGCCCACCAGAGCACATCGCTCTCCGGCGACGCGTCAGCCAGGATCCGCGCGGTGCCATCAACCTCGGCCAAACGCCTGAAGCAGTAGTCCCAGTGCCAGCTGTCGCGCGAGGGGGAGTTGACCAGAACTCGAGCGCGGTAATCGTCCGTCGCCAGCTCCATGAAGCAGCTGTAGATCCCTAGCTGGGCAGACAGTGCGTTGGACACTTCTTCGGAAATCGGGATGAAAGGCACGCCCGCCCCGTTGGACGGCGCCTTGCACTGCTCTCCCAAGCGAATCCAGCCGGACTGCTGGTACAAGGTGGCACCGAGCACAGTCCTGCCGTTGCTGGTTTCACAACATGTTACTCCAGTCTCTGGGTCGCATGCAGGACCCGATAGTGGCTGGACCGCCAGCTGAAAACTGCTCGGCACGAAGAGCTGTTCTAGCAGCGTTGGGATCTGGCCTTCGTCTTCATCGAACACCACTGCAAGGAGTTGCTCGCCGGCCACCGCCACCATGACCGGTACGACGGGCTGGTAGGTGTCACGGAGGAATTTCGCGACGTCGCCCGAGAGCTGGACGACTTCGGCCGCATCGCCGTTCGATGCCGCGGCTTCGGGCGGCCAAGCGATGATCGCCGTCAACGCCGCCGCGAGGACATGCCGACGTAGCCAAGTTTGATTGTTGCGCATGGCTCCCTCAAAAATTCAAGGTTAACGTTGCAAGAAAGGTGCGGGCAGGCACGAAACGTGGATCGAAGTCCCGGCTCGTTCGGAAGCTATCGTCCTGAAAGGACAGTTTAGTATCAAGCACATTGTTGACCTCTAGGGCGAAGATGCCGCGGCGGCTCGGCAGCCGGTAGCCTGCCGCGAGGTCCACGAGCACGCCCTGGCTGTCGAGATCGGTGTTCCGATCGGCGCCGTCGGGTACATCTACGTCCTGCACCACCAACGCCGGTCGAGCCGTGGCGAACCATCCCGCCGGGTCGGTGTAGGTGAACTGAAGCGGCACGGTCAAGGTCCGCACCCGTAGAGGGGCCGGATTGTCACGCTTCTTGGCCGAATAGTGCTCACCGATCAGCTCCAGCGAGGCCGCCAGGCGGTCGGTCAGCGTCCAGTAGAGGTAGGCAGCGGCCCGATCGTCACTTTGGCTGAAGTGACTGTGATTGCCGTCCTCATCGACCTGCTGGTCTGACAGGCTTCGCAGCGTCGTCTCCAGACCCACCCGCACCGGCCCTGCCGGCCGCGCTTCGACGGCGAGGCCGAGCCAGTCGGCGCGGACGCCGTCGAAATCGTCGAACTGCTCGTTGAAGCCCGCGAGCTGGGTCGGCTTCAAGGTCTGGTTGGCTACGTAGGGCCGCTTGATGGTCCGACCCACGGCCGCACGCAGGGTCACATCCTTAGTCGGCTCCCAGGTCACCCCAACGCCAGGTGTTAGCCCCTCCATGCTCCTCCGCTGGCTCGGATTCCTGGGGCATGATGTCAACATCGGCGTAGCCGAGGCGCGTGGTCAGATCGAGCGCCGGGCCGAGCGCCACGCTCGCCGACAGATAAACATCGCCCGCCGCGGTCTCCTCCCGGCTTGTGGTCGGCTCCGCATCGTCTGTTGAGTGCCGGCGCCGACTTTGCGCCTCGGCCCAGCCGGCACCGCCAACAAAGCGCAAGGGCCCGAATGAGCCCAGATACTGCCCTTCGATCTGGCCGACATCAGTGCTCCGTCGGTCCACGTCTTTGCTGACAAAATCCTCGTCCTGGGTATCATCCTGGCGATCGGTGTAGATCGCCGACACGAGGCCCGCCTGCCCCGGGACCGGCGTATACCGGCCGCCGACTCGGAACACATCCTCCTCGATGTCGTCGCGGAAGTTGTCTCTGCGCTCGTCGGGGTCGAAGCTCAGGTCGCGGTCGCCCCGGTCGGTCCTGCGGTGGCGGTATTCGGCCTGCAGGCTGAACTTCTCGGTGAGGTCGCTCTGGCCGAACAGCGTGTAGATATTGTGCTCGAGATCGGTGTTGTAGCCAAAGCCGTCGGTTTCGTAGTGGAACTGGCCGACGCTGATCGACGTACGCCCGAGCAGGCCGGTGACCGCGACCTCGTTGCCGAAGGTGCTGTCGCTGCCGGCGAGGCCCGTGCCGGTCACCTGCACGCCGTCGCGCGTGAACAGCGGCGTGAACTCGTTGAACGCGGCGCGCGCGGGCCCGCTGCGGGCCACGACATTGAGGTCGGTGAAGGCGAGGCTCGGCTGGATCGGGTTGAGGCCGACCGGCTGCAGCATCTGCGCCTGCAGCAGCTCGCTGACCCGGGCGATCTCGAACCGCGGCTGGCCGACGTAGAGGTCCGAGAGGAAGCGGTGCGCGGATGAGTTGGCCGGATCGATCGCGAGCGCGCGGGTCGCCTCGTTGATGCCCAGCTGCTCGAAGCCGAGGTCGTCGTAGATGCGGCCGAGGCTGACGCCGCGGCTCGCCGCGTCCTGGTCGAGCAGCAGGCGCGAGCGGTAGGGTGCCCGGTTCTCGTTGAGCGCGATCGAGGTCTCGAGGTCGCGCAGCGCCTCGACCGGCCGGTTCTCCGACTGCTTGCGGATCGCATCGTAGAAGTAAGGGGTCGGATCGTTGGGGTCGAGCTCCTTGGCGATCTGGAACTGCTCGGCGTCCTGGGACCCGCGCCGCTCCTCGAAGTAGGCCTTGCCCAGGTAGCTGCGCAGCAGCGAGCTGTTGGGGTCGAGTGCGGCCGCGATCTCGAGCTCGCGCCGGCCGGCCTCGAGATGGCCGCCGCGAATCTTGCCGAGGCCCGAGCCCCAGCCGCGCCAGCGGCTCGGCCGAGTCGAGCTCGATCGCGCGCTCGAACGCGGCTCTCGCCTCGCCGATGTCGATCCGGGTCAGCGCCGCGAAGCCCAGCACCATCTGGGTCCGGGCGAGCCCGGGCGCCAGCGCCGCCGCCCGCTCGGCCGCGGCCTGGGCGGCGCCGCGATTGCCGAACGACAGCTCGAGCTCGGCGAGCCGGGCCTGGACCAGCGCGTCCTCGGGCGTGCGCTCGGCCGCCTCGCGCAAGGTCGCGCGCGCCGCCTCGAGATCGAAGCTCGCCTGCAGCGCGTAGGACAGCGCGATCCGGGCCGGCGCCGAATTCGGGATCGAGCTCGACCGCCCGTGTGGCGTCGGCCAGCGCCTGCTCGCGCCGGTTCTGGACGACCGCGATCACCGCCCGCTGGGCGAGCGCGTCGGCGGCATCGGGATCCAGCGCCAGCGCCTGCTCGATCGCCTGGGCAGCTTCGTCCGCTTGCCCGACGTTGAGCAGGACGCCCGCGCGATAGGTGTAAAAGCGCGCATCGCGCCCGGCCTCCGGCACCGCATCGAGCGCGGCGATCGCGCCCGCGTAGTCGTTGGCCGCGACCCGCTCGATCGCGCTCTGCAGGCCCGCAGGCAGCGCGCTCGGCGCGGCGCGCCGCTCGGCCAACGCCGTCAGGATCGGGGGATAATAGAGCGCCCAGGCGACCGCATCGCGCGGCCGGGCGACCAGCTCGGCCCGGGGCGCTGCGCCGGGCGTCGCGACGCCCGCCTCGCCGCTCGCCAGCACCAGCTCGCCCTCGGCCGTGCGCAGCCGGACCCGGCCCTCGAACATCAAGACCTCGGTCCGCTCCGGCTGCACCCGCATCAGGAACTCGGTGCCTTCGGTGCCGGCGCTCGCGATCGGCGTGTCGATCTCGAGCGCGCGCGGCCGGTGGCTGAAGAAATGGACCGCGCCGAACAACAGCTCGAGCACCGAGCGCCCGGTCTCGGCCGGCGCGTCCAGGCGCAGCGTGGTCAGCTGATCGATGCGGAGCACCGAATCGTTGGCCAGCGCCAGCGTGGCCAGCGCCAGCGCGCCGACCCGGATCGTGTCGCCGACGCAGAGCTGTTCGTCGAGGGCCGCCTCGGTCCAGGCGCCGGCGGGGCCGCGTTGCAGCTCGACCCGGCCCTGCAAAGACACGATGCGCGCGATGACCGGCTCGCAGGGCTCGGCAGCGTGGCTCGAGGCGGCCGACAGCAGGATCGCCGCGCCGGTCGAGACCGCCATCACCCATCGCGCGGCCGTCGTAAAGCCAATCTCGGCCGCGGTGGCGCTGGAGCAACCCATTCCGCTAACCACTACTGTAAATTTGGTTTGCCTATCCCGCTCACCCTAATGCAGATTGAATTTTGCAACAATAGCATTGTTCGGCCGGTCGTGGCCGCTACCGTGGCGCGCGAGCCTACTTGTGCTCGAGCCGGATCAGGGTGGGGTCCGGCGGCAGCGGCGCGCCGGTCTGGTAGCGCCGGCAGCGCTCGAGATAGAACCGCGCCGGCCCGTCGTCCGGATGCTCGGCGAGGACCGCCTCGAAGCATGCCCCGGCCTCGCTCCAGCACCCGGCCTCGAAGCGGCCGAGGCCGCTCGCGAAGGCGTCGAGCAGATGGCCATCGTGCGGCTCGCCGGCGCGGCCGACGATCTCGACCAGGCGCAGCGGCAGCGTCTTGCCGACCGGCAGGAAGCGGCCGAGCGGCCGGACCAGCAGCTCCGGCAGATCGCCGGCCACGATCTCGCTCGCCAGGATGCGGGTGCCGAGCGTCTTGTTCAGGCCCTCGATCCGCGAGGCGCTGTTGACCGGATCGCCGACCACGCTGTAGGTGAAGCGGCCGCTGCCGCCGACGTTGCCGACCATGACCCGGCCGGCGTTGAGCCCGATTCGGGTCGGCAGCCCGAGCGGCTTGAACCGCCGATTGAACACGACCAGCTCGCGATCGATCTCGAGCGCCGCCAGGCACGCCCGGCGCCGGCACTCGGGCGCCGGCGCGGTCCAGACGCAGGTCATGCCGTCGCCGATGACGTCGGTGACCAGCCCGCCATGCCGCTCGACGACCCCGAACAGGGTCTCGAAATAGCGGTCCAGGAACTGGCTCAGCTGCTCCGGCGGCATCGTCTCGGCCAGGCTCGTGAACTGATGGGCATCGGTCACCATGCAGGCCGCGAACAGCTGCTCCTTGAACGCGCTCGGGTCGGCGCGGGCTTCGGCCAGCCCGGCTGCGACCTTCGCTGGCAGGTAGTAGCCCAGGCCCCGGCTGATGTTGGCGCGCGCCTGCTGGGCCTCGCGGTACTGCAGCCACAAGCCCGCGAACACGCCAAGCGGCAGCTGGACCAGAAGCGGCAGCGTCACCGGCAGCCACAGGCTGGCATGCGCGAAGCTCATCTGGGCGCCGAAATAGCAGAGCCCGGCGAACGCCAGAGCCAGCGGGACCGCGAGCGGCGCCGGCAGTAGGCCGCCGATCAGGCCGATGACGACGCCAAAGCCGCCGATCCAGATCAGGGTGGTGCCAAGCCCGGCCGGCTCGAGCACGCGATCCTCTAGCTGGTTTGCGAGCGCTGTGGCCGCGATCTCGACGCCGCCGACGTGTGCCTGCTTGGTGCCTTCGAATACGGTGCTGAAGCCGTCCTGGTTGGCATTGATCAGCTCCGATTGGCCGACGAACACCACCCGGCCCGCGAGATCCCGCGCCGGCTCCCCGGCCAGCAGACGGTGCAGCGGCAGCGTCCAAACCCGTCCGACCGGACCATAGAAATTGAGATAACGGCTGTCGGGGCCGTCATAGAGCCCGATCAGGGTCTGAAGGAGGCGGCGCGTCGCGGCGTCCGGCTCGGCCTGCGCCAGCGCCGCCCGCAGCCGTGGCCCAAGGCCGGGATCGCCGAGGAATGCCCGCCGCAGCGCCTGCATGTAAGCGGTCAACGCAGCGGCGCTCGCGAGCTCGCCGGGGGCTGCCTTCAGGTCGCCCTGCCCGACCGGCAGGCCCGCCTGCGCCAGCAGGCGCGTCCACGCCGGGAGTGCCGGCAGCGCATAGCGCTGCAGCGCGACCGCCGGCAAGGTCGGCCGGTCCTCGAGGTCCGAGGCGAAGGCGAAGAACTGGCTCACCCGGTCGGCCGCGCGCGGCAGCGGGAACGGCGCGCTGCCGACCGCGCCCGCGAGGAAGTCGGGCAGCGGCCGGCGCAGCTGCTTGCCGGCGAGCAGTCCCGCGACCTCGCCATCGCGGCCCCGCAGCCAACGGAAGTCCTCGCGCAGGAACTCGAACAGGACCACCCGCTGAGCCGCGGCGATGGCCTGCGCCAGATCGCGATCGGCGGCCGGCTCGCGCCGCCGGTCGAAGATCACGTCGAACACGATGACCGCGGCACCGGCGTCGGTCAGGCGCTCGATCAGGCGCGCATAGACCGTGCGCGGCCACTCACTGATCTTTTCGGGCAAACCGAGCTGCTCGGCCGATTCCCGGTCAAGGCCGACCACCGCGGTCGCGGCCGGCGGCTCGAGCGGCCCGCGGACCGCGAACAGCCAGCTCAAGCCAAGCCGTTCCTCGACCGCGACGCCCGCGGGCGTGAGCGCGAGCAGCGCTCCGAGCCCGCCGGCCACCAGGCCGATCGCGCACGCCCTTTTCAGCCGCCGCATCGCGGGTCCGATTCCATCGACCGACCTGACCGCGCCGGTCATCCCAACGCAAGGGCCTTGCCCTCAGGTGGTATCGACGATCCCGCGAAACGGCGTCAATCCTCCAGGCCGGCGCGATGGTAGGGATGGCCGGCAAGGATGGTCTCGGCCCGATACAGCTGCTCGGCCAGCATGACCCGGACCAGCCGGTGCGGCCAGGTCATCGCGCCGAGCGCGATCACTGCCGCCACCTGCTCGAGCAGGCTCGGCGCGAGCCCGTCCGGGCCCCCGATCAGAAACCCGAGCTCGCTCGCGCCGGCCTCGCGCCAGCGGCCGAGCTGGCGGGCGAACTCCAGGCTGTCGAGCTGGCGGCCGTGCTCCTCGAGCGCGATCTTGACCGCCCGGCCGGGCACGGCCCGCAACAGCCGCTCGGCCTCGTCGGCGAGGCGGCGCTCGAGCGGCGCGCCGCGGCGCGGAGCGACCTCGACCAGCCGGATCGGCCAGCTCGAGCGCTGGCCATAGGCCTCGAACAGATCCCGGGTGGGGGACGCGCGGTCCCGACCGACCGCGGCCACCGTAATTCGGAAGGAGCCGGGCGCCGCCACCCGCCGTGGCGCCGCGCCGCTCAGGCGAGCAGCCGGGCGACCGCAGGCTGCTCGGGCAGGGCTGCGCCCCAAAGCTTCTCCAGGTCGTAAAAGCGCCGGACCTCGTCCTTGAACAGATGGACGATGACGTCGCCGGCGTCGATCAGCAGCCAGTCCGAGTGGGCGCCGCCCTCGGAGCCGAGCCCCTGGAGCCCGGCGCGCTTGAGGCGCGTGATCAGGTTCTCGGCCATCGCCGCGAGGTGGCGCTGGGAGCTGCCGGTCGCGATCACCATGGCGTCCGCGATGCTGGTCTTGCCGGCAAGAGCGATGGTTACGGGGTCGATCGCCTTGTCATCGGCGAGCGAGGAAAGGATGAGCTGTAGCAGGTCAGGGCTGACTGGCCGCTCGCGCGTGTCCGTGCCTATGACGGTCACTCCTTGATCCTGGCGCGGCGACCCGAGCTTTCCCGTACCCGTCGGATTGCGGTACTCGACGCCTCGTGCCGGCGCAGCCGCAAATACACCCAGGCTGGCGGGCGGTGCTGCGCCAGAGCCGGCGCGGCGCGTTGCTCAAGGCGCCGGTCGGCGTAGGCGCGCGCGACCCGACCAGTCGATGCCCGGTAAGAATAAGGTTCCCGAGCGAAGACGGCAATGGGAACCATGGCCAGAAGGCGCCTCCAGTGGTGCCACTTCGGCAATTGCAGCAAGTTGTCGGCGCCGATCAACCAAACGATGTGATCTCTGCGATGTTGTTTCAACCATAAGATGGTATCGACCGTGTATCGGGTCCCGAGCCGTTGCTCGAGGTCACTGACCAGAATGCGCCGATCTCTGGCCGCCAATCTCTGAGCCGAGGCGAAGCGGTCGGCGTAGCTCGCCATCTCCGCGACCGGCTTCAGCGGGTTCTGCGGCGAGACCAGCCACCAGACCCGATCCAGCCGCAGGTGTCGGAGCGCGTCCCGACTGATCGCGAGATGGCCTTCGTGCGCCGGGTTGAACGAGCCGCCGAGCAGACCGATTTGCTGGCGCACAATCGGTCGCGCCGGCAGCTCGTGCGGCCGCGGCCGGTTGATCCGGGCGACCGGCCGGCCGCGGTTCATGCCGGCCGGATCTGGCCGCGGCCGCGCACGACGTACTTGAAGTTCGTCAGCTGCTCGACGCCGACCGGTCCGCGCGCGTGCAGCCGGCCGGTCGAGATGCCGATCTCGGCGCCCATGCCGAACTCGCCGCCATCGGCGAACTGGGTCGAGGCGTTGTGCAGCACGATCGCGCTGTCGACCTCGGCGAGGAAGCGCTCGGCCGCGCCCCGGTCATCGGTCACGATCGCATCGGTGTGGTGCGAGCCATAGCGGTTGATGTGCGCGATCGCCTGGTCCAGGCCCTCGACCAGCCGCACCGCCAGGATCGCATCCAGGTACTCGGTCGACCAGTCGGCCTCGCTCGCCGGCCGGATCCGGCGGTCGATCGCCTGGACCTCGGGCTCGGCGCGGACCTCGCAGCCGGCCGCGAACAGCGCCTCGAGCACGCCCGGCAACAGCCGCCCGGCCGCCGCCCGATCGACCAGCAGTGTCTCGGCGGCGCCGCAGACCGAGGTCCGGCGCATCTTGGCGTTGAGCGTGACCGCGCGGGCCATCGCCGGGTCGGCGGCGGCGTGCAGATAGACCTGGCAGACGCCATCGCGATGCGCGAGGACCGGGATTCGGCTCTCCTTCTGCACCCGCTCGATCAGTGACCGGCCGCCGCGCGGCACGATCACGTCGATCTGACCGGCCATCGTCAGCATGATCCCGACCGCCGCGCGATCGGTGGTCGGCGGGCTCGAGATCGCGGCCTCGGGCAGGTCGGCCGAGCGCAGCCCGTCCTGGAGGCAGGCAAGGATCGCGCGCGACGAATGGAAGCTTTCGGAGCCGCCGCGCAGGATCGCGGCGTTGCCGGCCTTGAGGCAGAGCGCGCCGGCGTCCGCGGTGACGTTGGGCCGGGATTCGTAGATGATCCCGATCACGCCGAGCGGCACCCGCACGCGCGCGATATCGAGCCCGTTCGGGCGTGACCAGCGGGCGATCTCGACGCCGACCGGATCGGCGAGCCCGGCGACCAGCTCGAGCCCGCTCGCCATCGCCTCGATGCGCTTGCCATCGAGCGCCAGCCGGTCGAGGAGCGAGGCCCGAAGACCACGCGCGCGTGCGGCTGCCAGGTCCCGCGCATTGGCCTGCAGAAGCTCGTCGGCGCGGGCGCGCAGGCTCGCCGCCGCCGCCTGCAAGGCCAGGTCCTTGACCGCGCGCGGGGTCGTGGCCAGGAGCTGGGCCGCGCTCCGGGCGCGCGCGCCGAGCGCCTGCATCTCCGCCTCGAGGTCGTGGCTCAACGCTGTAGCCATCGCGATCCTCCGCACAACTGCCGGCCAGACTACGCCGACCGCGAGGCCGACGCCACCGCTTGGGGCAAACCGAACAGCTCGACGGCCTGCGCCAGGCCGCGCACCCGGTGCTCGCCGGCGCTGACCAGCTCGTCGCCGAGCGAACCCGCGAACGCCGCGGTCGCGAGCAGCGGCTGGCCCAGCGTCTTGCACAGACCCTCGACCCGGCTGACCAGATTGACCGCCGGCC
>CAWJAY010000049.1:0-83932 GCA_963840925.1 uncultured Alphaproteobacteria bacterium
CGATCACGGTGAAGTCGAGGCGCCCCTGGCCGCCGATGTTGCCGTAGACCACCGGCCCGACGTGCAGCGCGACCCCGAACTCGAGCGCTTCGGGCCGCGGCGCGGGCGCGGTTCGCGCTTGCGAGCGCGTCGCGCGCCGCCAGCGCTGCGGCCAGCGCGTGCTGGCAGGTGCGCGCAGTGCCTGCGGCTGGCTGATCGGGAACACCGCGAGCAGGCCGTCGCCCATGAACTTCAGGACCTCGCCGCCGGCGACCGTGATCGCATCGACCAGCGCCTGGTAAAAGGTGTCGAGCGCGGCCAGCAGCTCCTCGATCGTCCAGCTCGCCGACTTGGCGGTGAAGTCGCGCAGATCGGCGAACAGGATCACCGCCTCGAGATCGCGCCGGTCGCCGCGCCGGATCGCGCCGCTCAGGACCGGGCAGGGGCCGCGGCCGAGATAGGTGTCGAGCAGCGTGCGCGCGGTCCGCCGCAATTCCAGAAGATCGAGCACCAGCCCGAGCGGACCGGCGAGGTTGCGCAGCTCGCTGCGCGCGGCGAGCGTGAAGCCGCCCGGCGCATCGGTCGCAAAGCTGATCGCGTTGCGCCGGCCGTCGGCCAGCGGCACCGCCATGACCAGATACTCGCTCGCGCCCTCGGCGCGCAGCTGGTCGAGGATCGGCGCGGCGGCGCCCGGCCGGAGGTGCTGCGAGATCGATCCGGATCTCGTCGGTGCCGAGCATGATCTGGCGCAACGGGTTGGCGTGCCAGGCGCGCAGATCGTCGCCGCCGCGCCAGTGCAGCTGGATTTCTTCGGGGGCGCGGCCGGTGCGGTGCCAGACGCATTCGACCCCCTGCATCAGCGGGTGCAGGGTCGGGGTGTACTGGTTGACCTGATAGAGCGGCAGGCGGCGCCGCCACAGCCAGGCGCAGAGCTCGACCAGGAAGCACCCGGTGCGAGCCGGCCCGCGGGCCCTTCGGGTCAGGACCCAGCGGGTGGCCGGGGTCTGTCGCCAGTCCTTGAGCATCTGCGGCCGCCGGATCAGAGCAGCACCAGATCGTCGCGATGGATCAATTCGTCCCGGCCCCGATAGCCGAGCACGGCCGCGATCTGCTCGGTCCTCTGGCCGAGAATCCGGCGCGCGTCGGCGGCATCGTAGGCCGAGAGGCCCTTGGCCAGGTCCTGGCCGTCGGGGCCCCGGACCAGGACCGGGTCGCCGCGCTCGAAGCCGCCCTCGATCTCGACCACGCCCGCGGGCAGCAGGCTGCTGCCGCGCTTGAGCGCCGTGGCGGCGCCGGCGTCGATCCGGATCACGCCCATGACGCCCAGCGTCGCGGCCAGCCACTCCTTGCGGGCGCGCCCGGGCTGGGCGCGGGCGGCAAAGCGGGTGCACGGACCGCCGGCCGCGAGCCGCGCCAGCGGATGGGGCAGGGCGCCCGGCGCCAGCACGACGTTGCAGCCGGCCCGGGTCGCGATCTTGGCGGCCGCGAGTTTGCTCACCATGCCGCCTGTGCCGGCGGCGCTGCCGGCACCGCTGGCCATGGCCTCGATCTCGGGCGTGATCGCACTCACGAGTTCGATCCGCTGCGCATCGGGATCCCGGTTCGGGTCGCGCGTGTAGAGCCCGTCCACATCAGACAACAGGACCAGCTCGTCGGCGCCCGCCATGACCGCGACCCGCGCTGAGAGCCGGTCGTTGTCGCCGAACCGGATCTCGTTGGTCGCAACCGTGTCGTTCTCGTTGACCACCGGGATGACGCCGAGCCTGAGCAGGGCCTCGACCGTCGAGCGGGCGTTGAGGTAGCGGCGCCGGTTCTCGGTGTCGCCGAGCGTCAGCAGCAGCTGGGCGGTCGCGAGCCCATGCCCGGCAAGGCTCGCCTGATAGGCGTGCGCGAGGTTGATCTGGCCGACCGCGGCGGCCGCCTGTTTCTCCTCGAGGCGAAGCACCCCGGCCGAAAGGTTGAGCGCTGCGCGGCCGAGCGCGATCGCGCCCGAGGTGACCACAATGATCTCCTGGCCCTCGGTCCGGCAGGCGGCGAGATCGGCGGCGAGCGAGTCGAGCCAGGCGAGCCGGACCCCGCCGCCGCCATCGACCAGCAGCGCCGAGCCGATCTTGACCACCCGGCGCCGGCGCGCGCTCGCTTCGTCAACTCCCCCCCCTCCGGCGGCGGCGGTCATGCCGGCACGTTGGCGCGCGCCGAGGAGATCGCCTCCCAGGCTGCGCCGAGCACCGCCTGGTGGCCCCGGCGCGAGACGCCGGAGGTCACGAACACCGGCTGGCCGGCTGCCTCGGCCAGCGCCGCGCTACGCGCCTGCACCAGCTCCTCGGTGAGCGCGTCGGCTTTGTTCAGGCAGACCAGCTCCTTCCGCTCGAGCAGGCGAGGATCGTAGCTCGCCAGCTCGCGCCGGACCGTGCGCCAGGCGCCCGCGACGTCGTCCTGGGTGCCGTCGACCAGATGGATCAGCACCCGGCAGCGCTCGACGTGGCCGAGGAAGCGGTCGCCGAGCCCGGCACCCTCGTGGGCGCCCTCGATCAGGCCCGGCAGATCGGCGAGCACGAAACTGTCGTGGTCGCGCTCGATCGTGCCGAGCACGGGCGTAAGGGTCGTGAACGGATAGTCGGCGATCTTGGGCCGCGCCCGTGAAACCGACGCCAGAAAGGTCGACTTGCCGGCGTTGGGCAGGCCGATCAGGCCGGCATCGGCCAGGAGCTTGAGGCGGAGCCAGAGCCAGCGTTCCTCGCCGGGTGCGCCGGGCGTGGCGCGGCGCGGCGCCCGCTCGATCGACGACTTGAAGCGGGTATTGCCGAGCCCGCCGGCCCCGCCCGCGGCGAGCACCACGGTCTGGCCCGGAATCCGGAGGTCGGCGAGCACGGTCTGGCGATCCTCGTCCAGGATCTCGGTCCCGGGCGGCAGCGCCAGCTCGAGGTCGGCGCCGGCGGCGCCGGTGCGCTGCTTGCCCATGCCATGGCGGCCGCGCTCGGCACGGAAATGCTGGCGGTAGCGGTAGTCGATCAGCGTGTTGAGCGCCGGGTCGGCGCGGCCGATCACGGTGCCGCCGCGGCCGCCGTCACCGCCGTTGGGCCCGCCGCGCGGGATGTACTTCTCGCGCCGGAAGGCGATGCAGCCGTCGCCGCCGTCGCCGCCCTTGACGTAGATCTTGGCCTGATCGAGGAAGCGCATCGCGCTTCGGTCCACCTAGCAAGCGAACGGCAAAAAGGGGAATGGCGCGCCATTCCCCTGCCGGCAAGGTCGCGCGCGCTGGCAGCGCGCCCCGGCTATTCGGCGGCCGGCTCGCCCGCCACGACCGACACATACGAGCGGCCGCCCGGCCCCGAGCCGAAGCGCACCTGCCCCGGCGTCAGCGCGAACAGCGTGTGGTCGCGGCCCATGCCGACGTTGCGCCCGGGGTGCCAGCGCGTGCCGCGCTGGCGGACGATGATGTTGCCAGGCACCACCCGCTCGCCGCCGAACTTCTTGACGCCGAGCCGCTTGCCGGCCGAGTCGCGGCCGTTGCGCGAGCTGCCGCCGGCCTTCTTGTGCGCCATATCCGCTCTCCGTTGTGCCGCTCAGGCGAGCGCGATGTCCTGGATGCGCAGCACGGTCTGGAGCTGCCGGTGGCCGTGCTTGCGCCGGTAGTTCTTGCGCCGCTTCTTCTTGAACACGATGATCTTGGGCGCCTTGCCCTGCTCCAGCACCTCGGCGGTCACCCGCGCGCCATCGAGCAGCGGCGCGCCGATCCGGGGCGAAGCGCCGTCGCCCTCGCCAGCGACCATCAGGACGTGCTCGAAGGCGATCGTCTGGCCGACCTCGCCGGCGAGACGCTCGACCTTGATCACGTCGCCATGGGCGACGCGATACTGCTTGCCGCCGGTCTTGATGACTGCGTACATCGGCGTTTCGGGCCCGCGCTGAACACATTCATACCGGTGCCGCCACCGCCTGCGCGGCCGGTCCACCGGTCGGATCGAGAGAGGCCGGATATTAGTTGCAAATCCGCCGCTGTCAACCGCGGCGGGCGTGCGCGTTAGCCCGCCAGCGCGATCAACAACCCCGCCAGGCCGATCCCGGCGAGCGCCATGACCCAGGGCGCGCGCGGGTCGACGCCGCCCCGACTGGCGAGTGCTGCCACCCGCGCCGCGTGCTCCTCGTGCTGCTGCGCGACCAGCCAGGCGGCGCGCCGGAAACGCGCCTGATAGAGCCGGTTGCCGTACACGCCCGCGACGATCGCGACCCCGAGTTGCGCCACCACCGCCAGATGCAGCGGCACGCCACGCAGCGAGATCAGCACCAGCAGGCCGAGCCAACCCAGATAGGCCGCCGCCGCCCAGTACAGGCGCCGATAGGCGAGCCAGCCGCCGAAGGTCAGCGCGGCGGGCCAGTTCCAGCTGCGACTGCGCCCCCGCCACTCCATCCACCGCCAGCGCTCGTCGTAGTAAGTGCCGTTCGGGCCGACAAACGTCTTGGTCGAATCGAACGGCAGGACCGCGGCCTCCGGCTCCTCCGGAGCGGCCAGGCTCGCCGGCGGCCGCGGCGGCATCCGCAGCCGCGGGCGCTCGGGGGGCTTAGGTGCGGGCGGCGCGCCTGGCGGCGACGATCGGAACGGTCCGAACGGACGATCGCCCGCCTCCGCCTGACCATCGTCGGCGAGCACGGGCTTGTTCCAAGGCAATCTCTCCGCCACCAATTTCCCGACCTCAGCTGGGCCTCGCCGCTCGCAGCCCGCCTGGCGGCGCGCTCTGGCCGCATGCCCTCTCGCCTACCCCAATCCGAGCGTCCGGTCCAAGCAACTTGCGCAGTTTCCAACCGGCTGGTGCCGAATTCTGGCGCGCTGTGACCCTATTTCTACTTTCGGTCGCGCCGCAGTCATCGCTGCGGGCTCGACCCGGGGCCGGTCGGCCGGGGCGCCGCGGCCCGCGCCAGCCGATCGCGGATCGCCTCGCCCAGGCCCTCGCCCGGGATCGGCATCACCGCGATCGCGCGATGGCCTGGCCGGTCCAACCGGCGCAGCATCGCGAACAGATTGGCGGCTGCCTCCTCGAGATCGCCCGCGGCGCTGAGATTGAGGGTCGCGGCGGCGCCCCGGAGCGGCTCGGGCAGCGGCTCGGGGCCGAAGGCGAGCAGCGCCTCGTCGGCGGCGACCGTGCGCGCCTCGAGCCGGAGCGGCCGCGTGGGCGCGTAGTGGCTGGCAAGTTGGCCCGGGCTCCGCGGCGCTGGCCCGGGTTCTCCCACGGTGATGGCGAGCAGCCCGACCTCGGCCTCGAGCGCCGCCCGGGTCACGCCGCCCGGACGCAGCAGGCGCGCCGCGCCTTCGGAGAGGTCGAGCACGGTCGAATTCGACGCCGACCCGGCAGCGGCCGCCGTCCAGGATCAGGTCGACCCGCGAGCCCAAACTCTCGGCGACGTGCTCGGCGGTGGTCGGGCTGATCCCTCCGGCCGGATTGGCGCTGGGCGCCGCGACCGGCCCCGCGGTCGCCTTGAGCAACGCGAGTGCCACCGGATGCGCGGGCGCGCGCAGGCCGACGGTCGGACCGCCGGCGCTGACCAGCGGCGACAGCGGACAGTCGGGCGCCCGCGGCAGAACCAGCGTCAAAGGACCCGGCCAGAATCGGATCGCCAAACGCTCGGCCAGGTCGTTCCAGACGACGAGCGCGCGCGCCGGGGCGCGGCTCTCGATGTGGACGATCAGCGGATTGAAGCGCGGCCGGCCCTTGGCCGCGAAGATCGCGGCGACCGCGGCATCGCTGGTCGCAACCCCGCCCAGCCCATAGACGGTCTCGGTCGGAAAGGCGACCAGCCGGCCGGCGCGGAGCGCGGCCGCCGCGCGCTCGATGTCGGCCGGCGCGCACCCGAGCCGCTCGGTCACCGCTGCGCCCGACCCGCGGGCGCCTGGAGCGCGCGCCAGCCGATGTCGCGCCGGCAGAAGCCGTCCGGCCAGTCGATCCGGTCGATCGCGGCGTAGGCTCGCTCGCGCGCCTGCTCCAGCGAGCAGCCCTGGGCGGTCACGTTGAGCACGCGCCCGCCGTCGGCCAGCACCCGGCCGCCGACGATCCGGGTGCCGGCGTGAAAGATTGTGACACCCTCGATGGCACCCGCCGCCTCGAGGCCGCGGATCTCGCTGCCGCGCGCGTAGGCGCCCGGATAGCCGTTGGCGGCCATGACCACGGTCAGCGCGGGCTCCGGATACCAGCGCAGGTCCATGAAGCCGAGCGCGCCCTCGGCGGCGCCGAGCAGCAGCTGGCCGAGATCGGTCATCAGCCGGGGCAGCAGCACCTGGCATTCGGGGTCGCCGAAGCGGACGTTGTACTCGAGCAGCTGCGGGCCGGCCTCGGTCAGCATCAGGCCGGCGTAGAGCACGCCTCGGTACGGGGCGCCCTCGGCGGCCATGCCGATAACCGTCGGCCGGATGATGTCCCGCAGCGCCCGCTCGGTCAGGTCGGTCGTCATGCACGGCGCCGGCGAGTAGGCACCCATGCCGCCGGTATTCGGCCCGGTGTCGCCCTCGCCCGCCCGCTTGTGGTCCTGGGCGGTGCCGAACGCGAGCACGTGCAGGCCGTCGACCAGCGCGAACAGGCTCGCCTCCTCGCCCTCGAGGCAGGCCTCGACCACGACCGTGCTGCCGGCCGCGCCGAAAGCGCCGCCGAACGCGTCATCAAGGGCAGAGAGCGCCTGCTCGACCGTGGCCGCGACGGTCACCCCCTTGCCGGCGGCAAGCCCGTCGGCCTTGATCACGATCGGCGCGCCCTCGGCGCGGACGTAGGTCCTCGCGGCCGCGGCCTCGGTGTGCCGAAACGTCCGGTGGCGGGCGGTCGGGATGCCGTGGCGGACGCAGAAGTCCTTGGCGAACGCCTTCGAGCCCTCGAGCCGGGCGGCCGCGCCACTCGGTCCGAACGCCTTGATCCCGGCTGCCTCGAGCCGGTCGACGAGACCCAAGACCAGCGGCAGCTCCGGCCCGGGGACGACCATCTCGACCCGCTGCTCGCGACAGAACGCGACGATGCCGTCCAGATCGTCGGCCGCGATCGGCACGCAGCGCGCCTCGCGCGCGATCGCACCGCTGCCCGGCGCGCACAGCAGCTCGCTCACCAGCGGCGAGCCGGCCAGCGTCCAGCAGAGCGCATGCTCGCGCCCGCCGGCGCCGATCACCAACAGCTTCACCGGTGCTGAACCTCCTGGTCGCCGATGCTGAGCAAGTGTTGTAGCGGCCGGGTCCGGCCAGGCAAACCGGAGAAAAAACTTTGCTGTCCAATCCCGGCGCGAAAGTGGCATAAGCGCTGGCGACGATGACGAGGACCGCAGGATGACGGCCAACAGCGTGAGCATCGGGATCCTGGGCGCGACCGGCTATACCGGGATCGAGCTGCTGCGCCTGGTCCAGGATCACCCCTCGGTCCGGGTCGCGTGCATGACCTCGGACCGCTACGCCGGCCAGCCGATCGCCGCGGTTTTTCCCCATTTGGCGGGTCGCGCGCTGCCGACGCTCGCCACGATCGAGGACGCCGATCCCGGCGCGCTCGATGTCGTCTTCGGCTGCCTGCCGCACGGCACGACCCAGGACGTGATCCGGGACTTGCCGCGCGGGCCCAAGGTGATCGACCTCTCGGCCGATTTCCGCCTGCACGACGTCCAGCTTTACGAGCGGACCTACGGCCAGCCGCACCGGGCGATCGAGCGCCAGCGGGATGCGGTCTATGGCCTGAGCGAGCTGGCGCGCGAGGCGATCCGGGCGACCGATCTGGTCGCCAACCCCGGCTGCTACCCGACCACGGCGCAGCTGCCGCTGCGGCCGCTGCTCGAGGCCGGCCTGATCGAGCTCGACCCGATCATCATCGATGCCAAGTCGGGCGTGACCGGCGCCGGCCGCGCCGCCAAGGAGAGCTCGCTGCACAGCGAGGTCAGCGAGGGCCTGCACGCTTACGGGATCGCGAACCACCGCCACGCGCCCGAGATCGAGCAGGGTCTCTCGGAGTCTGCCGGCCGGCCGGTCGCCGTGACCTTCACGCCGCATCTGGTGCCGATGAACCGCGGCATCCTGGCGACGATCTACGTCCGGCTCGCGACCGGGGTCGGCGCGCCGGACCTGCAGAACGAGCTCGAGCGGCGCTACGCCGGCGAGCCGTTCGTGCGCGTGCTGCCGTTCCAGAGCCTGCCCGCGACCCGGCACGTCCGCGGCACCAATCTCTGCCTGATCGCGGTCCATCCCGACCGCGTCGCCGGCCGCGCGATCCTGCTGAGCGTCACCGACAACCTGGTCAAGGGCGCATCCGGCCAGGCGCTCCAGAACATGAACCTGATGCTCGGCCTGCCCGAGACGCTGGGGCTCGGCCAGGCGGCGCTGTTTCCATAAAGCGAGCGCCGGCGCCCGATGACGATCACGCTGGCTGCGATCGAGGCCGCGGCCGAAGCGCTGCAGAGTCAGGTGGTGCGCACGCCCTGCCTGCGCTCGGCGCGGCTGTCCGAGGTGCTGGGCGCCGACATCACGCTCAAGCTCGAGATCCTGCAGCACAGCTCCTCGTTCAAGGACCGGGGCGCTCTGGTCAAGCTCGCGAGCCTGACGGCCGCGGAGCGGGCGCGGGGCGTGATCGCGATGTCGGCCGGCAACCACGCCCAGGGGGTCGCCTACCACGCGACCCGGCTCGGCATCCCGGCGACCATCGTGATGCCGAAGCTGACGCCGTTCGTGAAGGTCGAGAAGACGGCGCAGTTCGGCGCCAGCGTCGTGCTCGAGGGCGAATCGGTCGACGACGCCGCCGACTACGCCCGCACGCTCGCCGCCGAGCGCGACCTCGTGTTCATCCATCCCTACGACGACCCGGCGATCATCGCGGGCCAGGGCACGATCGGGCTCGAGATGCTGGCGGATGTGCCCGGGCTCGAGGTGCTGGTGGTGCCGATCGGCGGCGGCGGGCTGATCTCCGGGGTCGCGACCGCGGCCAAGGCGCTCAAGCCCACGATCGAGATCGTCGGCGTCCAGGCTGCGGCCTGTCCCTCGATGTACCGAAGGCGCGCGGGCCTGCCCGAGGCGCCGCTGCGGCCGAGCATCGCCGAGGGCATCGCGGTCAAGCGCCCGGGCCGGCTGACGCTGCCGATCGTCAAGGGGCTGGTCGACGACATCCTGCTGGTCGAGGAGGCCGCGATCGAGGCCGCGATCCTTTGCCTGCTCGAGATCGAGAAGCTGGTGGTCGAGGGTGCGGGCGCGGCCGGGCTTGCCGCGGTCATGAGCGAGCCGGCGCGGTTCGCGGGCCGCCGGATCGGCCTGATCCTGTGCGGCGGCAACATCGATCTGCGCCTGCTGTCGGTCGTGATCCTGCGCGGCCTGGTCCATTCCCGGCGGCTGATCTCGATCGAGGTCGAGATTCCGGATGCGCCCGGCAACCTCGCCAAGGTCGCAGCACTGATCGGCGAGGCCGGCGGCAACATCCTCGAGGTCGAGCACCAGCGCGCGTTCTCGCCGCTGTCGATCAAGTCGACCGGGGTCAATTTCATCATCGAGACCCGCAATGGCGCGCATGCGAGCGAGGTCGTGACCACGCTGCGCGCGGCCGGCTTCCACGTCCGCATCCAGCACGGCCCCGGCGGCGCTCACATCTGAGCCAAATCCTGAGCAAATCGTCAGCAAATCCCGGGCTTCATAGGGCAAGAAAGGCCCGCCATTTTCATCGGGGATTCACCCCTCTCGTGCGACATTCCGGACCTGTCCGATCGGCGTGACCGAGCCCGCTTAGAAGAAGGCTCGCAGGCGATCCGTTCCGCAGCGGGCGAGCCTGGATCGGACACGCCACCCGGGCCGATCGCCGGCCCGACCGGCGCTCCGGTCGAGCCGACAGCCGTTTCGACGCAACCCACGATCCCTCTCCCATGGCGGGCCGGTCTCGAAAGAGACCGGCCCTTCGTCTTCCGGCCGGACCCGCACCCCAAGATGCGGCCGCGTCGTACCGCTGACGTCGGGAAGTTTCCAGCCGGTCCTCCCGGTCTCCTGAGATCCGCGGCGCCCATTGACCGGCGCGGCATCTTGATCATGATGCTGGCCCTTCGCCGCCCTTACTCCGGCCCTCCGGCGGGTGCCGGTGCCAGCGACGGCTCGGGCGCGACCGCTCCGCCGAGCGCGAGCCTGGCGATCTGGTGGTCAGCGGCGAGCAGGCCGCCGCCGTCTGAACCGGGTGCCGGTCGGCTACTGCCGCTCGCAAGCTTGGGGCAAATCTGCGCCGGCTGGCGCGCGCCGGGCGAGCGGGTATACTCCAAGGCTGGCTGGGTCCTGAGGGAGACCACCGATGCGCAAGCTCCAGGCCCAAGGCGTCCATCACATCACGCTGGTCGGCGCCGACCGCCAGACCTCGATCGACTTCTGGGAGGGCGTGCTCGGCATGCCGTTCGTGTTCGAGCAGCCGAACCTCGACAACGCGTCCGAGAGCCATCTCTACTTCGATCCGGGCGACGGCCGGCTGATCACCGTCTTTACCGATGACCAGCGCCGGCCCGACCCGGCGCGGACCTCGACCGACATCGGCGCGGTCCATCACCTGGCGTTCGCGGTCTCGCACGCGACCTTCCAGCAGGCGGCGCTGCGGCTGGAGGAGCGCGGCATCCGGCATTCCGGGGTCAAGGACCGGGGCTTCATGGACTTCGATCTACTTCACCGACCCTCTGGGTCTGCTGATCGAGCTCTCTTCCTACCGTTTCGAGCCGCCGGCCGGCTGCAGCCACGCCGACGTCCTGCTGGCGGCGCACCAGATCCGGACCGAACGCGGCGATCCCAGCATTGCCGAGATCCACCTCGCCGATGCGATCGAGCGCCTGACCTCCCGCCGCGCGAGCCTGTCGGAAGACCGCGCGCCGAAGAACCCGTTCTGAGCGGCGGGCCGATCAGCGCCCGCGCGCTGTGGGCTGGGCGCGGCCGGGCTTGCCGAGCAACAGGATCAGCGGCATCGCCAGCAGCGAGGTCAGCGTGCAGAGGTAGAACACGTCGACGTAGCCGATCATCATCGCCTGGCGGGTGATCTCGTGGTCGAGGTCGCCGAGCGAGGCCGGATCGGCGATGCTGCCGCCGCCGGGCAGCGCGCTGTGGCGCAGGATCTCGTTGTAGGCGGTGACGTGCTCGACCAGCACGCCGCGATTGATCCCGGCGGTCCGCACCAGGATCGCAAGCGCGGTCGCGATGCCGATGCTGGAGCCGATCGAGCGGATCAGGTTCCACATCGAGGCGCCCTCGGTGCGGTGCGCCGGCGCCAGCGTCGCGAAGGTGAGCACGCCCAGCGGCCCGATGATCGAGCCGGCGCCGAGCCCCTGCAACAGGCCGGTCCAGAACACTGCGGAGGCCGCGACCTCCAGGTTCCACTTCGACATCCACCAGCTCGAGGCCGCGAGCATCAAAAAGCCCGCGGCGATCTGCAGCCGCAGGTCGATCGTCTGGCCGACCCGGGCCAGGACCAT
The DNA here is from genome assembly GCA_963840925.1 of uncultured Alphaproteobacteria bacterium. GTDB lineage: Bacteria > Pseudomonadota > Alphaproteobacteria > Geminicoccales > Geminicoccaceae > DATAOG01. The sequence goes on from CAWJAY010000049.1 coordinate 11,407, forward strand.
CATTGCCATGAACAGGCCGAGCCCGCGCGGGCTCAGCAAGAGGCCGATCGTCGCCATCGGGTAGTCCTGCAGGTCCTGCAGGAAGGGCGGCATCAGGACCATCGGCGCGAGCGTCAGGACGCCGTAGAGAAAGACCAGCAGCATGCCGAGCGCATAGTTGCGATCGCGCATCAGGCGCAGATCGACCAGCGGCGCGCGCGCGGTCAGGCTGTGCGCGACGAAGAAATAGAGCCCGGCGATCATCACGATCGCCTCGATCACGATCTCGGGCGAATCGAACCAGTCCAGGCGCTCGCCGCGGTCGAGCATCATCTGCATCGCGCCGACCCCGGCCGCAAGCGCGATGAAGCCGAAGCCATCCAGCGGCCGCACGTTCGGCGCGGGCCGGGTCTTGGGCAAGAAGGTGAGGCCGCCGAGCAGGGCCAGGGCGCCGACCGGGATGTTGATGAAGAACACCCAGCGCCAGCTCAGCGCCTCGGTCAGGTAGCCGCCGAGCGTCGGGCCGATCACCGGCCCCAGCACGACGCCCATGCCCCAGAACGCCATCGCCCGGCCGTGCTCCTCGCGCGGATAGGCATCGAGCATGATCGCCTGCGAGAGCGGGATCAGGAACGCGCCGCAGGCGCCTTGCCCGATCCGGAGCAGGACCTCGGCCGGCAGCGAGCCGGCCATGCCGCAGAACAGCGAGAACACCGTGAAGCCGCCGACCGCGAGCAGGAACAGGTTCTTGCGGCCGAGCCGGCCGGCGAGCCAGCCGGTGGCCGGCAGCATCACCGCGCTCGCCACGATGTACGAGGTCAAGACCCACGAGATCTGGTCCTGGGTCGACGAGAACGTGCCCTGCATGTGCGGCAGCGCCACCGCCGCGATCGTCCAGTCGATCGAATAGATCATGCTGGCGAGCACCAGCGTCGCGGTCACCCAGTTGCGATGGACCAGCTCGCCCGGCGCGATCGGCGCGGCGGCCGGGCGCGCGGCCCGGGCCGGCTCCGGCTCGGGGTGCGGCCGCCCCGGCGGAGCGTCCGCCCGCGTCGCCATCGGCGCCTCCACCTGCACGATCGTAAGGTCGGCGGATCAGACCATGGCCACGCCCCTCCGGCAAGGCACTGAGGAGCCGCCCGACTTGCCTCGCGGTCGCAACCGGCGTCATGCTGCCGCCCTCGATCCGACCAGCAGTCGAGGGAGGCAAGCACGATGGCACCTGGAGCGAGCGAGACCGCCGCCGGCTCAGATCTCGACCCGCGCTGGAATTGGCAGCGCGCGCTGCCGGCGCCGGGCCGGATGGCGGTCGACTTCGAGACCCGGGTCGATTTCCGCCGGCTGCAGCGCTATCGGCTGGCGCGGGCGCAGCAGGCGTTGCGCAACTCCGAGTGCGGCGCGCTGCTGCTGTTCGACGTCAACAACATCCGCTACGTCTCCGGCACCACGATCGGCGAGTGGGGGCGCGACAAGTTTTGCCGCTTCGCGCTCTTGACCCAGGGCAGCGAGCCGATCGTCTGGGACTTCGGCTCGGCCGCGGTCCACCACCGGCTCTACTGCGACTGGCTGGACCCCGCCAACTGCCGGGCCGGCGTGCTCGGCATGCGCGGCACGATCCCGCCGCACTTCGGCCTGATGCAGGCGCATTCGCAGGAGATCATGGCGCTGCTCCGGGAAGCCGGTTGCGCCGATGCCCCGGTCGGCATCGACATGTGCGAGACCGCGATGCTGTTCGCGCTCCAGGAGGTCGGCATGCGCGTGGTCGACGGCCAGCAGATCATGCTCGATGCCCGCGAGATCAAGAACCTCGACGAGATCACGCTTTTGAACCAGGCGGCCGCGATGGTCGATGGCGTCTATCACATGATCTGGGAGGAGCTGAAGCCGGGAGTGCGGGAAAACCAGATCGTCGCCCGGGCGAACGCGATGCTCTACGAGATGGGCTCGGACGACGTCGAGGCGATCAACGCGATCTCGGGCGAGCGCTGCAACCCGCATCCGCACAACTTCACCGACCGGCTGATCCGGCCGGGCGACCAGGCGTTCTTCGACATCCTGCAGGCGTTCAACGGCTACCGCACCTGCTACTATCGCACCTTCAACGTCGGCCGCGCGACGCCGGCCCAGCACGACGCCTACCGGCGTTGCCGCGACTGGCTGGATCGCGCGATCGAGCTGATCCGGCCAGGTGTGGGCACCGATACGGTCTGCCGGGTCTGGCCGGCTGCTCCCGACTTCGGCTTCCCGGACGAGCGCGCGGCCTTCGGCCTCCAGTTCGGCCACGGCCTGGGCTTGTGCCTGCACGAGCGGCCGATCATCAGCCGGCTCTGCTCGCTCGAGCACCCGCTCGAGATCAAGACCGGCATGGTGTTCGCGCTCGAGACCTACTGCCCGGCCACGGACGGCTTCTCAGCGGCCCGGATCGAGGAGGAGGTCGTGGTCACCGATACCGGCCACAAGGTGATCACCCATTTTCCGGCCGAGGAATTGCCGATCGCGAACGCCTACTGAGGCGCGCCGGCCGTCGGCACGCCGCGCCTGGAGGCCCGGCAGCGGGGCTGCGACCCGGTCGGCCGTGCTCAGAACACCGGGATCAGGTTCTCCGGGTCGAAGGCGACGGTCTCGCCGTCGATGCCGATCTCGGGCAGCGCCGGGAAGGCGATGCCGTGGGGCTCGACGAAGCCCTTCATCTTCAGCACCGCCTCGCGCCAGTTGTCCCGCCGCTGCTCGAGCGTCAGCACGCCGAGCCCGGCGCTGCGGGCCGCCTCCTCGAGCAGCCGATGCGCCGGGCCGAAGGTCGCCGGCAGCTCCCAGAAGTCCTGCGGCGGCTCGTACAGCACGCCCGAGAGGAACACGAAGCCCGCCCGTAGCTGGCGCGTGATCGTCTGCTTTTCCTCCGGCCCGAGCCCGGGCAGGATCTTCTGCAGAATGGTCACGCAGATGCCGAGATGGCGCGCCTCGTCCTGGCCGATGCAGCGGAACGCCTCTTTCAGCACCGGGATCGTGGTCCGCTGGTGCATCGCGTGGAACAGCGTCGCCGCCGCCATCTCGCCGAACAGGAACGAAGTGAAGAGAATCGGCACCGGGTATTTGTGCACGCCCTTCTTGAACGCGTCCCAATAGCGGGCGCCGTTGTGATAGAGCCACTCGATGTTGTTGCGCGCGAGTTTTCCGAGTGCCGTCTCGGGCTCGAAACCCAAGGGCCCGCCCGGCGTGAACAGCTGGATCGCGCGGCCGCAGACCTCCTCGTGGTTCACCTCATCGCGGGTGACCGAGAAGAAGCACTTGCGGATCGGGTCTTCCTCGTGGGTCTCGTAGGTGTGGATCATCGCCCGCGCGAACACCGCCGGCCCCGAGCTGTCGAACACCGATAACAGCCCGAACCAGTAGCCGATCGCGTAACGCTGGTCCTGCGTGAAGGCGTTGACGTCGAGCGTGTTCCACGGCAGCCGGGACGGCGCCCAGCCGGGATCACGCGCCTGCTCGTAGATTTCGAGCAGCTTCGGCGTCTCGACCCGCCACTCGATCGGAAAAATGTTCATCGGCGGCAGCGCCGGCGCGTCTTCGGTGCCGAGCACGATTTCCTCGGGGTCCGGCTGCTTGTCCGGAACAAATGGCGGTTTTACCGTGCGTTGCGCGAGCTCGTTCACATCCGTCATCAACCGATCTCCGAGGATTCGGCCACGGCACCGCGGCTGGCACGGCGAGATATGCGAGCCCGGACCCGTGCGTTCAAGTTTTCCCCGAACGGTAGAGCCGCAGCTGGGGCGCCGCTGCCCCCTTGGACAGATGGCCGAGTTGGCGCAAGCTCGCCCCGCGGTCTCGACGAGGGAGGGCTCCAAATGAAGGCGACGCGGGCGTGCAAACGGCTGGCCGCGGTGGCCGGCCTGACGATCTGGCTGGCGGCGGCGCCGGGGGTGCAGGCGGCGGGGCGGGCGACCAACGGCGTCATCGTCTATGAGAGCGATTTCGGGCTCAAGGACGGCGCGGTCTCGGAGATGCGGGGCGTGGCGGTCGCGGTCGATCCGACCCTTCGCTTGGAGAACCTGACCCACGAGATCCCGCCGTTCAACATCTGGGAGGGCGCCTACCGGCTCGCCCAGACCGCGCCCTACTGGCCGCCCGGGACCGTGTTCGTCTCGGTGATCGACCCGGGCGTCGGCACCGAGCGCAAGTCGGTCGTGATGAAGACCAACTCCGGCCACTACTTCGTCAGCCCGGACAACGGCACGCTGACGCTGGTCGCCGACCAGCTCGGGATCGAGGCGGTGCGCGAGATCGACGAGACCCGCTTCCGCCGGCCGGGCTCGGAATTGTCGGCGACCTTCCACGGCCGCGACGTCTATTCCTATACCGCCGCCTACCTCGCCTCGGGCCAGGCGAGCTTTGCCGGCATCGGCCCCGAGCTGCCCGCCGACGTCGTCCGGATCCCCTACCAGAAGCCCGAGCTCGCGGGCGCGCTGGTGCGCGGCAACATCCCGATCCTCGACGTCCAGTACGGCAACGTCTGGACCAACATCGACCGCGCGACCTTCGAGCAGCTCAAGATCGCCAAGGGCACCGAGCTCAACGTCCGCATCTTCAAGGAGCAGCAGGAGGTCTACCAGGGCACGATGCCCTACGTCTCGACCTTCGGCGACGTCAAGGAGGGCGACCCGCTGCTCTATATGAACAGCCTCGATGCTTTGGCCGTGGCGATCAACTACGGCGATTTCGCCCAGACCCACGGCATCGGCTCCGGCCCGGAATGGCGGATCGAGGTCGGAAGGCGCTGACTTCGCACGGCGCCGGCGCCGTGCTATCCTGCAATGGACTGCTTGGGAATCGTCCGATGCCTGTGGTTCATGCGACGATCCGGGTGGCGCCGGACGGCACCATCTCCGGCCAGGCGCCGCGCGAGCTGCCGCCCGGCGAATATCAGGCGCCGATCCGGCTGCCGGAGCCGAAGCGGAACCGGAAAGGGTTGGATCTGCCGCTGCACGACTGCGGCCCCTGGCCCGAAGGGTTCTCCGTACGGCGTGAAGAGATCTACGACGACAATGGTCGTTAGCGTCGGATGTTCGTCGATACGAACATCCTCGTCTACGCCACACAGGTCAGCTCACCCCATCGGGATGCCGCCCGGCGGGCGCTGCATGACCATTCGAAGGGCGATACCCGGCTCCGCCTCAGCCGTCAGATCCTGAGAGAGTATCTTGCCGTTGTCACGCGTCCGCAGCTATTTGCGAGCCCCGTACCGATGCTCGAGGCGCTGGCTGACATCGAGCGCTTCGCAGCGACGTTCGACGTGCTTGAGGACGGTCCCGAGGTCGGTGCGCTTCTGGAAGAGCTTTGCCGCAGCGTTGCCGTCGCGGGACGCCAGGTGCACGACGCCAACATCGTTGCGACCATGCTCGCCCACGGCGAGACGCGCCTGCTGACCGCGAACCGTAGCGACTTCCAGCGCTTCGAGCCGCGGATCGAAGTTGTCGGGATTTGAGCGACAATGGCCTCAGTTTACGCTTGGCGCGGGGGCGGGGTTCTGGCGTAGAGTCCGGGGAACGGAACTGCGGCAGCGGAGGCAAGTCATGGCGGGCGTCACCCCGAAAGCCAAGAATCACGCGGATCTCGACCCCACGGCCTCGCGCTTCGTCGACGTGGGCGGGTTGCCTTGGGAAGAGAGTCGCTTTCCCGGCATCGCGACCAAGACGCTGTTCTTCGACCAGGCGACCGGCTCGGTCACGGCGCTGATCAGGATGGCGCCGGGCGCGCGCCTGCCCGATCACGAGCACCCGTTGACCGAGCAGAGCTACGTGCTCGAAGGCGTGCTCGCCGACGACGACGGCCGCTGCGAGGCCGGCGACTTCGTCTGGCGGCCCGGCGGCAGCCGGCATCAGGCCTGGTCGCCCGAGGGCTGCCTGGTGCTCGGCATCTTCCAGGTGCCGAACAGGTTCTTCGAGCAGGGCGGCAAGATCACCGACGTGCTGGGCCAAGAATGGGACGCGACCTGGAGCGAGGCCGGCAACCTCAAAGCCGCCCGCTGATCGGACCGCCGGCGCCGCCAGCCGGCGCCCGGCGGTCGTGATCGCATCCGAGCCGGACTGAGCGCCGGCCGCCGCCTGCATGCTGCCGCCGCCGGTGCTGGTCGTGCCGGCCCGGCTCGACTACAGTGCGAGCGCGAGCCTCTCGAGCGGCGGCGGATCATGACGCGCGCGATCACCAGACTCTGGGCACCGGTCCTGTCGCTGGTGGCGCTCGTCCTGCTCGCGGTTTACGGCCCGGCGATCTGGACCGCGCTCGCCGGCGCCCGGACCCAGGGTCGCAGCGCGCTGTTCGACTACGCGATCCCGAGCGGGCTCTGGCTCGCCGGCGCCTGGCTGGTCAGCCGGCTGATCGTGCTGCTGCTCTGGGACCAGCTGACCCGCCGCGGGCTCGGCCGGGCGGTGCCGCGGCTGGTGCACGATGCGCTGACCCTGATCGTGTTCATGGGCGCGCTCGGCGGCATTATCGCCAACGTCTTCGGCCGCCCGCTGACCGGCTTCTTCGCCGCCTCCAGCGTGATGGCGCTGGTGATCGGCCTGGCGCTGCGCAACGTCATCCTCGACATCTTCACCGGGCTCGCGATCAACCTCGACCGCTCCTACCAGATCGATGATTGGATCGAGGTCCACCACCGCGACTTCAAGGAGGCGGTCTGCGGCCGGGTCGTCGACATCAACTGGCGCACGACCCGGATCGAGCGCGAGGACGCCAAGACGGTCGTGATCCCGAACAATCTGATGAGCATGTTCGTCACCACCAACTACTCCAAGCCCGATCGCCTCGCGCGCTTCGATATTTCGGTTCCGCTCGACTTCAACGTCCCGACCGACCGCGCGATCCGCCTGCTGCTGGGCGGCGTGATGGCCGCGATCGGGCCGCGCGGCCCGGTCGGCGAGCCGGCCCCGAGCGTGCTGGTCGGCGAGATCAGCGACCGCGGCGTCGAGTACCGGGTCCGCTACTACATCCGGATGGGCCAGGTGCCGCCCGCGACCGCGCGCAGCAACGTCCTGAAGTCGGTCCTCGACCGCCTGGCCACGGCCGGGATCGAGCCCGCCTATCCGAAGGAGGACATCTTTCACGCGCGCATGCCGCCGCGCGGCGTGGACTGGGCCTCGGACAAGGCGCGGCTGGCACTGCTGCAGACGGTCGATCTGCTGGCGCGCACGCTCGAGCCCGAGGAGCTGGCCGCGCTCGCCCAGCACCTCGAGCCGTGCCATTTCCGCGCCGGCGAGCAGCTGATCCGCCAAGGCGAGCCCGGCCGCTCGATGTACATCCTGGCCGAGGGCGTGGCTGAGGTCGCGGCGCAGCCCGAGGCGGGCAGCGCCCAGACCTCCGGTGCGCGGCTGCATCCCGGCCAGCCGGTCGGCGAGATGGCGCTGCTGACCGGCGCCCCCCACGCGGTCAGCGTCCGCGCGCTGACCGAGGTGGTCGCGTTCGAGATCCGGGGCCGGCACATCGAGCCGCTGCTCGAGGGCCGGCCGGAGCTTGCCGGCGCGCTCAGCTGGCAGATCGCCGAGCGCCGTCTGCGCCAGGCGCAGACCCGGCCCGATCAGACCGGCGAGCAGGCGAGCCAGGAGGCCCAGCGGCTGTCCCAGCAGATCCTCGCCCGGATGCGCGCGCTGTTCGGCGGCGCCCCCGACAGCCGCCGGGCCGGCTGAGCCGCGCCAGCGTCCGTCAGCAGCAAGACCGCCGGGGAAACTCCCGCCCGGTTGCGATCACGACAGCGTGACGTTGAAGGTGAAAGGCGAGCCTCTGCCGCCGGCAACGACCGTGTTCTCGCCGTGGTCGAGCGGGGCGCTTTGGACCGGGAAATCACGCCCGAGCGGGCGGTCGTTGACGATGGTCCCGAGCATGCTGTTCAGATCGCGCACCAGCACCTCGCCCTCGTGCGCGACGAAGCTGAAATGCGCGCGCGACAGACGGTACGGCGCCGGTTCGGGGATCGCGAGGTCGACCGGGATCACGGAAGCCGTTTCGTGCTCGCTCGCCGCGCGGCCGATGGTGAACGGCAGGTGGGGGATTCGAATTGGCCCGGGGCCGACGTAGAATTGGGCGCCATAGGTGGTTGCCGCCAGCACGATCGAAGGCGCCGCGGCGACCGCGGTCGGCACCTCGACCAAGTCCCGGCCGCCGGCACCTTCGCTGCTCCCGGCCGCATAGGCGCGGGTCAGCGTGTCCTCCACGTCCCGCAGCCGTACGCTCATCCGGACGAGCAGCTTGCGCGCCAGCTCGGGTTCGTGGCTCACCCGCTCCAGGAACATCTGGCGTTCGATCAGGTCGGCCTCCAGCGGGGAGGCGGCGCGGACGGTGGCACTGCGGGCGCGGCCCTCGAGGATGCCCATCTCGCCGACGAACTCCCCCGCATTGACGGTCCCGAGCACGATTGCGTCGTCGCCGACCTGACGCAGGACGTCCGCGCTGCCCGACAGGATCAGGATCGCAAAGTCGCTGGGGTCGCCCTGCTGAAACAGGGTCTCGCCAGGAGCGTACGTGCGTCTCGCCAAGTGAAGCCTCCCTGTCGTCGCGCTCGCTCCGGCGAGCCGCGCGAATTGCGCTCTTCGGCCCCGCTGATCGAGCCTGGTGGTCGGGGTCGCGGCGGTCTCCCGTGGTGAGCCCAAGGCTTGCCCCCGGATGCAAGGCCAGTCAATCGGAAGTTCCGAACGGTCCCCAGCTGGTCGTGGCGGGCGTCGACTCCGGACTGGGCTCGCACCGGCTCCGGCACGCCGTCACTGATCGCCTTGGATCGCTCTCAGCCACGGTCTCGATGCGCCATTGCCGGCTCAGCCGAATGCTCTATTCTCGCGCTGTCCTCTGAGCCGCCGGATTGCCGCTCGATCCTGGAACGCGGTCGAGCCACCATGAGCGCCGATGTCGCGAGCTGACCATCGCTACGTCTGCCAGAGCTGCGGCGCGGTCCAGCCCAAGTGGGCGGGGCGCTGCGAGGCTTGCGGCGAGTGGAACACGCTGGCCGAGGAGACAGCGCCCGCACCGGTGCCCAAGGGCATGCGCGCCGGCGCGGCGCAGCGGCTCGAGCTGGTGGGGCTGGCCGGCGCGGCCGCGGGCCCGGCGCGGCTCTCGACCGCGATCGAGGAGCTGGACCGGGTGCTGGGGGGCGGCCTGGTCGAGGGCTCCGCGGTCCTGATCGGCGGCGATCCCGGGATCGGCAAGTCGACGCTCGTGCTCCAGGCGGGCGCAGCGCTCGCCGCCGGCGGCGCCGCGGTCGCCTACGTCAGCGGCGAGGAATTGATCGATCAGATCCGGCTGCGCGCCGCCCGCCTCGGCGTTGCCGAGGCGCCGCTCCAGGTCACCGACCGCGACCTCGGTGCGCGACATCCTGGCGACGTTCGACCAGCCGCAGGCGCCGCGAACTGCTGGTGATCGACTTCGATCCAGACCATGTTCGTCGACAGCGTCGAATCGGCGCCGGGCACGGTCACCCAGCTGCGCACCAGCGCCCATGAGCTGATCCGCTTCGCCAAGCGGCGCGGCACCGCGCTGTTCCTGGTCGGCCACGTCACCAAGGACGGCCAGATCGCCGGGCCGCGCGTGCTCGAGCACATGGTCGACGCCGTGCTCTACTTCGAGGGCGATCGCGGCCACCAGTTCCGGATCCTGCGGGCGGTCAAGAACCGGTTCGGCGCCGCCAACGAGATCGGCGTATTCGAGATGGCCGAGCGCGGCCTGGTCGAGGTCCCGAACCCCTCGGCGCTGTTCCTGGCCGAGCGCGAGGCGGGCGTCTCGGGCGCCGCGGTGTTCGCCGGCATGGAGGGCTCGCGCCCGCTGCTGGTCGAGATCCAGGCGCTGGTCGGGCCGAGCCCGCTCGGCACGCCGCGCCGCACCGTGGTCGGCTGGGACGGCGCGCGGCTGGCGATGCTGCTGGCGGTGCTGGAGGCCCGCTGCGGCCTTGCCATCGGCGGCCGCGACGTCTATCTGAACGTCGCCGGCGGGCTCCGGATCGGCGAGCCGGCGGCCGACCTCGCGGTCGCGGCAGCGCTGATCTCGTCGCTGCTCGATCGACCGGTGCCGGCGTCCGCCGTGATCTTCGGCGAGGTCGGGCTCGCGGGCGAGGTGAGGGCGGTGAGCCAGCCCGAGCCGCGCTTGCGGGAGGCGTGCAAACTGGGCTTCGATCATGCGATCCTGCCGGCCGCGAGCGCCGAGCCCGCGCGTCTGCCGGGGCCGCGCCGGGGCTGCGGCTGAGCAGCTTGAGACGGCTTTGCGAGCTGGTCGATGTCTTGGCCAAGGCCGCACCGGCGGCCGGGCTCGAGCGCGCGGCTCATCCGACTGACCGATGGCCATCTGCCGCTGACCGCTTTCGACTTCGCCGTCCTGCTCGTGGTCGGCCTCTCGGTGCTCGTCTCGCTGGTGCGCGGTGCCAGCCGGGAGGCGCTCGCCATGGCCTGCTGGCTCGGCGCCGGCGCGATCGCCTGGTACGGCTTCGGCCATGCCCGCGAGCTCGCCCAGAAGACGATCGAGACCGCGTGGCTGGCCGACCTCGCAGCGTTCTGCGTCGTCTTCATCGTGCCTCTGATCGGGTTCAAGGTGGTGGCGGCGATCCTTGCCGACCATCTGCCCGGCGGCGGCCTCGGCGACGTCGACCGCGCCGCGGGGCCTGGCGTTCGGCGCCGCGCGCGGGGCGGTGATCGTGTGCGCCGTCTATCTCGGCCTGTCGCTCGCGATCGCGCCGGGCGAGCAGCCCGGCTGGGTCCGCGAAGCCTTCGTCCTGCCCTACGTGCAGAGGGCGCCGGTCTGCTGCAGCGTCTGCTGCCGGAGCAGGTCGCGGAGCGCAGCAAGGTCGCCGCCGGCAGCGCGTCGGCAGCGCCGGCGAGCAGCTTGGCCGAGCGCGCCAAGGAGCTGGCCGGGCAATGACCGCGCCGCGCAGCCCGCCGACTCGACGACAAGCTGCGCGAGGAGTGCGGCGTGTTCGGCATCTTCGGCCATGACGCCGCCGCGGCCCACACCGTGCTCGGCCTGCACGCGCTCCAGCATCGCGGGCAGGAGGCGGCCGGCGTCGTCACCTTCGATGGCCGCCTGTTCCACAGCCACCGCGCGCACGGCCTGGTCGGCGACCACTTCAGCAGCGAGGCGGTGATCGCGGGCCTGCCCGGCGCGGCCGCGATCGGCCATGTCCGCTATTCGACCCAGGGCGCGCCGCTGCTGCGCAACATCCAGCCGCTGTTCGCCGACTTCGCCTTCGGCGGTCTCGCGCTCGGCCACAACGGCAACCTGACCAACGCGCTCGACGCTGCGGCGCGAGCTGGTCGAGCAGGGCTGCCTGTTCCAGTCGACCTCGGATACCGAGGTGATCATCCATCTGATCGCGCGCTCGCGCCAGCCGACCGTGGTCGAGCGGCTGGTCGACGCGCTGGGCCAGGTCGAAGGCGCCTATGCGCTGGTGGCGCTCTCGGGCAACTCGCTCTACGGCGTGCGCGATCCGCTCGGCGTGCGGCCGCTGGTACTGGGCGAGCTCGACGGCGCGCCGATCTTCGCGTCCGAGACCTGCGCGCTCGACATCATGGGCGCCCGCTTCATCCGCGACGTGGCGCCGGGCGAGATCGTGACCGCGACCGCCGCTGGGATCGAGAGCCTGATGCCGTTCCCGCGGCCGCCCAGGCGCTTTTGCATCTTCGAGTACGTCTATTTCGCGCGCCCCGACAGCGCGGTCGAGGGCCAGAGCGTCTACGAGACCCGGAAGCGGATCGGCGCCGAGCTGGCGCGCGAGGCACCCGGCACCCGCCGACCTCGTGATCCCGGTGCCGGATTTGGGCGTGCCGGCCGCGATCGGCTATGCCCAGGCGGCGGGCCTGCCGTTCGAGCTCGGCCTGATCCGCAACCACTACGTCGGCCGCACCTTCATCGAGCCCTCGGACCGGATCCGCCACCTGGGCGTCAGGCTCAAGCACAACGCCAATCGCGCGACGGTCGAAGGCAAGCGGGTGGTCCTGGTCGACGATTTGATCGTCCGCGGCACGACCTCGACCAAGATCGTCGCGATGATCCGGCAGGCCGGGCGCGACCGACGTCCACATGCGGGTCGCGAGCCCGCCGACGACCCATTCGTGCTTCTACGGCGTCGACACGCCCGACGCGGCCGAGCTGCTGGCGGCGCAGAACAACCTCGAGGCCATGGCCCGGATCATCGGGGTCGACAGCCTGGGCTTCCTCTCGCTCGGCGGCCTCTACCGCGCGGTCGGCGGCATGCGGCGCGACCCGGTGCGGCCGCATTTTTGCGATGCCTGCTTCAGCGGCGACTACCCGACCCTGCTCGAGGACTTCGGCGAGGGCAGCTCGGCCGACCAGCTGTCCCTGATGCTCGAGGACGCCTGAGCTCTCGGCGGCCGGCCGCGCGCATCGTTCTGATCACCGGCGCCGGCCGCGGGCTCGGAGCGGCGCTCGCCGAGGCCTTCGCCGGTGGCGCCACGCAGCTGATCCTGATCGGGCGCACGCCTGGCGCGCTCGAGGAGGTCGACGATCGGGTGCGCGCCAGGGGCGGGCAGGCGACGCTGGTGCCGCTCGATCTGCTCCAGAGCGAGGCCATCGACCGGCTCGGCGGCGTGCTCGCCGAGCGTTACGGCCGGCTCGACGTGCTGATCGGCAACGCCGCCGAGCTCGGTACCCTCTCGCCGCTCGGCCACGTCGAGCCCAAGGTCTTCGAGCGGGTGATGGCGCTGAACGCCGGCGCCAACTACCGCCTGATCCGGGCGCTCGATCCGTTGCTGCGCGCCGCGCCCGCCGGCCGCGCGATCTTCGTCACCTGCAGCCAGGCCAAAGAGGTGCGGCCCTATTGGGGCGCCTACGGCGCCAGCAAGGCCGCGCTCGAGGCGCTGGCGCTGAGCTATGCCGCCGAGGTCCGCCGCACGCGCCTGCGGGTCAACCTCATCGACCCCGGCCCGATGCGCACCCGCCTGCGCGCGCGCGCCTACCCCGGCGAGGACCCGGCCCGGCAGCCGGCGCCCGAGGCCGCAGTCGAACCGTTTCTCGCGCTGGCCGCCCCGGACTGCGTTCGCCATGGCGAGCTGATCCGCGCCCGCGCGGACCGATAGCCGGACCCGAGTTGTCAGTGGGAGTAGCCGAGCACGCCGGCCAGAGCCGCGCCGCAGGCCTCGGCGTCCGCCACCGCGAGGGAGCCGATCCGCCGACTGATCAGCCGGTTGTCGAGCGTGAACAGTTTCCAGCGCACGACCGAGGCGTGTCGAAGGCCGGTCGGGCGCAGATCGTCGACCGCATGATCGCTCGGCCAGCGGGTCGGCACACCACGAGTGAACATGGCCAGGATCGAATGTCCGCTCGCGTGTCCGAAGGCCGGGCTCGAGAGAACCAGAGCGGGTCGAGACTTGCGTTGCGGCGAGTCGACGAACGGGAAAGGCACCACGACGACGTCGAAGCGTTCATAGGTCATCGTAAGCTTCGGCGTCCTCCGGCGAGTTCCATTCCGAGAGCGTGCTCTGCAACGCGCCGAGGTACGCGGAATCGAGCGGCGTGAGCTTGCGGAGAACGACGGCATGGCCTTCGATCTCGTACAGGACGCGATCGCCCGGCTCGAGCGCCAGCGCAGCCCGCACCTCCCGAGGCAACGTGGTCTGCCCCTTCGATGTCACCGTACTGACTCGCTTCATGTCGCGATCCCCGCTGTATTGCGCCCCTTACAGTAAGGCATCCTTGCTAGAATTACCAGCCTCGACAAGCGCAAGGTACGCAAGAAGCTCTGCGAACGTGGCGGAGGTGCAGGCGGCCACCACCTCTACCCAGCCGCTCAAGCCGGCCGCAGCCCCGGTGCCGGCCAAACCCGTGCGCTGGGACGCCGCCGCCTGAGCCGCGCACTCAGACGTAGGGGTTGTCGCCGGTGCGCGGCAGCAGCCGGAGCGGCACGCCGGCCAGATCGAATGTCTCGCGCAGGCCGTTGGCCAGATAGCGCAGATAAGCGTCGGCCAGCGCACCCGCCTGGCTCACGAACAGCACGAAGGTCGGCGGCCGGGTGCTCACCTGGGTCGCGTAGCGGATCTTGACCCGCCGGCCCTTGGCCATTGGCGGCGGGTGGGCCGCGAGCGCGTTCTCGAGCCAGCTATTGAGCGCCGCGGTCGGCACCCGCCGCGACCAGCGCGCGTGGGCCTCGACCACGGCGGGCAGCACGCGCTGCACGCTCCTCCGGTCAGGACCGAGATCGGCAGGCAGCGCACGCCCTTGACCTGGGGCAGGCGCGCCTCGACCAGTTCGCGCAGGCGAGCGAGCGCTGCGCCGGGCTCGGCCACCAGATCCCACTTGTTGGCCGCGATCACCAGCGCCCGGCCGGCCTCGATTACCCGGTTGGCGATCGCGAGGTCCTGCTTCTCGAGCGGTGCGGTGCCGTCGACCAGCAGCAGCACGACGTCGGCGCGGCGCAGCGCCGCCAGCGCCGCCCGGCTCGACAGCCGCTCGAGCCCGCCCTGCTCGATCCGCGCCCGGCGCCGCAGCCCGGCGGTATCGACCAGCTCGATCGCGGCCCCCGCCATTGCCAGACGATCGCCACCGCGTCCCGGGTCAGGCCGGGCTCCGGGCCGGTCAGCAGGCGCTCGGACGCGAGCAGCCGGTTGATCAGCGACGACTTGCCGACGTTCGGCCGGCCGGCGACGACCAGCCGGAGCGGTGGCTCGGGCGTTGCTTCCGCCGCCGCCTCGCCTTCGCTAGCCGTGCCCCTGCGCTCGCCTCGATTGCGGCCAGGAGGTCGGCCAGGCCTTCGCCGTTCTGCGCCGAGATCGGGACCGGCGCGCCGAGCCCGAGTGCCCAGGCTTCGTTGGCAAAGCTCGCCGCCGCCAGCCCCTCGCATTTATTGGCGACCAGCACCACCGGCTTGCCCTGGCGGCGCAGCCAGGTCGCGAAATGACGGTCGAGCGCGGTCAGGCCGGCCTTGGCATCGATCAGCATCAGCGCGAGGTCGGCCTCCGCGAGTGCTGCCTCGGTCTGTTGCCGCAGCCGACCCTCGAGGCTGGCCTGCGGCCCTTCGGTGAGGCCCGCGGTATCGATCGCCCGGAATTCGACCGGGCCGATCCGGGCGGCGCCCTCGATGCGGTCGCGGGTGACGCCTGGCGTCGGATCGACCAGCGCCTGGCGGCGGCCGACCAGGCGGTTGTACAAGGTCGACTTGCCGACGTTCGGCCGGCCGACGATCGCAACGGACAGCGGCATGGCGCGCGCCCGGTCGCGAGCGGTCAGCGGTAGGCCAGAAGCTCGGCGTCCTCGGTCAGGAAATAGACCGTGCCGCCGGCGACGATCGGCGGGATCAGCACCGGCCCCGGCAGCTCCAGGCGGCCGAGGATCTCGCCGTTGTAGGGCGACACCGACAGCGCCTGGCGATTGGAGCCGGCGATCAGCAGGCGGTCGCCGACCAGGATCGGCCCGGTCCAGTCGATCGGCGTCGAGCTCGGGTCATTGGGATCGCTCAGCCGCGGCAGCGGGCTCACCCAGCGGATGCCGCCGTTGTCGCGCAGCAGGCAGACGATCTCGCTGCGGATCGTCAGCACGTAGATGAAGTCGCCCGCGAGCCAGGGCGCCTGCGTGCTGCCGAGGTCGAGGTCCCAGGTGCGCTCGCCCCGGCGCAGCTGAATCGCCGCCATCTGCCCGCCGTAGCCGGCGACGTAGATCTGGTCGTCCTGGATCACCGGCTGACCGTCGATGTCGCTGATCTGGGCGAGCGCCTCGGTCCGGCGCGGCCGCTGGACGGTGTCGCTCCACAGCGGGCGGCCGTTGTCGAGCCTGAGCCCGAACACCTCGGCCGAGGAATAGGGCACGACCGCGACGCCGCCGTCGACCGCCGGGCTCGGGCCGCCCAGACGGCTCGTGCCCTCGAAGAAGCCGGCGTGGCGCCAGACCGGGCGGCCGCTCTCGCCGTCAAGCGTGTAGAGCTGGTTGTCGGCCGACAGGATCAGCAGACGGCCCTGGGCAATGGTCGGCGCGGCGCGCAGCGGCAGCGCCAGATCCTGGCGCCAGATCTCGGTGCCGCTGCTCGCGTTGACGGCCAGGACCTCGCCCGAGCTCATGGCCACGAACAGCCACCCGCTGTCGAAGGCGAGCCCGCCGGAAAGCAGACCGTCCTCGGCATCGATGTCCTCGGGTTGGTACTGCCAGCGGCGCTCGCCGCTCGCGACGTCGAACGCGCTGATCACGCCCTCGGCATCCATCGCGTAGACCAGACCCTGGGCGACCACCGGCTGCGCCAGCAGCTGGCTCTCGCCGGCGGAACCGCTGCCGATCTCCGCCCGCCAGGCGAGCTCGAGATCATCCCGGGCGGCCAGATGATGCATTGCGTGGGTCGCGACGCCACCCGCCTGCGGCCAGTCCGGATTGGTCACCGGCGGCGGCAGCCGGATCGACAGGTCGGCAAGGCGCGGGTCCGCCGCCAGCTGGCGCTCGAGCAGCATCACCGGCACGCGCTTGCCGGGCAACGGCGCATCCTCGTCGCCGCCGAACCAGGAACCGCTCGAGCACGCGGCGAGCGACAGCATCGCCAGCAACAGGATCGGCCGGAGCGCCATCACTGGCCGTCCTGCGCCGGGGCATCCTCCGCGCGAGCGCCTTCGGCTGGTGCCTCCGCCGGCGCCAGCGGCCCGCCGAGCGCGGCCAGCAGTTCGGTCGCGCGCGCGCCGAGATCGGGCGGCGTCCCCGGGTCCTGCACCAGGTCCCCAAGCGTGCGCCGCGCGGCCTCGATCTGGCCGGCGCGCAGCTGCGCCAGCGCCTGAAGCTCGAGCGCGCTGTGGCGCCAGGGGGCGCCAGCCTCGGTCAGGCCCGCCAGCCGGCCGGGCAGGGTCGCCGGATCGGCGCTGTCGAAGTTGCGCTGGACCGCCAGCAGATCGCCGAGCTGCCGGTATTCGGGCGCGGCCTGATCGTCCTTGGCAAGGTTGCTGAGCGCCTGCTCGGCGCCCGCCGCCTCGCCCGCCTTGGCCTGCGCTTCCACGGCGCGCAGCCGGGCGATGATGCCGTAGCCGCTGTCAGCATCGTTCGCGAGCGCCAGGAACGCCTTGCTCGCCTCGCCGGGTTGGTTCTGGCGCAGCAACTCTTCGGCGGCGGCGTAGCGCCTCGCCTCCTCGAGCCGCTGCTGGTGCTGCCAGGTCCGCCAGCCGACGCCGGCCGCGGTGCCGAGCACGATCGCGAGCGCGCCGGCGATCACGTAGGCGCCGTACTGCTTGGCCAGCAGCAGCCAGCGGTCCTGACGGACCGCCTCGTCGACCTCGCGGATGAACTCGTCGCTGTTGACCGACCCTCGCATGCCCAGGCGCGCCCTTTCGTTCGCGGCGAGCGACCGGGGGAGTGCCCGAGGCAATGGCCGGTCGGCGCCTGCGCCCCGTAGGTATGGGAGGGCTCGCGGTTTGGCAAGGCCGCCAAGCGGCTCTATAGAGGAGCGGTTCCGCCCGAGGCTGCCCCCATGCCCCGTCTGTTCGTAGCGCTATCGCTGCCCGATTCGGTCAAACGCTCGCTCGAGCCGCTCGCCCGCGGCCTGGGCGACGTGCGCTGGCTGGAGCCGGAGCAGCAGCACCTGACGCTCCGCTTCATCGGCGAGCTCGACAACGGCCGCCTGGAAGAAGTGGCCGAGGCGCTGGCGCTGATCGAGGGCGCCCCGTTCGAGCTCGGCCTCGAGGGTCTCGGCCACTTCCCGCCGCGCGGCGAGCCGCAGGTGCTCTGGGTCGGCGTCGCGGAAGAGTCCCGAGCTCGCCCGCCTCAAGCGGCGGATCGACCGGACGCTGGCGACCGTGAGCCTGCCGCCCGAGAGCCGCAAGTTCGCGCCGCACGTGACCATCGCCCGGATCCGCGCGCCGCTCTCGCGCGAGCGCCTGGCGACCTATCTGATGCGCCACAGCCTGTATCGGAGCGAACGCTTCCCGGTCAGCGGCTTCCATCTCTATTCGAGCCGCCTCAAGCCCGCTGGCGCCCAGCACCTGCTCGAGGCGAGCTACGAGCTGGTCCCCGGCCTCGACGACGAGCCGGACTGAGCTCGACCGCCGCTGAGGTTGGGGTCATTCCACTGCGCGGCAGCGTCGGTTAGGATCGCCGCATGACCGCCCGACTGGCCAAGGCCCCGACCGAGCCCAGGGCGTTCGTCGCCTGGGAGAACCGACGCAAGGCACGCTACGAGTTGATCGCCGGCGAGGTCCGGCTGATGGCGGGCGGCAGCAGGGCGCACGACCTGGTCGCCGGTAACATCCTCTCCGCATTGCACATCGCGCTGCGCGGGACCGGCTGCGACGTCCACGGCTCCAACCTCAAGATCGTCTCGCCGGCGGGCATGGTCACCTATCCCGACGTGTTCGTCCGCTGCGGGCCGCTCTCCGACGAGGCAGTCGAATGCCAGGACCCGCTGGTCGTGTTCGAGGTCCTGTCGCCGAGCACCAGAAGCGAGGACCTGGTCCGCAAGCGCTGGGCGTACCAGGCGATCCCCTCTCTCGCGCATCTGGTCTATGTCGACGCCGCCCGCGTCGGCATAGAGATCGCAACCCGCGCACCGGATGGCCGCTGGTGGAGCGTCTTTCTCGAGCGGCTGGATCAGACGCTGGCGCTTGGGGCTCTGGGTATCGAGCTTGGCCTGCGCGCGCTCTACGCCTCGACGCGGGCCGGCGACGGCTGAGATCAGGCCCGCGCCGGTCTCACAGCATCACATCGCCGCCGTTCGGCGACAAGGTCTGGCCGACGTAGAAAGCGCCGTCGGCGGAGGCCAGCAGCAGCGCGGTCGGGGCGATCTCCTCGGGGCTTGCGAAGCGGCCGATCGGCAGCTCGGCCATCTTCTGCGCCCGCCACTCGGCCGGCATGCCGAGCAGGATGTCGGTGTCGGTCGGGCCGGGCGCGATCGCGTTCACGGTCACGCCCCGCTGCGCGCCCTCCAGCGCCAGCGCCCGGGTCAGGCCGATGATCCCGGCCTTGGCCGCGCAGTAGTGGGTGAGCCCGGCCATGCCGGTATAGGCGACCTGCGAGGCGAAGTTGATGATCCGGCCGAAGCCGCGCCGGGTCATGCCCGGCCAGACCGCCTGCGCCATCAGGAACGTGCCGCGCAGGTGGACCGCGATCATCCGGTCCCACTGCGCGACCGCGATCTGCTCGAACGCCGTCTGATCGACGACGCCGGCACAGTTGACCAGGATGTCGACCCGCCCGGTCGTTCTCTCGACCTCAGCCATGGCCGCGGCGACCGCATCGGCGTCGGCGACGTCGCATTCGACCGCGAGCGCCGTCCGGCTCGGCTCCGCCAGCGAGGCCACCAGCCGCGCGGCGTTGTCGGAATCGCCGAGGTGCAGCAGGGCAACCTCGGCGCCCTCGGCCGCAAACAGGCGCACGATCGCCGCCCCGATCCCCCGGCTGCCGCCGGTCACCAGCGCCTTTTTGCCACTGAGCTTGCGGTCCCCTGCCATGCCCCGATCCTCGCGTTGCCGTCCGTCGTCGTTGTCAGCCAATCGCGCGCGAGGCTCAAGAGCCGCCATCGGGCGCCAGGTGCGATCGCGGCGCGCGGAAATCCGGCCGCTCAGATCTATGTCTTGGCCAGGCAGCAGACCCAGGAGGATCGATCATGGCGCATCCGGCGCTCACGCAGGGTTCCGTCGCGGTGGTCACCGGCGGCGCTTCGGGCATCGGCCTCGCCGCCGCAAGGCGGTTTGCCGGGCTCGGCCTGCGCGTGGCGATCGCCGATCTCGGCGCCGACCGGCTCGGCCGTGCGGCCGAGGAGGCCGCGGCATTGGCCGCGGGCGGGGCCGGCGACGTGATGACCGCGGAGACCGACGTCAGCCGCATCGATGACGTGCGTCGTCTCGAGGCGGCGGTCCGCGAGCGTTTCGGCGGCACCGACGTCTTGATGAACAATGCCGGCATCCAGCCCGGCAGCGGCATCCTCGGCCCGGCAGAAAACTGGCAGCGCGTGCTGGCGGTCAACCTGTGGGGCGTGATCCAGGGCACGCAGGTCTTCGTCCCCGGCATGCTCGAGCGCGGCCGGCCGGGCCTGGTCATCAACACCGGCTCCAAGCAGGGGATCACGACGCCGCCGGGCGACCCGGCCTACAACGTCGCCAAAGCCGGCGTGAAGGTCTTCACCGAGGCCCTGCAGCACGATCTGCGCAACCGGCCGGACGGCCGCCTCAGCGCGCATCTGCTGATCCCAGGCTTCGTCTTCACCGGCCTGACCGCCCGCGGCCGCGCCGACAAGCCGGCGGCCGCCTGGACCCCGGAGCAGACCGTCGACTTCATGCTCGGGCGCGTGGCGGCCGGCGACTTCTACATCCTCTGCCCCGACAACGACGCGCCGCGCTCGCTCGACGAGCGTCGTATCCTCTGGGCCGCGGGCGACCTCGTCGACAACCGCCCCCCGCTCTCCCGCTGGCACCCGGACTACGCCAAGGCGTTCGAGGCGTTCAGCCAGAACCGGAGCTGAACCGCGGCGGGGCTCACATCCCGATCAGTCGCCAAAGCGCCGGAAAAGATCGTCGAGAGCCTCCGCCCCCTGCACCTCGCCGCTGCTTTTGAAGACCTCGATCTCTAGGTCGCCGTCCGCGAGGAACTCGATCTCCCAGCGCTCGCCCGGCACGGCGACTTCGACGGCGAGCGCGTCGGCGCGAAACTGCTGCACGCGATGGGACAGCCCGGCCTCCTGCAGGCGGCGCAGCAGGTCCAGGAAGGCAACGAGCCTGTCCTCAGCGCTTGTCGAACCGCCGGTCGGAGAGCAGCTTTCGGATCGCTTTGTAGCCCGGGACGTTCTGGCTGGCTTTTCTCGCAACATCGCTCATCCGCTCGGCTCGAATGTCTTCCCAGGCGGGTGATCCCGGCGGCAAAGGAGCGCGAAGGATGCTGCCCCTCTTGCGCCTCAGGATCTCCTCAACGGTAGGATCTGCCCGGCCGGTCGACCGCGTCAAGGCTTCTCCAACCCCTTGTCGACCACGCGCTCACTCCCACTCGATCGTGCCGGGGGGCTTTGACGTGACGTCGTAGACCACCCGGTTGATGCCGCGGACCTGGTTGACGATCCGGTTCGCGACCCTCCCCAGAAACTCCATGTCGAAATGGAAAAAATCGGCGGTCATGCCATCGAGCGAGGTGACCGCGCGCAGCGCGCAGACGTTCTCGTAGGTGCGCGCATCGCCCATCACGCCGACCGTGCGGACCGGCAGCAGCACCCCGAACGCCTGCCAGATCGCATCGTACAGGCCGGCGGTCCGGATCTCCTCGAGGAAGATCAGGTCGGCCTGACGCAGCACCTCGAGGCGCTCGGCGGTCACCTCGCCCAGGATGCGCACGGCCAGTCCCGGCCCCGGGAACGGGTGGCGGCCGACGAACGCCTCGGGCAGGCCGAGCTCGCGCCCGAGCTCCCGGACCTCGTCCTTGAACAGCTCGCGCAGCGGCTCGATCAGCGCGAGCTGCATCCGTTCGGGCAACCCGCCGACGTTGTGGTGCGACTTGATCGTGACGCTCGGGCCCCGGAACGACACCGATTCGATGACGTCCGGATAGAGCGTGCCCTGGGCCAGAAAATCGGTCTTTCCCAGTCGTTTGGCCTCTTTCTCGAACACGTCGATGAAGGTCCGGCCGATGAGCTTCCGCTTCTGCTCGGGATCGCTGACGCCGGCCAGGCGCTCGAGGAACAGGTCTGCTGCCTCAGCGAGATCGAGCGGGATGTTGAAGCGGCCGCGGAACAGCTCGAGCACCTCCTCGACCTCGCCCGCGCGCAGCAGGCCAGTGTCCACGAGAATACAGGTCAGCTGCTCGCCGATCGCCTCGTGCACCAGCAGCGCCGTGACCGCCGAATCGACCCCTCCCGAGAGGCCGCAGATCACGCGGCCGGCCCCCACATGCCGGCGCAGGCGCTCGACCGCGGCTTCGCGAAAGCGCGCCATCGTCCAGTCGCCGCGGCAGCCGGCGATCCGGTGGGTGAAGTTTTTGAGCAGCGCGCCGCCCGCGGGCGTATGCACGACCTCGGGGTGGAACTGCACGCCGTAGATTTTGTGGGCGTCGTCGGCGATCGCCGCAAATGGGGACGCCTCGGAGATCGCGACCACCCGAAAGCCCGGCGGCAGCTCGACGATCTTGTCGCCGTGGCTCATCCAGACCTGCGCCCGGTCGCCCGGCTCGAACAGGCCCTCGAACAGCGCGCAGCGGCCCACCACCTCGATGAAGGCGCGCCCGAACTCGCGATGATGGCCGATCTCGACCTTGCCGCCGAGCTGGGCGCAGATCGTCTGCTCGCCGTAGCAGATGCCGAGGACCGGCACGCCCAGCTCGAACACCAGCTCCGGCGCCCTTGGCGCTGCGACTTCGGTCGTCGAGGCCGGCCCGCCCGAGAGGATGATCGCCTTCGGCGCGAACTCCCGGATCGTCGCCGGATCGACGGTGCACGGCAGGATCTCGGAGTAGACGCCGTTCTCGCGCACGCGGCGCGCGATCAGCTGGGTGTACTGGGCGCCGAAGTCGAGGATCAGGACGCGCTCGGTCATCGCTGGCTCATCCGGCGGTCAGGGAAGAAGGCCGGGACCTGCATAGCAGAACCTGTCGCGCGGGTCGCGCCCGATGCGCTATGACGGAGCCGCGCCGCCCGCCCGGGGCGGCCCCAAGGCGGGACCATGGCGATGGCGGCGATCGACCCCAAGACGCTGCGCGGCGACTGGAGCTACCCGACCCGGGTGCGCTTCGGGCCGGGGCGGATCGCCGAGCTGCCGGAGGCCTGCCGCGCGCTCGGCAGCGCGCGGCCGCTGCTGATCACCGACCCCGGGCTCGCCGAGCAAGCACTCGGGCAGCGGGTGCTGAACATCGCCCGCGACTCCGGCCTTGCCTGCGGCCTGTTCGCGGAAATCCGGCCGAACCCGACCGGCGCCGACGTCGAGCGCGGGCTCGAGGCGCTGCGGGCCGGCGGCCACGACGGCGTGATCGCGTTCGGCGGCGGCAGCGGCCTCGATGCCGCCAAGGCCGTCGCGTTCATGGCCGGCCAGACCCGGCCGCTCTGGGACTTCGAGGACATCGGCGACAACTGGCTGCGCGCCAAGACCGAGGGCATCGCCCCGGTGGTCGCGATCCCGACCACCGCCGGCACCGGCTCCGAGGTCGGCCGGGCGGCGGCGATCACCAACCCGGCGACCCAGGGCAAATGCATCGTCTTCCACCCGCGGATGCTGCCGGGGCAGGTGATCGCGGATCCTGAGCTCACCCTCGGCCTGCCGCCGAACCTCACCGCCTGGACCGGCTTCGATGCCCTCTCGCACAACCTGGAAGCCCTCCTCGCGCCCGCCTTCCATCCGCTCGCCGACGGGATCGCGACCGAGGGCATCCGGCTCATCCACCAGTGGTTCCGGGCCGCGGCGCTGGACGGCGGCAACCTCGCGGCGCGCGCCTACATGCTGGCGGCCGCGAGCATGGGCGCGGTCGCGTTCCAGAAGGGGCTGGGCGCCATGCACGCGCTGGCCCACCCGATCGGCGGCCTGCTCGATGCCCACCACGGGCTCACGATCGCGATCGTGATGCCCTACGTGCTCGCGCGCAATCGGCCGGCGATCGAGGCGCCGCTCGGACGGCTCGGCCGCACGCTCGGCCTCGAGCCCGAGGGCGTCCTGGGGTGGATCGCCGCACTGCGCCAGGAGCTCGAGATCCCGAACACGCTGGCCGCCCTTGGCATGCGCCCGGAGCACGTGCCGGTGCTGGCGCCGCGCGCCGCGGCCGACCCCAGCGCTGCCGGCAACCCGGTGCCGCTCGAGGAGGCCGGCTACGCCGCGCTCTATCGCGAGGCGCTGGCCGGCTGACGCCCGCGTCCTGGCCCGCAACCGGGCGCTGCTGTTGGCAGCCGCTTGAATTCGTGCTATACGGGCGCCCACATCTGCGCCCGGCATCCGGCGGCGAGCGGCCGGCGATGCAGCGGGGGCAGCGCGGCGGGCGTGGCGGAACTGGTAGACGCGCGAGATTTAGGTTCTCGTGGCCAAGGCCGTGGGGGTTCGAGTCCCTTCGCCCGCACCACATCCGGCAGCTGAGCGAGCAGCGAGCAACGCGAGATGCAGGTCACCGAACTGTCGGCCGAGGGCTTGAAGCGGGAATTCAAGGTCGTGGTCCCGGCCGATGAGATCGAGGGCCGGGTCACCAAGCGCCTGGACGAGCTGCGTCAGACCATCCGGATGCCGGGCTTCCGCCCGGGCAAGGTGCCGGTCTCGCTGCTCCGCAGGCAGTACGGCCGCTCGGTGATGGGCGAGGTGCTCGAGCAGGCAGTCAATCAGGGCTCGCAAAAGGCGATCAGCGACCACGAGCTGCGTCCCGCGCTGCAACCGAAGATCGAGGTCACCTCGTTCGACGAGGGCGCCAACCTCGAGTTCACGATGGCGGTCGAGGTTCTGCCGGCGGTGCCGGAGGTCGACCTCAAGGCGATCGAGCTGACCCGCCTGAGCGCCGAGGTCAGCGACGAGGCGGTGGCCAGCCGGCTCGAGATCTTCGCCCGCCGCTTCCAGGAGTTCGAGGCCCCGGCCGAGCCCCGCCCGGCCGAGCAGGGCGACCGGCTGACCATCAGCTTCGAGGGCACGATCGAAGGCGAGCCGTTCGAGGGCGGCAAGGCGGAGGACGTGCCGCTGGTGCTGGGCTCCGGCTTCATGATCCCGGGCTTCGAGGACCAGCTCCTCGGTCGCAACGCTGGCGACGAGGTC
This sequence comes from uncultured Alphaproteobacteria bacterium, assembly GCA_963840925.1. GTDB lineage: Bacteria > Pseudomonadota > Alphaproteobacteria > Geminicoccales > Geminicoccaceae > DATAOG01. Next base: position 36,018 of record CAWJAY010000049.1, read on the forward strand.
ACGGTCGAGGTGATCTTCCCCGCCGACTTCCCCAAGGCCGAGCTCGCCGGCAAGCCCGCGAGCTTCGCGGTCCAGATCAAGCAGCTCGAGGCGCCCAAGCCGGTCGAGCTGACCGACGAGCTGGCCAAGGCCCAGGGGTTCGACGACCTCGCGGCGCTGAACGCCGCGGTCCGCGAGAGCGTCGAGCGCGAGTACGCGCAGCTCACCCGCCTGCGCCTGAAGCGGGCGCTGCTCGACCGGCTGTCCGAGCGCTACCAGTTCGAGGTGCCGCCCGGTATGGTCGAGCTCGAGTTCGACGCGATCTGGAAGCAGCTCCAGCAGGAGCGCGAGCGCACCGGCGACGCCGAGGCCGAGGCCAAGTCCGAGGACGAGCTGAAGGCCGAGTACCGCGCGATCGCCGACCGGCGCGTGCGCCTGGGCCTGCTGCTGTCGGAGATCGGCCAGGCGAACAGCCTCAAGGTCGAGCAGAGCGAGCTCAACGCCGCGATGGTGGCTCAGGCGCGCCGCTATCCCGGCCAGGAGCAGAAGGTGGTCGAGTACTTTCGCCGCACCCCGCACGCGATCGACCAGCTGCGCGCCCCGCTCTACGAGGACAAGGTGGTCGACTTCGTCCTCCAGATGGCGACGGTCACCGAGCAGACCGTGCCGGCCGAGGAGCTGCTGCGCGATCCCGACGACGACGCGGCCCCGGCTGCGCCGGCCAAGGCCTAGGCCCGCCGCGGGGATCGCGGCGCGCCAACGAGAGGTCAACCGAGCATGAGCCAGTCGTTCAGCCAGTTGGTGCCGATGGTGGTCGAGCAGACCAGCCGCGGCGAGCGCGCCTACGACATCTTCTCGCGCATGCTCAAAGAGCGGATCGTGTTCCTGACCGGGGCGGTCGACGACAACGTCGCGAGCCTGGTCACCGCGCAACTGCTGTTCCTCGAGGCCGAGAACCCGGAGAAGGACATCTCCTTCTACATCAACTCGCCGGGCGGCATGGTGAGCTCGGGGCTCGCGATCTACGACACCATGCAGTACATCCGGCCCGACGTCTCGACCTTGTGCATCGGCCAGGCTGCCTCGATGGGCTCGCTGCTGCTCGCCGCCGGCGCCCACGGCAAGCGCTTTTGCCTGCCACACGCACGGATCATGATCCACCAGCCCTCGGGCGGCTTTCGCGGCCAAGCCTCGGACATCGAGATCCACGCCCGCGAGATCCTGTCGCTGCGCGCCCGGCTGAACGAGATCTACGCCCGCCACACCGGCCAGGAGCTGTCGGTGATCGAGGCCAACATGGAGCGCGACACCTTCCTGTCCGGCGAGCAGGCCAAAGAGTTCGGCCTGGTCGACGAAGTCGTGACCGAGCGCGCGCGGCCGGCCGCCGACTGAGCGGCCGAGAGCGCGATCGATGGCGCGTTTTTACCGATTCGTGACCCTCGCCTGCGCATGCTCGCTCGGGCGGTCAGAGGGGCAGTGCGGCGTTGACGACGGTGCGAGGAACTCCGTGGTTGTTCGGCTCGGGTGCGCCCGCTAGCATGCCAGACCGATCGCCCATCGGAACGAGGAGCCGATGACCAAGCCCGGCGGCGACTCCAAGAACACGCTCTATTGCTCGTTCTGCGGCAAGAGCCAGCACGAGGTCAGGAAGCTGATCGCTGGCCCGACCGTGTTCATCTGCGACGAGTGCGTCGAGCTGTGCACGGACATCATCCGCGAGGAGCACAAGAGCGCGCTGGTCAAGAGCCGGGCGGGCGTCCCGACCCCGATGGAGATCAAGGGGGTTCTGGACGACTACGTGATCGGCCAGGAGCAGGCCAAGCGGGTGCTGTCGGTCGCGGTCCACAACCACTACAAGCGCCTGGCGCACGGCTCCAAGGGCGGCGAGGTCGAGCTCGCCAAGTCGAACATCCTGCTGATCGGCCCGACCGGCTGCGGCAAGACGCTGCTCGCGCAGACGCTGGCGCGCACGCTGGACGTGCCGTTCACGATGGCGGATGCGACCACGCTGACGGAGGCCGGCTACGTCGGCGAGGACGTCGAGAACATCATCCTCAAACTGTTGCAGGCGGCCGACTACAACGTCGAGCGGGCGCAGCGCGGGATCGTCTACATCGACGAGGTCGACAAGATCTCGCGCAAGTCGGAAAACCCCTCGATCACCCGCGACGTCTCGGGCGAGGGCGTCCAGCAGGCGCTGCTCAAGATCGTCGAGGGCACGATCGCGAGCGTGCCGCCGCAGGGCGGGCGCAAGCACCCGCAGCAGGAGTTTTTGCAGGTCGACACGACCAACATCCTGTTCATCTGCGGCGGTGCCTTCAACGGCCTGGAGCGGATCATCGCGGCGCGCGGCCGGCAGCGCTCGATGGGCTTTGGCGCCGAGGTCGCGGGCCCGGACGAGCGCAAGACCGGCGAGCTGTTGGGCGAGGTCGAGCCGGACGACCTGCTCAAGTTCGGCCTGATCCCGGAGTTCGTCGGCCGGCTGCCGGTGGTCGCGACCCTGACCGATCTGGACGAGAAGGCGCTGGTCAAGATCCTGATCGAGCCCAAGAACGCGCTGGTCAAGCAGTACCAGAAGCTGTTCGAGATGGAGGACGTGCGCCTGAGCCTGACCGAGGACGCGCTGAAGGCGATCGCCAAGAAGGCGATCCTGCGCAAGACCGGGGCGCGCGGCCTGCGCTCGATCATGGAGACGATCCTGCTCGAGACCATGTTCGAGCTGCCGTCCTTGCACGGGGTCGAGGAGGTGGTGATCAACAAGGAGGTCGCCAACACCAACGCCAAGCCGCTGATGATCTACGCCGATCGGCCCGGCGACGTCGGCTCCGCGTCCTAGATCGGGGCGATCGGCGGGCTATACCTGGTGGCCGAACTGCGCCCGGTCCGGCGCGACTAGGCGTCCGCCGCGGCTGCGGCCGCGCCCTTGAATTGGTGGCGCGACCGGGCCATGTCCTGAGCAAGATCTGCAAACCAAGGGCAACGCCGGCCGCTCGGTCGAGCCGGACCTGCGCTGTCAACCCGGTAAGGTGAGATGATCGAAACGCCCAAGGCCTCTTTGTTCCCCGTCCTGCCGCTGCGCGACATCGTCGTCTTTCCGCACATGATCGTGCCGCTGTTCGTCGGGCGCGAGAAGTCGATCCGGGCGCTCGAGGAGGTGATGCGCGACGACAAGCAGATCCTGCTGGTCGCGCAGCGCAACGCCGGCCAGGACGACCCCGGCACCGACGACATCTACCGGGTCGGCACGGTCTCGAGCGTGCTCCAGCTGCTCAAGCTGCCCGACGGCACTGTCAAGGTACTGGTCGAGGGCAACGCGCGCGCCGAGATCGACAGCTTCATCGACAATCCGAAGTTCTTCCAGGCGCACGCCCAGGTGCTGGCCGACGTCGCCTCCGATCCGCGCGAGCTCGAGGCGCTGGCGCGGACCGTGGTCACCCAGTTCGAGCAGTACGTCAAGCTGAACAAGAAGGTGCCGCCGGAGGTCCTGGTCTCGCTGAGCCAGATCGACGATCCGAGCAAGCTCTCGGATACCGTCGCCGCCCACCTCTCGCTCAAGATCTCGGACAAGCAGGAGCTGCTCGAGACCCACTCGCTGGCCGAGCGCCTGGAGCGCCTGTACGGCTTCATGGAGAGCGAGATCAGCGTCCTCCAGGTCGAGAAGCGAATCCGCTCGCGGGTCAAGCGCCAGATGGAGAAGACCCAGCGCGAGTACTACCTGAACGAGCAGATGAAGGCGATCCAGAAGGAGCTGGGCGAGCTCGAGGACGGCCGCGACGAGGTCTCCGAGCTCGAGGAGCGGATTCGCAAGACCAGGCTGTCCAAGGAAGCCCGCGACAAGGCCACCGCCGAGGTCAAGAAGCTGCGCAGCATGAGCCCGATGTCGGCCGAGGCGACCGTGGTGCGCAACTACCTCGACTGGATGCTCGCGATCCCGTGGAAGAAGCGCTCCAAGATCAGCAAGGACATCCGCCGCGCCCAGCAGATCCTGGACGAGGACCATTTCGGCCTGGAGAAAGTCAAGGAGCGGATTCTCGAGTACCTCGCGGTCCAGCAGCGGGTCGACAAGATGCGCGGGCCGATCCTGTGCCTGGTGGGCCCCCCCGGGGTCGGCAAGACCTCGCTCGGCAAGTCGCTGGCGCGGGCCACCGGCCGCAACTTCGTCCGGGTCAGCCTCGGCGGCATCCGCGACGAGGCAGAGATCCGCGGCCACCGGCGGACCTACATCGGCTCGATGCCCGGCAAGATCGTCCAGTCGATGAAGAAGGCCAAGACCTCGAACCCGCTGTTCATGCTGGACGAGCTCGACAAGCTCGGCGCCGACTTCCGCGGCGATCCGTCCTCGGCCCTGCTCGAGGTGCTGGACCCCGAGCAGAACAGCAACTTCAACGACCACTATCTCGAGGTCGACTACGACCTGTCGGACGTGATGTTCGTCTGCACGGCCAACACGCTGCGCATGCCGCAGCCGCTGCTCGACCGGCTCGAGGTGATCCGGATCCCGGGCTACACCGAGGACGAGAAGGTCGAGATCGCCAAGCGCCACCTGATCCCCAAGCAGCTCGAGGCGAACGGGCTCAAGGTCGAGGAGTGGTCGATCTCGGACGACGCGCTGCTCGACCTGCTGCGCTACTACACGCGCGAGGCGGGCGTGCGCAATCTCGAGCGCGAGCTCGCCAACCTGATCCGCAAGGCGACCAAAGAAATCCTGATGGACGACAAGCGCCAGATCCGGGTCAGCCGGCGCAACCTCGGGCGCTTCGCCGGCGTTCGCAAGTTCCGCTACGGCGAGGCCGAGCACGAGGATCTGGTCGGGGTCTCGACCGGGCTGGCCTGGACCGAGGTCGGCGGCGAGCTGCTCTCGATCGAGGCGGTGACCGTGCCCGGCAAGGGCCGGATGACGATCACCGGCAAGCTCGGCGACGTCATGCAGGAGTCGGTCCAGGCGGCCAAGAGCTACGTGCGCTCGCGCTCGATCGAGATCGGCATCATCCCGCCGACGTTCGAGAAGACCGACATCCACATCCACGTGCCCGAGGGGGCCACGCCCAAGGACGGGCCGTCGGCCGGCGTCGCGATGGTCACCTCGATCGTCTCGGTGCTGACCAAGATCCCGGTCAAGGCGAATCTGGCGATGACCGGCGAGATCACGCTGCGCGGTCGGGTGCTGCCGATCGGCGGGCTCAAGGAGAAGCTGCTCGCGGCCTTGCGCGGCGGCATCAAGACGGTCTTGATCCCCAAGGAGAACGAGAAAGACCTGACCGAGATCCCCGACAACGTCAAAAAGGGCCTGACCATCGTCGGCATGACCACGGTCGACGAGGTGCTGCGCCGGGCGCTGGTCCGGCAGCCGCAGCCGATCGAATGGGTCGAGGTCGAGGGTCCGGCCGTGCCGGCGCCGGCCGCCGATGCCACCGAAGAGTTGCCGGCACGACTGCCGAACTAACGTTCACCGCGAAAAAAAAGCGGGTGGAAGCCGCCGAACCGGCAAAAAAACTGGGATTGGCGGCCTCTGACCGTTGACGACGTGCTCGCGCCCGCTTTACTTTACGCGGCCTTGCTGGAGATTGCTCCGGCAGGCGGTGTCATTGTCACAGGGGGTTGCACGGTGAACAAGAACGATCTGGTCGTCGAGGTCGCCAGAAAATCTGGCATGTCGAAGGCCGACGTCACGAAGGTGGTTGATGCGACGCTCGACGCGATTACCGAGGCGTTGAAGAAGAGGGACGACGTCCGGTTCGTCGGCTTTGGCACCTACACGGTGACCGAGCGCAGCGCCACCGAAGGTCGCAATCCGCGCACCGGGGCGCCGATCAAGATTCCCGCCTCGAGGCGGGCCAAGTTCAAGCCCGGCAAGGGTCTGAACGACGCTCTGAACTAATCGACGCCGCTTGCGCGCCGGGCCGATGGCGCCGTCCAGCCGTGGCGGCGCCCTCGCTGCCAGGGCGAGGCTTGGCGGCGGGCGAGATCCAGGACCGTGGTGCGGGCGGAAGGCTTCGAACCTCCGACACCGGCGGTGTAAACGCGTTCCGGGGGTAGCGCACCATGCCTGGCGAAGACGGCTGATAGCAGGAAAATCAAGGGTTTAGCGGTTCATCAAGCGGCAGGCTTGTGCACCGTAAGGCACCATCCTACATTCACGGTGCACTTACCTGGCACTAAATAAGTGAAGGACCATGCTGCTGACCACCGCCGTCGTCCGCGACCTCGTGCCGGCAGCGAAGCCATACGAAGTCCGCGACGATCGGCTGCGCGGCTTCCTGGTCCGCGTCCAGCCCAGCGGACACAAGGCCTACTACGTCGAGTATGCCCGCGGGCGTCGGGTCGGGCTCGGTCGCGCCGACGTGATCGCGCCCTCGATCGCCCGCGACAAGGCAAAGACAATCCTCGCCCAAGCCGTCCAGGGGCATGACCCCCGCGCGGAGCGCCGGAAGGCCGAGGCGCACACCTTGCGTTCCTTCCTGAACGAGGTTTATCGGCCCTGGTCGAGCGCCAACCTGCGCACCGGCGACGCGCCCGTGATCAGGATCAGCGGTCGGTTCCCCGAGCTGCTCGACCGCAAGCTCGCCGACCTCACGCCCTGGCTGATCGAGAAATGGCGTCTGCGCCGCAAAGGCGATGGGGTAGGGGCCGTCACGCTCAACCGCGACCTGGATGACCTGAAGGCAGCGCTCGCCCGCGCCGCCGACTGGGGCTTGATCACCGCCAACCCGATTTCCGGCATCAAGCGTGTCAAGGTGGACCGCGCCGCCCCGGTCCGGTTCCTGACCGAGGCGGAAGAGCATCGGCTGCGCGCCGCCCTGGACGCCCGCGAAGAACGTATTCGGCGCGGGCGGGACAGCGCCAACGCGTGGCGGCGCGAGCGCGGCTACGGCCTGCTGCCGGACCTCCGGGCAGTCTGCGTTCGCCGATCGCCTGAAGCCGCTCGTGCTGGTCAGCATCAACACCGGCCTGCGCCAGGGCGAGGCGTTCGAGCTGACATGGCGGCACGTCGACCTGGAGCGGGCTATCCTGACCGTCGTCGGCACGACTGCGAAGTCCGGCACCACCCGCCACATTCCGTTGAACGCCGAGGCGCTGGCTGCGCTCCGCGGATGGCGTGCTCAGGCAGTCGCGACCGCTCCGGACGACCGTGTCTTCCCCGCCCGCGACGGCGCCCGGCTCGACAATGTCCACAACGCATGGGCCGGGCTGCTCAAGACGGCCGGGATCACCGGCTTCCGCTGGCACGATCTCCGCCATCATTTCGCGAGCCGACTGGTCATGTGCGGCGTGGACCTGAACACGGTCCGCGAGCTGCTAGGGCATTCGAGCTACAGCATGACGATTCGCTACGCGCATCTGGCGCCCGAGCATCGAGCGGCCGCCGTCGCGCGGCTGGTCCGAGCTTGATGTGGAATTGGGGCGTCCCCGATTGGCGGGACGCGAAGGCATATCCTGCCCGTCTCGAAACCTCACGAATGGCGCTGGCAGTTCCTGCGGCGGCGTCCCGACTACCGCGCCCATTGGCTGCTGGCGTTGCAGCGGGAGAAACAGCGGGTCCGCTACATCAGCGGCCGCGAGCTTCAGCCGGCCGACTGGGAGGACAACCCCAATTTCCGCGCCAACCTTCCCGGCGCCAAGGGCCGCTATGCGGCTATGGTGCGGGCTGCAAAATCCGGCCGTGGCGCACCCAGGGCGCGGACTATTTGTGCAGACCTATGGCGGTATCGCGATCGAAGGGTCCCGCGAGGCCGTTGAGCGATGGGAGCGTGAGGGCGTAGTCCTGGTCAGCTTCGACCTCGGCAAGCCGCTACAGGCTCAGCTCGAGACCGCCGAACGGGTGTTGCGGACCGAAATCGATAGCGAGCCGGACCGCCGGACGCACCGAGCAAAGTGGCCAGTCTACCTCCGAGCGATCGATGCCCGTGACGCGGGCGCGACTTATCAGATGATAGGCGAGCTGGTCCAAGGTGGCGGCAAGGAAGCAGGGCACCAGCTTTGGCGGCAGGCACAGGAGGTAATGTTTAAGGACTGGCCTTAAACAATACCGACAGGGCTAATTTCTTCCTATACATGGGAAGGCCTCAACAATCTCAGTGAGGCACAAACCCCATGCATCTGTCAGCCCGAGAGGCGGAACGCCGGCGCGCGCAGCGGGCCGCGGCGCTGAACGAGCGTGACGCCGCCCACTATCTCGGCATGAGCGAGAGCTGGCTGCGTCATCAACGACTATCGCGAGTGCCGGACGCCCCCAAGCACATGCGGCTGGGGCGCGCCGTCCGGTACCGGGTCGCCGACCTCGACGCCTTCCTCGAAGCCAGGCTGGAGGGCTGAGCGATGCCTGGAAATGCGCGCGCCCCGGCTGGCGACCGGGGCGACGCGACAGGCTGGGATAGCGTAGACGCCGACGACCGTAGCCCGCCGCCCGAGCTGGCGCAAGCGATGCCGACCTGGACCCGCGTCGAAGCTGCCCTCGGGCGCGTGGCGCTGTCAGCACCACGAACGGCTCGGTGGTCTACGTCGGTCGCGACGCCACCGAGGCTGAGATCCAGCGCCGGCTCGCCGAGGCCGAGGCCACGATCCGGCGGCTTGAGCGCACAAGGGCCGCGCCGTGACCGCGCCCATGAAGCGCTTCGTCCTCGAGCGTGCGGTCCTTCGGACCAGCCGGCTGCTCGACTTCGCCAGCGAGAAAGAGCTCACCGCCCAGATCGGCCACACCAAGGACGCCTGGCCGGTCGTGATCCTGAAAGAGCTCGCCGACAATGCGATCGACGCCTGCCGAGGAGGCCGGGATCGCTCCGGCGATCTCGGTCACGGTCGACCACGCGGGATCACCGTCGAGGACAACGGCCCGGGCCTGCCCGGCCGACATCGTCGAGGACGTGCTCGACTTCTCGGTCCGGGTCAGCTCCCGCGAGGCCTATGTCAGCCCGACCAGAGGCGCGCCAAGGCAACGCGCTTAAAGACGCTCGTCTGCATGCCGTTCGTCCTGGACGGCCGGCGCGGCCGCACGCTGATCGAGGCGAGGGGCGTCCGGCACGTCATCGAGATCGGCGTCGACCGCATCCGCCAGCAGCCGACCGTCGATCATCGGGCCGAGCCCGGCGATATCAGGATCGGGACCCGGGTCACGGTCGAATGGCCGGATTTCAGCACGCTCAATCCTCGAAGCGGCGATGCCTCGATTCTTACAAGTCGCCGCCGCCTACTCCTGGCTCAACCCGCACTTCAGCTTGACGGTCACCGCCCCGGCGCTGCCCGACGTTTGGCGCGCCGAGGCGACCGACCCGGCATGGGTCGAAGTGGCGGCCGAGCGATCCGACGTCACCCCATTGGTATACGCCTGCGCACCTGGAGCGTCTGGTCGCCGGCTACATCACCCACGACGCCGACCACGGACGCGCCCGCACCGTGCGCGAGCTGGTCGCCGAGTTCCGAGGCCTGGCCGGCACCGCCAAGCAGAAGGCGGTGCTCGCGGAGACCGGGCTGGCGCGGGCGCCGCTGACCGCCCTCGCCAACGGCACCGACCTCGACCACGACACGGTCGGCTGCCTCCTCGCGGCCATGCAGGCTCACTCCAAGCCCGTCAAGCCGCAGCTGCTCGGGCTCATCGGCCGCGACCACCTGGCGGCCCGGTTCGCCGGCTACGGCTGCGAGATGGAGAGCTTCGACTACCGGCGGGTCGATGGACACCACCGATGGGCTGCCGTGGATCGTCGAGACCGCCTTCGGCTGGTGCCCGCGAGCTGGAGCAGCGGCTGTTGATCACCGGCGTCAACTGGTCGCCCGGCATCATCAATCCGTTCCGGGAGCTCGGCCGCTTCGGCCAGAGCCTCGACACGATCCTGAGCCAGCAGCGCGCCGACCGGGACGAGCCTGTGATCCTGGTGCTGCACATGGCCTGCCCGCGGGTCGAATACACCGACCGCGGCAAGAGCGCGGTGGCGGTCCGATGAACGCCGGACAAGATCGCCGCCGCCGTCCAGGGCGTCACCGCAAAGTGGGCGAAACAGCGCAAGGCGCGAGGAACGGGACGCCGCCGCGCAAGGCGAACCGGCGCTACGCCATGACCCGGCAGCGGACCGTCACGATCCGCGATGCCGCCTTCGCCATCATGGAGAGGGCCTATCTCAAGGCCAGCGCCAACGGCACGCTGCCGGCGCACGCCCGCCAGGTCATGTACGCCGCGCGCGGCTACATCCAGAGGCACGCCGACCGCGCTCTCGGCCACAAGTTCGACCAGTACTTCACGCAACAGCTGCTGCCCGAGTACATCGAGTATGCGGGCGTCAGCCTGGAACATCGTCTACGACGCGCGCGGCAACTTCACCGAGCCGCACACCAAGACGCGGGTTCCGCTCGGGACACTGCAGGTGCGCCAATACCTCGGCCTGATCCGGCAGCACAGGGTCTCGCCCCCGAAATTCGACGTGCGCGAGAACGGCTACCCGACGCTGGGGCCGAAGAACCGTTTCGGTGCGATCCTGTTCATCGAGAAGGAGGGCTTTGCGCCCGCTGTTCAAGGCGGTGAAACTCGCCGAGCGCTACGACCTCGCGATCATGTCCACCAAGGGCATGAGCGTGACGGCGGCCCGTGAGCTGGTCGAGGAGCTGTGCCGCCTCGGCGTGCCGCTCCTGGTGCTCCACGACTTCGACAAAGCCGGCTTCTCGATCGTCGGCACCCTGCGGCGCAGCACGCGCCGGCACCGCTTCAGCCTGGCCACGCCGCCCGGGTGGTCGACCTCGGCCTCCGCCTCGAGGACGTGGCCGGGCTCGAGGACGAAGACGTCTACATCCAGTCGCCGGCGAAGGCGCGCGCGAACCTGCAAGAAAACGGCGCCAGCGCGGCCGAGATCGAGTTCCTGCTGGAGAGGCGGGTCGAGCTCAACGCTTTCGCCTCGGACGAACTGATCGCCTGGCTCGAGCGCAAGCTGCAGGAGCACGGTGTCGCCAAGGTGATCCCCGATGCCGCCATGCTCGCCGATGCCTACGCCCGGATGCGCAAGCAAGCGCTGGTCCAGGAGCGGGTCAACGCCGCCCTTGCCACCTTCGCCGGCCACACCGAGCCGCCACCGGCCAGCCTCGCCGCCCGGATCGCTAAGCGCCTGAAAGCTGACCCCGCGCTGCGGTGGGACGCCGTGGTCCGCGAAATCGCCGAGGCGGACCATAAGAAGGGGCGTCAAGCCATGACCAGGACCGACAAAAAGCGCCGCAGGATCGCCATGGCCATCGGCGAGAGCTTCGCCGCCATCCGCAGGCGAACCGCCAGAAGCGCCGCGTGGCTCAGCCTCGGCGGCCCCGCCATCAAGATCTATGTCGAGCTTCGCCTCAGATGGCGCCATAAGGACGGCAGCAACAATGGCCAGCTGTTCTGCAGCCTCCGCGAATGCGAAGAGCTGCTCGGGATTGGCCGTCCGACCGCCGTACGCGCTTACGCCGAGCTGGAGGCGAAACGCTTCATCGTCAGGACGCGCCAGGGCGAGGCCGGCCGCCTGCCTGCCAGCGGCACAGCTGCCAACGGCGGCACCGGCTACAGCAGAAAGGCGACCCTGTGGGCGCTGACCGATGAACCGCTCAACGGACAGCCGGCCACCTACGCCTTCGAGAAGCTCACGACACACGATTTGAAACAAATCGACCGCGAGCTGCATGAGCGGTTCCGAGATTCCGCGGCACGACCAAAAAACAGTTTCATGTGTTCACCGGACGTACCCATAAGGGTTCACCGGGCGTACCCCAAAAACGGACTATGGGTTCGCCGGGCGTACCCGTAGTGGCTGAATTCAGACGATTTTATGGGTTCGCCGGGCGTACCATCTGTATCTACCATCTACCCTCGCTCATCTAACTGCCCGCCTGCCGGCGGGCCTGGTGTCAAGGATTCACTGCCCAAGCGACCATGGCAGGCACCCGGTTGGTTAGTTGTTGGTTCACCTTCAGGTTGTTAAACGACCAGAGGGAGCCTCTAATCGCGCGCCCCCCTCGAACTCGCCCAAAAAGCGCAATATCGGCAAGCCAATCGCCAATTCCGCGAGGGTCAGAAAACGCAAGGGCTGGAACACCGGCATGGCTTGGCCAGCGCGGGAGAAAATCGCGCTCGGCCTGAAACAATCCGAGTTCGCCAGACTCTGCGGTCTGCGTCGCGAATATCTGAGCACTATCGAGCAAGGCCGGCGCCGCCCAGGCCGGACACCCGCGCCCGTATCCAGGCCGCGCTGGCCGCAGAAGCCAGCATCATGACCGACACCGCACAGCGCCGCGAGCGCCGCGTCCTGCTCACGACCTTGAGCATCCGGACCAGCGCTAGCCGGTCGTGAGTATCTCAGCGGCTATCTGGGCCGCTCGAGGTTCATCGCCTTCAAGAGCAAACGAACTCGACCACTACGGCCATGAGCAATGGGATCTCTTCGTTGCCGAGCCGCGCGAGCAACAGCCAGGCGCGCACCGAGGCGCGACCCGACCGCGCCTACAGCTCCCCAGCAGGCCCGCGACCAGCGCGTCAACAAGCTCGCCCAGGCGTTCGACCGCGAGGTCGGCGACCACGGCGATGAGATCCCGTTCTAAATCCGCCGCCCGGCCGTATCTGGCCACTGGATCTCGACTCACAATCGGGAAATGCCTAGGAAGGCGGACATAGGCGGGGGTGACCCGGAACCGCCGTGACACTGGCCCACGGGGGCCGTAGGGTGATCTGGTGGCGTCCGATCCGTCACGTTGGTAGCGTTAGCCACGCGATCACCATCCCCATGAGGGACACTGCGGACGTCGCGGCTTGGCTGCGGGAGCTGGGGCTGGAGCGCTACGAGCAGGCGTTCCGGGAGAACGAGATCGACGCGCGCGATCCTGCCCGAGCTGACTGACTGACGATCTCAAAGAATCGGTGTCATCACTTCGGCCACCGCCGCAAGCTGCTGAAGGCGATTGCCGCCCTGGCCGAGCCTGCATCGGCGCCGCAGTCTGCAGCGAGCGCACCAGCTGCGGACGCCGCACTCAGAGCGAGGCCTGCGGAGGCCGAGCGGCGGCAGCTGACGGTGCATGTTCGGCGATCTGGTGGGCTCGACCGAGCTTCCGGCGCGGCTCGACCCCGAGGACATGGGTCGCGTCATCCGCGCCTATCAGGGTGGCTGCGCCGAGGTGGTCGAGCGCTGGGGCGGGCACGTCGCCAAGTACATGGGTGATGGGGTGCTCGCCTATTTCGGCTGGCCGCAGGCGCACGAGGACGACGCCGAGCGGGCGGTCAGGGCCGGGCTAGCGATGGTCACTGCGCTGCCGCGGCTGGAGACACCCGCAGGCGCACCGTTAGCGGTCCGGGTTGGCATCGCGACCGGCCTGGTCATGGTCGGGGAGCTGATCGGCGCAGGCGCGGCGCGAGAAGAAGCCGTGGTCGGGGAGACGCCGAACCTCGCTGCGCGATTGCAGGCGCTCGCCGGCGCCCGGCAGCGTGGTTATCAGCCAGGCGACGCGCCGGCTGCTGGGCGGCCTGTTCGATCTCGTGGACCTCGGTCCGCAGCGCCTCAAAGGCTTCGCCGAGCCGCTGGCGGCGTTCCGGGTCGAAGGCGAGGGCCGGGCCGAAGGGCGCTTCGAGGCGCAGCAGACGACGGGCCTGACGCCGCTGGTCGGCCGTGATGAGGAGATCGCCCTGCTGCTGCGCCGATGGCAGCAGGCGAAAGACGGCGAAGGGCATGTCGTCCTGCTGTCCGGCGAGCCGGGGATCGGCAAGTCGCGTCTGGTCCGCGAAGTGCGCGCGCGGCTCAAGGACGAGCCCCATGTACGCCTGCTCTACCAATGCTCCCCGCATCACACGACCAGCCCGTTGCATCCGCTGATCGAGCAGCTCGAGCGCGCCGCCGGCTTCGCCCGCGACGATTGTCCGCGGCGCGGCTTCAGAGGTTGAGACGTTGCTGGCGCGCGGCACGGACCGGCCTCGAGCAGGCGGTGCCGCTGATTGCGGCGCTGCTCGGCCTGCCGACGGAAGGCCGCTACCCGGCGCTCGATCTGACCCCGCAGCGCCAGAAGCAGCTGACCCTGGCGGCGCTGGTCGAGCAGCTCGAAGGGCTCGCGGCGGCGCAGCCGGTGCTGCTGGCCTACGAGGACATGCACTGGAGCGACCCGACCACGCAGGAGCTGCTCGGCCTGACCATCGAGCGCCTCCAGCGCCTGCCGGTGCTTCTGCTGATCACCTACCGGCCGGAGTTCAGCCCACCGTGGCCTGCTCAGCCGCACGTCAGCGCGCTGGCGCTCTCCCGGCTCGGCCGGCGCGAGGGCGCCGCCCTGGTCGAGCGGGTGGTCAGGGACAAGGCGCTGCCGGCCGAGGTCGCGGCGCAGATCGTGGCCAAGACCGACGGCGTGCCGCTGTTCGTCGAGGAGCTGACCAAGACGGTGCTCGAGTTGGGCCTGCTCAAGGACGCGGGCGACCATTACGAGCTGGCCGGGCCGCTGCCGCCGCTCGCACTGCCTTCGACCCTGCATGACTCGCTGCTCGCCCGCCTCGACCGCCTCGCACCCGTGAAAGAGATCGCCCAGATCGGCGCCGCGCTCGGGCGCGAGTTTTCCCACGGGCTGCTCGCCGCGGTCGCCGACCGGCCCGAGGCGGAGCTGCAGGCGGCGCTCGACCAGCTGGTCGCGGCCGAGCTGGTCTATCGCCGGGGCACCGCGCCCGATGTCATCTACAGCTTCAAGCACGCGCTGGTCCAGGACACCGCCTACGGCACCCTGCTCAAATCCCGCCGCCAGCACCTGCATGCTCGCATCGCGCAGGTCATGGAGGAACAGTTCCCGGAGATCGTCGAAACCCAGCCCGAGCTCCTCGCGCAGCACTACACCGGCGCTGGCCTTACGGAACAAGCGATTGTCTACTGGGAGAAGGCTGGCGAACGCGCCATTCAGGGCTCGGCCAACGCGGAGGCGATCGAGCGCCTCTCGAAGGCGCTGGAGCTGCTCGCAACGGTGCCGGAGACCCCCGAGCGCATACGGCGAGAGCTGGCCTTGCAGACACGCCTTGGCCCGGCCGTGAAGCCGTCAAGGGCTATGCGGCGCCCGACGTGGAGACCGTCTACACCCGGGCGCGCGAGCTGTGCGCGCGGGTCGCGGATTGCCCACAGCTGTTGTTCTCGACGCTGCGTGGCCTCTGGGCCTTCCACCAGCATAGAGCGAGGCGCGACGCGGAGCACGACCTGGCAGGCCAAATGCTCGCTCTGGCGCAGCGCGAACGAAGCGACGCGCTACATTTGCAAGCCTGCAGGGCGCTCGGGCACACCCAATTCTATCTTGGCGAGTTCGTCGGGGCCCGAACGCAGCTTGAGGAGGCGCTTCGCCTTTACAATCCCGAGCAACATCGGACTCACACTCTCCTCTATGGCTCTGACCCCGCGGTCGGCGCAGGGGTCTATGCGGCCTGGACATTGTGGTGTCTTGGCCATCTGGATCAGTCCTTGGCGAAAAGTCACGAAGCGCTGGCCCTGGCCCGGCAGATGGCACACCCCTTCACCTTGGCCTTCGCCCTCTGCCATTGTGCCCTGCTCCACCAGTTCCGCCGAGATGTGCAACTGACCGAAGAGCTGAGCGAGCCACTGGTGGCGCTTTCTACCGAGCAAGGCTTTGCTTACTGGCCGAGGGTGGCGACGGTGATGAGGGGCTGGGCGCTGGCGGAGCGCGGCCAGGGAGAAGCCGGCATAGCAGAATTGCGCGTCGGCGATGGCCACCATCCGCGCCATCGGGACCGCCGTGGAGCTGCCATGGTATCTTGCCCTGCTGGCCGGAGCGCACGGGATCGTTGGACAGACGGCGGAAGGGCTCGACGCCATAGCGGAGGCACTGGCGCTGGTGGCGAGCACGAAAGAGCGCTTCTACGAAGCGGAGATTTACCGCCTCAAAGGCGAACTACTACTTAAGCACGGTGGATCGAATACCGGGGCTGAAGCCGAGAGCTGCTTCCGCCAAGCTCTCGACATTTCCCGGGTGCAAAGGCGCGAAATCTTGGGAGCTGCGCGCCGCGACCAGCCTCGCCCGGCTGTGGCGCGACCAAGGCAAGCGCGCCGAGGCCCACGACCTCCTCGCGCCGATCTACGACTGGTTCACCGAGGGCTTCGATACCGCCGACCTGAAGGAAGCGAAAGCACTGCTCGACGAGCTCCGTTGACTTCCGCTCCTGGCTGGAGCCGAACTTCGGCCAGGCATCTCCAAAGCCCGCGTGCTTCAGGTATATTCGGTTGGATCTCGGCCACTTGATCATGCGCGAATTCGTGCAGCAGTTCGCCGTCGATCAGAGCTGTTCGGGCTCGTCAACGGTGATCATCCGGCGGATCTCGTCGGTCTTGAGGCCGAGCGCCATCGGCCGGCGCACGCCGGGCAGCACCGCGACATCGTACAGCTCCTCGACCACGCCTTCGAGCCGCAGCCAATGGACGGCATCGCCCGAGCGCAGGTCGACCACCATCAGGCCGCAGCGCGGCTCGGCGTCGCGCCGCACCAGCTCCTCGTCCAGCGGCAGGCCGGTGAAGGTCCGGTTCTCGCGCGGCTTGGACAGGCCGATCACCGCGAACCGCCCGTGCAAGGCGAGGCCGCGAGCGTAGCCCGGGCAGAAGGCGACCCGCTCGAACCGCGCGCGCTCGAGGTCGGCATGGCCGAACCAGCCGGTGCCGGAATCGAGCAGCCAGAGCCGCCCGCCGTCGCCCGCGTCGTGCCAGCGCGGCGAGTGCGGCATCGAGAGGCCCTCCAGCACCACCTCGCTCGCCGCGACGTCGACCACGACCCCGCCTCCGGTCCGCCGGTCGCGCCAGCCATCGGCGACGTCCGCGCGGCTGACCGCGGTCACGTAAGCGGCGCTGCCGTCCTTCAGCGCCAGGCCGTTCAGGTGGCAGCGGTCCTCGGCCGCCAGCTTGCTGATGAACGGCGGCCGCCAGAGCGGCGTGAAGCTGTGGGTCTCGCTGACCGTGGCGAGGCAGCTGAACAGCGTGTTGACGAACACGATCCGGCCCTTGGCATCGAAGGCGATGTCGTGGACGTCGAGGTCGCCCGTGGTGCACGCGACCTGCGGCACGTAGAGCCGATCGTAGCCCTGGTACGCCTGGCCGGGCTCGAGCGCGTTGTCGAACCGCCAGAGCTGGAACAGCGTCGACAGGAACAGCGTCTGCGGGCTCGCCCAGAGGCCCATGGCGCGGTTGAAGCTGCGCTCGAAGATCGACAGCCGGCCGTTCGGCTGCAGCCCGACCAGGAACAGCTTGCCGCTCTGGTAGGTCGTGAACGCGAGCGAGAGGTTCTGCTCGGCGAGCCAGCTCGGGAACTGGCGCGACGGCAGCAGCTCGAGCTTGGGCACCGCAGCATCCGGCGTCGCCTCGTTCATTCGCCTCCCCGCCGCGCGTCGCTCGGCGCTACGCCACTTCGATCCCGCTGGTGTCGACGCCGGTCTGGACCAGGAGCTGCGCCTGGTCGACCGTGAAGGTGTCGAAGTCGACGCCGTCGACCGTCGTCGTGCCCTGAACGGCGCCCGGCAGGCTGCCGCTGACCGCGTTGGTGTCGTCGCCGAACACGGTGAGACTATTGGAGTTGTCGTCGATGTTCAGGATCTCCCGTGTGTCCAGGGCCAGCTCGTTGCTGTTGCCGTTGAGATCGACGCGCTCGACGTCCTGGACGAACAGGTCCGAGATCGCGGTCAGGTCGAGGCTATCGCCCGCCCCGTCGAGCCGGACGGTGTCGATGCCGCTGCCGCCCGCGAGCTGCCTGAAGCCGAGGTCGCCGATCGCCAGCAGATCGTCGCCGGCGGCGCCGTTCAGAAGGTCGCTCCCGCCGTTGCCGATCAGGGTGTCGTCACCCTGGGCGCCGACGAAGATCTCGCCGGCGCCCGTACCGATGAAGATGTCGTCGCCCTCGTCGCCGAGCCCGTCGACCGCGCCGGTGAAGTTGTCGCCGAACACGACGTAGCTCTCACCGGCAGCGTCTCGCCCTCCCGGATCGGCGTCGGAGCCCCGACGATCAGGTCGGCGAAGCCATCGCCGTTGACGTCGCCCGCGCCGCTCACCGAGCAGCCCGAACGATCGCCCGGGTCGATGCCATCGAGGCGGAAGCCGTTCGTGCCGTCGAGGTCGGCGAGGTCGAGCGCGCCACCGAAGCCGCCCGGGTCGCCGAACACCACGTAGCTCTCACCGGCTCCGTAGTCGCCCCCCGGATCGGCGCCGCGAGCCCCGACGATCAGGTCGGCGAAGCCATCGCCGTTGACGTCGCCCGCGCCGCTCACCGAGAAGCCCGAGTAATCGTCCGACGTCGATGCCATCGAGGCGGAAGCCGTTGGTGCCGTCGAGGGCGGCGAGGTCGAGCGCGCCACCGAAGCCGCCCGGGTCGCCGAACACCACGTAGCTCTCACCGGCACGTCTCGCCCTCCCGGATCGGCGCGTGAGCCCCGACGATCAGGTCGGCGAAGCCATCGCCGTTGACGTCGCCCGCGCCGCTCACCGAGCAACCCGAGTGATCGTCCGGGTCGATGCCATCGAGGCGGAAGCCGTTGGTGCCGTCGAGGGCGGCGAGGTCGAGCGCGCCACCGAAGCCGCCCGGGTCGCCGAACACCACGTAGCTCTCACCGGCATCGATGCGCCCCCCGGATCGGCGTCTGGAGCCCCGACGATCAGGTCGGCGAAGCCATCGCCGTTGACGTCGCCCGCGCCGCTCACCGAGGAGCCCGAGAAATCGAGCGGGTCGATGCCATCGAGGCGGAAGCCGTTGGTGCCGTCGAGGGCGGCGAGGTCGAGCGCGCCACCGAAGCCGCCCGGGTCGCCGAACACCACGTAGCTCTCACCGGCAAGCGTCGCCCCCCGGATCGGCGCCGGAAGCCCCGACGATCAGGTCGGCGAAGCCATCGCCGTTGACGTCGCCCGCGCCGCTCACCGAGACGACCCGAGCAGATCGACCTGGTCGATGCCATCGAGGCGGAAGCCGTTGGTGCCGTCGAGGGCGGCGAGGTCGAGCGCGCCACCGAAGCCGCCCGGGTCGCCGAACACCACGTAGCTCTCACCGGCACTGGCTCGCCCCCCGGATCGGCGCTGCGAGCCCCGACGATCAGGTCGGCGAAGCCATCGCCGTTGACGTCGCCCGCGCCGCTCACCGAGCCACCCGATAAATCGTACTCGTCGATGCCATCGAGGCGGAAGCCGTTGGTGCCGTCGAGGGCGGCGAGGTCGAGCGCGCCACCGAAGCCGCCCGGGTCGCCGAACACCACGTAGCTCTCACCGGCACGTTCGCCCCCCGGATCGGCGCCGGCGAGCCCCGACGATCAGGTCGGCGAAGCCATCGCCGTTGACGTCGCCCGCGCCGCTCACCGAGAAGCCCGATCAATCGTCCGGGTCGATGCCATCGAGGCGGAAGCCGTTGGTGCCGTCGAGGGCGGCCAGGGACAGCGAGACCAGCGGGACCGCAACCGGCCGGGCCAGCGCCACCAGCTCCCCGGGCGAAATCACTTCGACCACGGGCTCGACGCCGCGCAGCAGCGCCACGTCCTGGAACCCGTTGCTGTCGCCGACATCGACCAACAGCGTCGTCCCGGACGGGCCGGCCTCAAGCCGCACCGCATCGCCGAGCAACAGCCCGGCGCTCAGCGCCTCTTCCGCCAGCGCGGAGAAGTCCACGACATCGCCATCGGCGAGGTTCAGGTCGAGGATCTCGTCGACATCGAAATCGGCCAGGAGGAAGCGATCGGCATCGGCGTCGCCGCTCAGGCGGTTGTTGCCCGGGCCGCCATCGAGCACGTCGTCCCCGGCGTCGCCGAACAGGTTGTCATCCCCGTCACCGCCTTCGAGGAGATCGTCCCCGCTGCCGCCGAGCAGGTCATCGTCGCCGCCGTCACCAGCCAGCAGATCATCGCCGTCGTCGCCCAGCAGCACGTCGCGGCCGTTGCCGCCGAACAGCTGATCGTCGCCGGGCCCGCCGCGCAGCAGATCGTCGTCGTCCTCGCCGAACAGGAGGTCATCGCCGACATTGCCCCGCAGCTGATCGGCGCCTGGCCCGCCGAACAGGCGGTCGTTGCCGCTCCGGCCGTCGATCCGGTCGGCGCCGGCGAGGCCGAAGATGTCGTCTTCGCCCGTGGTGCTGTTGGTGACGCTCGTGCCGACGAGGTTGTCGTTGCGAGGCGTTCCGATGATCTGTGCCATGACATGTCCTTCTTTGTCCGGGTTGCGTCAGGCGATGCTTCCTCATGTCGTAGAACGCCTGATGTGAGTTTTTCAACGAATTCTCTGGTCCTGACCACACACAAAAAGGTCAATAATCTGATCTGATCGCTACTTGCCGTTACGATAATCTGGACTTATCGTGCGCCGGTCATGCCGGACCCCGACCTGCCTGCGATCGTCTCGATCATCGAGGGCGTCCTCGATGAGCTGGCCGAGGTCTGCTCCCGGTTGATGGCGGCCTCGCCCTGGCCCTTGCCGGTCTGGACGCGATCGCCGCCGACGAGGACCCGGACGCGCGGTCCGGGTCGCCTGCCGCGACGTCATGGCGTGCATCGCATGGCCGCCCTCGCCGCCCGTGGCGCCGAAGCGCGCGTTCACCACCATGCATTAGGAGGACACCCGATGTCGCAGCAGCAGGTTCTGCGGGAGGCCCAACAAGCCGAACGCCTCGAGGTCGCCTGGCTCCGGAGCTGCCGCGAGCGTGTCGCCAACCTCGAGCGACGGCTCGCCCTGACCCGGTCCTTGGCGGCGGCGCGGGCGTGTTCGGCACGACCGGCGGCGAGGTCGCGCTGCTCGCCCAGGAGCTTGCGGCCGCCAGGCGGGTAGCCGCCCGGGCGGCCGACGACGCGGCATCCGCCGGCCGGGTCCGCGCGGATGGTGGCGCGCTGCCGGTGACGGCGACATCGCGCTCGACGTGTTCTGGCTCGACTCAGCCGAGCCGCGCCAGCTCATCTGGATCGTCTGCGGCGGCAACGAGCGGCCGGCGGTCGAGCTGATCGACGAGGATCCGCCCTTGCCGGGCGAGACCTTCAAGCCGGCGCCGATGTGGCCGAGCGACCGGCCGCGGCCCTGTGGCGGCCCTGGATGGGCGCGCTGGTGCCGCCTGAGAACGCCGACCAGGTGCGCCTGCGGGTCGCGATCGGCGACGGCAGCCGGACGATGCTCTGTCATCGGCCGGCCGGAGCCGGAGCCGGAGCCGCCGGCCAAGCTGCTGGCCATGCCGCGGCCAAGCGCGGACGGAGGACACGCCGTGCGGCACCCGAGCTTCGATCCTGAAAGTCCGCGCGCCGGCGCCAGCAGGAATTCGACCGAGACCTCCTCCCGCTACGAGGTCGACCGGCTGCAGGCGAAGTGGGCGGCTGAGGACGCAGCGATGATCCGGGCCAACGATCAGCAGGTCAAGGAGCTCGCCGATCTGCGTGTGCGGATCGCCCGGCTCGAGCGCCAGCATCGAACAGGCCGAAGCCGGGATCGACCAGGCGCCTAGCTCGAGGCCATCGGCGAGGTGATCGCCGAGATGGTCGGCCGACCTCCGACGCGAGCTCAAGGACAAGATCGCCGCGCTCGAGGCGCAAGCAGCTGCGGTTCTGCGGCATCTTCGCGCCTGGCGTGGCCTACGCGGCGAACTCGTTGGTCATCCGCAAGGGCGGCTTGTGGATCGCACTGGCCAGCACGACCACACCGCCCGGGACGCGACGGCACTTGGCAGCTCGCGGTCAAGAGCGGCGAGGCTCGGCCGGGCGCCGGTCGTCGCATGACCATGGACCGCCTCGACGCGTTCATGATCGCGATCCGGCCCGACGATCGAGGCCGATCTCGACCAGCCAGATCGAGGCCGAGCCGGACCTGATGGTCCGCGCGCTGATGCGCCGCGACCGGTCCGTGCTGGTCAGCAAGGCGCTCGATGCCGTCCGGATCAAGAACCTCGAGCACCGCCTGGCCGAGGCCGAGGCGCGCCTGCGCCCGCGGCTTCGGTGGCGAGGACGCCTACAGGACCTATCCCAGAGGGCCATCGGCTGGCGAGGCTCCGCCGTACACTGCGAGGCCCTCGATGGAAGGCCGACCGCCTCCACGTCCTCGAGCAGCGCGTCACCGAGCTCGAAGCAACGGTCGCCAGGCGACGGGCCGCCGCATCGACCAGAGCGCTCGAGGTGCTGCTCGATCTGAGTCCAGCGCAATGGCTGTGCACCTCGCCCAGGCCGCGGCGCCTGATCGAACGGATGAACGCCATCCATCGAGCGCATCGACGGCGCTGATGGACCGACACTGCAATGATGAGGGGCACATGCGCCACGCGATCAAGTACAGTAGCAATGGTGGTGTGTGCCTCGCCAAGTCATGCTGCAAGTACTATGCTCTGCCCTAACAATGGACGGGGGGTATCTCTAGTGTTGCGACGACTTGTGGCTGGGAAGCGCTATGCCGCCAGATTCTTTGCCAAAATTAAGTAAAACATTGGCGTTTTGAATCGTGGGAGTTGCAGAAATGGCGAGAAAGACGTCCTCCGCACCCAAGCCGCAGCTGACGGTGATCCAGGCGCACCCTGCGGTGACCCGGAGCCCGCCTGCGCATCTTGGCCCGGTTGCGGCGGAGCTCTGGCGGGAGATCTCGTCGAGCTACTCGTTCGACGATCCGGCGAGCACGCAGATCTTGGCCGAGGCGTGTTCTGCGCTCGATCGCAGTGAGCGTTGCCGTGCGTCGATCAGCGAGGATGGCGAGGTTGTCCGTGGTCGGGGCGGTTTGCTGCGGCCGCATCCGTTGCTGACCGCCGAGATCCAGTCCCGCGCGCTGGCTTGTCGTCTGCTGGCGCGGCTGGGCTTGGATCTCGAGCCTGTGCGGGCGCCTGGCCGGCCGGCGGTCGGGCTGGGCGTGACGCTTCCGACGCTGAGAGGCGGTTGAGCCGATGCCGACCCGGCGAGTGAAGACCGCAACCGCGTCGGGCGGGCATCAGCGACGAGGCGATCGCGGCATGGCAGAGCGGCGACTATCACGGTTTGCATCAAGCGCTTAAGTCTTCGCGCCGTGGATGGCCTCCCCGTTCGACGTGACCGCCGCGCCGCCGGACTGGTGCGACCCCGCCAGTCCCTCGCCGGGGTGCTCGAGCTGGCGGCGAGCGCGTGAGCTAAGGCAAGCCTTGCAAGAGCTGGCGGGCCCGCCGGGTCGTTCTGACCGCCATGGCCAGCCCTTAGGACCGCGGCGGTGACCGCGCCGAGCTCGCCGGTCCAGCTCACGGTATGGCCGGCCGAGATTGAGGCGCGGCGGCGCGCGATCGAGCTGCGCCAGGCCGAGGCGGAGTTCGCGATCTGCGATTCGTTGAGGCGCGAACGGCTGAGGCTCGAGGTGCGGCTGCTGACGATCGAGCTGGAAGCATGATGCAGCCGGCGCCGTGGCCTCGGGTTTGGCCGGCGCTGGTGTCGGTGGCGATGATGGCGTTGGCAGCTTGGATTGTGGTGCAGGTGGTGCTGTAGGGCCGCTCCGAGCCAGGACTTGGCCCGGCCCGGAGCGGGGTCGTCTTTAGCGCGACCGGTCAGCCGCCCCACTCGGCAAGCTTCTTGCGCGTCTTGCCGTAGGGCTCAGAACCGGCGACCACGCCCTTCAGGCTCTGCGGCGTGATGCCGATCTCACGCGCGAGCGCGGTCGGGTTGCTGTCGACGAGCGCCGCTTCAAGAAGCTCGCGGATCACCCCCATGTCGATATCGACAGCCGCCGGCGGCTGCTCGGGTTCGACATGCTCCGGCGCTGCGGGCTCGGCCTGCTCCTGCTGCTGCTCGGTCAGATCGCGGTTGATCGCGGCGACCTCGGATTCGCCTTCGAGCCCTGCAAGCCACAGCTCGACCCGCTCGCGCAACGGCGCGCCTCGAGCACGCGCGATCATGAGCAGGTTGAGGGTTGCGGTCGGCAAGTGGGCGTCCAGGACCTTCAGCACGTCGCGGTCCATGGTCTGGGAGGCTTTGAGGTAAGCCGCGAGGATTCCAGTGCCTCGGCGATCAGCGACACCAGGTCCGGCAGCTTGTAACGCTCGGTCGCCGGCGTCGGCGGGCTCTTGGTGCCGGGCAGTGGCTTGCCCTGCTTGTGCTTAGCGATCAGCTTCGCGAGCCCCGCCTTGCCGGCGCGCAGCCATTCGTCCCAGACCGCGCGCATCGTATCCGGGTCCTCGAGACTTGCGAGCTGGACCACCTCCTCGCGGGTCATCTTGGCGGTGCCGCTCGTGATCGCAGCCGCGGCATCGATCGAGAGCGCGTCGGTGATCCGGTCGAGAGCACGGGCGGTGCCGGCGTAAAGCTCGATCGCGCGGCCGCTGACGCCGAACATCCGGCCGAGCCGCTCGGCGGTCCGGCGCGGCGCCGCCGTGCAGGTCGGAGCGCGTACCCTGGGCAGCCTCGCGGAGGTACTGCCGGCCGATCAGGATCGCGCGGGTCAGCGCGCTGATGTTGCGGCGGTTGACCGTCTCGCTGGTCACGAAGGCGAGCGCCTGCTCGCGCGTGGTGACGTCGGCCACAATCTTGGCAGACGTACTTGAGCCCGTGCTTCTCGCACAGGCGCTTGCGGTTGTGGCCGTCGAGCAGGATGTAGCGGCCTTCGCTCTGGTCGAACCAGACGTCGAGCGGCCGGCGGGCGTAGCCAGTCGCCAACAGGTCAGCTTCGAGCCCGGCCTCCTCCTCGGCGGTCAGGGCCGGGATCATCACCAGGATCTCGGGGTCGACTTCGGGGGCGATCTCGATAGTGTCTTGAACAACCATGGCAGCCCGCCTCCAACGGGCGATCGTGGCCAGGCCCGGGTGGTGCGCGGATCGCACCTTGCCCGGGCCGTCTCGCGATAAATCGCATGAACTTCCCGCATCCGTCAACTACTTTCCGAAATCACTTTCGGAGGTTCGGCCACGAGCGCTCGCGAGGCGAATTGACGCCACGCCTTCGGCATGCGCATCTTGCTCGCGGCTTGCCGAGGGCAGGCGGCCGGCGGCTACCAATGCGGCCCCAAAATCCGGGATTTGCTGCTAAGTCGTTGCGGTAGCCGTTTCCTGAAACCGCTTCCGCTCGGCGCGAGCGCGCATCAGCTTCTTGGCGGCAACATTGACGGCGATGCGCCCGGTCGCCGCATCAAGCTCGCGCTCGGCCACCGCGCCGCGTGACAGTTACGCACCGCTCGGCCGCAGCAGCGCGACCTTCCACCATGAACCCGCGCGCCCGAAGCCGGCCGGCTAGACCGCCCCGCGCAGCGCCCTGGAGCCTCGCGCAGCGGGCCCGGACGGGGGTCAGGGCGGGTGATGTGTCGCCTCCAGGGCATCGTCGCCCGTCCTGGCGCCGCAAATCGAGACTGTACTTACCCTGCACTTACGGACCGGATTCGCGATATGGTCTGGGTCCCAAATGGCTGAAAAGCTGGTGCGGGCGGAAGGCTTCGAACCTCCGACACCGGCGGTGTAAACGCCGTGCTCTACCCCTGAGCTACGCCCGCCCGTCGGCCGACGCCAGACTAGGCGGCACGTCCGCGCGGAGCAAGCCGGCCGGCCACGGGGCACGCTTGACTTCGGCTGCCGGCTTGATTACCTCCAGCCGGCGATCCGGGGGGTGTAGCTCAGTCGGTTAGAGCGCTGGCCTGTCACGCCAGAGGCCGCGGGTTCAAGTCCCGTCACTCCCGCCAGCTTCCCCGACCTGCGTGCCGCCTGATGGCTCCGGCGCTCGAGCGCCGGCCCGCGACCTTGCGAGCGGCCGGCCCGGATGCTAGGTAGGCGCGGTCTTCCCCTGGACGACGCCCCGGCGCGACCTATCGTTCAGTCTGCCGGGTCAAGCAGCCGGTCGACCTAATCGGGGCGCCGCATGAACGCGCTGTCTGGCGAACTACCTGCCGATCCTGATTTTCCTCGGCATCGCGGTCGGCCTGGCCGGGCTGATCCTGGCGGCGTCGTTCGTGATCGCCCGCCAGCGGCCCGACGCCGAGAAGCTCTCGCCCTACGAGTGCGGCTTCGCGCCGTTCGAGGACGCCCGCTCGCGCTTCGACGTCCGCTTTTATCTGGTCGCGATCCTGTTCATCATCTTCGACCTGGAGGTCGCGTTCCTGTTTCCCTGGGCGGTCTCGCTCGGCAACATCGGCCTGCTGGGCTTCTGGTCGATGATGATCTTCCTCGCCGTGTTGACCATCGGCTTTGCCTACGAGTGGAAGAAAGGGGCGCTCGAATGGGAGTAGCCACGCCGGCCGCGGTCCCCGGACGGGCGAGCGCCGCCGATCCCGCCCTGTTCGACCGGGTCAACCAGGACCTTCACGACCAGGGGTTCTTCGTCACCCAGCTCGAACGCCTGGTCACCTGGGCGCGGGCCGGCTCGATGTGGCCGATGACCTTCGGGCTGGCCTGCTGCGCGGTCGAGATGATGCACGCCGCCGCCAGCCGCTACGACCTCGACCGGTTCGGGCTGGTGTTCCGGCCGAGCCCGCGCCAGTCGGACGTGATGATCGTCGCCGGCACGCTGTGCAACAAGATGGCGCCCGCGCTGCGCAAGGTCTACGACCAGATGGCCGAGCCGCGCTACGTCCTCTCGATGGGCTCCTGCGCCAACGGCGGCGGCTACTACCACTACTCCTACTCGGTGGTGCGCGGCTGCGACCGGATCGTGCCGGTCGACGTCTACGTGCCCGGCTGCCCGCCGACCGCCGAGGCCCTGGTCTATGGCATCCTCTTGCTGCAACGCAAAATCAAGCGTACCGGTACGATCGACCGCTGAGGCAAAGGCGGTCTGCCGGCCCACCGGAGCGCGTGGAGTCATGGCCGTTGCGACCCTCGCTGAGCGCGAAGACGCCTTGCGCGAGCTCTGGACGAGATCGCGCCCGCCCTCGGCGACGCCCTGCTCGAGACCGCGGTCGCCCGCGGCGACCTGACGCTGCGCGTGCAGACCCACGCGCTCGCGCGCGTGCTCGCCTATCTGCGTGATGCGCCGCAATGCCAGTTCAAGATGCTGATCGACGTCTGTGGCGTCGACTACCCCGAGCGCGAGCAGCGCTTCGAGGTCGTCTATCACCTGCTCTCGCTCAGAAACAATCAGCGCATCCGGGTCAAGGTCGCGACCGACGAGGCGACGCCGGTGCCATCCGCGGTCGGGGTGTTCGGCTCGGCGGTCTGGTACGAGCGCGAGACCTGGGATCTGTACGGCATCCTGTTTGCCGAGCACCCGGACCTGCGCCGGCTGCTGACCGACTACGGCTTCGAGGGCCACCCGCTGCGCAAGGACTTTCCCCAGACCGGCTACGTCGAGGTCCGCTACGACGACGAGCAGAAGCGCGTCGTCTACGATCCGGTCGATCTGCGCCAGGACTGGCGGAGCTTCGATTTCCTAGCCCCTGGGAGGGCGGCGGGGTCCTGCCGGGCGACGAGAAGGCGGACGGCGCCGGCGGCGCCGGCTGAGCGGAGCGCCCGATGCCCGACCTCTCGCTGCAGAGCTATTCCCTGAACTTCGGCCCGCAACATCCGGCCGCGCATGGCGTTTTGCGCCTGGTGCTGGAGCTCGACGGCGAGGTCGTCGAGCGCGCCGATCCGCACATCGGCCTGTTGCACCGCGGCACCGAGAAGCTGATCGAGTACCGGCCCTACATCCAAAGCGTGGGCTACTTCGATCGCCTCGACTACGTCTCGCCGCTCCCAGGAGCACGCCTACGTGCTCGCGATCGAGCAGCTGCTCCAGATCGAGATCCCGGAGCGGGCCAAGTGGATCCGGGTGCTGTTCGACGAGATCACCCGGATCCTCAACCACCTCCTCAACGTCACGACGCTGGCGCTCGACATCGGCGCGATGACGCCCCTGCTCTGGGGCTTCGAGGAGCGCGAGAAGCTGATGGAGTTCTACGAGCGGGTCTCGGGCGCCCGCCTGCACGCCAACTACTACCGGCCGGGCGGGGTCGCGCGCGACCTGCCGGACGGGCTCACCGACGACATCCGCGCCTGGATGCAGACCTTCCCCGCCGTGCTCGACGACATCGAGCGGCTGATCACCGACAACCGGATCTTCCGTCAACGCCTGGTCGACATCGGCGTGATCACCGCGGAGGAGGCGCAGGACCTGGGCTTCACCGGGCCGATGCTGCGCGCCTCGGGCCTCGCCTGGGACCTGCGCAAGAGCCAGCCCTACGAGGTCTACGAGCAGCTCGACTTCGACATTCCGGTCGGCCGCCATGGCGACTGCTTCGATCGCTACCTCGTGCGCGTGCTCGAGATGCGCCAGTCGCTGAAGATCATGGCCCAGTGCCTGGATCAGATGCCCAAGGGCCCGGTCAAGCTCCAGGATCGGAAGATCACGCCGCCGACGCGGGGCGAGCTGAAGCGCTCGATGGAAGCGTTGATCCATCACTTCAAGCTCTACACCGAAGGCTTTCACGTGCCGGCCGGCGAGACCTACGCCGCGGTCGAGGCGCCGAAGGGCGAATTTGGCGTCTATCTGGTTGCCGACGGCACCAACCGGCCCTACCGCTGCAAGATCCGGGCGAGCAGCTATCCCCATCTCGCAGCGCTCGAGAAGATGGCCAAGGGCCACATGCTGCCCGACATCCCGGCGATCATCGGCTCGCTCGACATCGTGTTCGGGGAGATCGACCGGTGAGCGCGCCGGCGAGCCCGCAGGCCGGCCTGCGCGAACCATTCGCCTTCACGCCCGAGAACGAGGCGCAGGCCCGGGCCGCGATCGCGCGCTATCCGGCCGGCCGCCAGGCGAGCGCGGTGCTGGCGCTGCTGACGCTGGCCCAGAACCAGTGCGGCGGCTGGCTGCCGCAGCCGGCGCTCGACCACGTCGCCGACGTGCTCCAGATGCCGACCATCCGCGTCTACGAGGTCGCCTCGTTCTACGACATGCTCAACACCCGGCCGGTCGGCCGGACCCAGGTCCGGGTCTGCACGACCACGCCCTGCTGGCTGTGCGGCTCGGACGACGTCGTCAGGGCGTGTCGCGATACGCTCGGCATCGAGATCGGCCAGTCGACCCCGGACGGACGCTTCTTCCTGCGCGAGTTCGAGTGCCTGGGCGCCTGCGCCAACGCGCCGGTGCTCTGGGTCGACGACGACTTCTACGAGGACCTGACCTACGAGACGACTACGGCGATCATCGAGGCGCTGATCCGCGGCGAGGAGCCGAAGCCCGGCTCGCAGGCGGGCCGGCAGGCCTCGATGCCGAGCGCGGCAAGAAGACCCTCTGGCGATCCGCACGACCATGGCGGCGGCCACCAGCCGGGGCCCGGCCGGCCCGACGGGCGCCGGTCGAGAAGGCCAAGCCCCTCCGAGGTCAACAGCACGCGATCCGCACCGAGCGCCGAGGTCGCCCGGCCGACGACATCGGCGAGCGGCCCGGCCCCGGGGAGCGGGCGAGGCCCCAAAGGCGAAACGCCGATGCTGGCTGATCAGGACCGGATCTTCACCAATCTCTACGGCGAGCACGACTGGCGGCTGCCGGCGGCGCGCCGCCGGGGCGACTGGGACGAGACCCGGCGGCTGATCGGCCAGGGCCGCGACTGGATCGTCGCCCAGGTCAAGGAATCGGGCCTGCGCGGGCGCGGCGGCGCCGGTTTCCCGACCGGCCTCAAGATGTCCTTCATGCCCAAGAAGACCGAGGGCCCGGCCTACCTGGTGGTCAACGCGGACGAGAGCGAGCCCGGCACCTGCAAGGACCGCGAGATCCTGCGCCATGACCCGCACAAGCTGATCGAGGGCTGCCTTCTGGCCGGCGCCGGCATGGGTGCCACCGCCTGCTACATCTATATCCGCGGCGAGTTCGTGCACGAAGCGAGCGTCCTGGAGGCAGCAATCGCCGAGGCTTACGCCGAGGGGCTGATCGGCAAGAACGCCTGCGGCTCGGGCTACGACTACGACATCTATCTGCACCGGGGGGCCGGCGCCTACATCTGCGGCGAGGAGACGGCGCTGCTCGAGAGCCTCGAGGGCAAGAAGGGCATGCCGCGCCTCAAGCCGCCGTTCCCGGCCGCGGTCGGGCTTTACGGCCGGCCGAGCACGGTCAGCAACGTCGAGACGATCGCGGTGATCCCGACCATCCTGCGGCGCGGCGCGGCGTGGTTTGCGAGCTTCGGCCGGCCCAACAACACCGGCACCAAGATCTTTTGCATCTCCGGCCACGTCAACCAGCCGTGCACGGTCGAGGAGGCGATGAGCATCCCCTTGCGCGAGCTGATCGACAAGCACGCGGGCGGGGTGCGCGGCGGCTGGAACAACCTGCTCGCGGTGATCCCGGGCGGCGCCTCGGTGCCGCTGATCCCGAAGTCGATCTGCGCCGACGTGCTGATGGACTTCGACGCGCTCCGCGAGGTCCAAAGCGGGCTGGGCACGGCCGGCGTGATCGTGATGGACAAGTCGACCGACGTGGTCGCCGCGATCGCCCGGCTGTCGAAATTCTACATGCACGAATCCTGCGGCCAGTGCACGCCGTGTCGCGAGGGCACCGGCTGGCTCTGGCGGATGCTGACCCGGATCGGCCGGGGCGAGGCCGAGTTCGCCGAGATCGACCTGCTCCAGGACGTGACCAAGGAGATCGAGGGCCACACGATCTGCGCGCTCGGCGATGGCGCGGCCTGGCCGGTCCAGGGCCTAATCCGCCACTTCCGGCCCGAGCTCGAGCGCCGGATCAAGAGCTACCAGCTCCGCCGGCGGGCGGCGGCCTAGCATGGCTGCCGTCCCGGGCCGCTCGCCAGACCGCGCCGCGCACGGCTGCTCCGGGCCAGCGCTCAGGGCCTGCTGAGCATGGCGATCGGCAACATGGACCTCTACAGAGCGCTCAAGGAAGCCGGAGCCTCGGAAGCGACCGCAGCCGAGGCCGCCAAGTCGGTAGCGGGCCAATTGCCCCGCTTTTGGGCAGTGACCGGCACGCTGGCGACGCTGGCGGCCTTGAACCTCGGGCTGCTCGGCCTGCAGTTCCAGATCATCGATCGTCTTGGCTCTCTCGACGGGCGGGTGACAGCCTTCGAGCAGCGTGTGACCGGGATCGAAGCGCGCGTGACCGGAATCGAAGCTCGCGTGACCGGAATCGAGGAACGTGTAACCGAAATCGAAGCGCGCGTGACCGGAATCGAGGAACGTGTGACCGGAATCGAGCAGCGCCTGACCGGGCTCGAGGAGCGTAGCGCGCAGTCTCACGGCGAGATCATGCGGCAATTCGAGGCGTTGCGGCGCGAGCGGGGCGGCGGCCAGCCTTGATGTGGCGCCGACCTGCTCAGAACGGGAACGACTGATGCCGAAAGTGACCGTCGACGGCCTCGAGCTCGAGGTCCCGCCCGGCTCCACGGTCTTGCAGGCCTGCGAGGCGGCCGGCCGCGAGATCCCGGTGTTCTGCTTCCACCCGCGGCTCAACATCGCCGGCAACTGCCGGATGTGCCTGGTCGAGATCGAGAAGTCGCCCAAGCCGGTCGCCTCCTGCGCCATGCCGGCCGGCGAGGGCATGGTGATCAAGACCGACACGGCGATGGTCCACAAGGCCCGCCGGGGCGTGCTCGAGATGCTGCTGATCAACCACCCGCTCGATTGCCCGATCTGCGATCAGGGCGGCGAGTGCGACCTGCAGGATCTGACGCTGTTCTATGGCCCCGACCATTCGCGCTTCAAGGAGAACAAGCGGACCGTCACCGACAAGGAGCTGGGGCCGCTGATCTCGACCCACATGACCCGCTGCATCCATTGCACCCGCTGCATCCGCTTCCTCTCCGAGGTCGCCGGGCTCGAGGAGCTCGGCGCCACCGGCCGCGGCGAGCACATGGAGATCGGCACCTGGATCGAGCGCGCAGTGATGTCCGAGCTGCAGGGCAACATCATCGACATCTGCCCGGTCGGCGCCCTCAATTCCAAGCCCTACGAGTACCGGGCGCGGCCATGGGAGCTGCGCAAGACCGAATCGATCGACGTCTTGGACGCGGTCGGCTGCAACATCCGGGTCGACGCCCGCGGGCCTGAGGTGATGCGGATCGTGCCGCGCCTGCACGAGGACATCAACGAGGAGTGGATCTCGGACAAGACCCGCTTTGCCTACGACGGCCTGAAGAAGCGCCGGCTCGACGTGCCTATGGTCAGGCGGGACGGCAAGCTGCAGCCCGCGACCTGGCGCGAGGCGTTTGGCGCGATCCGCGAGCGCCTGGACGGGCGTGAGCGGCGACCGCCTCGGGGGCGATCGTCGGCGATCTGGTCGACTGCGAGGCGATGGTCGTCCTCAAGGACCTGATGAGCGCGCTCGAGTCGCCGAACCTCGACTGCCGCCAGAGCGGCGCCGGCTCGATGCGAGAGCCCGCTGCGGCTATCTGTTCAACACCACGATCGCCGGTATCGAGCGGGCCGACGTCTGCCTCCTGATCGGCAGCAACCCGCGCCTCGAGGCCTCGCTGATCAACGCCCGCCTGCGCAAGCGCTTCCGTCAGGGCGGCTTTACCGTGGCCCGGATCGGCGCGCCCGCCGATCTGACCTATCCGGTTGTCGAGCTCGGCGCCGGGCCGCAAACCTTGGCCGGGCTCGCCGATGGCAGCCACGATTTCGCGGCCCGCCTGGCGCAGGCCGAGCGGCCGATGCTGATCCTGGGCCAGGGCGCGCTCCGGCTCCCGGACGGTGCCGCGCTCCTTGCGGCCGCGCGCGAGATCGCCGAGCGCTTCGGCATGGTCAAGGATGGCTGGAACGGCTTCAACGTGCTGCACACCGCGGCGGCCCGGGTCGGCGGCCTCGACCTCGGCCTGCTGCCGGCCAAGGGCGGCCTGGATGTGGCCGGCATGCTGCAGGCCGCCGCCAGGGGCGCGCTCGAGGTCCTGTTCCTGCTCGGCGCTGATGAGGTCGACCTGCAAAGCATCGGCGACGTCTTCGTGGTCTATCAGGGCCATCACGGTGACCGCGGCGCCAGGCGCGCCGATGTGATCCTGCCGGGCGCCGCCTACACTGAGAAGAACGCAACCTACGTCAACACCGAGGGCCGGCCGCAGCGCGCCCGGCTCGCGGTCTTCCCGCCCGGCGACGCGCGCGAGGACTGGAAGATCCTGCGCGCGTTGTCGGAGGCGCTCGGTCGCAAGCTGCCGCTCGACACGCTGGCCCAGGTCCGCGCACGGATGGTCGAGATCGCGCCCCAGCTGGCCCAGCCGGACGTGATCCAGCCGACTCCGTGGCGGACGTTCGGCCGCAAGGGCAAGCTCGACGGGCCACCGTTTGCCAAGGTCATCGAGGACTTCTTCCGGACCGACCCGATCGCGCGCGCCTCGTTGACCATGGCCGAGTGCAGCGCGCTGCACGCTGCTGTCCCCGAGCCTGCGACCGGCACCCATGGTTGAGTTCTGGACCAATTACGTCTGGCCGATCCTCTGGATCGTGATCCAGATCGTCCTGCTGGTCGTGCCGCTGCTGCTCGCGGTCGCCTACCTGACCTACGCCGAGCGCAAGGTGATCGCGGCGATGCAGCTCCGCCAGGGCCCCATGGTGGTCGGGCCGCTCGGCCTCCTGCAGCCGATCGCCGATGGCCTGAAGCTCTTGATGAAGGAGACCGTGATCCCGAGCGGCGCCAACAAGGTCGTGTTCATCGCGGCGCCGATGATCACCTTCGTGCTGGCGCTGATCGGCTGGGCCGTGATCCCGTTCGGCGAGGGGCTCGTGATCTCCGACATCAACGTCGGCGTGCTCTACCTGTTCGCGATCTCCTCGCTCGGCGTCTACGGCATCATCATGGCCGGCTGGGCCAGCAACTCGCGCTACGCGTTCCTCGGCGCGCTGCGCTCGGCCGCCCAGATGGTGTCCTACGAGATCTCGATCGGGCTGATCATCATCAACGTGCTGATCACGGTCGGCTCGCTCAACCTCTCGGACATCGTCCGCGCCCAGGCCGGGCTCTGGTTCTTCATCCCGCACTTTCCGATGTTCGCGATCTTCATCGCCTCGATCCTGGCCGAGACCAACCGCCATCCGTTCGACCTGCCCGAGGCCGAGGCCGAGC
Organism: uncultured Alphaproteobacteria bacterium; assembly: GCA_963840925.1. Classification (GTDB taxonomy): domain Bacteria; phylum Pseudomonadota; class Alphaproteobacteria; order Geminicoccales; family Geminicoccaceae; genus DATAOG01. The sequence goes on from CAWJAY010000049.1 coordinate 69,848, forward strand.
TCGTGTCCGGCTACAACGTCGAATATTCGTCGATGGCGTTCGCGCTGTTCTTCCTCGGCGAATACGCCAACATGATCTTGATGAGCGCGATCTGCTCGATCCTGTTCCTGGGCGGCTGGCTGCCGCCGTTCGCGATCGCGCCGTTCACCTGGATCCCCGGGCCGATCTGGCTGATCGCCAAGATCTGCCTGATCCTGTTCGTGTTCATCTGGGCGCGCGCGACGCTGCCGCGCTACCGTTACGATCAGCTGATGCGGCTCGGCTGGAAGGTGTTCCTGCCGGCATCCTTGCTCTGGGTCGTCTTGACCTCGGGCGTCCTGGTCGCGACCGGCAACCTGCCCGGCTGAACGCTGGAGAGACCCGATGGCCTGGCTCGACCGCACCGCCCGCACGCTGCTCTGGCAGGAGCTGGTGTCCGGCTTCGCGCTGACCTTGCGCTACATGTTCAAGCGCAGCGTGACCCTGAACTACCCCTACGAGAAGGGGCCGCTCAGCCCGCGCTTCCGCGGCGAGCATGCGCTGCGGCGCTACCCGAACGGCGAGGAGCGCTGCATCGCCTGCAAGCTCTGCGAGGCGATCTGCCCGGCGCAGGCGATCACGATCGAATCCGAGCCGCGCCCGGACGGCTCGCGCCGCACGACCCGCTACGACATCGACATGGTCAAGTGCATCTACTGCGGCCTGTGCGAGGAATCCTGCCCGGTCGATGCGATCGTCCAGGGACCCAACTTCGAGTTCGCGACCGAGACCCGGGCCGAGCTGTTCTACAACAAGGACAAGCTGCTCGCGAACGGCGACCGCTGGGAGCGCGAGATCGCGGCCAACCTTGTCGCCGATGCGCCTTACCGCTAAACCCTGGGGCGGCCGGCCGGCGGGGCCGGCGCCGAGGACGCGATGACCTTTACCCTGCTCGTCTTCTACCTGCTCGCAGCGGTCGCGGTCGCGGCCGGCGTCATGGTGATCTCGGCGCGCAACCCGGTCCACTCGGTCCTGTTCCTGATCCTCGCCTTCTTCAACACGGCCGGCCTGTTCGTGCTGATCGGCGCCGAGTTCCTGGCGATGGTGCTGGTCGTGGTCTACGTCGGCGCGGTCGCGGTGCTGTTCCTGTTCGTGGTCATGATGCTCGACATCAACTTCGTCCGGTTGCGCGAGGGTTTTCTCCAGTACCTGCCGGTCGGCGCGCTGATCGGCCTGGTCCTGCTGGTCGAGCTGGTCCTGGTGCTCGGCAGCTGGGGGCTCTCGGCCGAAGCGAGCGAGGGCATGGCGGCCCATGCGGTGCCGGCCGAGGTCAGCAACACCGAGGCCCTGGGCAATCTGTTCTACACCGACTACTTCTACCTGTTCCAGGCCGCGGGCCTGATCCTCCTGGTCGCGATCATCGGCGCGATCACGCTGACCCTTCGCCACAAGCCGGATGCGCGCCGGCAGCGGATCGCCGAGCAGGTCCACCGGCGGCGCGAGGACGCGGTCGAGCTGCGCAAGGTCCAGCCCGGGAGCGGCATCTGATGGCGGTCCCGCTCCCCCACTATCTGACGGTCGCGGCCATCCTGTTCACGCTCGGCATCTTCGGCATCTTCCTCAACCGCAAGAACGTGATCATCATCTTGATGTCGATCGAGCTGATGCTGCTCGCGATCAACCTCAACTTCGTCGCGTTCTCGGCCTACCTGGGCGATCTCGCGGGCCAGGTGTTCGCGATGTTCGTGCTGACGGTCGCCGCCGCCGAGGCGGCGATCGGGCTCGCGATCCTGGTCGTCTACTTCCGCAACCGCGGCAGCATCGAGGTTGAGGACATCAACCTGATGCGGGGCTGAGCGGGCGTGTTCGCGGCGCTGGTGGTCTTCCTGCCGCTGCTCGGCGCGGCGGTCGCCGGCCTGTTCGGCCGCCTGATCGGCGATCGCGCCGCCCAGATCGTGACCTGTGGCGGCCTGATCCTGGCGGCGGTCTGCTCCTGGGTCGTGCTCGCCGAGGTGGTCGCGGGCGCGCCGTTCCGGGTCGAGCTCTGGCGCTGGGTCTATTCCGGCACCTTCGAGGCCGACTGGGCGCTGCGGGTCGACGTGCTGTCCGCGGTCATGATGTTCACGGTCTCGACCGTGTCCGCGATCATCCACGTCTATTCGATCGGCTACATGGCGCATGACCCGGCCATCCCGCGGTTCATGAGCTATCTGTCGCTGTTCACCTTCTTCATGCTGGCGCTGGTCAGCGCCGACAACTTCCTCCAGCTCTATTTCGGCTGGGAAGGGGTCGGGCTGGTCTCCTATCTGCTGATCGGCTTCTGGTACACGCGGCCCTCGGCCGCGGCCGCGGCGATCAAGGCGTTCCTGGTCAACCGGGTCGGCGACTTCGGCTTGGCGCTCGGCGTCGCCGCGATCTACCTCGTGTTCGATTCGGTCGAGTACGACACCGTGTTCGGCAACGCCGGCAAGTTCGCCGATACCAACCTCATGGTGTTCGGCCAGAGCTTCGACACGCTGACCGTGATCTGCCTGCTGCTGTTCGTCGGCGCGATGGGCAAATCTGCCCAGTTGCCGCTGCACACCTGGCTGCCGGATGCGATGGAGGGGCCAACCCCGGTCTCGGCGCTGATCCACGCCGCGACCATGGTCACCGCCGGCGTGTTCCTGGTCGCCCGCTGCTCGCCGCTGTTCGAGCACGCGCCGACCGCGCTCGCCTTCGTCGCGTTCATCGGTGCCAGCACCGCCTTGTTCGCCGCCACGGTCGGCCTCGTCCAGAACGACATCAAGCGGGTGATCGCGTACTCGACCTGCTCGCAGCTCGGCTACATGTTCTTCGCCTGCGGCGTCTCGGCCTACGCCGCCGGCATCTTCCACCTCTACACGCACGCCTTCTTCAAGGCGCTGCTGTTCCTGGGCGCGGGCTCCGTGATCCACGCGATGTCCGACGAGCAGGACATGCGCAAGATGGGCGGCATCTGGCGCCGGATCCCGATCACCTACGCCGTCATGTGGATCGGCTCGCTGGCGCTGGCAGGGCTGCCGTTCTTCGCCGGCTACTTCTCCAAGGACCTGATCCTGGAGGCCGCCTGGGCCGCGCACAGCCCGTTCGCGCACTACGCCTTCTGGCTCGGCACGATCGCCGCCGTGCTGACCGCGTTCTACTCCTGGCGGCTCCTGTTCCTGACCTTCCACGGCACGCCGCGCGCGTCTTCCGAGGTCATGGCGCACGTCCACGAGAGCCCGAAGGTCATGACCATCCCGCTGATCCTGCTGGCGATCGGTGCCACCTTCAGCGGCATCGCAGGCTTGCCGATGGTCGATCCCTCGGGCGCGTTCTGGAAGGGCTCGATCGTGGTCCTGGCCGAGCCCTCCGTGCTCGAGGAGGCGCACCATGTGCCATTCCTGATCAAGCTCCTGCCGGTGGTCATGGGCCTGATCGGGATCGGGCTGGCCTGGCTCATGTACATCCGCGAGCCCGAGTTGCCGGCGCGGGTTGCCGCGAGCTTCGGGGCGCTCTACCGTTTCCTGCTCAACAAGTGGTACTTCGACGAGCTCTACGACTTCGTGTTCGTCGAGCCGGCCAAGCGCCTGGGCTTCGGCCTCTGGCGGCGGGTCGACGTCGGCGTGATCGACAATTTCGGCCCCGATGGCGTTGCCGCCGGCGCGCTCACCGTCGCGCGCCGCGCGGTCCGCCTGCAGACCGGCTACCTCTATCACTACGCGTTCGCGATGCTGATCGGGGTCGCGGCCCTGGTCACCTGGTACCTGTTCGTGCTCTGAGGCGGGCGATGAGCGACTGGCCGCTGCTGTCCCTGGTGATCTTCCTGCCGCTCGCGGGCGCGGGCTTCATCCTGTTGATCCGCGGCGAGCCCGACGTGGTGGCGCAGAACGCCCGCAGCGTGGCCCTTTGGACCGCGAGCATCACCTTCCTGCTGTCGCTCTTGATCTGGGGCAACTTCGAGCCCGCGCGCGCCGACTTCCAGCTGGTCGAGAAGGTCGAGTGGTTCGCCGGCTTCGACATCAGCTATCACGTCGGCATCGATGGCATCTCGCTGTTCCTCGTGCTGCTGTCGACCTTGATCACGCTGGTGTGCGTGATCGTCTCCTGGCAGTCGATCCAGTACCGGGTCAAGGAATACATGGTCGCCTTCCTGGTCATGGAGACCTTCATGGTCGGGGTGTTCTGCGCCCTCGACCTCATCCTCTTCTACCTGTTCTTCGAGGGTATCCTGATCCCGATGTTCCTGATCATCGGGATCTGGGGCGGGCCGCGGCGGATCTATTCGGCGTTCAAGTTCTTCCTGTACACGCTCGCCGGCTCGGTGCTGTTCCTGGTCGCGGTCCTGGTCATGTACCTGAAGGCCGGCACGACCGACATCCCGAGCCTGATGAGCGCCGGGTTCGACCCGACGCTGCAGAAGTGGCTGTGGCTCGCGATGTTCGCCTCGTTCGCGGTCAAGGTGCCGATGTGGCCGTTCCACACCTGGCTGCCGGACGCCCACGTCGAGGCGCCGACCGCGGGCTCGGTGGTGCTGGCCGGCATCCTGCTCAAGCTCGGCGGCTACGGTTATCTCCGGTTTTCGCTGCCGATGCTGCCCGACGCCTCGCTGTTCTTCACGCCCTTGATCTTTTCGCTCTCGATCGTCGCGATCATCTACACCTCGCTGGTCGCGCTGATGCAGACCGATATGAAGAAGCTGATCGCCTATTCGTCGGTCGCGCACATGGGCATCGTCACGATCGGCATCTTCACGTTCAACCCGCTCGGCATCCAGGGCTCGATCGTTCAGATGCTCTCGCACGGCCTGGTCTCGGGCGCGCTGTTCATGTGCGTGGGCGTGGTCTACGACCGCATCCACTCCAGGGAGATCGCGAGCTACGGCGGGCTCGCCGAGCGCATGCCGGCCTATGCGAGCGTGTTCATGCTGTTCATGCTGGCCTCGGTCGGCCTGCCCGGCACCTCGGGCTTCGTCGGCGAGATCCTGGTCATCATCGGCGTGTTCCAGATCAACAGCTGGGTCGCAGCGCTCGCCGCGACCGGCATGATCCTGGGTGCTGCCTACATGCTCTGGCTGTATCGGCGGGTGATCTTCGGCGCGCTGCTCCAGGCGCCGTTGCGCACGATCCGCGATCTGCGGCCGCACGAGATCGCGGCCTTCGCGCCGCTCGCCCTGCTGGTGCTGCTGATGGGCATCTATCCGGCGCTGTTCCTCGACCCGATGGCGGCCTCGGTCGATCACCTGCTGACCCAGGTCCCGGGCCAGCCCGCGCCGAGCGCCGCGGCCATGCTCGAGAGCCGCTGAGGGCGGGCAGGGGCTGGCCATGCCGATGTTCAATCTCGCGCCCGCCGCCACCGAGATCTTTCTCGCCGGCATGGCGCTGGCGCTGCTGATGGCCGGCGCCTTCCGCGGCCGCGAGCCCGAGGCCAGCCGCCTGGTGACGCTGCTCACCGTGATGGCGATGGTGATCGGGCTGTTCCTGTTGAGCTTCGGCAACCATGCGCGCGCGCTCACCTTCGGCGGCGAGTTCGTGACCGACGGCTTTGCCGTCTATCTCAAGGTCCTGGTGCTGGTCGGCGCCGCGGTCTGCCTCAGCATGTCCTCGGACTTCCTGCGCCAGGAGGGCATCGAGCGCTTCGAGTTCCCGGTGCTTGCGCTGTTCTCGACCGTCGGCATGCTGATGATGATCTCGGCCAACAGCCTGATCGCGCTCTACCTGGCACTCGAGCTGCAGAGCCTGCCGCTGTACGTGATGACCGCGTTCCATCGCGACCAGATCCGCTCGACCGAGGCCGGGCTCAAATATTTCGTGCTCGGCGCGCTCGCCTCGGGCCTGCTGCTGTACGGCTGCTCGCTGGTCTATGGCTTCACCGGCACGCTGTCGTTCGATGGCCTGGCCGGGCTGTTGCGGCCGCAGGCCGGCGGCCCGATCACGATCGGCATCGGTGCGCTGATCGGGCTCGTGTTCATCGCCGCCGGGCTCGCCTTCAAGCTCGCGGCGGTGCCGTTCCACATGTGGACCCCGGACGTCTACGAGGGCGCGCCGACGCCGGTGACCGCGTTCCTCGCGGCCGCGCCCAAGGTCGCGGCGATGGGCCTGACGCTGCGCGTCTTCTACGAGCCGTTCGGCGACTGGGCGGCCCAATGGCAGCAGATCGTGGTCTTCATCTCGATCGCCTCGATGCTGCTCGGCGCCTTCGCCGCGATCGGCCAGAACAACATCAAGCGCCTGCTCGCCTACAGCGGCATCGGCCACATGGGCTTCGCGCTGGTCGGCCTCGCCGCCGGCACCGAGCAGGGTGCCTACAGCGTGCTGGTCTATCTGGCGATCTATCTGGTCATGGTGGTCGGGACCTTCGCCTGCGTGCTGGTCATGCGCCGGCACGGCGTCGCGGTCGAGGCGATCGACGATCTGGCCGGGCTCGCGAGCCGGCAGCCGCTGCTCGCGGCCGCGCTCGCCGTGTTCATGTTCTCGTTGGCCGGAATCCCGCCGCTCGCCGGCTTCTTCGCCAAGCTGTACGTGTTCCTGGCCGCGATCGAGGCCGGCCTCGTGCCGCTCGCCGTGATCGGCGTGCTGGCCAGCGTGGTCGGCGCCTACTATTACCTGCGGATCGTCAAGGTGATGTACTTCGATGAGGCGCGCGAGCCGTTCGATCAGCCGATCGGCCGCGAGTTCGCCGTCGTGGTCGGGGTCACGGCGGTCCTGAACCTCGTCTTCTGCCTGCATCCGAGCCCGTTGCTGAGCCAGGCCCAGGCTGCGGCAGCGGCTCTGTTGTCGTGACCGCCGCCGCCCGGCTGCCGGACGGCTTCGTCCTGCAGGCGCACGACCGGCTCGGCAGCACCAACGACGAGGCAATGCGGCTGGCGGCGACCGGCGCGCCGGCCGGTCTCGTGATCTCGGCCCGCGAGCAGACCCGGGGCCGCGGCCGCCACGGCCGCGCCTGGGCCTCGCCGCCGGGCAATCTCTATGCCTCGGTCGTGCTCCGCCCGGACTGCGCGCTGGCGGCGGCGGCGCAACTGTCGCTGGTCGCTGGCCTGGCGCTCGGCGAGGCTCTGGTCGAACTCGGCCCTCCGCCGCTCGATCTGGCGCTCAAATGGCCCAACGACGTCCTGATCGGCGGCGCCAAGGCCGCGGGTGTGCTGCTCGAGGGCACCGGCGACGCCGACGGCCGGGCCGCCTGGGTCGTGATCGGCACCGGCGTCAACCTCGCGAGCCATCCCGAGGACACCTCCTATCCGGCGACCTGTCTCGCGCGCGCAGGCTTTCCGGAGCTCACCCCGCAAGCCGTGCTCGAGGCCTATCTGGCGGCGCTCGATCGCTGGCTCGGCCGCTGGCAGAGCGCCGGCTTCGGCGCCGTCCGCCAGGCCTGGCTCGGGCGCGCCCACCGGCTGGGCGGCGAGATCCGGGTCGGGCTCGCGCGGGGCGAGTTGCGCGGCCGCTTCCTCGACCTCACCGACACCGGCTCGCTGCTGCTCGAGCAGGCCGGCGGCCGCCGGCGCGAGATCGCCGCCGGCGAGGTCCTCGACCTGGACCCCTGAGCATGGCCGGAACCCTGCTGCTCGCGATCGACGTCGGCAACACCAACACCGTGTTCGCGCTCTACCGCGAGCGCCAGCCGCTCGGGCAATGGCGGATCTCGACCGTGCGCGAGCGGACCGCCGACGAGTACGCCGCGGCGCTGACCCAGCTGATGGCGCTCAAGGGCTACGGCCAGCAGGACGTCGGCGCCGCGGCGATCTGCTCGGTCGTGCCCCAGGCGCTGACCCCGCTCAAGAGCATGTGCCAGGAGTTCTTCGGCTGCGTCGCCAGGGTGATCGGCGAGAACCTCGGCGTCGGCATCCAGATCGCGATCGACAATCCGCGCGAGGTCGGGGCCGACCGCCTGGTCAACGCCGTGGCCGCCCACGGCCGCTATGGCGGGCCGCTGATCGTGGTCGATTTCGGCACCGCGACCACGTTCGACGTGGTCGACGGCGATGGCCGCTATTGCGGCGGCGTGATCGCGACCGGGATCAATCTGTCGCTCGAGGCGCTGCATCGGGCGGCGGCTCAACTGCCCCGGGTCGCGGTCGCGCGGCCGCCGCAGGTGATCGGCAGCTCGACCGTGACCGCGATGCAGTCCGGCGTCTACTGGGGCTACATCAGCCTGATCGAAGGCATGGTCGAGCGGATCAAGGCCGAGTTCGGCCAGCCGATGAAGGTGATCGCGACCGGCGGGCTTGGCGGCCTGTTCGCGGGTGCGACCGAGGTGATCGAGCAGGTCGATCGCGACCTGACCATGGCGGGGCTGGTCGAGCTGTTCTATGCCAATCGACCGCAGCCGTCGAACTGAGGGTGGGCATGGCGCATTCGGAATTGCTATTCGTACCGCTCGGCGGGGCCGGCGAGATCGGCCTGAACCTCAACCTCTACGGCCTGGATGGCCGATGGCTGATGGTCGACCTCGGCATCAGCTTCGCCGACGACACGCTGCCGGGGGTCGAGATCGTGCTGCCCGACCCCAAGTTCATCGAGGCCCGGCGCGAGGATCTGTCCGGGCTGGTCCTGACCCACGCCCACGAGGACCATTTCGGCGCCATCCCCTATCTCTGGCAGCGTCTGCGCTGCCCGATCTGGTGCACGCGGTTCACCGCGGCGGTGCTGCGCCGCAAGCTCGATGAGAGCCGGCTCAAGGGCGTGCCGATCAACATCGTGGCGCCCGGCGAGCGTTTCCGGGTCGGGCCGTTCGACTGCGCGCTGATCCAGGTCACCCATTCGATCCCCGAGGCGCATGCGCTGGCCCTGCGGACCCCGGTCGGCAACGTCCTCCATACCGGCGACTGGAAGCTCGATCCGGCGCCGCTGGTCGGGCCCGTGACCGATAGCGACGCGCTCGAGGCGTTCGGCCACGAAGGCGTGCTCGCGATGGTCGGGGACTCGACCAACATCCTCAATCCCGGCACCTCGGGCTCCGAGGCCGAGGTCCAAGACAGCCTGGTGGCGCTGGTCGGCCGGCAGAGCCAGAGGGTCGTGCTGACGACCTTCGCCTCGAACATCGCGCGCCTGTCGACCGCGTTCGAAGTGGCGGCGGCGACCGGGCGTGAGATCGCCGCGGTCGGGCGCTCGATGCGCAAGATGATCGAGGCCGCGCGCGAGGTCGGCTACCTGCAGGACATCCCCGAGCCGCTCGACGAGCGCAGCGCGGCCGAACTGCCGCGGCGCAGGGTGCTGCTGCTGGTGACCGGGTGTCAGGGCGAGCCGCGGGCGGCGCTGACCCGGATCGCCGCCGGCCAGCATCCGACCATCGGCCTCGATCCGGCCGACGTCGTGATCTTCTCGTCGAAGATCATCCCGGGCAACGAGCGCAACCTCTACAACATCCACAACGCGCTGATCCGGCGCGGCATCGAGGTGATCACCGAAGAGGACCACTTCGTCCACGTCTCCGGCCATCCCTGCCGCGACGAGGTCGCCCAGATGTACCGCTGGATCCGGCCCCAGATCGCGATCCCGGTGCACGGCGAGCCGCGTCACCTGCACGAGCACCTGGCCTTCGCCCGCTCGCTCGGCGTCCCCGAGGTGCTCGAGGTCCGCAACGGCGATCTGCTCCGGCTGGCGCCGGCGCCAGCCCTGGTCGTGGACGAGGTCCCGACCGGACGCCTCGTGCTCGAGAACGACGGCCTGATCGCCGCCGGCGACGATCTGTTCCGCACCCGCCGGCGGCTGATGGCCCACGGCACGGTCCTGGTCGGTCTGGTGCTCGACCGCTTCGGCACGCTGCTCGCAGCACCCCAGCTCTCGACCTTCGGCGCCGTCGACCTCGAGCGCGAGCCGGATCTGAGCGCGACCGTGCAGAGCGCGCTCGAGGACGCCGTCGAGGCGCTCGACGACGCCGCCGCGCTCGAGGACGAGCAGATCCGGACCGCGGTCCGGATCGCGGTCCGGCGCGCCTTCAAGCTCGTGCGCGAGAAACGGCCGATCATCGAGGTCCAGATCACCCGGCTCGACCGGGAAACGCTCGACGGCCTGTACGACGAGGCCGGAGCCGCCTGATGATCGGCCGGCTGAACCACGTCGCGATCGCGGTCCCGGACCTGGCGGCCGCGGTGGCGCAGTACCGGGACCTGCTGGGCGCCAAAGTGTCGCCGCCGGCCGCGCAGCCGGCGCATGGCGTGACCACGGTGTTCGTCGAGCTGCCCAACACCAAGGTCGAGCTGTTGCACCCGCTCGGCGCGAAGTCCATCGTGTGGGCCGACACCATCGTGTGGGCTGACACCATCGTGTGGGCTGACACCATCGTGTGGGCCGAGTAACAGCCGCTTGCCTAACTACATCGCAAGCAGATTACCTATATCATCAGGAGGGTCCCATGCGTCTCATCGTTTGGGGTGAATAGCCGATAACATCTGAGGGGCCAAAATCGCATGTCGCCGAACCAGTTGGGCCGCGCAGCCAAACTATACATTTTCTCGGTAGTCGCTGCAGGTGTGCTCGCGGTCGTCAACAGTGTCTTGGTCCTCAGTGCGGACATCGTTCCTTGGCAATGGGCGATGCTGGCGGTTCTGACCCTGCTCAGTGGTTCCTTCACCGTCAGCATCCCGGGAATACCAGCCAGGCTCTCCGTCTCTGAAACGTTCGTGTTTGCTGCGGTTCTTTTATTTGGACCTGCGGCGGCAACCATGATCGTCGTTCTTGACACTTTAGTCATCTCATTTTGGCTTGGTCGCCGCTCTAATCCTCCGTCGAGACTTCTCTTCAACCTAGCGGCACCGGCGGTGGCGATCTGGGTCGCATCGCACGTCTTCTATTTCGTCACAGGGATCTCACCGCTCTCAGTCAGTCCCCAACCGGTTCTGTCTATTGCACTGCCACTCCTCGGTTTGGCCACCCTCTATTTTCTTCTTAATAGCTGGCTGATCGCGTTCGCCGTCGCCTTTCAGAAACGCACTTCAGCATTTGCAATTTGGAAGAAGAATTTTCTCTGGCTATGCCTTAACTATCAGCGGCGCTTCGGTAGCCGCTCTCTTGCTGCCATATCTTCTTCAGGCAAATACGTATGACTCGTTTCTCTATGTATCTGGCGTTCTCTTGCCAGTGCTCGTCATTTTCTACCTGACGTATAAGCGGCTCTTGGCCGAGTCGAAGATGCTAACAAACACCTGAGTCAACTGAATAAACTATATCTATCAACAATCGAAACTCTCGCAATGGCCATCGACGCGAAGGATCAAATCACGCACGGCCATATCAGGAGGGTTCAACAATACGCTGTCGGTTTAGCTCGTCACATCGGCGTCAGAGAAGAGGCACAAATTGCCGCAATCGAGGCGGCCTCGCTTCTTCACGACATGGGAAAACTCGCGGTCCCAGAATATATTCTTAACAAGCCAGGCAAGTTAACGCCGTCCGAATTTGAGAAGATGAAGCTGCATGCCAGCGTCGGCGCAGACATCCTCTCCGCAATCGATTTTCCCTATCCCGTTGTCCCGATCGTCAGACATCATCACGAGAGTTGGGACGGCACTGGCTACCCTGACGGCCTCAAAGGGACAGATATTCCGATCGGTGCGCGGATTCTTTCAGTCGTCGACTGTTTCGACGCACTCACATCCGATCGCCCGTATAGGCCCAAACTGGCTGATAGCGAGGCGATCAAGATTCTCACGGACCGACGTGGGTCGATGTACGATCCTCTCGTAGTCGATGCTTTCATTTCAGTGCACTCACAAATTGCACCGCAGCCGATCAGTGAACACGCACCTGTGGGTCAAGTGCTTTCAGCAATCACTAAGGGATCAACTGTAATTGAACGACCGGCTTCCAGCGCGCGTTTTGAGGAGATAGCTGCCAGCACGGAAGAAATGCTTGTTCTGTACGATCTAGCCAAGAATCTGTCCGGCAACATCGCCGTGGCCGATCTCGGTGACGTGATTTCAAAACATCTCCGACGCATCGTGCCCGCGTCAACATGCGTTTTCTTCTTGTACGATGTCGAGAGAGATGAATTGTGGGCAGCTCATGCTGCCGGTGAAAATTCGTCCCATTTCAGCGGATTGCGAATTCCCCGTGGCGAGAGACTCAGTGGATGGGTGGCTGCCAATAAGCGAACCATTTCGAACTCGGATCCCGTTTTGGATCTCGGAGAGATGGCTCGAACGATGAAGCCGAGGTTGAACAGCTGTCTGAGCACTCCATTAATCGCTGGAGACCAACTCGTCGGCGTTTTGACTTTGTATTCACCATCAATTGATGCTTTTAGCGATGACCACAAAAGGATCATGGAAGCGGTCGCGCGGCAGGTCTCAGGAACAGTCCGGCATGCGATGGATTTTGACAGGTACCGCATAACCCATCTCAGAGACCGATTGACGGGCCTACCAAATCTGCACCATTTGCAGGAACTAGTGGCGTCTCAACTTTCGTCGATGTCTGGAGTTTCGCTCGTCTTGGTCACTTTGCGCTCGCACGGCAGAATAGCAAAGCTGTTTGGACTTCCGACAGCAGATAGGTCGCTTGAAGTTGTCGCTGCCGCTCTCAGGCGCGGTCTTCGTGGTGGTGACCTGCTCTTTCGTTACGGCAGTGATGAGTTCCTGGTGCTGCTGACGCAAACGGACGCCGACGTGGCACAGTTCGTAGCATCACGCCTCGCTCGCCAGGTTGTTGACGCGGCGCCCCCTTCAGGAGTTGATGGTGCATCCTGGGAACTTACAATCGGCCTATCCGCCGCACCTCTTGACGGAATGAGTATTGAGTCTCTAGTCGACACTGCTAGGGCTCGCGAGCATCGAATTACCGACGGGCCTCAACCTCCATCGATTCACTGAACCATGTCGTGGGATGACCCGGTTGCTCGGGCTTTTCAATCGGGGCGCTTCCTCGAAGCCCAATCGCTGCTGACACGCAAGAGGGAGTGTTCAGAGGCTGAACAAGTTCTGCTTGCTGAGGTCTTGCACTTTATCGGTGACCGACCCCAAGCCGACGCGTGTGCACGGCAGCTAGTCGCAACTGGTCGTCTGACAGCTTTGGATGCCTCAAGGTGTGGCGCCGTACTCGCCGACTGCCTCTGGTATGAAGGCCGGGTCACCCAGGCCCTTGAGATACTCGGCAAATCGGTACGGCTGGCCGAGGAATCGAAGGACGTTGCACAGATTGCGAGAGTATCGAGCCATCTCCTAGAAAGAACCTGCGATCAACGTGGATTTGACGGATCTCTTCCGCTCGCACGAAGAGTGCGAACCTATGCGGCTCGGTCTGGAGAACCTCACATCCGAGCCGCGGTTCACAATGTTTTTGGCAGGCTAGAAGGTAGAGCTGGTCGATTAGATAGCGCAAGAAAGCACTTCCATTTGACCCGCACATTACTCGCGACAGAACCGAACTTGTATCTGTCATCTTCGGCTTGGTTAGACGAGGCTGTGGTTCTTGGGATTGTCGGGGATATTGAACAGGCAATTGTATTTGGAGAAACCGGCGTAGCCGAGGCGTCAGTCAGCGGCTGGTCGAGAGGGAAGGCGGCCGGCGTTGGGACATTGGCCTGCTTTTATCTCATGGCGGGACGACTGCAAGAGGCAATTCGACATTTAGAACGTGCCCAAGCTGAACAATTCTCTAGCGCAAGTTACTCGCTTGCGCTTGCGGACACTCGGGCGCGCGTAGCGATCGCTGAGGGCGACTTCAGTGGGGCGAGCAGGGCTTTAGATGATGCGTTGCTCAGCCGGCATGAGTGCGAGCCATGGTACGTCTTTTCGGCGGAGCACACACGATTGCGTCTGCTGATGCGCCGTGGCGACGTCGCGGAAGCCATTCATGGAGCGGCGGAATGTGCGAGGCTGGCTGAGAAAGCGAAAGCAACTACTTGGGTAAACGGGTTTCGGTTGATAGGGCTGGAAGCAGCGCTAGTCGCTGGACGATCCAACAGCTCCCAGCTACCTCTCACCGACGAGATTCGTGAGTGGCCCCTCGTACAGATTGGGACGTTCTATTCGATTCTGGGAAAGGCGCTGGGGTTTGAGGGGTGCTCGATGAGAGGAAAAAACAATACGGCTCGCGGGAATCGCGTTCTTGTTGCTTCAAGCGAATTCAGCCAAGCAAGTGAACTCGAGGTCCAAGTGTCCGCCAGCCTGGCCTCCATTCCAGAAGTCGAAAG
>CAWJAY010000050.1:0-25223 GCA_963840925.1 uncultured Alphaproteobacteria bacterium
GGTTGTACCAGGACGGCGCCTTGGGCAGGCCGGCCAGGTAGGCGGCCTCGGCGACGGTCAGCTCATCGAGGGATTTGTCGAAATAATTGAGCGCCGCCGCGGCCACGCCATAGGAGCCGAGCCCGAGGTAGATCTCGTTGACGTACAGCTCGAGGATCTGATCCTTGGTGAACGCCTGCTCGATCCGGAAGGCGAGCAGAGCCTCCCTGATCTTGCGCGTCAGCGATACCTCGTTGCTCAGCAGGAAGTTTTTGGCGACCTGCTGCGTGATGGTCGAGGCGCCGACCGGCCGGCGGTTGGCCCCGTAGTTGGCGAGATTGGTGAACGCAGCACGCACGATGCCGAGCGGGTCGATCCCCGGGTGGCGGTAGAAGTTCTTGTCCTCGGCCGCGAGGAAGGCCTGGGTCAGGCGTTTGGGGATCGCCTCGACCGGCACGAAGATCCGCTTCTCCTGGGCGTACTCGGCCATCAGGCGACCGTCGGCGGCATGGATGCGGGTGACGGTCGGCGGCTGATAGTCGGCCAGCTGGCGATAGTCGGGCAGCTCGCCGCCGTAGCGATGCAGCACATAGAGCGCGCCGGCGGCGCCGATGATCCCCAGGATCATCAGGCTGGCGAGGCACGCCCCGAGGAACTTCAAGACTTTGCGCACGGCAGGCTCTTTAGCGAGGGCGAGGGTGCGGCGCGTCTGGGCAAGCCACCGGAGATCGCCGATCAGGAGGGCTCGGTCGCGAAGTAGCGATCGATCCCCTTGACGATCGCCCGGGCCAGCCCCGCCAGGTGCTCGGGGTCACTAAGCGCCCGCTCATCGGCGGTATTCGAAAGGTAACCGAGCTCGAGCAACACCGATGGCATGTCGGGCGACTTCAGCACCACGAAGCCGGCCTGAGAGCGACGCTGACGCGCCATTTTAGTCGCCGATCCCAACTCGTCGACCAAAAAATCGGCAACCTCGATCGACTTGTTGTTGGCGTCGCGCTGCGCCAGATCGATCAGGATCTCGGTGACGATGTCCTCCTGGTCGGACAGGTCGATCCCGGCCAGGATATCGGCACGGTTCTCCTTGCTGGCAAGTCGCGCCGCCTCGTCGTTGGAAGCCTGCTCGGACAGCGTGTAGACCGAGGCGCCTCGCACGTCGGGAGCGGTCACCAGACTGTCGGCGTGGAGCGAGACGAACAGCTGGCCACCGCTCTGATGGGCCACCTGCAACCGATCGCGCAAGCGCACGACGCGGTCGGCATCGCGAGTCAGGAGGACATCGTAGCGGCCGGTCCCCTTCAGCTGGCGGCGCAACTCGAGGGCCATCGTGAGCACGATGTCTTTCTCGTAGAGGCCATCGGCGCCGATCGCCCCGGGGTCGATGCCGCCATGGCCCGGGTCGATCACGATGATCCGCTTGGCGGGCGCCGACGGTCGCTCTTTGGGCGGCGGCGGCGTGATCGCCGGGACCGCCGCCAGGCGTTGGCCGTCGACTCTATCCACGCCATCCACGCCATCCACGCCGTCGACGCCGGCCGCCACCTGGGTCGCTGCGGAGGGCGACGCGACCAGGTCGGTTACGATCCGATAGCCGCGGCCGTTGCCGGGTGGCAGCTCGAACACCTTGCGGATTTCGAACACTTGCGCGAGGTCGAACACAATCCTCGACACGCCGGGACGAAAGCGACCGAACCGATAGCCCTGGACCAAGCCAACGGTCGCCGCGCCGCTGATCAGCGGCACCTCCCAGGCGACCTCCGGCAGGTCGATCGCGAGCCGCGCCGGCTGCTGGAGCCTGAGGTGGCGAAAGCTCACCCGGCGGTTGAGATCGATCACCACCCGGGTGCCCTCGCCGTAGGGCGCGATCCGGATGTCCTGGACCGCGGTCGGCGCCGCCTCGAGCGGCGCGGAGGCCAGGCTTGCCAGCATCAGCAGCAAGCCCCCCGCGAGCGTGCCCAGCCGGCGGCGCCAAGCCCGTGCGCGCACGACCGCGCCCGGTCGGGCCGGTTGGCCGCAATACTCAGTGCGCATGCGGGGTCCGGTCCCGTCGCTGACCTGCTCTGGCCACCGTCATAATCACATTGTATGGTGTAGGCAGACGCACTATAGTTAACAAACAACGGTTTGTTGCCGATCGATGTGATTTTTCGTGAGCGCCTGTGGCGCCGCTGCCACCGATCGGCCCACGGTCCGTTCTTCGGCAAGGTCATCGTTGTGACGGGCCCGACGCTCGCAAGGCGCGGGTCGCCATGGAAAACTGGTGCGAGACGACCCCAACCCGCTCTTATCCTTGGATCCCGTAGTGGCGACAGCCGCAAGGGCTGACCGTATCCGGTCGATCCAAGCACTCGCTGATGACCGATGCCAGCTCGCCGCGGCGCGCCCGCGGCCCGGCCCCCGATTCACGGAGAAGCTTCCGAATGACGAAACGCATGCTGATCGACGCCTCCCATCCGGAGGAGACCCGGGTGGTGGTGGTCAACGAACACCAGCTCGAAGACTTCGACTTCGAGATCCTCGACCAAGAAGCAGCTTAAAGGCAACATCTACCTCGCCAAGGTGACCCGGGTCGAGCCGTCGCTGCAGGCGGCGTTCGTCGACTACGGCGGCAAGCGCCACGGCTTCCTGGCGTTCAGCGAGATCCACCCCGACTACTACCAGATCCCGCAGGCCGACCGGCGCCTGCTGCAGGAGACCGAGCCCGCCCGAGGTCGAAGCCGTCGCCGAGCCCGAGCCGGTGCCCGATGAGGTCGCCGCCGACACTGCCGGCGATGACGCGCCGGTCGCGGCCGCGACCGATCCCGACGAGGAGGCGGCCGAAGTCTTGGACGAGCAGGCCCGGCAGCGCTCGCGCCTGCTGCGCCGCTACAAGATCCAGGAGGTCATCAAGCGCCGGCAGATCCTGCTGGTGCAGGTCGTCAAGGAGGAGCGCGGCAACAAGGGTGCGGCGCTGACCACCTACCTGTCGCTCGCCGGCCGCTACTGCGTCCTGATGCCGAACACCGGCCGCGGCGGCGGCATCTCGCGCAAGATCGCCAGCCCCGCCGACCGCGCCAAGCTCAAGGAGATCGCGCAGCGAACTCGAGGTTCCCGACGGCATGGGGCTGATCATCCGCACCGCCGGCCAGGAGCGCACCAAGCCCGAGATCAAGCGCGACTACGAGTACCTGCTGCGGCTGTGGAACGAGATCCGCGAGCTGACGCTGCAGCTCGATCGCGCCCGGCAGCTGATCTACGAGGAAGGCGACCTGGTGAAGCGCGCGATCCGCGACCTCTACGGCCGCGACATCGACGAGGTCTGGGTCGAGGGCGAGGAGGGCTACAAGACCGCGCGCAAGGCTCATGACGCATGCTGATGCCGAGCCACGCGCGCGCCGGTCAAGCCGTACAAGGACGAGCTGCCGCTGTTCCACCGCTCACGGGTCGAGGAGCAGCTGGACGCGATGCACCAGCCGATCGTCCAGCTGCGCTCGGGCGGCTCGATCGTGATCCACCCCACCGAGGCGCTGACCGCGATCGACGTCAATTCGGGCCGCTCGACCCGCGAGCGCAACATCGAGGAGACCGCGCTCAAGACCAACCTCGAAGCCGCCGAGGAGATCGCGCGTCAGCTGCGGCTGCGCGACCTCGCCGGGCTCGTCGTGATCGATTTCATCGACATGGACGAGAACCGCAATCAGCGCTCGGTCGAGCGCCGGCTGCGGGAGGCCTGAAGAACGATCGGGCGCGGCGTCCAGCTGGGCCGGATCAGCCCGTTCGGCCTGCTCGAGCTGTCGCGCCAGCGGCTGCGTCCGAGCTGCCAGGAGCTGAGCAGCCAGCTCTGCCCGACCTGCACCGGCACCGGGGTGATCCGCTCGGTCGAATCGGCGCGCTGCAGGCGCTGCGGGCGATCGAGGAGGAGGGCATCAGCGGCAAGACCGCCGGTCTGGCCGTGACGCTGCCCCAGGCGCGTCGCGCTCTACATCCTGAACCAGAAGCGTGACCGGCTGGTCGCGCTCGAGCAGCGTTACGGCATGAGGGTCGAGATCGCGGTCGACCCCGAGCTGATCGCCGGCCTGCGCTGCGGGTCGAGAGCACGGCCGCCAAGGTCGAGGCTGAGGACGAGAAGGCGCGCGCCGAAGTCGCCGCGGAACCCGCTGCGATCCCGGCCGCAGCTGCCGAGGAGGAGGCCGACGGCGGCCGCAGGCGACGCCGGCGTCGGCGACGGCGCGCGGCGGCCGGCGCGAGGCCGAAAGCGAGACGGACAGCGCTCAGCTGGCGGCAGTGGCGGCCATGCCGCCGCCGACCGGCGGGGCGGAGCTTTCCGCGCCCGAGGTTACCGAGGTCCCCTTTGCCGAGGCGGTCGAGGCGGCGCCGGACGCCGGCCCGCAGCCGGAGCGCCGGCCGCGCCGCCCGCGCCGGCGCACCGGTGCAAAGCGGAGCGAGGAGCCGACGGCGAGCGAGCGGGTCGCCGCGAGCCCGGTCGAGAACGGCGCCGATCGCGCGGCAGCGCCGGACGCGGACGGCGCGAGCGCCGGTTCAGCCGAAGCGCCCGCGACACCGCCGAGCCTGACGAAGTCCGGCAGCCGGCGGCTCCACCGGCCCGCGCCAGCAGGCAGCGGCGACCGGCTGCGGCCGAGCGCGCGCGCGGACCCGCGCCCGAGCCCGAGGTCCCGGCGGCGGCGGTGGTTGACCAGGAGCGCCCGGCAGCCCCGCGCCGGGGCTGGTGGAGCCGGTTCGTGCACAAGGGCGAGTAGGCCGCGGCGTCGAGCCTGACTGCGGCCGGCCCTCGCCGGCCCCGTCGCCGCTCTGGGCGGCTCGACCGCGATCAGCGGCTATCCAGGTAGGGCCGTGAACCCTGGCAGCGCGCCGCGTTTGGCATACCTGTCCCTGACGACGGCTGCGGCGGCCGGCGTTCTGTTGCCAGCGCGCGGCTTCTGCTAGGAGTGGCGGATGGCCGAAGGAGGCCGGGCGCCGCATGAGCCGCTGCAACGGTGAGGGTCTTGTGCAGTTGAGACAATTCCAGCGATCCGGTCTGGTCCTGGCGCTTTTTGCCGGCCTGCTGCTGCCGCCGCCAGCGGCGGCGCGAGCATCAGTCTGATCCGGGACGCCGAGATCGAAGCGACATTGCAGCGCTTCACGACGCCCATCCTGGAGGCGGCGGGGCTCGGCGCCGGCTCGGTGCGGATCTACATCGTCAACGACAAACAGCTGAATGCGTTCGTCGCCGGCGGCATGAACCTGTTCCTCAACACCGGCCTCTTGATGCGGACCGAGACGCCGGACCAGCTGATCGGCGTGATCGCCCACGAAGTGGGCCACATTGCGGGCGGCCATCTGAGCCGGGTCAACGAGCCCCAGAGCAAGGCGGCGGCGGAGGCGATCCTGGCCGCGGTGCTCGGCGCCGCGACCGCCGCGGTCGGCGCGCCCGGGCTCGGCACGGCGATCATCGCCGGCGGCATGCAGTACGCCCAGGCCGGCCTGATGCGCTTTTCCCGCGGCCAGGAGCAGTCCGCCGATCAGGCGGCGCTGACCTATCTGGACCGCACCGGCGTGTCGGCGCAAGGGCTGGCGCAGTTCTTCCAGATTCTCGAGTCGCAAAACGTGCTCGCGGTCTCGAGCGCCAGCCCCTGGCTGACGAGCCACCCGCTCACCCGGGACCGGATCGATTTCATCGAGAGCCATGTCGCTCGGTGACCAGGCGCCGCCGCTGCCGGCCGGGTGGGCCGACGCGCATCGCCGGATGGTGGTCAAGCTCACCGCCTTCCTGAACGATCCGCGCGAGACCCTGCGCTCCTTCGGGGGCGACGACAGCCTCTATGGCCGCTACGCGCGGGCGATCGCGCGAGTATCGCGTGCCGGAGCTGGATCGGGCGCTGGCGGACATCGACGCGCTGATCGAGGAGCATCCCGACGACCCCTATTTCCACGAGCTCAAGGGCCAGATGCTGTTCGAGAACGGCCGGATCGAAGACGCCGTGCCACCCTATCGCGAGGCGGTCCGGCTGGCGCCGGACTCGGCCCTGCTGCGGATCGGCCTGGCGCAGGCCCTGATCGAGACCAACGCCCCGGGGCCCACCCGCGAAGCCGTGCAACAGCTCCAGGACGCAAGACAGCGCGAGCCCGACAACGCGGCCGCCTGGCGGCTGCTCGGCATCGCCCAGGGCCGCGCTGGCGAGCAGGGGCTGTCGGACCTGGCGTTTGCCGAATACGCGATCCGGGTCGGCAAGCGCGACGACGCGCGGCTCTACGCCAACCGCGCCAAGGGCAAGATCGCCGCGAGTGATCCCGCCTGGCTCAGGCTGCAGGACATCCTGCGCGAGCTCGAGGAAAGCTGAGCCCCCGAGGTAGCACCGGAGTGTGAATGGCGCCGCCTTCGGGAGACGCCTACAGTCAAGGCGGGATTGAAATGAGCAACGGAGGCGAGCCGGCGATGCAGCGATGGGCCAGCAGGTGGCTGTCAGGTAGCATGGTCCTCGGGCTCGCCGTGCTGGTCGCCGCGCCGCCGCCCACCGCAGCGGAAGACGACGCGGCCGGACTCTCGGCCGAGCAGATCGAGCGGATCATCCACGACTACCTGCTGCGCGAGCCGGAGGTCGTCTACCAGGCGCTCCAGGAGCTGCAGCGGCGCCAGGACGCGGCCAAGGCCGAACGCCAGCGCCAGGCGCTCGCCGCCAATCGCGAGGAGCTGTTCGAGAATCCCGACGATCCGGTCGCCGGCAATCCCGATGGCGACGTCGCGGTGGTCGAGTTCTTCGACTATCAGTGCGCCTATTGCCGGCGGGTGGTGCCGTCACTGCAGGCGCAGCTGGAGGAGGACGAGAAGCTCAAGGTGGTGCTCAAGGACTTTCCGATTCTGGGCGACGCCTCGGTGACCGCGGCGCGGGCAGCGCTCGCAGCGCGCAACCAGGATCTCTACGTGCCGTTCCACTTCGCCCTGATGAACGCCACCGACCTGTCGATCGACAGCATCATGGCGGTGGCGAGGAGCGTCGGTCTCGACACGGGGCGCCTCGCCGAGGACATGAACGGGCCCGAGGTCGAGGCTCAGCTCCAGGCCAATTTTGCGCTCGCCCAGACGCTCGGCATCGAGGGCACGCCGGCGTTCGTGATCGGCGACCAGCTGATCCCGGGCGCGCTCGAGAAGGCCCGAACTCGCCGAGCTGATCGACGAAGCCCGCACCAACTGAGGGAGCGGCTAGCGGGTGGGCCGTTTGCGGGCGAGCATCAGGCCGTCGCCGATCGGCACCAGCGCCATGCTGACCCGCGGATCGGCCTGAAGCTTGGCGTTGAGCGCGCGTAGCGCCTGGGTCTGCCGGTCGCGGTTGGCGGGGTCGGCGACCGCGCCGCCCCAGAGCACGTTGTCGATCATGATCAGGCCACCCGGCCGGACCAGGATTAGGCTCTGCTCGTAGTAGACGGCGTAGCTCTTCTTGTCGGCATCGATGAACGCCAGATCGAAGGTCCCGGCATCGCCCGCCTCGATCAGCTGCTCGAGGCTCGCCTGGGCGAGCCCGATGCGGACCTCGATCTTGGCCTCAACGCCCGCGTCGCGCCAGGCTCGGCGGCCGAGCTCGACCCAGTCGGGATTGAGGTCGAGCGTCACGATCCGACCGTCCGCCGGCAGGGCAAGTGCCATCGCGAGCGTGCCGTAGCCGGTGAAGCAGCCGATCTCGAGCACGCGTCGCG
Organism: uncultured Alphaproteobacteria bacterium; assembly: GCA_963840925.1. Lineage (GTDB taxonomy): Bacteria > Pseudomonadota > Alphaproteobacteria > Geminicoccales > Geminicoccaceae > DATAOG01. The sequence continues at coordinate 7,648 of CAWJAY010000050.1, forward strand.
CGCCCGTCAGCTCGACCAGGAGGCCCATCAGCTGCGCCTGCTCGGGCGCGCTCTGCATGCCGGCCTCGGACAGCTCCGCGGTCAGCGCGCGCAGCCGTGCCTGCGCCGGATGCTCGCGCAGCGTCGTGCTCAGCAGGTAATCGTGCAGACGATCGGTGAGCGGCAGGGTGCGGCGGCTCATCGGTGAACCTTGGCCAGGTCCTTGGCCGCCAGGAGCACCTCGTCGATGTGGCCCGGCACCTTGACCTTTCGCCAGATCTGGCTGACCTGGCCGCCGCCGTCGATCAGGAAGGTCGAGCGCTCGATGCCCATGTAGCTGCGGCCGTACATGCTCTTCTCGACCCAGACGCCGTTCGCCTCGACCACCGTGCCGGCTTCGTCGGATGCGAGCGGAAACGGCAGCTCGTACTTGGCCTTGAACCCGTCGTGGCTTTGGACGCTGTCCTTGGACACGCCCACGACCTCGACGCCCGCGGCCCTGAACGCCGGATAGGCGGCCGCGAAATCGAGCGCCTCGCGGGTGCAGCCCGAAGTGTCGTCCTTGGGATAGAAGTAAAGGACCAGCGGTCGGCCGCAGAGATCGGCAAGCCGGATCCGACCGCCGCCGGCGGCTGGCAGGTCGAGCTCCGGGGCGCTTTGGCCGGTTTGCAGCGTCACTTGGTCACCTCATGGGGCGGGATGGCTCTGGGCGGAGCGGCGGTGCCTTTGCCTCGCCGGGCTCAGGCTCCGGACAAAAGCGGCCGAAGATCCGGGCGACCGCTACCTGGGCGGCACACAGCTTTGCCTGCAGCTCGTCGAAGCCGAGGGCCGATTGGGGCACCGGCTCGCCCTGGTCGCGGCTGGCGGCGCGCACCAGCGCCTGGCGCAGCCCGGGCGGGGCCGCGCCGGCGTCGAAGCGATCACGGATCGACAGGCGCAGCACCGCCTGCAGCCGCCGATAGAGTTCTGAGCGCGTCGACCAGCGTGCGCGCGTCGGCCGCCGGCAACAGGCCCGGCGGCACCGCCCGCTCGAAGGTCTCAGCGGTGCTGGTCGTGAGCAGCGCCGGATGCTCGGGCGCGAAGCGCAACTGAAGAAACTGGGCCAGGAACTCGGCCTCGACCAGGCCGCCGCGGGCGTGCTTCAGATTCCACGGGTCCTGGTCGCCGTGCTCGCGGAAGATGCGCGCGCGCATCGCGGCGACCTCACGGGCGAGCTGCTCCGGGTCGCGCGCCTGGGTCAGCGCCCGGCGGATGATCGCCTCGACCTGCTGGCCAAGCTCGAGATCGCCCGCGATCACCCGCGCCCGGGTCAGCGCCTGATGCTCCCAGGTCTGGGCCGAGCGCAGCTGATAGCTTTCGAAATTGGCCTTGGAGCAGGCGACCGGACCGATGTTGCCCGAGGGCCGAAGCCGCGTGTCGATCTCGTAGAGCGAGCCCTCGGCGGTCGGCGCGGTCAGCGCCCGGATCAGCCGCTGGCCGAGGCGGGCATACCAGGTCGCGGCCGGCAGCGGCCGGGGGCCGTCGGACTGTGCCGTCTCGTCGGCATCGAAGATGAAGATCAGGTCGAGATCGGAGCCGATCGTGAGCTCGCGCGAGCCGAGCTTGCCGAGACCCAGGACCGCGAAGCGGCCGGCGGCGACGCGGCCGTGCTGGCCCGCGAGCCAGGTCTCGACCCGCGGCAGCAGCGCGCGCAGCACGATCTCGGCCAGATCGGTCAGCACCGGGCCGGTCGCTTCGCCGTCGGCCAGGCCCAGCAGCACCTGCAGGCCGATCTGGAACTGACGGGCCTGCGCCCAGTGGCGGGCGGCGTCGAGCACGTCCTGGACATCGCCGGCACGCCCGAGCGCCCGCTCGAGCTCGGCGGCGAGCGCCTTTGCGTTAGGCATCGGCTCGAAGAAGTCCGGCGCCAGCATGGCCTCGAACAAGCTGGTGTGGCTGCTCAGGTGGCCGGCCAGACGCGGCGCCGTGCCCATCAGGTCGGCGATCAGCGCGAGCAGGCGCGGATTGGCCCGAAACAGGGAAAACAGCTGGACGCCCGCCGGCAGGCTGGTCACGAACTCGTCGAAGCGGGCAAAGGCGACGTCGGGCTCGGCCTGATCGGCCAGCGCCCTCAGCAGGCGCGGCATCAGCTCGGTCAGAAGCTCGCGCGCCCGGGCATCCCGGGTCGCCCGCACGTGGCCGTGATGCCAGGCGCGGATCCGGGCGGCGATCGGCGAGGGCTTGGCAAAGCCCATCTCGGCGAGCGTCGCGAGCGTCTCCGGGTCGTCCTCGGTGCCGGTGAACACGAGCGCGCGGCCGCCGCCGAGATCGATGCTGCTCTCGAACAGCGCCGCGTAGTGGCGCTCGACCCGCTCGAGCTGGGCGCGCAGCGCCTCGCTGAGCGCGGTGCCGTCCGGATAGCCCATGAACGCCGCGAAGCGCTCGATCTGATCGGGGTGGGCGGGCAGCGTATGAGTCTGCTTGTCGGCGACCATCTGGAGGCGATGCTCGACCCGCCGCAGGAACCGGTAGGCCTCGATCAGCTCGTCCGCGATCTCCGGCTCCAGCCAGCGGGTCCTGACCAGAGCGCGCAGCGCATCGCAGGTCGCCGGCACGCGGACCTCCGGCACCCGGCCGCCCAGGATCAACTGCTGGGTCTGGACGAAAAACTCGATCTCGCGGATGCCGCCGCGCCCGACCTTGATGTCGTGGCCCGGCACCCGGATCGTGCCGTGGCCGCGGTAGGCGTTGATCTGGCGCTTGATCGAGTGGATGTCACGGATCGCCGCGTAATCCAAGAGACGGCGCCAGAGGAACGGCTCGAGGTTGGCGAGGAAGGCGGACCCCGCGACCCGATCGCCGGCGATCACCCGGGCCTTGATCAGCGCCGCCCGCTCCCAGTTCTGGCCGTGCCGCTCGTAGTACTGCTCGGCGTCCTCGATCGCGAGCGCCAACGGGTGGCCGGGCGGGTGCGGGCGCAGCCGCAGGTCGGTGCGAAAGACGTAGCCGTCCTGGGTGCGCTGCTCGAGCAGGTAGACCAGCGCCCGGGTCAGACGCACGGCGCAGGCCATCGGGCCTTCGCGGCCGCGATAGCCGAGGCGCTCGGGATCGAACAGCACGATCAGGTCGATGTCGCTCGAATAGTTGAGCTCGCCGCCGCCGAGCTTGCCCATGCCGAGCACGACGAGGCCCGCGTCGGCGAGCGGCCCGGCCTCGGGCTTGCGATCGAGCTCGCCGCGCGCCGCCGCCTCGGCCAGCGCAAGCTCCAGCGCGCGCTGGACCGCAAGGTCGGCAAAGCGGCTCAGCGCGGCGGTCACCCGCTCGAGCGGCCACAGACCGGCCAGATCGGCGAGCCCGATCAGGAGCGCCAATCGCCGCCGGCTCTGGCGCAGGATCGCCATCGCCTGCGCCCGCCGCTCCCCGGACCCGGCGCCAAGCGGCTCGATCAGGCGCTCGAAGGCAGCGTCCGGCCCCTCGAGCAGCAGCGAGCGCAGGACCTCGGGCTCGGCAAGGAGCGCCTCGCTCAGAAAGGGGCTGTTTCCGAACACGGCGGCGAGCAGACGCTCCGGATCGACCGCGCTGGCGCGCCGCGGATCGACCCCGGCCAGCGGCGCGGTCAGGCGCGACCAGCGGGCGAAGCCGCGCTCGGCCGCTGCGGGGTCGCCGACCCGCGGCAGCAGGCTCCCGGTGCTCTCGGATGGCGTCATCACGACCTGTTCTTTAGCGGAGTTGACGCATACTATCGAGCCATCGCCATCACGCCAGAGCCGCCGGTGGTCTCGAGGATCTCGCACGCGCTGTTCCGGATCGCGATCACCCTCGTGGCGGCCGTGGTCCTCACGATTATCGCGCTCGGGGCGCGCCTGGTGTTCGCCCCGATCCAGCTGACCTGGCTCGCGCCTTACCTCGAGCGCGCGCTCGCGCCGAGCCACCAGCAGATCAGGTTCGAGATCCAGAACGCCGGGGTGCGGCTCGGCAAGCGGCGGGCGATCGAGCTGGTCGGCGCCGGCGTCCAGGCCAAAGGCGCCGATGGCGAGGTCCTGATCGACCTGCCCGAAATCCAGATCGGCATCAGCCCGCGTGCGCTCCTCCGACACGGCATGCTCGCGCCGGCCACGCTGGAGGCCAAGGCGCCGCTCCTGATCCTGACCCGCACCCAGGCCGGCGCAATCGGCCTGAGCGGTTCGCAGACCACCGCGGAGCCAGAGGCCCCGCAGGGTCAGATCGACCTCAACGGTCTGCTGGCACCGCTGTTGTCTGGCGATCCGAGCCAGCCGCTGAGCTACCTCGAGCAGGTCAACATCTCGGGCGGTCAGCTGATCCTCAAGGACCAGATTACCGATCACACGCTGATGGCGCGCGATGCCGGCTTGACGATCCGCCGGTTGCCCGAGTCGGTCGCGGCCGACGTTGCGTTCACGCTCGATCAGGCCGCCGGGCCGGCCAAGGTCCGGTCCACGATCACGCGCGACGCCGCGACCGGGCGGGTCCGGTTTGCGCTCAACTTCGAGGGGCTGAGCCCCGCAGAGCTGGCCAAGCTGGACCCGAAGGTGTCCCTCGACGGGGTGGGCTTAGCGGTCGCCGGCCGATTGACCGCCGATCTCGATCGCGAGCAGGGGCTGTCGCCGATCGCCTTCGACCTGCAGGCCGAGAACGGCGTGATCGAGCGGCCTGACTGGCTTGCGGCGCCGTTGCCGATCAATTCGGTAAGCCTCAGGGGCCGGCTGGCCGCCAACCTGTTGGGGGCCGAGATCACCGAATCCAAGATCGTCGCCAAGGGCGCCACCATCGAGAGCCAGGCCCAGCTCGTCTGGGCCGACCGCAAGATCACGCTCCGGGCGAAGGTCACGGCGGCGAATGTCGCCGCGCCGGACCTGGAACTCTACTGGCCGCCCAAGGCTGGCCGGGAGGCGCGCGATTGGGTGATCGCCAACATCACCGATGGCGTCGTGCCGAGCGCCGAGGTGACGATTGCGCTCAAGCCAGGCGACTTCGACCGCTATCCATTCCCCGAGGAGGCGGTCCGGGGCCGCTTCGCGTTCGAGAACCTGACCGTGCGCTACTTCGAGACGATGCCGCAGCTGACCGGGGTCGCCGGCAGTGCCACGTTCACCGCCCGGCGCATGGACTTCGCGGTCACCGGCGGGCAGGTCGGCGCCATCCGGCTGAACGACGGCTCGGTCGTGATCACCGGGATCGGGATCAAGGGCCGCGACACCACCCACGTCGTCGTCAAGGCCGCGATCGATGGCCCGCTCGATCAGGCGTTTGCCCTGCTCGACCATCAGCCGCTCGGCTTCGCGACCAAGCTCGGCATCAGGCCGGCCGAAGCCTCGGGCCAGGCCCGGACCGATCTCACCCTGACCCTGCCGCTGCACCGCGACTTCGAGGCCTCGGAGCTTCGGGTCCAGGCATCGACGCAGCTCCGCGATGCGGGGATTCGCGGCCTTCCGGGTCAGCTCAACCTCAGCGATGGCAACTTTACGCTCAAGGTCGACGACACCAGCGCCGATCTTTCCGGCCACGGCGCGCTCAACCAGATCCCACTCGCGATCGAATGGCAGGAAAGCTTCGCCGACCAGCCGAAGGTCAAGCGGCGCTTCCGCGTTCACGGCATGCTCGACGTCCAGGACTTGGGCCGGCTCGGGCTGAAGATGCCGCTCCCGGCGACCGGCAGCTCCGAGGTCGACGCCACGATCGCCGAGACCGCCGCCGGGCGCGAGGCGAAACTCTCGCTCGATCTCGGCCCGCTCGCGATCGACGTGCCGGCGCTCGGCTGGCAGAAGCCCAAGGACCAGCCCGGCCGTCTTGCGGCAACGATCCTGATGCGTCCCGGCGGGCCGGTCCAGGTCGAGGCGTTCGAGCTCACGAGCACGGGGGTGGACATCGCCGGCAGCCTCCAGATGTCGCTCGAGCCGGACCGGCTCGAGCGGCTGCTGCTGAGCCGCTTTCGCGCCGGCCGCAACGAGGGCACCCTCGATCTGCGCTCTCAGGCGAACCGGGGCTATCAGGTCTCGGTCCGGGCGCAGAGTCTCGATCTCGTCCCGTTGCTCGAAGGCGAGGTGACGACCGGCCGCGAGGCGGGCGAGGCGGTCGCGCCGACGCCTTTGCAGCTGACGCTCGCCGCCAAGCAGGTCCTGTTCGGCGCGACCGGCCTTAGCGACGTCGATCTCGATCTCGTGCGCGATGCCCAGGGCTGGCGGACCGGAACCGGCCAGGGCCGCCTGCCCAAAGGCGGCAAGGTCGAGCTGAGCCTGAAGTCCGCGGACGCTCAGCGGCAGCTCAAGATCACCAGCAACGATGCCGGCCATCTCTTGCGGGTCATCGACCAGACCACCAGCATCAACGGCGGCAAGCTCGAGCTGCGGGCGGCGATCCGGCGCCAGGTGCCCGCCCTGCAAGCCGAGGGGCGCTTCAGGATCAAGGACTTCACGCTGCTCAACGCGCCGCTGCTCGCGCGCCTGCTGACCGTGGCCTCGCTCACCGGGGTCGGCAATCTGCTGGGCGGCAAGGGCATCCATTTCGATCGGGTCGATCTGCCGTTCACGTTGCGCCCCGACCTGATCACGATCGACAAGGGCCGGATCTCCGGCTCGCAGATCGGTCTGACCGTGCGCGGTCGGATCGATCGCGAGCACGACCAGCTCGACCTGGGCGGGACGATCGTGCCGATCTACGGCCTGAACTGGGCGCTGTCCAAGCTGCCGCTGGTCGGCCCGTTCATGGCCGGCCGCGAGGGCGAGGGCGCGTTCGCCGTCACCTACGCCGTCAAGGGCCCGCAAACGGACCCCAAGATCAGCGTCAACCCGCTGTCCGTGCTGGCCCCGGGCTTCATCCGCGACCTCTTCAGCGGCAATGCGAACGATCCGTCCGAACCGGCGCGGGCAGTCTCGGCGAAATGATTTTTTCCAAGGTTTCGATCAGACGGCGCGCACCCGCGCGTGGCGCTTCCTGCCGGCCGACAGCAGCAGCTGGCCCTCGACCAGGTCGTCGAGGCCGACCGTCATAGCCTCGTCCTCGACCTTGCGGTCGTTGAGGCGCGCCCCGCCCCCCCGGATCAGACGCCTCGCCTCGCCGTTGCTGGCGACGAGCCGAGTCCTCCTGAACAGCTCGACCACACTCAGCCCGCCTTGGAGCTCCGCGCGCGCCACCTCCGTAGCGCGCTCAACCGACACCGTGGCTCGATCCCGGAGGACTAAGGTGTCGGTCGTGTCAACACGATGTCCGAAGATTGCCCGCGCCTCTTCGACCGTCCTGGCGGCCGCCTCGGGCCCGCGGCAGAGAGCGGTCGCCTCGGTGGCCAATCTCTCCTTGGCTTCGTTGAGCTCGGCGCCCTCGAGTTTCTCCAGCCGCTTGATTTCAGACACCGGCAGGTCGGTAAACAACCGGAGAAACCGGCCCACGTCGGCGTCGTCGACATTGCGCCAGTACTGCCAGTAGTCGAAGTCGGGCAGGCGCTCGGGGTTGAGCCAGACAGCACCCTGCGCGGTCTTGCCCATCTTGGCGCCCGCGCTGGTCGTGATCAGCGGCGTGGTCAGGCCGAACAGCTCCAGGCCCGCCGCGCGGCGGCCGAGCTCGACCCCATTGACGATGTTGCCCCACTGGTCGGAGCCGCCCATCTGCAGCCGGCACTCGTGGCGCCTGGCCAGCTCGAGAAAATCGTAAGCCTGCATGACCATGTAGTTGAACTCGAGGAAGGTCAGCGGCTGCTCGCGTTCCAGCCGCAGCCGGACCGAATCGAAGGTCAGCATGCGGTTGATCGTGAAATGGCGGCCGTAGTCGCGCAGGAACGGAACGTAGCGAAGCTGGTCCAGCCAGTCGGCATTGTCGACCAGCAGCGCCTGGTCGCTTGCCGGACCGGACCGGCCTCGATGGTCGGTCCTGGCTCCCAGGCAAGCCTCGCCGAACTGGAGAAAGCTCTCGAGCGAGCGCCGGATCCCGGCGCGGTTGACGGCCAGCGTCGCGTCGTCGAGGAGCTGGCGGCTCTCGTCCTTGCCCGAAGGGTCGCCGACCTTGGTCGTGCCGCCGCCGATCAGCGCGATCGGGCGGTGGCCGGTGCGCTGCACCCAGCGCAGCATCATGATGCTGACGAGGTTGCCGACGTGCAGGCTGTCGGCGGTGCAGTCGAAGCCGATGTAGGCGGTCAGCCGCTCCCTCGCCGCGAGCGCGTCGATCGCGTCGAGATCGGTCGCCTGGTGGACGAAGCCGCGCTCTGCCAGCTCGCGGACGAGCTCCGAACGGTGCCGGGTCATCGGCCTGCTTGCGCGAGCGCCGTCTCCGGCTCCGGACGGAGCATCGCGTCGAGGTAGCGCTCGATCACCGCGCCGAGCTCGGTCAGATGGCCGCTGAAGAAGTGGTCGGCGCCGGCAATCACCTCCAGGTCGATCTTGATGCCGCGCTGCTGCGACAGCTTCTGGACCAGCCGCGCGACCGAATCCTGCGGCACCAGCGCGTCGCCGCCGCCGTGCACGATCAGGCCCGACGACGGGCACGGCGCGAGGAAGCTGAAGTCGTACATGTTGGCCGGCAGTGCCGCGCTGATGAAGCCGTGGATCTCCGGCCGGCGCATCAGCAGCTGCATGCCGATCCAGGCGCCGAACGAGAAGCCCGCGACCCAGCAGCTGTTGCTGTTGGGATTGTGCTGCTGCATCCAGTCCAGCGCAGCCGCGGCATCGCGCAGCTCGCCCTGGCCGTGGTCGAAGCTCTCCTGGGAGCGGCCGACGCCGCGGAAGTTGAAGCGCAGCACCGAGAAACCGCGGCGGGCGAACATGTGGAACAGGTCGAACACGACCTTGTTGTTCATCGTGCCGCCATGCAGCGGATGCGGGTGCAGGATCAGGGCCAGCGGCGGGTTGCCACGCGGGCCGTGATGGTAGCGCCCCTCCAGGCGTCCGTCGGCCCCGTTGAAGATCACTTCCGGCATGATGTACTCCCTACGCGCGTCGCCGACACCGAGCGCGCCCGTACCGTCGCCCGACGGCGCGACGGACGGTCATTGACGGGCCTGCTCGTCAGGTTGTTGAACCCGAACCCGCGGCCGCGTATATTCTGCTTTAAGCTGCGACCCCACTCGAGCGTTGACGGCGGAATCAGGACGGCGCGCGCACTAATCCGACCGTTTTCCTTTAGCGTGAAGCCGGTCTGAATTGCAATCCCTAAGGACGGCACCCGGTTATGTTCAAGAGCTTGGCCGACGACATCGAAGCGGTGGTTGCGCGCGACCCGGCAGCGCGTTCCAAGCTTGAGGTGCTGCTGTGCTACCCGGGCGTGCACGCGGTGATGTTCCATCGGCTCGCCCACGGCCTCTGGCGCCGGGGCTGGCTGGTCAGCGCGCGCTTTTTGTCGCAGATCGGCCGCTGGCTGACCGGAATCGAGATCCATCCTGGCGCAAAGCTTGGCCGGCGGCTGCTGATCGACCATGGCATGGGTGTCGTGATCGGCGAAACGGCGGTCGTGGGCGACGATGTCACGCTGTACCAACAGGTCACATTAGGTGGGGTGTCGCTCAATCCGGGCAAGAGGCACCCGACCGTCGAGGATGGCGTCGTGATCGGCGCCGGCGCGGCCGTGCTCGGACCGCTGACGATCGGGCGGGGGGCTCGGGTCGGCTCCAACGCCGTGGTCCTGAAGGACGTTTCGCCGGGCGCCACGGTGGTCGGCATCCCGGCGCGGCCGATCGGGCCGCAGCCGGTCGGCAAGGAGGTCTGCTTTCCGGCCTATGGCACGGCGCCGGGTGCGGCGATCGATCCGGTCGCCCGGGTGATCGACCGCCTGAACGAGCGGCTTGAGGAACTGAACGCGCGGGTCGCTGAGCTTGAGCAGCAGCATGGCGCTGCCGACGAGGGCCATGACGAGGAGCGGCGGGTCGCCGCATCCTGACGCCGCGGACCGCCGCGGGCCGCCGGCCGTGAGCGCCGCCGGCCTCTGCTACCTCGACTACAATGCCAGCGCGCCGGTGAAGCCGGCGGTGATCGCCGCGATCGCCGAAGCTCTCGGCCGGGCGGGCAATCCGTCGTCGGTGCACGGCTTCGGGCGCGCCGCCCGCCGGGCGCTGGAGCAGGCCAGGGCGAGCGTCGCCGCGCTGGTCGGCGCGCCGCCCGCGGCAGTCTTGTTCACGAGCGGCGGCACCGAGGCCAACAACCAGGCGCTCGCCAGCGTCCGCGGTCCGCGGCTGGTGTCCGCGGTCGAGCACCCCTCGGTGCTCGAGGCAGCACCTGAGGCCGAACGGCTGCCGGTCGACGCGCAGGGCACGGTCGATCTTGCGTACCTGGAGGACCGGCTGGCCGCGATCCGGCCGGCCCTGGTCTCGGTGATGCTCGCTAACAACGAGACCGGGGTCTTGCAGCCGGTCGCCGAGGTGGCGAGGCGCGCGCACCACTACGGGGCGCTCGTCCACTGCGACGCGGTGCAAGCAGCGGGCAAGATCGGGGTCGACTTCGACACGCTGGGCGTCGATTTTCTCACCCTTTCTGCGCACAAGCTGGGCGGTCCGCAGGGGGTCGGGGCTTTGATCCTTGGCCCGGGCATCGAGCCCGCGGCCCTGCTGCGCGGCGGTGGCCAGGAGCGGCGCTGGCGACCGGGCACGGAAAATCTGCCCGCGATCGTGGGTTTCGGGCGGGCGGCCGAACTGGCTCGTGAGGATCGCGACTTCGGGCGCCGCACGGCAGCGCTCCGCGACCGGCTCGAGGCCGCCATCCGCGCGCTCGCGCCCGCCGCGCCGATCCATGGCGCCGGCTCCCCGCGGCTGCCGAACACCAGCTGCCTCGGCATGCCGGGAGTGAGCAACCATACCCAGCTGATCGCGCTCGACCTCGCCGGCATCGCAGTCAGCACCGGCGCGGCGTGCTCGTCGGGCAAGGTCGGGCCCTCGCACGTGCTGGCCGCGATGGGGGTGGCGCCGGCCGCGGCGGCCGAGGCGATCCGGATCAGCCTCGGCTGGGCCTCGAGTGAGGACGACGTCGACCGCCTGATCGCCGCCTGGACGCGTCAGTATGTTCGCGCCCGCAGCTCCGATCCGACGGCGACCCGGAGCGCCTGAGCGGCCGCCGCTGGCCGTCGCTTGCTTTTGGCCCTAGACTCACGACATAAACCCTGAGCGGCCGCTCGTTGGCGGTGCTCGCAAGCATCGAGATCGGGACGATGGCCCAGCAGGTACTGTCATTGACGCCGGCCGCCGTCGAGCGGGTGCGGCAGCTGATCGCGACCCGGGGCGAGGGTGCGCCGGGCATCCGGATCGGCGTGCGCACCGCCGGCTGCTCGGGGCTCACCTACACGATCGATTTCGTCCAGGAGATCGGCGCCGGCGAGGAGATCATCGAGGCCGACGGCATCAAGGTCGTGATCGACCCCAAGGCCGTGATGTATCTGGTCGGCACCGAGATGGATTTCGTCGAGGACAAGCTCGGCGCGAGCTTCAAGTTCAGCAACCCGAACGAGGCCGGGCGCTGCGGCTGCGGCGAATCGTTCACGGTCTGAGGCCGGCAGCGCCGGGTCCTCGCGATGCCCCGCCTGACCTTCATCGACGCCGCCGGCAGCCGGCACGAGATCGAGGCCGAGAGCGGCCTGTCGGTCATGCAGGTAGCGCGCGCCCACGACCTCGGCATCGAGGGCGCCTGCGACGGTTCGCTGGCCTGCGCGACCTGCCACGTGATCGTCGAGCCGCACGACGCGCCGCGCCTGCGACTGGCCAGCCCCGAGGAGGAGGACATGCTCGACCTCGCGGTCGGCGTCCGGCCGACCTCGCGGCTCGGCTGCCAGATCGTCGTGACCGAGGATCTCGACGGCCTGATCGTCCATCTGCCGGCCGACGGCTGATCGCCGCGACCGCAGACCGATGCTTCTGAGCAACGACCCGCTCGGATGCGGGCGGCCACCGGCCGAGTGCCGGGTCGTGGTCGCGATGTCTGGTGGGGTCGACAGCTCATGCACCGCGGCGCTGCTCGCAGAGGCCGGCTATCAGGTAATCGGCGTCACCCTCCAGCTCTACGACCATGGGCAGGCGCTCGGGCGCAAGGGTGCCTGCTGCGCTGGCCAGGACATCCACGACGCACGCGCGGTCGCCGAGCGCCTCGACATTCCGCACTACGTGCTCGACTTCGAGGAGCGCTTCCGGACGGCGGTGATCGAGGATTTCGCCCAGAGCTACGCGACCGGGCGCACGCCGATCCCGTGCGTGCGCTGCAACCAGCGGATCAAGTTCGCGGACCTGCTCGAAATCGCCCGCGATCTCGGCGCCGATGCGCTCGCGACCGGGCACTACGTGCGCCGCGAGGTCAACGGCGCCGGAGTCGAGCTGCATACGGCGGTCGATGCCGCGCGCGATCAGAGCTATTTCCTCTTTGCCACGACCCGCGCGCAGCTGGAGTTTCTCCGGTTTCCGCTGGGCGGCCTGGCGAAGTCGGAAACCCGGGCGCTGGCGGCGCGCTTTTCGCTTCCGGTCGCGACCAAGCCCGACAGCCAGGACATCTGCTTCGTGCCGGCAGGCCACTACACCAGCGTCGTCGAGCGGCTGCGCCCGGACGCGGGCGAGCCCGGCGAGATCGTCGATGTCGACGGCCGGGTGCTGGGCCGGCACCAGGGCGTCATGAACTTCACGGTCGGCCAGCGGCGCGGCCTCGGCGTCGCGGCCGGCCTGCCCCTATACGTCGTGCGGCTCGAGCCCGAGGAGCGCCGCGTGATCGTCGGCCCCAAGCCCGCGCTGCTCAGCCGCTCGGTCGAGCTGTCCGGCGTCAGCTGGCTCGGCGATGCGCCACTGCCGCCCGGCGGTCTGAAGGTCGAGGTCAAGCATCGGGCGCGCGAGCCGCTGGCGACGGCCTGCATCTTCGGCACCGCCGGCGACAGCGCCCGGGTCGAGTTCGAAGCGCCTCAGGCCGGAGTGGCGCCAGGCCAGGCCTGCGTCTTCTACCAGGGCACGCGGGTGCTCGGTGGCGGCTGGATCGAGCGCGCCCAGGCCTCGGCTCAACCGTGATCCTGCCCCGGGTTCAGGCTGCCCGCACGCATGGCGGGCGCCCGGCGCAGTGCCCATATTGTGACCGGCGCTAGATCGCGGCCGCCGCTGCCCGCTTGACCGGCGGACCGGCCGATCCTATAGCCTGCGTGCCCTTGGGGCGGAGTAGCTCAGTTGGTAGAGCAGTGGAATCATAATCCATGGGTCGGGGGTTCGAGTCCCTCCTCCGCTACCAATCGTTTCAGCGCCGACCTGCGAAGTCTAATCCTGGACGTCGAGCCGCCGCCTGACCGCGTCGACGTCGATCGCGGCGGTTCGCATCTTGGCTTCCGCCTGCTGTTTGACCCCCGCGCACAGCGCCGCGACGAACGGGTCGAAGGCGCAGTGCCGGTCCATCTTGGTGTAGACCAGGTCGTACTCGATCGGCGTCCAGCTCTCGATGCCGGCAAGATTGTGCTGGATCTGCACTTCCAGATGGTCGAGCGCGGTCGCGAACCTGGCTTCCGGCGTCGCCTTGGCCTCGAACTCCTGCCAGAGGTCGTGGATCTCGGTCCCGACCGGCTCGCCGAGGCGGGCCCGGATCTCCGCGATCGCCGCCTGCTCGCGCTCGGGCTTCAGCGCCTTGCGCTCGCTCCGGTCGAAGCACGGCACATCGCCGGTCAATGCCTCGACCAGATCGTGGGTCAGGATCATCCGGAGCGTTTTGCACAGGTCGACCGGCTGCTTGAGCCGGGGATGGACCAGCATCGCCATCAAAGCCATCTGCCAGCAGTGCTCGGCCACGCTCTCCTGCCGGCCATTGGACAGCCAGCTGTGGCGAAGCTCCGTCTTCAGCCGCTCGGCGAGCGCCAGGAAGTCGAGTAGGATTTTGGCATCGGGCACTGAGCGCGCTCCGGGCTGGTCTGCAGACGCCCGCCGCCGCGGGGGTCCCGGCAGCAATAGCCCGAACGGCGCGAAAAGCCCAAGCGAACCGTGACGAGGTCGACATGGATCAAACGGCCATGGAACGGGCAGCGATCGCCGACTGGCTGATCGCGGATGCCCGCCTCAACCTGGCACCCCTCGCGCTGATCGACGGCTTCTGCCGGCGCCTGCTCGAGCAGGGCGTGCCGCTCTGGCGGCTGCGCGCCGGGCAGGCGATCGCCAATCCGCTGGCCAGCGCCTGGGGCGTGATCTGGACCCGCGACGGGGCCGGCAGCCACGAGTACACGGTGGCGCGCACGACGCTCGCGACCGGCGCCTATCACGGCAGCCCGTTTCAGCACGTGATCCGGGTCCGGCGGAGCTTCCGGCGCCGGCTGGTCGGCCTCGACCCGGAGCGGGACCACCAGGTCCTGCTCGAGATGGCCGCGGCCGGCGGCACCGACTATCTGGCGCTGCCGCTCGAGTACGGCGATGGCTCGATCCAGGGCCTGAGCCTGGTCGCCGACGGCGCCGATGGCTTCGCCGATGAGCATCTGGAACTGATCGAGGCGCTGCGCCAGCCGCTCGCCGCTGCGCTCGAGCCGACCGCGATGCGGCGCTCGAGCGCCAGCCTGCTGCGGACCTATCTCGGCGAGGGTCCGGCCGAGGCGGTCCTCAAGGGGGCGATCAAGCGCGGCGATCGCCGGCGGATCGAGGCCGCGATCCTGTTCTCCGATCTGCGCGGCTTCACGGCACTCAGCGAGCGGCTGACGGAGGCGGCTCTGTTCGACGCGCTCGATCGCTACTTCGAGGCCGTAGTCGAGGCGGTGCGCGCCGAGCGCGGCGACGTCCTCAAGTTCTTGGGCGACGGCATCCTCGCGATCTTCCCGGTCGAAGCCGCGGGCAGCCGGGCGGCCGCCTGCCGCGCTGCGGTCCGGGCGGTCGAGCGCGCGACGCGGAGCCTCGCCGACGCGCCGCCTGCCGGCGGAATGCCGCTCGCGTTCACCGCGACGCTGCACGTCGGCGAAGTCGTCTACGGCAACATCGGCAGCCCCGACCGGCTCGACTTCACGGTGCTCGGGCCGGCCGTGAACCTCGTGAGCCGGCTCGAGGGGCTGGCCAAGCAGCTTGGCCGGCCCGCGCTCTGCTCGGCGGCATTCGCCAGCGCGCTCGAGACGCCGACGCTTCCGGTCGGGCGCTTCGCGCTCAAGGGCGTGGCGCTCGAGCAGGAGGTGTTCGCGCTCACCGACGGTTGACGCCGGTCTCCGGAACCAAACCGGATCGGGCCGGTTGTCGCCACAGGGTCCCTGCCAGTCGAGACTAGCTGTCATGACCAAGGCGTTCCGTGGTCTCCTGCTCGCCGTGCTCGGCCTTTCGGCCTGCGCCGAGCAGGCATCGCTGCCGGTCGCCGCCGGCTATGGCCCGCAACCCCGGCTGCCGCCGCCCGAGCAGTGGCCGATCCCGACGATCAACGTCGCCCCGGCCGAGCCCTGGCCGGACGGAGCCACGCCGACCGCGGCCGCGGGCCTCCGGGTGGTCGAGTTCGCCCACGGGCTCGATCACCCGCGCTGGCTCTACGTGCTGCCGGGTGGCGACGTTCTGGTCGCGGAGACCAACGCGCCGCCCAAACCCGAGGACAACCAGGGCATCAAGGGCTGGGTGATGGGGTTGTTCATGGAGCAGGCCGGGGCCGCGGTCCCGAGCGCCAACCGGATCACGCTGCTGCGCGATGCCGACCGCGACGGCAGCGTCGATCAGCGCTCGGTGTTCCTGGAGAACCTGAATTCGCCGTTCGGGATGGCGCTGGTCGGTAACGACTTCTACGTCGCCGACACCGATGCGCTGTTGCGTTTTCCGTACCAGCCGGGCCAGACCCGGATCGATGCGCCGGGCGAGAAGGTGGTGGGCCTGCCGGGCGGTCCGCTCAACCATCACTGGACCAAGAACGTGATCGCGAGCCCCGATGGTGCCAAGCTCTACGTGACGGTCGGCTCGAACAGCGACATCGGCGAGAACGGCATGGATGCGGAGGAAGGCCGCGCCGCGATCTGGGAGGTCGACCCCCGAACCGGCGAGCACCGGATCTTCGCCTCCGGCCTGCGCAACCCGAACGGCCTCGCCTGGGAGCCCCAGAGCGGGACGCTGTGGACCACCGTCAACGAGCGCGACGAGCTCGGCAGCGACCTCGTCCCCGACTACATGACCTCCGTCCAGGACGGCGGCTTCTACGGCTGGCCCTACAGCTACTACGGCGACCACCTGGACCCCCGGGTCGAACCGCAGCGGCCCGATCTGGTCGCCAAGGCGATCGTGCCGGACTACGCGTTGGGCCCGCACACGGCCTCGCTCGGGCTCGCGTTCGCGGACGGCGCCCCGGCGCTGCCGCCGACGTTAAGGCAGGGCGCCTTCGTCGGTCAGCACGGCTCCTGGAACCGCAGGCCGCCCAGCGGCTACAAGGTGGTCTTCGTGCCGTTCCGGGACGGCAGCCCGCCGGCGCTCCGTTCGACGTGCTGACCGGCTTCCTCGACGGTGACGACCAGGCGCGCGGCCGCCCGGTTGGCGTCGCGATCGACCGTCATGGCGCGCTGCTGGTCGCCGACGATGTCGGCAATCGGGTCTGGCGAGTCACAACAGCCGCCGAGGAGCAGACGGCGGCGAGATAGTCTCTGGCGTCCTTGGCCGCGGATGCGATACTGGCAGCGCGGATCTCACCCGGGGATCGGCCATGACGGTCGAGTTCAGCGATCAGCTACACCTATCTCGACAGCCAGGTCGGCCGGCTGCTGCTGGCAGGCGACCAGGACGGCCTGACATTGATCAGCTTTCCGACCGGCGGGGGCCCTGATCGGCCGGAGCCCGGCTGGCGCCGGCACGACGCCGTGTTCGCGGCAGCCATCCGGCAGCTCGAGGAATATTTCGCGGGCGAGCGCCGGGAGTTCTCGCTGCCGCTGCGGCCGCGCGGGACGCCCTTCCAGCAGCGCGTCTGGTCGGCTCTGCGCACGATCCCGTTCGGCGCGACCATGTCCTACGGCGAGCTTGCGCGCCGGATCGGGCGGCCATCGGCGGCGCGCGCGGTCGGCGCCGCCAATGGCGCCAACCCGCTGCCGATCGTCGTGCCGTGCCACCGGGTGATCGGCGCCGACGGTTCGCTGACCGGCTTCGGCGGCGGGCTCGATATCAAACGTTTTCTTCTCGCCCACGAAGGCCGGCTGAGCCCGGCGCCTGCGTGCCAGGGCGATCTGTTCGGCTACGGCCGCGCTCGTCCGGCGCCAGGCCAGCTCGATCGAGAGGTTGCCGAAGCGGTCCAGCCCGGCGCGGGCGTCAGGGCGGGACCACCGCGGTCGCGTCGTACTCCTCGACAATGCATGGCCCGATGCGGGGTGCGGCCAGGGCGGCGCGGCGAACAACCGGCGTCTCCAGCCAGCCGGCCTCGGGACCAAAGTAGGCCAGCCGGGGCGGCAGTGGCGCGCCGGGATCGGCGGCTGCGTGCTGGACCGCCCGCGGCGTCAGCGGGCGCTCGGTGATCCCGTGGCCGGTCAGCCGGATCTCGGTCAGCTCGACCGGTTCCTCGGGCCCGGCGCGGTGACCGTAGGTGCGCTCGTGCTCCTGGCCGAAGGCGTCCTCGAGCGCGGCGATCGCGGCCGCGTCGAGCGGCCCGTCGGCGACCGGCAAAGTCAGATCGAAGCTTTGACCCTGGTAGTGCAGGCTCGCCGAGCGCCGGATGCGGCGCCGATCGGCCGCAAAGCCTTCGGCCGCGAGTTGGCGCATC
>CAWJAY010000051.1:0-27666 GCA_963840925.1 uncultured Alphaproteobacteria bacterium
TTCTGCTCGGCCGAGCCACTCATGTTCTCGAATGGCAGCACCGCGATCGACCGCTCGTTGGCCTGGGCAAGCCCCACCACCGACGCCGGTTTATCCGACAGCCACAACCACCCACCGAAGCCCGACATCACCGCGATGACAGCCACACTGGCCGCAGCGATGGCTGGCCACCGCCAGCGCGAGGGCGCAGCCGGCGCCTCGTCTTCGATGCCGGTACCGACCGCCTTCGGGTCGAGGAGCACCTGATAAGGCGCGTACCGGCTCCGGAATGTTCTTGACCTGCTGCCGGCCGAGGAAGCGGAACCCCGCCTGCGCCTTGCTCCTGGCATGGTCGAAGGCGGTGCCGGAGATCACGATGCCGCCGGGCTCGGCCAAGCCTTCCAGCCGCGCAGCGATGTTCACGCCGTCCCCGTAGATGTCGTCGCCCTCGATGATGACGTCGCCGAGGTTGATACCGACGCGAAAGCGAATGCGTTGGTGCTCGGCAACGTTCGACTCGCGCCCGGCCATGGCGCGCTGGATCGCGACCGCGCATTGCACGGCGTCGACCACGCTCGCAAACTCCGCCAGCGGGGCGTCGCCCATCAGCTTGACGGTGCGTCCGTGGTGCGCCGCGGTCAGAAGGGATCGATGAGCTCCTCGGCGAAGGGCCTTGAGGTGCGCGTGCGTACCAGCTTGTCAGCCGCCATCAGACGGCTGTACCCGACCACGTCGGCGGGCGCATCGGATCGCCGTCAGCCGCCGTTCGACTCCCATTTGTTCCAAGGGAGCCCCTTCCCACTATGATCAAGTCGGCGCATCGGCCGGCTTTTCAATCGAGCGGAGCGTAACACCCCAAACACCTTCGCGCAACCAACGGATTTGATGGGCGACGCGCCGTCCCAGCTCCGAACGGCCCGCCGGCGGGCCTCCATGACATGCAAGGCAACGTCTGGGAGTGGGTCGAGGACTGCTGGAACTACAGCTACAAGGGCGCCCTGAGTGACGGCAGTGCCTGGACGAGCGGCGATTGCAACCGCCGGGTGCTTCGCGGCGGGGCCTGGAAAAACTATCCGGAGGTCCTCGGCTCGGCCACCGCTACTGGCACAATACCGACGGTCGGAAATTAACGACCGGCTTTCGGGTTACCAGGACGCTCCGCTGAAGGCGAGCTTGCCCTTGAACCCTCGCCCCTTTACCTCTCGCTCCGGGCCGAAATCCCAGCTTTTCCGTGCTTTTCGCCCCGAGGCTCTGCAACGGACGTTATGGGATCGGAAAACAGAGGGCGGAAATTGATCGGGGCCGCGGCCTGGTTAACAAATAGCGGATGGCGACCATGGCAGTTTGGGGTAACCGAACTGACGCGTGAGGTGGACCCCATCGTGAGGACCAGGGGAGGGCCTGGTTAAGTTGGACGAGCGTCGTCCGTCGGTTCCGTTTCAAGCGGCATCAATGGTCTGCTGAGATTGCCGCGGTGGGCATGTGGGCGACGCCGGGGCGTCGTCCAAGCTCCGAGCCGTAGGCTGGAGTGTCATGTCCACGGCGTTCGCGGGCAGGAGACCGTAAATCCCCGCCCGCCACACGGCCATTGGGGCACAGCCATCGAGTGCCTGATGGGACCGCGTGGCGTTGTAGTGAAGTGGACCCCGATTTGAGGACCAGGGGCCTGGTTGGGAGGAGAGTTGTTCCGTCATGATAGACGGAGCGGACGATGACGAAGAAGATGCGACGGAAGATCGACCCGGCGACAAAGGCGCGGATTGCGCTCGCCGCGGTCCGTGAGGAGGCGACCATCGCCGATTTGGCGCGGCAGTATCAGGTTCATCCGAACCAGATCTACGCCTGGAAGAAGCAGCTACTCGAGAACGCTGGCCGGGCGTTCGACCCGGGCGTCGGCGCGGACGCCGAGGCGGAACGGGAGCGCGAGGTCGAGAAGCTGCACGCCAAGATCGGACAGCTGACCGTGGAACGCGATTTTTTGGCGACGAGGTTCGGAAGATGAGCGCTCCGGACCGCACAGCCATGCTCGATCGCGCTCACGCCGGGTTGTCAATCCGACGCCAGTGCCGGCTGCTCGGGCTGGCGCGCTCGAACGTTTACCGACCTGCGTCGGCCACCGACACCGACGAGCTTGTGATCATGCGCCGGCTCGATGAGCTATTCCTGGCCTGGCCGTTCTTCGGCTCGCGCCGGATGATGGCGATGCTGCGGGCCGAGGGGCAGCGGATCAATCGCAAGCGGGTGCGGCGCCTGATGCGCCTGATGGGGCTCGCAGCCCTCGGCCCGAGGCCGCAGACGTCGAAGCCGGCGCCGGGACACAAGATCTACCCCTACCTCTTGCGCGGCCTTGTGATCGAGCAAGCGAACCAGGTTTGGGCGGCCGACATCACCTACGTTCCGATCGGGCGCGGCTTCCTCTATCTGGTCGCGATCATGGACTGGGCGAGCCGAGCGGTCCTGGCGTGGCGGCTGTCGAACACGCTCGATGCCGACGTCTGCGTCCGGGCGCTGGAGGAGGCGCTCGCCCGGTTCGGCGCGCCGGAGATCTTCAACACCGATCAGGGCAGCCAGTTCACCTCGACCGCATTCACCGCGGTTCTGCAGCGAGCCGGCGTGCGGATCTCAATGGACGGCCGTGGGCGCTGGCTAGATAACGTCTTCATCGAGCGGCTGTGGCGATCGCTGAAGTACGAGGAGGTCTACCTGAAGAGCTACGCCGACGGCCGTGAGGCGCGCGCCGGGATCGCCGCCTGGATCGTGTTCTACAACGCCACGCGGCCCCATCAGGCACTCGATGGCTGTGCCCCAATGGCCGTGTGGCGGGCGGGGATGACCGGTCTCCTGCCCGCGAACGCCGTGGACATGACGCTCCAGCCTACGGCTCGGAGCTTGGACGACGCCCCGGCGTCGCCCACATGCCCACCGCGGCAATCTCAGCAGACCATTGATGCCGCTTGAAACGGAACCGACGGACGACGCTCGTCCAACTTAACCAGGCCCTCCCCTGGTCCTCACGATGGGGTCCACCTCACAGGCGCAGCGCCCCGCAGGGCTACGGCCATAGCGCCGCACCATGGCGGTGGTGGTCGCGGTCTCATCCAGGAAGACGAACCGGGCGGGGTCCATGAAGCGTCGCCAGCCGTGCCACCGCCGACGCTTGCGGGCGACATCGGGACGATCCTGCTCGGCCGCTCTCAATGACTTTTTTTATGCCTGAGGCCGATGCGGCGAAGCGTGGTGTGGATCGTCGAGAGCCCGGCGAGGATACCGCAGCGACGCTCGATCTCGGCCTGAAGCTCGGCGAGCGTGAGGTCTGGGATCGCCTCGACCAGAGCCGCGATCTCACCTTCGTACGCCGCCAGCAGCGGTCGGCGATGACCGCCGTAGCGGGCCGGCGCCGGGCTGCCGGTCGCGCGCACCCGCTGCATCAGCTTGATCGCCATCGACGGGCTGACCGCGAACCGGCGCGCGGCTTCACGGATCGAGCTGCCGCGCTCGACCGTCCGTACGATCCGCCGCCGCAGGTCCAAGGAGATCGGAGCCGGCATCATAAACTCTCGCCTGTGGTCTCAACCAATATTGGCGAATCACAGGCGTCGATTCTACGCAATAGGAATATGCTCTAAGCGCCAGTCCTCGGCGCTGTGGACGTTGCCGGGTCGCAGCAGACAGCGTTCCAGATCACCGAACTGGTTGAACAGGAACAGCGGGTGATAACAGGTGCAGCCAAAGTGGCCGTTCCAGACCGAACCCTCCTGCTCGCCGTGGGTCGGGCTTTCGGAGCTGTCCATGTCGAGGATGATGCTGTCGGGCGGCTTGCTCTCATGCACCCGGTCGACCCAGGCGCCCAATAGATCGGCCAGCGTCTCCATGTTGGCGTCGGTTGCCAACCACTCGGTCTCGAAGCGCCCCATCTGACTGCTGGACGCGGCGCAGCGATCCAGCCCCTCTCGACCGACGATGGCCCGCATGGCGGGGTCGCGGACGAGGCGCTCGGCGTCGTTCACGTCCTCGTAGCCGGCGAGCCGACCGAACACCGATTGGCGAAACAGCCCGCCCAGTGTATGGCGTGCGTTCTTGCCGTGTCGGCCGTCCAGGAGTTCGGTGATCGCGATCTCGGTGAGGCCCAGGACGTCATCCAGCTCACGGTAGGCGAGCAACCCGCCGTCGGAGGTGATCCTGGCACCGTGGAATTCGAGCTTGATACGGCGGTCGAAAGTCGGCCTCAGAGGCAGCTCTTTGGCTTCACCCGTCGCGTACCGCACGATCACGCCCCATCGGTCGTGCCAACCTGCTGACCGCCTTAGCAAAATCAGGCGACAGCTTCACCGGACCTTCAACTCATCCGGGAAATGGGGCGTAATATCACATCTCTAAGCGGCGCACCTCCGAGTCCTACCTCGCCGCGCGGCTGAAGCGGGATCACCCGGAGATCGCGGCGGCGGTCGCCCGCGGCGAGTACCAATCGCTGCGCCAGGCGGCGCTCGCCGCCGGGGATCGTGCGCGAGGTCGAGCCTGACCGCGCTCGTTGGCTCGAGACGGCTCTGGCTGAGCATGAGCGCGACACCGTCAAGCGTGGCGGCGACCACGGCAACCAGCATACGGGTGAAAGGAGGAGTGAGTTGCAATCAAGCCGCCTACCTGCTGCGGCGGCTGGCGCGAGATTGGCCGGATATCCTGGCGGCCTACGAGCGTGGCGAGCACAAGTCGGCGCGCGCAGCCGCGCGCGCCGCCGGCATCATCAAGCCGCCGGACGCCTACAAGCAAACCCGACCAATTTGTTCGGGTTTGCTGACTGATACGGCTCGAGCAGCGCTCGGCCAGCCCGCAGGGTGAGTTCGACCCGAAAAGCCCCTGCGAGCGCTACAAGGCCGAGCGCCGCGCCAAGTGTACCCGCAGTGGCGGTCTGGGGTCAGCTACTTTCGCACCGGGCGAGCCGCCTGCGCGCCATTGGGCCAGCGCCGTCCGCAACAGCTCCCGGATCGCCTCCAGGCGATAGGGAAACCGCTCGGCGTGCCGATATTCGTCGACCTCCTCGAGCAGCTCGGGCGGCAACGCTAAGAGGACGTGGCGATCAGCCTGCAACGTCATCGTCCCCGTAGGTCGCCTGTAACAGGCCCGCCAGGATCCGCATGTTCGTGGCTTCCCGAGCCCTGTCCTGCACGTCTGGGCGCGCGAGATATTCACGCCTGCGAGCTTTCACCTCCGGCCGTGACCGGTATTCACGGTCGCGTTGGCGCTTCCGCTCCTGGGCGTCAGGAGATGACGACTTGATGGTCATGCTTCAGCTCACTCCACGGACAGACATCGATGACTCGCCGACATATGTCGAGGTTACCCCATATGTCCGCGCCGTCAACCGATCGCGGCCGCCACCCCCGTCGAGGTATACTACACCCGGCGAAGGTACTTCCCCAGGATCTGCCTAGAGCCGAGGCGGGCCCGGCGCTAATCGGCTCAGAGATCCGGGAAAACTGAAGGCCCGGCCGATCGCACAGGCTTTTGGCGAAGCACAGCGAAGGTCTTGTGTGCTGGCCGGCCCGCCACCGCCCCCGAAACCTCCGGCGAAGGATCCGACCCGGATGCCCTTGGCCTCGAGGGGTGGCCGGCGGGGTTGACCGCCAGCGACATCCCTCTGGGGACTCAATCGGAGGTACGCAGAGCCATCGAGTGCCTGATGGGGCCGCGTGGCGTTGTAGAACACGATCCAGGCGGCGATCCCGGCGCGCGCCTCACGGCCGTCGGCGTAGCTCTTCAGGTAGACCTCCTCGTACTTCAGCGATCGCCACAGCCGCTCGATGAAGACGTTATCTAGCCAGCGCCCACGGCCGTCCATTGAGATCCGCACGCCGGCTCGCTGCAGAACCGCGGTGAATGCGGTCGAGGTGAACTGGCTGCCCTGATCGGTGTTGAAGATCTCCGGCGCGCCGAACCGGGCGAGCGCCTCCTCCAGCGCCCGGACGCAGACGTCGGCATCGAGCGTGTTCGACAGCCGCCACGCCAGGACCGCTCGGCTCGCCCAGTCCATGATCGCGACCAGATAGAGGAAGCCGCGCCCGATCGGAACGTAGGTGATGTCGGCCGCCCAAACCTGGTTCGCTTGCTCGATCACAAGGCCGCGCAAGAGGTAGGGGTAGATCTTGTGTCCCGGCGCCGGCTTCGACGTCTGCGGCCTGGGCCGAGGGCTGCGAGCCCAATCAGGCGCATCAGGCGCCGCACCCGCTTGCGATTGATCCGCTGCCCCTCGGCCCGCAGCATCGCCATCATCCGGCGCGAGCCGAAGAACGGCCAGGCCAGGAATAGCTCATCGAGCCGGCGCATGATCACAAGCTCGTCGGTGTCGGTGGCCGACGCAGGTCGGTAAACGTTCGAGCGCGCCAGCCCGAGCAGCCGGCACTGGCGTCGGATTGACAACCCGGCGTGAGCGCGATCGAGCATGGCTGTGCGGTCCGGAGCGCTCATCTTCCGAACCTCGTCGAAAAAATCGCGTTCCACGGTCAGCTGTCCGATCTTGGCGTGCAGCTTCTCGACCTCGCGCTCCAGTTCCGCCTCGGCGTCCGCGCCGACGCCCGGGTCGAACGCCCGGCCAGCGTTCTGGAGGAGCTGCTTCTTCCAGGCGTAGATCTGGTTCGGATGAACCTGATACTGCCGCGCCAAATCGGCGATGGTCGCCTCCTCACGGACCGCGGCGAGCGCAATCCGCGCCTTTGTCGCCGGGTCGATCTTCCGTCGCATCTTCTTCGTCATCGTCCGCTCCGTCTATCATGACGGAACAACTCTCCCTCCCAACCAGGCCCTTGGCCTCGAAGGGGTGGCCGGCGGGGTGACCGCCAGCGACATCCCTCTGCCAATCAATCGGGGTTAACGCAAGCCGCCGAGTGACTCCTAACCTTGCTGAGTCGACTCTAACCCTGGAGTCACTGCACCGAGTTATCTCGGCGCCTTTGCCATCAGGTGTCAGTCGGCGAGCGGAGGGGATTAATTAATTTCTTATACGTGCGCATGAATATCTGTGTTGGGTAGAGACACAGAAACACAGAAATCTCCCTCGCGCGCGCGAGATAATTAATCCCGCCCGGGTTCGGCCAGACCGACACACAGAAACACAGAAAATTTCTCTGTCGCGGATAAAACCGTCAATGCGGCTTCGCGTTCTTGAAGAACCCCTTGCCTTCCGACCCGGCCACCTGCCCGGCCGTCTCATCGTCTGAAGCGACCTCGCCGTGATCGAGCGCGAGGTCCAGGGACGCGACGAACTCGGCGGTCAGGATGGTCCAACGCGATCGCCCGTCGGCGCCGTTGAGGATGTTGTCGCGGTCGTTGGCCCGGATGCCGGCGCGGTCGCAGCGCTTCGAGAACTTCGGCTCGGACATCGCGGCGATCTCGGGGTGCTGCGACTTGGCGACCTGGCCCGCGAGCGAGGGCTTCAGGGCGATCCTGAAGCCGTCGCCGTCGATGCGGCCCTGCACGTCGTGCGAGCCGAAGCGCTTCCACTGCCCTGGGGCGCACAGCGCGACCCAGTGCACCCACGTCCCGAGCGCGCGTCGGTTGCCCGCCCATGGTGTGCAGTGAGCGCCTTCGCCGAACACCATGTGCTTGAGCAGGGCGCCGACCTGGTGCCGCAGCTCGGCGGCCATCGCGGCCCGCGCGGCCTCGGGGGCGTGGTCGTCGTCGTCGGCGGGCAGGGCCTGGATCAGCTCGCCGAACGCGAACCCGAGCCAGGTGCGGGCCTGGGTGGCGACCGCGTACATCTTGACCTCGCCGTTCTTGTCGTCCGGCGCGTCGCAGGCTTCGGCGAGCCGCGGCAGGACCTCGGACGGGAGCTTGATCTCGTTCTGCTTGACCCAGGCCCTGCGGCTCTCGCTGTAGAACGCGTCGCCGACGGCGTTCGCGCGCGAGGGGTCGTAGTATTCGACCTGCCACTCGCGGAGCAGCTCGCGCATGGTCGGGTTGCGGTCGCGGCGCAGCAGGTGCATCTCGCCGGTGCCGCTGTCGAAGATGTACCCGGTGCCGTCGCCGAAGCGATTGAAGAACGCGGCCTCGCTGTCGCTCTCTCGGAACGGGCTCTGGCAGCGGGTCTTGCCGGCGCCGCCGTCTTGCAGGGCGCCGAAGGTGGTCCACGTGCCGTCGGCCAGCTCGACGTCGGTGTCCGCTCGAGGTCGTGGACGCGGACATGGACGGCGATGACGGGCGTGCGCCCGCGGGCGCCTTTCTTGCGCTCGAGCCTGATCTGCGGCCGGACGCCGGTGATCTTCCGCATCGCGTCGGCCACGGCTTCGATCTCGTCCGCGGTCAGGTCGACGACCTCCGCCAGGTCGAGTGGCGGGCCGACGGCCAGGCGCACGACCGCGCGGGCGCCGAGCACGTCGACGCCCGGGCACTCGACCGTGGCTTGCCCTCGAACACCAGCCGGCCGCGGGTCCAGGTCGAGCTGTCGATCAGCGGCCACCAGCTCTGGCGCAGGATCACGCCGGTGCCGTTCTTGCGCTCGCGGACCGGCTTGCCGAACGCGAGCGGCGACCTCGTCGTCCCACGGCGCCGGCGCGTAGCTGGTGATCAGGCTGCGCAGCATGGCTTGCTCCCACTTGGCGTCGATCCGGTCCGGGTCGGCGACCTGGACGATCGTGTGGCCGTTGGCGGTCGCCGGCGGCGCGCCGTCGACGATCAGCCGGCCGCTGGTCGACGGCACGCGGACCTTGCCGCACGTGACGAAGCCGGGGAACAGGAGGTCGAGCGCGGCGTCGTGGTCGGCCTCGGCGAGGTCGCGGAGCGCGTCGGGCATGCCCTCGGGCTGGTCGCGGTCGACCAGGAGGTAGGCCGAGTGCACGACGTTGTCTTTGATGCGCGCGCAGACCGGCAAGGGGCCGCCCAGGTCGTGGAAGCCCGCGAGGGTCTCGCGGTCGTGCTTGCCGCAACCGAGCGCCGCGGCGAGCTTGGCCTTCGGCAGGATGAGGAACTCGCCGTCTGGAGCGTCGGGGAAGACGCTCAGCACGAGCAGCTGGTCGGGGTGGCCGACCACGTCCTCGACGACGGCGGCGAGCGCGGCGAGGTCGGGTGCTGATGCGGTGCGCGCGATGAACTCGCCCGAGTTCGGCACCATCGCCTTGCGGATCGAACCGTCGGCGGCGCGCGTGACCAGCTTGTTGCAGGGCCTGCCGTCGACCGTGCGCAGGACGGTGATCGCGTGGCGCGCGCCGGCGTCGGGGACGGGCCGCTCGTGGCGCTCGGGCGCCGCCACCCGGTCGGGCTCTCGGGCGCTCGCCCCTGCCGGGGCGGGATCGTCTTCGGCCACCGCGCCGGCGGCGGCGGGGCTGGCTTCGTCCCAGGGACAGGCCTGGCCTGTCTCGATCGCCCGGATGGTCCAGTTGTAGACCTCGCTGGCCCCGTAGGCGCCCTTGACGTGGGCGTCGAACCTCGTCCAGGCCTCCAGCCCGTGCTGGTCGATGTAGCGGCGGGCGGTGGGATCTTCCAGGTGACCGTAAGCGCTGCGCGTGCTAGTTCCAGGCATGAGATGACTCCTCGTTGTGGCGGGGCTCCGTCATCGGGGGAGCTCCTTTCGTGGAAGCAGAGGGTGACTCCCACGCCGGCCGTGCTCCGAGCACGGCCGGCGTCGCGGTCACAGCCCGCGATTTCGGGGGATTCCCAGCGCCCGCGCGAGCTCCGCGGTCGAACTTCGCACACTGCGATCGGCTGCTTGCGGCCGAGGATGTGGATCGAGACGACCTCACCGCGCCGCTCAGGGGCGATCTCGATCGCGGCGACCGCCGTGGCCGGGATCAGCCACGAGGTCCCGGTCGTCGTCGGGGCGTCTTCTTCGTCGAGCGGAACAGCGACGTCGCGCTCGAGGACCCACAGCCACCCGGGGCTGTGCTCTTGCCGGGGGTTGTCAGTTGTGGGCATATCCACGGCGGGAAATCCTTTCGTGTGTAAGACAGACTGAACTCGCCGGCCGCGCTCCCCTGGGCGCGGCCGGCTTCTCTTTGCCGGGAGTCCGGCGGGCCTCGTGGCGAGCCAGTGCCCACGCCAGTGCCCAACTCTGGGCGATCAGTGCCCATCTGAGCGCATTTCAGCGCGCTTGGCCGGCCAAAATCCTGAGGTTTTCTGCGCCTTTTGACTGACCCGCTAGGATCTTCGATCTGGCCGCGGCGATCTTTCCGCTCTGCCGCAGCATCACCGGCGACGGGGTGCGCGAGACGCTCCGCCATCTCGCCCGCCACATCCCGCTCGAGGTGCACGAGGTTCCGACCGGGACCCGGGTCTTCGACTGGTCGATCCCGCCCGAATGGCACGTCCGGGACGCTTACATCAAGGATGCGGCCGGGCAGCGGATCGTCGACTTTCAGCGCTCGCAACCTGCACGTCCTGAACTACAGCCAGCCGGTGTGGGCGGAGCTGTCGCTCGACGAGCTCAAGGAGCACGTGTTCACGCTGCCCGACCAGCCGGACCTGATCCCGTACCGGACCTCCTACTACGCCGAGCGCTGGGGCTTCTGCATGGCCCACGACCAGCTGGCGGCGCTGCCAGACGGCCGTTACGAGGTGCTGATCGACGCCGACTTCAAGGACGGCAGCCTGACCTATGGCGAGTATCTGCACCAGGGCGAGACCGATGACGAGGTGCTCCTCTCGGCCCACGTCTGCCATCCCTCGCTCGCCAACGACAATTGCTCGGGCCTGGCGCTGCTGACGCATCTGGCGGCGCGTCTGGCCCCGCTGAAGACCCGCTACAGCTACCGGTTCGTGTTTGCGCCCGGCACGATCGGCGCGATCGCGTGGCTCGCCCGCAACGAGCATCCGGCGAGCCGGGTCCGCGCACGGTCTGGTCCTGTCCTGCGTCGGCGATGGCGGCGGGCCCACCTACAAGAAGAGCCGGCGCGGCGATGCCTTCATCGACCGGGCCATGGCGCACGTGCTGCGGCACGCGAGCACCTCGCCGACCATCCTCGACTTCTTCCCCTACGGCTATGACGAGCGACAGTACTGCTCGCCCGGGTTCGATCTCCCGGTCGGGCTGTTTCAGCGCGGCCAGTTTGGCACTTTCCCGGAATATCACACCTCGGCGGACAATCTCGATTTCATCCGGCCGGAGCATCTCGGCTCGTCATATCGGATGATCGCCAGTTGATCGAAATCCTCGAGCAGGATTGGCGGCCCAAGAGCACGACGCCCAAATGCGAGCCGCAGCTCGGCCGGCGTGGGCTTTATGCCGCGCTCGGCGGCGACCGGGAGGGGGCGGCGAAGAGCATGGCTTTTCTGTGGATTCTCAATCTCGCCGATGGTCGGCACTCGCTGCTCGACATCGCCGAGCGGGCCAAGCTGCCGTTCGGCGTCGTCGCGGATGCTGCCCGCCTGCTCAAGGAGAGCGGCTTGCTCGTCGATGTCTGCGGCAATGCTTAACCAATAATTCGCGCGAGCGGCCTAACTACTACTGAGGTAGGAAGCGAGCGCCTTTGGGCGCGGCGGCTACCCCGTTTGCTGGAGTTGATGCTGTGCCTGGAGCAGCGATACCTTTGCGGCCAAGCGGCCGGCAGCACGCCTGGGTCGCGGGGAGGATAAGGTTGGCGGGGCCGTCTCGGTCGCTGCCAAAGCTGGTTCGATAGCCGCCCGCTTCCGGCCGGGCCGACCCCATCGGCCGCAACCCAAGGACGCGCTCGCATGCCGTCTTCTCAAGCGTCTCAGATCCTGATCTCGGAGCCGCCGATGGGCTTTGCCGAGACCAAGCTGTGCGGCGCCTGGTTGATCGACCTGCTGCCGGCGCGCGATCATCGCGGCTACTTCGCGCGCACGTTCTGCGTGCAGGCCTATGCCGATCACGGGCTGACGACGGGCTTCGTTCAGCACAGCACCTCGCAGTCCGTGGCGCGGGGGACCCTGCGGGGCATGCATTTCCAGCGACCGCCGTACAGCGAGGCCAAGGTGGTGCGCTGCCTGAAGGGCGCGATCTGGGACGTGATCATCGATCTGCGATCGGATTCGCCGACCTATCGCTCTTGGCAGGGGTTCGAGCTGACCGCGGACAACCAGCGCCAGCTGTACGTGCCCCAGGGCTTCGCCCATGGCTTCCAGACCCTGTGCGACGACACCCAGGTCGGCTATCTGATCTCCGCGTTCTACACGCCTCAGGCGGCGAGCGGGCTCCGCTATGACGACCCGGCGTTCGCGATCGACTGGCCGCTGCCGGTCACCGAGATCTCGGACAAGGACCGGAGCTGGCCCGATTTCCGCGCGCCGGCCCTCTGAGCTTCCCCCGAGCTGAACCGACTTGCGAGCTGCCGGCCGTCGGCGAAGGCACGGTCTTAGCCCAGCCCGGCTCCCTGACCCTCGGGTCGGCCGTGCGGCTGCGCGTTGGGCGACCGGACCAGGGCCGAGCGGATGACGTCTCGGCCGAGGCGGTCGCGAGCCGCCCTCAGCTCGAGCAACACCGGGTGCTGCATCGCGAGCACCGCCGCGAGCCAGCCGATCGCCGCCAGCAGCGCGGCGAGCGCGGTGCTCCCGATCGAGAGATCGAAGCCCGAGCTGGAGAACGCCACGACGCCGCCGGCCCCGGCGGCGCTGGCAGCGGTCACGACCGCGCTCTGCCAAAGCGCGCCCCAGAGCTCCTGCCAGCGAAAGCCTATGTGTCGGCGGACGAAACAGAACGAGACGACCATCTGGAACGGCAGCGTCACCAGCTTGCTCACCGCCATCGCCATGATGCCGAACCACGCCGATCCGCATAGGATCGCCGCGGACACCGAGCGCCCCAGCAGATCGGCCAGCGCGCGGTCCCGATTCGCGCCGACAGCGAGCAGGACCGGCGAGGTCAGCACGACCGGGAACCAGGCGAGGCCCGCGATGGCCATGACCTGGAGCAGAGGCGTGACGCTCTGCCACTGCGCGCCCAGCAGCAGCGACACGATCGGGTAGGCCAGCAGCGCCAGCAGGACCAGCGCCGGCCAGTAGAACACCGTGATGTAACCGAGCGCCCGCAGGTAGGGCTCCTTGACGCTGCGGCCGTTGCGGATCTCGGCCGCGAGCGCCGGAAACGCGACCGAGAACACGCTGGTCAGGACGATCCGGTCCGGGACGTCGGAGACCGTCTGGGCGCGATTGTACAGGCCGACCGCCGCGGGCGGCAGGATCTGGCCCAGGACGAGCTGGGGCAGCGCCTCGTAGGCCCGGTTGATCACGAAGCTGGCACCGTTGTAGCCGCCGAACGCCAGGACGCTGCCCCAGGCCCTGAACGTCGGGCGCAGGATCGACAGGTCCGGGCGGAAACAGAAGGAAACGATGCTGGTCGTAATCGCGGCCGCCAACATCGCCCACGCCACGCTCATGTAGCTGAAGCCGGCGAGTGCCAGCAGGATGGTCGCCCCGGCGGTGGTCGCCGCGCTCGCAATGTTGACCAGCGCGAGGCAGCCGAATTCCATCTCGCGGCGCAACAGGCCTCGGATCGGCAACGACAGCACCTCGATCAACCCGGCGACCGCGACGACCCGGACAAAGCGGGCCAGCTGGTCCTCGCCGTACAAGGTCCCGAACCAGGGCGCCAGCGCGAAGATCGCAGCCGTGATCAGGGCGGTCAGCAGCAGCGCGAGCGTGAACGAGGCGCGGATGTCGTCGCGCACGACCTCCTGCCGGCTGAGCAAATTCCGACCGGTTTCGGCGCGGTTCAGGCAGCGCCATAGTTCGGCGATTTTTGTTGCTGTCCCAGGGTATTAGAGTTACACCACGGTTCATGGCGTTTCATCGATGGCCAGGCCGAATCTGTGACCCTGGTGTGACCCTGGAGACCTCTTGATGGCAAGAAACAGCAACCTGACCGCGCTCATGGTCGAGAAGGCGAAGCCTCGTCCGGGTCAGCGCTACGAGTTGCTCGACGCGGGCAAGGGCAGCGCTCCCGGCTTCGCGCTCCGGGTCAGCGAGACCGGCGTCAAGAGCTACGTGGTCCGCGTCCGGGTCGACGGTCGCCAGCGCCGGCTCACGATCGGCTCGGCCACGCCGGGCATGGCCGGATATCTGACCCTCGCCGAGGCGCGCGCGAAGGCGCACGAACTGCGCGGCAAGGCCAAGCAGGGCATCGACCCGAGCCCGACCAAAGCCAAGGCCAAGGCCGAAGATGCTCAGGCGGAAGCCGAGCGCGAGCGCAACAGCGTCGAGGCGGCGGTCGCCGGGTACATCACACGCTACTTGCGGAAGAACACGCGGCGCTGGCGCGATGCCGAGGGGATGCTCCGCCGCGACGTGGTTCCCGCCTGGGGGACCAGGCCGCTGGCCGCGGTGACCAAGCGCGACGTGCAGGACCTGATCGACGGCATCGGCGACCGCGGCTCGCCGGTCGCTGCGAACCGGACCCTGAGCCTGCTCCAGCGCTTCCTGGGCTGGGCGGTCGAGCGCGGCATCATCGAGACCAACGTCGCCGCCGGCCTGAAGCGGCCGAACAAGGAGAAGCCGCGCGAGCGCGCGCTGAGCGAGGCCGAGGTCCGGGCCGTCTGGAGCGCGTTCGAGACGATGGCTTATCCGTTCGGCAAGCTCGGCCAGCTGCTGTTGCTGACCGGCCAGCGGCGCGGCGAGATCGCCGGCCTGAGATGGGCCGACCTCGATCTCAAAACCGGCGTGCTGCATCTGGACGGGACCGCGACCAAGACCGGCACCGAGCACGAGGTGCCGCTCAGCCATGCCGTGCTCGAGATCCTGCGCGACCTCCCACGCATCGACGACTCGCCGCTGGTATTCCCGGCGACCAGAGCCGACAGCACCCATCCAATTTCCGGCTTCAGCAAGGCGCTGTTGGTCGCGCACCGGCTGAGCGGCACTTCCGGCTGGCACTGGCACGACCTGCGGCGGACTGCCGCCACCCACATGGCCAGGATCGAAGTTCCGCCGCACATCTGCGAGCGCATCCTGAACCACAGCGCCGGCTCGACCATGACCATGATCGCCCGGACCTACAACAGGCACACCTACGCAAAAGAGATGCGCGGGGCGCTCGAAAAGTGGGCGGTCGAGCTTCAGCGCATCATGACCGGCGAGCCGGCCAAGGTCGTGGAGTTCCCGCGCCAGAGCAGTGCGTAACTGTTACGCGGAGCGGAGGGCCAGCGCGCCATGACGAAGCGGAAATCCGAACTGCAACGCCTGACCGAAGCGGTTCGCGCGGCCGAGCGCGAGCTTGATGCCGCGCCCGGGCGCATCGCCGTCAATGCTGCCGCCAAGAAGCTGATGCGCGCTCGCGCCGAGCTGAAGCGGTGCCAGGAAGAGGCTACAGCGTCTGGGCTGCCGTCCTGGTTGTCGCTTGACCGTCGGCGAATCGGCGTTACTCTCGACTGGCTCAAGGAAAACGCTTGAGTACGAACTCAGCCTTGCCTCGCTCGAAGACGGCGTACGCTTGATTCAACCGCTTGTTGAGCGCGAGCGTCTGGATCCCGGGCTGTTCCTGGATTGACCACAGGGGGAAACGGATATGTCAGAGGACAAACGCAAGGACGAGGCCACGGAGGAGCGTCCGGAGCCGGAGCAGGCCCGACGCAAGGCCCTGGCCAAGATGGGTCGCTTCGCGGCCTACACTGCCCCGGTGATGCTCGGCCTGCTCGGCGCAACTAAGGCAAGGGCGACCGCGGGGGGGCCGCACCCCTGCTGAATTCAATCGGTGCGTCGCTACGTTAGTCCAGGAGCAGGGGGAACGGATATGTCGGAAGACAAGCGCAGCAGGGGAAGGACATAGCAGAAGACGAGCGCAAGACCGAACCCAGCGCGACCGCCAGCACCCAGCCCGCGAACCGGGTCATGGCCGGCCGCCAAGTGGCGTCCACAACGCCATGACCCGCACGAGCCGAACCAGCGCCGTTCTGGTGACGTCGTCGAGTTTCGCCACATCGGCCGCCAACTGTAGCTGGTCGCGCCGCAATGGCGATTGTTGCGATCACGCTCAGCCAAAAGCTCGGCGGCCGTCGTCCCGAGCGCCTTGGCGACATCGAGCAACCGAACGGCGCACAGCCGGTTGGCGCCGATCTCGTATTTGCCCAGCTGCTGGGGGGTGACGCCAATCGAGCCGGCCAAGCCGGACTGGGTGATCCCGAGCAAGACCCGGCGCTCGCGGACGCGTTGGCCGATTTCACGGTCGATGTCGGTGGCCAGGCGGTTTTTTTGAGACATAGCGGTGGCAGCCACCCTCGGCAGGCCCACCTACGATGCGCCCAGAGCGGCGCCGGCGTCAAGCTAGGGTTGATCCGAGCTACGACGCCTTGATGGTGGCCGCGTAGGGCACGGCTGCTCCGGACGACCTACAGCACGGCCGACACCACGATCAGCACGGCGACAATCATCGCGACGATCGCGAACACTGTCTGCCAGCGGCCATCGCCTCCCACTGTCCGCCAGCGGCCATCGCCGCCCATTGGCTTCAAGCCGCCGTCTCGGCAGCCAAAGTCAGCCGCTTCATCAGCTCCAGACGTCGCCCCAGCAGCCGCGCCGTCTGCCGCAGCTTGGCGGCCCGCAATGGATCGCAGACGACAAATGTTGCCTCGACTTCCATCAACGCAATCCGACGCGTCAGCGCCTCAACCTCATCCGGCCAGGCCGCCAGCTCCGGCTTCCGCTGCGGACCACCAAAACGACGACGCATCAGCGCCAACGCCCGCCGCAACGCAGCTGGCTCGCGGGCGGCTCCTCAGGCTCGGGCGGCGTCAGCTTTGCAGCCAACGCACGGCACTCGGCGCTGCACACGCTCTGGCCGTCCTCGACCGCCGCAAAGCAGACCTCGCACCGCGAGCCAGGCCCCCCTACCGCGGTCTCCGGCTCACGTAATTCCGACCCGCAGAAAGCTTGGGCTTCAAGACCTGACGGCGACGCAACCGACCTGTTCGGAACTACCCCAGCACCAGCGCCGTTCTCCTGAACGGCCTGCCCGGTCGCCGCCGACCCGTTCGGCGCCGTCTCGCGAGCCGGGCCCACTGCCTCGCCAGGCGTCGCTGGTAGCTCCGGGCGGGCCCACCCGCCCCGACCACAACTCGCAGGTCCTGGAGCCTTCGGGGTACGATCAGCACGGCGCGCCGCACGCCGCTCCGCCCGACGAGCAGCCAAGGCGCCCTCCCGGCAGCGGTCGGAACAAAACCCGTGCCGATGGCTCGGCGACACGAACATTGTCCCCCAGCTCCGACACGGCTTCGTCACCGCCACTGGCGTCCCCGGCTCGCGCGTGAATGCCTCGCTTTGCAGGCGGGCGGCTCCAGGACGCGCTCGGACCCGGCCGGGGCTATCCCGAGGGCCGGGAACCATCCCGTCGCGCTCTACGGGCCCTAGCTGCCCCAGAGCCAGACCGCGAAGCCGACCACGCCGTGACCGCCGGCGCCAGCCGGTCCAAGCCGTCGAGCACCTGGTCGATCGCGGCCCGAAGCGGTTCCGCCAACGTCGGAACCTTCACACGCCAGCCTCAGCACCAGGCCTGATACAACTCCGGCACCTCGACCAGCACCCGGTCATTCGTCGCCGCCCGTGCCTCACGAGCCGCCACCCGAACCGCACGACGCGTCGCCCCGCAGATGCTGGGGTGAGCAGCAGCGCACCCCCGGGTCCGGCCGTCAAACCTCGGCTTCACGACTTCACTCCCGTCGGTTGGCCCCCATCCGGAACTCTACTACTAACGGGAGATCGAGGAGAACTGGGGCGGCGACAACCTTGTGTGCCCACGCTGCATCGAAGCTGCCGACGAAGAGAACGCCGAACTGGCTCGGCTGAGCTGATGGTCAAGCGAGAGCGCGATTTGCGCCGGCTCGCCAGCCGCTACGGTTGGCGTTTGACGCTGCCGGCCTCAGGCGGGGGCCTGAGGCCGGCTTAACCCGCCGGCGCGCTGCGCCGGTCCACCGTAGGAGACTGCTCTCATGTCTATCACGCCAATCGCCGACGAGGCGAAGGGCCACCTGCACAAGGGCCCCTACACCATGCTCCGCTCGGTCCGACACGGCCAGCTGCGGGACAACGAGCGCGTCTACGCCCTCAGCGATGTCCGACCTGACGCGCCGCGCTCTTCGTGAGACCTGGACCTCCGCCGCGGATTTTGCCGAGCGGACTGGCCTGAGGGTCGAGACCTTGAACGGGTTCATGGCGGGCTGGACCGGCCGTCCGGCGATGGCGACCCTGCGGAAGGTCGAGAACGGGCTCCGCGAGCTGCTCGCGGAGCGGCTGTAGCAATCCGGCGGCCGGCCTGCGGTGCGTCCGCGCCGGCCGCCACCCACCCCGAGGAGATTATCGATATGGCTGGAATTGGCGTGAGCGCGCCGACGCCGAGCTTCGAGCGCAAGCTGCAAGTCGCCAAGCGGCAGCCTGCGTTCGCCGCGCGCGTGCACCGCGAGACCGCCGAGGAGGCGCTGGTCGCGGACGCGATCGGCGTTCCTATGGAGCTAGAACCGGAACCCGAGCCCGAGCCTCAGCTGCCCGTTCCGCCGATCCTGCCCGGCGGCCTGGAGCCGGTCGATCCGCAGCTCGGCCAGGTCGCGATGATCGCGCACGCCGGGGCCTGCCAGCGCTGGGAGGGGTTCGGCCTCTGTATGCCAGGCCCGAACGAAAGCGAAGCGGCCGCGGCGAAGATCACACAACTCGGCCTGACGCGAAGGTTATTTCAGGACCTCGGCACGACCTGGCTGGCCTCCTACGGCCCGAGCATGATGTACCGAACGTTCGCCGCTCTCGGCGAGAACAACGGCGCTGGCAAGGTCTACATGCATGGATTCCTCTGGCGCACCAGCGGTCTGACGCCGGCCACGATGGCTGGCCAGATCAAGGCCGCCGTCGACGCCGGGATCGACATCGCGTGGACCTGCCTCAACAACGAACCCGACGGCAACACCGGCAATCGCTTCCCCGGCTATCCGACGAACTTCGACGCCGTGGTCAAGGCATTCCGCGAGCTGCGCGCCGCGCTCGATGCACGCGGCCTCCAGCGGATCAAGATCACGACCTGCCCTTACGCCCACTTCGGCGAGATGTGCGATCGCGAGTGGGACGCGCTGCGCAAGGCCGGGATCACGCCCGACGCGATGGCCGGGCACTGCTACAGCGACTGCCCGACCGAGGAGAACTGGCAGCGCGCCAAGCTGATCCATCATCAAGGCATGATGAGCACCGAGGCCGGCTACGGCGATGCGGCCAACAGCCCGGCGCGGATGTTCTCGGCGATCAATAATGGCGCCGGCGCGCACGCGCACTTCCAGACCGTCGCGCTCAAGGCTATGGCCGAGCCGATGAAGAACGTGTTGTTTGCACCGGACGGCAAGCCTAGGCCCTGGTATCCGGCCTATACCGTCGCCAGCCCGCTACTGACGGCGGGTTCGTTCGTGCGCCGCGTGGAGTGCGGCGACCGGCCACCCAAGCTCCCCGCCGAGCACGCGCGGTGGATGATCCGCCACCGGCACCCGACCAGCGGCCTGATCTACCCGCGGCTCAACGCGGCGTGCGCCCAGCGGCCGGACGGGCGCTGGTGGTTCGGGGCGACCAACGCGAGCCACGGCATCGAGGCCAGCACCGGCAACCTCGGCACCCACCCCGGCGCCTGGCCCTGTCAGGTCACCGTTCGGATCGAGGAGTTGCGGGGCCGGGGCGGGACCTGGACCGGCAAGCGGTGCAGCCACGGCGGTGCCGTCAGCGCCAGCAAGCCGGTGGCGATGGTCGACGGGCACCTGCGGTTCAAGATGGCGCCGGGCGAGACGATCGCGCTGGTGGGGGGAGGGTGACCATCAAGGTGGTTCTGGAGCTGGCCGTCGAGGCATCGGCCCCGAGTGCGCCGGTACCGCTGAGCTCGACGCCGGTCTGGTCACGCCGAACGCGGGGGCAGGATAGGCCGCCGCCATTGCCGTTATATTCGGTCATGCCTAACGTGCGGCATGCCCCGCCGCCGCAAGCCCGGACGCAGGACGACATCAGGCCGGCTCTCGCGCGCCTATCTGGCGGTTGCCCGCGACGACGACACGGTCGAGGGCCGGCGCAACCGCACCTTTCTGAATAAACTAACTTAAGCGCCGCTTCATCGAGCGGCGGTCGTATTGTGTGCCGTTGGATGCGAGCGTAAGATCAAGCTTCCGAGTTGCCCCAGGCGCTCGGCGGCAGGGGTGAGCAGCTCGGCGCACACGGGAGGTTCACTCATGAAGATCGCATTGCCAACGCTGGTTGCCGTTGTCACCGTCGCAAGTCTCGCCTCTATGGCTCCGGCCGAGACGATGGATGGGCACACGATCGTTGCGCCGCAGGAGATCAAATGGGGGCCGGCACCCGCCGTGCTCCCGCCGGGAGCGGAAGCGGCGGTCTTGTTTGGAGATCCGAGCAAGGAAGGTTTGTTCGCGCTGCGGCTCAAGTTGCCAGCTGGCTATAGCGTCCCTCCGCATACGCACCCGGTCGATGAGGTTGTCACGGTGGTTTCGGGGACATTCCGTTTGGGCATGGGAGAGACAGCTAATCAGAGGAAGGCCCAGGCCTTGCCCGCGGGGAGTTTCTTCGCCCTTCCGCCAGACACGGCGCACTATGTCTTCATCGACGAAGAGACGATCATACAGATCAGCACCCTTGGACCATGGGGCCTCAAGTACGTGAACCCGGAGGACGATCCGCGGCCGAAGTCGCAGTAGCTCGCTCGTCCTGCATCGCGACTGACGAAAGGGCGGTCTTTGACCGCCCTTCTCTTCGGTTCCGAGGCGGGAAATCACCGCCTAACCCTTATGCAAAAACGGTTGAAAAGATTCTGCCACAATCGTAATTGGGTTGCAGGAGGAAGCATCGCCTGACACGGCCCCGACAAAAGAACGTGTCATGGCACAGATCATCGGAACGCCTCGCAACGACAACCTCGTCGGCACGAACGTCACCAACAGCCCGACGGGCGCGGACGACATCTTCGGCCTCGCCGGCAACGACCGGATCGACGGCCGGAGCGGCAACGACCGCCTGTTCGGCGGGCCAGGCGCCGATCGGCTGCTGGGCAATCTCGGCGACGATCTCCTGTTCGGCGAGGACGACGACGATCTGATGCGCGGCGGGTCCGGCGACGATCAGCTGTTCGGCGGCAACGGCCGCGATCTGCTGCTGGGCGACGACGGCGATGATCTGCTCGCTGGTGACGGCGGCGATGACGATCTGCTCGGCGGCAGCGGTGGCGATGCCCTGGAAGGCGGGGACGGTGATGACAACCTGTTCGGCGACGCCGGGGACGACGTGCTCGACGGCGGCCCGGGCAGTAACCGCCTGAGCGGTGACGCCGATGCCGATCGCTTCCTCCTGACCGATTTCGATGTTGACGAAATCCTCGACCTGAACCTCGCCGAGGGCGATGTCGTGGACTTCTCCGCGCTGGCGGAAGAGGCGCTGAGCGCCGGGCTGTTGCTCGGCGATGCGGTGCGGCTCGAGGCCGGGCCGTTCGGGACGACGCTGTTGGTCGATGTGGGCGACAGCAATAGGTTCCAGGAAGCGGTGCTGCTGCGGGGCGTCGACCCGGTGGTCGAAGTGATTTCGCCCGGGGAGCTGGTGGCGCTGGCCCGGCCGGTCGCGGTCCCGCTGGTTTCGCTGTCCCTGGCCGCCCTCGACGGCACGAACGGCTTCCGCCTCTATGGTGCAGGCATCTCGGTGAGCGGCGCGGCGACGTCAACGGCGATAGCCTCGCCGTCAAGCGATTGTTTGCAGCGACAAAGGGGCTGCTCGATGCTCGATGCGGTTCTGCGCGCTTCGCTCCACCAGGTCGGCACCAACATCGATCCGCCCCAAACGCCGCCCCGTCCTCTCCTCGAACCTCCCATCGACCACCAACGACGAAAACCACTCGGCACCGATCAAAACTCAAGTCCGGCTAGCCTTTGGTGGCGTCATTGACGCCAGATGCTGAGGTCCCGCCCGAGCAGCCCCTCCAGCGCACCGATGTCATCGGCGTAGAACCGCTCTGTCAATTCACGTCTCAAGTCGGGTGAGACTGGCTGCGTTGGCCGCAGATTGGCGCTTCGTACGCGGTACTGCAGACGTGCCAGGTGGTGGGCAGTGCTATGCGGAAGGACGCTGCGGAGCAATCGCTTGATTCGGTGGCTGCGCGACAGGATGCGTTGAAGCATCGCGCTTCGAACCGCACCCAACTCGTTGTACCGTTGGGACAGATCAGGCCGAAAGCTGTCGTCGACGTCGAGGAAGCGAAACAAGTCGGCGAAGAACGCATCGCTGTCTCGCTGCAGATCTTCGAGCAGAGTGACTTTGATCTGGCTGCGCGCGAAATGCTCGAAGAAAGGGGTGAGGCGACGATGATAGAGGCCGTACTCGGTGATCGCTAGACCGACGCGCTGGCCGCGTGGCAACGACGCCCCGGTCTCCAGAGCCGCGACGAACGCCTCGCTCGGATCTTCATCCGGCACGTTGCCCATGCTCCGTCGAATGTACAAGGATCGCGCCTGCTCGACCGGCTGGCGCAGGATCGCCACGAGCTTGGCATCGGGGAGGCGGGCTTTGATGCGCGCAGCCACCTCAGGAAACATGAAATAACCGGGCGACAACTTGCCAACCGCCCGATGGTCTTCCGTGGCCATTGCGAACAACGCCGCATACTCATCTAGGGTTTTGGCCGAGTGGTACTTTAAGGTCTCGAAGCGAGGTTCGGAAGCTCCGCTCGGCCGCGCGCCGCCGCTATCGAATAGGAAGAAGTGGGGTTCCTTGTTCGGGCTGACGAACACCTCGGAGTGCTGCTCCAGCGAATAATGCAGCATGGTCGTGCCGCAGCGTGGAGCGCCGATGACCAGGAAGTTCGGTAGTCGCACCGCGGTGCCCTCCATCTTGTTGGAAGCGATCAGGCGGTCCTCATCAGTGGCAACCGAGCTGCCTCCGAGTTTGCCATAGCGTTGGGCATCGTGATCTCCACACATCAACAGTAAAGGCGCGAAAGGAACGGTATGGCCCGCAACCTGGTTCCTGCTTGCCGGGCCGACCTATCAACTCAAACCCCAGACGGCGGCTGGCCGCACCGCAGGCAGCGGCGGCGGTGCACGGCGAGGTGACCCAGTCCAGGGAAGAAGATCGTCGATCCGATTGATCGGGTGGTCGCCGACACGAGCGAGGACGTCGCGCAGATAGGCCTCGGGGTCGAGCCCGCTCAGGGCTGCGGTCTGGATCAGGGTGTAGAGGATGGCGGCCCGGCGACCGCCGCTGTCGGAGCCGGTGAACAGAGAGTTTTTCCGGCCGAGGGCAAGCGGTCTGATGGCGCGCTCGGCAGCGTTGTTGGTCATCTCGAGCCGGCCGTCGTGAGCGAACCGGCAGAGCGCCTGCCTGCGCGACAGACTGTAGCGGATCGCGCCTGCAAGCGCGCTCTTGCTGCTGATGCTGGCGAAACTGGCGGCGAGGAAGTCCCTGAGGTCCGCGAGCCGTGGCAGCGAGCGTTCCTGGCGTACGGCGTGGCGATGTTCGGGGGCATGACCGTTGATCTCGGCCTAGATCTTGAACAGCGCGGCCATCCGTTCGAGCGTCTCCCGGGCGATCGCCGAACCGGTCGCGGCGTGGACCTCGAACAGCTTCCTCCGGCTGTGAGCCCAGCAGGCGACCTCGACCAACGGCGCGGTGCCGCTCGCGTCGGGTTCGTAGAGGCCGTTGAAGCCGGCATAGCCGTCGGCATGCAGGAAGCCGCGACAGCCCGCGAGCAGCGTCCGCGCAAGCTCGCCTTTGCGGTCGGCCGAGTAGAGGTAACTGACGGCCGGCGGTGCGGGCCCGCCCCAGGGACGCTCGTCCCGGACCAGCACCCACAGTCGACCGGTCTTGGTCGGCCGCGCCCTGGGTCCAGCACCGGCACGGGGCTGTCGTCGGCGTGAAGGGCGACGCCGGCTCGGACATAGCGGGTGATCGCGGCAGCGAGAGGTTCGAGCGGGAACGCTGCCTGGCCGACCCAGTCGGCGAGCGTGGAGCGCACGAGTTCGCCCCCGGACCGGGCATAGATGGCGCTCTGCCGGTAGAGCGGAGCGTGGTCGCAGGACTTGGCCACCAGGACATGGGCGAGCAGGCCGGACCCGGCCGACCCCGCTCGATCGGCAGCGCCGGAGCCGGGACCTGGGTGATCGTCTCGCACGCGCGGCAGCTCACCCCGGGGCCGGATGTGGACCACCACCTTGAAGTGCGAGGGCACGTATTCGAGCACTTCGCGCTCGTCGTCGCCGAGCCGGGTTCGGCGGGTGCTGCCACACGCCGGGCAGGCGCAGGCCGGCGCGTGCACCACCCGCTCACGCGCCAGATGGGCCGGCAACGGCTGGCGACCACGAGGACGAGGCGCGCCCGTCTTGGCGGAAGGCCGATCTGCGGCGGACTGGGCCCGTCGCCTCACGCGCCTGGTGCTCGGCCTTGGCTCCTCCTGGAGATCGCCGATCAACAGCTCGAACTGATCAATCCGCTCAGAAGAGCGGCCGAAGCGCGCGCGCTTCATCAGCGCGAGCATCGCCTGCAGCTTCTCGATGTGCAGCGTCTTGGCGTGGAGCTCG
Organism: uncultured Alphaproteobacteria bacterium; assembly: GCA_963840925.1. GTDB lineage: Bacteria > Pseudomonadota > Alphaproteobacteria > Geminicoccales > Geminicoccaceae > DATAOG01. The sequence goes on from CAWJAY010000051.1 coordinate 24,432, forward strand.
GCGTTGCGTGCTGCGAGCTCGCGGTCCCTGGTTGCGAGCGTCTCCTGCAGCGACCCCGCAAGCGCCCGCAGCGCCGCAGGGTCGGAGGCAGGAAGTCGATTGCCGACGACATGACTTCCTACCAGGAGGCAACCGACCTGGCGGCCTTACCAGGAGGCAACCGACTTGGCGACCGGAACATCGCGGGCTCAGACCGTCATCAGACGCCATCGTCCTCTCGCTCGACGAGAAGTCGCAGGTTCAAGCGGTCGACCGGACGTAGCCCGGGCTGCCGATGAAGCCGGGCCGCTGGGGCACGATGACCCACCTATGCACGTCCCCCGCTGGGCAAGAGCTTTCTTGAACGATCCACCAGTTGATTCCATTTCTGCTGGCAGTTATCCACAGAATGTGCCATGGCCTCGGTTATTGGGTCGAGGAGGAAACGCGTGGGCCTGGTCGACTAGGCCAGGTCCATCGATGGCAGGGTACGGGCAGGCAATCCGATGACGCGCGCTGCCGGTCGAACCTTGGCGACCTTCGAGGCGCGAGACTGCAGCAGGAGCAATGGTCATGAGTAAGAACCCTTTAGAGGGGGGCGCGGTACCCACTCTATCGGTGGGCCTGCCGGTCTACAATGGTGCCGATTTCCTCGCTGAGGCGATCGAGTCCATCCTGAACGAGCGCTTTACCCATTTGAGCTGCCGATTCAGGACAACGCATCGACCGACGCGACTGGGATATCTGTCGCTCCTACGCCGCGGCAATTCCGGGCGCATTATGTCTGAACCGGCAGAACGTGGGTGCGGCGCCCAACTTTAATCTGGTCTTCGAACGGGCGCGCGGCCGCTATTTCAAGTGGGCGACGCATGACGACGTCTGCATGCCGGATTTCTTCAAACGCTGCATCGAAGTGCTCAAGCGTGATTCGACCATCGTGCTCTGCTCCGGCCAGACCCAACTGGTCAATGATGACCGTTCGTCGGTCCGTTACGACCGGAAGCAGAGGTGCTACGTGACGCGGCATGGCGAGCGGGTCGGGCAGATTGATCCCATTCATCGGGCCGAGGGCACGAGTCCATCCGGTCGCTTCTGGGACGTGCTGGTCCGGACCATGCGCACCTTCGAGATCTTCGGCGTGATCCGGGCCGACGTGCTGCGCTGACCCACCTGCACGGCAGCTATTATGGTTCGGACAAGGTGCTGCTGGCCGAGCTGAGTCTTCTCGGCCGGTTCCATCTGCTGCCTGAGGTGCTGCTGCTGCGGCGCTGCCATCGCAACCAGTCGAGCAACCTCGCGCTCACCCAGAAGGGGAGCTGGATCGGCGGCGGCAAGGCGCCGGGCTGGTTGACCCTGCGGCTGCAGAAGGTCATTCCCGGCTACATTGAGGTGGTCCGGGGTGCGCCGATCGCGCTCGCGGACAAAGTTGTGTGCTATGGCGCGATCGTCTATCGCCTGATCGCCCCGCAGACCTGGATCAAGCAATTCCTGCCGGGCCGCTACACGGAAACCTGATCCGGTTGCCCAAGCTGCCAGGCCACCTCCGGGCAAGCCTCGTTTGAAGCGCAGGTGGCCAACGGCTCCAGGCCATCAAGGCGCCAGGATGATGGGGAAGGTTATCCGAGGTTCGCGCTAACTCCACCATCTCGTGAGTTGGGCCGCGGCGGCGAAGTGCGCTTCCTGGGCGAACACCGAGCACGCCGGAGGCACTGCATCGGCTCGTCGAGCGGCTGCGGGCTGCAGGGCCGCCACGCCGCTGAGCACCCGATCGACTAGGGCGTGTTAACACAAATCATGTCGGCGATCAGGGCGAAGTGGATGAAGGCGGTGAACATGAGATCGAGCTTTTCGAAGCGCGAGAAGATGCGGCGAAAGCCTTTGAGCCTGCGGAACAGGCGTTCGACCTGGTTGCGCCTTCGGTAGAGGCTGCGGTCGTAGGTCCAAGGGCGAAGACGGTTGGGGTTGGGCGGTACGACCGGTTCAAAGCCGAGCTCCAGCACCAGTTGCCGGGTCTCGTCGCCTTCGTACGCCCGGTCCATCACCATCGCACACCAGCGGGCCGGCGTTGCCAGGCGGTCAGCAATTTGCGTGCTTCGGGCGCGTCGTGGGCCTGTCCGGGCGACAGCGCGAAGGTCAGGGCCGTTCGGGCATCCGCGGCAACCAGATGAATCTTGGTGTCCAGCCGCCCCGTGACTTGCCGATGGCTTGCGGGCCGTTTTTTTCGCGCGCCCGTGCCGTCGGGGTGAACCTTGACGCTGGTGCTGTCCAAGCCGACGCACTCGACGCGGATGCGGATAGGCGATGCTCTTGCAGCGCCTGGAACACGCGGTCCAACACACCCGCCGCCGCACACCGGCGCAGCCGCGTGTAAATCGTGTGCCAATTGCCGAAGCGCGCCGGCAGCGCGCGCCATGTGCAGCCGTTCTCGGCCACAAACAGCACCGCAGCCCCACAGCTCCCACCCAAACAGCGGTCAATCCATGTGCTACCAACACCGGTCAATTTAACGTGCTATCGACAGGCCCGAGGTTCGAAGAAGCCCTCTCGGTCGCGCAGAACCGCCGGAGGCTTGTCCACAGATCCACAGCGCGAGCCGCCCAGCGGCATCAGGTGGCCAGCAGTTGGTCGCGCGTCCTGAGGCTTGTGCCCCGCGGTTCGGCAGCTTTTCGGCGGCCCTCGGTCGATCACAGGCCGCACCTCTCCAGTCGGGAGGCCATCATGTATTTGCTCTCGGCGCTCATGCCAGGAGCGGCCGCGGACTCGGCCTGAGCTGGTCGATCCGGCGCAGGATCTCGGCGAACAGCGTTCGCTGCACCGCCACCTCGGCCAGCTGGAACACGACGTACGGCCGTGGCGCACGACCCGGGCGCCCATCTTGACCAGCTTCTCGCGCAATGTCGTCAGCGACCAATGCTCGACCTCCTCCGGCAGCGCCAAGGTGCGCAGGAATTTGGCGAGGTTGTAGGCCAGCGCATGCAGCTGGAGCCGAACGGCGTTGCGCCGGAAGGCGCGGCAAGAGAGCCGCGTCCAGCGCAGCGCGTTCTTGCCCTCCTTGATCCACTGCTCGGCCGTGCCGCGGCCGTTATAGAAACTTGACCACCGGCTCGGGTGTCCGGGCCAGGTTGGTAACGATGAAGCCGACCCCGGGGTGCTATTCGACCTTGGCCATCACCCGACGGGCTCGCAGTCCAGCTCTTCGCTTGGTAGCGGAAGCTGGCAAAGGTCACGATCGGCTTCCTGGGCGGTCGCCCAACCG
>CAWJAY010000052.1:0-78918 GCA_963840925.1 uncultured Alphaproteobacteria bacterium
ACGTTGATCTGGACCGCCGGTGTGATGGCCCACCCGCTTGTCGGAGCCAGTGACCTGCCGGTGGAAAAGAAGGCCCGGCTGCGCTGCCGAGCCGACCTGCGGGTCGACGGTGTCGACGATGCGTGGGCCGCCGGTGACTGTGCGGCGATCCCGGACCTCACCTCGGATGCGGCGGGCGCAACCACCGGGCCCAATGCGCAGCACGCAGTCCGCCAGGCGAAACTCCTCGGCGACAACATCGCCGGGGTGCTGCGCGGGCGGCCACCGAAGAACAAATGAACGAATATGTCGGCTCGGTCGCCAGTCTCGGCCTGCACAAGGGGGTCGCGCAGGTCTACGGGATCAAGGTGAAGGGCTTCATCGCCTGGTTCATGCACCGGACCTATCACGTCAGCAAGCTGCCGACCTTCAACCGCAAGGTGCGGGTGATCATGGACTGGACGCTGGCGTTGTTCTTCCGTCGCGAGATCGTCTCGCTGGGTCGGGTGCACGTGCCCCGCGAGGAGTTCCGCCGCGCCGCCGCACCCAGACCGCCCAGCTCCCGTTGAACGTGATCGACGGGAGCCTGCGAGCGACCGGATACCCTGGCCCGAGCCAGGTGATGGGAGGGCCGGATCGGTGCAGAGCGGAAAGCCGGAAGTTGCTGACCGCATCGTCGTCATCCTCGAACGCATTCTGGGTGCGCCTGTGCCGCTGCGGATCCGGGCATGGGACGGTTCCGTTGCCGGCGCCGCCGATGGGCCGACACTGCTGATCAACTCTCGGCGCGCCTTGCGACGCGTGCTCTGGCAGCCCGACGAGGTCGGCCTCGGCCGGGCCTGGGTGTCCGGGGAGATCGACCTCGACGGTGACCTCGAGCAGGCGCTGACGCGCGTCGAGAGCGTCGGGCGTGATCTCGCGGCACGCCGGCAGCTTCCTCTCCGCGAACGAGTCGAGGTACTGCGGGCCGCCGCGCTGCTCGGCGTCATCGGTTTGCCGCCAACGCCACCGCCGGAGGAGATTGCACTCTCCGGCCAACGGCACTCGAAGCGCCGCGACCGAGTCGCAGTAACCCACCACTACGACGTCGGCAATGACTTCTACGAGATCGTGCTGGGCCCGTCGATGACCTACTCCTGCGCATACTGGACCCGTCCCGATGACTCGAGTTACTCCCTCGAGGACGCCCAGCGCGACAAGCTCGAACTGATCTGCCGGAAGCTCGGCCTCGGTTCGGGCATGCGGTTGCTGGACGTCGGGTGCGGGTGGGGATCGCTCGTCGTGCACGCGGCCAAAGAGCACGGCGTTCAGGCGGTCGGTATCACGTTGTCCCAGGAGCAGGCCGAGTATGCACGCAAGCGCGTGGTCGACGAGGGTATCGCCGACCTTGTCGACATTCGGGTGCAGGACTGGCGTGACGTCGTCGACCAGCCGTTCGACGCCATCGCGAGCGTCGGCATGGCCGAACACATCGGGTCGGAACGATGGGAGGAGTACGCTCGCGCGCTGCACGGGCTGCTGGTGCCGGGCGGGCGACTGCTCAACCACCAGATCGTCCGGCGGCCGGGCCCCGACCGACCAGGTCGGACGTTCATCGGTGCATTCGTCTTCCCCGACGGTGAACTGCTGCCGCTGAGCGACGTGGTCGCCGCGATCGAGAGCGCCGACCTCGAGGTGCGCGACGTGGAGAGCCTGCGCGAGCACTACGGCCGCACCTTGCGACGTTGGGTGGACAATCTGGAACGTCAGTGGGATCGAGCCGTCGCGTTGGCTGGTAGCGGGCGAGCCCGGGTCTGGCGGCTCTACATGACCGCATCGGCACTCTCGTTCGACGCCGGTCGGATCGGCGTCGCGCAGGTGCTCGCCGTTCGTCGGCAGGCCCACGGCGGCAGTGGCCTGCCCGCCACCCGGGGCTCCTGGCTCGGCGTCGGGTGAGTCTGCAAGCCGTCACGGTCATCGGGCACGACCGGCCGGGCATCATCGCCGACGTCACAGCCGGGCTGGCCGATCTCGGGCTCAACATCGAGGACTCGTCGATGACCCGCCTGCGTGGTCACTTCGCGATGACCTTGATCTGCGCTGGTGACCGGTCGTCGGGCGAGGTGGAACACAGGCTTGCGCCGCTGTGCGCCGACGGATCGTTGGTCGTCTCGGTGCGCGAGGTGCCGCTAGAGCCAGATCCGGACCGGACCGGGACTGCTTACGTACTCACCGTCCATGGCGGCGACCGGCCGGGCATCGTCTCGGCAGTGACACGGGTACTGGCGCAGGCCAGCGGCAACATCACCGACCTGACCACGCGACTGACCGGCGAACTGTACGTCCTCGTGGCGGAGGTCGACCTGCCGGCCGGTGTCGACGAGGCGACGCTCGCGGCGCGCCTTGCCGCCATCGGGCGCGATCTTGGCGTGGGTGTGACGTTGCGTCGGCAGGACACCGACGTCCTGTGAGCCTGGTCGACTGGACCGAGCACGACCTCGGCGTCCGGGGCGAGATCCTGCCGGTGGTCCGGGCACCGCATTCGGTTCTCGCCCAACCGGCCGAACCTGTCGATCCAACCGAGCAGAAGGTCATCCAACTAGCAGCCGATTTGGTCGCGACAATGCGAGTGTCGCCAGGGTGCGTCGGGTTGGCGGCGCCACAGGTCGATGTTGGACAACACGTCTTTTGCGTCGACGTGTCGGCACACCCCAGGGCCCGAACCACGCACGGGACCTTCGTCATCTGCAACGCCGAGATCGTGCAGCGACGCGCCGGGAGTTCGGGCGGGAGGGTTGCATGTCCGTTCCCGACCTCACCGGTGACGTTCGGCGCGCTACCCGTCTAGTGGTGGCGGGCACGCTGCCCGGATCGGGGGAGGCGGTCACGATCGAGACCGATGCCTTCGAGGCCAGGGCTGTCCAGCACGAGATCGACCACTGCGCAGGCTTGTTGTTCGTGGATCGGGTCGCCGGCGCCCATGCTGTCTACCCGCGCCGTCGTTATCTTTGAGCAGGGCGCCCCCGTAGCCCAACCGGCAGAGGCAGCGGACTTAAAATCCGCCCAGTGTGGGTTCGACCCCCACCGGGGGCACGCCGTTGACCTGCGGATATGCTACAAGATGCCATCGAGCCGAGCGCTCGTGGCATGGTTCATGGAGAACGGCGCGTAGAGTGCCATCCGTGGCGAGGAACGTCGGCAAGCCGAGGGCACGCGGAAGTGTCGAGGAGCTGCCAAGCGGCGGCTACCGCGTGCGTGTCTATGCGGGCGTCGATCCCGTAACCGGACGCGACCACTACCTCCGTGAAACGGTACCCGCGGGACCGCGAGCAGATCGTGAGGCCGAGAAGCTCCGTACGCGGCTCGTCGTCGAGGTCGATGAGCGGCGCAACCCGCGAACCAACGCCACTGTGGGTCAGTTGCTCGACCGTCACCTGGAGATGGCTGAACTCGACCACAGCACGCTCGAGACTTACCGCGGCTACGTCAAGAAGTCGTCAGCGAGCAAACGGCTCATTGCCCGTAACGTCGCCCCCTCATCTCGGCTATGTCGGCATTTATGGCCGACCGGTGATCGGGTTCGTGAGCGCTCCGAGTTGCGAGGGCGCGCTCTCAGACAGGTACAGCTGTCCGCGGCTCCAGACCGTTGCCGACAAGGGAGTCCGAGACATCGGTGCGGGACACCCAGGTCACGAGCTTGCCACTGGCCGCGTGCATGACGCGTGCGCCGCCGACCCGCGTGGATTGCCTGGCCGAATCGGAACCCTCGGCGGGTAAGTCAGCCACGGAGAACGCCATTGGGCAGGCCGAGCACGTCGCCGAAGAAGTCGACGGTCCGGGTGGGACGAGGCCGGCGTCGATGTTGAGGCCGGTAATACTGTGGGCCTTCGGAATCGCCGTCGATGTCGAGACCGCCGGTGTGGCCGAACGATTCCATGGGAATGGCCGAGTTGCGGTTCGCACCAGCGAGGAGGGCCTCGGCGCCGTCCGCGCTGGCCTCGGACATGGGCTCCGGCCGTGGCCGAGGATATGGGGTGATCTTGCCCGCCCGGAAGGCGTTATCGGTCACGGCCCGCTTGTGATCGGTCCGGTCCATCTCAGCGTCGGCGCGGGGCTGGGCGATCTCGTCGACGTCGACGAGGTCGCGACCGTCCGCGGCGGCGCCGTCGGTCAAGGCCTCGTCGAGAGCGGCCAGGATCGTCTCGCCGCCGCTGTCGGCGGCCACGCCGAGGCGTCGGGTCAGCTCACCGGCGAACCTTGCCCAGACGACGAGCAGCTGGGCGATCTCTGCGCCCTGACGGGCGATCTCCTCGCGTGCCCAGCGCATTTGCACTGCGACCTCGGCCATCACCATATAGGCGTTCTGAGCGCCACCGATGGACGGCTGAGCCGACTCGGCCCGCTCGGCCAAAGCCTCATCCAGAGCGGCCAGGATCGTCAGCGTGTCGGCGTCCTCGGCCACGCCGACACGGTGCGCGAGCTCAGCGCGAAACCGGCCGGTCTGGCTCATTGCTCACCTCCGTCTGGTCCCGAGCCGGACCGTCACCGGGAAAGTTGTCCTCGGCCGGTCGTAGACCGGCCACACTCGCACAGCCCGGGCGGCACGTCGAACGCGGCCCGCAACGTGTCGACGTAGCGCGCTCGGCCCCCGGGTTGGGAGCCGCGGCGTCCTTCCACTCCCGCACCCGCCTGGTTCGCATCAACCAGGCGGCCCCACGCCGCCTGGCTGCCTGGTCCCTGCCGGAGAGTTCATCGGCGCGCAGACCCTCGCCGGCCTCGACCATCTGCAGCACCTTCGCTGGATCTTTCTCGAGCGCGGCCTGATGCCGCGGGCAGTACGGTACGCGCCGCAGCAGCTTTGGGTCGACGCCCGCAGGCCGGCAAATCGCGGCACATCCCGGTGTTGAACATCTCCGGCATCGGGCTAGCCAGGAGCGGCAGCGGACCGGACACCTGCAAGCCTTCGACCAGCGGATGGACGCCGGGATCGGCGGAGGTTGGAGCAGCCCCGTTGCCGTCGGGGCGCATCGAACGCACCCGACGAGCGATCTAATCACCTGGTTTCTGGCTGTTGTGGTGACAGGAATGGATCTTTAGGTGTGGCGGTCGGCGTGTCGAGATGACAGCGGGCGAGCCTTCAGTATCGGAATTGGTGTCGGGCTGTCCGCTATTTGCCCAGCTCAACCACCCAGCTCGGCGGTTCGAGGCGGGGCCTCAATGGGTACTCCAGCCCGCCAAGCGGCATTGCCACCGTCAGCCCGAAACACTCCCACCGCATCGGCATGCAAATCCTCCGGGGCCCTCCGACTCCGGCGCTGACCGGACAGGGTGCCGGCAACGCACTGCCCTCGTTCATTCCCGGATCCCGGCAAGTTCGGCGGGCCGGCGGCGCAGCAGGAACGCGGCCGGGATCACGCTGGCCAGTACCGCGGTCACCAGGCAGCACAGGATGATGGCGCCGAGTAGCCGCCACGGCACGGCCAGTTGCACCGACGGTGCCAAACCGGTGAGCCCATAGCGGGTCGCGACGACCGTGATCGCGGTGACCGCGGCCGCGAGCAGCGCGCCGACCCCGGTCACCAGGACGGCTTCGATCCCGATCATGCGCAGCGCCTGGCCGGGGGTGGTGCCGCTGAGCCGCAGGATGGCCAGCTCGCGGGCCCGGTCGCGGGTCGCCATCACGAGGGTGTTGGCGATGGCGATTCCGGTGTAGAGCAACGCGACGCCGATCACCGCGATGGCCCCGAACCGGTTGATCCGATCCTGTTCGGCGGACGCGGCCGACAGGTAGTCGGCGGTGCGGATGAGGGTACCGCCGCCGGCCGCCGCCGCCGCCGCGATCTCGCCGGTGGAGGTCCCCGGCGCGACCCGCAGGTACACGGTGTTGGCAAGCGGATGCGCGTGGCGGTCGCGCAGCGCCCACGGCAGCAGGACCGTCTGGTTGAGGTCGAGCTGGTTGGCGAACACGGCGACCACACGGAGCCGGACCGGAGTCGAGTCGCCGAGCCACAACTCCGCCGTGTCGCCAAGTTGCCACCGCCCGTGCGGCACGACGACGGTGTCGGTGCCGGTGAGGTCGGCGAGGTCGCCGGCGACCACGGGCAGGTCGAGCACGTCGGCGACAGTCCGGTCCGTTGGCGTACCGCGCAGTCCAGTACTCCGGCTCGCCGGCCTCGACGGACGTACGCCGGTGTGTCGGTGACGGGCACGGCGGCGGTGACGCCGGGGACCGCCCGCAACGCGGTCACGACCGGATCCGCGATCCCTGCCGCGGCGCCGGGGACCACCGCCGCGTCGGCCGCGATGCGCGCGCGTGCCGCGCTGTCGGTGGCGCTGGCAAGGGTCTCGAAGGCGGCCAGGGTGGCGCCGGCGATGCCGACAGTGACGAGGATCGGTGCCGCGGTCGCGGCGGTTCGGCGGACCGCGGTCCGCGCGCCGTGCATGGCCAGTACGCCGGCCGGGCCCAGGAACGCGGCGACCGGCGCGGTCAGCAACGACACCAGCGGCGGGATGAGCAGCGGCGCGAACATGGCGAAGGCGATGATGAGCAGCATCGCGGCGTTGATGGCAAGCGCGACGGTCGAGTCCGACTCGACGCTGGGGAACACCGCCAGCATCGGCACCACGCCGGCGATCGCGGCGAGCCCGACCACCCAACGGGCGAGTGTCATCGTCCGCCGGTCCACCGCCGCCTCCCGCAGCGCCTCGACCGGGCGGACCTTGCCGGCCCGCCGGGCGGCCAGCCACGCGCCGGTCAGCGCGACGAGCAACCCGGCACCGAACGCCGCGGCGACCGGCCAGAAGATGACCTGTGCGGTGAAGTTCGCCGGCGCGAAGCCGGTGTCGACCAGCCAGCGGGCGAACCGGGGAGCAGCGGCCGTGCCCAACGCCGAACCGGCGGCGGCCGCGACGCACACCGACCACAAGCGACTCGCCGAGCACCAACCGGCGCACCTGGCGCGGCGTGGCTCCAGCGGCCCGCAGCAGCCCGAACTCGCGGCGCCGGGCCGCGACCGCGTACGCGAACGTGCCGGCCACCACGAAGATGGACACGAACCCGGCCATGCCGCAACTGCGCCGAAAGCAGCGCGATCGGCACGATGAGCTGTTCGCTGTCCGGGTACGGCTCGGCGCCGCGACGGCCGTCGCCGGTGAGGACCCGGACGGTGTCGTCGGGCACGACGGCCGCGTACCCGTTCGGCCAGGGCGGCGGCCGGACTGCCCGGCCTTCGCCGTCAACGCGATCGCGGCGACCCGTCCGCCGGCGAGGTCGGCGGCGACCCGGTCGACGGTGTACAGGGCGGCCGGTGCGTCGGTGCGCAGCACGCCGCTGACCGTGAACGGCCGGCTCCCCGCGCGGTCAGCACGGTGATCCGGTCGCCGGGGCGATGCGCGGTAGGCGCGCTGAGCACGATGTCCGTGGCGGCGGCCGGTGCACCGCCCGCGACCCAGGCGTACGCGTGCAATCCCGCGGCCGACCAGGGGTGAACGGTGTCGCCGGGCGCGCCGTCGGTCACGGCGTACCCCGCGTAGTCCACCACCACAGCAGCGTCCACATTGGACAACCGTGCGATCAGGTCCGTTGGGAGCGGCCGGTTGCCGGGGGTGCGGACCGACGCGACCTCCCGGTCCTCGCCGCGGCCGGTGACGACGGTGACCTCGTTGGCGCCCACCACGACGACGTCCGGCGTGGTGTACCACCGCGGCGTCGCCGCCACCCGCGCCGATCGTACTGACGAGGGTCAGCGCCATCATCGTGAGCAGGGCGACGCCGAGTGCCAGGGCGATGAACGTACCGAGCATGCCCGACATGCGGGCGCGGATTGTGTGCCAGGCCACGGCGATCACGACACACCCCCGCCGGTTTCCAGTCGGGTCATCCGCTCGGCGACCGCCTGCGGCGTCGGGTCGTACAGCTCACCGGCCACCCGGCCGTCGGCGAGGAACACGACCCGGTCGGCGTACGAGGTGACGTACGGGTCGTGGGTCACCATGATGATCGTCTGGCCGGCGCCGTCGACCATCCGGCGCAGCATGGTCAGCACCTCGCGCCCGGTCGCCGAGTCCAGCGCGCCGGTCGGCTCGTCGGCGAAGAGCACGGCCGGGCGGGTGACCAGCGCGCGGGCGATCGCGACCCGTTGCTGCTGGCCGCCGGACAACTCCGCGGGCCGGTGCCGGGCGCGGTCCGCCAGCCCGACCGCGTCCAGCACCGCACGCACATCCTTGCGGGACGGCCGCCGCCCGGCGAGGCGCAGCGGCAGCGCCACGTTCAGCTCCGCCGTCAACGACGGCAGCAGGTTGAACGACTGGAAGACGAAGCCGATCCGGTCCCGCCGCAGCTTGGTGAGCTTGGTCTCGCTGAGACCGGTGAGCGGGGTGCCCGCCGAGGATGATCTCGCCGGAGGATGGCCGGTCGAGCCCGGCCGCGACACTGCAGCAGGGTCGACTTGCCCGAGCCGGACGGGCCCATCACCGCGGTGAACATGCCCCGGCCGAAGTCGAGCGTGACACCGTCGAGTGCGGTCACGGTCGCCGACCGCGTGCCGTACACCTTACGAACATCGCGCAGCGCCACCGCCTGCGCCGTTCCGACCGGGCGGACGGCCTGCCGCACCTGTCCAACCAACCCGTTCATGCCGAGTCCCTCCGTAGGAACTGGGCGTGACGCTATGGCGGTGAAACTGCGGGTGGTCGAGGCTTGCATGATTCGTCCTTCCGGGTCATGTCGTTGCCGCGACGGTAGGGGTGCGCCGATACCGGACGCGTCGTCAGAAGGCCGGATTCGGCTCGGACCTGCCGACGATTTTCGGCTCCTCCTCGGGTAGGAGGCGGCGCGCGAACGCCTGCCGTACGTTCGACGCGTGAGCCGCGTCAGTTTCCTCGCGCGCAGGTACGGGTTCGACGTGCTGATCGTGCTTGCGGCAGTCGGGGGCGCCTTCGAGGTTGTCGTTGGAGACGGGGCGGCGGCGTCGTGGTTCGCGGGGTTGGCGGTCGCACTTGTTGTGTTGCCGCTCCTCGCGCGCCGTCAGTTCCCGTTCGCCGCACCCGTTGCGGTCTGGCTGCTCGCCGCCGGGCTCTCATTCCTCGACGGGCGGCTGCTCGCCGGGCCTAGTGTCTTCGTTGCCGGAATGCTCGCGGCGTTTCTGCTGGGCAACTTGCGTGACATCGTTCAGGCGCGTGTCGGGTTGGCCATCGTGCTGGGCGGCGCGGCGATCATTGTCTACAACGACCCGACCCACGCGCCTGGCAACTTCATCTTCACCCCTGTCCTGTTCGCGATCGCCTGGCTTGCCGGTTTCGCACTGCGTGAGCGGGTGGTGCAGACCGAGGCGGCGGAAGAACGCGCCGCATACGCCGAGCGCGAGCGCGACGCGGCGGCCCGCATCGCAGTCGCTGAGGAGCGCGCGCGGATCACCCGCGAGCTGCACGACATCGTCGCCCACGCCGTGAGCGTGATGGTGCTTCAGGTCGGAGCTGTCCGGCACAGGCTGCCGCAAACCATGGAGGAGGACAGGGATGCCCTGAGGCGTGTGGAGCAGGCAGGCCGTGTCGCGCTGGCCGAGATGCGCCGCCTGCTCGGGGCTCTCCGCCGCGACGGCGATGACCTCGAACTCGCGCCCCAGCCGGGCCTGGATCGCCTTGACTCGTTGGTGGAAGACGTCGGCCGTGCCGGGCTTCCGGTGCGGCTGCACGTCGACGGTGACCCGCTGCCGCTCCCGCGCGCCATCGACGTCTCGGCGTATCGGATCGTGCAAGAGGGCCTGACGAACGTCCTCAAACACGCCGGCGCCAGCCACGCCGAGGTGACTGTCCGCTATCGACCCGGCGAGCTACAGGTCGATGTCGTCGACAACGGCGCGGGAGCCACGAGAAGCGACGGTCTTGGCCGCGGCCTGGTCGGTATCCGGGAACGCGTGAAGATCTACGGCGGTGTGATGACCGCTGGTCCTGCACCGCAGGGCGGCTTCGGGCTGCGCGCCCGACTCCCTATCGACGGCCACCAGTCGTGAGCGTCCGGGTCCTCGTCGCCGACGACCAGTCGATGGTCCGCGCCGGGTTCCGCATGCTGCTCGCCGAGGAGCCGGACATCGAAGTCGTCGCCGAGGCCAGCAACGGGCTCGAGGCGGTCGACCAGGCCGCCCGCTTCCGACCCACCGTCGTGCTGATGGACATCCGCATGCCCCAGCTCGACGGGCTGGAGGCGACCCGGCGGATCCTCGCCGCCGATGACACCGCCCGGATCCTGATCCTGACCACGTTCGACCTCGACGAATACGTCTACGAGGCGCTCCGCGCCGGTGCCAGCGGCTTCGTGCTCAAGGACGACCCACCCGAACAGCTCATCGCCGCGGTCCGCATTGTTGCCGGCGGAGATGCGCTGCTCTCACCTGCCATCACCAAACGCGTGATCAAACAGTTCACCCGCATGCCCCACCCGGCGCCGCCCAGACAGCTCGACGATCTCACCGAGCGCGAGCTCGACGTCTTTCGGTTGATCGCACGAGGCCTCTCCAACGCCGAGATCGGACGAGAGCTCTACATCAGCGACACCACCGTCAAGACCCACATCACCCATATCCTCCAAAAGCTCGACCTCCGCGACCGCGTCCAGGCGGTCGTCCTCGCCTACCAGACCGGGCTTTTCGACAACTGACGCAACGCCAAGCAATGAGCGCCCGGCTCGCTGAGCGGCGCCCGCGGGCAATAGTCAGGTGTCGACCCGCAGTCTGCCGTTCCGCTTCTCGGGCAGCCTCGGACAGTGGGGAGATGGCCCTCGCCGAGTCGATCTACAGCCGGGTACCGCGCGTCCGTCACGGGCACATAGAGGTCGCGGCCGGTCCACTCGAGCGCGACCGTTTGAAATTGTTCCTCGCCGTCCTGCTCCCACACGATGCGGGCCAAGCTCTGGCGTGCCATCGCTGTCGTCGCCTTGGGCGCTGCCGCTTTGATCGCTTTTCCAACCTCTGCCACTGCCCAGCCCGTTGACGAGGTGGGGTACCTAGCCGAGTGCAGTGGTGAGGCCGATGGCTACACCGCATCGGTGAATCTCTTTCAGACCTCAGCACAGGGGGTTTCGTTGAAGCCTCGGGGTTCATCGAGACTCCGGACGGCAGCACGCTACAGGTTACCGGCTTCACAGACGTGACCTCATCTTCGACGATGGCACCATCGACATCGTCTTGACACTCGTTAACGAGGAAACGCAGGAACCTGCTGGTTCGGCGACAGTCAGCGGCGCCTACACCGTTTCCGGAGAGCCAACACGGGTTCACGAAGTAATTAACGAAGGCGAGGAAATCGTCATAAGCGTCGGCACCCACACTCCATTGAGCGTGGATCTCACCCTGGAGTACGCCGAGGCGACAATCGCACTCGAATGCGAGAACGCGTTCGCTTTCGATCTGTTGGTTGTCCGGAACCGGATCGGCACGCCCTGGTAAGCGAATATGACCTGCCGGTCGGCCCGTTGCCGGTCGTCGTCGAGTCGGCCGTCGTAGTCGCTGAAACGATCCCGGATACGCCATATCGCATGTCTGGCTTGTTCCGACAGGGCATTCGGGCGGGCCGCTACCGGCGTCGAACATGCTCGGCTCGCACCCAAACGGGTGATACGGCGGCGCCGACTCGCGGCAGACGCAGACGTGCGTGCAGGTCCATTGCGATGTCCACCCGTTACTCACCTTCGGTGCCGGCAGTCACTGAATATATCGCTCGCCGGTAGTTGTCCGTCTGCTTCTGTCCGCACCGGGGTCACGAGGACAATGCGGTCATGGCCCGAGATTGGCGCAGTCGGCTGTGGTGGGCGGCCGTGATTCTGGCCGTGAGCACGGCGTGCACCGGTTCGCCGAACGGCTCCGGTTCGGGAGAGACACCGCGGGACAGCAGACCTCCAGCAGCCCGGACAGGTCGCGGCGGTCTTCGACGAGCTGGTCAACGGCGACATCACTGCGGGCGTGTACGAGGACCTCAGAGCCGTGCTGGTGTTGGTCGGAGGGCGGCCGCTGGTGGAGCGGTACTACGACAGTTCCGCCGAAGCAACGAGCAACGTGGCTTCGGTGACCAAGAGTGTCATGTCGATCCTGGTGGGGATCGCCCTGGACGAAGGTGATCTGGGCAACGTTGACCAGACGCTTTCGGAGTTGTTGCCTGAGTACGCGGCGATCATGGCGCCGGACGTCGCCGGGGTCACGTTGGAGCAGGTCCTGACGATGACGGCCGGGCTGCCCCAGGATCCTCGAGCCCCGGCGACTACGCCGCACTACCTGACCGAGGATTGGGTGGCCGCCATTCTGTCCGGCGGGCTGGAACAGCCGCCGGGTGAGGGTTTCGCGTACGCGAGTGCGGGATCGCATCTGCTGTCCGCGATCCTGGTCGAGGCGACCGGACGCTCGGTGCTCGACTACGCGCGGGACAAATTGTTCAACCCGCTCGGCATCAGCACCGATCCGGCCGCCGAGCCGCTGGCCGTCGAGGAGAACCTGCCGGTCTACGAGGCGGCGTCGTTCGCGTGGCCGGTCGACCCGCAAGGTGTTCACCTGGGAGACGCATATCTGAAGATCAGCGCCCCGGACATGGCCAAGATCGGGCAGCTCATGCTCGCCGGCGGGCGTTGGGACGAGAAGCAGATCGTCCCGGCGCAATGGGTGACCGAGTCAACCCGGGCCCATGTCTCCACGGGAGGATACGGCCTCGGAGGCGATGACTACGGGTACCACTGGTGGGTTACCACCGCTGACGGGCACGACGCGTTCGTCGCGGCCGGCTTCGGAGGTCAGCTCATCGAGGTCGTGCCCGACCTCGACCTCGTCGTCGTCGTGTCCTGCACGATCCCTGAAGTCAATGTGCACCTCGACGCGTCTACCTTCCGGGGGTTGGTGAACGCGGTGGTTGCTCCTGCCATCGCGCCGTAGCCGCACGCCACCCTGGCGTTGATGTCGCAGCCGACTGAGCGCACCTCCCGCTCGACGGATCGGTGTGGGCATGCGCACATCACTGATGAGCGATCGCGGCGCCCACGGCCTCGGCAGCCGCACCGGGCGAGCCCGCACGACCCGACCGGTGACACGCACTGACCCCGGACGAACACCACCGCCCGGGTGTCGATGCTGACGACCCGGAGCTCGAGGTCTTCGAGCTGATCACCCGCGGGCTGTCCAACGCGGAGATCGGGCGGGAGCTGTTCATCAGCGACACCACGGTGAAACCCACGTCACCCGGCTGGCTGCAGAAGCTGGACCTCCGCGACCGGGTCCAGGCGATCGTCCTCGCCTACCAGACCGGGCTCTTCGACCAGTCCTGACCCGGCTCACTCTCCTACCGGCGGAGGACGACCCGTCGTCGGTTGGTCGCACCAGGGTCACGACCTCGCGACGACGCGCGCTCGGCCCCTGCGTACCTACCGTCGAGGAAACGCCATAGCGCCCGAGAGGAGCGACCACATGATCGCCATCGAATCCCTGACCAAGAAGTACCACTCCACCGTCGCCGTTGACCACGTCAGCTTCGTCGCCGAGCCGGGCCGGGTCACCGGCTTCCTCGGTCCCAACGGCGCCGGCAAGTCCACCTCGATGCGGATGCTGGTCGGTCTGACCGCGCCTACTTCGGGTACGGCGACCATCTCCGGCCGCCGGTTCGCGGACCTGCCTAACCCGGGGCTCGAGGTCGGCGTGATGCTGGACGCCTCCGCCCAGCACGCCGGCCGCACCGGACGGGAGATCCTCACCATCGCCCAGCGAACTATGGGGGTGCCTGCCCTGCGTGTCGACGAGATGCTGGAGCTGGTCAGCCTCACCGAGGCCGAGGCGGACCGGCGGGTCGGTAATTACTCGCTCGGCATGCGCCAGCGGCTCGGGATCGCCACCGCCTTGATCGGCAACCCCGGCGTACTGGTCCTCGACGAGCCCGCCAATGGCCTGGACCCGGCGGGCATCCGCTGGATGCGGGACCTGCTCCGTGACTTCGCGAACCGCGGCGGGACGGTGCTGTTGTCCTCGCATCTGCTTCGCGAAGTCGAGATCATCGCCGACGACATCGTGATGATCGGTCGGGGGAAGGTCGTCTGCCAGGGGTCCAAGGCGAACCTGCTGCGGGGCGTGGGCAGCATCGCCCGCGCCGTCGACCGGTCGGCCCTCCGCCGAGCGCTGCACGCGTCGGGACTGGACGCCACGGTGTCCGACGACGGCGCCCTCGCCACCGACGCGGACCCTGCCCGGGTCGGCGAGTTGGCCCTCGCGGCCGGGGTGGCGCTCACCGAGCTGCGCCCGGCCGAAGGTGGCCTGGAGGACATGTTCCTCGAGCTCACCGCAGACACCCAGCGAGACAACCACACAGAGAGGACAGCAGCATGACCGCCACCGCAATCCCCACCGTCCGTGAGCAGCACACGTCTCGCTTCGCGCCGGTCCCCCTGGGCCGGGTCGTCCGCGTCGAGCTGCGCAAGATGTTCAACACCCGCTCGGGGTTCTGGTTGCTGGCCAGCATCGTCATCGTCGCCCTGCTGACCATGGTGGGCACCGTCCTCTTCGCGCCCAACGCGGACCTGACCTACTACACGTTCGCCAAGGCGATCGGCTTCCCCATGACGGTGGTGCTCCCCATCATCGCGATCCTCTCGATCACCGGTGAGTGGAGCCAGCGCACCGGGCTGACCACGTTCACGCTGGTCCCGCACCGGCGCCGGGTCCTCCTGGCCAAGACCGTCTCCTCGCTGGTCGTCGGGGCCGCGGCGATGCTGTTCGCGCTCGCGGTGGGTGTGATCGGCAACGTCGCCGGCACCGCCATCGCAGGCACCGACCTGGTCTGGGACGTGTCCGCGGCCGAGGGCGTCAACATCGTGCTGGGTAGCCTGCTCTGCCTGCTGACCGGCACCATGCTCGGCATGCTGATCCGTAGCTCGGCGGGCGCCCTGGTCGCGTACTTCGTGATCGCCCTGGCGCTCCCGACCGTGGCCGGCATCCTGGCCGGCACCGACGCGGGGTTCCGGGACCTGCAGCCGTGGGTGGACGTCAACTACGCCCGGTCGTTCCTCTTTGAGGGCACCCTCACCACCGAGCAGTGGGCCAACGTCGCGGTAACCACCGCTACCTGGCTCGTCCTGCCGGCCCTGGTCGGCCTCAGGATTGTCATGAGGTCGGAGGTGAAATAGCCGCGCATCCAGGTCAGAGGTCCTGTCGCCCGCCGAGCGGCAGGACCTCTGGCACGTGGACTGGGTCACGCAGGAGGGGCCACCGCGCCGCGTCGTAGCTCGGTGTCGGGTGTGCGCCTTGCGCCGATCCCCGGCCCGCGGGTCGTCGTCGAGCTGGCCGAACGGGTGACCGGTCTGCTCGGGACGGCCGAGGAACTCTCCTGACCGACGCCGCCGGCCTGCTCGACCGGATCGTGCGCGACGTGGACGCTGACCCTGCCGAGGCGGTCCGGGACTGGCTCCACATCGGCACCCGCCGGCCGACAGTTCCCCCGGACATCTGCGTCGGACGGATGTCGTCCTGAGTCGATCCGGCCACACGTCGCGGCGAGATCGTCTGGGGCCCTCGGGGATCGGGCTCCGCGCCCCAGAACGCGGGACCTGCCCAGCGCGCCGCCAACCGAGGGACCAACCGTCATCATCGAAGCGGCCATGAACGGCTTGCTGTCGCGAGCGTTATCCACCTGCGGCGTCGTTCGATCGGCGAGTCGCTGCTCGCCGTCCCGTCGGACGTGTCCTTTGGCTGCACAAGTCGTAGTTCTGGCTGCGCCTTACCCTTCAGGAGCGCCATCAGAGTCGCTGCTGTCTCCTCGTCTCCTCCTTGCCGTTATTGGCTGGGCAACGCGGAGCGCGTCATACAACGCGAAGCGGGAGAGGTCGGTGACGGTTTCGATGGCAACGTTGTACGAGCGTGCACTCGCAACGGCTCCGAGGTACGACGCGTACGACACCCCAGCTGGCGCAAGTGAGACCAGGCACCAGGCGCCGTCATCGGACAGTAGGACGGCGGAGATGGCGGTAGCTACCGAGCTGACCAAGCACATGGCTTTGGCCAGGTCCATCGCTTTCTCGCCTGTCTCGAACGTAGGCATAGTGCTCAGGCCAAGATGCGGCTTGAGCCCGAACGCCCGCCACAATCCCCAGCCTGACCGTGGACCGCGACAGCGCGGCCTCGGCGGCCATCGACGCCCGTGACCAGTGGGTCGCGTCCTTGGGCGTCCGCTGGGCGTCGCCACCAGGACCTGCTCGATCTGCTCGTCGCTGATGCTGCGCGGCCCGCCGGGGCGAGGCTCGTCGAGCAGCCGGGTCGTCTTCGAGGTGGAGCACACCCCCGGGTCGCCGCTGCCCTGGCGAGTGCGGGCACCAGGTCTTCGCCTCGTCGACACGCACTCCGTGGAACTCGTGCTCGACTGACCGCGCGTGCCGGCAGGGGCGAAGCCGTCCACCAGTGAGGAACCGCACCGGTCCGAGCGGCGTGGCATGGTTCGCGGGCATCAAATGGCGTCCACCTGGCCCGCTGGTGGGGTGAAAGGGGAACGCGGTGAGGGCAGAGTCGCAGGTAGAGGCCACAGTCGTAACAATCCTGCGGCCTTTTAATCCGCGGGTTGTGGGTTCGAGCCCCAAGGGGCCCACCACCTGCGAAAACGCTGCCAGCGGGTGCCGCACAACGGTCGTACAAGTCCTCGGCTGTCTACGACGAGATCAACGGACGGGGTGTGTGGCATGGGCCGGGGTGACCCCCACGTCGCCGGCCGCCGGTCGACGGGCGGACCGGGCGCGGGTGTTCGCGCTGGCGCTCGAGCACCCGGACTGGGGTTCGCGCTGCGGCTCCAGCCGGTCGGGGTTCCCCTGCCGGGTGGGCGAGGGCTGGACCAGGATGCCGGAGAGGAAGGCGAGCGCCACCCGGCGGCGCTCGGCTTCTTCCCGCCCGGCGGGCCGCCCGGGCAAGGGAAATTGCGCCGGGGTGGTTCGGTTAGGCCGTCAGCGGATCAAGGCGGCGCCTTTCAGCGGCGCACTCACGTTACTCAGCCCCTCACTAGTCAACCCATAGGATCAGCCCAGCGACGACCAGGGCGATGGCGTGATCGAGCGCGACCTGGCTGCCCCACCCCTGGAGCGGAGCCGCTTCGCGAGGTCGACTTGCGGCTCCAGGCGGGTGGTACGGAGGCACCATGTCGACCTTTCGACCGATTCGCAGTTCATACGCGCGCCGGCGTCCTCGCAATAGCTTCTAGGTGCTGGCACGCGGCGCCTGGCGACGACACGATCCACGCAGCCCACCCGTGAAAGTGGAGTCCGGGAGCCCAGCCGAGGTCGTTGCCGGATCGTGACCCAAACGCCTTGAACGAAACGTTCCAGTCGTGGCTTCCTTTGAAAAGACTGTTGTCAGCGCTCCCAGGACGCTCTGAAGGGACCCGACCGTGCAGAGAGCCCGCTTCCTTGCCGTCGGCATCGCCGCGGCGCTCGCCTTCGCCGCGTGCGGCGACGACAGCACCGGCGACGAGCCGGCGGCCGACGAGTCCGCCGCCGCGCCCGAACCGGCCGACATCCGGGTCTGGCTCAACGGCACGGACACCCCGCAGGAGATGCGGGACTGGCTGAAGACGGAGTTCGAGACGGCGAACCCCGGTTCCACCCTGACCATCGAGGAGCAGGAGTGGGAGGGCCTGGTCGAGCGCCTGACCACATCGCTAGGCAGCGAGGAGGAGACGCCGGACGTCGTCGAGGTCGGCAACACGCAGGCGCCGACATTCACCACGGCCGGTGCCTTCTCCGACCTCACTGACCTGCTGCCTGAGCTCGGTGGCGACGACCTGCTACAAGGCTTTGTCGACGCCGGCTCCGTCGACGGCCAGACCTATGCGGTGCCCTACTACGCGGGGAGCAAGTTCGTCTTCTACCGGACGGACCTGTTCGAGAAGGCCGGCCTCGAGGTCCCGACCACGATGAACGAGTTCGTCGATGCCGGCATTGCCCTAAAAACCGACAACGCCAACATCCCGAACTTCTCCGGCTTCTGGTTCCCCGGCCAGGACTGGCGCAACGGTGTTGCGTTCGTCTGGGATGCGGGCGGCGATCTCGCTGTGCAGGACGGCGACGAGTGGACCGGCGCGCTGTCCAACGCGGAGTCCGTCGAGGGCCTGACGACGGCACAACGGCTGTTCACGGAGGCTTCGGGTGCCGCCAAGGACGGGAACGAGGCCGACCCGCAGGTTCCGTTCTGCGCCGGTGAGATCGGGATGCTGTCCGCGCCGGGCTGGGTCCGCGGGAGCATTGACAACGCCGACATCGGCTGCCCCGAGATGATGGCCAACGTGGGCGTCTTCGCGCTGCCCGGCAGCGACGGCGACGCAGCCCCGGTGCTGCTCGGCGGATCGAACATCGCCGTGTCCGCCAAGTCGCAGAACCAGGAGCTGGCTGCCGAGGCGTCAAGCTCATGCTCTCCGACGAGTACCAGAGCATGTTCGCCGCAGCCGGTCTGACCCCGGCGAAGACCTCCCTCGCCTCGAAGCTGGGCACCGACGAGTTCGCCCAGGCGGCCATCACGGCCGCGTCCAACGCCAAGCTCACCCCGGCGGCCGCCAACTGGGCCGCAGTCGAGGGCAGCCGGGTGCTTGAGGATCTGTTTGTCGGCATCGCGAACGGCGGCGACGTCCAGCAGCTCGCCGAGGACGCCGACGCGAAGATCACCGAACAGCTCAATTGATCATCGCGTCCTACCGGGAGGTCCGCCATGGCCGCGACGACCTCACCGGTGACCCTGCCACCGGACGCGGCTCGAGGGACTCGCAGGCGGCGCGGTTCCCGGTTGCCGTACGCGCTGCTCATCCCGTCGGTCCTGATCTTGCTGTTGGCGGCGGGCTACCCGCTAGGCCGTCAGCTGGTGATGTCCCTGCAGGAGTACGGGTTGGCCCAGCAGTTCGGCCAGCCCGCAGAGTGGGTCGGCCTCGACAACTACGTCGAGCTGGTGACCGACCCCTACCTATGGGCGGTGGTGGCCAGATCCATCCTGTTCTGCCTCGTGAACGCCGCCCTGACCATGCTGGTCGGGGTAGCCATCGCGATGCTGATGACGCAACTGTCGGGCACCATCCGGCTGATCCTGCAGCTAGGTCTACTCCTTGCCTGGGCGATGCCCATTCTCGCCTCGCTGACCGTCTGGCAGTGGCTGTTCGACACCCAATACGGAGTCATCAACTGGCTGCTGTCCAACGTGCTCGGGCTCGATCAGTTTGACGGCCGGTCCTGGCTGATCAATCCGCTGTCGTTCTACTTCGTCGCGACAGTTGTGATCGTGTGGATGAGCGTGCCGTTCGTCGTGTTCAGCGTGTACGCAGGCCTCATCCAGGTTCCCACCGACGTCCTGGAGGCCGCCCAGATCGACGGCGCAACCGGTTGGCAGCGGTTCCGCGCCATCACCGTCCCGATGATCAAGCCGGTGCTGATGATCGTTGGCCTGTTGCAGATTATCTGGGACCTGCGGGTGTTCACCCAGATCTTCGTGCTCCAGGACGCCGGCGGGGTGGCCCGTGACACCAACCTCATCGGGACCTACATCTACCGGCTGGGGATCGGAGAGGGGCAGTTCGGGCTGGCGGCCGCGGCGGCCTGGTTCATCCTTGCGTTGACGGTCGCGGTGAGCTTCTTCTACGTCCGGGTCCTGCTCCGCGAGGAACAGCCGTGACCGGCGCGACGGAAACCGACGTGGCCCGGCGACCGACGTCGGCTCGCACCGCGGAGAAGCGCGCCCGTCGGATGCGACCCCGGGCGCGGCGACGCGCCTACGGTGCACTTGCCGTGGCCGTCGCGGTGCTCTGGGCCTTCCCTGTCTACTGGATGGTCGACAGCGCGTTCCTTCCGGGGAACCGGATCCGGAGCACGGAGCCGACGTTCGTCCCGGTGCCCGGAACACTGGACAACTTCCGGCGGGTCTTCGACAACGGTGGGTTCATCTCCGCGCTGCGGATCAGTCTGACGGTCACCCTGTTGACAGTTGCCGTCACTCTGGTCGTGGCATTCCTCGCCGCGCTCGCCGTCTCGCGGTTCCGCTTCCGCAGCCGCAAGGCGTTCATCGTGACGATCCTGCTCGTCCAAATGATCCCGGCAGAGGGGTTGTTCATCTCCCAGTTCAAGATGCTCGACGGCTGGAACCTGCTCAACAGCGTGATCGGCCTCGGCCTGCTCTACGTGGCCGCTGTCGTCCCGTTCACGATCTGGCTGCTCCGCGGGTTCGTCGACGGCGTGCCGATCGAGCTGGAGGAGGCCGCGATGGTCGACGGTGCAGCCGCACCCAGGCGTTCGTGCGGGTGACCTTCCCGCTGCTCGCGCCGGGGCTCGTCGCCAGCGGGATCTTCGCCTTCATGCTGGCCTGGAACGAGTTCACCCTCGCCCTGATCGTGATGACCCGACCGGAGAACCAGACCCTGCCGGTCTGGCTGAAGACGTTCACCGAGGCCAACCGCGCCACCGACTGGGGCGGCATCATGGCTGGCTCGACCCTGCTCGCCATCCCGGTCGTGATCTTCTTCCTGCTCGTCCACCACCGGATGGCGGCGGGGCTCGTCTCGGCGCGGTCAAGGGCTGAGACATGACTCGTCCCCACGAACCCGCTCACCTGCGGGGACTCGCGTTGGCAACGCTGTTTCCCGGGTTCGCCGGCGTCGCGCAGCCGCCCGCGTGGCTGCGCGCCCTTATTGCCGAGGGCCTCGGCGGGGTGGTTCTCTTCAGCCGGAACGTCGACCGTCGGCGTGGCGACCGCGGCGTGGCGACGCTCACGGCCCGACTGCGTGCTGATCGCGCGGACCTGCTCGTGGCCGTCGACGAGGAAGGCGGCGACGTCACCCGACTGGATGCGACTGCTGGATCGGTCCTGCCCGGAAACGCCGCGCTTGGCGCCGTCGACGATCCGGAGTTGACCCGTGAGGTGGCCACATCGCTTGGCGCCCGGCTGCGCGGATGCGGGTCGACGTGAACCTCGCGCCGGTGGCCGATCTCGACGTCGATCCGCAGAACCCCATCGTCGGCGTGCGGGCATTCGGCTCGGATCCACGCCTCGTCGCCCGGCACGTGCGGGCGTTCGTCGAGGGCCAGCAGTCTTGGCGGGTCGCGGCGACGGCCAAGCACTTCCCGGGACATGGCGCAACCGCCGAGGACAGTCATCTCACCGTGCCGACCGTCCACGCCTCCGCCAGCGTGCTCGTCGAGCGCGAGCTCGAGCCGTTCCGGGCGGCGATCGCAGCCGATGTCCAGATCGTGATGACGGCCCACATCACCTCCCCGCGTTCGACCCCCACCGGCCGGCGACACTGTCGCGGAACGTGGTGACCGGCCTGCTTCGGGACCGGCTCGGTTTCGACGGCGTCGTCATGACCGATGGGTCGGACATGCGGGCGATCAGCGGAACCGTCGGCCAAGCCGAAGGCGCCGTGCAGGCCCTCGCCGCCGGTGTCGATGCGCTGTGTGTCGGCGGTGAAAGCGCCACCCCGACGACAGTGGAGGCGATAGTCGGTGCGCTCGTCACTCAGGTTGTTCTGGGTCTGCAGGATCAGGACCTTGAACATCAGGACGCGGTCGAATGGCGGCCGTCCGCCCTTCGCCCGGTCGGCCCGTGATACCGCGCGCTCGAGCTCCGGACGGAACTGCTCGAAGTCGACCACGGCAGCCAGCCGCTCGAGGTCGTCGCCCTTCTTCGACAGCCCCGCCAACCGCTCCTCGAGATCGAAAAAGCCGCCCGGACGCCCCATTATGATCCTCCCCAGCTACGCGCCACAGTAGATCAGATCGCGCCCCTCTCGCCCAGGCTTTTGGAGGTCTCCAGCGGGGTGAACGGGATGGCGACGATCACGTAGTCGGCCTCTACGACCTGGTCGGGCGTGAAGAATCAGCCGAAAACCGGCACCGTTGGGCTCGACCCGTTGCAGCACCCGGTGCAGCTCGATCTGCCCCGTCAACGCTTCGCCGAGAGCCTCGATGAAGTACGAAGATCAACTGCAGAGCGGACGAACTCTTCGGGTTGGACGCCATATTCGGTGCGGATGGTATTCTCGAGCAGTGTCTGGACGAAGGGTTCGCCAATCTTGCCGGCGTGGAGGTTGAGGTATTGTTTGACCGACAGTTGATCCAGCTTCGGCGCCACCGCATCGAAGTCCTCGTCCAGACGATCAGCATCCTCGGTAATCTGCGCGGCGAGTGGACGCAAGGCGTCTGCGACCTCCTCCTCCTTCAGTCGTCGACCATCGAAGTAATATGCACTCGCCGGGTAAGGCAAGCTCTGGGCGTCTTGCTCTCGGTTGAACAGCTGAAGCTTGAATTCATCCACTAGGGACAGCATGTCGTGGTGATCACTGTTGATCAGAGTTCCGCCCAACTCGGTGATCAGTCCGTCGCCGACCGCGCCTGCCACCGAGAACATGCGGCCGCCCAAACGACGCCTGGCTTCGAAGACGGTCGCCTCGACCCCAGCCTTCTTCAGCTGGTAGGCCGCATTGAGGCCAGCCATGCCGGCGCCGACCACGATCACCCTCGGCAGTCCGCTGCCGCGCGCCGAGACAAGCCGGGGGAACGCGCTCGCCACCGCACCGGCACCGCCTGCCGCGAGCGCGGCGCCGATCAGGCGCCGGCGGGTCCACCTCACCTGCTCCTTCGTCAACGGCGCCGGCGCCCCTTTGCCGGCAAGGTTGCGCCGGCGAGCCTCCTGCAACAAACGGATCAGGCCATCAAAGGCTGCTGTGTGACCCATCTGTCCCCCCTCGCTCGCGCCGGCTGCCAGACCGTGGCGCGGCTCCTCTCGCCGAAGAAGGCGCTCTCTGGCGATCACTCTCGTTGGCAAGGACGTCCTGCGATAGTCCCCGAACAGGGAACAACTTGGCCGATTTTGTGGCCCGGCCGCGAACCCGCTTGCGAACTTGCCAAAGACGCTGCGTTACTAGCTGCTGACCCAAAAAAATGCCTGGGAGCGGGGACCGGCAATGTCCTCAAACCGGGACGGCGGGCGCGCTTTGGCCATTGATCTGGAACTTGGTCGAGCCGAGCGTCGAAACGGCAGCTACCGTTTGGAGAACGTCGACCGGACGCTCTCGCAGGCTAGCCATAGACTACCGGCAAGTCGGTCGCCGGCGGCGGGGGGGAGGATCGGATGCGCTATCACGCTCGGCTCGACCGGCTGAACTTCTTCCTGGCCGACGTCCGCGGCGGGCTCGGTCCCTACGTCGGGATCTACTTGCTGACCCAGGCGCAGTGGGACCAGGCGACGCTCGGTGCGGTGCTGACCGTGAGCGGGCTGATCGGCATCGCGCTGCATGCCCCGGTTGGCGCATTGATCGACGCCACCCGCTTCAAGCGCGGCCTGCTCGTCACCGGCGTCGCGGCGCTGACCGCCAGCGGGCTCGCGATCGCCTGGGCTCCGACCTTGCCGGTCGTGCTCGCGGCCGACATCGTCATGGCCGTGCTGGGCGCGGTGTTTGCGCCGACCGTGGCCGCGATCACGCTCGGCCTGGTCGGCCGAACCGGCCTGGCCGCGCGCCTCGGCCGCAACGCCGCCTGCGATCGCGCGGGGAACATCTTCATCGGCGCCCTCGCCGGTCTGGTCGGCTGGGCGTTCGGGCAGCGCGCCGTGTTTCACCTCGTGCCGCTCTTTGCGGCCCTCACGGTGCTCACCGTGCTGGCGATCCCGGCTGGCGCCATCGATCACGAGCGGGCGCGCGGTCTTGATGAGGACGGTCCCGGCTCCGGCGGGCGACCCGCCGGATGGCGCGTGCTGCTCGAGCGCCGGCCGCTTCTGGTGCTCGCGGTCGGCGTCGCTCTGTTTCATTTCGCCAATGCGCCGATGCTGCCGCTGGTGACCCAGAAGCTGGCGCTTGCCCATCCAGGCGCGGAGACCGCGCTGGTGGCAGCCTGCGTGGTCACGGCGCAACTCGTCTCGGTACCCACGGCGCTCTTGGTCGGCGCGCGGGCCGACAGCTGGGGACGCAAGCCCATCCTGTTGGCGGGCTTCGCGGCCCTGCCGATCCGCGGCGTTCTCTATAGCCTTTCGGACCACCCTGCGTTTTTGATTGCGGTGCAGGCCTTGGACGGGATCTCGCTCGGCATTCTCGACGCGCTGATCGCGTTGGTGCTGGCTGACATCATGCGCGGGACCGGCCGCTACAATGCGGCGCGCGGCGTCGTCGGAACCGTTCAAGGGATCGGCGGCTCGCTGAGCAATGCGGCCGCGGGTCTGATCGTCGTCACGGCCGGCTACGGTCAGGCCTTCCTGACGCTCGCAGCGGTCGGTCTGGCCGCGTTGCTCGTGATCGTGCTCGCCATGCCAGAAACGCGTGCCAAACTCCCCGATGAGAAGGACCCCCGGTCAGCGCCAGGGTAGCCCTTGGTTCGTCAGCCTTGCCCCCTGACCCTGCCCGTCGGTCCGGCGGAATCGCGGAGCGGCGCCGGGTACCCGGCCGCCCATGGTGCCACCCGCTCAACCTGCGCGGCGAGCGCGATGATCACCGCCTCGCCGTACGGCTGACCGACCAGCTGGACCCCGATCGGCAGGCCGTCGTCCGTCCAGCCCAAGGGCAGCGAGATCGCCGGCTGCCCCGAGATGTTGAACGGATAGGTGAACGGAATTCTGTCAGCGATACCGATCGGCCTCCGGAACATCTGGCCGCCAGGCTGCGATTGCTGCCTTGGTCCCGCCGATCGCGGCGGGTGCGACCGAGAGCCGGCGCAGGCCTGCGGCGAGCAGCTGAGGGACGAGCGCCGGGTCTGCCGCCATCTCGCCGCGAAGGCTCACTTCCTTGCCCAGCCGGCTGCCGACCTCGACCACGCGGGAGATCAGCTCCAGCACGGCCGGATCGCTCGGCCGTTAGAGGTTGGCGACCGCAGGCTGGTCGCGGCTCGCCGCCATCACGTACTGGACCAGATCGTTGCTGCCGATCGAGAAGAAATCCGCCGCAAAGGCGGCGATGTTCAAAGCTGCGGCCGGGACCTCGACCATCATGCCGAGCGCCGGCCGGGCGGCCGCGAGCCCGGCCGCCGCGACCTCGGCCAGCACCTCATCGAACAGCGCGACGAAGGCCTCGAACTCGTCGGGCGCGCTGACCATCGGCGCCATGACCTTGAGCGGGCCCTGCGCGGCCGCGCGCGCCAGCGCCCGCAGCTGGACGCGGAACACGTCCCGCCGGGTCAGCGAGAGCCGGAGCCCCCGCAGCCCGAGGAACGGATTGCGCTCGCCTTCGGGCGTCAGGCCCGGGATCGGCTTGTCGCCGCCGGCATCCAGCGTGCGGATGACCACCGGCCGGCGGTCGGCCCAGCGTAGCACCCGGGCGTAGGCGCAAAATTGAGTCTCCTCATCGGGCAACTCCGCGCCCTGGAACAGGAACTCGGTGCGCGTCAGGCCGATGCCATCGCAATGGCGCGGATCGAGCGCGGCGAGCAGCGCCGGATCGTCGACATTGACGAGCACGAGCACGCGCTCGCCCTCGGCCGTGGCCGCCGGCCGGTCAAGGATCTCCGTCTCGGTCACCCGGCGCGCGGCCGCCGCCCGCAAGCGCGCTGCGGTCCTGCTCAGCGTCGCGGCATCCGGATTGACGATCAGCCTTCCCGCTTCGCCATCGAGCACGGCCGGCGCGCCCTCGGCGAGCCGCTCGAAGGCGTCGCCCAGGCCGACCACGAGTGGCGTCCCGCGCGCCCGCGCCAGAAGCGCCACATGGCCGGCCGCGCTGCCCGCCTTGAGGGCAGCGCCGCAGTAACGTGTCCAGTCGGTCTCGAGAAAGCGGGATGGCGAGAGGTCCTCGGCGACCAGGATGGCGTGCCCGGCGCCGTTGCCGCCTTCCGCGGGAGCGGCGGGCCCCAGCGCCTCGAGCACCCGGTCGCGCAGATCGGCGAGATCGCCGGCGCGCGCCGCGAAGGTCTCGTCCTCGCCGGCGGCGTACTCCGAGATCTCGCGCTCGAGCACCGCCACCCAGGCGTGATCCGCCGCTTCGCCCGCAGCGATTCGAGCCCAAATCGGGCCGGTCAGCTCGTCGTCCTCGAGCAGCGCTGCCTGGAACTCAAGGATCTCGGCCGCGATCGGCTCGGCCCCGGCTGCGAGCGCCTCGAGCTGTGCGCCGGCCTTGGCCATGGCCGCGGCGAGCGCCGCGCGCTCTTCGGCCGGGGCGCCCGCCACGCGGCGCATGGCTGGTCCGGCCTGACGCAGCCGCAGAACGCCACTCGGACCCGTCGCCCACCATCTCGCGTGCCATGGCCGCGGCGCCCTCTGCGACCAGCGCCGAGTGCGAGACGATCACGATCGCGACCTGCCCGGCCATCTCAACTCTCTGCGGCCAGCACAGCACAGACGGCGGCGATCAGAAGCGCGCTCGAGCGGGCGCCGGGGTCGAGATGGCCGATCGAGCGCTCGCCCAGATAGGATGCGCGGCCCTTGGTCGCCTTGATTTCCCTGGTGCGGGCGAGTCCCTCATCGGCCGCCGTCAGCACCCGCGCCGTCAACTCAGCCGTGCTCAGAGAGACCTCTGCGAAAGGGTTCGTGGAGAGTTGAGGTAAGGAAGGGCGGGGTCGCTTTGCTGGGTGGCGTGCCGCAGAGCGGCAGTGGCGAGGGGATGGCAGGCGGCAACTGCCCAGTGGGGCGGGTCGTGACCGACGCGGGGTCGTGCCGGAGGTCAGCGGGTGAGGACATCGGCGCGGCGCAGGTTGAGGGCGAGGCACAGGAGGTCGAGATGGGTGGCGTTGCGAGCGAGGCCGCGATAGCGCACGCGGGTCCAGCCATAGTGGCGCTTGAGGGTGCCGAACACCCGCTCGATCGCCGACCGGATCGGCACCAGCGCCCGGTTGCGCGCGACCTCCGCCCGGGTGAGCGGGCGGCGGTTGCCGCGCCGCAGGATGCCGTCGCCGATGCCGCACGCCGCCAGCGCCGCCCGGCGCGCCAGGCTGTCGTAGGCCTTGTCGGCGTAGACCGCGGCCTCGTCGCCGAGGATCAGCGCGTCCGCGACCAGCGTCTCGTTGACGTTGGCCGCCGTGAGGCGGGTCCGGCGCACCAGGCCCGAGCCCTGATCGACCGCCAGATGCGCCTTGAAGCCGAAGAACGCCCGGCCCCGGCGCCGGGCGAAGCCCGCCTCGCGCTCGACCGTCACCGGCCGTCCGTCGGGCCCCTTACGCACGTCCGCATCGGCCTCGATCAGGGTCGCATCGATCAGGGTGCCGCGGCGCAGGACCAGGCCCTTGGCCGCCAACTGGGCCTCGACCGCGGCCAGCAGCCGCGCGCTCAGTGCGCGCCGCACGAGCTCGCCGCGGAAGCGGCAGATCGTGGTCTCGTCCGGCACCGGGCCGTCGAGCGGCAGGCCGGCGAACCGGCGAAAGCTGAGGCGGTCGGCCAGCGCCTCCTCGAGCTCGGGATCGGACAGCCCGTACCACTGCGCCAGCAGCAGCACCCGCAGCATCACGAGCGGCGGATAGCCGGGACGGCCGGTGGGCGCCGCCCGCAGATCGCCCAGCACCGCCTCCAGCGCCGGCCAGTCCAGCACCACGAAGATCCGCGCCAGCCGCTCGCCACTCTTGCCGCCACTCACCAGCGCCTCGGCCAAACTCAGCTGCCGCGTCTCGCGTCGCATCACCACCTCCGCCAAACCCCGTCCAGCGACCATCAACCACAAATCGACCGGGTTTTGCAGAGGTCTCTCAGACCGGCTGCGGCGCCCATGCGCAGCGCGTCCAGCGTCGGCACCAGGACGTCGAGCATGGTCTTCTCGCCGGCATCCGACTTGCCGCGCCGCTTCACTGCCTCGACGCCCTCGGCGAGCATTACCGCGAGCCCCTGCGGGCCGGCCGGCGCCTCGGCCGCCGCCTTGCCCATGGCCATGAGCAGGCTGCCGTAGAGCGGGCCCGAGGCGCCACCCACCTTCATGACCAGCGCCATGCCGGCTTTCTGCAGCGCATGGCCGAGCGGGAGCACTGTCAGCTCGTCGCGCACCGCGGCGATCGCGTCGAAGCCGCGCCGCAGGTTGAGCCCGTGGTCGCCATCGCCGATCGCCTGATCGAGCGCGGTGAGCTCGTCCGCGTGCTCGCGCACGGTCGCAACCGCAGCATCGAGCAGCCGCCCGGCCCGCTCAGGTGACATGACGCGTTCTCTCTCTCGAGCCCGGCAAAGCGCGCCGACGCCTCCCGATCCTTGGGCCGCGTCGAAGACCAGGGCTGCGCCCGAGCGTGCCACGATCATCGTAGATTTGCCAGGCAAGCAACGGCCAGCAGCGCCTGAACCCTCAGGTCGCCCGCATCGAGCAGTGCCACCCGCCCAGCGCCGAGTTGGTCCAGCGCCAGCAGGCGCGCGCTCTCGCGGCCGCGCGGCACCACCACGTCCTCCGGGCGGCCACGACCGTGTCGGCGCGAGCCTCGGCACCGGCATGCGTGCAGGGACGGAGGTGGAAGAGCTGAAATGCGGGAAGCGCTTGGGGCGAGCAACGGGAGTTGAACCCGTGACCTCCAGAGCCACAATCTGGCGCTCTAACCAGCTGAGCTATGCCCGCCGCAAAGGCGCTCCTCTTTAGCCGCCGCCCCGGCCATGGTCAAGCCGCCCCCGGCGGTCGACAAGCGTAGGCCGCTGCCTCGCTCAGGGCAGAATGCCTATGCATTAGGCAGAACGCAGACGCGAAGCGAACACCACCGGGCCGGCTGCCGGCTGGCACGATCCATGCTTCAGACGCCAGGATCGGGGGATGCGCGCGCCTCCTGCCGGTCGCAGCAACTCGGAAGGGTCGGGGCTGTCATGAAGAAGATCGAGGCGATCATCAAGCCGTTCAAGCTGGATGAGGTCAAGGAGGCCTTGCAGGAGGTCGGCCTCAAAGGCATGACCGTCACCGAGGTCAAGGGCTTCGGCCGCCAGAAGGGCCACACCGAACTCTACCGGGGCGCCGAGTACGTGGTCGACTTCCTGCCCAAGGTCAAGGTTGAGATCGTGCTCGACGACAGCCTGGTCGACCGCGCCGCCGAGGCGATCCTGGCCGCCGCCAAGACCGACCGGATCGGCGACGGCAAGATCTTCATCTACAATCTCGAGGAGGCGATCCGGATCCGCACCGGCGAGCGCGGCCCTGACGCCCTCTGATCCCTGGCGAGGCCAGGGGCCCGCGGCGCACGCGGACCTCGGCAACCTCGAGCGACCGCCATGTCGAAGCGAGCCCTGAGCAGCACGGTTCAAGCAAGAAAGGAATTCCGCCCATGATGCTGGGATGCAAGACGCCGGACGACGTCATGAAGGCGATCAAGGACCAAGATGTCCAGATCGTCGATCTCCGCTTTGTCGACCTGCCCGGCATGTGGCAGCACACCTCCTACCCCGCCGCCGCGATCGATCTCGAAGCGATCGACGAGGGCCTGGGCTTCGATGGCTCCTCGATCCGCGGCTTCCAGGAGATCCACGCCTCCGACATGCTGCTGATGCCGGACGAGACCACCGCCTTCATCGACCCGTTCTGCGTCCACAAGACGGTGGTCCTGATCTGCGACGTCCGCGACCCGGTGACCAAGGAATACTACTCGCGCGACCCGCGCGGCGTCGCCCGCAAGGCCGAGGAGTTCCTCAACACGACCGGGATCGGCACGCGCGCCTTCTTCGGCCCCGAGGCCGAGTTCTTCGTGTTCGACGACGTCCGCTACGGCCAGAGCATCAACTTCGGCAGCTACCACATCGATTTGGTCGAGGGCCACTGGAACATGGCCAGGGACGAGGGCCCCAACCTCGCCCACAAGATCCGGCCCAAGGAGGGCTACTTCCCGGCGCCGCCCTCGGACACGCTGATGGACATCCGCTCCGAGATGGTGCTGACGATGCAGGAGATCGGGATCCCGATCGAGGCCCATCACCACGAGGTCGCGACCGCCGGCCAGTGCGAGATCGACATGCGGTTCGATACGCTGGTCCGGATGGCCGACAAGCTGATCAAGTACAAGTACGTGGTCAAGAACGTCGCCAAGAAGCACGGCAAGACCGCGACCTTCATGCCCAAGCCGCTGTTCGCCGACAACGGTTCGGGCATGCACGTGCACCAGTCGATCTGGGACGGCGACAAGCCGCTGTTCGGCGACCCGGCGGCCTACGGCGGCCTCAGCCAGACCGCGCGCTACTACGTCGGCGGGCTCTTGAGGCACGCGCCGGCGCTGCTCGCCTTCGCCGCGCCCACGGTCAACTCCTACCACCGCCTGGTGCCCGGCTACGAGGCGCCGGTCAACCTCGCCTGGTCGGTCCGCAACCGCTCGGCCGCGGTCCGGATCCCGATGTACTCCGACAGCCCCAAGGCCAAGCGCGCCGAGTTCCGCTGCCCGGACCCCGCCTGCAACCCGTATCTCGCGTTCGCAGCGATGCTGATGGCAGGCCTCGATGGCATCAAGAACAAGATCGACCCGGGCGACCCGGTCGACAAGAACATCTATGACTTGCCGCCGGAGGAACTGGCCGGCATCCCGACCGTGCCGGGCTCGCTGCCCGAGGCCCTGAGCGCGCTCGAGGCCGATCAGGACTTCCTGATGGAGGGCGAGGTGTTCACCCAGGACTTCATCGAGAACTTCCTCACCTACAAGCGCGAGAAGGAGGTCGACGAGATCCGCCTGCGCCCGCACCCCTACGAGTTCGTCCTCTACTACGACATCTAGGGCTCAAGCTGCGCGCAGCGCGGTAGCCAGCCAAGAGAAGGCACTTATGCAGCGCCTGCGGGCCGAACTTTGACCTCGGGCGGCCATCACCGCGGCCGCCTGGCAGCAGCTAGCCTCCCTGGACTGGGCGGGTCGCCTTCGGGCCCGCCCGCTTTTTGTAAGACCCGCCCCAGAGCCTCACCCCTCCGAGGCGGCAGTTCTGCTCACAGTGACCCGGATTGCCGGTCCGGCGAGCGGGTCTGGTGAGGCGTCGCAGCAACCACCTCACCACTTGACGAGCTTCAGGTCCGGTCCGACGAGGTGGCCGAACTCTCCGGGCGTCCCATGGCTGCGTCGTGAGTGAAGTGGGCGCCGTACCAGACCACGACGTCGGCGCCGTTGATCGGCTCCCCGGTCAGCCACGCATCCAACCCTGCTTCATAAGGCGGTCCGACGGCCACGACGCCGTCATCGATCTCCGTGCCATGGTAGCGCAGGATCCATACGTCGCCGCGCGCGAACGGCCAATCGGGCGCGGCGGTCGCCACCCCGTCGTGTGCCCCGGGAATAATGTCGTAGGCCTCACCGGTAGCCTTGTTCCGTACCCGCCACCTCCGTCGGCGCGCCGGATCACGAGGACGGCGGATCTCGTAGAGCTTGTCGTGCCAGCGGGCGCTGCCAACAAGCGGCGGGTCATTGAACTCGCTGATCATGTTATTGCCGGCGGTGCGCAGATCGAAGTCGAGTCGCCAATAGGCGTGGTGGTAATGCACGTTGCAGACGCATGAGTTGCTGACTGCGGAAAAGCCAAAGCGCGGCCGTATCGTGCCGTTGGAGTGCAGCCTCCATTGACTGACGTACCGGTACCATCCCGCTTCCATTTCGCTCACCAACACGACCTCCTGACCCTGCACATGGATCGCGACACCGAGGTAATTGCCGATGTCCGAACCGGTATCGAGGATCGTGGTCGCGGGTGCGGGGCAGAGACGGAACCCAGGCGCGACATCGCTGCCATTGGCCTGGATCATTCCTTCCTCGTCCTGCCAGTCGCGGTAAGGGCCACAGGCATCGCCGTCGTATTTGACGTTCAGGATCGGCACGTGTGCGCGGTAGAGCACGCGCTTTCCGCGATAATCTACGTAGCGCAGCTCGATCCCGGAGCCGTTGGTCCCGGAAGACGCCGCCGGACGCACGACTAAGAATCTCCACAGCCTGACGCCGCCTTGGGTGACAGTAACCCACGCGCTTCCCGCCACGCTGCTGGCTGTCGACTGGCTCGCATCGGGTCGACCGCAAATCGGATTGTGAGCCGCCGAGGTCTCCGGGGCGCGCCCGCGGGCGCTGTTGGCAAAGCGGATCACTTGGCGCTTGATCATGTTCACACCCACGATCTCATGCCCTTCCGTGCCTTCGCGCGGCATCAGGCCGACCGCGATCGTGCGCTCCACACGGCCATCGGGCAGTTCCTCGCGGATGAGTGGCGGCATCGGGCGATAGGCCACCAGCCGTTCTTCACGCAGGGCTCCTCGTAATTCTGAGTTCGCCATCGCGATGCGAACGGCCTCGGCGAACTCATCGGCGCTGGGCCGTGGCTGGACAGCCAACTCGGTGACTTCCAGGGTCGCCGGCTGCGCCCGCGCACCCGTCGCCACCACTGTGCGGTTGTTGGTATAGTCGAAGAAAATCGCGCGAAAGCGGCTCGGCGGCTTCGGCCTGACAGGCTTCATTTCCGGCTCGGGAGCGATTGTCCCGATCCCCAGCAAACGGTACCTGGTTTTCTCGAGCAACGCCTGCACCGTGCGATGCTGGGATACGGTCTGAGCGAGCGCCTGCATCTCTTCCGGTGTGGGACCGAATGGCGCCATCTGCACCTTGATCTCTCTCTTCGCGGCGCCGCTGCCGTCCCTCGAACGCTTTCTTGTTGGCTTAGCCATATGATCTCACCCTCATTTCCACAGTCATTGAACGTATTTCACTTCTATTGTTAATGGTTATCTTATCGTGTCGCGAAGGTGGTGGAAATTCGGCGGCGCGGGTCCGAAGGCATGGTGGTCGGCATCAGGCGGCGAAGTCAAGATCGGTGGGCGAGCGCTCGAGGGTCTGCCAGCCGTCGACCCGGCGCATGGTGATCTGACCGGACGCCAACAGCGCCCAGAACAGCATGGCGGCGGTCTCGGCACAGGGCAGCAGGCACTGCGTCTTGATTTTCCGCTCGAACTCCTCGTGCAGGCGCTCGATCGCGTTCGTGGTCCTCACCGAGCGCCACTGCTCGGGCGGGTAGCGCACGAACGTGAACAGGCGCTCGCCGGCTTCTTCCAAGCTCGTCGCGACCGACCGGCAGCGAAGCTTCCACTTGGCCAGGAACGCCTTACGCCGGACTACGACCTCGGCGGCGGCCTTGGCGTTCATCATGTGGTTGAAGTCGGCCTTGATCTCGTCGTGCAGGTGCTTCGGCGCGTGGGCGAGCAGATTGCGCTCCTTGTGCACGGTGCAGCGCTGAACCGGCACATCGTCCCACAGGCTGGCGAGCGCCGCTTCCAGGCCTTTGCCGCCGTCGACGATCACCAATTCGGGTCGGCCGAGCCCACGGCTGGTCAGGTCGTCCAGCATGGCCCGCCACGCGGCCTCGCTTTCGCCACCCATGTTCTTGATGGCGAGCACCACCTTCTGGCCGTCGCGGCGGACACCCAGGGCAATCAGCAGCGAGATGGCCGTGGCCTTGCGATCGAGCCGGACCTTGACCACGGTGCCGTCGAGGATCAGCCGCACAATGTCGTCGCCGGCAAGATCACGCTCCTGCCAGGCCTGCCAGGCCGAGCGGGTCTTCTGCCAGGCCCGGCTGACCACGTCCTTGCCCACATGGCCC
This sequence comes from uncultured Alphaproteobacteria bacterium, assembly GCA_963840925.1. Lineage (GTDB taxonomy): Bacteria > Pseudomonadota > Alphaproteobacteria > Geminicoccales > Geminicoccaceae > DATAOG01. The sequence continues at coordinate 33,393 of CAWJAY010000052.1, forward strand.
TCGAACAACCTGGCCAACGCTCGCCGCGCCCGGCGGGTGTTCATGCCGGCGAGGTAGACCTCGGCGATCAAGGCCTCGGCGCGATGGGAGAGCCGCTTGTAAGCGGGCAGCAAGTCGCTCTTCCATTCCTGCTCGCCAGCCTCGTCGCGCAGACGAGCGCGCGGCACCGAGAGCGTCAGCAGGCCGAAGGTGGTGACCAGCTGGCGCGGCCGGTGCCCGTGGCGCCGACCAGTGCAGACCGCTCCTCGCTCGTAACGCCCACGGCCGAGCGAGCCTTCCAGCTCCTCCTCCAGCAGCTCCTCGATGAACGAGCGGACCTGACCACGGACCGCCTCCTCCAACGGATCGAACCAGTCGCTGCTGACGAACGGCGATGGCCCTGCCAGCACGGTTGGCGTAACTTCCTTCATGGCGTGGGTTCCTTCTCGATCTTGCCAATCGGAACCTACGCCGCCTCATCCAATTTCCACCAACCTCGCGACACGACCCGCGCCCCACGCGAGGGGGACTAGTGAATTACCTCACAACATCCATGCCACCGACGCGACGAAGTTCGGATCGGCGAGGATCGGCGCGGCGCTTCGATCTGCGCCGGCGCCGGATGACCGGCGTGCAGGTCAGCACCAGAAAACCGATCTCCAGAATAGCAACAGCACGACAGCGCCACGCCGCCTGTGCCCCTGGAGCCCAGGGCCGTGGACCAGGGACCCGGTCGATCGCAGGAATACCGTCGAGCGGCTGCTTACCGGGTGCGGCGGTCTTCGATCCGGTGGCGGCCGGTGCTGCAGCGGCGTACAGCAGGAGCGGCCGCCGTGGCCACTAGGCGCCCTAAGGAGGCTCTAAGTCTGCTGCGCGCGGTTCTCGACGCCCCTGGTTCATCGGCGTGCCGAGCATGCCCGGCGCGATGTTGTTGACCCGGGTGTGGTCGGGCGCGTTCGAGGCAGGGATGCGCGTGAGGTCCCACCGACCGCCCCCGACGAGTCGGCGTGGATGCCGGCGCCCCGGGGAACTTTTGCAGCGGGGCAACGTTGAACGCCCGGCTTCCACGAAGACGGGCGATGCAGGCAACCGATGGACCCATGCGTTCTCATTACCGGTGGCGCGGGCTTCATCGGCTCGCATCTCGCCGATGAGTTGCTCAGCCGCGGGTACCGCGTGCGGGTGCTCGATGCCTTAGCCGCCCAGGTTCACGGCGACAGCCAGGTTCGGCCGGCTTACCTCGCAGCCGAGATCGAGCTGGTCAGCGGCGACGTCCGCGACCCGGACGCGGTCCGGCGCGCGCTCCTGGGCACCGACGCGGTAATCCATTTAGCCGCCGCGGTCGGGGTCGGCCAGAGCATGTACGAGGTCGCGGACTACGTCGGGGTCAACGATCTCGGCACCGCGATCCTGCTCCAGGCGCTGATCGAGCGGCCGGTCGAGCGGCTGGTCGTGGCCTCGTCGATGAGCATCTACGGCGAGGGCCTGTACCGCGACCAGAGCGGGTCGGTCGTGCAGGACGCGGTCCGGCGGGCGGCGGCGCTCCGGCGCGGCCGGTGGGACCCGACCGATCGCGAGGAGCGACGGCTCTGCCCGGTACCGACCCCGGAGTGGAAGCGGCCGGCGCTGACCTCGGTCTATGCGCTGACCAAATTCGCCCAGGAGCGGATGTGCCTCGTGATCGGCGATGCCCACGGGATCGCGACCACGGCGCTACGCTTCTTCAATGTCTACGGCACGCGGCAGGCGCTCTCCAACCCCTATACCGGGGTGCTCGCGATCTTCGCCGCGCGCCTTCTCAACGGCCGCAGGCCGCTGGTGTTCGAGGACGGCGAGCAACGGCGCGACTTCGTCGACGTCCGCGACGTTGCCCGCGCCTGCCGCCTCGCGCTCGAGGCGCCGGGCGCAGCCGGCCATGCGATCAACGTTGGCAGCGGCCGCAGCCAGACCGTGCGCGAGGTCGCCCAAGGGCTGGCGGCGACGCTGGGGCGTCCGGATCTGCTGCCCGAGATCACCGGCAGCTTCCGGACCGGCGATGTCCGCCACTGCTTTGCCGATCTGGCGCTCGCGCGCGAGTTGCTCGGCTACACGCCCCGGATCGAGTTCGAGAACGGCGTCGCCGCGCTCGCCGAGTGGCTAGCCAGCACGGGCGAGGCGGTCGACCGCGTCGACCAGGCGACCGCCGAGCTGCGGGCGTGGGGGCTTGTGGCGTGAAGCCGCCGGAGCGCGCCGCTGACCAGCTGCCCTTTGCGCCATCCGTAGCCCGCCCGGCGTTCGGCGCCGTCGAGTGGTTCTGCCCGGGCGAATACGAGCGGGTTGAGCGGGCGATCGAGGCGCTGCGCGGGGCCGGGATCGAGCGCTTGCGCACCGGCGTCTGCTGGACGGACTGGCACACGCCGGCCGGCCGCAGGTGGTACGACTGGCTGTTGCCACGGTTGGCGGACGAGGTCGAGCTCCTGCCCTGCTTCACCTGCACTCCGCCCTCACTCGGCGCGGTCGCCAAGAGCTCGTCGCCATTGCGCGCGCCGAACGACTACGCCGATTTCCTCGAGGTCATGATTACCGCGCACGGCCGCCACTTCGAGTGGCTCGAGCTGTGGAACGAGTCCAACAGGCTCCACGGCTGGGACCGGCGCCTCGACCCGCAGTGGCTGATCTTCGCCGAGATGATCGGCGCCGCCGCCGTTCGGGCGCAGCAACTGGGCAAGCGGACTGTGCTCGGCGGCATGTCTCCGGGCGATCCCAGCTGGCTCGAGCTGATGGCCGAACGCGGTCTGCTCGGGCCGATCGACGCCGTCGCCATCCAGGCTTTTCACGAGATCTCGGAGCAGGATTGGCGAGGATGGCCCGAGCTGGTCGCGGAGCTGCGCGCGGTCCTCGACCGGTTCGGGCTCGAGCCGGAGCTTTGGGCGACCGCGGTCGGCTACTCGACCTGGCGCCACGACGAGGCCCGCCAGATCGCCTGCCTGCTCCAGGCTCTGGAGGCGCCGCTCCAGCGCTTCTATTGGTACGCGCTCCAGGACCTCGACCCCGAGCGCGAGATCCAGCCCCGGGGCTGCCAGATCGACGAGCGGCACTACCACTTCGGCCTGATCGGGGCCGACGGCATCCCGAAGCTGCTCCACCGGCTGCTCGCGGCCGGGGGCATCGAGGCGGTCCGCGCCACGGCGCGGCTTCAGGCACCGGCCCTCGCTCCGGCTGAGCCGCAGGTCGTGGTCACCGGCGGCGCCGGCTTCGTCGGCGCGAACCTGGTCGACCGCCTGGCAGGCCAGGGCGAGCGGGTGCTCGTCTACGACAGCTTGGCGCGACCGGGCGTCGAGGCCAACGCCGGCTGGCTCAAGCAGCGGCACGGCGCGCGGGTGCAGATCGAGATCGCCGACGTGCGCGATCGCTACACGCTGCGCGATGCGGTCCGGCGGGCGAGCATGATCTATCATTTCGCGGCCCAGGTCGCGGTCACCACCAGTCTCTCCGATCCTGCCACCGACTTCGAAGTCAACGCCGCCGGCACGTTCAACCTTTTGGAGGCGCTGCGGCGCCGCAGCGAGCCGCCGCCGCTGGTCTTCACCTCGACCAACAAGGTCTATGGCGGGCTCGAGGGTCTAGAGCTTAAGGCGCGGGCCAGCCGTTACGCGCCGGTCGACAGCGCGCGCGAGGCGTTCGGCATCCCAGAGACGCAGCCGCTCGCGTTCTACAGTCCCTATGGCTGCGCCAAGGGTGCGGCCGATCAATACGTTCTCGATTTCGCCCGGATGTACGATCTCTCGGCGACCGTCTTTCGCATGAGCTGCATCTTCGGCCCGCGCCAGCTCGGCACCGAGGACCAGGGCTGGGTCGCGCACTTCCTGCGGGCAGCGCTCGACGACCAGCCGATCACGGTCTTCGGCGACGGCCGGCAGGTGCGCGACCTGCTCTTCGTCGACGATCTGGTCGAGGCGCTGCTGCTGGCTCGCGCCCGGATCGGCGACCTCAAGGGACAGCCGTTCAACATCGGCGGCGGACCAACCAACGCGGTCAGCCTGCGCGAGGTGCTGGGCGAGATCGAGCAGCTCTGCGGCCACAAGCTGCTGGTCCGGTCCGGGCCGTGGCGCGCGGGCGATCAGCGTTACTACGTGTCCGATACCCGCGCCTTCCGTGCCGCCACCGGCTGGCGGCCGCGCGTCGACATCGCGACCGGCCTGGGGCGCCTCTGGCAATGGCTTTGCGCGCAGCGGGGCGCGGTCCCCGAGGCTCCGCAGATCGCAAGGTATGCGACATGAGGTTTGCGCTGCTGAACCCGAACTGGACTTTTGCGGGCAGCATCTACTTCGGCTGTCGCGAGCCGCACCTGCCGCTCGAGCTCGGCTACGCCAGGACGATGCTCGAGCAGGCCGGTCACGATGCGGTTATGATTGATGCCCAGCTGTTCGACCTTGACCACGAGGGGGTTGCAGACCGGCTGCGCGAGTGGCGGCCGGATTTCACGGTCGTCACCACCGCCCCCTCCTACCTGTTCTGGCGCTGCGCGCCGCCTGAGCTGCGCGTGCCGCGCGCGCTGCTGGATGCGGTCCGCGACGTCGCCGGCCGCGTCGTCGTGGTCGGGCCGCACGCCTCGACCACGCCCCGGGCGGCGCTGCACAAGCTCGACGCCGACGTCGTCGTCATGGGCGAGTGCGAGGAGGTGCTGCCGCGCCTCGCACGCGAGCCCTGGCACGACATTCCGGCGATCGCGTTCGACGACGGCCGCGAGCTTCGGGTCCAGGGCGGGCCGCACGCCGGCCGCTTCGTCGACCTGCCGTCGCTGTCCTGGCCCGATGCCTGGATCGCCCAGCATCGCCATCATCATCACCGTTTCGACGCCGAGCCCGCCCGGCCCGGGGCCGAGGTCGAAACCTCGCGCGGCTGCCCCTATCACTGCTCGTTCTGCGCCAAGGAGATGTTCCGCGACCACTATCGCCGCCGCGCGCTGCCGGTGGTGCTCGAGGAGGTCGACCGGCTGATCGGCCAGGGCGTCGAGTACGTCTACTTCATCGACGAGATCTTCCTGCCCAACCGGCCGCTCCTCGAGGCGCTCGTCCAGCGCGACCTGCGCTTCGGCGTCCAGACCCGGATCGATCTGTGGAAGCCCGAGATGCTGGAGCTGCTCGGGCGCGCCGGCTGCGTGTCGATCGAGGCCGGCGTCGAGAGCATCACGCCCGAGGGCCGTGCTGCGCTCGACAAGGACTGCCGGATGAGCACCGACGAGCTGGCCGAGCGTCTGGTCATGGCCAAGCGGCACGTGGCCTTCGTCCAGGCCAACATGATCAGCTCCGGCTACGACGACGACCTGGCGGCGCGCGCATGGTGCGAGGAGCTGCGCGCGCAGGGCGTCTGGGCGAACGAGCCGGTGCCGCTGTTCCCCTATCCGGGCTCGCCCGACTACAACAAGCTCTGGGGCCCGCCCGACGACCGCGCCTGGGAGCGAGCGCACGCCCACTACCTGGGCCAGTTCGACGCCTTCAGCGACCTGCAGGACGAGCAGCCGCGGCCGCTCGCCGAACTCGAGCGCGGCTGCACCTGCTCATGAGCACCAGACCGGCAACCACCCAATCCGTGCTGATGACGACCGATACCTTGGGCGGCATCTGGTCGTACGCGCTCGATCTGGCCGCCGGGCTCGCCCAGGCCGGGACGCGCACGATCCTGGCCAGCATGGGGCCGGCGCCGAGCCAAGCGCAACGCGCCGATGCTGCAAGGGTGCCGGGCCTCGTCCTCGAGGTCAGCACGCTGCGGCTGGAGTGGATGCCGGATGCGGAGGAGGATGTGCGCCGGGCCGGCGACTGGCTGCTGCAGCTCGAGCAGCGCCACGCCCCGGACGTGGTGCATCTCAACGGCTATGCCCATGCGCCGCTGCCCTGGCAGGCGCCCCGGATCGTGGTCGCGCATTCCTGCGTGCAGTCGTGGTGGCGCGGCGTCCACGGCCAGCGCCTGCCGGAGAGCTGGGATCCCTATGCCCGCACCGCCGCTGCCGGCATGACGGCGGCCGATCTCGTGGTCGCGCCGACCGCGGCGCACCTCAGGGAGATCGAGGCGATCTACGGCTGGCGCCCCGGCGCTCGCGTGATCCACAACGGCGTCGACGCCAACCTGTTCAAGAGCGAGGCCAAGCGCGACGTCGTCTTCAGCGCCGGGCGGGTCTGGGACGACGCCAAGAACGTGCGCGCGCTCGACGCGGTGGCGCCGAACCTGCCCTGGCCGGTGATCGTCGCCGGCGACTGGCGGCCGCCGACCGGCGAGGGCGAGCCGCCGTCGAATCTGCTCTGCCTCAACCTGCTCGAGCGGGCGCAGGTGAGGGACTGGCTGGCGACCTCGTCGATCTACGCCTCGCCGGCCCGCTACGAGCCGTTCGGACTCGGCGTGCTCGAGGCGGCGCTGTCGGGCTGCGCGCTGGTCCTGGGCGACATTCCGACGCTGCGTGAGCTCTGGTCCGATGCCGCTCTGTTCGTGCCGCCGGACGACCACGAGACACTCCTTGCGAGCCTGCTGGACCTGATCCAGCGGCCGGCGCTGCGCGCCCACTTCGGCCGCACCGCCCGGGCGCGCGGCCTCTGCTACTCGCTGGAGCTGATGTCCCGGGACTACCTCGACGCTTACGAGCACGCCGCGGCCCTGCGGCCGCTCGAGCACGCCTCGGCCACCTTGCCGGCTGGCGCGGCGGACTGAGGCGCGCGATGCGCTTCGTCCTGTTCGCGCACTCGCTGGTCTCCGACTGGAATCATGGCAACGCTCACTTCCTGCGCGGCATCGTGCGGGCGCTGCAGGCGCGCGGCCACGAGGTGCGAGCGCTCGAGCCGGCCGCCGGCTGGAGCCGGACCCAGCTCTTGGCCGATCAGGGCGAGATCGAGCTCCGCCGCTTCGCGAGGCAATTCCCGGACCTCCGGCCGGAGACCTACGAGCTGGGCGGCCTCGACCTCGATGCCGCCCTCGATGGCGCCGACGTCGTCCTGGTCCACGAGTGGAACGAGCCGGCGCTGGTCGCCCGGCTCGGCCGCCATCGTCGCAATGGCGGCCGCTACCTGCTCCTGTTCCACGACACCCATCACCGCTCGGTCAGCGACCCGGCGGCAATGGCTGCGCTGCCCCTGGAAGGCTACGACGGCGTGCTCGCGTTCGGTGCCGCGGTGCGCGAGGCTTATCTCCGCAACGGCTGGGCCCGGCGGGTCTGGACCTGGCACGAGGCGGCAGACACGAGCCTGTTTCGACCTGGGCCCGGCCCGGCGCCCGAGGCCGGTCTGGTGTGGATCGGCAACTGGGGCGACGACGAGCGCACGGCCGAGCTCGCCGAGTTTCTGCTCGAGCCGGTGCGCGCCCTCGGCCTCGGCGCGCGCGTTCATGGCGTCCGCTATCCGGAGGCCGCGCGGCGCGCGCTGGCCGCGGCCGGCATCACCTATGGGGGCTGGCTCGCCAACGCCGAGGTCCCGCGTGCCTTCGCCCGCCACCGGGTGACCGTGCACGTGCCGCGCCGGCCCTACGTCCAGACCCTCCCGGGCGTACCGACGATCCGCGTGTTCGAGGCGCTCGCCTGCGGCATCCCCTTGGTCTCGGCGCCCTGGCGCGACGTCGAGGGCCTGTTCCGGCCGGGCACCGACTTCCTGGTCGCGCGCGATGGCGCCGAGATGACGGAGGCACTGCGCGCCGTGCTCGCCGACCCTGCGCTCGCCGGGGGCCTCGCCGCCAGCGGGCTCGAGACCATCCGCGCCCGCCATACCTGCGCGCACCGGGTCGACGAGTTGCTCTCGATCTGCCGCGAACTGGGCGCCGGCCCGCCGGTCGGACAGGTGCAGGAGGCATCGTGATACGGATCGCGTTCTTCGGCTCGAGCCTGGTCTCGGCGTACTGGAATGGTGCGGCCACCTATTACCGCGGGCTGCTGCGGGCGCTCGCGGCACGCGGCCACGAGATCACCTTCTTCGAGCCCGACGCGTTCGGGCGCCAGCAGCACCGCGACATCGCGGACCCGCCCTGGGCGCGGGTCGTCGTCTACCCGGCGACCCGGACCGGCGCCGAGCAGGCGCTCGAGCAGGCGCAGGGGGCGGACCTGATCGTCAAGGCGAGCGGCGTCGGCGTGCTCGACGATCTGCTCGAGGCGGCGGTGCCGGCGCTCGCCGGGCCCCGCTCGCTGGTGGCGTACTGGGACGTCGACGCGCCGGCGACGCTTGAGGCGATCGCGCAGGATCCGGCCCAGCCGCTGCGGGCCTTGATCCCGAGCTACGATCTGGTCTTCACCTACGGTGGTGGCGAGCGGGTGGTCGAGGCGTACCTGGCGCTGGGCGCGCGGGACTGCGTTCCGATCTACAACGCGCTCGACGTCGACACGCATTACCCGGTTCCGGCGCAGCCCCGGTTCGCGGCCGATCTCGCGTTCATCGGCAACCGGCTGCCCGACCGTGAGGCGCGGGTCGAGACCTTCTTCCTCGAGCCCGCGGCGGCGCTGCCGCACCGGCGGTTCCTGCTCGGCGGCAGCGGCTGGGCGGACAAGCCGATGCCGCCGAACGTCCGCCGCCTGGGCCACGTTTTCACCGGCGAGCACAACGCCATCAACTGCTCCGCGCGCGCCGTGCTCAACGTCAACCGCGCGTGCATGGCCCGCTACGGCTCCTCGCCGCCGACCCGGATCTTCGAGGCGGCGGGCGCGGCCGCCTGCATCATCACCGACAGCTGGCCCGGCATCGAGGAGTTCCTCGAGCCCGAGCGCGAGATCCTGGTCGCCCGCGACGGCGCCGAGGTCGCGGCCCAGCTCGCAGCGCTGAGCCCGGAGCGGGCGCAGGCCATCGGCGCGGCGGCGCGCCGGCGCGTGCTCGACCAGCACACTTATCAGCGCCGGGCGGCCGAAGTCGATGCGGTCCTTGAGCGGACGCGGCGCGAGCGGGTGAGGGCCGCATGACCGATCGCCACCGGCGCTCGATCGTCGTCCTCGGGCTCTCGATCACCTCGAGCTGGGGCAACGGCCACGCCACCACCTATCGGGCGCTGCTGCGGGCGCTCGCCGCGCGCGGCCACGACGTGCTGTTCCTCGAGCGCGACCGGCCCTGGTACGCCGCCAACCGCGACCTGCCACAGCCGCCGTTCTGCCGGACCCTGCTCTACGACTCGGTCGAGCAACTCGCAGCCCGGTTCTCGCGCCCGGTGCGGGATGCCGATCTGGTGATCGTCGGCTCCTATGTGCCGGACGGGGTCACCGTCGGCCGCTTCGTGCTTGCCACCGCCCGCGGCGTTACCGCCTTCTACGACATCGACACGCCGGTCACGCTCGCCAAGCTCGCTCGTGGCGATCACGAATATCTGTCGGCCGATCTGATCCCGGGTTACGACCTCTACCTGTCGTTCACCGGCGGGCCGACGCTCGCGCGCATCGAGCGCGACTACGGTGCCCAGAGGGCGCGGCCGCTCTACTGCGCGGTCGACCCGGAGCTGTACTTTGCCGAGCCGGGCCAGGCGACGGTCGATCTCGGCTACCTCGGGACCTACAGCGCCGACCGCCAGCCGAAGCTCGACCGCCTCCTGATCGAGACCGCCCGCCGCTGGCCGGCCGGACGGTTCGCGGTCGCCGGCCCGCTCTACCCGCCGGCGTCACGTGGCCTGGCAACGTCGCCCGCGTCGACTACCTGCCGGCGGATCGTCACCGCGCCTTCTACGGCAGCCAGCGCTTCACTCTCAACGTCACGCGCGCCGACATGGTGACCGCAGGGTTCTCGCCAAGCGTGCGTCTGTTCGAGGCGGCGGCCTGCGGCACCCCGATCATCAGCGACACATGGCCCGGCATCGAGACGCTGTTCGAGCCCGGACGCGAGATCCTGCTCGCTGCCTCGCCAGACGATATGCTGCGCTGGCTGCGCGAGCTTCCGGAGGCGCATCGGCGCGCGGTCGGTGCGGCGGCGCGCGCCAGGGTGCTGAGCGCGCACACCGCCGCCCACCGCGCGCGCGAGCTGGAGGCTTTGATCGCCGAAGCCGAGCAACCGGCCGCCCCGGAGCCCGCCTGGCGCGGCGCCGTCATATCGGGCGGCCGGATGCCCTGACGCCGCACCCGAGGTGGGCCTTTGTGGCCGGGGATAGCGGGCCCGGGCGCGCTGGGAGACCTCGCGCGCGTGGGGTTTGTCAGTGGCGCGCTGCGCCGTGCTCGCGGCGTTCGGCCGTGTCCCGGCCGACGATCTTGTTGAACATGCTGTCCTGTTCGAAGACCAGCGCGAGCTTGCGGCTCTCGAACTCCCGGAAGAACTCATCCCAGGAGATCTCGACCAGGTTCTCGTGCTGGGACTGCTGCGCTTTCGGGAACATGATCCGGATGATACCGACATCGCCGCCCTGGTGCGTGCGGTCGACCGCGGCGGGCTTGCCGCCCTTGGCTTCCGCCCATTTCCGGATGGTCTCGTGATCGGTCACGACTTCCGCCATGGCTCGCTCCCGCCTGGAAGGGATGTCGATGGCAAACGAGCGGGAGGCGGGGCGGTTCCCGGCCGCGGCCCGGAATCAAACGCCTGCTGCTAAGGAGTGATTAACCATCGAAGGCTACCCCTGATCGGGCGTCGGTTCGGACTGCCGGTCACGGAATGCAGCTCGTTCGCCTTTACCGCCGTGTCGTCGGCCTGCTCGCGCCGGAATGGCGGCTGGCGCTCGCCCTGGCGCTGGCCAACATCGCGCTCGCGGGCACCGGCTTCGCCGGCCCTTTGCTGTTCGGCCGCATCATCGACACGCTGACCGCCAGCGCCTCGGATCAGGACAGCTGGCGGCTGATCCTTTCCTGCTCGGTCTATGGGGCCTGATCGGCATCGGCAGCATCGGCGCCGGCATCCTGGTCGCCGTGCACGCCGACCGGCTCTGCCAGCGCCGGCGCCTGGCGGCGATGAGCCGCTACTTCGAGCACGTGCTGCAGCTGCCGCAGGCATTTCACGGCGACACCCACTCCGGTCGACAGCTCAAGATCATGTGGCAGGGCGCCGACACGCTCTTTAGTACCTGGCTGTCATTGCTGCGCGAGAACCTCGCGACCTTGGTCGCGCTGTTCGCGCTGCTGCCGCTCGCGCTCTTCCTCAACTGGCGGCTGGGCTCGCTGCTGATCCTGCTGCTGGCGGCGGTCGCGTGCTCGACCTGGTTCGTGTTCCGCCGGACCCATGCCGCCCAGGCGCGGGTCGAAAGCTATCACTCGGCGCTGGCGGAGCAGGCGGGCGACGCGCTTGGCAACGTGATGCTGATCCAGAGCTTCGTGCGGCTCGGGGCCGAGCTCGGCAAGCTGCGCGCCGCGATGGATCAGGTGTTGGCGGCGCAGCTGCCGGTGCTCAACTGGTGGGCGCTCCTGACCGTGCTTTCTGGCGCCACCTCGACCATCACGCTGATCGCGATCTTCGCGCTCGGCACCTGGCTGCACCTGCAAGGACAGGCGACGGTCGGCGAGATCGTGACCTTCATGGGCTTTGCCACCCAGCTGATCGGCCGCACGGACCAGGCGGTCGGCTTCATCAACCAGCTGTTCTTCCAGGCGCCCCGGCTCGCGGACTATTTCGAGGTGCTCGACACGCCCTCGACCGTGATCGAGAAGCCGGCCGCGATCAGCCTCGGCCGGGTGCGGGGCCGGGTCGAGTTCGAAGGCGTCAGCTTGAGCTATCGCGGCGGCCGGCCGGCCGTTGCGGATCTGTCGTTCGTCGCCGAGCCTGGCCAGATGATCGCCCTGGTCGGGCAGACCGGCGCTGGCAAGAGCACCTCGATGCGCCTGCTCCAGCGTCTGCATGACCCGGATGCCGGGACGGTGCGGGTCGACGGCGTCGACATCCGCGACCTCACGCTGGATTCGCTGCGCGCCAACATCGGGGTCGTCTTTCAGGAGAGCCTGCTGTTCTACCGCAGCATCGCCGACAACCTGCGGGTCGGCCGGCCGGAGGCGAGCGAGACCGAACTTCTGGCCGCGGCGCGTCAGGCCGAGGCCCACGACTTCATCCTTCGCCAGCCGCAGGGCTACGGCACGCTGATCGGCGAGCGTGGCGCCACGCTCTCGGGCGGCGAGCGCCAACGCCTCGCGATCGCCAGGGCGTTGCTCAAGAATCCGGCGATCCTGATCCTGGACGAGGCGACCAGCGCGCTCGACTCGGCGACCGAGGCCAGAGTCCAGCAGGCGCTGCGCAACGCGGTGCGCGGCCGGACCACCTTCGTCATCGCGCACCGTCTGTCGACCATCCGCGACGCCGATCTGATCCTGGTGTTCGAAGCCGGCCGCATCGTCGAGCGCGGCAGCTTCTCGGCGCTGCTGGCCCAAGGCGGCGTCTTCGCCCAGCTCGTTGGCACCCAGCTCGCCCCGCGCCCGGCGGCGGCCCGCTCGCTCGCCTCCTGACGTGCGCCTAGCCGGCGGCCACAGCCGCCTTCGCGGTCTCGTCCTTGAGCGATTGGCGGAGCGCTGCCTTGAGCTCCGGACCGCTCAGCTCTGGCTCCCGGCCGGAGGCTCGCCGGTCGACCTCGCGGGTCAGGCGCTGCTGGAGCAGCGCGAGCACGGCCGCTTCTTCGCTGCGCAGCCCGGCAAGATCCTCGCGCAGGACATCCTCGATCTGCCCCTTGAGCAGCCCCAGCAGGCTGCCATCGAGGTAGCAGGCGAGGATCTCGGGGTGAATGTAGCTCTTGCGGCAGACGGCAACGGTATTGCCGAGCTGGGCGGCGACCTGCTCGATCGCGCGCGTGATGTTGCGCTTGGCGGCCGCCTGGCTGTCGAAGCTCTCGAATTCGCTGAGCGCGAGCGAGGCCAGCACGGACCCCGCCCAGGTCCGGAAGTCCTTGGCGGTGAACGGCTCGCCCGTGATCTCCTGCAGATAGGCGTTGACGTCGGCGGAATCGACCGCCTGCCGCTGGCCGTCTTCGTCGACGTATTGGAACAGCCGCTGGCCCGGCAACTCCTGGCAGGAGCGCACGATCCGCGCCAGGCGCCGGTCGTGCAGCAGGATCCGGTGCTCCTTGCCGGCCTTGCCGCGATATTCGAAGATCAGCTTGGCGCCTTCGAAATCGACGTGGCGGTCGCGCATCGTGGTCAGCCCGTAGCTGCCGTTCTCGCGCGCGTATTCCTGGTTGCCGACCCGGATCAGCGTGACCTCGAGGAGCCGGACGATGGTCGCCAGGACCTTCTCGCGGGGTAGGCCGCGGCGCGCCAGATCCTCGGCCACGCGCGCCCGCAGTCGCGGCAGCGCCTGGGCGAAGGCCAGCATCCGATCGAACTTGGCAGCGTCGCGGATCAATCGCCAGTCGGGATGATAGCGATACTGCTTGCGGCCGCGGGCGTCGCGCCCGGTCGCCTGCAGATGGCCGTCGCGATCCGGGCAGATCCAGACACCGGTCCAGGCCGGCGGGATTGCGAGCCACTTGATCCGTGCGAGCACCGCAGGGTCCTTGACCAGCTGCCCGTCCGGTCCGCCGTAGGAGAAAGCCCGGCCGGCGCGCCGGCGCGTGATCCCCGGAGTCGCGTCGGACACGTAGCGCAGGCCCGCCGCCCGCGTGGCTTCTGCTGCATCGGATTGATCCGGCACCTTCGCCGGGATCTCCTGGCCTCGCTTCATCTGTGCCCCCGCTCGGAAGCCCCAAGTTCGTCCAGCGCGAAAACGGGCGCTGCCCGGCAAAGTTCCTGCCGGCGTTCGGCTCGCGGGCACCGATCAGCGGACCAGGAGAGGTTTGCGGGCGCCGCTCCGGAGTCGCTCGCGGGCGCACTCCAGGACCGCTCGCAGGCTGGCCGACGTATAAGGCTTGCTCAGCAGTCCCAGCAGATCCGCGGCTTCGGCCTGTCCGGGGGTGAGATGGCCAGTGGCCGCGATCGCCGGCACGGCAAAGCGCTCCTGGATATCTCTGGCCGCAGCCAAGCCATCGCTGCCGTTGGCCAGGCGAATGTCGATCAGCGCGAGGTCAGGGCGCTCGCGCGCGACCAGCTCAACCAGCTCTTCGCCGGTGCGCGCCATGCCCACGACAATATGGCCGAGCGCCGCCACCTCGCTGCGGAGATGCTCCGCCACGAACCAGCTGTCCTCGGCGATGGCGATGCGCAGTTACTTCATCCGATGCTGCCCACCCCGGCCAAGCCAGCATAGGCGCCCGAGCAGTAACGGCTGATCGGTGAAAAGTTCCCCAAAAGCTCTTGGGGGCCAGCACCGAAATGGCCTACTTGTTGCGTTGCGGCGGTCCGACCCCGCCTCGCATCGTTGGCAGGCTTTGCTGGAGCACCGATGGCTCTGCGGTCCAAGGCAACCCGTGAACCCCTGACCGCCGGCTGGCTGGCGGCGATCGTGGAGTCTTCCGAAGACGCGATCGTGAGCAAGGATCTGGACGGGATCATCACGAGCTGGAACCCCGCCGCAGAGCGACTGTTCGGCTACGCGGCCGCGGAGGTGATCGGCCGCCCGATCGCGATCCTGGCCGCGCCCGAGCGCGCGAACGAGATGCCTGCGATCCTGGAGCGCATCCGGCGCGGCGAGAAGATCGAGCACTTCGAGACCGTCCGCCGCCGCAAGGACGGTAGCCTGGTCGACATTTCGCTGACCGTGTCGCCGATCCGCAACCAGAAGGGGCGGATCGTCGGCGCCTCGAAAATCGCCCGCGACATCACCGAGCACAAGCGGGCCAAACAGGCCCTCATGGAGAGCGAGGAACGTTTCCGCGGCCTCGCCAATGCCGTCCCGGACATCGTCTGGACGGCCGGCCCGGACGGGCTCATCACCTTCGCCAACGATCGCTGGTTTCACTTCTGCGGCATCGCGCCGGAGGAAAACGCCCGGGCGTGGCCGGACCTGGTTCTCCATCCCGAGGACCGGGAGCGCTGTCTCGAGAGATGGAATCTGGCGCTGCGTGAGGGGACCGCGTACGAGATCGAGGTTCGCAACCGACGCCATGATGGCGAGTATCGCTGGTTCCTGACCCGCGCCGTGCCGGTGCGGAACGCGAGCGGTCGGATCACCGCCTGGTTCGGCGCGACGACCGACATTCACGATCGCAAGCAGGCCGAAGAGCACCAGCGGAGGCTGACGGCGGAGCTGTCGCACCGGGTCAAGAACATGCTCGCGGTGGTGCAGGTTCTGGCCGAGCGCAGCGGCTCCAGGGCGACCTCGGTCGATCAGTGCCTCGAGGCGTTCCGGGGCCGTCTCCAGGCGCTGAGCGCGGCGCACAACGCCCTGCTCGCCAGCGATTGGAAGTTGGTGAGCCTGGCGTCGCTCGTTCAGACCACGCTCGAGCCGTACCTCGCCGACGGCGACCGCCTTCGGCTGGACATTCAAGATCTGCCGCTCGAGCCGGAGAAGGCTCTCACGCTGGCGCTCGGGCTTCACGAGCTCGCAACCAACGCCGCCAAATATGGCGCGCTCTCGAGGCCGACCGGAAGCGTTGCGCTCGCCGCTCACCTCGACCCCGGCGGCGCCGAGCTGCGGATGGTCTGGCTGGAGGCGGGCGGGCCGGCGGTCGAGGCGCCGACGGTCGCCGGCTTCGGCACCACGATGCTGAACCAGGCGATCAAGTATCAGCACGACGGCCGGGTCGAGCTCGACTGGCGCAGGGAAGGCCTGGTCTGCCGCCTCGCGCTACCGCTCGGCAAGCTGGCGACCGCCGAAGCTGCGCGCGCGCCCGATCCGGTGACGCCGAGACCCTGAAGCGGCCGGTTGGGCGTGCGCCGCGTCGAAGTCGCACAATTGAGCATCGATCGCCGCTCCGCGCTCGGGTGGCTCGGAAATCTTGCGACCGCGCCCTTTCTGACGCGCCGCGCGGCCGCTTCCGACGCGCAGGCCTTGCCCGAGATCACGCTCGCGCCATTCCGGCGCCCGGAACCAGGCTTGGTCGAGATCGACCTCGACGCCCGCCCGGCCCAGGTCATGGCCGGTGACCTCCCCGCCAGCCTTTGGACCTATGGCGGCAGCTTCCCGGGGCCGCTCATTCGCCTGAGCGAAGGCGAGACGGCGCGGCTCCGGTTCAAGAACCGGTTGCCGGAGGCGACCAACCTCCATTTTCACGGCCTGCACGTACCGCCCGGCGGCCGCGCCGATAACATCTGGCTGCACATCCCGCCGGGCGAGGCCTTCGTGTACGAGTTCGAGGTCCCGCGCGGCAGCGCCGGGACCTACTGGTATCATCCCCATGCCCACGGCACGATCGCCCGCCAGCTTTGGGCGGGGCTCGCCGGTCCGCTGATCGTCGACGGGCCGCTGGACCGGATGCCCGAGTTGGCGAGCGCTGATGAGCGGATCGTGCTGCTCCGGGATCTCGCGCTCGGCGAGCGGGGCCTGCCCGCACCGCATCGGATCATGGACTGGCACGAGGGCAAGCAGGGTGACCTGATCCTGGCCAACGGCGTCATCCAGCCGACCTTGCGCGCTCGCGCGAGCACGTTGCGGCTCCGCCTGATCAACGCCAGCAACGCCCGCTACTTTCGCCTAGCGCTGAGCGAGGCTCAGCCTCTGCATCTGATCGCGACCGACGGTCATTATCTGGAAAGGCCGGTCGAGGTCGCGGAGGTTCTGCTCGTGCCCGGCGAGCGCGCGGACGTGCTGATCCAGCTCGAAAGCTCGAGCCCGCTCGCTCTACGTGATCTGCCCTACGATCGCCGGACCACGCACCACTCGACGGCGCGAACGGTGCTGACCATCCTGCCCCGACCGGGCGCCGGGCCGATCGCGCTGCCCTCGAGCCTCGCCGATGTGCCGGCGCTGCCACCGGAGCAGGCTTCGGTGCGGCGCCGGATCACGATGGCGATGTTCTTCATCAACGGCCGGCTGTTCGATCCGGGCCGGGCCGACGCCCGGGCGCGGCTCGGCGATCTCGAGCTCTGGCAGGTCGAGAACGTCGGCACGATGGACCACCCGTTCCACCTGCACACCTGGTATTTCCAGGTGATCGCGCGCAACGGGCGGCCGGAGCCGTTCCGCGCCTGGCGCGATATGGTCAACCTGAAGCCCGGCGACCGCATCGATCTGCTGGTGCCGCTCGCCGACTACCCCGGCCGCACGGTCTATCACTGCCACATCTCGGAGCATGGCGACAAAGGCATGATGGCCATGCTCGAAGTGACCGGGGGCTGAGGACGACCGCCTACTGCGGCCCGGCGACCGCCGCGCTGATCAGACCGTCGTCGTGACCGGAAACTACCCCGGCTGCGCGCAGCTCGGCCAGGAGGCGTTCCCGGGTCGTCCGCACCTGGGCGATCGGTTTCTTCCGGGCCTGCGCGACTTCCCCGGCCGTGAACTGGTCGAAATCGGCGGCCATCTCGGCGGGGCTGAAGGTCGCGAGCATCCAGTTGAGGACCGCGGCCAGGCGCCGGTCGTCGATCGGCGCGAACACCACGCCGGGCACCCGCATCAGGTAGTCGCGCCCGTCGGGCAGCCGGGTGAAGTAGCCGACGAAATTGCGCAGGCGCGGTATCGCGTCGCGCGCCCCCATGCCATCGGCGCCATGGCAGCCCTGGCATTGGCGCGCGAAATCCTGGGCGACGCCGGTGATCCGCGGCACCGCCGGCGACGCGCCCGCCTGCTGCGCCAGCTTTACCAGCACCGCCTCGCGCTCCTTTTTCATCTGCGAGAAGCTCGCCTTGGGCGCGCGGTGCCCGGCGACCTCATCGGCATCGAACGGGACCAGGTCGGCCGGCAGCCGGTCCTGGCTCAGCTCGGTCAGAGCGTAGTTCAGCACCGCGGCGATCTCGGCATCGCTGAACGCCGGCTGGGGCGGCATCAGGCCGTTGTAAGGCCGATCCTCGACCCGGATCGAGCCGAACAGGCCATACATCAGCACGCGGGACAGATAGGCGCGGCCGGCCGGAAGCCCGACGAACCGGCCGACGTGGTCGGCGAGCGGCGGATAGACCCCCGGAACGCCGCGCCCGTCCTCCTGATGGCAGGCAACGCAGACCTTGGCGTACAGTCCGCTCCCGGCGTCCTCCGCCAGCGCCGGCGAGCTGAGGCTGAGCGCCAGCGCCGCGGCGAGCAGGCCCGATCGGATCACGCCTCGCCGATCAGCACGGCCGAGGAGCAGTGATAGACCATGCTCGGCGCGCCGAAGCACCAGATGATGTCGTTGTTCAGCTGCGGCCGATATACCGGCATCTCGCCTTCGGTCCCGATGCAGGGGCAGCGCGCGCAGCTGTCCTTGCCGCAGCAATCCTGGTAGGCGATCAGGTAGGTCTTGTTGTCGTCGGGATTGAGGCAGCTGCCGACCCAGCTGCTCGGCGAGGCGTAGGATCCCGGCGGGCAGACCGCCGGCGCGCCGCCACAGCAGGAGCAGGCGTAGCCGTCGTGCGCGCAGTAGCGCCAGTAGTTGCATTGGGTCGGGTCGGAGGTCTGCGCGGTCTTGGCGAACTCCTGGGCGTGCGCGGTCTTGACGAAGAATACCGTGCGATCGACCGGCAGCAGCGGCAGCGCCGCACCGCCGACGACGTAGCCCGCCAGCCTGGTCAGGAAGCTGCGGCGCGAGCTGCGCTGGGCAACACCGCGCGTCAGGCGCTCGACCGTCCGATCGAAGGCATTGCTCTGTCGGTGGAACATGATCACCCCTCCCGCCCCAGGTTCTTAGCCCTCGGCCGGCGCGACGGCCCGCGGCCGCCGCTCGCCGCCCGCCGCCAGTCCGTCCGCGTCGAGATAGGCTTGGATCGAAGCGTAGCCCGTCTCCTTGGCGACCAGCAAGCTCTCCAGATGCTCCCGGCTGTTGACCAGCCCCTTGGCGCGCACGATGCCGAGCTCATCGATCAGCACGGCATAGGGCAGCTTGCCGACCTGATAGGTCATGCCCACCACCGGCGCGACGACATACGGAAAGCCCTCGAGCCTGTGCTCGCGGACGAGGCGCTCCTGCTCGCTGCGCTCGCCGTCGCCGATCAGGGCGAGCCAGAGGTGGCGCCGTTCGCTGCGCATGAACGAGCGGGCGACGCCGAGCAGCTTCTTGCACATCGGGCAGGTCGGTGCCACGAACAGCAGCAGCTGGCTCTTGCCGTCCGCGCGCACGCCGCCGAGCAAGAGCTTGCCGCCGGCCAGGTCGGTCACCTCGAGCGGCGGCGCCGGCTGGCCGACGTCGACCGCGCGATCGGTCATCAGCGCGCCGAGCGGCGCCACCCGCTCATGCAGGACGCCGATCTGGCGCGCGAGCGCCAGCACGACCGCGCTGAGCGCGACGAGCAGAAAAAACAGCACCGTCTGGGAGACGACCAGCGCCTCGACCATCAGCCGGCGTCCCCGGGTCGCGGGCGTGGCGGCAGCGCCATGCTGCGCAGCTGGGTGAAGGCGACGTAGAGCAGCACCGCGCTAATCGAGGCGGCGCCGACCGTGACCGCATCCAGCCAGGTCAGCGGCCGCGCCACGATCGCCGGCATCGTGAGCGCCGCAAGCCCGATCAGGACGACGTTGCGGCCGACCAGAGCCCAACTGATCCGCTGTCTCAGCGTCGCGGCGAAGCAGCCGCAATCGATCTCGACCCGGCCGCGCGCCAGATTGACCGCCATGGCCAGGGCGAAGATGACCAGCAGAGCCGCGGCCGCGACGGCGCCGGCGCGGCGCGTCGGTTCCAGCAGCAGCGCCAGCGCGATCGCCGCCTCGAGCGCCGGCAGCGCGTAGGCGACCAGCCGCACCAGAGGTTCGGGCAGGACGCGGTAGTTGTGCACGACACCGACGAATTCGTCCAACGCACGCAGCTTGGCCAACGCCGCCATGGCGAGCACCGCGGCCAGCACGAGCCGCGCCGTCCAGACCGCCGCCGGGTCGAGCATGGCTGCCAAGGCGCCGTTTCCTACTCGCCGACGACGTACAGCAGATAGGGCGAGATGCCGAGCTCGCCGACGTCGCCTTTGTGCTGATACGAGGTCGCGTCGAACACCGAGATCGACGCCGCCTCGGACAGGGCGAACAGCAGCGGCTGGTCGTCCTGGGTGACCATCACGGAAAATGCCGGCTCCTCGAGCTCGATCCGCTGCAGCCTCTGCTTGCTGTTCACGTCGAACACCCAGATCTCCTGGCCGGGCTGCTTGTGAGTCCACTTGGTGCCTTCGTGCATCTGCACGAACAGGCGGTTGCTCCCGGGATGGTAGGAAGCCAGCTGCCAGCCGCCCGGCCACCATTTGCCTTTCTCCTCGCCGCTGAGCAGCGACCAGGCTTCACCGGCCTGTGGCTGCTCGCCAGAGAAGTCGACCGGGTAGACGGTGCCGCCGTAGGAAACGAAGAAGGCCTGGCCGGTCTGCTGGGAGAAGCCGGGGTGCTCCAGCACCGGGTCGTTCTCGGCGTCGAAGAACGGCTCGCCGCGGGTCAGTTGCGCTTGGCCGCTCTCGTCGAAATTGACCGTGAGCAGCGAGCCGTCGGCGCACACCATCGAGAACCGGCGCGGCGCCGAGGGAAAGATCAGCCCGCAGCCAGGGGTCTCGATCTCGCCGACATATGACTGCTTCTGCACGTCGACCACGCTCACCGAGGTCGCCGGATCCATGTTGAACGACAGCATGTAGCGACCGTCGGTGGTGAGCGCCCCATCGTACTTCTTGGGCACGACGAGGAACCGGCCTTGCGGCAAAGCGACCTCGCCCTTGAGGTCGAGCGTGCGGCCGTCGAAGGTCGTGACCATGTCGGTGCGGTCGCCGCGCGAGCCGCGCGACCAGAACGTCTCGGCCATGTAGAGCTGGCTGGCGCCGTCAGCGAGGCCGAGGTTGGCGAGGTAGCCGCCATTGATCATGCCGACCACGTTCAGGCTGTCGCCGTCGACGATCCAGACCTTGGTCACGATGATGTGCGGGAACACCGGCTCGAGGATGTAGACCCAGTGCGGGCTGGCCTCCGGCAGCGTCGCCGTGGGATGCTCCTCGGCGGTCGGCAGCAACGCGCTCTCGGGGACCTGCGCCAGCGCGCCGCCGCCGAGCAGCAATCCACCCGCCGCGAGCGCCAGAGCGCGCCAGAAACTGGGCCTGCTCGCCATCCCGTCCTCCCAGTTGGCTGCATAATCGCTTATGGCAACCCTTATCCGAGGATGCGGCCCTGAGCAAGCCGACAGCGCCCAAGGCGATCGTCCCGATCGCGGCGCGGCCGGGGGTCATCGACGCGCCAAGGAGCGAGCGACATGATGCGCTATCGCATGGTTTTCGGGGTTATCGCCGTCCTGCTCGCGCTGGCCGCGCCGGCGCCTGCGAAAGACGGGGAATTGGCCGAACGTGATGTGCACGCGCTGTTCGCGGCCGCGGAGGCGGCCGGGCGGGTCGGGACTGCCCGCAAGACCAAGCCGGTCGACGCGCGCCCAGCCCGGCCCGGCGAGATCATCGTCACGCTGATCAAGGGCGAGGGGCGGGAAACCCAGAGCAAGCCCGCCGCCGATGGCGATTGGGTGGTCCGCAACCGGTGCCCGATCACCGGCAACGAAGAGTATCTGGTCAGGGCCGGGACCTTCGCGGAGCGATACCTGGGCCCGCTTTCGCAGCCGGATACCCACGGCTGGCGCGAGTTCCGGCCGCAAGGCCCGGAGATGCGCTTTTTCGTCGTCGGCGACGGCGAGGGGGCGTTCACGTTCGCCGCCCCCTGGGGCGAGCCGATGGCGGCGCGACCGGGCGATGCCATCATGCGCAATCCTGCCAATCCCGAAGACACCTATCGCGTCGCCGCCGCTGCCTTCGAGTGCTCGTATCAGGTCGTGACCCCGCCCGCTCGCGGGTGAAGCGGGGACAGCCTCGAAGCCGCAGTAGTTGCAACGCCGCCACAGCGTGACAAAAAAACCGCTCGCCTCCTGGCGCGATGCTTTGAACCGGGATATTTCCAGCGTGCACGCGCAAGCGGCCGTTGTCGCACCAGTAACAAATGATGGAGCCGCCTCGGAGCCGTGATCGCTAATGAGATACGATGCCCAGGAGGATCACGATGACGTCCGTCTACGATGACAAGGCCCGGGCGGAGCAGATCGCGCTCAACGCGCGCCAGATCGAGTTTGCGATCCGGCGGCTGATGCCGAGGCTCGACGCCGGCGAGGTCGCGTCCTGCGGCCTGGAGGAGGGCCGCAAGGTGTTCGCGCGGCTCGCCGAACGCTACGAGGCCGCGGTGCGCCGAGGCACGCTCGCAGCGAGATGACCTACCGGTTTCAGGGCCTCGGCGCAGGATTCGGCTAACCGCTTGGCGCCGAGGTCGTTCAATGTTGCCCGGAAGCAACGCTCCTGATCGCCCAGTCGGCCCTTCGAACGGGAGCATGATCCAGTAGACTTCTTCCCCTATCCGAAATATTTTCTCGGGTAGGAGGAAAGCTGCTGAGGCCTCCATTGACCAGCGGATTGCGCAGCACCTGAAAGTTCTACGCAATGGGCGTAACTGGCCGTTGGACGAGCTGGCAAGGCGCAGTCAGGTCAGTCGCGCCCCCTGAGCATTGCGTAGCGACATACGTCCTATTTGTCGTGTGATACATTATGAGCGCGGAAAAACCTGCCACCATTTCAATTTTCTCGGCGGACGACATCGAAAGTCATCTCCGGGAACTTGGCGCGCTCTTGCATGCCTGCGTCCACGACGGGGCCAGCATCGGCTTC
Source organism: uncultured Alphaproteobacteria bacterium (assembly GCA_963840925.1). Lineage (GTDB taxonomy): Bacteria > Pseudomonadota > Alphaproteobacteria > Geminicoccales > Geminicoccaceae > DATAOG01. The sequence goes on from CAWJAY010000052.1 coordinate 55,855, forward strand.
GTCCTGCCCTACACCGAAGACGACAGCCGGGCGTTCTGGCGCAACAAAGTGTTGCCGGCGGTGCGAGCCGGCGCGCGAATCCCGCTGGTCGCGCAGGCAACCGGCCGGGTTGCGGGCTCGGTTCAATTGAATTGTGACACGATGCCCAACCAGCGCCACCGGGCAGAGGTTTCCAAGCTGCTGGTCCACCCCGGTCTCCGTCGTCGGGGCATTGCGCGCGCGCTGATGGCCGAACTCGAGGGCCTCGCGAAACGACTGGGCCGCAGCCTGCTCACACTCGATACGCGCACGGGCGACCCGGCCGAGCTGCTCTATGCGAAGTTGGGCTACAAGACAGCAGGCGTGATCCCGGAGTATTGCCGCGACCCGTTCCAAGACCGCCTCGATTCGACGACGATCATGTACAAAGCCCTTTGAAGATCTCTTTGCGCACCGAGGACCAGATTGCCGCCGCGAGTGCCGGCGGCGCTGCCCGTCTAAACGGTCTCCGACCGCGAAGCGGCGGCGGGGCGGATTGACCGCGGGTCCGCGAAGGCGCACTTTGGCCTGATTACGGAAGCCCTCGGTCCAGATCGGTCCCGAGCCGGCCTCCGGTTGGAGGTCCGCATGAAGGCCGCGGTCTGTCGCGGGTTCAGGACACCCCTCGCGATTGAGGAGGTGAACCTCGCGGAACCGCGGGCGGGCGAGGTCAAGGTCAGGATCGCAGCCTGCGCGATCTGCCACAGCGACCTGATGTTCATCGCGGGCGCGTGGGGTGGCGAGCTGCCGGCCGTGGCCGGACACGAGGCGGCAGGCATCGTCGAGCAGGTCGGCGTCGGCGTCGCCAGGCTCGGGCCGGGCGACCACGTCGTGGTGACGCTGCTGCGCGCCTGTGGTCACTGCCCGTTCTGCTCCCGGGGCGAGCGCCAGCTGTGCGAGACCAAGCTGCCGCTCGATCTGTGCTCGCCGCTGAGCGCGGCCGACGGCTCGCCGATCCGCCAGGGGCTGCGCACGGCCGCGTTCGCCGAGGCGGTCGTGGTCGATGCCTCGCAGGTGGTCGCCATCCCGCGCGAGCTATCGCTCGAGGTCGTCTGCCTGTTGGCGTGCGGCGTGATCACCGGGGTCGGCGCCGTCCTCAACACCGCAGCGATGCGTCCGGGCAGCCACGTCGCGACCATCGGCACCGGTGGCGTCGGCCTCAACTGCGTCCAGGGCGCCGCCCTCGGTGGCGCCCGCACGAACATCGCGATCGACCTTTCGGAGCGGAAGCTCGCGGCCGCCCGCACCTTTGGCGCGAGCCATGCGATCCACCCCGGCCAGCAGGATGTCCGGGCCGCGGTGCGCTCGCTGACCGAGGGCCGAGGTGCGGATTACGTCTTCGTCGCTGCCGGCAGCGCGGCCGCGATCGAGCAAGGTGCTCAACTGCTGCGCCGGGGTGGCACGCTGGTGATCGTCGGCATGACTGCGGACGGCGTCCAGGTCCGGCTCGAAGCGGTGGACCTCGCCGATCGCGCGCTCCGCATCCTGGGCAGCAAGATGGGCTCGGTGCGGATGCCGCTTGACGTCCAGATGCTGGCCGACTGGTACTTGCGCGGCCGCCTGAAGCTTGACGAGCTGATCTCCGGTCGCTACCCGCTGGAGGAAATCAACGATGCCATCGCCTCGGCCGCCGGCGGCGACGCGCTGCGCAACGTGATCGTCTTCTGAGCCGGTGCTGGGCGAGCGGCGGAGACCGGGGCGGGATGCGCATCGCGAGCATCGAGACCTTCAGCACCCCGCACCTGGGCCTGCTCCGCGTCAGGAGCGAAACCGGCGCCGAGGGCTGGGGCCAGGTGTCGCCGTACAACGCCGATATCACCGCGCTGGTCGTCCACCGGCAGGTGGCACCCCACGCGCTCGGCCGGAGCGCGCTCGACCCCGAACCTCTGATCGACCTGATCGCCGATCGCGAGCACAAGTTCCCGGGCTCCTACGTCTGGCGCGCGCTGGCGGGCCTCGATACGGCGCTTTGGGACCTGCGCGGCAAGCTCGAAGGCAAAAGTGTCTGCGAGCTGCTCGGCGGCGAGCCGCGCGCGCTTCGGGTCTACGGCTCCAGCATGCGCCGGGACATCGCGCCCGAGGCCGAAGCCGAGCGCCTCGTCCGGCTGCGCGAGCGCCACGGCTACGACGCGTTCAAGATCCGGATCGGCCGCGAATGCGGCCATGACCAGGACGAGTGGCCGGGCCGCACCGAGGCGATCGTGCCCGCGGTCCGCGCGGCCCTGGGCGACGACGTGGCGCTGCTGGTCGACGCCAACAGCTGCTATTCACCGGGCAAGGCGATCGAGGTCGGCCGGATGCTCGAGGGCCACGGTATCTGCCACTTCGAGGAGCCATGCCCGTACTGGGAGCTGGAGTGGACCAAGGAGGTCGCCGACGCGCTCGACGTCGCCGTCACCGGCGGCGAGCAGGACTGCGAGCTGCCGACCTGGCGGCGCTTGACCGGAATGCGCGCCGTCGATGTCGTCCAGCCCGACGTCTGCTATCTCGGCGGGCTCAGCCGGACTCTGCGGGTCGTGGCGATGGCGCAGGCGGTCGGCCTGCCGGTCACGCCGCATTCGGCCAACCTCTCGCTGGTCACGGTCTTCACGCTGCACCTGATGGGCGCGATCGCCGGTGGCGGGCCCTACGTCGAGTTCTCGATCGAGACCGCCGACCACTATCCATGGCCGGATGGCGTCTTCGCGCCGGCGCTGGTGGCGCGGGACGGCAAGGTCGAGATTCCCGCCGGACCGGGCTGGGGCGTCGAGATCAACCCCGACTGGCTCGCTCACGCGGCTTACCAGCGCAGCGAGTTCGGGTGACGATGCGCCGGCCGCCGTCGTCCCGAGCCTTGTCTTATTCGCGTCACAAAACTGCCGGCAGCGTGCGACTCGCAATGGATCGTTTCGCCCAGCTAGGAAAGGGAGACTAGCGATGACTGATCACGTTCGCGCAAGGATGGAATTTAACGCCCCGCCCTGGCTCTTCGGAGCCGCCGCGATGGCTCTGCTGGCGCTCAGCGGCGGCGGCGCCGTGGCTGCGGATGCCGCGACTGCGACCAGCGCCGCCGATTTCGGCGGCATGGACCAGCTGATCGCGGCCGCCAAGGAGGAAGGCGAGCTGAACGTCATCGCTCTGCCGCCCGATTGGGCCAACTACGGCAAGATGATCGATACATTCGCGCTAAAGTATGGGATCAAGGTCAACAGCGCCCAGCCCGACGGCAGCAGCCAGGACGAGATCAACGCCGCGAATCAGCTGCGCGGTCAGGATCGGGCGCCTGATGTGTTCGACCTCGGCGGCAACGTCGCGCTGCGCAACACCGACCTGTTCAGCCCCTACAAGGTTGCGACCTGGGACGACATTCCGGACGTGCTCAAGGACCCGGACGGCGCCTGGGTCAGTGACTACGGCGGCTACATGTCGATCGGCTACGACGCCGGCAGCGTGCCGGCCCCGACCAGCGTCGGCGATCTCCTGAAGGAGGAGTACCGCGGCAAGGTCGCGCTCAACGGCAATCCGACCCAGGCGTCCGCAGGCTTCCACGGCGTCATGATGGCGGCGCTTGGCAACGGCGGCTCGGCCGACGACATCGCCCCCGGCGTCGAATTCTTCAAGGAGCTGAAGGGGGCCGGCAACTTCCTGCCGGTCGATCCGACGCCGGCGACGATCGCCTCCGGTCAGACCCCGGTCGTGCTCGACTGGGAGTATCTGAACGTCGCGCAGACCGAGGCGCTCAAGGGCCAGCGCGACTGGAAGCTGGTGGTGCCCGAAGGTGCGGTGGTCGGCGCCTTCTATGTCCAGGCGATCAACAAGGACGCCCCGCATCCGGCGGCCGCGCGGCTTTGGCAGGAGTTCCTGTATTCCGACGAGGGCCAGAACATCTGGCTGCAGGGTTTCGCCCGCCCGGTTCGCCTGGAGGCGATGGCCAAGGCCGGCACGGTCGACAAGGCAGCGATGGCGAACCTGCCGGAAGCCAAGGGCACGCCGGTGTTCCTGACCCAGGATCAGCTCGCGAGCCAGCAGCAGTACCTGCTCGAGCATTGGGAGCAGGCGGTCGAGTGACGCCGGGCGTCTCCAAAGCGGGCGCGCCGCCGCTCGCCCCGGCAGCGTCTCCGGCCGGTGCCGTCGCCTCGCGCGGCGGCATCGGCGCGGGGCTGCGCCGCCGGCTCGACTACCTGGGCGTGCTGCCGTTTGCGGTCTTCGTCGCGCTGTTCCTGCTCTGGCCGACGGTCTTGGTCGTGATCGGCGCGTTCGAAGACCCCGAAGGCGGGCTGACGCTCGGCAACCTCGAGCAGGCCGTGACCGGCAGCTATCTGCAGGCCTTCGTGACCTCGATCGTGCTATCCGCGGTCACCGCGGTGCTCGGTGCGGTCTTCGGCGGGCTGCTCGCCTGGGCGATCTCGGTCGGCCGTCGCGACGGCCTGTTGCGCCGTCTGGTGCTCGCCGGCTCCGGCACGCTCGCCCAGTTCGGCGGCGTCATGCTCGCCTTCGCCTTCCTTGCGACCTTCGGCTTCAACGGCCTGGTGACGCTGTTCCTGCACGAGCGGCTGGGCCTCGATACCTTCGCCTGGGGCGGCTGGATCTACGAGCTGCCCGGCCTCGTGCTGGTCTATACCTATTTTCAGATCCCGCTGATGGTGATCGTCTTCTTGCCCGCGGTCGAGGGCCTGCGGCCGCAATGGCGGGAAGCCTGCGAGAGCCTGGGCGGCAGCGGTTGGACCTACTGGCGCCACGTCGGCTTCCCGATCCTGTGGCCGTCATTCCTCGGCGCGACGCTGCTGCTGTTCGCCAACGCGTTCTCGGCCTATGCGACCGCCAAGGCGTTGATCTCACAGGCCAGCCCGCTGGTGCCGCTCAGGATCGGCACCTTTCTCACCAGCGAGATCGTGCTCGGCCATGAGAACGTCGGCAAGGCGCTGTCCTTGGGCATGATCGTGATCGTGGCTCTGACCATGTCGGTCTACGCGCTGCTGCAGAAGCGGACCTCGCGATGGCTGCGCTGAGTGGCGCCGGCCAGCGCTCCGGCGCGCTGCGTTGGGCGGTCCTGCTGGCGACTGGCGCCTATATGCTGTTGCCGCTGCTCGCGATGCTCGAGTTCTCGACCCGCGGCATCGGCGGTCAGCGCAGCTTTGCCGCCTGGCTCGCGATCGGCGCCAACCCGGATCTGTTGCGGGCGATCCGGGTGTCGCTCGAGCTCGCGGTGCTGACCGTCGGCCTGATGCTCCTCTTGATGCTGCCGACCATGGTTTGGGTGCAGCTCCGGCTGCCGAGACTGTTGCGCGCGGTCGAGTTCATCTGCCTGCTGCCGCTGACCATCCCGGCGATCGTGCTGGTCGTCGGGCTCGCCCCGGTCTACCGCTGGGTCTGGGATCTGCTCGGGGAATCGCCGAACACGCTGACCTTCGTCTATACGATCCTCGTGCTGCCGTTCGCCTACCGCGCGCTCGCCGCCGGTCTCGGCACTCTCGATCTCGTGACCCTGGCCGAGGCCGGGCGCAGCCTCGGCTGCTCCTGGTTCGGCGTGATCTGGCGGATCGTCGTGCCCAACATCAAGGGCGCAATCATGTCGGCGGCGCTGATTTCGGTGGCGCTCGTGCTCGGCGAGTTCACGATCTCCTCGCTGCTCAATTTCGAGACCTTGCAAGTCGTGATCAATCTGTTGGGCAAGCGCAATGCGAGCATCGCGGTCGCGGTCTCGCTCGCCGCCCTGCTGCTGGCCGCAGCGCTCCTCTTCCTGTTGTCGTTCGTCGACCAGAGCGGCCGCGCCCGCGTGCGCGTGGCGGACGAATGACCGTGCAGCGCTCGATCGAGCGCAGCCCGGCGCCGGTCGCCGCCGCCGGCCGCCCGTCCCGCGCCGGCGTCCGCGTCCAGCTGATCGAGCTGCGGCGCCGGTTCGGCGAGGTCAGTGCGCTCGACGGCCTGTCGCTTGATCTGGCGCCGGGCGAACTCGTGGTTCTGCTCGGCCCCTCGGGCTGCGGCAAGACCACCGCGTTGCGCTCACTCGCTGGCCTGGAGCGGCTGGACTCGGGCCGCGTCCTGCTCGACGGCCAAGACATCACCCTGATGCCGGCCAGCCGGCGCGACATGGGTATGGTGTTCCAGGCGTACAGCCTGTTCCCGCATCTGACGGCGCGCGAGAACGTCGCTTTCGGGCTGCGCCTGCGCCGCATGGCGGGCGCGGAACGGCGCAAGGTCGCCGACCGGCTGCTCGAGCTCGTGCACCTCGGCCGGCACGGCAACCGCTACCCGCACGAGCTGTCCGGCGGGCAGCAGCAGCGGGTGGCGCTCGCCCGGGCGCTCGCGATCGAGCCCCAGGTCCTGCTGCTCGACGAGCCGCTGTCGGCGCTGGATGCCAAGGTCCGCTCGACGCTGCGCGACGAGATCCGCCGCGTCCAGACCGAGGTCGGGATCACGACCGTGTTCGTGACCCATGACCAGGACGAGGCGCTGGCGATCGCTGACCGGGTCGCGGTCATCTTCGCCGGCCGCGTCGCCCAGATCGCGCCGCCGGCCGAACTCTACGAGCGGCCACGGACCGCTCAGGTCGCCGACTTCGTAGGCCTCTCGAACCGGATCCGCGGCGAGGCCAAGGCCGGCACGGCGGCCATCCTGAACACGCGCCTGCCCCTTCTGGCGGGATCGGCCGCCGATGGGCCGGTGACGGTCCTGGTCCGGCCCGAGACGATCGAGCTGACGCCGGATCCCGGCGGGCCGGATCGGGTGGTCAGCGCTAGCTTCCTGGGCTCGATCGCGCGCGTTCAGGTGCGCCTTGGCGATGGCACGCTGGTCCTGGCCCAAGTGCCGAGCGCCGAAGTCGCGAGCTTCCGGCCGGGCGATCCGATCCGCGTCGGCCTGAAGCCGACGCCCGCGCTCGCGGTTGAGGCCTGAGCCCGGCCGAACGCCCTGCCTCGCCGGGCGCTCAGACCCGAGGCCGCTGCAACCGGCTAGACGCCGGTCAGCTCCTGGAGGCCGGTCCGGATCAAGGCATCGACCGGGGCCTTCTCGCCGAGGCTGGCGGCAGCCTTGGCAATCGCGGCGTGGGCTTCGCTGCGGCCGTAGCCGAGGTTGATCAGAGCCGAGAGGGCATCGGCGAGCGGGCCGCCGGCGGCGGCGAGCGGAGCGGTCGCAGCCAGGCTGCCGGGCGCGGGAAAATCGACCAGGCGGTCCCTGAGCTCGGCAGTGATCCGGGTCGCGAGGCGCGGGCCGACCCCGCTCGCCCGGGTCAGCGCCGCCTTGTCCTGAGCGGCGACCGCGCGCGCTAAGGCATCGGTCGTGAGCACCGAGAGCACGCCGAGCGCGACCCGGGCGCCGACCCCCTGGACCGTCTGCAGCAGGCGGAACCAGGCGCGCTCGGCCGGGTCGCGAAAGCCGTAAAGCGTGATGCTCTCCGCCCGGACCTGGGTCTCGACGTGCAGGTCGACCGCCTCGCCGGCCGACGGCATCGTCGCAAGCGTGCGCGCCGGACAGACCACCAGATAACCGACCCCGCCGACGTCGACCACGGCATGGTCCTCGCCGACGCTGTCGAGGCGGCCGCGCAGCCGTGCGATCACGGCGCCGGCCCGGCCGCGGCCAGCGCGCGTGCGAGCCGATCGCGGCCGGCCTGGTGATGGGCGTGGCAAAGCGCCACCGCAAGCGCGTCGGCGGCGTCGGCGGTCACCGCACCGCTGGTCGGCAGCAGCGTGCGGACCATCATCGCGACCTGGCGCTTGTCGGCGGCGCCGGTGCCGACCACGGTGCGCTTGACCGTCTTGGAGGCGTATTCGGTGACCGTGAGGCCGGCATGCGCGGCGGCCAGCAGCACGACGCCGCGCGCCTGGCCGAGCTTGAGCGAGGAGCCGGCGTTGCGGTTGACCACGGTCTCCTCGACCGCGGCAACGCTCGGGCCATGGCAGCTGACGACCTCCTTCAGGCCGCGGTAGAGCGCATCCAGCCGGCGCGCCAGATCGTCGCTGGCCGCGGTGGCGACGACGCCTGCGGCAAGGAAACTGAGCGCGTTGCCGTGGACCTCGATCACGCCCCAGCCGGTACGCTGCAGCCCGGGGTCGAGGCCCAACAGGCGCATCAGGCGGACAGCCGCTCGAGCACCTCGTCGTCGACCTCGAAGTTGGCGGTGACCCGCTGGACGTCGTCGTTGTCGTCCAGGGTCTCGAGCAGCCGGAACAGGGTCTCGGCCTGGTCCTGCCCGACCGGCACGTTGACCTGCGGCCGCCAGCCGAGCCGGGCGCTCTCCGGCGGCCCGAGCCGGTCCTCGAGCGCCTCGCGGACCGCGCCCAGATCGTCGGGCGAGCAGACGATCTCATGACCGTCCTCAAACGACTGGCAGTCCTCGGCGCCGGCCTCGATCGCCGCCTCGAGCATGAGGTCAGGGGTCGCAGCGTCAGCGGCGTAGCGGATCTCGCCGACCCGGTCGAACTGGAAGCTGACGCTGCCGGTCTCGGCGAGCGCGCCGCCGAGCTTGGTGAACGCGGCCCGGACGTCGGCTGCGGTCCGGTTGCGGTTGTCGGTCAGGGTCTCGACGATCACCGCCACGCCGCCGGGGCCGTAGCCCTCGTAGCGGACCTCCTCGTAGGTCTCGCCATCGCTGCCGGTCGCACGCCTGATCGCGCGCTCGACGTTGTCCTTGGGCACGTTGGCCGCACGCGCCGCCTGCAGGGCCGAGCGCAGGCGCGGGTTGGCGGCCGGGTCGGGCAGGCCGGAGCGCGCCGCGACCTGGACCTCGCGCACCAGGCGGGTGAAGGTCCGCGCCCGCTTGGCATCCTGGCGGCCCTTGCGATGCATGATGTTCTTGAACTGGGAATGGCCAGCCATGATCGGTTCACCGCCTCTGCTGCATGCTGCCGGTGGTCTAGCACGGATCGCTGCGGCAGCGCATCGACTGGATAGATCGCCCCGGTTAACGCTGCGTTTACCTCGACCTGCAGTAGTGGCGGCCAAGCAGACCAGCATCGAGGTCGCTCCCATCCTCGGGAGCGACCACAGGATGGCGGCCATGACAACCGATCCAGGCGGTGGCGAGCAGCAGGACGAGCGCCTCGACCCGCGCTTCGAAGGCCGGCTCGAGGCCGAGCTTCTGGTCGACGGTGCGCCGTGGCGGTGCTGGATTCGCGATCTCTCGCTCGGCGGCGCCGGCCTGGAGCCTCCGATCCCGCCCGCGCTCGGCAAGAAGGTCGAGCTGCGGAGCGTCCGCTTCGACTTCAAGGGCCGGTTGCGCGGCCGGGTCGTCAACCTCGCGCACCGGCGGACCTGCGTGGCCTTCGATCTGGATCCGGGCACGCGCCAGCAGTTGACCGCATTCCTGCTCGCCAACGCCGAACCGTCCTGAAATTCTGGCCGCCGGCGGCTCGCGCCCCGGCATCGCGGCACAACAACAACGCCTGCCGCCCGGCGTCCCTGAGCGAACCACAGACCATACCCAATGGCGTCATAATCAACGCAAGGCGAGGGCGTACCTCATCTACCTAGGATTTTATAAGTTTTTCCGTACTAACTTTTTTGTTGATTTCCCCTTTCGCTTGAGTTACAGCTGGATCGTCAAGTCAGACGGTGCCTCCCTCCCTCCACTGCCCTCGTCGGCCACAGGCTGACGGGGGCGACTTTTTTGGAGGGGGTCTAGATGGGAGATCCCCGGCAGACTTGTCCCAAGGATACGACCATGACCGAGGCAGCCAGCGCGATCGCCGCCGTTCGCAACGACCAGCTGGACGACCAGGACTTGGCCATCGCCGATCTGCACCGAGAGAACACGCTGCTCCGCGCCGAGCTCGAGGAGGTTCAGCCGGTGATCAGCGCGTCGTTGCTGGTGGCGACCGCCTTTCGTCTCCGCGATCAGACTGCTTTGGTGAGCGCCATGCGCCTGCTGGTGCGCGCGATCCGCCTGTTCGAGGATCGCCGCGCCTGCGCCTGAGCGCTCTAGCGGGCGCCGGCGCCGGCGCTTGATCTCGGCGCGAGGGTTGACCACATCCTGGCGGCGGCCCATCAAGGGCCGAGCCGGATCCGGTCGCCCGCACGTGGATTTATGACGCAAGCTCAAAGCGCCGCCTGGCACGGCACGACGATCCTGTCGGTCCGCAAGGACCGTCAGGTCGTGATCGCCGGCGACGGCCAGGTCTCTCTGCAGAACACCGTGCTCAAGGCCGGCGCGCGCAAGGTGCGCCGGCTCGCCGGCGGCAGCATCCTGGCCGGGTTCGCCGGCAGCACGGCGGATGCCTTCACGCTGCTCGAGCGGCTCGAGGGCAAGCTCGAGCGCCATCCCGGCCAGCTGATGCGGGCCGCGGTCGAGCTCGCCAAGGACTGGCGGACCGATCGCTATCTGCGTCGTCTGGAGGCGATGATGGCGGTCGCCGATGCCGAGGTCTCGCTGCTGCTGTCCGGCACCGGCGACGTACTCGAGCCGGACGACGGCCTGATCGGGATCGGCTCTGGCGGGCCGTTCGCGCTGGCGGCGGCGCGCGCGTTGCTCGACGTCGAGGGTACCACCGCCGAGACGATCGCCCGCAAGGCGATGGCGATCGCGGCCGGAATCTGCGTCTACACCAACGCGCATCTGACCCTCGAGACGATCGAGCTGGCATGATGAGTAGCCTGACCCCGCGCGAGATCGTCTCCGAGCTCGATCGCTTCATCATCGGCCAGCAGGCGGCCAAGCGCGCGGTCGCGATCGCGCTGCGCAATCGCTGGCGGCGCCTGAAGCTGGACGAGACGCTGCGCGAGGAGGTGCTGCCCAAGAACATCTTGACCATCGGCCCGACCGGCTGCGGCAAGACCGAGATCGCGCGCCGCCTGGCCAGGCTCGCCCAGGCCCCCTTCCTCAAGGTCGAGGCGACCAAGTTCACCGAGGTCGGCTACGTCGGCCGGGATGTCGAATCGATCATCCGCGACCTGGTCGAGGTCGGCCTGATGATGACCCGCGAGCGGCTGCGCAAGGCGGTCACCGCTAAGGCCGAGCTCAGCGCCGAGGAACGGGTGCTGAACGCGCTGATCGGCACCAATGCGAGCCAGGAGACCCGCGACAAGTTCCGCCGGCTGCTGCGCGAAGGCGCGCTCGCCGACAAGGAGATCGAGCTCGAGGTCGCCGACCGGGCCGGGATGGCGCTGCCGACCTTCGACATCCCTGGCATGCCGGGTGCCCAGATGGGCATGCTCAACCTCGGCGACATCTTCGGCAAGGCGTTCGGCGAGCGGACCAAGCGCCGGCGGATGACCGTGGCCGACAGCTACGTGCTGCTGATGGAGGAGGAGGCGGACAAGCTGCTCGACCAGGAGCAGGTCAAGCGTGAGGCGCTGACCGCGGTCGAGCAGAACGGCATCGTGTTCCTCGACGAGATCGACAAGATCAGCCGGGGCGAGCACCGGGGCGGCGCCGACGTCTCGCGCGAGGGCGTGCAACGGGACCTCTTGCCGCTGATCGAGGGCACCAGCGTCACGACCAAGCATGGCGTGGTCCGGACCGAGCACATCCTGTTCATCGCGAGCGGCGCGTTCCACAACAGCAAGCCGTCCGACCTGTTGCCGGAACTGCAAGGCCGGCTGCCGATCCGGGTCGAGCTCAACCCCCTGACCGAGCAGGATCTGGCGCGCATCCTGGTCGAGCCCGAGGCGAGCCTGGTCAAGCAGTACGTGGCCCTGCTCGCGACCGAGGGCGTGGCGCTCGAGTTCACCGATGGCGCGGTCGCCGAGATCGCGCGGCTCGCGACCCAGATCAACGAGCGCGTCGAGAACATCGGCGCCCGCCGGCTGCACACCGTGATGGAGCGTCTGGTCGAGGAGATCAGCTTTGGCGCTTCCGATCGCGCCGGCGAACGCGTGGTGATTGATCCCGCCTATGTCCGCGCCCATGTCGGCCATCTGCTCGAGAGTGCGGATCTGACCAAGTTCATCCTGTAAGCGCCAGCGGCCGGTTCGGCGGTCGAGGGGCGCGGGCGGGCCGGCCAGCCGACCCTGCCCGCTGCCTTGGCGGCGGTCCAGCCGCCGATTTCGACATCACCCTGCATCACCCCGACTCGTCAGCTCAAAAATCGATAAATTGTATCGTATTAGAACCTGTGTCTAAAGCCGAGTGTGAACCTAGTGAGGCGATACGCCGGAGTCCAGCCAAAAAGTGCATCGGCGGGCATCGATCAGCGATGACCGTGCTGTCTGGGCCACGCCCGGGGCGATCAGTCTCGGACTGGACTCTATTGTCGGACTGTGGTTCGCAGAATAGCCTGCTCCTGGTCATCCAATGGTGGCACACGTTCTTTTTGCAAGCGGCTGCCAATCTCGCCACCAATCAAGATGAAGAGAGCAGCCGCCGTAAGATAGAGTTCATCATCTTGAATCTTCCGGAGAGGCTATGGCCTCCGCCAGCTTGTCTTCGATGACGTTGATGTGTGCTCGCGCCGAGTGCGCGACCTCGCGCTCCAATGTCCGGTAGCGCTCGACCAGCTCCCGTCCAAAAGAGGTGAGTCGGGCGCCGCCGCCGCCGCGGCCGCCCGGCTGGGTATCGACCACCGGTGCCACAAAGGTGGCATTCAGGCTTGCCACCAGCAGCCAGGCCCGGCGATAGGACATCGCCATCGCGCGGCCGGCCGCCGAGATCGAGCCGGTCTGTTCGATCAGCTCGAGCAGGCGCACCTTGCCGGGCCCGACCCGCCGGCCACCCGGAAAATCGATCCGGATGCTGAGCCTGGCAGGCAAGGGCCGCCTTGCCCCTTTGCGTCGGGTTTCAGCCCGCGAGCGCACTCTTCAGCCCGCTCGCGAGCCTGCCCAGGAACTGCTCGGTCGTGAGCCAGGGCTGGTCCGGGCCGATCAGCACCGCCAGGTCCTTGGTCATCTGACCGCCTTCGACGGTCTCGACGCAAACCCGCTCCAGGGTCCCGGCGAACGCCTCGACCTCGGGCGTGCCGTCGATCCGGGCGCGGTAGGTCAGGCCGCGGGTCCAGGCGAAGATCGAGGCGATCGGGTTGGTCGAGGTCGGCTTGCCCTGCTGGTGCTGGCGGTAGTGGCGAGTGACGGTGCCGTGCGCCGCCTCGGCCTCGACGGTCCTGCCGTCCGGGGTCATCAGCACCGAGGTCATCATGCCGAGCGAGCCGAAGCCTTGGGCGACCGTGTCGCTCTGAACATCGCCGTCGTAATTCTTGCAGGCCCAGACGAACCCGCCCGACCACTTGAGCGCCGCCGCGACCATGTCGTCGATCAGCCGGTGCTCGTAGGTAAGCTTATTGTCGGCAAACCGGTCCTTGAACTCGGCGTCGAAGATCTGCTCGAACAGATCCTTGAAGCGGCCGTCGTAGGCCTTGAGGATCGTGTTCTTGGTCGAGAGGTAAAGCGGCCATTTGCGCAGCAGCGAGTAGTTCATGCAAGCACGGGCGAAGTCGCGGATCGAATCGTCCAGATTATACATGCCGAGCGCGACCCCGCCGCCTGGGAATCGGAAAATCTCGTGCTGCTGCGGTGGCGATCCGTCGTCCGGGGTAAAGGTCATCGTCAGCGTGCCGGCGCCCGGGATCAGAAAATCGGTCGCGCGATACTGATCGCCGAAGGCGTGGCGGCCGATCACGATCGGCTCGGTCCAGCCCGGCACCAGGCGCGGCACGTTGGTGCAGATGATCGGCTCGCGGAACACGGTGCCGCCCAGGATGTTGCGGATCGTGCCATTCGGCGAGCGCCACATTTTCTTGAGGCCGAACTCTTTGACGCGCCCCTCGTCGGGCGTGATCGTCGCGCATTTGACCCCGACGTTGTGCGCCTTGATCGCCTCGGCCGCCTCGACCGTGACCCGGTCCTCGGTCGCGTCGCGGTTCTGGACCGAGAGGTCGAAGTACAAGGTCTCGAGCTCGAGATACGGAAAAATCAGCTGGTCCTTGATCATCGCCCAGATGATCCGGGTCATCTCGTCGCCGTCGATCTCGACGATCGGCTTTTGCACCTTGATCTTCGCCATGCTCGATCTCTCAGCGCTGATGGGTCGCAACTCGGCGCGCGCGCTCGCCGCGTTGTACTCCAAGCCCGGCCCGCTGGCCACGGCTGCGCGCGTAAACGCCGACTTCGCCAGGACCACCGCGTGCCCCTCGGCTGACCCTGGCGCGGCGTTCACAGCAGCCAGATCGGATCCTTGAGGAGCGCGAGGAACGCCTGATGCGCGACCATCTCCTCGGGGCTTGGGGCATGGGGACGGGGTGCGCGCGGCACCCGCTCGCGGATCAGGACCGTGACCTGCTCGGTGGGCGCGACCACCAGGCCCAGGTCCGGCTGGCGGCCACCGATCAGGCCGAGGTAGACCTCGGCCAGAAGCTCGGCGTCGAGCAGGGCGCCATGCCTGGTGCGCGCCGAGGCGTCGACGCTGAAGCGCCGGCAGAGCGCATCCAGGCTCGCCGGCGCCCCGGGAAAGCGCTGGCGGGCGAGCTGCAGGGTATCCATCACCAGGCGTCCCTGATCGACCCGGGGCCGGCCGAGCCGGGCGAGCTCGCTGTTCAGGAACGCGATGTCGAAGGCCGAGTTGTGGATCACCAGCTGGGCCGGCGCCGCGCCGTCCCGGCTCTGGTCCAGGAACGCGAGAAAATCCTCGACCACCTCGGCGAACCGCGGCTGCTCGCCGAGGAAGGCAGCGGTCAGGCCGTGCACCAGCTGGGCATCGGCCGGCATGTCGCGCTCGGGGTTGAGGTAGCTGTGGAAGATGCGGCCAGTCGGCAGGTGGTTGACCAGCTCGATCGCGCCGATCTCGACCAGCCGGTGGCCGTCGCCCGGCTCGAGACCGGTGGTCTCGGTGTCGATCACGATCTCGCGCATGCCAGTCCTGGCCCTGCTGCGAGACGCCCGCGCAGCCGATGCCGCGGCCCCCCGCGCAGCCGATCGATGATCGCCGCGATCGCCTGGACGGCCCGGCGGCGCTCGACCCCGGTCGGGATCACGAAATCGGCGCGCCGGCGTTTTTCCCGGTCCGGCAGCTGGCGGGCGCGGATCGCAGCGAGCCGGGCGGGGGTCATGCCCGGCCGGCGCAGCACCCGCTGAGACTGGAGAAAAGCCGGAGCGCTGACGACCGCGACCGCATCGACCAGGCGCTCGCCGCCGGTCTCGTAGAGCAGCGGGATGTCGAGCACCGCGAGCCGCTCGCCGCGCGCCCGGCAGCGGGCGAGAAAGCGGGCCTGCTCGGCCCGCACCAGCGGATGCAGGATCGCCTCCAGGCGGGCCAGCGCCGCCGGGTCGCCGAACACCCGCCGGCCGAGCCTTTGCCGGTCGATCCCGGCGCCGCCGGCGCAACCGGCAAACACCGCGCTGACCGGCCCGACGCCAGCACCACCCGGCCCGAGCAGGCGGTGCACCGCGGCATCGGCATCGAACACCGGCAGGCCAAAGCTCCGGAAGGTCTTCGCCGCGGTCGATTTGCCCATCGCGATCGAGCCGGTGAGGCCAAGCACGATCATCGCTCAGGCGCCCAGGCCGGCGAGGACGATCGTGCGCAGCTCGTCGTCGACCGCGGGCTCGACCCCGAACCAGGCGCGAAACCCTGGTCGCGCCTGGTGCAGCAGCATGCCGAGCCCGTCGACCACCGGATTGCCATGGGCGCGGGCGACCGCCAGCAGCGGCGTGATCAGCGGCGTATAGACAACGTCGGTGACCAACGCGGTGCGCGGCAGGGCATCGAGCGAGAGGACCAGCGGCGGCTGGCCCGCCATGCCGAGGCTGGTGGTGTTGACCAGCAGTGCGGCGCCGTCGAGCGCGGCGGCGCGCTCGATCCACGGCACGGCGGCGACCGGACCGTCGAGCTCCGCGGCGAGCTTCTGTGCCCGGTCGGGGGTCCGGTTGAGCAGCCTGACCTCGGGTGCGCCGGCATCCAGCAGCGCCACCGCCACCGCCCGCGCCGCGCCGCCCGCCCCGAGCAGGACCGCCGGACCTGCCCCGGCCTGCCATGCGGGCCAGCCCGCGGCCAGGCTCGCGAGCAGGCCGAAGCCGTCGGTATTGTCTCCGGCCAGCGCGCCATCGGTCTCGACCACGACGGTGTTGACCGCGCCGATCCGATGCGCGAGCGGGGTTGCGCGGTCGACCTGGGCGAGGGCCGCCTCCTTGTGCGGAATGGTCAGATTGCAACCGCGAAAGCCGAGCGCCGGCAGCGTGCGCAAGGCGTCGGCCAGGCGCTCCGGCGGGACCGCGAGCGGAACATAGGCGCCGTCGATGCCGTACCGGCGCAGCCAGTGACCATGCAGGCGCGGCGACAGCGAATGGCCGACCGGCCAGCCCATGATGCCGGCGAGCCTGGCCCGGCCGGTCAGATAGGGAACGGCGGTCATCGCGCCAGGACCCCCTGGCCACGCAGGAACTCCAGCACCTCGAGCAGCGGCAGGCCCTGGATCGCGAAGTGGTCGCCCTCGATCCGGGCGAACAGCTGCGCCCCGAAGCCCTCGACCTGATAGGCACCGACCGAGGCGAGCGCGAATTCCCCGGTCGCCCGCAAATAGGCGTCGAGAAAGCTTTTTGAGCAGGGCCTGAGCCAGAGCCTGGCGATCGCCAGCTGATGCCAGATCCGGGCGCCGTTGCGGAACGCGACCACGGCGCTGGCAAGCTCGTGCCGGGCGCCGGCGAGCTGCTCGAGCTGGGCGCGCGCCTCGGCCAGGTCGGCGGGCTTGGCAAACCAGCGCTCGCCAACCCAGAGGATCTGGTCGGCGCCGAGCACGACCGCGTCGGCCGGTGCCTGACCCGCGATCCGCCCGGCCTTGAGCTCGGCCAGCGCCACCGCGGCATCGCCGGCCGCGACACCTTCGGCGCGGAGCGCGCCCCGGACCGCTTCCTCGTCGATCGCCGCCGGCCGCTGCTCGAGCTCGACCCCGGCCGCCCGGAGCAGCCGCGCCCGCGCCGGACTGGCCGAGGCCAGGATCACCGGCGGCGCGTCCGCGCGGTGCAGGCTCGCCGCTCGCGAGGTCATCGGCCCCGAGGCGGTCAGCTCGGCAGCCGGACCAGCACGCGCAGTCCGCCCTCCGGCGCCTCGGTCAGCTCGATGTCGCCGCCATGGCCGAGCACGATGTCGCGCGCGATGGTCAGCCCCAGCCCGACCCCGCCGGTGCTCGGGTTGCGCGAGCCTTCGAGCCGGTAGAACGCCTTGAACACCGCCTCCCGCTGGTCGGCCGGGATGCCGGGGCCGTTATCGTCGACCGCGATCCAGACGTGATCGCGCTGAGCCGCGACCCGGATCCCGACCCAGCTGGCGTGGCGGACCGCGTTCTGGACCAGATTGGTCAGGCAGCGGCGCATCGCGATCGGCCGCAACGGCAACGTGACCGGGCTCTCCAGCTCGACCTCGACCGGTACGCCGCCGGCGCTTGCGCGCTGGGTGACCTCCTGCAGCAGCGCGCCGAGATCGGTCGCCGCAATCGCCTCCTGGCCCTCGCCGCGGGCGAACGCCAGGTAACCGTCGACCACGTTGACCATCTCGTCGACGTCGGAGCGCAGGCCGTCGAGCTCGCCGGGTTGGGTCTTTGCATCGGCGAGCATCTCGAGCTCGAGCCGCATCCGGGTCAGCGGCGTCCTCAGATCGTGCGAGACCGCAGCGAGCAGCTCGGTGCGCTGGCCGATGTGGCGGAGAATGCGCTTGCGCATCAGGTTGAACGCCGCGCCCGCCTGGCGGATCTCGGTCGGCCCGGCGAGCTTGAAGTCGCCGACGTCGCGGCCCTTGCCGAACTGATCGACCGCCCGGGCGAGGCGCAGGATCGGCTGCACCTGGCGGTTCATTAGGTAGATCGCGAGCGTGAGCAGCAGGCCCGACATGCCGATCATCCAGCCGATGAACACCTGAGTGGTGGTGCTGTCGACCCGCTTGCGCGGTGCCAGCACCCGCAGCAGACCGTCCTCGAGCTGGACGTAGACCGCGATCCGCCGCGGCAACTCGACCGGCCGGGTGTCGATCACGAACGGGCGCTCGAGGGCGCCGGCGAAGGTCTGGGCGAGCCGCCGGTCGAGCCCGCTCGGCGCCAACCGGCCGCCGCTCGCCTGCGGCTGCAGCACGCCTTCCGGTTCCAGCGAGACCGCGAAATCGAGATGGTCACGCGCCAGATCGAGCACGCGGCTCCTGGCGGCCGGGCTCGGAGCCGCCTGCAGCAGCTCGACCACGAGCCCGACCTCGCCGGCGAAGCCGGAGGCGAGCCAGCGGGTCACCGAGTCCCAGTGCCGCTCGTAAAAGACGTAAGCCAGCACCGCCTGCAGGATCAGCAACGGCATGATCACGATCAGAAGGGAGCGGCTGAACAGGCTGCGCGGGACGATCCGCGGCAGGCGCGCGATCGTCGGCGCCGCCTCGCTCGGCGGGTTAACTGCCAGGCCGGAGAACATAGCCTTCGCCACGCTTGGTCAACAGATATCGGGGGCGGCGCGGATCGGGCTCGAGCTTGCGCCGCAACCGCGCGATCTGGGTGTCGATCGCCCGATCCGAGCCGCTGATGCGGCTGCGCTGGCCGAGCTCCTGGCGGCTGATCGCGCGCCCGGGCTGGGCGGCCAGGATCTGCAGCAGCGACCACTCGGCATCGGTCAGATGGATGCGCTCCTCGCCGCGCCAGAGCTGCTGGCCGCCGGGATCGAGCGCAAACGGCCCGAACCGGAACGGCTGCTCGGAGACCATGGCCGGCGTCACCCGGCGCAGGATGGTCGCGATCCGCAGCAGCAGCTCGCGCGGATCGAAAGGCTTGGCCAGATAGTCGTCGGCGCCGGCCGCAAGGCCGTTGACCCGATCCTCGGTCTCGCCGAGCGCGGTCAGCAGCAGGATCGGCAGATCGATCGCGGTCCGCAGCTCGGTGACCAGGCTGATGCCGTCCTGGCCGGGCATCATGACGTCCAGCACCATCAGGTCAAAGGCGAAGTTCTTGAGCGCTGCCTTGGCTTCCGTGGCATCGCCGGCGGCGGTCACATGGTAGCCGTGCTCGGTCAGAAAGCGCTGCAGCAGGCGGCGCAGGCGGGCGTCGTCGTCGACCACCAGGAGGTGGTGAGCCGGGCCGTTCGCTACTGCCAGAGCCGTCAAGATGCCATCTCACGCGGTCCGCTGGCGTTGCCGGCGGGCGGGCTCGTCGACCAGTCCGAGCAGGACCTTGTGGAAGCCCGCGACCGCCTCGGCGCCGGCGCCCCGATAGGCGTCCGCGAGCCGCCGACGCAGCCGGCCGTTGAGCTGCTCATCGAGCTCGCGCCCGGCGAGCGTCAGCTCGAGCGGGCGCTGGCGGCGGTCGTGCCGGCTCGGGAGCCTGACGATCAGCCCGGCGCCGACCAATTCGTTCAGCAGCCGGGAGAGGGTCTGCTTGGTCAGCTGGGTCCGCTGCTGCAGCTCGACCAGCGTGATGCCCGGCTGACGACCGACCCAGTACACCACCCGCTGATGATGGCGTCCGAGCCCAAGGTCGATCAGCCGTCGGTCCGGACGGGCCAGCAGCGCGCCATAGGCCACTTCCAGCAGCTCCAGCCCGCGGGTCAGCTCCTCGTCGCGCAGGAACAGCGGATTCGGCGCGCCAAACGGCAGGCTACGGGCGACCTTCGGCTCGGTCACGTTGACACTCATGGACGCTCGATGCTACGCGCTGTCTCTTACCACAGGCAATCGGGAAAGGCAGCGTCTCATGTCCCCCGTCCCGTATGACGATCGCGACGGCTTCATCTGGATCGACGGCACGATGGTGCCGTGGCGGGACGCGAAGGCGCACGTATTGACCCATGCACTGCACTACGCCAGCTGCGTGTTCGAGGGCGAGCGGGTCTACGACGGCCGGATCTTCAAGCTTGCCGAGCATAGCCAGCGCTTGGCCCAATCGGCCAAGGTGATGGGCTTTCAGCTGCCCTGCGATCTGGCGACCCTCGACCAGGCCTGCAAGCAGGTGGTGGCCGCCAACGGCATCGGCGACGGCTACGTTCGGCCGCTCGCCTGGCGCGGCGCCGAGATGATGGGCGTCTCGGCGCAGAACACCAGGATCCACGTCGCGATCGCGGCCTGGACCTGGCCCGCTTACTTCACGCCGGAGGCGAGGCTCAGGGGCATCCGGATGACCCGGGCGATCTACCGGCGGCCGTCGCCGGACACGGCGCCGACCCAGAGCAAGGCCGCCGGCCTGTACATGATCTGCACGCTGTCCAAGCACGACGCCGAGGCCAAGGGCTACGACGACGCGCTGATGCTCGACTACCGCGGCTACCTGGCCGAGGGCACCGGCGCCAATCTGTTCCTCGCGATCGGCGGCAAGCTGCACACGCCGACCCCTGATTGCTTCCTGAACGGCATCACCCGCCAGACCGTGATCGACCTGGCGAGGGTCCGCGGCATCGAGGTGATCGAGCGCCACATCCAGCCCGAAGAGCTGGCCCAGGCTCAGGAGGTCTTCCTGACCGGCACCGCGGTTGAGGTGACGCCGGTGCGCGAGATCGACGAGCATCGCTTCCAGGTCGGGCAGATCACCCGCCAGTTGGTCGGCGACTTCGACGCGCTGACCCGCGAGCCGGCGCGCCAGCAGGCGGTCTGAGCGGCCGCAGCCTCGCGTCCGGTCAGCCGGCCGACCCGGTGCCCGGCGGGATCTCGAACACCTGCCCGGGATAGATCAGGTCGGGATTGCGGATCTGCGCCTGGTTACGGATTTCATCGAGGTTTTACAATGAGTTAGGCGCCGCAAGGCGCCTCTTTCTATTGCAACAATGAGCGACAATAGCTACGGATTATCAAGGACCTGCTGGACACGCCATCGCCGCCGTGTGACAGGTTCGCGACATGGCGGCCACCATCGATCCGAACTACTTCGTCAATCAAGCAGTAGCCGTCGGCCACATCATGCGGCGGACGGGCTGGGATCGCGACCGGGCGCTCGCCTGGCTGATCGTCGAGGCGGAGCACGGCGGCTTGGTGAAGCCGGTCTTGTACGGGCATCACCCGCCCTACCGGCTCGTCGAGCTCGTGGCGGCGTTGAAGACCGTCGAGGCCGCGCCCCAGTCCAAGGTAGGCCGGCCGGCCAAGTACGACTGGGAAAGCGCAGTGCTTGCGGTTTTTGGGCGGATTTTTCGTGGCGAGGTCCCGGACCCAACTGGCAGGGGCGAGGTCGCCGAGGTCGCACGCCTGTTGGCGCAGTGGTTTTCCGACCAATGGGATCAGTACCCCGGCGAAACCGAGTTGAAGAAGCACGCTCGTCGGCTCCTCAAAGAAGTCAAGAAGGGCGATAAGTAGTTAACGACCGTTTTCGGCCGACACGTCGCTCGCGTTTATGCTTCGCCCTTGTCGATCCACGACCGAGGCGAGCCACTAATGACCGATGACCGCACCCTTGCTGAGGACCGGCTTCAGGGCGCTCGGGAGATTGCGGAATTCCTGGGCACCAACGAGCGCCGCGTCCGCCACCTGCGGGCGCTCAACAAGCTTCCGATCGCGATCGAAGGCCGGCGCGGCTTGGTCGCCTCGAAGCAGGTTCTTCGGGAGTATTGGACCCGGATCGTTCGCAGCAAAGACTGAAGACGGGACAGCCTGCCCGCACCTAGCTGGCAGGCTGTCGTCACTTTCGGTTTGTTCCACGGCGGCGGTTGGACGCCGGTTACTGAGGGTAGCGACTATGATGCTTCTTCTCGAGGTTCCATCATGGTGATCAAGTTGGACGTTTCTCCCGATGATCCGTTCGAGGACCTCGACAGCCTCCGCCTCGGACAGGACTTCACCGGCACCGGAGCTGAGAAGCTGCTGAACCGGATCCCGGTCCGAAAGCCTCACCGACAGGAGTTTATCCGGGTCCGGCCCGGCGAGGGGCATCGGTTGGACACCGCCATGGTCGAGCTGAAGGAGGACCGGGAGTGGTACATCGTGAGCCCGTCCGCCCGGCCCTTGGTGCTCGAGGAACTTCGGCCGGTGCGCTTGATGACCGCGATCACGCGGCAGGGCGTCGTGTTCCTCTGGCCGGCTATCCTGCCCGGCCCTGATGGGCGCGTGAACGCCTGGCACGCCAGCGCGCTCGAGGCCGCTGAACTCGCCGAGAGCAGTTGGATCAGGATGGCGGCCAATCGGTCGCTCGGCGCGTATGAGATCTATCGAGCTCTCGGCGAGCTGCCGCCGCCCACGTGGCCGGATAAGAGCCTCGGCGAGTTGATGGCGATCGCCTTCAAAAACGGCACCCTCGTCACCCGCGAGGATCACCCGCTGGTGCAGCGCCTGACCGGTCGCTCGTAGCGGTGGACAGGTTCAGCGAAATCTGGTGCGTCGACTACGAGTTCGGCGGCGGTCCAGGTGAGCGCCCGTCAGTCGTCTGCCTCGCCGCTCGCGAGCTGCGCTCAGGGCGGCTGATCCGACTGTGGCAGGATGAGCTCGGGGACCGGCCGCCCTACCCCACGGGGCCGGACACCCTGTTCGTCGCCTACTACGCGAGCGCCGAGTGCGGCTGCCACCTGGCCCTCGGCTGGCCCCTGCCGTCGCGCGTCCTCGATCTGTACGCAGAGTTTGGGCTCAAGACGAACGGTTTACCGAGACCCTGCGGCCGCGGCCTACTCGGCGCCCTGGTAGTGCATGGTCTCGACGCCATGGCCGGTGCTGAGAAGGACGACCTGCGCCAGCTGGCGCTTCGGGGCGGGCCCTGGTCGGCGGAAGAGCGCAAGGCGCTCCTGGACTACTGTCAGCGGGACGCGGACGCGCTCGCTGACCTGCTCCCCCGCATGCTGCCGGCGATCACCAAGCGACCGGGGGATCTCGGGCGCGCCCTGCTGCGGGGGCGCTACATGGTCGCCAGCGCGCGGATGGAACACGCCGGGATCCCGGTCGCCCTGCCGACGCTGGAGCGCCTCAAGCGACACTGGGGCGCGATCAAGGGACACCTGATCGCCGAGGTCGACCAGGACTTCGGCGTCTACGACGGCACCAGCTTCCGGCTGGCCCGCTTCGCCGAGTTCCTCGCCAGTCGCGGGATCGCCTGGCCGCGCACCGCGACCGGTAGGTTGGCGGTGGACGACGACACCTTCCGCGAGCGGGCGAAGGCCCATCCCGAGCTGGCGCCGCTGCGGGAGCTGCGCCACGCTCTGAGCGAGCTGAGGCTCAACGCCCTGAGCGTCGGCCAGGACAGCCGCAACAGGTGCGTGCTCTGGGCGTTCGGCGCGTCG
>CAWJAY010000053.1:0-73997 GCA_963840925.1 uncultured Alphaproteobacteria bacterium
TAGGAACAGTTCGCCGCTCGGGTCATTGGAGATCGCGACCAGGTCGATGACATGGTCGACACCCTGGAAGTAAGCGGGCTCGAGCCGCCGGCTGTCGGCTTTGATCACTTCCAGATGCTCGTGCTCGGGCAACAACTTACGGCCGAAGAAGAAGCGGTCGAGCGCCCGCACCTTGTAACCCTGCGCGAGCAGCATCGGCACGAGCGAGGTACCGATGTAGCCACCGGCACCGGTCACGAGAACGCGCTCCATGGAACGTCCTTCCTTACTGAGCGATCAGGAGTAGGTGAACACGGCTGGCAGGTCTCGGAACCAGGGCAGGTTCCGGTCTTTGTCGGATAGGACCAGCTGGTCTTTCGGGATTGGCCAGGCGATCCCCAGATCCGGGTCGTCGAAGCGGATGCCAAGGTCGCGGTTGGGCGCGTAGTAGGCGTCAACCTTGTAGGTAATCTCGGTATCCGGCGCCATGGTCAGGGTCGCGTGGGCAAAACCATTGGGGCAGAGGATCTGATCACCGGCAGCGGCCGACAGCTCGACCATCACGTGCTCACCAAAGGTCGGCGAGCCGAGTCGGCAATCAACCGCGACGTCAACCACGCTCCCGCGCAGCACGCGCAATAGTTTGGTCTGGGTCGCTGGCGGACGCTGGAAATGGAGCCCGCGCAGCGTGCCGCGCTGGGCCGAGTAGGAGTGGTTGTCCTGGACGAACTCGATGTCGATCCCGGCCTCCGCGAGCGCGCGCCGGTTGTAAACCTCGGAGAAGAAGCCGCGGTGATCGCCATAGCGCGCGGGCACGATGATTTTCACGTCCGGGATCGCGGTCGCCTTGATGTCCATCGGTCTGGCTCGCTTGGGTTGCGCCTGGAATTCGGCGCGCCGGCTCAGCAGGCGATCGCAGGCTCGGGCTCGAGGACCCGCCGCTCGATCGCCTGCCAGGCGGCCAAGGCCTCGGTTTCTGGCAGCTCGACGTCGGCCATGGTCAAAAGCTGACCGGGCTCGATCCGGCGTTGGACGTGCATTCGATCGGCCAGGCAGATCGGCACGTGGCCCGGCCGATCGGCGATGTTGACGCAGGTACCGCGCAGCTCGAAGCTGCCGCAGCCCCGCTCGATCATCTCACCCGGGCGCAGCGTGCGCTTGGCGATGCTCGCGACGCTGACCCGCGGCAAAGCGCTGTTGTTGAGTAGCGGCCGGCGCTGGCGAATGACCCGCTCGAGAGTCTTGAACACCTCAAGATGGACCAGGCAATAGTCCTTGATCAGGACATAAAAGGGTCCCTCGCCCAGCTTGAAGTTGCGCAAAGCTGTGGCTTGGCGCGGGTCGTGCCGAGCGATGATGAACACGCCGTGCTGCAGACCGCGGTCCAGGATGTACTCGCTGATCGGATGGCCGAGCCGGTCGGCGGCGGCACCGAGCTCGGCCGCGGCAACCTTGAGATCCTTGGTCTCGAGGCCGATCAGGTCTTCCTTGGCGATCCCGGCGCCGAGCCCGTTGGCGACCAGGCATTGCTCGATCTGGACCTTGGTGCCGTCGGTGAACGAGGTCACCATCTCGATCGAGTAGTCCTGGCGCTCGGCCCAGTAGCGCATCTCCTCGGGGCTCGGATTGCGGTTCAGGAAGGCTTTCATGTTGCAGTAGACGAGCGGCGTGAAGCCGGTCGCGACCGCGTCCTCGGCGAGGGCCGCAAGGCAGCCCGGCTGGTCGCCTTCGGCCTCGGTCAGGAGGCCCTGGCCGACGAAGTGCGAGCCGATTGTGGCGTGGAATTCGGCGTTGAGCGTCACCACCGGCTTGCCGGCGTCGAGCACGCGCGGGATGGTCCGGGCGGCATAGAAGGCATCGCCGGTGCACTCGAACACCACGTCGCTGGCCCCGATCAGGGCGTCGATCGAATCGGTCAGTGCGTCCGCGCGCGGGAACTCGGGACAGCGATCGAGCGGCCGCCGGGTCAGCACTTTCGCCAGCCGGTAGCCTGCTCGGCGCTCAAGCTCGAAGGTGAAATGGCGGGCAACGAAGCCGCTGCCGATCACCCCAACGTTGATTTTAGCCTGCTTGGTCATTCGGTCTGGCTCTCGGAGCTGTCGGGTCGCTGCAAGGGAATGTCCGAGCGCGCGGCGCCAGCGCCTCGCGGCATCGCCCTTATGCCATCCATCCCTTGCCGGATCGTAAACCAGACGGCGAGCAGGCAACAACCCGAAAGCGGCGCGCCCGTCGGTCGGCTGACCGCCGCGCCGCGGCGCCCGCTTCGGGTCGGACCCGTTGCGCCCGAGCCTACATCGACGCCTTCAGTTGCTTGAGCAGCTCAGTCATCGTGGTCTTGGCCTTGCCGGAGTAGCGCGCATCCTCGACCGCCGTAAGGTTGACCGACGGATCGCCGATCGCGACCAGCCCGACCATGCCGAGGCCGAAATGCGGCGTGCACTTGTAGGCGTAGAGCCCGGGGACGGTCAGCGTGACCGAGACGTCCTTGCTGAGCTTGCCGTTCCAGGTCTCGCCGTCCTCGGGCACGACCATGGAGGCGCTGTTGTGCCCGCGATCGGTCGCCACGAAACGGATCGTGTCGCCGGGCTCGGCGCGAACGATCGGTGGGTCGAACCAGTTGGTCTGGCCGTCGGGGCCCTTGGTCAGCATCTTGACCTCGTGCTCGGCTGCGCGCGCCGCCGGCGCGATCGCCAGCGCCGCCAGGACGCAGGCCACAAAGAGGCGCCTCATACCGGTCTCCCTTGGATTTTTTCCTCGCAGGGCGCAGTCATACCCTTGCGCGGCGCACCCTCAGCCAGCGACCGGTTGTCGCAACGCGCCGAGCGGGCCGGCCAAGAGGTCGAGCAACAGCCGATCGCGGTCGCGACCGGCAATCAGCGACAGGCCGACCGGTCCTTCGGGCAGCTGGCCGAGCGGCAGGCTGAGCTGGGGCAGACCGCCGAGCGAGGCGATGCAGGTGATCCCGATGGTTTGCGCGCGCACCCGCTCATGCTCGACCATGGACGCGTCGATCAGCGGTGCCGGTCCGCAGGCGCTCGGCAGGAGCAGGAGGGCGCCGTCCGCGAGCAGCCGGTCGAGCTGTCCGCGGAGCGCAGCGCGCGCCGCTTCGGCCTCAGCGACCTCCGCCGCGCTCACGGTCGCAGCGAGCCGCAGCCGCTCGGCCAAATAGGGTCCGATCCTGGGCTTGGCCCGCTCGAGCCAGTCGCCGTGCTCGGCCCAGGCCTCCGCCGCCTGCAGGACGCGGAAGACGGCGTACCAGGCATCCAGGCCGTCGGCGCTCACGCTGACCGGCCGCGCCGCGCCAAGCCGGACCTCGACTTCGCGGATCGCCGGGCCGAGCGCCCGGCCGACCTCGCTGCCCGCCCGCGCGAAGGCGTCCTCTGCCAGCAGCAGGCGCCCGGGCGATCCACCCGTGCCGCCGGCACCGAGCAGCACCTGGCCGGCGGTCACGAACAGCGCCGGATCGCGAGCGAACCAGCCGACCGTGTCGAAGCTCGGCGCGAGCGGCATCACGCCCGCGAGGCTGATCCGGCCGTGGCTCGGGCGCATGCCGAGGATGCCGTTGTAGCTCGCCGGCACCCGCACCGAGCCGCCGGTATCGCTGCCAAGGGCCAGATCGACCAGGCCGCCACCGACGGCGGCCGCCGAGCCGCTCGACGAGCCGCCCGGCACCCGGCCGGGGGCCGCGACGTTTCTCGGCGTACCATAGTGGGGGTTGGTGCCCACAATGCTGAATGCCAGCTCCTCGGTGATCGTCTTGCCGACCAGCCGCCCGCCGGCGTCAAGCAGCGCCTGCACTGCCGCCGCGTGGCGGCTCGCCGGCGGATGCGTCGCCCGCCAGTCGGGATTGCCCCGCCCGGTGACCGTGCCGGCGACATCGAAAATGTCCTTGACTGCGAAGGTCGCGCCGGCGAGTGCGCCGGTCGGCGCGCCAGCGATCTCGATCTGGGCTTCCGGTACGAAGGCGCCGAGTGGGTCGTTCATGATGGCTGCCCTATTGTCTCGCTGCTCGCGGTTTCGGGCCGGCACACAGCGTACCCGACTACGGAAATCGTGTGCCGAGGCCAAGGTTACCAAAGTGTGTACTTGCTCTCGACGCAAGAGCAATGTACGAAAGCAGTCGAGTTGGCCGACCTGGTTGGGACAACTTGGTTGGACAACGATGACCCAGTTGGCGCAGCCTCGATCGAAGACTGTGTCGGCTGGTGCCAAAACAGAGGCCTCATGAGACCCAGCGGGTGGGTTCGACAACGTGAGAAAGGGGACCATTCCATGCTTCGCATAGCCATCACCTGCTCCGCGGCCGCGCTGGCCCTGGTGGCGGGCGGCGCCCGGCCGGGTCTGGCGCAGGATCAGTTGTTCGGGGTGCATGGCGCGGGGCCGGCCCGCGTGTGCAGTGTGCTCGTAGACACGGACGACGAGCCGGTCCTGGCGCTAAACGACCCCGAGGAAGCGGTCCACACGCTGAGCACCTTCGACTGCCCCGAGGTTCAGCCGGTCGCCCAGATCGCGCCCGCGGCGCCGCCGGAGCCGCTGCCGGCGCAGGGCTTGGTCTACTTCGACTTCGACAAGGCCAATCTCACACCGAGCGCTCAGTCCACCGTCGACAGCATCATCGCGGACATCAAGGGGCGCGACCTCAGCGGCATCACGGTCAACGGCCACACCGACACCGCCGGCCCGCCCGACTACAACATGCAGCTGTCGCAGCGGCGGGCGAACACGATCGCTGCCGAGCTGGTCACGGCCGGCATCCCGGCGCAGATCGTGACCACCGAGGCATTCGGCGAGACCGAACTCGCGGTCGCGACGCCGGACAACACGCCGAAGCAGGCCAACCGGCGGGCCACGATCGACTTCGCCCGCTAGGGCCGGTACCCGCCGGATCAAGGCTCCGGCGCAGAGACACAGGTGAACGAGACGGGCGATCTGCCCGTCTCGTTCGTTTTATCGACGATTTTCCCCTTGGTAGGCTGGTGAGCGAGCGCTTTCCGCTATCCGGCGATAAAGGCGAGCAGGTCCGCGTTGACCTGATCCTGGTGCGTTGCGGTCAAGCCGTGTGGCGCGCCCGGATAGTAGATTTCCTTGGCGCCCTTGATCAGCCTAGCCGACTTCTCCGCCAAGTCCTTGACTGGCACGATCTGGTCGTCCTCGCCATGGAGCACCAGCGTCGGGATGTCGAACTTCTTGAGGTCCTCGGTGAAGTCGGTCTCCGAGAAGGCTTTGATGCTCTCGTAGGCCCCCTTGACCCCAGCCTGCATGCTCCAGAGCCAGAACTGGTCGAGGATGCCCTGGGAGACCTGCGCACCGGGACGGTTCGCGCCGTAGAAGGCGATCGCGAGCTCCTTGTAGTATTGCGATCGATCGCCGGAGACGCCGGCCCGGATCGCATCGAACACCTCCATCGGCAGGCCCTCCGGGTTGGCGGGCGTCTGCAGCATGATCGGCGGCACCGCCGCGACGAGGACGGCCTTCTTGACCCTGCCCGTCCCATGCCGGCCGATGTATCTGGCGACCTCGCCGCCGCCGGTCGAGTGGCCGATCAGGACCGCGTTCCTTAGGTCCAGCGCTTCGATGACCGCGGCGAGATCGTCGGCATAGCCGTCCATGTCATTGTGGTCTGACGGCTGGCTCGAGCGGCCATGGCCGCGTCGGTCGACAGCTACGCAGCGATAGCCGTGCTGCACCAGGAACAGCATCTGGCCGTCCCAGGCGTCCGAGTTCAGTGGCCAGCCGTGCGAGAAGGTCACGACCGGGCCGCTGCCCCAGTCCTTGTAGTAGATCTCGGCGCCGTCCTTCGTGGTGATCGTGCTCATCGTCTTGGCTCCTCTGCTCGGGTGCGAAGAGAGAAGGCTTTTGCGGTTGCGCCGGCCTGCGGATACATCTCCGCGCCGACGTGCGGCTGAGCCAATCCTCGAAGCGGATCGAGCCCAGGCGCGGATGGTCGCCGGGCGTCAGCGACCGGTCGTTCAACTCCGTGCCGTAGTAGCGCGCGTGAACGTCGGCGATTACCTCGCCTCTGTCCCCGTTCCCGTTCAGCCGCTATAAACCGGGATTCCCCAGATCCCGTGTGCTGAACGCCGAATGTGCGTCGGTTCGCTGGATGAGGCAAGCCTCCGACGGCCCGTGCCGGCCCAGCAGGCCATCCGCAAGGGGCCATCTCGGGCTTGCGCCTCGCTTTCTCGGCGCGTTGAGCCGTTCTCGGTCAATCATGGGCGCACCCCACCTCCTGGGTTGTTCGCGTTCATCGCCCCCGATCCTCACGCCGGGAGTGGCGGCGGCTTTGGCCGCAGGTCGTCGATCCGCCGCAGGATGCTCGCGAACAGCGACCGCGGCACCGCGACCTCGGCCAGCTGGAACACCACGTAGCGACCCGTGGCGCACGATTCTGGCGCCGATCTTGACCAGCTTCTCGCGCAGCGTCACCAGCGACCAGTGCTCGACCTCCTCGGGCAGGGCCAGCGTGCGCATGAAGTTGGCCAGCTTGTACGCGAGGGCGTGCAGCTGGAGCCGCACGGCGTTGTGGCGGAAGGTATGGCAGGACAACCGCGTCCAGCGGAGCGCGTACTTGCCCTCGCGGATCCATTGCTCGGCCGTGCCGCGGCCGTTGTAGAACTTTGTCACCCGCCGGCTAGGCCGGGTCAGGTTGGTCACGATGAAGCCGACGCGGGGATAAAGCTCGCCCTGGTGCCACTCGACCTTGGCCACCACCCGACGGGGGCGCGTCCAGCCCTTAGCCTGATAGAGGATGCTGGCGTAGGACACGACCGGCTTCTTGGGTGGCCGGCCGACGGGCCGCGTCAGCAGGTGCTCGATCTTCCGCTGCAACACTTGGTTGGCCGGGAGCCGGATTGCATACCGGATGCCCTCGCCCTCCAGAAACTCGTAAACCTCGGGCTTGGCGAAGGCCGCATCGGCGCGGAAGTAGAGCTCGATGCCCCGCTTACCGTAGCGGGCGATCACCGGCTCCAGCACCGCGCGCCAGTCCTCGGCACTGTGGGCGTTGCCGGGCCGAAGGAGACAACGCTCCAGGTCCCCGAACTGGTTGAACAAGAACAGTGGGGTGATAGCAGGTGCAGCCGAAATGCCCGTTCCAGACCGAGCCTTCCTGTTGACCATGGGTCGGGCTCTCGGAACTGTCCATGTCGAGGACGATCGTGCGGGGCGGCTTGTGATCATGGATCCGGTCGATCCAGGAGCCCGACAGATCCGTCAGGGCCGCCAGGTTGGCATTCGTCGCCAGCCACTCGGTCTCAAAGCGGCCCATCTGGCTGCTCGATGCCGCCGCACGATCCAGACCCTCACGGCCGACGATCGCCCGCATGGCTGGGTCACGGGCGAGCCGCTCGGCGTCGTTGACGTCCTCGTAGCCGGCGGGCCGCCCAAACACCGACTGCCGAAACAGTCCACCCAACATGTGACGCCCGTTCGTGCCGCGGCGGGCCATCGAAGAGTTGGGTGATCGCGACATCGCTCAGCCCAAACGCATCATCGAGCTCGCGGTAGGCGAGTAGGCCGCCGTCGGAGGTGATCCGGGCACCGTGGAATTCGAGCTTGATCCGGCGGTTGAAATCAACTCGAAGAGGCTGCGCTGTCGCTTCACCCATCGGATACGCCACGATCGCACCCTCCGCGGACGCCAATCCTCTGATCTCATTACCAAAATCGGACGATCACGTCACCTAACATCAACCCATTTGGGAAATCCGGGTTTATGTGTCGCGTCTGATCGCGGACCGGTTGGAGTTGCCGGTCAGCCGTCGAGTAGGCGTCTCGCGATGATCTGCGCCTGGATCTCGGCTGCGCCCTCGAAGATATTGAGGATGCGCGCGTCGCAGAAGACCCGGTTGATCGGATACTCGAGCGCGTAGCCGTTGCCGCCGTGGATCTGGAGGGCGTTGTCGGCAGCACTCCAGGCGACCTGAGCCGCCAGCAGCTTGGCCATGCCTGCCTCGAGGTCGCAGCGCCGCAGCGCGTCCTTCTCGCGGGCCGCGAACAAGGTCAGCTGGCGCGCGATCATGATTTCGACCGCCATCCAGACCAGCTTGTCGGCAACCCTGGGGAAGCCGTAGATCGGCTGCCCGAACTGGATGCGCTCGCGGGCGTAGGCGAGCCCCAGATCTAGGGCGCTCTGAGCGACCCCGATCGCGCGCGCGGCGGTCTGGATGCGCGCCGATTCGAAGGTCGCCATCAGCTGCTTGAAGCCATGGCCGGGGGCGCCGCCGAGCAGGCCGTCCTGGGGCACCAGAAAGCCGTCGAAAAACAACGTGTACTCCTTCATGCCACGGTAGCCGAGCACCGGGATCTCGCCGCCCGAGAGGCCCTCGACCGGGAACGGCTCGGCGTCGGTGCCGCGCGGCTTCTCGGCGAGCAGGATCGAGAGGCCGCGATAGCCGGGCTGGGCGGCGTCGGTGCGGCAGAGGATGGTCATCAGATCGGCGCGGGCCGCATGGGTGATCCAGGTCTTGGCGCCCTGCACCCGATAACGCGAACCATCCAGGACCGCGCGGGTCTGCAGCGCGGCGAGGTCCGAGCCAGTGTTGGGCTCGGTGAAGACCGCGGTCGGCAGGATCTCGCCCGCGGCGATCTTGGGCAGGTAGCGGGCCTTCTGGCCTCCTGTCCCGGCGTGGCTTATCAGCTCGGCCGCGATTTCCGAGCGGGTGCCGAGCGAGCCGACGCCGATGTAGCCCCGCGCGAGCTCCTCGGTGACCACGCACATCGCGACCTTACCAAGCCCCAGGCCGCCATGAGCTTCCGGGATGGTCAGCCCGAACACGCCGAGTTCGGCGATCGCGTCGATCACGGGGGCTGGGATCAGTTCGTCGCGTTCATGCCAGCCCTGGGCGAACGGGCGCACCTGTTCCTCGGCGAAGCGCCGGAACTGGTCCCGGATCAGTTCCAGGGTCTCATCGCCCAAGCCCCAGTCGCCGAATCCGCCATCGGCGATCAGCGTGGCGAGGCGGGCGCGGCGGGCCGCAGTGTTGCCCGAACGGATCAGCTGGCCGACCTCACCCCGGACGAAGCTTTCGATGGCACTCGGATCGAGGCCCAGCGCAGGCAGCCGGATCGTCTCGCCCTGGCTCATCGGGATGCCGCCCAGGATCCGGGCGAGATACTCGCCGGACCCGACCGCGAGCAGGCCGCGCTCGAGCTCGCCCAGGCGGCCGCTCGCCTCCAGCCGCTCGGCCCCCAGCCCTGCAGCTGGCGGAGCGCCTCGACACAGGTCGCAAGCCAGGCGAGGCCATGGACCGCGTGCTGCTCCCGATCGAGCAGCTGCCGGTCGAGTGTGCCCTCGGGGCTCAGCAGCTGCCGGACCGCCTCTGTCGCTCGCGCCAGCACGCCCGAGGCCCGTTCGACCGCCGTGGCGCTCGCTCGCAACAACGTGCCCTCGCCATCGGCGCCCGGCAGGTTCATCGGCCAGCTCCTGAAATCACGATCGGCGATTCATGCCTCGATCGCGTCCTCAAGGGTGCGCAGGCCCGGGCGCCTGGCCTGGACCAGCACCGCCATGTTGCCGGGCTTGTGCTGGTTCTTGCGCATCTTGTCGTGGGCGCGCGGGATATCATGCCAGGCGAACACCTCCGACATGCAGGGGTCGACCTTGCGGGTCAAGACCATCTGATTGGCAGCGCTCGCCTGCTTCAGGTTGGCGAAATGGCTGCCCTGCATTCGCTTTTGGCGCATCCACAGGAAGCGGGCGTCCAAGGTCAGGTTGTAGCCGCTGGTACCGGCGCAGATCACGACCATGCCGCCGCGCTTGACCACGAAGGCCGAGACCGGGAAGGTCGCCTCGCCGGGGTGCTCGAAGACCAGATCGACGTCGTTGCCCTTGCCGGTGATCGCCCAGATCGCCTTGCCGAATTCCCGCACCTTCTTCATGTAGGCGGCGTAGCCCTCGGCGTCGTCGATGTCCGGCAGCTGGCCCCAGCAGGTGAACTGACTGCGGTTGATCGCGCCCTTGGCGCCGAGCGAGAGCACGAACTCGCGCTTGTCCTCATCCGAGATCACCGCGATCGCGTTCGCCCCTGAGGCGGCGATGATCTGGATCGCCATCGAACCGAGGCCGCCCGCGCCGCCCCATACCAGCACATTATCACCTGGCCGCAGGCTGTGCGGCGGGTGGCCGAATAGCATTCGATAGGCGGTCGCATGTGTTAACACGTAGCAGCCGCTCTCTTCCCAAGTCAGATGCCGCGGCCGCGCCATCAGCTGGCGCGACTGCACCCGGCAGAACTGCGCAAACGAGCCGTCTGGCGTCTCGTAGCCCCAGATCCGCTGGGAAGGCGAGTTCATCGGATCGCCGCCGTTGCACTCTTCGTCGTCGCCGTCGTCCTGGTTGCAGTGGACGACCACCTCGTCGCCGACCTTCCAGCGCCTGACCTTGGCGCCGATCGCCCAGACGATGCCGGACGCGTCCGAGCCGGCGACGTGATACTCGGCCTTATGCACGTCGAATACCGAGACCGGCTTGCCAAGGGCCGCCCAGATGCCGTTGTAGTTGACCCCGGCAGCCATCACCATGACCAGGACCTCGTCGCTGTCCAGCGCGGGCGTCGGCACCACCTCCTGCTGCATCGCGACGCCCGGCTCGCCGTGGCGCTCGCGCCGGATCACCCAGGCGTACATGTTCTTCGGCACGTGGCCCATGGGCGGGATCGTGCCGACCTCATACAGGTCTTTGGCGGCCCCGCCGACGTGCGGGGGCTGGCCGCTCAGCGGGATGATCTTGGCGGTGTCGTTCATCGGCGCGCCTTTCCGGTGAATGCTGGTCGGGTTGACGCCAGCGGGGCTCGTCGAGGCCCGGGCAACATCGGCCTCCGCGGCCACGACAGCCTGCCCATCGGACCCATTCCCCGGCCCCGGCGGGAGCTCGGCGAAAAAGTCCGCGGGCGACAGAGTGACACCCTCACGTTGGGCAATTCTTAACAGCTGCTCCTGCCTTCTGCTCGGGATCGCGCCGCGGCGGACCCATCCGCTGACCGCCGTCTGCCAGATCCCCAACAACTCGGCAACTCGCTGCTGCGAGCCGAAGCGGCTGATGATCTGCTCGACCGTGTTCCTACTCATTGCCCATCCCCGCTGATCCTTATACGTTAGGTGATGGGATGTTGACCGTCAACACTCGACAGCGTAGAGGCTATCTCGCCTGCTCAGCTTTCGGCCTGCTCGGGAGCACCTTATGGCTTTAACTGAGATCCCTCGCGATCGGCCCTGGGTATTCCGCACCTATGCCGGCCATAGCTCGGCCGCAGAGAGCAACGCGCTCTACCGTGCCAACCTCGCGCGCGGTCAGACCGGGCTGTCGGTCGCCTTCGATCTCCCAACTCAGACCGGCTACGACAGTGACCATCCACTGGCAGTCGGCGAGGTCGGCAGGGTCGGCGTGCCGGTATGTGCGCTGCCCGACATGTTCATTCTGTTCGAAGACATTCCGCTCGAGCGGATGAATACCTCATTGACCATCAACGCCACGGCGCCCTGGCTGTTGGCGCTCTACATCGTGGTCGCCGAACGACAGGGCGCCGCGCGCCAAAACCTCGCCGGCACGGTTCAAAACGATCTGATCAAGGAATATCTCTCGCGCGGTACCTTCATCTTCCCGCCGCGCCCGTCGCTCAAAATCATGGCTGACGTGATCGCGTTCACCTATCGCGAGCTGCCGGCCTGGAACCCGGTCAACGTCTGCTCCTATCATCTGCAGGAGGCAGGCGCGACGCCGGTCCAGGAACTGGCCTACGCGCTCGCCGCCGCGACCCTGATCTTGGACACCGTCGTGGACGCCGGCCAGGTGCCGGCGGCCGATCTGCCGCGGGTGGTCGGGCAAATCAGCTTCTTCGTCAACGCCGGGCTCCGGTTCGTCGAGGAGATGTGCAAGCTGCGCGCTTTTGGGGCACTTTGGGACGAGCTCACGCAGGCTCGCTACGGGGTCCTGGATCCGGCACTCCGGCGCTTTCGTTACGGTGTCCAGGTCAACTCGTTAGGCCTGACCGAGCAACAGCCCGAGAACAACGCCTATCGCATCCTGCTCGAGACGCTCGCGGTCGTGCTGTCCAAGTCGGCGCGCGCCCGGGCGGTTCAGCTTCCGGCCTGGAACGAGGCGCTCGGCCTGCCGCGGCCCTGGGACCAGCAGTGGAGCCTGCGGCTGCAGCAAATTCTCGCCTTCGAGACCGATCTGCTGGAATACGATGACCTGTTCGATGGCTCGCGGGTGATCGCCGCGAAGGTCGAGGCGTTGAAGACAGAGGCCAGGGCTGAGCTCGAGCGGATCGAGGCCGCGGGCGGCGCTCTGGCTGCGGTGGAATCGGGCTACCTCAAGCAGCGCCTGGTGGCGAGCAACCGCGCGCAACTCCAGGCGATCGCCGCCGGCAA
Source organism: uncultured Alphaproteobacteria bacterium (assembly GCA_963840925.1). Classification (GTDB taxonomy): domain Bacteria; phylum Pseudomonadota; class Alphaproteobacteria; order Geminicoccales; family Geminicoccaceae; genus DATAOG01. The sequence goes on from CAWJAY010000053.1 coordinate 12,349, forward strand.
GCAGAAAATCGTCGGCGTCAACTGCTTCACCGAGAGTGCGCCCTCGCCGCTTGCGGCGGGCGCCGATGGCGGTTTTCTCGCGGTCGATCCGCGCGCCGAAACGGAGCAGATCCTGCGCCTCGAGGCGCATCGCGCCGCTCGCGATCCACGCCTGGTCGCGGCAGCGCTCGAGGAGCTGCGCCAAGCGGCCGCCGAGGGTCGGAACGTGATGGAGCCCTCGATCGCTTGCGCTCGCGCCGGCGCCACGACCGGGGAGTGGGCCGGAATTCTGCGCGAGCTGTTCGGCGAGTATCGCGCCCCGACGGGGGTCAGCGGTGCGAGCGATACTGCCGTGACCGCGAGCGAATGGGCAGCCCTCCGGGCACGCGTCGAGGCTTTGTCGGCAAGGCTCGGGCGGCGGCCCAAGATGCTCGTGGGTAAACCGGGGCTCGATGGCCATTCCAACGGCGCCGAACAGATCGCGGTCGCAGCGCGCGATGCGGGCTTCGAGGTGGTCTACGACGGCATCCGCCTGACGCCGGCCCGGATCGCAGCCGCGGCGCTCGAGGAAGGCGTGCACGTCGTCGGGCTTTCAATCCTCTCGGGCTCGCACCGGGCCCAGGTCGCCGAGGTCCTGAGCCGGCTGCGCGCCGAAGGTCTGGGCGACGTCCCGGTCGTGGTCGGCGGCATCATCCCGAAGACCGACGAGGTCGAGCTGTTGGCCGCCGGCGTTGCCCGCGTGTTCACGCCCAAGGATTTTCAGCTCGCCAAGGTGATGGCCGAGATCGTCAAGCTGCTGGAGGAAACAGACCCGGTGCTGCTGCAACCGGCCTGAGCCTCGTTCGGTTCTTGCCCGCGCCTTCCGACTGGTGGCAGGCTGTCCCGAGCTTTTTCCCCAACGACTCTTGAAAGTCGGCTTGATGACGCCGGTTCGGACAGCGGTAGTCGGCTGCGGCCATTTTGGCCGGTTTCACGCCGAGAAATATGCATCGTTGGCGACGGCCGAGCTGGTCGCGGTGATCGACTGCGAGCTTGCGCGTGCCCAGGCGCTGGCGGCTCGCCTGGGAGTCGAGGCGTTCAGCAATGTCCGCGCCCTCGCCGGTCGCGCCGAGGCGGCCAGCGTAGTCGTGCCGACTCGTGCGCATTTTGCCGTCGCGAGCCAGCTGCTCGACATGGGATTGCACGTTCTGGTGGAAAAGCCGATCGCTGCGACGCTCGAGGAGGCGGATGCGCTGATCGTGCTCGCGAACGCTCGCGGCGTGGTGCTTCAGACCGGCCATCTGGAGCGTTTCAACGCTGCTTTCATGGCGCTCGCCGATGTCCTGAAGGAGCCGCTGTTCGTCGAATCGCACAGGCTCGCCCCGTTCCAGCCGCGCGGCACCGATGTCGACGTCGTGCTCGATCTGATGATCCACGACATCGATCTGATCCAGCAGCTGGTCGGCCGGCGGCTCGAGAGCATCGATGCGGTGGGGGTGCCGGTGCTCTCGGCCGCGGATGACATCGCGAACGCCAGGCTGCACTTCGAGGGCGGCTGCGTGGTCAACGTCACGGCGAGCCGGGTCAGCCTCAAGAGCGAGCGCAGGATGCGCCTTTTCCAAAAGGATGCCTACGTCTCGATCGACTTCCGAGCGGGCGAGGCCACGATCGCGCGCAAAGGATCTGGAGAAATGTTCCCGGGCGTGCCGGACGTGCGCCTGGAGCGGCGTCGTTTCGAGGCGAACGATCCGCTCCGGCTCGAGATCGAAGCCTTTCTGGCGGCGGTGCGCGGCGAGCGGGAGGTCGCGGTTTCGGGCGCCGACGGGCGACTCGCGCTGGACAGCGCGCTTCGGATCACCTGTGCTCTGCAGCGGCCACTCTGAGCGAGCCGCCGCAGGGCTTGGCGAGCCCGGATGGCATGGGTCGGCCGTCGATCCAGGCCAGGATGTCGGCCCAGACCCTCCGGCGCTCGAGGTCGCGTAGCAACAGGTGCCAGCCGTCCGGGTAGACGATCTCGGTGCATGGGTCGGCGGTCAGGCGCTCGAGCATGGCCGCATGCGCCTTGGGCGGCACGACCTCGTCGCGGGCGCCGCCAAGGACCAGGAGCGGCCCCGGCAGCGCGGGCGCCGAGGTGTAGGCCAGGTCCATCAGTCGGACCAAGCCGGCGATCGCATCGACGCGGGTCTCCTTGATGAACAACGGGTCGGCCGAGAGCGCCCGCAGCACGTCCAGGTTGTCGGAGGCCAGGATGCCGAGGTTCTTGCCGGTCAGCTTGAGTCCCGGCGCGACGTGGTCCGCGAGCCACAGTGTTGCGCGATAGAAGGGGTTGAGCTGATCGCCACCCCAGACCGCGGGCGCGGTCATGATCATGCCGGCGACCTCAAGCGGGATGCCGTCGACCACGGCTGCAATCAGCACCGCCGCCCCCATGCTCTCGCCGAGCAGGTAGACCGGTCGGTTCGGGTAGAGATTGCCAATCCTCGCCCGCTCGCGGCGCAGATCGGATACCAAGCCCGTGATCCCGGGCCAGCGCCCGGCGTTGGGGTTGGCGCCGAAGCCGCTCTGATCGTAGGCGTGGACCGCGATGCCCTGGCTTGCCGCATAGGCGCCGAAGTCGGCAAAGGCGTGGCTATAGTCGTTGAAGCCGTGGACCGCGAGGATCACTGCCCGGGGATCGCTCGTGGGCAGCCACTCGCGGCGGGGCAGGCTCCCCGGGTCGACCTCGCCAGGATCGGACGCCGTGCTGCACGCCAGCATGCCAAGGCCGACGATCAGGAGCACAATCGAGCGGGCGGCCGGGCCAGTCATCCGACCGGCGTGGCCGGCGCCGGCTCAGGCAGCCCGAGCAGATTCCAGACCTCGTGGGGCTGGCGCCCGGATTGGCGCAGCGTGCGCAGCGTGACCGCGCGATTGCGCTTGGCCAGCCGCAACCCGGTCGAGTCGGCGATCAGATTGTGATGGTAATAGCGCGGAATCGGTAGCCCGAGCAGAGCCTGCAGCAAGCGGTGAACGTGGCTGGCCTGGAACAGATCCTCGCCCCGGGTTACGAGGGTCACGCCCTGGGCGGCATCGTCGACCGTGACCGCCAGGTGATAGCTGCTGGGCACGTCCTTGCGCGCGAGCACGACGTCGCCGAGCGCTTCAGGCCGGGCCGCGATCCGGCCGGCGCGCAGGTCGTACCAGGTGAGCGGGCCGGTGGTCGCCAGCGCGCGGCCGACGTCGAGACGCAGCGCGAACGGCTCGCCCGCGGCGATCCGCCGGCGCCGCTCGGCGATGCCGAGGCTGCGGCAGATGCCGGGATAGACCGCCTCGCCGGCCGGCCCGTGCGGGGCCTGCCCGGCGTGAGCGATCTCGGCCCGGATCCGGCGCCGGGTGCAAAAGCAAGGGTAGAGCACGCCCAGCCGATCGAGCTGGTCGAGCGCCTGATCGTAGAGCACCATCCGCTCCGACTGGCGCAGCGGCTCCCCGTCCCAGTCGAGGTCAAGCCACCGGAGATCCTCGAAAATGCCCTGCTCGAACTCGGGCCGGCAACGCGCCCGGTCGATGTCCTCGATCCGGAGCAGGAATCGCCCGCCGGCGGCGCGCGCGGATTCCCAGCCGACCAGCGCCGCATAGGCGTGGCCGAGATGGAGATAGCCGGACGGCGTCGGCGCGAACCGGGTGATCGTCGGGTGATCACCCGGCCGGGGCAACGGCAGGAAGTCGGCGCCTTTGAGCATCGGGCTGGCGTCGTGCAGGGGCGAACCGGGAATAGCGATCGGTCGGGCCGGGCGAACATGATCGCGCGCGCGCCGCTTGGCAAGCTGTGTCTGGTCGCCAACCACTCTCGCGAGGCCTCATGTAGACGCTTTGTGCGGGTCCTCGCGCGCCGCCTCGCCAGCCTGGGCCGCCGCGCGAGTTCGTGGTCCTGCTGCACGGCGCCGGCACCGACGGCAACGAACTGATCGGCTGGCCTCCGAGCCATAGCCTGTGCCCGATGCCTCGACCCGAGCGCCCGCACGGCGCTGACATTCGCCGCGGCCTTCTGCGAACTCCTAGACGTTCTCAATCAGCAGGTCGCAGAGCGCATCGTGAGGAATGAAGCCGAACACGCGTCCGTAGAAAGTGAGCTCGGCCAGCAGCACACGGCGGATCGTCTCGGCCATGCGGAAGCCATGCTGCTCGCCGGCGAAGGTCAGATAGGCGACCGGCAAGCCTTTGCGGCGAAGCGCTTCGACCATCATCTCGGCCTGATTGGGCGGCACGACGGCGTCCTCGAGGCCCTGGAAGAAGATGATTGGGCAGGCGAGGCGGTCGACATGGTGGATCGGCGAGCGCGCCCGGTAAAGGTGGGCAGCGGCCGGCCAGGGTCCGACCAGGCGGTCGAGATAGCGGCTCTCGAACTTGTGGGTCTCCCGGGCCAGCGCCTCGAGATCGCTGATCCCGTAGTGGCTGGCGCCGGCCCGGAACAGGTCGTGGAAGGTGAGCGCGCAGAGCGTCGTGTAGCCGCCGGCGCTACCGCCAGTGATCGCGAGTCGCCGCGCGTCCACCCGGCCGGCCTCCGCCAGCGCGCGGGCGGCGTTGACGCAGTCCCGAACGTCGACCTCGCCCCACCGTCCCTCCAGGCGCTCACGATAGGCGCGGCCATAGCCGGTGCTGCCGCCGTAGTTGACGTCGCAGACCACGAACCCGCGCGAGGTCCAGAACTGGGTCGAGAGCTTCAGCTCGCTCGAGGTGCTGCCGGTCGGGCCGCCATGGCTCTTGACGATCAGCGGCGGCCGCTCGCCTGCTGGCGCCACGAACTCCGGATTGGTCGGCGGATAGACGAAGGCATGTGCGCTCTGCCCGGGCCCGCTCGGGAATTCGATCGCCTCGGGCCGAGCGAGCCAGATCGGATCGACTGGCAGCGTCCCGGCCGAGCGCAGCTCGCGGCTCTCCCCGCTCGCGGAGTCGAGCAGCAGGATCGCAGCCGGGCGGTCGACCGCACCGGCGCGCAGCACCACTTTCCCCCCGGCGATGCTGATCCCGGAGAGTTCGGTATAGGGCACCGGCAGGTGCGTCAGCTGACCGGTTGTCGTCGCGATCCGCGCGAGCTGCCAGCGGCCGGCCTCGGTGAAGCAGGCGAGAATGGTCTCCGGACCGAGAAAACCGTACCATCGGCCGCCGAAGGTCCAGGCCGGCCCGGCGAATTCGGCACATCTTGGGCAGACTGGAATTGGCCCAGCTGGCGCAACACGATAGAGGGTCCACCAACCAGTTCGGTCGGACACGAAATAGAGCTGGTTGTCGGGTGACCAGGCAGGCTGGACGATCGACTCGCCCCGGCCGCCGGCAACCCGGCGGACGTTGCTGAGCTGCCCGCCAGCCCCGATCTCGGCAAGCCAGAGCTCGGTGCTGTCCCAAGGCATATTCGGGTGGTCCCAGCTCAGCCACGCGAGCCGCCGGCGATCGGGACTCAGGCGGGGCGAGCTGAAGAAATCGTGGCCTGCGACCAGCTGTCGGCCGGGATCGTCGTTTCCGCTGAGGTCGAGCGCGACGATGCTGTTGACCGCTTCGCCTCCGGCGCGGTGGTCTTCACAGACCGCAAAGACGCGGTTGCCAGCCGGGTCGAGTTCGAGGTCGGCGTAGCGCAGCCGGTGATCGCTCGCTGCGGTGATCGGCGTCGTGCCGGCCGCGGACAGCCGCCAGAGACGCTGGTCGGCGAAGTCGACCGCCACAACGATGCCGTTCCGGACCGCGTAGGCGCCGCCGCCGTACTCATGGACCCGGGTACGGACGTTGAAGGGCGGCGGTGTCAGATTGGTGGCGGTGCCATGGAGCGGCCGGCGCACCAGGACGGTGCGTCCAGCCTCCTCCGGCCGCGTCTCGAGCCAGTAGACGACTTCGTGATCGAGCATCGGCTGCGCCAGCCCGACCTGGGCGGCGGTCACCACTTCGGCGCCGATCGGCGATTTCCAGCAGCCGTAGCCCGCGACCTTCGCCATGCCTTGCTCCCCGCTCGTGCGATCGGCGGCAGACTACGGAGGACGCGCCGCCCACGCCAGGGTATGCTCCATTTTGTTCTTGTTATGTTCCTGATGCACAGCTAGTTTCAGTCCATGGCCAGATCCGCCGCATTCTCACACAAGGGCCGGGGTGCGACCTTCAATCCAAAGGTCCGGTTCGAGCGCAGCGAGCTCGACCCATTCGATGACGGCTGGGGCTCGCTTGCGGCGGCCCGAGCCGAGGCGGTGCCGCCGCCGACCGAGGTGCGGCCGGATGCCAGTCGGAGCGTGATCGTCCGGAACGCCTCGCCGGACATTTCTTTCGAGCAGTCGATCAACCCCTATCGCGGTTGCGAGCACGGCTGCATCTACTGCTATGCGCGGCCGAGCCACGCCTACCTCGGCCTCTCGCCAGGGCTCGATTTTGAAACCAAAATCTATGCCAAAACCGACGCCGCGCCGCTGCTCGAGCGCGAGCTGGCGAAACCCGGCTATCGTTGCCGACCGATCGCGCTCGGCACCAACACTGACGCCTATCAGCCGCAGGAGCGGCGGCTTGGCATCACGCGCGCAATTCTCGAAGTGCTGGCCCGCTGCCGGCATCCGATCACGATCGTGACCAAGTCGGCGGCCGTGGTCCGCGACCTCGACCTGTTGGCGCCGATGGCGGCGGATGGTCTGGCATCGGTCGCGATCTCAGTGACCACGCTCGATCCGGACCTTGCCCGGACGCTCGAGCCCCGGGCCGCGGCGCCGCACCGACGCCTGGACGCGGTGCGCGCGGTCAGCACCGCGGGCGTGCCAACGACCGTCATGGTCGCGCCGATCATCCCGGGCCTGAACGACCACGAACTCGAGTCTGTGCTTGAGGCGGCCGCTGCGGCCGGCGCCGGGCAGGCCGGCTACGTGCTGCTCCGCCTGCCGCACGAGCTGAAGGAGCTGTTCGGCGCCTGGCTCGAGGCGCATGCGCCGCTGCGCGCCGAGCACGTGCTGGCGCTGATCCGCCAATGTCGCGGCGGCCGGCTCAACGATCCGAGCTTCGGCTCGCGGATGCGCGGCCAGGGCGTCTATGCCGAGCTGATCGCCAAGCGCTTCGCACTCGCCAGGCGCCGGCTTGGCATCGACGGTCCACGCGCTCCGCTCCGGACGGACCTGTTTGAGCCGCCCGTGATCCAACGAGGCCAGCTCCGCCTGTTCTGACCGCCAATTTTGGCCGCTTCTAAACAAGCGCGCAGATCGGTGATGGATTTGGGTAGAAGCGGGCTTGACATCGGCGCCGTGGGGCGCACATTAGAACCAATTCGGACTGGTTTGGTCCTCTTTCGCAGAGAGGCGCGTCGTGATCCGGCTCAGCAAGCTCGCAGACTACGGGATCGTGATCATGACCAACCTTGCACGACAGCCAGGGCGCCAACACAACGCGCCGGAGGTCGCGGCCCAGAGCCACATCCCGCTGCCGATGGTGAGCAAGATTCTGAAGAGTCTGGCGCGCGCCGGCCTGCTTCAGTCGCACCGGGGCGTCAAGGGCGGCTATGGGCTGGCTCGACCGGCGGCGGCGATCAGCGTTGCCGAAGTGATCTCGGCGCTCGATGGCCCGATCGCGCTCACCGCCTGCATCGAGGACGGACCGGGCGGCTGCGAGATCGAGGCGCTCTGTCCGGCGCGTGCCAATTGGCAGCGGATCAACGATGCGATCCGGAACGCGCTCGACGGCATCAGTATGGCCGAGATGGCCCAGACGATCCCGGCGGTGTTCCGGCCGCGGATGATCGAGGTTCGCGGCGGGCCGCCGCCGGAGCCGCTGGGCAGGGCCTGAGCTTGACTGAGCCGCGGAGCGAGCGTCAGCAGACAAGACGCGGTCTGAAAGCGGGGCCGGTGGGGAGAAGGTGATCGATGGCAGCGACAGCGCTGGAGACGGTCCGCGACTACACGGGCCACGAGTACAAATACGGTTTCGTCACCGAGATCGAGGCCGAACTCGCGCCCAAGGGGCTGAACGAGGAGATCGTCCGCCTGATCTCGACCAAGAAGCGGGAGCCGGCCTGGATGACCGCGTGGCGGCTGCAGGCGCTGGCCCGCTGGCAGACCATGGCCGAGCCGACCTGGGCGAGGGTCAGCTATCCGCCGATCGACTTTCAGACGATCAGCTACTACGCCGCACCCAAGTCCCAGGGCGACCGGCCCAAGAGCTTGGCCGAGGTCGACCCGGAACTGCTGCGGACCTACGAGAAGCTGGGGATTCCGATCAAGGAGCAGGAGGTCCTGGCCGGAGTCGCGATGGACTACGTGTTCGACAGCGTCTCGGTCGCGACCACCTTCAAGGAGAAACTCGGCGCGCTCGGCATCATCTTCTGCTCGATGTCCGAGGCGGTCGAAAACCATCCGGACCTGGTCCGGCAATATCTCGGCTCGGTCGTGCCCCAGGGCGACAACTTCTTCGCCGCGCTGAACTCGGCGGTGTTCAGCGACGGCTCGTTTGTCTATGTGCCCAAGGGCGTGCGCTGCCCGATGGAGCTGTCGACCTACTTCCGGATCAACGCCGCCGAGACCGGCCAGTTCGAGCGCACGCTGATCATCGCCGATGAAGGTAGCTACGTCAGCTACCTCGAGGGCTGCACGGCACCCCAGCGGGACGAGAACCAGCTGCACGCCGCAGTGGTCGAGTTGATCGCCCTTGACGATGCCCAGATCAAATACTCGACGGTCCAGAACTGGTATCCGGGCGACCGCGAGGGTCGCGGCGGCATCTACAACTTCGTCACCAAGCGCGGCGCCTGTCGCGGCCGCAACTCGAAAATCTCCTGGACCCAGGTCGAGACCGGCTCTGCGATCACCTGGAAATACCCGAGCTGCATCCTCCAAGGGGACAACTCGATCGGCGAGTTCTACTCGGTCGCGCTGACCAACAATCATCAGCAGGCCGACACCGGTACCAAGATGATTCACATCGGCAAGAACACCCGGTCGCGGATCGTCTCCAAGGGGATCTCGGCGGGCCAGAGCAACAACACCTATCGCGGGCTCGTGCGCGTGCTGAAGGGGGCTGCAGGCGCGCGCAATCATACCCAATGCGAACTCGATGCTGCTCGGGGATCGCTGCGGGGCGCACACGGTGCCTTACATCGAGGTCAAGAACCGCTCGGCCAAGGTCGAGCACGAGGCGACCACCTCGAAGATCAGCGAGGATCAGATGTTCTATTGCCGCCAGCGCGGGCTGTCGGACGAGGACGCGGTCGCGCTGATCGTCAACGGCTTCTGCAAGGAGGTGATGCAGGAGTTGCCGATGGAGTTCGCGGTTGAGGCCCAGAAGCTGCTGGCGATCAGCCTCGAGGGCAGCGTCGGCTGAAACGCGTCTTGCAGCCGCGGCTTTGGCGAAAGACTTAGGTTTTCGAGGGAGAGCATGCTTACGATCAAGAACCTGCGGGTCTCGGTCGACGACCAGGAGATCCTGTGCGGCGTCGACCTGGAGGTCGGCGCCGGCGAAGTCCATGCGATCATGGGGCCGAACGGCTCGGGCAAGAGCACGCTCGCTTACGTGCTCGCGGGCCGCGAGGGCTACGACATCACCGCGGGCAGGGTCCACTACGAGGGTCAGGATCTGCTCGAGATGGCGCCGGAGGAGCGCGCCGCCGCGGGGCTGTTTCTCGCTTTCCAGTATCCGATCGAGATCCCGGGCGTGGCCAACATGTACTTCTTGCGGACGGCGCTCAATGCGCTCCGCCGGGCGCGCGACGAGCCGGAGATCGATGCCGCGGCGTTCATGAAGCTGGTGCGCGACAAGGCGAAGCTCGTCGGGATCAAGTCCGAGCTGCTCAAGCGCAGCGTCAATGTCGGCTTCTCCGGCGGCGAGAAGAAGCGCAACGAAATCCTCCAGATGGCCGTCCTCGAGCCGAAGCTCGCAATCCTGGACGAAACCAATTCCGGGCTCGACATCGATGCGCTCAAGACCGTGGCCGATGGCGTCAACCGTCTGCGCGCCCCGGCGCGGGCCATGGTTGTGATCACTCATTACCAGCGCCTGCTCGAGTACATCGTGCCCGACCGCGTGCACGTGCTGCTGGACGGCCGGATCGTTCGGTCCGGTGGCAAAGAGCTGGCGCTCGAGCTGGAGAAGTCGGGTTATGCCGCATTTGGTGCCCCTGCCCAGGCGGTCGCCTGAGCCGACGCCGCAGACGCCGGCGATGATCGCGCCCTCGGAGCGCTACACGGCGCTGTTCGAGACCGCGCTGGACCGTCTGCCCGGCACTCGCCACGGCGCGCTCCGCGAGTGGCGCCAAGCGAGTTTCGAGCGTTTCCGGGCCTTGGGCTTCCCTGGCCCCAAGCTCGAGGCCTGGAAGTACACCTCGGTGCGGCCGCTGGCGCGCGCTGAGTATGCGCTGGCCAACGCAGCCCGCATTGGGCGGGCGGAGCTCGCGCCGTGGCTGCTCCAGGAGCGGGACGCGCTCCGTCTGGTGTTCGTCAACGGCTATTATTGCCCCGAATTGTCGGACGATGTCACGGCATTGCCCGGACGGCCGGTGCAGTCTTTGGCCGGAGCGCTCGAAGACGGCGCGGTCAGCCCGTTCGAACTCGGGCTCGAGGCCGGCTCAGAGCGTGCCTTCAGCGCGCTGAACGCCGCCTTGGTCGGCGACGGTTGCCTGATCCGTTTGGACGAGGGTGCTAGTCTGCCGGGTCCGGTACAGCTGCTCTTCGTCAGCTTCGGCGACGAGCAGCCGACTCTGATCAGCCCGCGCAACCTGATCACGCTGGGCGCCGCGGCGCGCCTCGATCTGGTCGAGACGCACGTCGCCGGCGGCGAGGGGCGGCCGTTGATCAACCTTGTGAATCGCTTCGTGGTCGGCCGCGGCGCCGAGCTCAATCACGATCGCCTGCAGCTCGGCGTGCTCGCGGGCAGCTTTGTCGGCAAGACTCACTATCGGGTTTCGGCAGACGTGCGTCTGACGCAGTCGCTGGCGACCCTCGGCGGCGCGCTGGTGCGCAACGAAGTCGAGGCCGTGCTGGACGGCTCGGGGATCGAACTCAGCTTGAACGGCCTCTATTTGGGTCGCGGGCATCAGCACATCGACAATGCGATCCAGGTCGAGCACGCTCATCCGGGCAGCGCCAGCAATCAGTTCTACAAGGGCGTGCTCGACGGTCGGGCGCAGGCGGCGTTCGCCGGCCGGATCGTCGTCCAGCGCGACGCCCAGAAGACCAACGCCTACCAGGCCAACAACAATCTGCTGCTGTCAGCGGATGCCGAGATCGACACCAAGCCCGAGCTCGAGATCTTCGCCGACGACGTCAAATGCTCCCATGGCGCGACCGCTGGCGAGCTCGATGAGCGGGCGCTGTTCTACCTCCGCTCGCGCGGCCTCGCACCGGAAACTGCGCGAGGCCTGCTTACCTACGCTTTCGCTGACGAGGCGCTTGAGCGCTTTCATCATCCGGCGGTGGCCGCCCAGGCGCGGCGCGAATTGCTGCTCTGGCTGCCGGGTGGCGCCGAGCTGGAGGGTCTGATGTGAGGGCCGCGAGCCTGGACGCTCAGCGCCCGATGGCCTTCGACGTCGAGCGGGTGCGGCTGGATTTTCCCTGCCTGCAGCAGACCGTACACGGTCGTCCGCTGGTGTTTCTCGACACTGCCGCCAGCGCGCAGAAGCCCGCCGTAGTGATCGATGAGCTCGCCCGGGTGCTGCGCCAGGACTATGCCAACATCCATCGCGGCGTCTATGCCCTGAGCGAGCGCGCCACCGACCTCCACGAGGCCGCGCGCGCCAAAGTGCAGCGGCTGCTCAACGCCGCCGCGGCGCGCGAGATCGTGTTCACGCGCAACGCCACGGAAGGCATCAATCTGGTCGCGCAGAGCTTTGTCAGACCGCGCGTCGGACCGGGCGACCAGGTCCTGATCACGGCGATGGAGCATCACGCCAATATCGTGCCCTGGCAGCTGCTGCGCGCTCAGCTCGGATTCGAGCTGGTGGTCGCGCCGGTCAATGACCACGGCGAGCTGCTGCTCGACGAATTCAAGGCCCGGCTGTCGGCGCGCACCAAATTCGTGTCCGTGACCTGGATCTCGAATGCGCTGGGCACGGTCAATCCCGTCCACGAGATCGTTGAGCTCGCGCGGCGGCAAGGCATCCCGGTGCTGATCGATGCCGCTCAGGCGGTCCAGCATATGTCGGTCGACGTCCAGGATCTGGATTGCGACTTCCTGGTTTTTTCCGGCCACAAGCTCTATGGCCCCTCAGGCATCGGAGCGCTCTACGGTAAGGCCGATCTTCTGGCGGCGATGCCACCCTACCAGGGCGGCGGCGAGATGATCAGTTCGGTCAGCTTCGAGCGCACCGAGTTCAACGAGATTCCCTACAAGTTCGAGGCCGGCACTCCCGCCATCGAAGCGGCCTCCGCGCTCGGGGCTGCGATCGATTACGTGCAGGAGCTCGGGCTCGATCGGATCGCCGCCCACGAGACCGAGCTCCTGGCGTACGCGACGCGGGCTCTCCAGCAGGTACCGGGGCTCAGAATCGTAGGTACGGCACGCGCGAAGTGCAGCGTGATCTCCTTTGTCATGGAGCAGGCGCATCCGCAGGACATTGGCACGCTCCTGGATCTGGACGGGATTGCCGTGCGCACCGGCCAGCATTGCGCCCAGCCCGTGATCGAGCGGCTTGGCCACAGTGCGACTGCGCGTGCCTCGCTGGGCCTTTACAATACCCATGCCGACATCGACGCCCTGGTCACGGGCCTGCGGCGAATCGCGTCGATGTTCTGAACACACCGGAGGCCAGAATGGACGACTCCGATCTCGAGCGCGCCAGCCAATTCTTGTCTGCCGAAACGGCAGACAGCGACGGGACGTGCGCCCCGGCGCCGGTCGATGCCCTCGGCGAGCAGGTGATCGAGGCGCTGCGCACGGTTTACGACCCGGAGATCCCGGTCAACATCTTTGAGCTCGGGCTGATCTACAAGGTCGACATCGACGACGAGCAGCACGTCCATATCGACATGACCCTGACCTCACCCGCTTGTCCGGTCGCCGGCACGCTGCCGGACGAGGTCAAGGACAAGGTGGCGGCGATCGAGGGAGTGCAGGGTGCCACGGTAGAGGTGGTCTGGGACCCGCCCTGGCATCCGGGGTTGATGACTGAGGAGGCCCAGCTTGAGCTTGGCATGATTTATTAGCCGCGTGTCGGACCCGGTTGCTCTTCCGGCAGACGCGGGCGTCTGCCACGGGCTGCGCGTCCGACGCAGAGCTCGCCGACGTCAGCCCAGTCGTCTGAGCAGACCGTCCAACTGGTCGAGAGAACGGTAGGCCACCTGCAGCGTGCCGCCGTGTCCTTTGGGCGTCAGACGCACTGTCAGACCGAGACGGCTGGAGAGTTCCCGTTCGAGAGCTCTGGTATTCACGTCCGTGTTTGCTGACCGCGTTGGACGTCGTTCCGGCCGCTGCGCGTCTGCCCGAACCGCGGCCTCGGTCTGCCGGACATTCCAGCCACGGCTGACAACGACCTTGGCGAGCGCGACCGGATCGCGGCTGCCGAGCAACGCCCGCGCATGCCCTGCCGACAGTTCGCCCCGCTCCAGCAGGGTCCTACGTCGGCCGGCAGACCGAGCAGGCGGAGTAGATTGGCGATATGGCTGCGGCTCTTGCCAAGAGCGCTGGCGAGCGCGTCCTGGGTATGATCGAACTCATTGATCAGGCGGCGGTAGCCCTCGGCCTCCTCGAGCGGCGACAGGTCCTGCCGCTGCACGTTTTCGAGTAGCGCGACTTCCGGGCCGCCCGGTCCGAGAGCTCATAGACAACGACCGGCAGCTCGTGCGCGCCGGCCATCTGGGCGGCCCGCCAGCGACGCTCGCCGGCGATGATCTCGTAGAACTCGCCGCCCTTCTGCGCCCGGCGGACCAGGAGCGGCTGCATAACGCCGCGATGGCGGATCGAACTCCGCAAGCGCCGCCAGCTCGTCCTCGCCGAATCGGCGTCGCGGCTGCAGGGCCGACGGCCGGAGGAACTCGATCGGCAGCATGCGGGCGCGCTCGAGCTGCGTTGATCCGGCCTCCGTCGCATGGCCGAGCAGCGCCGAAAGGCCCATTCCGAGGCCGCGCCGCCGGGGCAGGCTACTGCTCTTGGGCTCGTGGCCGAGCTCGGTCACAGGGCCGCCTCCGCGGTCTGCTGCTCGCGGCGCAGGACTTCCCCCGCAAGCTGAACATAGGCCTGCGAACCCGGACAGCGGAAGTCGTAAAGCAGGACCGGCATGCCGTGGGAAGGTGCTTCGGAAACTCGGACGTTGCGCGGCACGACGGTGTCGTAAACCCGTTTGCCGAGGAAGCTGCGGACGTCGGTTGCAACCTGCTGGGCGAGGTTGTTGCGCCGATCGAACATGGTCAGCAGCACACCCTGGACCTCGAGCGTCGGATTGTAGTTGCGCCGCACCCGCTCGATCGTCCGCAGCAGGAGGCTCAGCCCCTCGAGGGCGAAGAACTCGCACTGCAGCGGCACGAGGACCGCGTGCGCGGCGACCAGCGCGTTGACCGTCAACAGCCCGAGCGACGGCGGGCAGTCGATCAGGACGTAGTCGTAGTCTTTCTCGAGGCTCTCGAGCGCGTCCTTGAGCCGGTACTCGCGGCGCTCCTTCTCCACCAGCTCGAGCTCGGCGGCCGACAGGTCGACCACCGCCGGCACCAGTTCGAACCCCGGGATCTGCGTCCGCAGCACCGCCTCGCCGAGCTTGGCCTGGCCGAGCACGACGTCGTAGCTGGTCACGGCGCGCGCCGCCTGCTGGATTCCGAGACCGGTGCTCGCGTTGCCCTGCGGATCGATGTCGATCAGCAGGATGCTCTTGCCGCAGGCGGCGAGCGCGGTCCCGAGATTGATGGCGGTCGTGGTCTTACCGACCCCACCCTTCTGGTTCGCGATCGCGACCACACGGCCGAGCCGTGGTGGCTTGCGGTTGACGATCACGCGCACGGACAACTCCTCGAAGCTTGAGCACAGTGCCGGATGACGATGACGCACTCGGGAACATTTCGGGCACCATATGCCAGGATTTGCCGGCGTCAATCAGTTCACGCGCGTGCCGGGCACCTTTGAGAAACAGGCAGATGGTATTCGGAGCGAGGAAGCGCTCGGCGAGCGGCAGCAGGCGGGACAACGGTGCGAGCGCGCGGGCGGTGACCACCGCTGCCTGCCAGCCGTCCAGGCGCTCGATCCGTTCGTTGTGGATGGTGACCGCAGCACCCGTCGCGCGCGCCACTTCGCGGAGAAATTGGGCTTTGCGCCGGTCCGCCTCGATCAGCGCCACCTCCGGCACACCCATCAGCGCCAGGACCATGCCCGGAAAACCGGCGCCGCTGCCGAGGTCGACCAAGGGGCTCGCGCGTGGGGGCATATGTCCCAGCAGCTGCGCTAAATCCAGCACATGCCGGCGCCAAGGATCGGCGAGGGTCGCCGGCCCGACTAAGTTGATCGCCCCTTGCCAGCGGCCGAGCAGCTCCAGGTACAGCGCCAGTCGTGCCCGTGTTTCACGTGAAACATCGCTCCGTGCTGCGAAGCCATCGGCGCCGAGCGCCGGCTCGGCGAACACTCAGGCCACCCGGCGTGCATGGCGATAGAGGAGCGCCATGGCTGCGGGAGTCATGCCCGGCAGACGCCCGGCGGCGGCGAGGTTGGGCGGGCGGACCTCGGCGAGGCGGACGCGGATCTCCCGGCTGAGCCCGGCGATCGCCTCGAGGTCAAGATCGCGTGGCAGTTCTAGCGCCTCCTCAGCCCGCAGCGCCGCGATTTCGCAATCCTGGCGCTCGAGGTAGGCGGCATAGCGCGCCTCGATTTCGAGCTGCTCCGCGACGTCAGGGCGGAGCCCGCCGAGTGCCGGCCAGACCGCCGCCAGCCGAACGAGGCTGACGCCCGGCAGACGTAGGAGCTCGAGTCCATTGCGAACCACACCGTCGAGCTTGACATCGAGGCCAGCTCGGCGCGCGGCGCTCGGGCTGAGACGCAGCTCCTGAAGCCGCGCGACCGCCTGGACCAGCGTCGCCTGCTTGGCCGTGAACACCCGCGCACGCTTGGCACCGACGACGCCCACCGCCTGACCCTTAGCCGTCAACCGGCGGTCGGCATTGTCGGCCCTGAGTGTCAGACGATATTCGGCGCGCGAGGTGAACATGCGGTAGGGCTCGCTTACGCCCTGGGTGGTCAGGTCGTCGATCATGACACCGATATAGGCATCGGCCCGATCGAGGGTGAAGGTGCCCGAGCCGGTTGCCCGCAGTGCGGCGTTGACGCCGGCGATCAATCCCTGCGCCGCCGCTTCCTCGTAGCCGGTTGTGCCGTTGATCTGACCGGCGAGGAACAGCCGCGGCACGCGCCGGGTTTCGAGGGTCGGCTCGAGCTCGCGCGGATCAATGTGATCGTACTCGATCGCATAGCCGGGGCGCAGCATGACCGCACGCTCCAGACCCGGGATCGTGGCCAGTAGGCGCGCCTGCACCTCGGCCGGCAGCGAGGTCGAGATGCCATTGGGGTAGACCGTCGGGTCGTCCAGCCCCTCAGGCTCAAGGAAAATCTGGTGGCGCGTCCGATCGGCGAAGCGCACCACTTTGTCTTCAATCGAGGGGCAGTAGCGGACCCCCGTCGCCTGGATCCGGCCAGCGTACATTGGCGACTGGTCGAGGTTGGCGCGGATCAGATCGTGGGTCGCCGGCGTGGTTGCCGTGATCGCGCATTCGACCTGGGGATTGACGATCCGCCCGGTGAGCATCGAGAAGGGTTCGGCTGGATCGTCGCCCGGCTGGCGCTCGAGGCCGGCCAAGTCGATGGTCCGGCCATCAAGGCGGGGCGGCGTGCCGGTCTTGAGCCGCTTGAGGGCGAAGCACGCGCGCGCCAAGCTCTGCGCCAGCCGGACCGCGGACGGATCGCCGAACCGGCCAGCCGGCCAGCGCTGCAGCCCGAGGTGCACCTCGCCGCGCAAAAACGTGCCTGTGGTCAGGACGACCGCGCCCGCACGCCAGGTCTGGCCGTCGGCGGCCTGCACCCCAGCCGCGTGGCCGCTCGCATCGAGCAGCAGGTCCTCGGCCGTTCGCACCTCGGTTGTCAGATCGGCCTGCCGGGCAAGCAGGCCAGCGATCGCGCGCCGGTACAGGCGTCGATCGGCCTGCGCCCGGGGGCCGCGCACCGCCGGTCCCTTGCTGCGATTGAGGACGCGAAACTGGATTCCCGCACGGTCGACAGCGCGCGCCATCAGGCCATCCAGGGCGTCGACCTCGCGTACCAGGTGGCCCCGGCCGAGCCCGCCGATCGCCGGGTTGCACGACATGACCCCGATGGTGTCGAGCTTTTGGGTCAGGAGCAGCGTGCGGGCCCCCAGGCGGGCGCTCGCCGCAGCCGCCTCGCAGCCCGCATGGCCGCCGCCAATCACGATGACATCGTAGCCGGACATGGCCAGAGCTTGTCGCGCGCCCGGGCGGGTTCGTCAACGTGCGTGGCGCGCCGCCGAAGCAATTCCGCGCAGGTCGCGGATCTCGAATTACTTGGTGCCAGCGCAGCCGCCGGCGGCGGCTCTGCCGATAGAGGCCGCTGATTTTGCTCTCAGCCGACCGGGAGCGGGCTGGTCAAGCTATTACTTGGCCGTTATCAGAACTCCACGCGCGCCTGGAACATGAGACTGTGGCTGCGATAATCGGCCTCGAGCCCCCCGACCTCAGCGACCCTGTAGTTCATGCTTTCGGTGCTCTGGTAATGGTAGTCGAGGCCGAGCGAGAGCGAGTCGCTGACCGAGTAGGCCAGGCTTGGCTTGCTGGCACCGAGATCGAGCCAGTCGTCCGAGTGGCCACGGGCGTTGCGGCTGCCGACCAGTCGCGCGCCCTCCGGCCCGCGCTGCTGACGCTGGGTCTGCGCCAGCACGAGATGATCCGGACCCTGATCGTCCTGCCCGGTCGGAGCGAACGCCAGCCCGGCGCCGATCTGCCGCTGCGCGCCGGGCGGGTGAGCGCCGGTCAGGCTGCGCTGCAGCGCGGTCGCGATGCCGCTGGCGCTCGGGGGGTCGAACCGGCCCTCGGCGTGGGTGATCTTGGCGGCACCTGTGACGATGACCAGCATCAATCCGATCACGCGCAGCATGGCATGTCGCTCCGGCCCGTCCTCGAACCGCTCAAACTTCAGGGGCAATCCTAAGATGAGGAGATTAATGAACTGCTAAGCGCGTCTACAAATTCGTCTAACACGAAAATCTGCGCTGGTTGCGAGGCTTGATACTTAATCTCGTTTTAACCTATTATTCTAGTTCAGATCATACCAACTCATGTGGTTTGCCAGTTACTTGATTGGATTTACTTTCCAATACAGAACTCACTGAAGATTAGATCGAGAATGTCATCCACCAGGACCCGGCCGGTGACGCGCCCGATGGCGCGCGCCGCCAGGCGCAGATCCTCGGCGAGCAAGGCCAACTCGATCTCCTCGGGCCGCTCCTGGGAGCCAGCCGCGTGCCGGAAGCGCTCTAGTGCCACCAGCGCCGCCCGGAGCCCCGCCCGGTGCCGGCTGCGGGTCGGCCCAGGGCCAGCTACGGAAGCCAGGCGCTCGGCCGCCGCCGCGCTTAGCGCCGCGAGCAGGCGGTCGAGGCCCTCCCCGGTCTGACAGCAGAGCGGCAGCGCCGGCCGACCGTCGACCCGAAGGGCTGCCGGCAACGGCGCGAGATCGGCCTTGTTGACCACGCAGAGCGCGTCCTGGTCGGCGAGCGCGAGCGTGGAGGCATCGAGGTCCGGCCAAAACGCGCCATCAAACACCAGGATGCGGAAATCGGCCTGGGCGGCGCGCTGACGTGCCCGGCGCACGCCTTCGGCCTCGATCGCGTCGGCGGCCTCGCGCAGGCCGGCGGTGTCGAGCAAGGTCACCGGGTAGCTGCCGAGGTCGAGGTGAGCCTCGAGCACGTCGCGGGTGGTGCCGGGCAGGGCGGTCACGATCGCCACGTCGCGTTGCGCGAGCCGGTTGACCAGGCTCGATTTGCCGGCGTTCGGAGGCCCGAGCACGGCGATCGTCAGGCCCTCGCGCAGGCGCTCGCCCCGCCCCCGGTCGGCGAGATGGGCCGCCATCTCGGACGCGAGCTCGGCGATCTGCGGACGGATCGCGGCCAGCAGATCGGCGGGCACATCCGCTTCTTCGGGCGCGAAATCGATCTCGGCCTCGAGCCGGGCGAGCGCACCGAGCAGGCGTTGTCGCCAGTCGTCGTACAGGCGGCCGAGCGCGCCATCGAGCTGGCGCAGGGCCTGCCGTGCCTGCGCCTTCGTCTCGGCGGCGATCAGGTCGGCGAGACCCTCGGCCGCGGTCAGATCGAGCCGACCGTTGAAGAAGGCGCGCTTGCTGAACTCGCCGGGCTCCGCCGGACGCAGGCCAGGCAGGCTCGCAAGACCGTCCATGAGCCCTGCCAGCACCGCGCGGCTGCCGTGGACCTGCAGCTCGAGCACGTCCTCGCCGGTGAAGCTTGCGGGTCCAGGAAACCAGATCACGAGGCCGCGATCCATGATCTCGCCCGTCTCCGGATCGCAAATCGGACGCAGCGCCGCCCGGCGTGCCGGAGGCGGCGGGGCCCCGGTCAGGCGCGGGCAGATCGAAGCGCAGGCAGGACCCGAGATCCGGATGACCGCGACCGCGGCGCGCCCGGGGGCGCTGGTCGGGGCGAAGATGGTCTCAGGGCTCGACGGCATGGGCGACATAAGTGATGCAGGCGGGTTTCCGGTAGGCGGCCGGCGAGCCGGGGCGGTCATTGCGTTCCGGCGAGCGCGCTTTGCCAAGCCTCAGTCCGCTTTATATATCGAGGAGACGAGGCCACCAACCGGCAGCCCGGGCAGGTCGCGACGGACCAGTCGCGCCGTGCTGGTCGCCAGAGGAATATCTGGATGTCTGCCCTGCAGAACCGCCTCGGCGAGGCGACCAGCCCCTATCTGCTGCAGCACCGGGACAATCCCGTTGAATGGCAGCCGTGGGACGAGACGGCGCTGGCGGCGGCCCGAGCAACGGACAAGCCCATCCTGCTCTCGATCGGCTACGCTGCCTGCCACTGGTGCCACGTCATGGCCCACGAGAGCTTCGAGAACGCCGCGGTCGCCGCCCAGATGAACGCGCATTTCGTCAACATCAAGGTCGACCGCGAGGAGCGCCCGGATCTCGACCAGATTTATCAGCACGCGCTCGGCCTCCTTGGTCAGCAGGGTGGCTGGCCGCTGACGATGTTCCTGACGCCGGCCGGCGAGCCGTTCTGGGGCGGCACCTACTTCCCGCCCGAGTCTCGCTACGGTCGGCCGGGGCTGCCGGAGGTGCTGGAGACCGTCAGCCGGATCTGGAGCGCCGAGCGCGACAAGGTTGTGAGCAACACCACGGCGCTCAAGGAGGCGTTGGCTGCGCTCGGGCGCCCTGCACCGGGTCCGGCGCTCACGCCCGCGGCGCGCGAGCAGACCGCACGTCGCCTGGTCCAGGCGTTCGATACCATCCACGGCGGCCTTGGCGGCGCACCGAAGTTCCCTCAGGTGCCGGTTCTCGACCTGGTCTGGCGCCATGCGCTCGCAACTGGCGATGCCGCGGCGCCCCATGCCGTCCTGCACACGCTCACCAACATCTGCCAGGGCGGCATCTACGATCACCTGGGCGGCGGCTTTGCCCGCTATGCGGTCGACGCCTTCTGGCTGGTGCCGCACTTTGAGAAGATGCTGTACGACAATGCCCAACTGCTCCTGCTGTTGGCCGAGGCATTTGCCGAATCGGGCAATCCGTTGTTCCGGGTGCGGGCCGTGGAGACGGTCGGCTGGCTCGAGCGCGAGATGCAAGTTGGCGACGCTTTCGCGTCCAGTCTCGATGCCGACAGCGAGGGCGAGGAGGGCAGGTATTACGTCTGGGAGGCGGCCGAGGTCGACCGTCTGTTGGGCGGGGATGCGGACCGGTTCCGGCTGACCTACGGCATTACCGACGGCGGTAATTGGGAAGGCCGGACGGTTCTCAACCGGCTGCATCAGCCGGGGCTGCTGCCGCCGGAAGAGGAGGCGGCAATACGCGCAAGTGCAGACGTGCTGCTCGCGGCCCGTGCTGAGCGGGTGGCCCCGGGGCGCGACGACAAGGTCCTGGCCGACTGGAACGGCCTGATGATCACTGCGCTCGCCCGGGCCAGCACCGTGTTCGATCGGCCGGAGTGGCTCGAGCACGGCAGACGGGCCTTCAAGTTCATCCTCGATAACATGATGACCGGCGATCGGCTGAGCCACAGCTGGCGCGGTGGCCGCCGCCTCGAGCTTGCTTTCCTGGACGACTACGCGGACATGGCGGCGGCCGCCCTCGCCCTGTTCGAGGCCGCCGCCGATTCGGCATATCTCCGGCATGCCGAGCGCTGGATCGCGCTTCTCGAAGCCGAGTACCTGGATGCCGAGGCAGGCGGCTATTTCCAGGTGCCGGGCTCGGCGAGCGTCCTGGTGCGTGCCAAGAACGCCCAGGATGGGCCGACGCCGGCCGCCAACGGGGTGCTGCTCGGGGTCGTGGCGAGACTGCATCTGCTGACCGGCGAACGCCGCTACCTCGACCGTGCCCTGCAGCTGCGGGCAGCCTTTGCCGGCGAGGTCGCGCGCAACCCCGCCGCGCACGCTGCGCTGCTCAGTGCGACCCTCTGGCTCGATGAGCCGGTTCAGATCCTGATCATCGGGCCGCTCGATGACCCCGCCTGCACGGCGCTCCGCCGGATCGCGTTGGCGGCTGCGCTGCCGGCCGCGGTCGTGCTCCACCTGCCGGCCGGGCAACCCCTGCCGGAGGGTCATCCGGCTGCGGGCAAGAACCAGGTTGAGGGCAGGCCGACGGTTTATGTCTGCCCTGGTCAGACGTGTCGGCTGCCGGTCACCGATCCGGCCACCCTCGCCGCCGCGCTGGCGCCTCAAGGCTTCCGTCACAGGGGATGACCTGTCCGACCGCGCGACCCGCCGCTTGGCGATTGCCGCGCGCCGCGCTAGCTTGTGTCCGACACAATGTTATCCGCCGCGGGAGGACACCATGGCCGGCGTCGTACGCGTGCATCAGACGGGCGGACCCGAGGTTCTGCGTTACGAGCAGGTGGAGGTCGGGTCGCCGGGGCCTGGCCAAGCTCTGATCCGGCAGACAGCCGTCGGACTCAATTACATCGACGTTTACTTCCGCTCCGGCCTCTATCCGGCGCCCAACCTGCCATTCATCGCCGGACAGGAGGGCGCCGGGGTGGTCGAGGCGATCGGCGAAGGCGTCAGCGACGTCAGCATCGGCCAGCGGGTAGCCTATGCAGGACCACTCGGTGCCTATGCTGAGCAGCGTCTGATTCCGGCCGACCGGTTGGTCGCGGTTCCGGACGGCATTGCCGACGAGCAGGCCGCCGCGATGATGCTCAAGGGCATGACCGCGCATTATTTGCTGCGGCGGACCTTCCGGGTCGAGCCTGGCCAGACAATCCTGTTCCACGCCGCCGCCGGTGGAGTCGGGCTGATCGCCTGTCAATGGGCGAAGCACCTCGGCGCGACCGTGATCGGCACCGTCGGCAGCGCCGAGAAAGCTGAGCTCGCCAGGGCGCATGGTTGCGCGCACCCGATCCGCTACGACCAGGAGGACGTCGTCGCGCGCGTGCGGGAGCTCACCGGCGGTCAAGGTGTGCCGGTGGTCTACGACTCGGTCGGCCAGGCGACCTTCCAGCGCTCGCTCGATTGCCTGGCGCCGCTCGGCATGCTGGTCTGCTTCGGCCAGTCGTCCGGCAAAATCGCGCCGTTCGATACCGCGGCCCTTGGGCAGAAGGGCTCGTTGTTCCTGACCCGGCCGAGCCTCCTGCACTACACGGCGGCGCGTGCCGATCTGGTCCGCGCGGCAAACGAGCTGTTCGAGGTCGTGCAGCGCGGCGCCGTGGGGATCCGGGTCAACCAGCGCTTTCCGCTGCGGGAGGCGGCGGCCGCGCATCGCGCTCTCGAAGAGCGCAAGACCACAGGCTCGACGGTCCTCTTGCCCTAGGAGGGCGCCGGTTGCTGCCATGAACACCGATCTCGGCGGCGCGAGCGGACCGGCTGCGACCGAGCCGCCGCCCCGCCGCCCGCGCCGTCGCCGGGGCCGCCCGTCCCGTGCCCGCGGTCAGCCCAACTCCTCCGATGAGGCGATCGCCCGCTGGACGGTCCGGGGTGTGCCGCCGCCGGTCCGCGACATGGCGTTGAGAGCCGCCGCCACGCGTAATATGACGGTCGGCGACTGGGTGGCCGAGGCCATTGTGGCGCTCGCCCGAGGCCACGAAAGACGAGCCGCCGAGGGCCCCAAGCTGCCGACGGTCGACGCGCCACCCGATCTCGGGCAAGTCCTGCGCTCGCTTGACGACCGGCTCAGCCGCCTCGAGCAGCGCCGGCAGGCGGGATTTTTCCGCAGATTGTTCGGCAGACGTTCCTGACAGCGCGCCGTCAGGAGTTCATCGAAGTCCCAGAACTCGGCGTTGGATTTGGTGACTCGCATCTTGTCGGTCAGGAACTCGATAGCGTCCATCGTGCCCATCGGCGACAGGATCCGGCGCAGCACCCACATGCGCGAGAGGGTGCCCCGGTCGACCAGGAGCTCCTCTTTGCGCGTCCCGGACTTGTTGATGTCGATCGCCGGATAAACGCGCTTGTCGGCCAAGCGTCGGTCGAGCTGGATCTCGGAGTTGCCGGTGCCTTTGAATTCCTCGAAGATCACCTCGTCCATCCGCGAGCCGGTGTCGATCAGCGCGGTCGCGATGATCGTCAGGCTGCCGCCGTCCTCGATGTTGCGGGCGGCGCCAAAGAAGCGCTTGGGCCGCTGCAGCGCGTTGGCGTCGACGCCGCCGGTCAAAACCTTGCCCGAGGATGGCACGACGGTATTGTAAGCGCGCGCGAGCCGGGTGATCGAATCGAGCAGGATGACGACGTCGCGGCCGTGCTCGACCAGGCGCTTGGCTTTCTCGATCACCATCTCGGCGACCTGGACATGGCGCGAGGCCGGCTCGTCGAAGGTCGAACTCACGACCTCGCCCCGGACCGTGCGGGCCATGTCGGTGACCTCTTCTGGCCGCTCGTCGATCAACAGCACGATCAGATAGACCTCGGGGTGGTTGGCGACGACGCTGTGGGCGATATTCTGCATCAGCATCGTCTTGCCGGTCCGTGGCTGAGCCACGATCAGCGCCCGCTGCCCCTTACCGAGCGGCGCAACCAGGTCGATCACCCGGCAGCTGACGTCCTTATTGGTCGGATCCTCGATCTCCAGGGTCAGCTTCTCGGTCGGGTAGTACGGCGTCAGATTGTCGAAGTGGACGCGATGGCGTGCCTTTTCCGGCGGATCGAAGTTGATCGTGTTGACCCGCAGCAGCGCGAAATAGCGCTCGCCCTCCTTAGGCGCCCGGACCTCGCCGTCGACGAGATCGCCGGTGCGCAGGCCAAAGCGCCGGATCTGGCTGGGCGACACATAGATGTCGTCCGGCCCGGCGAGATAGTTGACGTCTGGCGTGCGCAGGAAGCCGAAACCGTCCTGCAGGATCTCGAGCACCCCCTCGCCGTAGATCGGCACGTCGCTTTCAGCGAGCCGCTTGAGGGTCGCGAACACGAGATCGGGCTTGCGCAGTGTGCTCGCGTTCTCGATTCCGAGCTCTTCGGCATACTCAAGCAGTTCCGCCGGTGAGCGTCGCTTGAGTTCAGACAGGTTCATGAAGCCGGTGGTCGCGGCGGCGGGTTCGGTCGCGGTCGGGGGTGGCTCTTGGAGCATCTCGGTCTCGCCAGGCTCGACCAGCTCCTGCCGGAGCCGATGTTCGGGCCCGCCGGGTGGCTGCCGCCGCCGGCTGTTCGGATCGGAAAGAAGGGAATCGTGACTGCGCGTCGGATCTGGGCTGCTGCCGTACCTAGCCAATTCGGACACCTCTGTCAAACCGGAAGCCGCGGCTCATGCTGGCCTCAACTTCTAGGGCGGGATCTGGTCGCCCGCATCGTTCACTCAGAACGGCTGCAAGACGACCAAGACCACAATGCCGATGAACAGCACCGTCGGAACCTCGTTGAATCCGCGAAACCAGCGCTCGACTCGCCGGTCGCCGATCGGCCGCGAACGCGTTGACGAACCGGGCCATTGCGCCGTGGCTGGCAGCCAGCAACAGAGCCAGGACCGTCTTGGCCTGGAGCCAGCCTTCGGCCCACTGTCCCTGAACGACGCCGAGACTGATTCCGAACAGGAGCGTCGCCACCATCGCGGGCGTGGCGATCCCGCGCAACAGGCGCCGCTCCATGACCTTGTACTTCTCCGAAGCCTCCGTGCCGGGCGCAACCTGACTGTGATACACGAACAGTCGCGGCAGATACCACAGGCCAGCCATCCAGGCGGTGAAGGCCATGATGTGTAGCGCCTTGAGCCACAACGCAAGCCCCGTCATGGCATCGGCACCCCTCGGCCGCCCCGGGGCCGAGCCCCCCCTCCGGCCACAATCGACGGATGACGATAGCGCTTGACATAAGCGCATGGACGCCTGGCTTCAACCAGATTTGTCGAGCCGCCGGTCGATGACCTAAGGAGCATCGGGTCCGGCCCTGACCTCTCGTGCCTTTGGCAGGTCCAGCGATTTGACATGCGCGACCAGCGCCGCGACCGCCTCGGGGTCCGTGTCGGGCAGCACGCCATGCCCGAGATTGAAGATGAACGGGCCGCGCCCGAGCGCGGCGACGATCCGCCCTGCCTCTTCCAGCGCTCCGGTCCCGCCAGCCAACAAAGCCGTCGGATCGAGATTGCCCTGCAAACAAATCTCCGGCAGGGCTTGCCGCAGCGCCGCCACCGGCACCGTGGTATCGAGGCTCAAGCCATCCACCGGAACCGCGGCCGCGAAGCTCTTCAGGTGCAATCCAGCGCCACGCGGGAAGGCGATGATCGGCACCTTCGGATGCTCGCTCTTTAGAGCGAGCGCGATAGCGGCCGCCGGCTCCTGGCACCAGCGCCGAAACTGGCTCTCCGGCAGGACCCCGGCCCAGCTGTCGAACAACTGCAGGACATCGGCGCCCGCCTCGATCTGCGCCCGCAGGTGCACGATCGTGGCCTCAGTCAGGAGTTCGATCAACCGCGCGAAGGTTGCCGGCTCGCGGCGGGCCAGAGTTCTTGCGGCATAGAACTCCTTGGAGCTCTCGCCCTCGACCATATAGGCCGCGACCGTCCAGGGCGCGCCAGCGAAGCCGATCAGAGCGGTCTCGGGCGGCAGCTCGCGACGCAGAGCCCTGATGGTCGCGTAGACCGGTTCGAGCCGCTCCCGCAGGGCGTCGGGCCGCAAGCGTGCGAGCGCTGCCGCATTCCGCACCGGCTCGAGCCTCGGTCCGGCCCCCTCGACGAACGCGACCCCACAACCAAGCGCGTCCGCGACGACCAAAATGTCGGAAAACAGGATCGCCGCATCCATGCCATACCGGCGCACCGGTTGCAGAGTGATCTCGAGGGCTAAAGCTGGCGTGTAGCACAGATCAAGGAAGTTACCCGCCTTTGCCCGCAACCTACGATATTCAGGCAGGTAGCGCCCAGCCTGGCGCATCAGCCAGATCGGCGCCCGCGGAACCGGCTGCCGTCGAAGCGCCCGCAGGACCAGGCTATTCGCGATAGTCTGTGTCATCCCCGCCATCTCGCACATACAACATACCTTTCTTTAATTCTTTTGGGAGAAGGAAGTAGCTGTTTTAGACCGGTTGACACTGGGGATTACGATTTGCTTCCCGATTTGTCCACGACGCCAGGTTGAGTTTCTGGATTTTGCAGCTGTGAGGGATAAACGGGGGATAGCGGCTGGCAAGTGAAGGCAGACGAGGCGGGTGGAACGGTTGTGAGTGGCGGGGATACTTTGACATTGAGTGGGCCGGGCATTCGGGTTTGCAAGCTTACCCCGACCGGAGGACGGGCTGCTGCACAGGGAGTTTGGGTTGGCATTGGCAGCGGAAGCGCGGGTATAAACGGTGCCGGGACAGCCTCGTCCCCAGCTAGCCAACAGCCGAATCGGGGACCACGCCTTGCGCTTGCATCTCCACCTAGTCTCGGACTCGACCGGAGAAACCGTGACCACGGTTGCTCGAGCCGGCGTGTCGCAGTTTGATGGCGTGGTGCCGGTCGAGCATGTCTGGTCGTTTGTACGCACGCGCGCGCAGGTGGATCAGGTGCTGAGCATGGTCAGGGCATTGCCGGGCCTCGTCATTTTCACGTTGGTTTCGCCCGACTTGCGCCACGCTCTGCAGGAGGGCTGCCGGGCCCTGAACACGCCCTGCGTTCCGATCCTGGATGGCGTCTTCAGCGCCCTATCCAGCCTGCTCGGGGCCGAGACGCGGCCGCAGATCGGTCGCCAGCACGCCATGGACGCGGGCTACTTTTCGCGTATCGACGCGATGAATTTCATGTTCCGCCACGACGACGGCCAGTGCGCCTGGGAGCTTGAGGAGGCCGATGTCGTCCTGGTCGGCGTCTCGCGCACGTCAAAGACGCCGACTTCGATCTACCTCGCCAACCGTGGAATCAAGGCCGCGAACGTACCGGTGGTGCCAGACTGTCCGCTACCGGCCGAGCTCGAGACGCTGAACCATCCGCTGGTCATAGGTCTGACCATCAGCCCGGAGCCGCTGGTGCAGATCCGGATCAGCCGGTTGCGGCAATTGCGCCTGGAACTTGAGGGGCAGCCCGGCAGCGGGCTGAGCTTCGAGGCCGACTATGCCGAGCTCGAACGGGTCCGGGCTGAGCTGGTTCATGCCCGGCGCCTGTTCGCGCGGCATGGCTGGCCGGTGATCGACGTTACCAGGCGCTCGGTCGAGGAGACTGCGGCCGCCATCTTCCAGCTCATGCAGGCGCGCCACCGGGTCGAGGTTGTGGTGCCGAACGCGGCCGCGCCGGCGCCATGAGCCTCGGCCACTCCAGCTTCAGCGACACGCGCCGCCGCCGGCGTCGGACCTTTTTCTGGCGCTTGATTCGGGTGTTGCTCGCGCTGCTTGTCGTGGTCGTCGTTGGGGGCTACGCCTATCAGGTCGGGGTATCGGCGAGTCAGGCCCGGACCGAGAAACTCGAGGCCGACCTTGTGCGCTTCCAGCACAGCAATCTGGATCTACGCGACCAGCTGTCTCTGACCACCCAGCGCGCCGCCCAGGCCGGCCAAGCGTTCGAGGAACTACGCCGGCGGTACGCGCTGGACGTGCCTCAGGGCGACCTTTCGAGCCTGCTCGAGCGCGTCGAGGCGCAGCTCCAGGCGGGCGTTGACCCGGCGCGGCTCGCGTTTCTGATTGACGCCGCGTCGTCCCCAGCAAGCTGCGACGGCCAGGCAGTGACAAAGCGGTTCATGCCGCGCACGCCGATCAGCGCGGGTCAGGTCAGCTTCGTCCGGTTCGACGATCGGATCATGGTGACCGGAACCGGTCAGTCGACGCGCAACCCCGACGGCTTGGCTGAGGCCTGGTACGATCCAGCTCACCCGATCCGGCTCGAGTTCCGTACCCTTGACGGCGCAGTCACAAACGTCGACGGCGTGCTGCCCCTGAATCACGGCATGGTGATCGACGGTCGAGAGTACCGGTTCAGCATCGTCGCCGGAGAGCGCTGGTTCGTCGAAGTCTCTGCACAGAGCTGCGCCTTGCCGCAGGACGCCAGCCCTCAGGGCAGTAGTCCCCATGAAGCTCGTGAGCCCTCGGTCGGGTAGACCAGACTGATCTACTCGTGAGCGGCCTCAGGCCAAGCTGATCGCGTCGGCTCGAAGTCCCGATCGGCGCGCCGCAGCCAACCGCTCTCACCGTCCGCGCAGGCGATTCAGACCGCCCTGGCGCGCAGCAGCATCTGCTGTTGCTACACCGGCCTCTCGATCAGTGCCCACAAACCGGCTCCGACCGCTGCCGCTTGGGGCGCGGGTTGAACGGAGGGTTGGCCGGTCGGTGCGGCCCAGCTATCGGTTCACGCGGTTGGCGACCAGGTCTTCGACCACCGCCGGCTCGGCAAGGGTCGAGGTGTCGCCCAGCTGATCGTATTCGTTGGCCGCAATCTTGCGCAGGATGCGGCGCATGATCTTGCCCGAGCGGGTCTTAGGCAGGCCCGGCGCCCACTGAATCAGATCCGGGGTCGCGGTCGCGCCGATCTCTTTGCGGACCTGCTGGACCAGCTCTTTCCGGAGGCCCTCGCTGGGCTCGATGCCGGTCTTGAGCGTGACGTAGCAGTAGATGCCCTGGCCCTTCAGGTCGTGCGGATAGCCGACCACTGCCGCCTCGGACACGGCAGGATGAGCGACCAAGGCACTCTCGACCTCGGCGGTGCCGAGGCGATGGCCGGCAACATTGATCACGTCGTCGACCCGGCCGGTGATCCAATAGTAGCCGTCCTGGTCGCGGCGCGCTCCGTCGCCGGTGAAATACATTCCCTTGAAGGCGGAGAAATAGGTCTGGACGAAGCGCTGGTGGTCGCCATAGACGGTGCGCATCAGACCGGGCCAGGCGTCGAGCATCACCAGGTTGCCCTCGCATGGGCCGTCCAGAAGCTTGCCCTCGCCATCGACGATCCCCGGCCGCACGCCGAAGAACGGCCGGGTCGCCGATCCGGGCTTGAGCGCGGTGGCGCCGGGCAATGGCGTGATCAGGATGCCGCCGGTCTCAGTCTGCCACCAGGTATCGACGATCGGCAGGCGGCCGCTACCGACCACCCGGTGATACCAGAGCCAGGCCTCGGGGTTGATCGGCTCGCCGACCGTGCCAAGCAGCTTCAAGCTTGTCCGCGAGGTCTTCTGCACGGGCTCATCGCCGTGCCGCATCAGCGCCCGGATCGCGGTCGGCGCGGTATAGAAGGTGTTCACCTTGTGCTTGTCGACCACTTCCCAGAAGCGGGACACGGAGGGGTAGTTCGGCACGCCCTCGAACATCAGCGTGATCGCGCCGTTGGCGAGCGGCCCGTAGACGATGTAGCTGTGGCCGGTGACCCAGCCGACGTCCGCGGTGCACCAGTAGACGTCGCCCTCGTGATAGTCGAACACATACTCGTGGGTCATGGCGACGAAGACCAGGTAGCCGCCGGTGGTGTGCAGCACGCCTTTGGGTTTGCCGGTCGAGCCCGAGGTGTAGAGGATGAACAGCGGGTCCTCGGCATTCATGGGTTCAGGCGGGCAGTCGGCCGACGCGAGGTCCATCAGCGGCCCGGCCTCGTAGTCGCGACCGCCGGTCATCGGCACCTGCATGCCGTCGTGCCGGAACATCAAGACCTTGACGCCGGCGTCACAGTTCCTGAGTGCCTGGTCGGTATTGGCCTTGAGCGGGACCGCGCGGCCGCCGCGCAGACCGCCATCGGCCGTGATCACGAGCTTGCTCTGGCAGTCGTTGATGCGGTCGGCCAAGCTGTCCGGCGAGAAGCCGCCGAAGACCACCGAATGGACCGCACCGATCCGGGCGCAGGCGAGCATCGCGTAGGCGGTCTCGGGGATCATCGGCATGTAGATTGTCACCCGGTCGCCCTTCTTGACGCCGAGACCCTTGAGCACGTTGGCGAGCTTGCCGACCTCGCGGTGCAGCTCCCGGTAGGTGACCTTACGGTCTGACCTGGGATTGTCGCCCTCCCAGAGGATCGCGGTCTGGTCGCCGCGGCGCGCCAGATGCCGGTCGATGCAGTTGGCGCTGACGTTGAGCACGCCGTCCTCGAACCAGCGGATGCGGGCGTTGTCCTTGAAGTCGACGTCCTTGATCCTGCTCGGCGGCCGGACCCAGTCGAGCCGCTTGGCCTGCTCAGCCCAGAAGCCCTCCGGATCCTCGATCGAGCGCCGGTACATCGCCCGATACTTGGCATCGTCGCAATGGGCAGTTTTTGCGATCGCCTCGGGCACGGGAAAGACGTCGTGGGACATAGCCTCCTCCGATCCACAAGCCTTAGCTGCCTGGCACCCGGCCCTTGCAGCGCGCGCGGTCTGATCCAACCCTGAACCGGGTTTTCTCACATATGGGGTCTGCGACTCAACCGGGCGCCCGCCGCCCGACCGAGCGGCGGTTCAGTCGAAGGGCAGGCCGACATAGTTCTCGGCCAGCGTCTGGGCGGCCGCACGGGAACTCGTGAGATAGTCGAGCTCCGCCAGTTGGATCCTGCCCGAGAAGCCGTCGTCGCCCGGGAACCTATGCAGCATCCGGGTCATCCACCAGGAGAAGCGCTGCGCCTTCCAGATCCGGCGCAGGCAGGCCTCCGAATAGGCGTCCAGCAGGTCGGTGCGGCCGCTCCGATAGAACGCGACCAGCGCTTGCGCCAGCCGGCGGACGTCGGCGACGGCGAGGTTCATGCCCTTGGCGCCGGTCGCCGGCACGATGTGGGCGGCATCGCCCGCGAGATAGAGCCGGCCGTAGCGCATCGGCTCGGCAACGAAGCCCCGCATCGCCGCGACGTTCTTCTGCAGAACCGGCCCCTCGGTCAGGCGCCAGCCTTCGATCCCGAGCCGGATCTGCAGCTCCTGCCATATCCTCTGATCAGGCCAGAGGGCGAGGTCGGCGTCGGGAGCGCACTGGAGATAGAGCCGGGTAAGTTCGGGCGAACGCATGCTGTGGAGCGCAAAGCCGCGCTCGTGACGGGCGTAAATCAGCTCCTGCGACGAGGGCGGCGCCTGCGCCAGGATGCCGAGCCAGGCGAACGGGTAGACACGTTCGTAGGTCGTGATCCGGCCTGCCGGGATGCTCGCCCGGGAGACACCGTGGAAGCCGTCGCAGCCGCCAACGAACTCGCAGCTCAGCTCGCGCACGGTTCCGCCCTGCCGGAAGCGGATCTTTGGCTTCGGCCCCTCGGGGCCGTCGACGCCGACGCCTTCGGCCTCGAAACGGATCGGGCCGCCGGCCGCGAGCCGCGCCGCGACCAGGTCCTTCACGACCTCGTGCTGGCCGTAGACGGTGATTGTCTTGCCGCCGGTCAGGCCAGCGAGGTCGATCCGGTGGCGGCGCCCGGCGAAGGTGATCTCGAGCCCCTCGTGGTTCAGGCCGTCGCGCGCCAACCGGGCGCCGAGGCCGACCTCGCTCAGCAGGTTGACCGTGCCCTGCTCGAGCACCCCCGCCCGGATCCGGGTTTCGATATACTCGCGGCTGTGGCGCTCGAGCACGACCGATTCGATGCCGTCCCGCTGCAAAAGATGGGCGAGCAGCAGGCCCGCGGGTCCCGCGCCAATGATACCGACCTGCGTCTCCACGACCGCGATTTCTCAGTTCCCCGAACGATGCTCGTCCATTCTGCCATTCGGCCCCGGCGCACGCCAAGGCTCGGCAACAGCGCGGCTTGAAAACCTGGCCAAACACCGGCGAACGCCTATTCTGGGCTCGGGCAGCGATTCGGAGGAACGATGCGCCAGGTCATGGCTGCGATGACCCTGGTCCTGGGCCTGCTCGGGGCGGGGGTTCTCGACGGCCGCGCGCGGTCCGCCGAGGCGGTCGATCTTGAGCTGGTCCTGCTCGCCGACGCCTCGGGCTCAATCGACGATGGCGAGATCCAGTTCCAGCGCCAGGGTTATGCCAGCGCCATCACCCACCCCTCGGTCCTGGACGCGATCGCCCAGGGCTTCGAGCAGCGGATCGCAGTAGTCTACGTCGAATGGGGCGGGGTTGCTTCGCAGGAGGTCGTCGTCCCGTGGACGATCATCGATGGCCTGAACAGCGCTAAGGGCTTTGCCCAGGCGCTGCTGACCACGCCCCGGCGCGCGTTCGGGCGCAATGCCATCGGCAGCGCGCTGGTCGCCGGCCAGGCGCTGATCGAGGGCAACGCGATCGAAGGCTATCGGAAAGTGATCGACCTCTCGGGCGACAGCGCCAACAGCTGGGGTGGCCCGCCGATCGCCTCGGCGCGGGCCGAGGCCCTCGCCGCGGACATCGTGATCAACGGTCTTGCCATCCTCTGCCGCGCCTGCAGCGGCCGACCGAACAGCTACGATCTCGAGGACGCGTTCGCCAAGACGATCATCGGCGGCCCGGCGAGCTTCGTGGTCCGGGCCGACGGCGGCGAACCCTTCACCGAGGCGGTGCGCCGCAAGCTGCTGCTCGAGATCGCCGGCGTTTTCCCGCACCCCGCCTGCGCCAGCGGATCACACCGACCGGAGGTCGAGGCGCGGGGTCGCCTGGCGAACAAAAACCATGGCGACCTCGGGCGCATGAGCTAGGCACGGCACTGCTGGTCGCTGAGCGATTTTGATGGCACACCGGCCCGATGCCGAACGGCATCGCCAAGGGGAGGAGGCGCCTTGATCGAGAACGCCGCCATCGCGTACCCCGCCGATACGCTGATCGGCTTCGCGGGCGATCTGTTTCGGGCCGCGGGGCTCGAGAACGAGAAGGCGCGGACGGTCGCGCAAGTCCTGGTCGAAGGGGATTTGCTCGGCCATACGACCCACGGGCTGGCGCTCGCAGCGCCGTATCTGCGGTCGGCGCTGGCGGGCAGCATGGCCCGCGAGGGCGAGCCGCTGGTCGTTTCCGATCGCGGCGGCGTGCTCTGCTGGGATGGCCGCCGGCTGCCGGGACCGTGGCTGGTGGTCAGAGCGATCGAGGCGGCGCTCGCGCGCGTCGGCGAGCATGGCATCGTCGCGGTCGCGATCCGCGAAAGCCATCACATCGCCTGCCTCGCATCGTATCTGGAGCGGGCGACTGCGCGTGGTTGCATGATTCTTCTGACCTGCTCCGATCCCTCGGAAGCGAGCGTCGCACCGTTCGGCGGCATCGAGGCGCTGTTCACGCCCGATCCGATCGCGGTTGGGATTCCGACCGGGGGCGATCCGATCCTGATCGACATGAGCGCCTCGATCACGACCAACGGCATGACCGCACGGCTGCGCAGCGCGGGCAGGCGCTTTCCTGGCCTCTGGGCGATGACCGCGGCTGGGGAGGCGAGCGACGATCCGGGCGTGCTTGAAGCCAAGCCGCCCGGCACGTTGCTGCCGACAGGGGGTAAGGATCACGGTCATAAGGGCTACAATCTGGCGCTCGCGATCGAGGCGCTGAGCCAGGGCCTGTCGGGCCATGGCCGCGCCGATCCGCTGACCGGCTGGGGCGCCTCGGTCTACGTCCAGATCATGGACCCGGACGCCTTCGGCGGGGCGAGCAACTTCGTCCGCCAGACCGGCTTCATTGCCGATGCTTGTAGGCGCAATCCGCCGGCGCCCGGCGCCCAGGCGGTCCGTCTGCCCGGGGAGTTGAGCCTCACGCGCAAGCGCGAGGCGCTCGAGCAGGGCGTGCAGCTCTACCCCGGCATCATGGAAGCCTTACGGCCGCTGGCCGAGCAGTTGGGCGTGGCGGCGCCTGGTACTCTGAGTTGACCTCGCAGACGCCGTGGCCGTCCGTGGCCGGTGCTGCGGCGGCGAGCCCGCCGCGGCAGGATTCGCTCCGCCGGCCGATCGCGCTGCTCAGTGCCGCCGCCTTCGTCTCGGTCGCGAGCATGCGGGTCGGCGACCCGCTGCTACCCCAGGTCGCGCACGAGTTCGCAGTCAGCGCCGGCGAGGCCTCGGTGATTGCGACCGCCTTTGCGCTCGCCTACGGTCTGTGCCAGCTGGTCTGGGGTGCGCTCGGCGACCGCTTCGGCAAATACCGCCTGGTCGCGCTGATGACCCTGGTGTCGGCGTTCACATGCGTCAGCGCCGCGTTCGCGGGGTCGCTCGCGATGCTCGGCCTGACGCGGTTTGCCGGCGGCGCCACGGCCGCCGCGATCGTGCCGCTGGGCATGGCATTCGTCGGCGACAACGTGCCCTATCGCGACCGGCAGGCGGTGCTGGCGCGCTTTCTCACCGGCACGATCCTGGGTTTGGTGGGCGGCCAGATCATTGGCGGCGTGCTTGGCGATCTGCTCGGCTGGCGCGCGGTCTTCCTGCTGCTCGGCGGCATGTTCCTGCTGGTCGGGCTCTGCTGCTGATCGAGGCGCGTTCGCCGCGCGTGCCGCCGCCGGTGCTGACTGCCTCGATCAGCCCGGCGGCGCTGGCCCGCGGCTACACGCTCCTGTTCGGGCGGTTCTGGGCGCGGGTCGTGCTCGCGACCGTGTTCGTCGAGGGCTTCCTGTTCTATGGCGCCTTCACCTTCATCGGCGCCTGGCTGCGCCACGAGTTCGGGCTCGACTATGCGATCGTCGGCGTGCTGCTCGGCTGCTTCGGTGCCGGCGGCGCGATCTACGCCTTGACCGTACGCCGGCTCATGGACCGGCTGGGCGAGCCAGGCCTGGCGCTCGGCGGCGGCGCCGTGCTGATGCTGGGTTTCTTCGCCGTTGCCTGGGGGTCGCTCGCGCTGATGGCGCCCGCGCTGATTGCGCTCGGGCTGGGCATGTACATGCTGCACGCCACGCTGCAGACCAACGCCACGCAGATGGCGCCCGAGGCGCGCGGGCTCGCCGTCTCGACCTTTGCCAACGCGCTGTTCCTTGGCCAGGCGGCCGGTGTCTGGCTGGCCGGCCTCGCGGGCGACCGGATCGGGTTTGCGCCGGTCTTCGCCGTCATGGGCGTGGCGCTGCTGGGCTTGGGCGCGGCCTTTGCGCATCTGCTCACCCGCCGCCCCGCCGCAGCGTGAGCGCCGTCATCAGCTTGTTCAGATTCCTCGCTACGGAGTTACAGGGCTCGGCACGATCAGGAAGGAATCGCGATGACGTGGATCCAGGTGCTGGCACTGGCGATGCTCGCCTCGAGCGTCCTTGATCCAGTTCCGGTGCATGCCCAGGTCGAACCACCGCTGACGCGGATAGCATTCGGCTCCTGCGCCCATCAGGATCAGCCCCAGCCGATCTGGGACGCTGTCCTGGACTACCGTCCGGAATTGTTCCTGTTTGCCGGGGACAACGTTTACGGCGAGCTGGGCCCGGGTACCGCCAAACGGCTCGAAGACGCCTATGCCAAAGCGAGCAGAATTACGGGCTTCCGGGCGCTGCGCGAGCGGGTGCCGGCTGCTCGCGATCTGGGACGATCACGACTACGGTCAGAACGACGCCGGCGGTGATTTTCCATACCGGAACGAGGCCAAGGCGCTGTTCCTCGACTTCTGGCAGATCTCCGCAGACGATCAGCGGCGCACGCGCGAGGGCATCTATCACGCCCAGGTGTTCGGGCCCACGGGCATGCGCCTGCAGGTGATCCTGCTTGACACCCGGAGCTTCCGCTCGCCGCTGACGCCCACCGATCAGCGGGGCGCGCCCGGCAAGGAGCGCTACCTGCCCGATCCCGATCCGGCCAAGACCATGCTCGGCGCCGCGCAGTGGGCTTGGCTCGAAGAGCAGCTGCGTCGGCCGGCCGATCTCCGCCTGATTTTATCGTCGGTTCAGATTCTGGCGGACGGTCACGGGTGGGAGCGCTGGGGCAACCTGCCGCGGGAGCGGGCGCGGCTGCTCGAGCTGATCGCGCGGACGCGCGCCAACGGCGTCATCTTCCTGTCTGGCGACCGCCACGTTGGCGGCCTCTATCGCCAGGGGGACCGGGTGCCCTACCCGCTCTACGAGATCACCTCGTCGGGCCTCAACATGACCTACCCGGCCGTGCGCGAGGCGGGCCCGCTCCGGCTCGGCGCGGTCTATGGCCGGGAAAACTTCGGCACGATCGATGTCGACTGGTGGGCGGGCGAGGTCGCGCTTTCGGTGCGCGCGCTGAACGGCGAGCCGGTGCGTCGGGTCGTGGTCCCGATCGGGGCGCTGTCCGCAGGCTGAGCCGCAAACCAGCGGAAGTGCTGGTCGGGCCGGGCGGCGGTGACCATATTAGCCCGTCGAACGAAGCGATTGCTCCGCGAGGATCTGCCATGACCGAGCTCGCGACCAGGACCTGCACGCCCTGTCGGGGCGGTGTGCCGCCCCTCGGCCGCGACCAGGCTGAGGCCTATCTCGAGCAGGCGGAAGGCTGGCAGCTGCTGGATGACGGCAAACGGATCGAGCACACCTTCAAGTTCAAGAACTTCCGCGAGGCGCTCGGGTTCGTCGAGCGGGTCGGGGCGCTCGCCGAGGCTGAGGGGCACCACCCCGACATCACCTTCGGCTGGGGCTATGCCACGATCTCGCTGCACACCCACAAGATCAAAGGGCTGCACGAGAACGACTTCATCATGGCGGCCAAGATCAACCGGCTACGGGATCAGAGCCGGACTGCCTGAGCCGGTCCGAAAGCAGCTTGACCCCATCGGGACCCGGGGCGAAACAGCACGTCCATGGCGCGCCTTCGCACCATTGGCATCGTCGGCGCCGGCGCCTGGGGCACGGCACTCGCTCAGGCCGCGGCCAGGGCCGGGCGGCGAGTGCTGCTGTTCGCCCGCGATCCGGCGGTCGTCCACTCGATCCGCACGCGGCGGAGCAATCCGCGCCATCTTCCGGACCTCACGCTCGAGCCGGCGATCGAGGCGACTGGCGAGCCGGGCGATCTCGGGACGGCCGACCTGCTGTTGCTGACGGTACCGGCGCAGACGCTACGGGGTGTAGCGCACATGCTACCGCCGGACCCGACGCCGGTCGTGATCTGCGCCAAGGGGCTCGAAAGCGCGAGCGGCCGGCGGCTCAGCGAGGTTCTGGCGAGCGCGCGCGCGGAGAGCCGGATCGCGGTCCTCTCGGGGCCGAACTTCGCGGCTGAGGTGGCGCAGGGCCTGCCGGCCGCGACCACGCTCGGCTGCGCCGATCCGGCCCTCGGTCAGGCGATCGCAAAGGCGTTGAGCGGACCGAGCTTCCGGGTCTACTGGACCGACGACGTGACCGGGGTCGAGATCGGCGGCGCAATCAAGAACGTGCTTGCGATCGCCGCCGGTGTGGTCGCGGGCCGGGGGCTGGGCGAGAACGCCCGCGCGGCGTTGATCACCCGGGGCCTGGCCGAGCTCGCCCGCCTTGGCGAGGCGCTCGGCGCCCGGCCCGAGACGCTGATGGGCCTCGCGGGCCTTGGCGATCTGATCCTGAGCGCCGGAAGCCTCACCTCGCGCAACATGGCGTTCGGCCACGCGATCGGCCGCGGCGCGAATCCCTGAGGAGCTGTGCGCCCGCCCAGGGCCGCTGGTGGAAGGCGTGTTCACCGCCGCGGCGGTGACTCGTCTGGCCGCGGAACTGAGCGTCGAGCTGCCGGTCTGCGCCGCGATCGACGCCATCCTCGCCGGCCGCATCGGGATCGCCGAGGCGCTCGAAGGCCTGATGCGCCGCCCGCTCAAGATGGAGCGCGGCTGAAGGACCGGCACCGCTCATGCAAGCGGTTGCGTGCCCCATCGGCGCGACGTAGCCTTCGATCAAAGAGCGCGCCCGAGACCAATCGGGAGCTACGGGAGGCGAACATGCCCGTCAGGCGTCCGGAGGAGTTCTCGCACCACTACGCCCAGTTGGAAGACATTCGCATCCACTACGTCCGCGAAGGCAGTGGGCCGCCGCTCCTGCTGATGCACGGCTGGCCCGGCTTCTGGTGGGAGTGGTACAAGTGCATCGGCGCGCTCGCCGAGAGCTTCGATGTGATCGCCCCCGATATGCGCGGCTACGGCGACTCCGAGAAGCCGGACCTCACCTGAACGCCGTCACCGATGACCACGCCAATCTGCTTCGGCACCTCGGCATCGACCGCGCCTATGTCGTCGGCCATGACTATTCGGCGCTGATCATGCACAAGTTCGTGCGCGTCCATCGGGCGATGACCATCAAGGGCCTGACCATCGACCCGATCGTGCCCGGCTTCGAGGAGCGCTACCTGTCGGTCGGCCACTTCCCGGAATCCTGGTACTCGCAGTTCCATCAGCTCGAGATGGCGGTCGAGGTTGTGAGCTCGAGCCGGGCGGCGACCCGCGCCTACTTCAGGCATTTCCTGTCGCATTGGTCCTACGACAAGGATCTGATCACGGACGAGGAGATGGAGATCTACACCGACAACTTCGTCAAGCCCGGCAACGTTCAGGGTGGCTTCAACTTCTACCGGGCCAACCTGTCGCTCACGAGCGTGCCTTGGACGGCGCTCGACCGCACGATCTCGGACGTGCCAATGACCTTCCTCTGGGGCATGGGCGACACCGTGGTTCCGTCGATCTGGAGCGATCAGGTGACCAACTGGTACAGCAACTACACGATCGAGTATGTGCCGGACGGCGGTCATTTTCTGATGATGGAGAAGCCGGAGCTGGTGATCGACCGAATTCGCCGGCTGCAGGCATAGCTAGTCGCATTCGCGGGTCACTGGCCCTGCTGGGCGCTCCGCCACTCCCAGGGCGGGCTGAAGGTTCCGCCCCAGACCCCGTCCGCCGCCGCTCTGGCGGCAGCCTCATCGCCGAGATAGTCCTTGCCGGCGTGCGGGTCGGGGAGGGCTAGCCCGGCGCGGACGAGATAGCCGCCGAGGTCGACGCCCTCGCGCCCGTTGCAGCGCGCGACATAGCCGTCCTCCGGCTCGTCGGCGACCACCGTGCAGGCGATCGCCTCGCCCTGGAGCAGTTCGGCCAGCGCCGCTTTGGCCGCGGTTCCGCAGTGCCAGGGCCGGCCCTCGCGGTCGAGACAAGTCTGCTCGAGCTCGAACGCGTCGATCCCGAACAGGCGCATGCGCTGCCCCTCGACGACCAGCGTATCGCCGTCGATCACCTCGTCGGCGCCGGCCGGCCGGCCGGCAAACCACAGCGCCCCGAGCAGCGTCAGGGTCAGCCGGATTGTGCGGGACATCGCGACCTCGGGTCAGCTGACCGCAAGCAAGGCTAGCGCGCCGGGAGACCCGCGGCAAGCCGGGGCGCCGCTTCGCGACCCTAGTCCCGGTCCGCTACGACCCGCCGGCAACGCTGCCCCATGGTATGGCGGACCAAGGCGTCTCTATGTGGGCGAGGGGTCGAGGTTTGCTCAGTCAGCACCTCGATCTGGCGCCGTCGGCGATCCGGGGCATCCGGGCTCAGAGCACGGGCAGGAGGCGGCGGAGGATCATTGCCGAGCTCGCCGCGACCTCGTCAACGAAGGCCGCGAAATCGAAGCGGGATTGGGCGCCGGCGAGATCGGAGAGGGCCCTGATCTCGAGCCAGGGCAGGCCGAGCCGCTCCGCGACCTGGGCGAGCGCGCCGCCTTCCATCGCGACGGCCTGGGCCTGGAACTCCTGGTGCAGCCGCTCGCGGGTCGCTTCGCAGTGGATGAACTGATCGCCGGCCAAAATCGTGCCGTAGACGAGCCGCGGCGTTCGCCCGTGGCCGCCGGCCGCTGCGGCCGAGAGCGGCGGCAGGGTGAGGCCGGCGAGCCGGCCCTGGACGCGCGTCAGGAGCTCGGCATCGACCGCGTAGCCGAACTCGCGGGTCGGGTTGAAGAAGGGCACGTGACCGGCCTGGTAGGGATGCAGCCGCTCGTTCTCGATCACGCCGCAGTCGTGCTGGAGCGCTTGGCTCGCGACCACGACGTCGCCGATCGCGAGCTTCGGATCGAGGCCGCCGGCGACCCCGCTGAACACCAGGATCCGGGCATGAAAGCGCGCCGCCAACAACGTCGCAACGGCCGCGGTGTTGACTTTGCCGATGCCGGCTTCGGCGAGGACCACCACGTGCTCGTCGAGGCGGCCGAGATCGAAGCCGAAGGCGCCGATCTTGAGCCGCTGATCGTGCTCGAGGGCGGCGCGCAGCTCGAGCAGCTCCTGCGGGATCGCGCAGATCAGGCCGATCGGGTCCGGGCTCGCCATGACGTCCCCTTTGGCTGCGGGAGCCCAGCGCCATGGTTTGCGGCTCCAGGCCTCGAACGTTATTGTTATGGCTCGGCAGGCGGGCGAACTCCAAGGCCCGTATGGGGGGGCCATGGCCAGGCAGATCGCAGGCATCGACCACGCCATCGTCGGCGTGCGCAATCTGGAGCAGGCGCGGGCCAGCTACGAGCGGCTAGGCTTTCGGGCGACCCCGCGTGGCCGGCACGTCGGCTGGGGCACGGCCAACTACTGCCTGATGTTCGTGGACGACTACCTGGAGCTGCTGGGGATCGTCGATCCGGCCGAGTTCACCAATGAACTGGAGCGGTTCCTGGCCGAGCGGGAAGGGCTCCTCGCGGTCGCGCTGCGCAGCACCGACCCCGAGGCGACCCACGCCGCCTGGCGGGACGCCGGGCTGGAACCGGCGGAGGTCGCGCCGCTCGGCCGCCGGATCGAGCCCGATCTCGAGCTTGGCTTTGCCAACGTCATGCTGGCGCCGGCCGCGACCGGCGGTGTCCGCCTGTTCGCCTGCGCGCCGCTGACGCCCAAGGCGATGCGCCAGGATGCCTGGCTCCGGCACCCCAACGGCGCCAAGGGGATCGCCTCGCTGACCATCGCGGTCGACGATCCGGAGGCCTTCCACGACCCCATGGCGCAGGTGTTCGGCAGCATCTCCCTGACCCAGACCGATGATACGCTCGCGGTCCACACCGGCAACGGCGTGCTCCTGTTCGTGACCCCGGATGATCTCGACATGCTCCATCCCCAGCTCGAGGCGATCGCGACCGAGGCGGCCAGCGAGGGCGCGCCGAC
Organism: uncultured Alphaproteobacteria bacterium; assembly: GCA_963840925.1. Lineage (GTDB taxonomy): Bacteria > Pseudomonadota > Alphaproteobacteria > Geminicoccales > Geminicoccaceae > DATAOG01. The sequence continues at coordinate 53,618 of CAWJAY010000053.1, forward strand.
GCTCGCCGCTCTCAGCCTCAAGGTGCCCGATCTGGCGGCGACTGCCGCTTGGCTCGATCACCAGGGCATCGGCTACCGGCGCGACAGCAGCGGCACGATTGGCGTGCCGCCCGAGCACACCCACGGCGTAATGCTGGAGTTCGTCGCGGCCGGTGCGGCAGCCCACGCGTAGCGCGCGCCGGCGAGCTAACCATCAGGGTTATAGCGCCCCGAGCGTCTCCAGCGCTGCCCGCACTTCGCCCCGGCCGGCCGCATCGAGCGCGGGCTGCGGCAGCAGCGGAGCGCCCACTGCGAAGCCCTGGAGCTCGAGTCCGCCCTTGATGCAGGCGGCGAGCGCGTGCCTTGCGAACAGCTGGTTGAGCCGCCAGAGGTCGCGTTGTAGGGTCATGGCTTCGGTCCAGCGGGCGGCCCGGCAGAGCTCGTAGAGCCGGACGCTCTGGTTGGGGATCAGGCAGGCGGGCCCGGCCATCCAGCCCTTGCCGCCGAGCAGCATGACGCAGGCCGGGATGTGGGCAGACGCGCTGAAGATCCCGAGCCGATCGCCGAGCCGGTTCCTGATCGAGAGCAGGCGCCCGGTGTCGGTCGAGGCGTCCTTCAGGTAGCGGATGTTGTTCACGCTTGCGAGCCGCTCGATCGCATCGAGCGACAGGTCGCTGCGCTGGAACTGGGGGTTGGTGTACAGCACGATCGGGCAGGCGACCGCTTCGGCGATCGCTTGGAAATAGGCGACCACCCCGTCCTCCGGGACCGGAAAATAGACCTCGAGGATAGCGAGGATGCCGGCGCAGCCGATCCGCTCGAGCTCGCGCGCTTGCCGGACAGCTTCGGTGATCGTGCTCGCGGCCACCCCCGCTACCACCGGCACCCGGCCGGCGGCCGCCTCGAGCGTGACCTCGACCACGCGCCGTTTCTGCGACCAGTCGAGATAGGCAAACTCGCCGGTCGAGCCAAGCGGAGTGAGGCCATGCACGCCGGCCGCGATCAGGTGATCGCAAAGGCGCGCCAGAACTTCGTCCTTGACCCGTCCGGCATCATCAACCGGCGAGACCAGGTACGGAAAGACGCCGTGGAACGCGGTCGAGCTCATGATCGCCTCCGCCATCAACCGCACCCTACGATCCGAGGTCAGCGGGGCGGCGGGGTCAAGCGGCGGGTCGGGAATTGGGGCGCGCCGGCATCAGCGAAACCTCATGACGGTCGAGTCGGCCGCCGGCCAGCAGGCCCTCGACCTCGGCATCGATCAGGGTCCGGAGCCGGGCGCCAGTCGCCGGGAAACCGAGCAGCCGGCCGACCTGGGCCGCGATCTCGCCCCGGGTCGCGCCGTAGTGTGCACCCGCGACCTCGAGGATCGCGGTCCTGATCTCGGCTGGCGGCAGCATTTCCGGCCGGCGCAGCGTCGCCGCTTGGACGCCGGTCCGGTCGCGGATCGCGAGCACGGCGCCGGAGCTCATGTAGAAGCGGCCCTCGCGCGTGATCCGCTCCTGCCGAACGGCCCGCGCGAGGCCGCGCTGGACCGCCTCGACGACCCGCCGGCCGGTCCGCTCGAGACCCGACAGCCTCGCCACCCGGCGGGCGACCTCATCGCCGTGAACCGGGCCCTCGACCGCGACGATCTTGGCCACGACCTCGGCCATCCGCTCGGGCGGCAGGCGATGCGGCTCGGGCGGGCCGGCGAGCTCGAACTCGGCCTCGACGTAGGGCTGGGCGAGCGGGCCCTGGTTGGGATCGGCGCCGTTGACCAGCTCGCGAACCACCTGCTCGTGGACCAGGTCGGGCGGCTCGACGAACCCCGCCGCCTCCAGGCTCTCATCGCGCACCGCCCAGCGGGCCCTGGCGTCCTCGAGCGCGGCCGCGATCCGGCGCAGCTCGGCCGCCGGATCCTGCAGCCAGTCGGTGCTCCAGACCCGGTGCAGGATCCAGCCCTGGTCCTCGAGCACCTGCTGGCGCAGTCGGTCGCGATCGCGCGCACAGAGCGCGCGACGATAGGCGGCGCCATCGCACTCGATGCCGAGCAGGTAGTGCCCCGGACGCTCGGGATCGCGTACGGCGAGGTCGACGAAGCAGCCGGCAAACCCGATCTGGCCGTCGATCTGGTGGCCGCGGCTGGTGAGCGCGCGCGCGACCTCCGCCTCGAAGGGCGAAGTAAAACCTCGGCCGGGCACTTCCGCAGTGCCGAGCACGCCGGTCTGGGCATAGTGCAGAAAGGTCTTGAGCGCCGCCACACCACGGCCGCGGGCGCGGTTAAGGTCGATGTCGTCGGCGGTGATCGAGGCGAAGACCTCGAGCCGTCGGCGAGCTCGAGTGATCAGGACGTTGAGACCGCGCTCGCCGCCCTCGTGATTGAGGCGGCCGAAGTCCATCGCGAGGTAGCCGCTCGGATCACGACCGTAGCCGACCGAGATCAGGACCACGTCGCGCTCGTCGCCCTGGATCGTCTCGAGGTTCTTGACGAAGAACGGCTCGGGCTTGGCGGTGGCGAAGAATTCCCGGATTTCGGGCGGCTGTGCGTGCCAGAGATGCTCGAGCTGGGCCAGGATCGCGTCGCGCTGGCGGAGCGAGAAGCAGCCGACGCCGAGCGACAGCTCGGGGCTGCTGCGGGCATGCGCGATCACGGCCCTTGCGACCACCTCGGCTTCGCGCCGGTTGATGCCTGCGCCGCCCCGCTCGAAGCGGCCGTCGGCAACGTGGCGGAAGATCAGGCCCAGCTGCTCGTGGCTGGCGAACGGGCTCGGCGCAATGTGCAGGCGGTCACCGTAAAACTCACAGTTGGAGATCGCAATCAGGCTCGGATGACGCGAGCGATAGTGCCAGCGCAGCGCGCGCTCGGCCATGCCGGCGGCGGCGCAGGTGCCAAGGATGCTCTCGAGATCGGCGGTCGGTAGTCCGTCGTCGTCCGCCGACTCGTGAGCGCGGTCGTCATCGGCGCCGCTCGCCTTGAAGGACGGGCTCGGTGGCAGCTGGCGCGGATCGCCGACCACGACCATCTGGGTGGCCCTGGCGATCGCCCCGAAGGCGTCAATCAATTCGACCTGGCTCGCCTCATCGATCAGCAGCAGGTCGAAGCGGAGCGCGCCCGGAGCCAGAAACTCGGCGACCGAGAGCGGGCTCATCATGAAGACCGGCTTGATCGCCTGGACCGCGGCGCCGGCGCGGCTCAACAGCTGGCGGATCGGAAGATGACGCGTCCGCTTGGCAAACTCGCGCTGGAGGAGACCGAGCTGCCCGATGTCGCCGCCGTGCTTAGGCAGACGAGCGTGGTGGGCGGCGGCGACCTCGAAGCGCGCGGCCTTGATGCGCGCGCGGTCGAGATCCTGGTAGCGCTCGATCAGCTGCTCCTGCTCCGGCCCGGCAAAGGTAGCGAGCGCTGGCTCCGCCTCCAGGGCCTGGCGCAGCAGTGGCTCGTAGTAGGCCTGATCGAAGGCCTCAAGAGCGCGGCTCGGGGCCAGGCCGCCGTGGTGTAGCTGATAGACCAGCCCGGACAGGCCGAGCGCGACCACCTGCCGCTTCTGGGCCGAGTAGCCGATCCAGAGCTGGAGCGTAGCCGGCTGAGCGGTCCAGGCGACCAGGCGCTCGAGGATGCGCTCGAGCGGCAGCGTCGCGATCCGGGGCTCGCCGAACGCCTCGGCCTGATCGAGCCGCAGGCGCTCGACCAAATCGGCCCAGCCGGCGTTGACCGCGTGCAGCAGATGCCGGGCGGGCGTGGCCAGTTGGATCGCTGGCTCCCGCCCTCTCACCTCAGGCGCGAGCCGCAGCAGGTTGGGCAGCAGCGTGGGGTCCGGCAGATTGTGGCGCCAGGCCAGGATCGTCCCGAGCTGGCTCCAATCCGAGCGCTCGCCCTGCCACAGCCGGCCGAACGCGGTCCGGCCCAAAGTGTCGTGCCGGGCGACCCGGCCCCGCGCGGCCTGAGCGCCGATCAGGCGATCGAGCAGAGCCAGCTGGTCGTGCAGATGTGCGGGCGGCTCGGCCCTGGCAATGGCGCGCAGGATCGCCCGGGCGCGCCGGTAGTCGCCCTTGAACCAGCGCCACCAGAAGGGGCCGAAGGCCGCGAGATCCTGGCGCGCAGCGGCAAGCTCGACCGACCAAGCCGCCTCGGTGACCACGCGGCGCAGCTCGCTGCGCGCCTTGGCGAAACTCTCGCCGGCCTCCACCAGAGCCTCGAGCGCGGCGGCCCGCTGCTCCCAGACCTCGGAGCGCAAGGCATCGCCATCGACGGCGTCGGGCAGTTCGGCCAAGCTGCAGCAGGCCTCGATCAAATCCCCGAGCTGCGCAAAGGTCGGCGCACCGGGCCGGATGCCGAGCCACTCCTGCAGCTTGCCGGTTGCCTTGAGCAGCAGCGCCGTCTGCTCGCGGAGCGCCTCGCTGGCGCTTGCGATCGCCTGGCGCTCGCCGGGCAGGACCGCCGGCAGGCCGATGCCCCGCCAGGGGTGCTCGGCGGGCGTGCCAAGCTCGGCGACCCGCTTGGCCAGCGCCTGAACCTGATCGCGGCGCTCACGCAGCTCGGCGCGGCTCCAGTGGGTCGACCCCGGGAGCGAGATCGGCGTCCGCGGCCGGCCGCGGCCATCTAGCCTGGCCAAGTGGCCGATCGCCTCGAAAGCGCTGACGCCGGCGCCGCCGATCGGGCGATGCAGCACCTCCACGTGCCGGTTCAGCCGCTGACGCACGGCCGCCAGCTCCTCGAACAGGTCGCTCGAATCGTCCAGCCGAGGGGCGCCCAGCTGGAGCGTCCGTTCCAGCTCCTCGAGCAGGGCGCGCTTGTTGGCGCGCCGGCTGTGCAGCTCCTGGCACGCCTCGCCGAGCCCGATCTGATCGAGCCGACGCTTGACCACCTCGAGAGCGGCCACCTTCTGAGCCACGAACAGCACGGTCCGGCCCGCGTGCACCGCGGCCGCGATCAGATTGGCGATGGTCTGCGATTTGCCGGTGCCGGGCGGCCCCTGGATGATCAGGTTCTGGCCGGCGCGCGCCGCCTCCAGCGCCACGGTTTGTGAGGCATCGACGTCGAGCACGTGGAGCAGCTCGCGGGGCGAGAGGCGGTCGTCGAGCAGCCGGTCGTCGGGCGCCGGATCGACGGTTTGGTCGCGAAAGCCGTCGGCTAGGAGTGCGCGCAGGAGCGGACGTTGCGCGAGCGGCGCCTCGGCCGGCCAGGTCGCGGGATCGAGGTCCCGATACATCAGGAGCTTGGAGAACGAGAACAGCCCGAGCACGATGTCGTCGGCGTGCACCTGGAAGCGCCGCTCGGGGGCCACCGCCTCGCCTACCTGCCGGAAATAGGCCGCCGGATCGAGGCGCTCGGCCGGGTCGATCTCCGGCAGGCGCAGGGAAAAGTCCTGACGCAGCTTTTCGGCGAGTGACAGATTGGTCGCGATCTCCTCCTCGGCGAACCAGAGGCGAAAGCGCTCGAGCGGGCTCGCCCGCTCCAGGCGCACCGGCACCAGGATCAGCGGCGCGTAGCGGGGCTGATCGGCCGCCGGCGCTTCGTGCCATTCGAGGAAGCCGAGCGCCAGGTAGAGGACCCCGACGCCGCGCTCCTCGTAATGGCTGCGGGCGTCGTAGTAGAGCCGGAGCAGGCGGCCCTGCAGGCGCTCGGCGCCGAGTCCGGTCTGCAGCCAGAGGTCGCGGTGCTGCGGCAGAGGACCCTCGATGGCCACAGCCGGCGGCGCCGGGCCCTCGAGCAGATCGTCGCCAGGCGGATCAACGTTGCCGGGGGCCGCGGCGTGCTCCGAACGCGCGCGAAACCCCAGGCCCTTGCCGTCCTCGACCAGGAGCCGGAACAGGTTGTCGCTGCGCTCGCCAACGGATCTCCAGCGTGGCGGCGCGCGGGGCGCGGCGCGGCGCGTTCAGCAGCCGGTTGCGCCCCGAGAGATCGAGGAGCTCCTTGCGCGCCTGCTCCAGTATGCGGTCGACCTCGCTCATCGCATCCGCGCGCGGCTCGCCCAGATCGACCCCGGAACTCGGCGTCCCTGGTCAACCCCAGGCATAATGTCACGCGAAGCGTATACGGCAACGGTCGAGAAAGCACAACAATGGGTGAGGAAGCCAGCGCAACTGCTTTATATCGTGGTTGACTGGCAGCCCCCGGCCGGAGGGTGGCTCGCCGGGACGGCGCAGAATGGATCCAGATTGTTCGGGCCACGAGGCCCAGTGCGCGCGACCGGCCTTTGGATTGTTGCCGGGCGACTGTCCAAACGGCCGGTCGGTCAGAACAAAGTCAGCGAGCCCGAGGTCGGCCGAGTCGGCCGAGCGCGTCAACTCAGCGAAAGAGGTCCCGGCTGGAGCGTCTGTCCGGCCGGGCGAACCGCGTCGGCATCCGGCTGGAGAGGTCGCCCCGGGCTCAGCCCTCGGGAGCGTCGGGCGTCAAGGTCACCACATCGGGCGCGCTCGCGCCGTCGTCGTGGTCGAGCCCGGCGATGAGGCCGGGGATCATGGTCAGCGCCATCAGGCCGAGCAGGACGGCCAGCGGCGCGAAGCGCCGGAAGCGGCGTGCCCCCGGCGTGTCGTCGGCGAGTTGGCTGGTCAAGGTCATCGAGGCGCACTCCTTGCCCGCCACCGTCCATCGGGTGGCGCGCCTGATGTGGCACCGCGGCGCGGCGCAGGGTGTGAACTGCGCCACTGGGCCGCCTTTTTTTTCGGCCTTGCCAGCCGGGCGCCACCGCGATCTCCTGGACCGGGCGCTCGGCTTGGCGCATGATCATCAAGGTGCGGCTGGAGGCTCCGCCGCCCGGCAAGGGGAGCGTATGGCCAAGCTGATCCGACTGTCAGACCTGGACAACGTCGCGGTCGCGACCGCCAATCTCGCCAAGGGCGCGGCGGTCGAGCTCGACGGCCGTCGGCTGGTGGTTCAGGATCCGATCCCGTTCGCCCACAAGATGGCGATCCAGCCGATCGAGGCCGGCGCGCAGGTTTTCAAGTATGGCGTGCCGATTGGCCGCGCCAAGGTCACCGTCGAGGCGGGCCAGCACGTCCACGTCCACAACATCAGAAGCGACTACGTCAACAACGAGGTCGACTTCTTCGAGGAGGCGGCGGTCGACGAGCCAGCCAACGGAGCGGCATCATGATTCTGGGCTACGAACGCCAAGACGGGCGCAGAGGCATCCGCAACTACCTGCTGGTCGCCTATCTGGTCGAGTGCGCCCATCACGTCGCGCGCGCGATTGCGACGCCGTCTGAGGACGACGGGGTCCAGCTGATCGGCTTCCCGGGCTGCTATCCGAACGCCTATGCCCAGCGGATGATGGAGGCATTCTGCACCCATCCCAACGTCGGCGCGGTGCTGGTGATTTCGCTCGGCTGCGAGCAGTTCAACCGGCCGCGGCTGATCGAGCTGGTGCGCGCCTCCGGCCGGCCTTGCGAGCTGCTGGTGATTCAAAAGAGCGGCGGCACGCGCAGCACCATCCAGGCCGGGCGCGAATGGGTCAAGGAGACGCTCGACGAGATCGCGACCATTCCTCGGGTTCCGCTCGAGGTCGCGGATCTGATCGTCGCGACCGAGTGCGGCGGCTCGGACGCGACCAGCGGGCTCACTGCCAATCCCGCGATCGGGATCGCCTGCGACCACGTGATCGAGGCCGGCGGCACCGCGATTTTCGAGGAGCTGGGGGAACTGTTCGGCTGCGAGCAGCACATGGCCACGCGAGCGCTGACGCCGGCGCTCGGCGAGGAGATCAAGCGCGCCATGGCCAAGGCGACCCGCCATTACGCCGCGCTCGATCAGTCGAGCTTCGGTGGCGGCAACATCACCGGCGGGCTCTCGACCATCGAGGAAAAATCGATCGGCGCCTACGCCAAGAGCGGCACCAAGCCGATCGTCGGGATGCTGCGGCCGGGCATCCTGCCGCCGAGGCCCGGCCTCTACCTGATGGACATGGTGCCCGACGAGGTCAGCAAATGGGGCTTCGCCAACATCAACGACAACGCCACGATCGTCGAGCAGATCGCCTGCGGCGCTCACATAGTGCTCTTTTCCACCGGCCGCGGCTCGGTGGTCGGCTCGGCGATTTCGCCGGTGATCAAGATCTGCGCCAACCCGGAAACCTACCGCAGGCTTGCCGAGGACATGGACGTCGACGCCGGCCGGATTCTCGAGGGCCGCGGCACGCTCCAGGACGTCGGGGGCGAGATCTACGATCTGATCCAGGGCGTTGCCGCCGGGGACCCGACCAAGTCCGAGGCGCTCGGTCACCAGGAATTTATCCTCGGCTACAAGTCCTTCGAGCCGCTGGGCCCCTCGTGCCTGCCCGTTTGATCGGATAGCGTCCGCAATCTCATCAGCGTGCGGGACCCGCGCACCCGCAGTGCGGGATGCTGCTTCGCCCACGAGCGTCAGATCAACCGCGGGGCCGTAGTTCCCGCCAACAAAGGGAGCGCTTAGCGATGACGAAATGGCAGGGATGGCTCAGAGTAGTCGGGGTCGGCGTTTTGACCCTGGCTCTCGCGGGGCCGGTGGCGGCGCAGAATCTCGACAAGGTGACGCTGCGCACCAACTGGCTGTTCTATGGCTCGCATTCGATTTTTTTCCTCGGCATCGACCGCGGCTACTACGCGGACGAAGGCATCGACCTCGTTGTCAAGCAGGGCAACGGCTCATCCAACGCCGTCCGTCTGGTCGCCAACAAGGACAGCGATTTCGCCTACGGTTCCTCGGCGACCATGATGAACCTCGCCGCTCAGGGGGCACCCGTGGTCTCGGTCGCGGTGATCGACGCGCAGGGTACCGAGGCGGTGCTGGTCCGGCCCGACGCCGGGGTCAAGGACATCAAAGATCTCGAGGGCAAGAAGATCATGACGACGGCCGGGGCGGGCGTGAACACTTTCTTCCCGGTTGTGATCAAGAACGCGGGGCTGGACGAGGGCACGATCGAGCTGGTCAACGTCGCCGAGGGCGCGCTGGTCAGCAGCTATCTGCAGAACCTGGCTCCGGCGATCCTGGGCGGCATCGACGACAAGCCGGCCGAGATCGTCGCCAACGGCGGCGAGGAGCCGGTCATTTTCGCGTATAGCGACTTCGGCGTGCACCAGCCCGGTTACTCGATCGTCGCCCACGAGGACATGGTGGCCGAGAATCCGGACCTGGTCGGCCGTTTCGTGCGCGCGACCCTCAAGGCGACGCAGGCGGCGAAGGACGACCCGGACACCGCGATCGCGGCGCTGATCAACTGGTCCGGCAGCGTCGAGGACCAGAAGGAGCAGACCCGGCGCGTGCTCGACGTCACGCTCTCGGTGCTGGAATCGCCGAACGGCAAGGGCCAGCCGCTCGGCGCCCATGTCGAGCAGGACTGGCAGAGCGCACTCGATCTGCTCAAGCAGTACAAGGAGCTGCAGACCGACATGGCGGCCTCGGATTTTTACACCAACCAGTTCGTGCCCGGCGCCATGTAGATCACGGTCTCGGAACGGGCGGTCGCCTCGGCTCACTGCCGCGAGTGACGCTGCCCTGAAGCGATGAGCGTCCCGGTCGTGCTGACGGACGTCAGTAAGGTCTACGAGTCGCGTGCCGGACCGGTGCATGCGTTCGGCCCTGTCGATCTCGCAGTCGAAGAGGGGCGGTTCGTCGCGCTGGTCGGCCCGTCCGGCTGCGGTAAAAGCACGCTGCTGCTGATGATCGCCGGCCTGCTCGAGGGCAGTGCCGGCGAGATCAGGGTCGGGGGCGCGCCCGTGCGTGGCCCGCAGACCAACGTCGGCATGGTGTTTCAGAACCCCGTGCTGGTCGACTGGCGAACCGTGCTCGGCAATGTGCTCTTACAAATCGACCTGCGTGGTCTCCGCCGCCGCGATTTCCTCGAGCGGGCGCAGCAGCTGCTGGCCACGGTCGGGCTCGCCGAGTTCGCAGACCGCCATCCCTACGAGCTCTCCGGCGGCATGCAGCAGCGCACGTCTTTCTGCCGCGCCCTGGTCCACGACCCGCCGCTGATTCTGATGGACGAGCCGCTCGGCGCGCTCGACGCGATGACCCGCGAACGGCTGCGCGCTGACCTCGAGCTCCTTTGGATGAAAACCGGCAAGACCGTGCTGCTGGTCACCCACTCGATCGAGGAGGCGGTCCAGCTCGCCGATCGGGTCGTCGTGATCTCGCCGCGGCCGGGGACGATCGCGCGCGAGATCCGGATCGAGCTGCCCCGCCCGCGCACGCTCGAGGTCTGCGAGACAGCCGACTTTCACGCTCACGTCGCCGAGATCCGACGTATCTTCTTCGGCTATGGGGTCATCTGACGGTTCACCCGGAGCTATCGGTGAAGGATGTCACATGAGCCGTTTTGCCGGCGCCAGCCTCGGCGCCTTGCTTCTGCTTGCGCCGCCTTGCGTCCGCGCCGCCAATCTCGTGCCGCGGGGGAAAAAGGGGTGCGATCCACCGCGTCGCTGCCGTACGTATCGCTTCCGAACCAGAGATCGAGGAGGCGATCGCCGGATCATGAAGATCCCTGCTGAGTAGGCGGGAGCGGATCGGTTGTCGTGGTGACGCTTGGTGAGTTGCTGGCGATCCCGCGCGGCTGGCTCGTCCGCTCCTGCATCTCGATCGCGTTCGCGTTCGGATTCTTCTTGGTCTGGGAAGGAATGGTCCGTGCGTTTCAGGTGCCGCGCTACATCGTTCCGGCGCCGAGCGCCGTCTTCTATCAGTTCTTCCGCAACCTGCCGCGGATCTGGGAGTATACGCTGGTCACCGGCGGCGAGACGCTCGCGGGGTTCGCGGTCGCGATCCTCGCGGGCGTGCCACTGGCGCTCGCCGTCGCCTTCTCGAGCCTCCTCCGGAAGACCTTCTATCCGGCCGCGGTCACGCTCGAGATGGTGCCCAAGATCGCGTTCGCGCCGTTGTTTGTCACCTGGCTCGGCTTCGGCTATCTGCCCAAGGTGATCATCGTTTTTCTCGTCTGTTTTTTCCCGATCCTGCTGAACGGTATCCTGGCCTTCACCTCGCTGACCGAGGACCTGGGGCGGTTCTGCCGCTCGACCGGAGCTGGGGTGCTGCGGACCTTCTGGTACGTGCGGCTGCCGTTCGCGCTGCCGCAGTTGTTCGTCGGCATCAAGGGGGCGGCGGTCAACGCCACGGTCGGCGCGACGATCGCGGAGTGGATCGGCGGCGATGCCGGCCTGGGGTACTACATCCAGATCGCAACCGGTGATCTGCGCATGGACCTCGCCTTCGCTATTATCATCATGCTCGCCGCCCTCGGGCTTGCCTTGTTCGGCGCGGTCGTGCTGGTCGAGAAACTCGTGATTCCCTGGCACGTGTCGCAGCGCGCTCCGGTCCAGGGCTGAGCCGCCGACCGATCGGTGAGACGAAGCCCGCGGCGGCATGCGGCGCCGTCGACCTGCGGAAGGCGCAAGCTCCAGAGCGGACCTTGAGGCTCAGGTGTTCAGATAATTCAGCGCAAGGCCCGGGCGGGGCCAGTCGAGGGCGACCAGGCGGCCGGAGCCGGACAGCGTGACGTAGGCGGTCATGAGATCCGAGCCGCCGAAGCAGATGTTGGTCGTGTGCAGGTCCGGCATCGACAGGTGTTCGATCGAGCGGCCGTCGGGCGAGATGATCGTGATGCCGCCATGGGCGAGCGTCGCGATGCAGATATTGCCGTCCGCTTCGACCGCCAGCGAATCGAAGCGCTGGTAGGCGCCGCCCGGCTGGGCCACGAGCCGGCCGCCGTGGGGCGACGGCCAGGGGTGCCGGATGACGACCCCGGGCTCGACGATGTCGAATGCCCAGAGCCTCGCTCCCTCGGTTTCGGCGACGTAGAGGGTTTGGCCGTCCGGTGACAGGCCGATGCCGTTGGGCATCACCATGGGGAAGGCGACCTGGCGGATCAGCGAGCCATCGGCTTTGGCATAGAAAACCGCGCCATAGTCGAGCTCGCGCTGGCGCCGTTTGCCGAGATCGGTGAAGTAGAAGCCGCCCTGCGCGTCGAACACGATGTCGTTGGGACCGCGCAATTGGACCTCGGGCGTGCCCCGGTAGAGCACCTCGGCCGCGCCGGTCTCGAGGTCGATGCGCTCGATCCGCCCGCCCGAATAGTCCCAGGCCTGGACTACCGGCCGCAGCCCGTGCTCCGGATCCTCGACGAACTCGAAGCCGCCATTGTTGCAGATGTAGCACTTGCCATCGGGACCCAGCGCGGCGCCGTTCGGACCGCCGCCCGGTGTCGCCACCACCTGCTTGGCGCCGTCGGGGAGCACACGGGTGAGGCAGCGGCGCTCGATCTCGACCACCAGCACGGAGCCGTCCGGCATCGCAACCGGCCCCTCGGGAAATCGCAGTCCGGTCGTGATCGTGCGCAGCTTGGCCATGGCGTTTTCTCCGGTTCGCCCGCTTTCGAAAGGGGCACCCAGGCTATCAGCGGCGGTCAGGGAGGAAAAGCGACGGCGACCGGGTTAACGGAGCTCTAAGGCCGCCGGAGACACTCTGGACCGAAGCGCAAAGCGGGGCCGGCGCAATCCCGAACGAGGGCCATTTGGACCTCAGCCCAAAGGGAAACCCAGGTGTCCGAAACCAGTTCGACGGCCAATTCCACACTGCACCGCGGTGCGCTCAGGCGCGCCCGGCAGAACGACTGCGGCCGCCCGGGCGTGCTGGCCTGGCTCGCCGGCCTCACGGTCCATTGCGCGGTGGTCTTGCTGTTGGTAGCCTGACCGGCGGTCAGGACTGATCGGGCGTCTCGGAGGGCTGGAGGAGGGCGTCCAGGCGCGCCCGCTCGGCGGCGCTCAGCGCCGGGGGCCCGGGTCGGCGGCGCCGACGCAGGTGGATCGCGATCCCGCCCGCTCCAACCAGCAGCAGCGTCACCGGTCCGAACCATAAGCCCCAGGTCGCGGGCTCGACCGGCGGCCTGAGCAGGACGAAGTCGCCGTAGCGCGCGGTCAGGAATTCGAAGATCTGCTGGTCGGTGTCGCCGGCGACCAGCCGCTCGCGCACCAGCCGGCGCAGATCGTCCGCAAGCTCGGCGTCGGAATCGTCGATCGACTGGTTCTGGCAGACCAGGCAGCGGAGCTGCTTCGAGAGCTGCCGGGCGCGCTGCTCGAGCGCGGGGTCGGCCAGCATCTCATCGGGGCTGGTTGCCGCCCGGACCGCCGGCGTCAGCAGCGCGGCGAGCAGACCGAGGAGCCCGAGCCAGCGCCTCATCCGCTCAGCTCCGCCAGCATCGGCAACAGCGTCCGGTCGAGGTCCTGGGGCATCAGCGGCCCGACGAACTTGTGCCGAATGCGGCCCTCGGCATCGATCAGGAAGGTCTCGGGCACGCCGTAGACGCCCCAGTCGATGGCGACCCGGCCGGACCGGTCGGCGCCGATCCGCCGGAACGGATCGCCGAGCTCGTCGAGCCAGGCGGCGGCCTGGTCCGGCTTGTCCTTGTAGTTGATGCCATAGATCGAAATGCCGCTGTCGGCGAGCCGCATCAGGATCGGGTGCTCCGCGCGGCAAGGCACGCACCAGGATGCGAACACGTTGACCAGCACGGGCCGGCCCTTCAGATCCGCGCTCGCGAAGCCCGGCCGATCGAGGCCATCGACCGGTGGCAGCTCAAATTCTGGCACGGGCCGGCCGATCAGGGCCGAGGGCAGGACGCTGGGATCGCGGGTCAGGCCGACCGCAAGCCCGATGACGACGCCCGCGAACACCAGCACCGGGATCAGGAACAGCATCCGGCGGAGCGTCATGGCAGGGGCTCAGGCCCGGGCGGCGGCCGACGCCAGGCGGGCTCGGACGGCAGGCACGCCGACCCGGTGCCGGCGATCGGTCAGCGAGAGCAGCCCGGCGAGCCCCATGATCGCGACCCCGCCCCAGATCCACAGCACCAGCGGATTGCGGTAGATGCGGACCGCGTGCGCGCCGGCAGCGCCTCCAGCATCGTTGGCCGGATCGCCCAGGATCACGTAGAGATCGCGCCAGAAGCCGGTATCGATGCCCGCTTCGGATGTGGACTGACGCTCGACCGGGTAGAAGCGCCGCTCGGGTGTCAGGATCGCAACCATCCGGCCGCCCCGGGTCACCTCGAAGGTCGCGCGCTGGGCGACGTAGTTCGGGCCCTGGCGGTCGGCGATGCCGTCGAGCTTGAAGTCGTAGCCGGCGAGGCTCGTCGTAGCGCCCGGCTGCATGACCAGTATCGCCTCGTCACGCCAGGCGCTGGACGCCGTAATTCCGGCAACCAGCACGCCGACGCCGATGTGGGCAAGCGTCATGCTCCAGGCCGAGCGCGGCAGCCCCCTGACCCGCTGCCAGCTCTGTCCAAGCGGCAGACGGAAGAGCTGCACCCGGCCCGCAAGCTCGACCAGCGACCCAGCCACGACCCAGACGGCGAGCGCCATGCCGCCGATGGCCAGCAGGCCGCGGCCGCCCTGGAGCACGAACTGCGCGATCGCGACGAGCGCAGTGATCGCGAGCGCGGTTTTGAGCCGGCCGAGCACGCCCGCGAGATCGCCCCGCTTCCAGGCGAGCATGGCGCCGATCGGCAACGCCACCAGCAGCGGCACCATGAGTGGCGCGAAGGTGGCATCGAAATAGGGCGGGCCGACCGAGATCTTGGGGCCGCCGAGCGCTTCCAGCAGGAGCGGATAGAGGGTGCCCAGGAAGACCGTGGCGCAGGCGGTCGCGAGCAGCAGGTTGTTGAGCAGCAGACCGCCTTCGCGCGAAACCGGGGCGAACAGGCCGCCGACCTGCAGCTGCGGCGCCCGCCAAGCAAACAACGCCAGCGAGCCGCCGACCGCGATTCCGAGCAGCGCCAGCACGAACACGCCACGCGCCGGATCGACTGCGAACGCGTGGACCGAGGTCAGGACCCCCGAACGGACCAGGAAGGTACCGAGCAGACTGAGCGAAAACGCTACGATCGCGAGCAGGACGGTCCAGCTTTTGAGGCTCGCGCGCTTCTCGACCACAAGCGCCGAATGGAGCAGCGCGGTCGCGGCCAGCCAGGGCATGAACGACGCGTTCTCGACCGGGTCCCAGAACCACCAGCCGCCCCAACCGAGCTCGTAGTATGCCCAGTAGCTGCCGAGCGCGATGCCGAAGGAAAGCGAGCACCAGGCAGCGAGCGTCCAAGGTCTGACCCAGCGCGCCCAGCTGGCGTCGACCCGGCCCTCGAGCAGGGCGGCGATCGCGAAGGCATAGGCCATCGAGAGGCCCACATAGCCCGTGTACAGCATCGGCGGGTGGGCGGCGAGCGCCGGGTCCTGGAGGATCGGGTTGAAGCCCTGGCCGTCGGGTGCTGCCGGGTCGAGCCTGAGGAACGGGTTCGAGGTGAACAGCATGAAGGCGAGAAAGCCGGTCCCGATCAGCCCCTGGACGGCCAGCACCCGGGCCCGGAACGGTGCTGGCAGGTTGCGTCCGAACAGCGCGACGCCCAGGCCGTAGAGAGCGAGGATCCAGACCCAGAGGACCAGCGAGCCCTCGTGGTTGCCCCACGCAGCGGCGATCTTGTAGATCAGGGGGTTGCCCGAGTACGAGCTGTCGGCAACCAGGCGGACCGAGAAGTCGGAGACGGCGAACGCCTGGATCAGGGCACCGAAGGCAAGCGTCAGACACAGGAACTGACCGATCGCGGTCGTGCGCGCCAGATCCATGAGGCCAGGCTCGCTCCGGGCGGCGCCCCACAGCGGCAGGCTGCCCTGGATCAGCGCAAGGCCGAGCGCCAGGACCAGGGCGTAGTGGCCGATCTCCGGGATCACGGCTTGCCTTGCGCCTGGGCAGCCTGGCCTTCGCGCCAGACGCCCGCCTCCTTGAGCGCGTTGGCGACCTCCGGCGGCATGTAGCGCTCATCGTGCTTGGCCAGCACCTCGCTGGCGATGAACACGCCGTCGCCGTCGATATGACCCTGAGCAACGATGCCCTGACCCTCGCGGAATAGATCGGGCAACAGGCCGCGATAGCGCACGCGGACGTCGTGGACCTGATCGGTCAGCGCGAAGCTGACCGTGCCGTCGGCGCCCGTCCGCGCGACGCTGCCCGGAACCACCACGCCGCCCAGCCGGAACCGCTGGCCCGCTTCGATCTGCCTGGTCGCGATCTCGGTCGGCGTCACGAAGAAGGCGATGCTGTCGGAGAACGCGAGCACGACCAGACCGGTCGCGCCGCCGAGCAGCACCAACAGCGCCATCACCAGTATCAGCCGCTGTCGCTTGCGCAGGCGCATCCGTCTCACTCGCCGGCCGGGCCGCCGGCATCCGAGGCCAGTCCGACCGGGCCCGACCGGACTGGCCGAACCCGCGCCCGACTGGCCGGCCGCGGCCGGACCGCCCGGCGCAGCTGCTCGAGCTCAGCTTCGCGGCGGCGCGCCGCCCGCCAGCTCTGGGCGAGCAAGCCGATCAGCACCACGGCAGCAAAGCCGAACGCCGGCCAGACGAACGCCGCGTAGCCGCCCATCGCGAGAAAGTCGCTCACCTCCAGCTCCCGGCGCCTCGCCTTACGCCATCCGCGCCATCAGATAGCGCGAATCGCCGGCGTTGCCCACCATCCCACAATGACGCGTTCATGAGCTCCGGACTATGCTGTCGTCGCCCGATCTGGCCCGGCCCGGGCGTTCGAGGTATGAAGCGCGAATGACTTTCGCCGTTCAGATCGATCAGCCGGTCGAACCCGCGCCCCTCGCGTCGGCGGCCGGGTCGGTCGAGCTCGCGGGTGAGATCGACGCTCTGCTGGCGGCGGTCGCTGGTGCCGACCCGGCGGTGCTGCTGCCCGAGCTCAAGGACTGGCTTTCCGGCCATCAAGCGCGGCTGCGCGAGCGGTTCGAGGCTGACAACGACGCTGAGGCGGTGGTCTACGGCCGCTGCCGGGTGATCGACGCCCTGTTGCGCGGCCTGCTCGACTTCGCACAGGCAAGGGTTTTCAAGATGGCTAACCCGACCGCCGGCGAACGGCTGGCGGTGGTCGCCGTCGGAGGTTACGGCCGCGGCGAGCTCGCGCCCCATTCGGATGTCGACCTCCTGTTCCTGCATTCCTACAAGCGAACACCGCACATCGAGCAGATGATCGAGTTCTCGCTCTACCGGCTGTGGGATCTGGGCCTCAAGGTCGGACAAGCAACCCGCTCGATTGACGATTGTCTGCGCTTGGCGCGGACTGACCTCCAGATCTGCACGAGCCTGCTGGAAGCGCGTTTCCTGTGGGGCGAGCGGGCCGTCTTCAACGCCTTCGCGAGCCAGTTCCAGGCCGACGTGGTCGAGGGCCGCGGCCGGCCGTTCGTAGAGGCCAAGCTCACCGAGCGCGACAGCCGCCATCAGCGGACCGGCGACAGCCGCTACCTGCTCGAACCGAACGTCAAGGAGGGCAAGGGCGGGCTGCGGGATCTGCAAACCCTGTTCTGGCTCGGCCGCTTCCTCTACCGGATCGACGATCCGGCCGAACTCGTGAGCCATGGCGTGCTCAACCAGGCGACGCTCCGCCACTTCAGCAAGGCGCGCCGGTTCTTATGGACCGTGCGCTGTCATCTCCACTACCTGACCGGTCGCCCGGAGGAGCGGCTGACCTTCGACCTGCAGCCCGAAGTCGCGCGCCGTATGGGATATCGGCGGCGGCGCACGTCGAGCAGCGTCGAGCGCTTCATGAAGCACTACTACCTGGTCGCTAAGGAGGTCGGCGCGCTGACCCGGATCTTCTGCGCCGCGCTCGAGGAGCAGCACCGGCGCCGCTCGCCGCTCGGCCTCGCCCAACTCGGCTTTGGCCGCCGGCGGGTCGACGGCATGATCATCCAGGGCGGGCGGGTCATGCCGGCGACGTCCGATCTGTTCGAGCGCGAGCCGCTTGCCATGCTGCAGCTGTTCCATCTGGCCCAGGAGCGCGATCTCGACATCCATCCCGAGGCCTGGCGGGCGGTCACCCAGTGTCTGCGGCGGGTCGACGCCGAGCTGCGCGAGAGCCCTGCGGCCAACGAGCTGTTCTTAAAAATGCTGACCTCGCGCAAGGACCCGGCAACGACCTTGCGCCGGATGAACGAGGTCGGCCTGCTCGGACGCTTTTTGCCCGAGTTCGGGCGCGTGGTCGCCCAGATGGAACACTCTCTGTACCACGTTTACACGGTCGACGAGCATACCGTCCGAGCGATCGGCGTGCTGCACCAGATCGAGGCCGGCCAGCTCGAGAAAGAGCTGCCGCTCGCGACCAGCCTGATGCCGAAGGTCTTGTCGCGCACCGAGCTTTGCGTGGCGCTGCTGTTCCACGACCTCGGCAAGGGGCGGGCCGGCGACCACTCCGAAATCGGCGCCCACTTGGTGCAGCGGGCCGGGCCGCGGCTCGGTCTCAGCGACGAGCAGATCGAGACCGTCAGCTGGCTGGTGCGCCATCATCTCCTGCTCAGCCGCGTGGCCTTCAAGCGGGACATCGACGATCCGAAGACGGTCAGCGACGTCGTCGAGATCATCCAGTCCCCCGAACGTCTGCGCCTGCTGCTGGTGCTGACCGTGGCCGACATCCGGGCGGTCGGGCCGAACGTCTGGAACGGCTGGAAGGGCCAGCTGCTGCGGGCGCTCTATCACGAGGCGGACGCGGCGCTGGCCGGCGCCGACGCGAGCGGCCGCCGCCAGGACCGGATCGACGCTGCCAAGCAAGCCCTGGCCGAGGCGCTGGCCGGCTGGTCGCCGGCCGAGCGTGAGCGCTTCCTCGTCCGCCATGATCCGCGCTACTGGCTGAGCTTCGACCTTGAGAATCTGGTCCGCCAGGCCCAGCTGGTCCGGCGCGCCGAGGCCGAACGCGGCCCGCTGACCCTTGCCTTCCGGATCGACCCCTTCCGGGCGCGCACCGAGGTCGTGCTGTTCGCGCCCGATCATCCGGGGCTGTTCATGAGGGTCGCGGGCGCGCTCGCGCTGAGCGGGGCCTCGATCGTCGATGCCCGGATCTTCACCACAACCGATGGCATGGCGCTCGACACCTTCGGCATCCAGAACGTCGAGGATCGGGGCGCGGTCGCCGACTCCGCCGAACTCGAGCGCATTCGACGCAACGTCGAGCGGGCGCTCGCCGGCGAGATCATGCTTGAGCGGGCGCTCGCCGGCCGCCGCACGCTGCCCCAACGCGCCGACGTGTTCGAGGTCAAGCCGCGGGTTCTGATCGACAATGGCGCCAGCCGCACCCACACCGTGCTCGAGCTCAATGGCCGCGACCGTCCGGGTCTGCTCTACGACGTCACCAAGAGCCTCAAGGACCTCGGCATCGGCATCTCCAGCGCCCACATCAGCACTTATGGCGAGCGGGTGGTCGACGTGTTCTACGTCAAGGACGTGTTCGGGCTGAAGATCACCCAGCCGGCCAAGATTTGCCAGATCCAGCGCCGGCTGACCGCGGCGCTGGCCGGGGGTGCGCCGACCGGGCCGAGTTGCGGATCGGATGACGGTGGCCGCTGACCCGGCTGCAGTGGCCCGCGCACCGCGCGCCGGACCGGGGCGGCTCGCGCACGCGGTCGCCACCGTCGGCTCGATGACGCTGATGTCGCGCGGGCTGGGTTTCGTCCGTGACCTGATGCTCGCCAACGTGCTGGGCGCCGGCCCGCTCGCGGACGCGTTCTTCGTCGCCTTCAAGCTGCCGAACTTCCTGCGCCGGCTGTTTGCCGAGGGCGCGTTCAACGCCGGCTTCGTGCCGATGTTCGCGCGCATGCTCGAGGCCGATGGGCCCAAGGTCGCCAAGGCCTTCGCCGAGCAGGCGCAGGCCGCCCTGATCGGCATTCTGGTGCCGCTGGTGTTGCTTGCGATCCCGGCGATGCCCTGGCTGATCGCGATCTTGGCCCCGGGGTTCGGGCCGGACGATCCGCGCTATGACGCCGCGGTCGAGCTGTCGCGGATCACGTTCTGCTACATTCTGTTCATATCGCTGGTGGCGCTCCAGGGTGGCGTCCTCAACTCCATGAACCTGTTCGGGGCGGCGGCCGCGAGTCCGGTCGTGCTCAACCTGACGACGATCGCCGCGCTCGGCCTGGCGGTCGCGTGGTTCGATACGCCTGCCCATGCGCTCGCCTGGGCGGTGGCGGCCGCAGGGCTGCTGCAGTTCCTCTGGCTCCGCCTGTCGCTTTACCGGGCCGGGATGATGCTGGCGTTCCGCCTGCCTCGGATCAACCCCGAGATCCGGCGCCTGTTCGCCCTGATCCTGCCGGGCGCGATCGGTGCCAGCGCCGCCCAGATCAGCGCGCTGGCCGACGTCTTCTTCGCCTCGCTGCTGCCGTCGGGCGCGGTCTCCTATCTGTACTACGCCGATCGCCTCAGCCAGCTGCCGCTCGGGGTGATCGGCGTCGCGGTCGGCACCGCGCTGCTGCCGCTGCTGGCCAGGCAGCTGCGCGCAGGCGATGTCGCGGCCGCGCTGCGCAGCCAGAACCTCGCGATCGAGCTGGCGCTGCTGCTCACCTTGCCGGCCGCGCTGGCGCTGATCGTGCTCGCCTGGCCGATCATCCACGTGCTGTTCGAGCACGGCGCCTTCGGCCCCGAG
>CAWJAY010000054.1:0-23187 GCA_963840925.1 uncultured Alphaproteobacteria bacterium
GTGCTTGCCGGGCGCGCTGGTTACCTGCTGGCAGCCGTGGCCCTCAGGGTGTGGCCGGATCAGCAGCCACGACGGTTGTGGCACCGCGCAGGTCCAGCCAGAGCCCCCGCGTCGTGCGCCCGATCCGGACGACCGCCTGGTCGCACGACGGGCAGCGCAGAATGGCGCCGAGCTCGACGGCGTAGAGCATCAGCTCCGCCATCGGCCGGGTCCTGCCGCAGCCCGCGCAGGTCGTCGGCGCCACCGTCGCATCGAACGCGAAAACCTCGCGCAGCAGACCGCCCGCGGCGTTGCCGTCGAGCGTCGAGCGGTCACCCTCGGCACTCATCTCATCCCTCTCCTGTCGGGCCGAAGCGCTCCGTCCTGATCCGCGCCGGTTCGTGCCCGAGCCCGACCAGCGCATTGGCCACCGCCTCCACCATCGGCGTCGGGCCGCAGACGAACACATCCGGATCCATCTCCGGCGCCACCCCTGCCGCGGCCAGCATCGGGGCATCGATCCGCCGGTCAAAGCCTTTCCAGCCATCCGGCGGCCGCTCGCGCGTCAGCGTCAAGTTGACCTCCGGCCCGCCCGGTTCCACGCTGAGCCGCTGCAGCTCCTGGTGGTAGATGATGTCCGCGACGGCCCGCGCCGAATAGAGAAGGCGGGCGTGGACCGCCCGGCCGGCGTCGCCACTGGCCGCACGGTGGCGCAGCATGGCCATGAGCGGGACCACGCCCGAGCCGCCCGCGACCAGCATGAGCGGACCGCTCATGGCAACCGACCAGGTGAAGTAGCCGCCGATCGGCCCGCGGAGCTCGAAGCGATCCCCCGGCCGGGCCTCATCGGCGAGCCAGGGCGACACCTCCCCGCCTTCGAGCCGCTCGACCGTGAGCGCGAGCCGCGGCGCTTTGGGCGGGGAGGCGATCGAGTAGCTGCGCTGGGCCTGGTAGCCGTCCTCCGCGGTGAGCCGGACGTCGACGTGCTGGCCCGCGAGATGGCCGGGCCAGCCCGGGACGTCGAGCACGAGCGTGGTCGCCCGGCGAGTCTCGGCCACCCTCTCGACCACCTCCGCAGGCCGCCACGCGAGGCGCCGCCCGCCCGCCCCCGCGGGCGGCCGCAGCGCCGCCTCAGTCGCCGTCATACCGCTGCTCGCGCCAGGGGTCGCCGTAGATGTGGTAGCCGAGCGACTCCCAGAAACCCGGCTCATCATGCTCCATGAAACGCAGCCTGCGGACCCATTTTGCCGATTTCCAGAAGTAGAGGTGCGAGACCAGCAAGCGCGCCGGGCCGCCATGCTCGGGCGCCAGCGGCTCGCCGTCGTAGTGGGTGGCCACCATGCCCTTGCCACCGATCAGATCCTCGACCGGCAGGTTGGTGGTGTAACCGCCATCGCAGTGGGCCATGAGATAGGGCGCCGGCGGCTCGTCGAGTTCCCGCCGCCTCGATCAGGTGATCGATCGTCACGCCCTTCCATTTCGTCCCAAGCTTGCTCCACTTGGTGACGCAATGGATGTCGACGGTGATCTCGGTCTGCGGCAGGGACTGAAACTCCTCCCAGGTCCACCGGCCAGCGAGCGATCCCCCGTCCTGCAGCGCCAGGGTCCACTTCTCGAGTGGCGTACGCGGCGTCGGGCCGGCGCTCAGCACCGGGAAGTCGTCGGTGACGAACTGGCCGGGCGGAACCCGATTTCCTTCGGGCTGGGCACGGCGCCGGCCCGAGAAGCCTCTGGTCGTCGTCGTCATGAGCGCTGCCTCCGCGGACTTCGCATCAGGCGGACCCGGAACCCGCGATTGAATACAGGTGGCTCCGTCCGCCTCATTTTTACCCTCCGTGTGAGCGTTTTAGTTGCTCATTTGAGGCCTACCCTCCAACGGAACTACTCTCGTACGTGAAGCTGGCGCGCATGCACGGCGCAGATCTGGTTACGGAATCGCCGCGCGAGGACCAGGATGATCGCCATGGCGACCATTGTTCACGAGCTGTGTAACCATGAACACGGCATCGCCGATCATGAACGAATGACCGAGAAAGACCGCTGCCGCCAAGGCCCATAGCGCGTAGGCGCGCTCGCTGATTCCGGCGGAGCATTGCTCAGTCCAGAGGTGCGAGATCTGAGGGGCGTAGGCGCCGATGACAAGCCCAGTCCCAATATAGCCGATCATGGACAGCAAGTTCGCCATACCTTCGCACTCATTGCATTTTGCAAATCGGGTCGCTCCCTGATCGGGCGAGCGGCGCAGTCCGAGACCTGCCTCATCGGGCGCGGCGCAAGTCTGAGCTGCGCGGACCCTTATTCGATTTATTTAGGGTTGGCTGAAGCGTCGGCCATGCGCTGGTCCATCTACCCTTGTTGAAAGCTGTAGAGGTGGAGTGTCAAAATCATCGATGGCTCCCGAAGGGCCGCATTGGCCGACTGGGCCTTTCATCCTCCCCACTCAGCGGGCGAGCGTGCCCTGGCTCAAAGCCGACGGCGCGGCGGATTGGCTGGCACGGTGCGTTGATCATGCCAGCAACAGCAAGGTTATAGTTTGGAGCCCACAGTTCGCGATTCTACTGCCTTGAATCATCGAATTTGCAGCTCATGTCGATCGACAGGGATTTGCGGATCGTTGTTTTCCTGACGTGAGGGGGTGGGCATGGTCCTGATCTTGTCGGCACTCACCGGCGCTGCATTTGGCACAGGCGTTATCGTCGGGCTTGCGATCGGAGGCTCCACGGTCGCCTGTGTCTACGCTTGTCGAGAGGCTCGTCGCATCGGGGCGGGGGAGCCTCCAAGCCCCCGGCCAGAGCCGAGAGAGGAGCAGCCCAGGCGGCCTGGCCGGACGAAGGCGTAGTCTGCCGTATTCCCAGAGGACGAGGGGTCGCCGAAGACCGTCAGGATAGCCATGATCACTATGACGCACCTGGGGGGTCCCTCCCGCACGATCTTGGCGCTCGCATTCTGGAAATCAGGAAATGCCGTCGTTGGTGGCTCTGATCGCGACCGCGGTGCTTGTCGCGACCGCGGCATCCGCGCTACCCGCTGAATCGCATGGGTGGTACGCGGGGCTGCGGTCCCCAAGCGGTATGCCTTGCTGCAATGAGCGCGACTGCCGTCCCGTGGCGTCCCGCGTCAACGACGACACGGGGCGCGAAGAGATCCTGGCGAACGGAGCGTGGTACCCGGTCGAGTACGGCAAGGTGCTGTCCTTCCCCTCCCCCGATGGCGGCTATCATGCCTGCTGGGGCAACGCGACGGGGAGACCTAACTTTCGCTGCATCATCCTTCCCGGCGTGGCCTCCTTCGCTCCCTCGGAGCGGTCAGCTCGAATCACTTCCGGGTTTCCTGTTCAGTCCGAAGCGAGGCCTGCGGCGCAAATGTAGGTCGCTCCCGTGGCTGGTGACCAGGCTTCGGAATATTTCAGCAGCCCGAACGTTTCGGTGGCATGACCTAGTCTCACGCTCACGGCAGAAAGCGTGGGTGTGAGTTCGAGGAGCTGGCCGGAGCCAGCCCGAGTAGTGGGAGCGCCACGGGTTCGCCTCCGTGCGTGCAGCTCTCCGAGGGAGAGTGACATGTCCCACTATGCCGCACTGCCAAAGGCGGTTGCGCTGGCCGTGCCGCTATCGCTCGGCGCTTGGACCGCGCAAGCCGCCGACATCATCCAGACCGCGGAGCAGGACGGCCGGTTCACCGGCTTCCTGCACTTGCTTGAGGCCGCGGGCATGGTTGAGGTGCTCAAAGGTGAGGGGCCCTTTACGGTTTTCGCCCCGGTCGATGAAGCATTTGGCCAGTTGCCTCCCGGCGTGCTCGAGTGGCTCCTGGCTGAGGAGAGCGGGAAGGCAATCCAAGCGGTAGTCCAATCGCACATCGTCGCGGGCGCGGCCCTTCTTGCGGAGGACCTCTTGAGACCGCGAAGTCGAGGTTGAAACGCTTGGCGGCACTAGGCTCGGGGTTGGTGGCACCGCCGGGGTCCTCTTGGTGGTCCCGCTCGAGGGCAGCATCACGGAAGTCGAAGGGCGAGCGGAGCCGAAGAGCGAAGCGATTCCTGCATCTGCGATCGTAGTCGAAGCGGCGCAAAATGCCGTCGCCGGTGCGGCTCCCTCCGCGATGCCTGCCGGGCAAGAGCTGACCGCCGTGGCGATGGTAGTCGAGCCCAATATCGAAGCGGACAATGGCGTCATCCATGGCATCGACTTGGTGCTTCTTCCCGCGGAGGCGCTACGCTCGTTCTAAACAGGAGCAGGCAGTGCGCCCTCATGCCCGCGAACCCCTCGCGCCCCAAGGCCGATGCCGTCGAAATGGCCTAGCGCAAGGTACGACGGCCCGACGGACTCGTGCGGTGCAGGAGCGACCATAGACATGTCGCAGCGTTGGTCCTGACATCGGGCGGCCGGCCCGGTGGGCAGGAGCAGGTAAGGATCTGCTGATCACAGCTCTGGCGGTGTAGGCGTCCGTCGAGGCACAAAGAGCGGCGCGTATGGAAGATCGAGAGTGCGCTTGACAGGCCATTTGCCGCGACGTATTTAACCTATCGGTTACTTAACCGTGCGGTTCACAAGCCTATGTCGGCCGATCGCCTCAGCATCACCTTCGCGGCGCTCTCCGACCCCTGCGGCGCGCGATCCTGGCTCGTCTCGCCTCGGGCGAAGCCTCGGTCACCAAGCTGGCCGAACCCTTCGAGATGAGCCTGCCGGCCGTGTCCAAGCATCTCAAGGTGCTGGAGCACGCCGGCCTGATCACGCGCGGCTGCGCGGCTCAATGGCGGCCATGCAGGCTCGAGGCGGCGCCGCTCAAGGACGCCGCCGACTGGCTCGAGGCCTATCGCCGCTTCTGGAAGCAGAGCCTCGACCGCCTGGAGGACTATCTGCGCGAGCTGCAAAGGGAAACGGCGGGTGAGAACGATGGCCGTAAGAACTAGCATCCTGGCAACGCCGGCCGAGTGGGAGCTCGTCACTACCCGCGTCGTCGATGGCCGCGCAGCCTCGTCTTCAAGCCCTGGACCGAACCCGAGCATTTCGTCCGCTGGTGGGGACCAAACGGCTTCACCACGCCGTTCTGCAAGATGGATGTCCGCCCGGGCGGCGTCACTCACTTCTGCATGCGCTCGCCCGAGGGCCGCTCGCTGCTGCTCGGCCGAAAGACCCACGAGGGCTTTGCGGCCGCATGAAAGGCGCGTTCGGCGACAAGATGAACCCCATGCCCAAATGCCTCGCTTGGACCACGCTCAAGCAATCGCAAGGGAGCACACCACATGATCACGATCTCTGCTTTCAG
This sequence comes from uncultured Alphaproteobacteria bacterium, assembly GCA_963840925.1. Lineage (GTDB taxonomy): Bacteria > Pseudomonadota > Alphaproteobacteria > Geminicoccales > Geminicoccaceae > DATAOG01. Next base: position 5,239 of record CAWJAY010000054.1, read on the forward strand.
GTGGGTGCCAGATTTCGCCCAGGGCCAGGTGCGCGATCTGCGCGCGCGCTGGGCACTGGAGGAAGCCGGCCTGCCGTACAAGACGCGCCTCCTTGAACAGGGCGATCAGGAAAAACCCGACTATCGTGCGCTGCAGCCCTTCGGGCAGGTGCCGATCCTCGAGGAAGACGGCTTCGTCCTCTTCGAATCCGGAGCCATCGTGCTCTATATCGGCGAACGGAGCGAGGCGCTCCTGCCGAAGGACGTGGGCGCACGCGCACGCGCGACCCAATGGTTGATCGCGGCCCTCAACTCCACCGAGCCCTTTGTCTTGAATGTCGCGCTGATCGATCTCTTCTACGCGAACGAGGAATGGGCGAAGCTGCGCCGGCCAGGAGCCGTGGAGTTCGTGCAGAAGCGCCTGTCCGCCCTATCCAAATCGCTCGGCGACAAGCCCTATCTCGATGGCGACCGTTTCACGGCCGGCGATCTGATGATGACGACAGTGTTGCAAATCCTCAAGCACACCGACATCGTCACGAGCGACAAGCGCCTCGCAGCCTATATCGAACGCTGCACCGCGCGGCCGGCCTTCAAGCGTGCGTTTGATGCGCAGATTGGCGATTTCAAAGAGGCTGCATAACCGGAAATGGGGCGGTCCCAACTACAACCTGCTGGACTGGGTGCGCCGCCATGATGAGTACGGGCCCGGTTCGAGCGAGCGGTAGTACGCTGCGAGAAACGGGAGGTTTGGCGCCTCATGACCATCCGATCCGACCTCGTGAGGGCGTTCGCTGTCGCGCTCTCGATGGCGTGCACCGGAATACCTGCTCGACTGCCCGCACAACAAGAAATCGACCCGGGAGTGGCGGAGCTTGGCGCAGGCTTTGTCTCCAGCACTGCGGACGCGAATGGCACGACGCTCCATTATGTTCAGGGTGGGACAGGGCCGGCCGTAATTCTGCTGCATGGATTCCCGCAGGACTGGTACGAGTTTCACCAGATCATGCCACGCTTGGCGAAAAGCTTCACCGTGGTCGCCGTCGATCTGCGCGGCATCGGCGGTTCGAACCGCGCCCTGCCCGCCAGCGAGAAGTTCAATGCGGCTCAGCGGAGTCCGATGGACGTGCCGCTGGTGCTGGCCGGTGGCGACCACAGCTTCGGGCCGCTTCTGCCCAACCTCGCCGAGGCGCTGCAAACCCACGGCTGGACCAACGTCACGTCGAGTTCATCGAAAACAGCGGGCACTACGTGGCCGATGAGCAACCGGCTGCGCTAGCCGCGCTCATCGAGCGTTGCGCTTCGATGTAAACAGCAAGCCCGATCACGGCGGCTCAATCAAGGAGCTCTGAAGATGTCGGACATCCTACTGCACGGCGCGGCCGGCTCTCCTTTCGTCAGGAAGGTTCGGATCGTGCTGTCCGAGAAGGGGCTTGCCTACGACCATGTTCAGACCATACCGGTGACCGACCCGCCGCCCGGGTTGCCGTTCCCGGGGATCACACCGGAGCTGCAGCCCAATACCCCGCTCGGGAAGATCCCGTTCGCCCGAATCGGTGACCGCTGGCTGGCTAACTCCTCCGTCATAGCTGCCTACCTGGATCGCCTGTACCCTGATCCGCCGATGTATCCGTCCGACCCCTGGAACTACGCGCGGGCGCTGTGGTTCGAGGAGTACATAGATAGTGGGGCATACCCGAGGCTGTTCGGCACGATCTTTGTTGAACGGGTGCTCGCGCCGCTGCTCTTCACCCGCCCCACCGACCAAGCCATCGTGGACAAGGCGATCACAGAGGACCTGCCCTTGATATACGGGTATCTCGACACGGAAATCGGTTCGCGCAGCTTGCTCGTGGCCGAACGATTTACGATTGCAGACGCAACGGTGGCATCGTTCTTCCTCGGCATGCAAGAGGCGGATGCCGCACCCGATCCGAAACGCTGGCCCAACCTGGCGCGCTACATCCAGCAGCAATACGCGCGCCCCACCATCGCCCGTCTGATCGAGCAGGAGACTGCAGTCATGGCCACGAGCTCGTCTTGACGAGCGGCCGGCCCTTGGAGCGAGAGGGCTTGCCCAGCAACTGGAACCAGCGCCTCAGGCGTCAGGGAGTGGGCTTGGAAGATGAAAGGAGGAAACCGTGCAGATCACCACACAAAAGATCATCCCTTGCTTGTGGTTCGATACCCAGGCCGAGGAGGCGGTGAACACCTATGTCTCCATCTTCAAGAATTCCAGAATTGGGAGGATCAGTCGCTATGGAAAGGACGGCTATGAGATTCACGGCAAAGAGGCGGGATCGGTAATGACCGTAGAGTTCGAGATTGAAGGGCAAAGATTCTTGGCCCTCAACGGCGGCCAGCAGTTCAAGTTCAACGAGGATGTTTCTCTTCAAGTACATTGCGAACGCAAGAAGAAGTCGACTATTTTTGGGGCAGACTTACCCAGCAAGGTGAAGAAGGCCCCTGCGGTTGGCTGAAAGACAAGTATGGCGTCTCGTGGCAGATCGTTTCACCTGTCCTCTTGGAAATGTTGATTGACCCAGAAAAATCGCAAAGGGTTACGAAGGTATTCCTTCAAATGAAAAAATTTGACATCAAAGAATTACAGCAGGCATACGAAGGACAGAATTAATCACGGATGCAACGGTTGGGCACACTCTAGCAGGCCGTTGAAGAACTCACCACGGCTCGCAGACGAAGCCCGAAGTTGTCGCCCATGTGGAAGTAGAGGTGGCCGACGAGGCGTCCGGCGGTTCCGATCGCGACCCAGCCACGGCCTGAGCGCTGGTCGCCCTCGTCGATGCCCTCCCAGGAGAACTCGGCCAGCGGTCCGCCGGCGCGGACGTCGTAGCGGATATCGAGCCAGGCCTGGACGGCGATGAAGCGCATCTCGCCTTGTTGGCCCTTGATCTCGAGGAAGGCCGGCTCGACGAGATCGAGCGCCTCATTGTCCCAGAGATCCATCTCGGCAATGCGCCAGCGGCCCTGGAAGGGCGCTGCCAGCGCGGCGAGCTTCTTGCGCGCCATCAGCCTGGCTCCGCCAACAGCTTGGGCAGCCGCACCAGATTGTAGGCGGCGACGGCGAAGGTGAAGGCCCAGGCGGTCCTGGCGCGGCCGACGAAGCGCGATTTCCTCAGCCCGGCGATGGTCTTGATCCAGCCGAAGGCCTCCTCGATCCGCTTGCGGACGCGCTGGCTCGTCGCGTAGCTCGCATGCCGGGTCGTGCGCCCGTCGATCGCCGACAAGCGCGTCTTGCGCGCGACATGCGCGCGAACGTTCATGCTCCGCAGCTCCTCGACGAAGTCGGCCGTGTCATACCCCTTGTCAGCGCCCAGCGTGATTGCGTGCGGCCGATCCGCATAAGGCGCGATCATCTCCAGCGCCGCCAGTCGCTCGGCGTGGCCCGAGACCAAGGTGAGCCGCGCATCGACGATCAGCCCGGAGCGGTTCTCCATCAGCCCGTGGCCGATGAAGCAGAGCTTCGCCTCCATGCCAGGCCCTTTGCGGTAGAGCAGCGCCTCCGGGTCGGTGGTCGAACGATGCGTCGCGTTCGAGCGCTTCGTCCCCTTGAAGTCGACATCGGCGTTGCCGTCCTCCGCGCCGCTTGCGTCGCCCGATGATCCGCTCGGAGGCGCAGCGCCGCCGTCGTCAGTCGCCGGCGTATCGTCCTTGGGCTTGAACGTCTTGAGGCTCGCCCAGGCTTCGATCAACGTGCCGTCGGCGCTGAAGTGCTGCGTTGACAAGAGCCGCTTCACCCGCGGCCGCGCCAGCACGACGGACAGGAACCGCGCTGCGATCTCGCCGTCCAGGAGCCGATCGCGGTTCTTCGAGAAGCTCGAGTGGTCCCACGCCGGCTCGTCCGCCGAGAGCCCGACGAACCAGCGAAACAGCAGATCGAACTCTAGCCGCTCCATCAGCTGGCGCTCGGAGCGGATCGAGTAGAACGCCTGAAGCAGCATGGCCCGCAGGAGCATCTCCGGCGGGATCGAAGGCCGACCTCTCCGCCTCGCATAGAGCGCGTCGAACTCCGCGTTCAGCCTCTTCAGCGCCTCGTCGACGACCGCCCGGATCGTCCGTAAGGGATGACCTCCAGGGATGCGCGTCGCCACATCCACATAGGAGAACAGCTCCCCCGATCGCCGGTCCGATCCGCGCATGTCCGCTCCTCGACAGCCTCGCCGAGAGAGTGAATCATGCCAAGCACCACCAGGCGAGAGGCTTTTTCAACAGCCTGCTAGTACTGGAAACGCCGATGAAGGATGAAGCGCTCGCCCAAGCCTTGTCCCGTGCGCTCTTGGTGCTGCGCATCACGCTAGGACTGTTTCTGCTCCAGTGGGGGATAGAAAAGTTCGTGGTGCCACAGAACACCGTCGCTATTTGGGGCTATTTTTACGGCCTCAACGTCCCGCAAGCCCTGGGATACCTGTTCGGCGCGGTAGAAATCGCGATCGCCGGCTGCCTGTTCCTCGGGCTATTCCGGACCGCTACCTACGGCTCGGCGCTGGCGCTGCACGCCGTCAGCGTGCTCGTGTCCTGGCGCCAACTCATCGACCCCTGGGGCGACCCGGCGAACCATTTGTTCATCGCCAGCATCCCCGTGCTGGGCGCCCTGATCGCCCTGTTCCTGCTGCGGCACTGGGACCGTGGCATCCTGGGGCCCGGTTTTGGCACAACCGGATTCGACGCATGATCGCATCATGCTCCTCGCGCGGCGCTGCGTGCAAAGCGGCTATGAGGGCGCGTGGTCTTGGCGCGAGAATGCCGTGTGTCGGCGATCAATTGGATTAGACTCTACGCAGGCTGCCCAGGGCGCGAGCGAGTGCCCTTGGCGAAACGGAGGACGGAAATGAGAAAGGTCATTACGGGGGCGTTCGTGTCGTTGGACGGCGTGATGCAAGCGCCGGGCGGGCCGGAAGAAGATCCGACGGGCGGCTTCAAGTTCGGCGGCTGGGTGTGGCCACACACAGACGAGGTGTTCGGTCAGGCGGTTGACAAGATGTTCGGCCAGCCGTTCGACCTGCTGCTCGGGCGCAAGACCTACGAGATCTTCGCGGCGCATTGGCCGTATGCCGAGGGCGGCGACTACGATTCCATCGCCAAGCTGTTCAACAGCACCACGAAGTACGTCGCGACGCGCTCGACCATGGAGCTGACGTGGACGGGTTCGGTCGCGCTACATGACGCGGCGGCGGACGTCGCGCGGTTGAAACGAGAAGACGGCCCTGCATTGGTGACGCAAGGCAGCAGCGATCTGATACAGACGTTGCTGGCCAACGATATGATCGACGAGATCAATACGTTCACGTTCCCGATCGTGCTGGGCAACGGCAAGAAGTTGTTCGAAAAGGGGGCGAAGCCGGCAGCGTTCAAGCTGGTAGACAACAGGGTGACGACGACCGGGGTCGTGATCGCCTGCTATCGGCGAGCGGGTGACGTGGAGACGGGCGACTATGCTATGGACCCACCAACCTCGGCGGAAATCGCGCGGCGGGAGCGGATGAAGCGTGAGGGCTGACCGCTCTACTACCCAATCGTAGCCTCGGCACGATCGAATAGGGCTTGTATCTCTCAGTTGCCACTTTCGCCCCGCGGGGCGAAAGTGGCGGCGGACGGGAGCCCGAAATCGGCTGGGGTGAGCCGAGCCCGCGTCTGAGTGTGGCGCCCCGTCCGCCATTAGGTCCATGAGCCCGAACAGTCGCTGGGGCCGCCCCTCTCGGAGCACGTGCGGGGCGAGCCCGGATCCACAAGCGCGGGCAGCGGACGCCATATCCTGGGAAGGGCGCATGTTTGTCGGCATCGACGTTTCCAAGGATCGACTTGCTGTGCACTTGCGACCATCCGGCGAGAGCTTCGCGGTGCCGCGCGACGGGGCGGGGCTCGAGCAGCTGAGCGGTCGCTTGACCGGGCTGCGCTGTGAGCTGATCGTGCTCGAGGCGACCGGCGGGTTCGAGATCACCGTGGCGGCAGCCCTGGCCGCGGCCGGCCTACCCCTCGCGGTCGTCAACCCGGCCCAGATCCGCGCCTTCGCCCGGGCAATCGGGCGGCTCGCCAAGACCGACCGGCTGGATGCCGAGCTCATCGCCCGCTTCGCGGAGCAGGTTCGGCCCACGCCCAGGCCGGTCGCCGACCCGCAGGCCCGGATGCTGGCCGAGTTCGTCGCCAGACGACGCCAGCTGGTCGAGATGATCGGCATGGAGAGCAACCGTCGGCGCCAGGCGCGGAACGCTAAGGTCCTCAAAGGCATCGAGCGGACCCTGAGCGCGCTCCAGGCGACCCTGGCCGAGCTCGACGGCGAGATCGATAGCCAGATCAAGGGCTCGCCGATCTGGCGGGTGGCCGAGGATCTGCTCACTTCGGTCCCCGGCATCGGCCCGATCACCGCCCGCACCTTGATCGCCGAGCTGCCCGAGCTCGGTCGCATCGATCGGCGCCGCATCGCCGCCCTGGTCGGCGTGGCGCCGGTCAATCGCGACTCGGGCACCATGCGCGGTCGCCGTGCGATCGCCGGCGGCCGCACTGACGTGCGCAACGTCTTGTACATGGCCGCGCTGGTCGCCAGCCGTTGCAACCCGACCATCCGCGAACTTTACCTCCGCCTGCGCTGCCGTGGCCGACCAGCCAAAGCTGCTCTCGTCGCCGCCATGCGCAAGCTCCTTACCATCCTCAACGCCATCCTCCGCGACCAACGCCCTTGGCAATACCCTTCACCGGTAAGACAGTCACAGACCGGAGATTCGACCATTGTAGGCCGCTGAGCATGGCAGCCTCGAGAGGCTGGTCGTGACGCCGCCCGGACTAGGGTGCAGCCCCTGCCGGAATACTCAAGCGGCTCTGGCACCCGATCCGATCATGAGCTCGACCTCGGTATGAAAACCCTCATGGTCCTCGAACTGCCTCAAGCATTTGCCGACTTCTGACCACGCCGCCGCGCGAGCTTCCGGATCGAGGTCGGCGACCACGGCCCGATAGGCGCCGAAAGCCTGCTGCATCATCTCGAGCGCTTCGGCAGCCGACGACAGCCGGAGCGGTGCCCTTACAACGCTGGCCTGCACATCCTTCAGCCCGCTGTCGGCGAGCAAGCCTTCAAGAACACCTGGCCCGCCCAGCGCGAAAATCCCCGGCTTTCCGGGACCTGGCGGTTCCTTCCCGGCATGGCGAAGCAGGATTTGCATGGGCTGAGACGTGAAGGGGTTCGCCGAAGGCGTCGTGAAGACCAGCACGGCGATGCGCGCCTTCGGCTTCAGGACACGCTGAACTGCCGTCAACGCCTGCTTGGGAGCTGGAAAGAGCATCAGGCCAAGACGGCTGATAGCGGCATCAAAAGCAGCCAGCGTCTGGGGCAGATCCTCTGCTGCGCATTCGAAGGTTTCGATATTGGTGAGACCTCGGCGCGCGGCCGCTTCCCTAACGTGCGTCAGCATGGTTGCCGATATATCGGTGGCCACCACCCGCCCCTTTGGGCCAACTCGCTCCGCCGCTTGGAGAGTTTGGCTACCAGCACCACAGGCGAGATCCAGGACCCGCATGCCGGCACCGACGCGAGCCGTGTCCAGCATCACTTTGGTTACATCGGCCAACCCCGCTGCGATTACGCCTTCCCACTTGGCCCAGCCAGGCGCAGCGCACTCCCATGTCCTCCGCAATTCAATTTTGATGTCATCACTCATCTCCGCCCCCTCGTCGCAGAAGTCTGCCCAGAGATCGAAATTACCATGGCCGCCTGCCTGCGGAACCACCTTCCGCTCTTAGGCTTAGGCTAGGCTCTGCCCTTCAGAGCCTGGCCGAAAATACGGCTCAAACCGGACACACGTGTACAGTCCGACCGCTGGAGCTGTAGAGCGGACCTACTATGGGCCTCGATAGGCTGGTCGGAACCTTCGGCGCGAGCGTATGCCGACGGCGGTAATGCTTGGGTTATCCTGATCGTGACACCCTAGCGACCCGCTAATCTCGTGAAGCCATCGGCGCTCCAGCGTTCACTGCCCACGCCGTGATGGACGAAGAAGAGCCCGTCGGGATCGTACTTGTCTTTCACGGCAAGCAGCCTCGTGTAGTTCGGACCCCAAAAGGATTCCCGCCATGCCGGCTCGAAGAAATTGCTCTCCGCCACGTAGGAGCCGACGCTCGGGAGCAGGGCCCGTATCTCGGTCATGGCTCGGTCGATCGCCTCCGCCTGTTGACGAGCGGCCGTCAGATCGGGCTCGTGACCGGGAACGCCGGGATAGGCCGGCGGCCCCTCGGCCCCGCTGATCACCAGCGCGAAAGCATCCAGCACGGCGGGATTCATCGCCGTGTCCCTGCCTGCGGCGATCGCGTCGGCAGGCGCGCCCGCAAGGCCCTTGTTGACGTGCAGCGACACGCCCCAGTGCCGGCTCGCCGCAAACAGCGCGTCGGCCAAAGGCTCCTGCCGGTCCGGCTGTAGGAGCGACGAGGGAAGCCAAGCCGACTGGTAGCCGTGCAAGACCTGCCCGGCTTCCTCCAAATTGCCCGCCCAGAACACATTGGCCTCGGGCGCGCCCGGGCGGTCGTCCGCAAGCACCACGCCGGGGATTTCCTTAAGGAATCCGGGGTCCCAGAAGCGCCGGGCCGGCACAGCTACGATCCATGGCGCTGACAAGATGCTGAATTCCTGCGGAGAACCGACCAGCCAGTCGAGGAACGGGCGCCATGTCGTCTCCGCCTGCTGCTGGTCCAGCCCCTGAAACACCATGGCGATTGCGAGGACGTTGCCCGGCCGGAAGACGATTTGCTCGCCCCAGTGCGGATTGAGCAGGCTCTTGCTGTAGAAGCTTACGATCCGACCGATCAGGCGACGGAAGGCTACGTCCGACGCTGCCTTGATCGTCATGTTCACGGCGCCGACGAAGTCCGGCAGATCATGGGTGCGTAGCGTGAGGCGGGTCACAACGCCGAGGCTCCCACCACCGCCGCCCTTGAGACCCCAGAACAGGTCCGGATTGGTGCAGGCATTGGCGATTCTCACCGCGCCATCGGCGGTGACAATCTCGGCCTCCAGCAGGCTCGCAGCAGCCATGCCGTAGGCCTTGGAAAAGCTACCAAAGCCGCCGCTTTGAATCAGGCCGGCAACGCCCACGGTCAGGCAGCCGCCGCCCTGGACGTAGCGGCCCACCCTCGTCGTGACGGCGTCGTAGACGTGGCCCCAGATCGCGCCCGCCTCGACCGTGACCGCCTGCTGCGGCTCGTTTTGCCCCGCGCACCCGACACCGACGAACGCGTCGTGCACGGTGACGGCGTTCATCTTTCGCGTCCAAATCAGGAAAGAGTCTGGTGCATTGGATGTGCCCTGGTAGCTGTGGCCGCCACCCTTTACGACGACCCGCAGATTGTGTTCACGGGCGAAATTGACCGCAGCGACGATGTCCTCCGTCGTCCCGGCCGCCACCGCGTACACGCTTGGGCTCGATGTCCAGGCGTCGACCCAGCCGAGGGACTGCGTCAGCCCGATCTCGTCGCCAAGGTAGTAGGGGTTCTTCAAGTCCTTGAACAGCTGGGCGCAGGCCGCGCCCGACGGCACGTCCGTGCAGGCGGCGAGCGGCGACTGCACCTTGACGAGCCGCCCACCGACGTCTCGGCTGAGCCGGTTCCAGCTTGCTTCGGAGGGCCATGCCGGATCGCCGGGCCGGACGCGGGTAAAGGACCGGACTGCCCCCAAACCCCGTCTCGATCCGAGCATCCACAACCACATGCCTGAGAGAAACGGAATCGTCACTGCCGCTCGCTGCAACAGGCCCCTTCTGTTCATTGCGGCTGGGCGTTCCCGAAAGATCAATTCGGCTCGCCGGGGAATTGCCTGGCGCCTTCGGGGATGACCACGCCCGGCAGCTTGCGCGTGGTCCAGATATGACAGGCGGATCGTAGATCCGGCGGCTCGTCCAACGAGCCACCCTTCACGCTGATCGTGTCGGTTGCGCCGGTCCCTTCGTGCCACACGCGCGAGCCGCAGGCGGGACAGAACGCGCAGGCCAGGCGGCCGCCGCTGTCCGTCGCGCGCGACCAAATCTTCAACTCCCCCCGCGTGAGGCGAAAGTCCGCGCGCTTGACGATGACCGAGATGCCGAACGCGGACGCGGATTGTTTCTGGCATTCGCGGCAGTGACACACGTACAGCGACATCGGCTGCCCGCGGATCTCATAATGAACAGCGCCGCATTGGCAGCCCCCGGCCAGCTGGTTCGGGTAAACAGTGGCGGCCATGAGATACCTCCCGTGCACGGCGTCCGCCGCATCCTAGTCGAGGCTTAGACTGAATCATGGCCCGACGCACGCAGTGATGCCTGCACTGTCACCATCACGTCGTCCGTCGCGATCGTGAACGATACGACCTGGTCGACGATCATGGGCACATGGCGATCAGGACGCCTCGAGCTGTACGTGGACGGCTTCTCGCGTGCCTCGAGTACAGCGGCGGCGACCAACAGCAGCGCCTTGTTCGGCATCTATCGCTGGGGCTGGGGCTTCTCCACCAACCAGGACTTCAACGGCGACATCGCCCTGATCCTGTGCTGCGGCGCCTGCTGGACGGGCCACATGGTCCGCCGGTGGCACGCCGACCCCTTCGGCTTCCTGCGCCCCTGGAACGAGGTGCCTGCGCTCATGGAAAGTGCGCCACCCGCCACGCCCCCCTCGATCGGCACCGGCGTGGTCACCTTCCTGATGGGGTAGCGTCGCGCACACCGGTCTCATCTGACCGAGATACCAGCGAAGACCGGACATTCGAACGCTAGCTTCGACCGCTGTAGGTCGTAGAGCAGACCTACTACCCGCAGGCCTTGATAGGCCGAGCGTGACCCTGGCCGTGTAAAAACGCATTCAGCAGAACGATTGCTAGAACGAATTTCTCTGAACTAGCGCCGGCGCACTGGGAAAACTGAGCACTTTCTTCTACTGATTGCCCATATGCAGGATGAACTTTCTAAGCGCTGTTTCACATTTTCTGTTTTCACACAGCCAAGACCCGAAGCGGTCGCTCGGGATAGCTTTAAACCCGCATTCCCCGGATGATGGTTCGAATGCCAAGGAAAACAGCCAGATCGGGCCTCTACGCCACTTGGACGGCCCGGAGGGGCCGCGACAGCGTCCACACCTCCATTCGGCCTTACGAGCAATTCTAGAATCGGTACAATCCACGTCGGATCGGGATTCATTCATTGAATCCCGGCGCATATCTGGTTGCGGAATCACCGTCGTAACGAAATTGGGGAGCGCGAGATGAAGAGCGGGACGTTTTCGGTTCTGGTGGGAGCCAGCATGGCTCTGGTTGCGACGGTATCTTTGGCCGCCGAATTGGCTCAGGTCGAGAAGGTCCAGGCTGCGCTCGACGCGTGGCTTGCGACGCGAGCGCCGATCGAAAAGGTCACCGGCCTCGCCGCATATATAAGCTTTGGCGATGCCGGACCGGCGATCGAGGCCTTCGCCGGGAGAGTGGGCCGCGACCCCGGCGCCGGTCCCGTCGACCAGGACACGATCTACCAGATGGGGAGCACGTCGAAGTCGTTCACCGTCGCGGTGATCCTCAAGCTCGAAGCGGCGGGAAAGCTCTCAATCGATGACCCGCTCGGCAAGTGGCTGCCGGAATATCCGGCGTGGAAGGACGTCACCATCCGCCGCCTCCTGGACATGACGAGCGGCATTCCAAATTACTCCGAAACCGAGTGGATGTCCCGCGCGTGGGCGGACGAGCCCAAGCGGGACTTCACGTTCAAAGAGCTTGTCGGTGCCGCCTATCCGAGCGCCACCAACAAGCTGCCGGTGAAGAACGGTTATTTCTATTCCAACACCAACTACATCCTTGCGGGAATGATCGCCGAGAAGGCCACCGGCAAGTCCTACCGCGACCTCGTCCATGAGCTCGTGATCGAGCCACACGGTCTCTACTCGACATTCTACGAAGCCGGAACCTACCCGGAATTGGTCATCAAGCGTCTGTCGCACGGCTACTTCGAGAACGAGGCGTGTTCCGATTACCAGCCTAGCTGCAAAGAATCGTGGAACCTGCCGATCGTCGGACGGGACATGCGGGAGGTCAGCATCTCCTGGACACAAGCCGCCGGCGGCGCGATCTCGAGCGCACGCGACGTCGATCGCTGGATGCGCGCAGTTTTCGACGGGAAGGTGGTGCCGCCGAAGCAGCAGGAAGAGTGGATGCAGCTCGTCTCGACGGAGTCGGGCGAGCCGATCGCCGCCGTATCTGCCGATGATCCAGCCGGCTTCTCTCTTGGGTTGGCCAACCGCATCCTTGGGCCTTTGGGCGCTCAGTGGTTCTACCAAGGCGAGACCCTCGGCTATCGGACGCTCTACGTCTGGGTCGCCGCCGAGGACTTGATGATCACGGTTCAGACCAACAGTCAGCCGCCAGAAGGCACCGACAAGCTCAGCGACGCCGTCGGCGCCCTTTACGAGATCGTCAAGAAGTCGAAGGCCGACTAGTGCCGCATTGAGACGATTCACCTTGGCGAGGACCTGATCGGCGGGTTTGGTCCAGGTGAACGGCTTGGGATGGTTGGCGATTTGGCGGTTGAGCGCGGTCTGCAGGTCGAAGATCGAGCGGAAGCTACCGCGCTTGAGGCGGCGACGGCTAAGAGCAGCGGGGAAGAACGTCTCGACGGCGTTCAGCCATGAGCTTGAGGTCTAACCCGTTCCCTTCTGGAGCACGTCCGCTTGTGATGCCGTGGACGGCTCTCCACCCAGGGAGCAGCGTGAGCTGCGACGGATGAACGGGGAGGAGAGCGATGGGACAGGTTGTGGTGGTCGGGTTGGACATAGCCAAGTCGTGTTCCAGGTGCACGGCGTTGGCCAACCCAGCCGACCGGTGCGCCCGGTCGGCTGTCGCTCCGAAGCGGCTTACGCTCCGTGGCACGCTGATGGCTTGCGCGGTTTTGGCTAACTTGTCGGGCCGGCTAGGATGAGACTTTTCCCGATTAAACCGGGACGCCGAAGACTGGACGTCTCGAGCTGGCTACGCGATCTTCGCCTGGAGCATTACGTCCCCGCCTTCCGGGCCAACGATATCGAGGTCGAGTTGCTGCTGCGCGGCTAACGGCCGCGGACCTGATAGCGCTTGGTGTGACGTCGGTCGGACACCGTCGCAAGCTGCTCGATCGATCGCTCTTCTGAAAATGTACAGCGGGGGCTGCCGAAGAGCCGATAGCAACGGGGCTGCGGCCCGTCGAGGCCGAACGCCGTCAGCTGACGGTACTACTCTTTTGCGATCTGGTCGACTCGACCGCGTTGGCGGCGCGGCTCGATCCGAGGACCTGCGCGCGGTGATGCAGGCGTACCAGGCGGTCTGCGCGGAGGTCGTCAGCCGGGTCGAGGCCATGTCGCTAAGTCATCTGGGCGACGGCGTCTTGGCCTATTTTGGCTGGCCGGCCGGTCGCGACGAGGACGACGCCGAGCCGGCGGTGCGCGCCGGGCTGGCCATGATCGATCGATCGAGCGGCTCGATAGTCATGCGGACGTGCAGTTCCGGCGCGTGCGGGATCGCGACAGGCATCGTCGTGGTCGGCGATCTGATCGGCGAGGGGGCGTCGCGAGGAGGTGGTCGGCGAGACCCCCAACCTCGCCACTCGCCTTCAGGGCTCGCCGAACCGGGGCACTTGGTGATCAGTCAGGCGACGCGCCGGCTAGTCGGTGGGCTGTTCGAGTTCGCTGATCTCGGCCCGCAGCGGCTCAAGGGCTTCGCCGAGCCGATCATGGCGTGGCGCGTCGCTGGAGAAAGCCGCGCGGAGGGCCGCTTCGAGGCACGTCAGACTACGGGCCTCACGCCTCTTGTCGGCCGGGAGCAGGAAATGGCGCTGCTGCTCGATCGCTGGCAGCGGGCCAAGGACGGCGGGGCCAGGTTGTCCTGCTCGCGGGCGAGCCCGGCAACGGCAAGTCCGCCTGATCCACAGCTTGCGCGAGCGGCTCGGGGGCGAGCGAGACCGCCGCTCAGCCACTTCTGCTCGCCCCTCCACCAAACTGACACAGCCCGTCCACCCGATCATCGGCCTGCTCGAGCGCGCGGCCGGCTTCGCCGGAACGACCCGCCCGGAGCAAGCTCGCCAAGCTGGAGGCGCTGCTCGCCCGGGGCACCGAGGGCGTGGCCGAGGCCGCGCCGCTCATCGCCGCCCTGCTCGCGATCCGGCGGGGGACCGCTATCCGCCGCTGAACCTCAGCCCGCAGCGCCAGAAGGAAAGGATCTTCGAGGTGCTGCTCGGCCAGCTCGCCGGCCTCGCGGCCAGCAGCCGGTGCTGGCGCTGTACGAGGACGTGTACTGGAGCGACCCGACCACGCTCGAGCTGCTCGACCTGGTGGTCGAACGGGTGCAGCGCCTGCCGCGTGGTGCGTCAGTAACCTTCCGCCCCGAGTTGCTGCCGCCTGGACCGGCTCTCCTCACATCACGCTGCTCGCGCTCACCCGCCTCGGCCGGTGCCAGGGCGCCGCATCGGTTGAGCGCTTGACCGAGGGCAAGGCCCTGCCGGCGGAGGTCGTGGACCAAACAGTGGCCAGGGCCGACGGCGTGCGCTATTCCTCGAGGAGCTGACCAAGGTGGTGGTCGGGGTCAGGTCTCATGACGGACGAGGGCGCCGCTACGCGTCGCCGGCCCGGCGTCGTCAGCGATGGCGGTCCCGGCGACGTGGCACGACTCGCTCATGGCCCGGCTCGATCGCCTCGCGCCGGCGGCCAAGCAGGTGGCGCAGATCGCCGCCGCCCTTGGCCGCGACTTCCCCGCCAGCTCTGGCGGCGGTGGCGCCGCTGCCGGAGGAGGTGTTGCGTGACACCCTGGACCAGCTGATCGAGGCGGAGCTGATCTTCCGCCGGGGCGCCCTCACCGAGGCGGTGTACAGCTTCAAGCACACGCTGGTGCGGGACGCGGCCTACGAGAGCCCGCTCCGGAGCAAGCTCCGGCGCCTCCATGCGCGCATCGCCCAGTCGGTGCTGGAGGAACGCTTCCCGGCGACGGCGGAGGTCGGCGAGCTGCTCGCCCACCACTGCGCCGCGGCGGGGCTGGTCGAGAAGGGCGGCGGCGACCGGCAGCGGCCGGGCAGCGGGTGGCGATCGTGCAGCCGGCACGGGGAAGACTCGATGGCGGTCCGCCGCGGCCCGGCGCGCGCCGAGGAGGACACCGCCCGCCGTCCTCTTGGTGGAGGATGAAGCGCTCGTCGCCTTCGACATCCGGAGAACGCTGCATCGGTTCGGCTACACCGTCCGCGCCACTGCGGCCACCGCGGACGATGCGGTGCGGATCGCCGCGGCGATGCGGCCCGACATGGTGCTGATGGACATCCGTCTCCAGGGCGAGCGGGACGGCATCGGCGGCGGCGGAGATCCGCCAGCATCTGGGGCTGCCGATCGTCTACATCACCGCCTACGCCGACCCTCAACCAGGGCACGGGCGGCGGCGACAGGCCCCAGCGGGTTCGTCTCGAAGCCGTTCTCGGCGGAGATCCTCAAGCAGGCCGTCGATCAGGCGCTCGCCGACCGGGTACGGCCTTCGGAGCGGCCGAGCGATGCGCTCGCGCCCGGGTCGAGGCAGGGGGAGGCCCCCGCGGCAGGAAAGAAGAACGATGCCGGATGCCAGACCAGGGGAGCGGTCGGGCGGAACCGCGGGGCCGCGAGACCGAGCGCTCCTCCAGCTGGTCGTCGACGCCGCGCTCGACGCGGTCATCGTGATGGACGCCGGGGGCCTGGTGGTGCACTGGGCAAGCAGGCCGAGGTGATCTTCGGCTGGACGCGCGCCGAGGCGCTCGGCAGCCCTTGGCCGCATGGTGATCCGCCCGGTATCGCGCCCCGCACACGGAAGGGCTACGGCGGCTCCTCGAGACCGGCCAGGGCCCGGTGCTCAACCGACGGGTCGAGCTCGGGGCCGCACGCCGCGACGGGCGGGAGCTCCCGGTCGAGCTCACGGTCACGCCGTCTACCCTCGACGGCGAAATCACCTTCACCGGCTTCGTGCGCGACATCACCGACCGTAAGCGCGCGGAAGAACACCTCGCTCGGCAGCTCCTCGAGGCCCAGCTGCTCCATCAAGCGACGACGCTCGCCGCAACGAGCCCGTCCGTCGAGGACGCGCTCCGGCGCTGCGTCGAGATCGTGTGCCGGATGATCGGCTGGCCGATCGGCCACGTCTACATGCCGGCAGCGCACGGTGAGGAGCTCGTCCCGACGACGATCTGGCACCTCGCTGAGGGTGGTGCGCACGCCGCCTTCCGGGCCGTAACCGAGCGGACCCGTTTGCCCCGAGGCGTCGGCCTGCCTGGGCGCGTCTGGCAATCCGGCGAGCCGGAGTGGCTCGAGGACCTGCCGGCGCATGAGGGCTTCGCGCGCGCGCGCCTGCTCCCCGAGCTCGGCCTCAGGACTGCGTTCGCGTTCCCGGTTACGGCCGGGGGCGAGACGCTCGCGATCCTGGAGTTCTTCACCGACGAGGCCGTGCCACCCGATCCGCGGCTGCTGCTGCTGGGGCGCAGCATCGGGGAGCAGGTGGGGCGGCTCATCGAGCGCGGGCGGGCCGAGGATGGCCTGCGCGAGCGCGAGGCGCGCTTCCGCACCCTCGCCGACACCGCCCCGGTCCTGATCTGGGTGTCCGGCCCGGACAAGGCCTGCACCTACGTCAACAAGCCCTGGCTCGAATTCACCGGCCGGAGGCTGGAGCAGGAGCTCGGCTTCGGCTGGGCCGAGGGGGTGCACCCCGAGGACCACGGGCGGTGCCTGAAGATTTACGCGGAGGCCTTCGGGCGCGGGCAGCCGTTTAGGCCTGGAGTACCGGGCTCCGGCGCGCCGACGGCGACTACCCCTGGGTCCTCGGCAACGGCGTGCCGCTCGTCACGCCGGGGGGCGAGTTCCGCGGCTACATCGGCTCCGCCATCGATATCACCGAGCGCAAGCAGGCGGAGGAGGGGCTCACGACCCTGCTCGCGGAGAAGGAAGACCCTGCTCCCGGGAGATCCACCACCGCGTCAACAACCTCCAGCTCGTCTCGAGCCTGATCGATACCCCCAGTGCGACGAGATCGAGGACGAGAGCGTCGGACGCCAACTGATGGACCTCCAGGGGCGCATCGGCGCGATGGTGCTCGTCCACCAGCACCTCTACAACGTCGGCGACGCTTCGGCGCTGGCCGCGCCGGCTTACGTCCGTGAGCTCGGCGAGCAGATACAGCGCGCCTACGGCCGCGAGGGCATCGCGCTGGACGTCGACGTCGACGACATCACCCTTTGCCTCGATACCGCGGTGCCGCTCGGCCTCATCATCGGCGAGCTCCTCAGAAACGCCTTCCGGCGCCGCCTTCCCCGGCCGGGCGGGCGGGCGGTCCGCGGATTGCGTTCCGGTGCGCAGCCCGGACGGGCACATCCGGCTGGCGGTCAGCGACGACGGCCGGGGCCTGCCCGGGAGCGCCGGACCGGCGCGCAAGGGCGCGCTCGGCCTGCACATCGTTGAGGCGCTCGCGGCGCAGATCGGTGCCCGCTATCGGGTTCACGTCGCCGGCGGCGGCCTTCGAGGCTCCTCTTCGAGGATCAGGAGGGCGCGCGCGCTGTAGCCGGCGGGGTGTATGGGGCGCGAGGCCCGGAAAGCCTCTCGAGGAAGGCCTCCGCCGCCCTTTTGAATGTCTTGATCTGGGCCCGGGCACGCTCCGCGGATCGGATCCTTGCGGTCGCGCTTGATCAGCCGGCGACCATCGCGCGCTTTCTCGCGTGCATCGGCGAGGCCAATTTCCGGATAGGGGCCCAGGCCCATGTCACGGCGCCGCGCCACCGATTTGGTGCCGGAGCACCCAGCCGTGCCTCCCCGAGCCGTTCCCTGCATGCCCCTTCGCGACCTATGATCGGCGCGGAGGGAGCCCATGATGAGGCAGCTCGTCCATGATGGTGTTGTGTTGGCCTACGCGGAGGCGGGAGCCGGCAGACGCAGGCGACCGTCACGCCTTCCTGCTCCGCAAAGTCAGTGCTCGTGCGGGCTTGGCCGGTCTCC
>CAWJAY010000055.1:0-211387 GCA_963840925.1 uncultured Alphaproteobacteria bacterium
CATGCGAGCGGGGCCGATGTTGCTGGAACGCTGCACCTGGCAGGAGGTCGAGCGCTACCTGGAGGGGTCCCGGGGCATCCTTTTGCCGGTCGGCTCGACCGAGCAGCATGGGCCGACCGGCCTGATCGGCACCGATGCGCTGTGCGCTGAGCTGATCGCATCGGGCGTCGGCGAGGCGACCGGGGCGCTGGTCGCGCCGACCTTGTGCTTCGGCATGGCCCAGCATCACATGGCATTCTGCGGGACCATGACTCTCCGGCCGCAGACCCTGCTCGCGGTCATGGTCGACCTGCTGGCCTCGCTCGCCCGGCACGGCTTCGAGCGCTGCCTCGTGATCAACGGCCATGGCGGCAACATGGCGACCATCCTGGCCGCGTTCTCCGAGCTGCACGCGGCCGCGAGCCTCGGTCCGGCCGCGCCGCCGGCGGGCCTGCGGTGTCGCCTGCGCAACTGGTGGAGCCCGCCGGCGGTGGCCGAACTGCAAAACGAGCTGTTCGGCGATCGCGACGGCTCGCACGCGACCGCGAGCGAGATCTCGGTCACCCTGCACGCATTGCCCGATTGCCTGAAGCGAGCGGCGCTCGACCCGCCCCAGGCGCCGGCCAGCACAGGCTTCACCGACGCCGCCGATTTTCGTCGGCGCTATCCGGACGGCCGGATCGGCTCGGAGCCCTCGCTCGCGACGCCGGCGCACGGCGAGCGGCTGTACCGGGCCGCGGTCGAGGCGCTCGCCGAAGACTACCGCAACTTCCTGGCCGAGCCCTGAAACGTACCGGCCGCGCCGGGCGCGATCCCGCCCGGCCGCCCTTCCCGGGCCTCAGCGCCTGGCCATCTGTGGCACTGCTCCGGCGATTCGCCCGAGACCGCTCGGTCCGGACCGCGCGAATGCTTCCGTTTTGATCGCCGATATTGGATCGATGCGTCCAGGCGGGCTGGCGGGCCGGTCGTCGAGCCCGACCAGGTGCTCGGCCCCTCACTGGGCCGCTTGGCGCCCGCACTGACTGGCATGGCGCTCGCCAGGTGGTTGGCCTGATCGGCTGGACCGTCCGCCGCTCGCGCCCGACGGCTCCTCGGCCCCGCAGTTTGCCACTCCCGGGCTGGGCGCCGCGCTCGCGATCCTCGCCAATGGCCCTGAGCACGCCAAGCCCGCCGCTCTTCGGGACGCTCACCTGCGAGGGCCGTCGCGGCGCTCGGCCGCAGCGCTGGTGAGCGCTGCCAATCGCCGCACGCCGGTTATACTTGCCCTTCTGCAGAGCCCCTGTCGCCCGCAGCCAAGCCCGGCCGCGCTCGGCCGCGACGCTGGCGGGCGATATCAAACGCCGCGCCCACACTGCCCTTCTGCAGAGGCGCGCTCTCGCCCCGGCGGCCCGGGCCGGCCGCGCTCGGCCACAGCGCGCACATCTGGATCAGCTGATCTACGGGGCTCGAGGTCTCGCTTTTCCGGGCTCAGCTGGGTCCCGACCCGCGCACCGAAGCTTGGAGCGGCTACGATCGCCGGGCGGCTCGCACCCGGCAAATTGCGCATTTCGCCCGCGAGTTCCTGGCGCGGATCCCGGGCGGGCTGGTGCACGTGGCCGGGCCGCCGCTGCTTGCGGTGCCCCGAGGCGGCAACGCCCGTCGTGTTTGCGGGCCAGGCCCTGCCGATAATCGCGGAGGGAGGGAGGACGGCCGTAGGACGATCAATCAGAATTTTTGGCGCCTGCGCCTGATAGTCTCAGGTTACTGCAGGCGCACACCACGCGCCGGTCGGCTTTGCACCTGTCGCGCTGCGGCGCCAACCGAGGCGGCCGGCTCACCAATTGACGGAGCTCTGTCGTCAGCGCTCGCCTAAACCCGGTGCGCGTCTGGTACAGGGTGCCAGCCAAGCGGCCCGGGGTGGTGCGCAACCTGAGCCGACGCTCGATCCGGCGGCCTCGACCGTTCGCCTTGGCCGGCTGCCGCACCGCTCGCCCGCGGCCGGACCTCAGGCGACGGCGGCCTGACCGCCGAGCTGGAGCTGCCGCGCCTCGCCCGCCTGCCCGGGTTCGGCCTGGATCTCGGGGTCCTTGAGGACGTAGCCGCGCCCCCAGACGGTCTCGATGTAGTGCAAGCCACCGGTCGCCGCCGCGATCTTTTTGCGCAGCTTGCAAATGAACACGTCGATGATCTTGAGCTCCGGCTCATCGATGCCGCCATAGAGGTGATCGAGGAACATCTCTTTGGTCAGCGTGGTGCCCTTGCGCAGCGAGAGCAGCTCGAGAATGCTGTATTCTTTGCCGGTCACGTGGAGCCGGCGCGCGTCGACATCGACCGAGCGAGTGTCCAGGTTGACCACGAGCTTGCCGGTCTTGATCACCGATTCCGAATGGCCCTTGGATCGACGGACGATCGCATGGATCCGAGCGATCAGCTCGCTCTTGTGGAAGGGCTTGGTCAGGTAGTCGTCGGCGCCGCCGGCAAGACCCCTGACCTTGTCGTCGGTCTCGTTGAGCCCCGACAGGATCAGGACCGGTGTTCGCACCTTGGCGGCGCGGAGCCGCCGGACGACCTCGAAGCCCTCCATGTCGGGCAGGCGCAGATCGAGCACGATGATGTCGAAATCGTAGTGCCTTGCGAGGTCAATGGCGTCCTCCCCGGACTCCGCCGGCTCGCAGATCATGCCCTCACTCTTCAGAGCGGCATCGATCAGCTTCGCGGACACCGGATCGTCTTCAACAACCAGAGCTCGCATTTCCCTGCTCCTTCGTGCACGGCCGCGGATGCAATCGTTGCACAAACGTAACCCTAAGAGCCACTTCCTTAAGGCTCCGTTAAGTCAGGTTGTATTTCCTGACGCACGAAGCCGTGTAGGCCCGGCGCGCTCACGCCGTAGGTCCAAACAACCAGGGTTATACAATCATAGGTTTTAAAACGTTGCAACCAAAAAGGTTTAATGCGCGCGTAAACACACGATCCCCAAGCTGCGGACCGAGCGTTCCTTGAACGCTCCCTAGCGGCTGATGGGCTGGGGCACTGGCCGGGAGAGGTACCATAGAGGAACTTTTTCAACGCCTTGGTGAGCTTCAGCCGTACTTGATCCGCGGGCGCGTGCGGAGCTGCCGGGGAACGCTGCTGGTCTGCGGCGGACTAACCGGCGTAGTTGGTCTGGGCGATACGTGCTTGGTCGAGCCGCTCTCACACAACCACCGCGAGTGTCCTCGGCCCAGTCCTGTCGCGCGCGAACCGCTGCTCGGCGAGGTCGTCGCGCTCGACGAGGCCGGCGTGCATTTGCTGCCGTTCAGCGAGCTTCAGGGCGTCGGCCTCGACGCGCGGGTCACGCTTACCGGCGGTCTCGATCGCATCCGGCCGGACCTCGGCTGGATCGGTCGGGTACTCGACCCTTTGGCGCGTCCGCTCGATAATCGGCCAGCGCCCGGCTGGGGCAGCCTCGCCTACCCGCTGCAGGCGCGCCCGGCGCCCGCGCACCAGCGCCGGGGCTTCGGGCCGAGGCTCGATCTCGGGGTCCGCGCCCTCAACCTCTTCACGCCGTGCTGTCGCGGCCAGCGCATGGGGATTTTCGCGGGCTCCGGGGTCGGCAAGTCGACGCTGCTCTCGATGCTCGCCCGGCACAGCGACGCCGATGTGCTTGTCCTTGGACTGATCGGCGAGCGTGGCCGCGAGGTCAATGCCCTGCTGCACGACGGGCTCGGCAGCGCCAGCCTCGCCCGCAGCGTCGTTGTGGTCGCAACCTCCGACATGCCGGCCATGCTGCGCCGGCGCGCCGCCTATCTGACCCTCACCGTCGCCGAGTCCTTGCGCGATCAAGGCCTGGCGGTGCTCTGCCTGATCGACAGCGTAACCCGGTTCGCGATGGCGCTCCGCGAGATTTATCTCGCCGCCGGCGAGCCGCCGACCAGCAAGGGCTATCCGCCGAGCGTGTTCGCCGAGCTGCCAAGGCTGCTGGAGCGGGCCGGGCCGGGCACGGCAGAGGGCAGCATCACCGGGCTGTTCACGGTCCTGGTCGAGGGCGACGACCTGACCGACCCGATCGCGGATGCGGTCCGCGCGATCCTCGATGGCCATGTCGTGCTCGACCGTGCGATCGCCGAGGGCGGGCGCTTCCCGGCGGTCGACGTGCTCCGCTCGCTCTCGCGTAGCGCGCCAGGAGCCTACGAGCCCGAGGAGCGCCCGGTAGTCGCGCGCGCCAGACGCCTGATCCGCGCCTACGCCGACACCGCCGAGCTGATCCAGCTCGGCGCCTATCGGCGCGGCAGCGATCCGGTGATCGACGCCGCGATCGCGGCGCGCCCGGCGCTCGAGAGCGTGCTGGGCCAGCAGATCGAGGAGCGGAGCGCGCTCGCCGACGACTTTGCGCGCCTTGCCGCGGCGGTCGATGTCGCCGAAGCCGAGGCGGCGGGCAACTAGGCCGATGGATCCGCTCGGCGTGCTCGCCCGGGTCGCGGGCCTCGAGATCGAGCGCGAGCGGCGTGGGCTCGCCGAGCTCGACCAGCGGCTCCAGGCGCTGCGGCAGAGCATCAGCGCCGCTCAGGCTGAGGCCGAACGCGAGCGGCGGGCGATCGTCGACCTCGCCGGCACCCGGTTGCTGGCCGCCTGGCTCGAGGCGCACCGGCAGCGGCTGCAGGCGGCAACGGCCGAGCTCAGCCGGTTGGGGCAGGCACGCGCAGCCCAGCTCGCCCAAGTGATGGCGGCCCGGCTCGAGCTCAAGCGGCTGGAACTGCTGCAGACCCGGCAGCAACGGCGGCGTGAGGCCGAAGCGCTGCGGGTCGAGCGCAAGCGGCTCGACGAGCTGGCAAGCTTGACCGCCGGCCCGCGGCGCTGAACCCGCGAGGCGGTTAGTCTAGAATTCGGGCGCGAGCCTCACCTTGAGCCGCCGCCTTGGCCTTGGCGATCGAGCCGTTGCGGCGGTCCGAATTCGGGCGCGAGCCTCACCTTGAGCCGCCGCCTTGGCCTTGGCGATCGAGCCGTTGCGGCGGTCCGAATTCGGGCGCGAGCGTGACCTTGAGCCGCCGCCTTGGCCTCGGCGATCGAGCCATTGCGGCGGTTAGAATTCGGGCGCGAGCCTCACCTGGAGCCGCCACCTTGACCTCGGCGATGTCGCCACTGCGGCAGGTCAGAATTCGGGCGCGAGCGTGACCTGGAGCCGCGGCCTTGGGCTCGGCGACAGGGCGATTGCGGTGGTTGGAATTCGGGCGCGAGCGTGACCTTGAGCCGCCGCCTTGGCCTTGGCGATCGAGCCGTTGCGGCGGTCCGAATTCGGGCGCGAGCGTGACCTTGAGCCGCCGCCTTGGCCTCGGCGATCGAGCCATTGCGGCGGTTAGAATTCGGGCGCGAGCGTGACCTTGAGCCGTCGCCTTGGCACTTGGCGATCGAGCCGTTGCGGCGGTCCGAATTCGGGCGCGAGCGTGACCTGGAGCCGCGGCCTTGGGCTCGGCGATAGAGCGATTGCGGTGGTTGGAATTCAGGCGCGAGCCTCGCTTGAGCCGCCGGCTTGGCCTCGGCGATGGAGCCGCGGCGGCGGTTAGAATTCGGGGGCGAGCGTGAGCTTGAGGCCGTCGAGCTCGGCGCTGAACGGGATCTGGCAGGACAGGCGGGAGCTCTGCTGGACCTGGTACGCCTCATCGAGCATCCGGTCCTCCTCGTCGGAAGCCGGCGCCAGCCGGTCGAGCCAGGCCGGATCGACGTAGACGTGGCAGGTCGCGCAGGCGCAGCAGCCGCCGCAGGCCGCCTCGATCGGCAGATCGTGCTCGCGGATGATCTCCATGACCGACCAGCCGGGGGTGCCCTCGATCAGATGCTCCTCGCCCTCGCGGTCGGTCACGACCACGCTCGCCATCAGGCCACGCCCAACATCGTCGGCAGGGAACGAAGCGCCAGGTGGCCGCGCCAGGCTTGCTCGGTCTCGGCAACCCGCGCGCTCGTGCCGGGCCAAAGGTCATGGGTGGGAAAAAACATCAGGCGACGCCCAGCTTCTTCTGCAGGTCGGTGCTCGAGGTCGTGTAGCGGAAGATCAGCTTTTTCTCCGGGAAGCAGTAGTGGAATGCCTTCTGGCACATCAGCGCCGCCTCGTGGAAGCCCGACAGAATGAGCTTGAGCTTGCCCGGGTAGGTGATGATGTCGCCGATCGCGAACACGCCCGGCAGATTGGTCTCGAAGCTCGCGGTGTCAACGGTGATCAGCTCGCCCTCGAGCACGAGGCCCCAGCCGGCGAGCGGCCCGAGCTCCATCTTGAGCCCGAAGAACGCGAGCAGCGTGTCGCAGGGCACCAGCTCCTCGCCGTCCGGGCTCTTGACCGTGACCCCGTCCAGCCGGTCGGCCGGCCCGTGCAGGCCTGCGATCTGGCCGATGTGCAGCCCGACCGCGCCCCTTTCGACCAGGGCCTCCATCCGCGCGACCGAATCCGGCGCCGCCCGGAAGTCCTTGCGCCGGTGGACCAGCGCCAGGCTGTTGGCGATCGGCTGCAGATTGAGCGTCCAGTCGAGCGCGGAATCGCCGCCGCCCGCGATCAGCAGGTCCTTGCCGCGGAACGCCTCCATCCGGCGCACGGCATAGAAGATCGAGCGGCCCTCGCGCTCGGCCGCGCCCGGCAGCGGCAGCCGGCGCGGCTCGAAGCTGCCTGCACCGGCCGCGATCACGACCACCGGCGCTTCGAGCACCAGGCCCTCGCTGGTCGCAACCCGCCAGCGGCCGTCGCTCTGGCGCTCGAGGCTCTCGACCCGCTGGCCGAGGTGAAAGCCCGGCTCGAACGGCCGGATCTGCTCGAGCAGCAGCTCGGTCAGCCGCTCGCCGGTGCAGCGCGGCACGGCCGGAATGTCGTAGATCGGCTTGTCCGGATAGAGCTCGATGCACTGGCCGCCGGGCTTGTCCAGGTTGTCGACCAGCTGGCACTGCATGTTGAGCAGGCCGGCCTCGAACACCGCGAACAGGCCGACCGGCCCGGCGCCGACGATCACCATGTCGGTCCGGATCGGTTCTGTCCGGCCCGAAGCCTCGTCCATCCCACCCCCTTGGCGCTGTTTGCACCGCGCACGCGAGCGCCGCCGCGACCTGGCAGCGCCCCCGCGCTGACCTACACGCTTTCGCCGCTCGAGAAAAGAGCCCCGCGGCGTTCCGACCCGGCGCCAACCTCCAGCGCGATCAAGCCGAGCCCGCCATTGATCCCGATGGAGCCGCTATTCCCACTTTGCCTCCATCGCCGGCGTCACGCGCCAGTACTCACAAGTGGTACCTTTTCTACTTCGAAGCGTGAACCTTCAGGTCACACTTCCGTGTCCTTTTTGTCTTGGATCATCTTGTCAAGCAAAAAGGGGTGGGCGTCATATCCATCAAGTGATATCAACGCTGAGCTCGAATCTGGAGGCATTGGGTCAACAGTCCCGAAAAACGTGAGCTTCGATCGGCTGCCAAGATTGATGCCTCCATGGAGGCATCAACCCAGGTCCAGGTGCCCCCGTGGTGCAGGAGTGTGCGCTCGGTGACGCATCGGATGGGTTGGGCGACCGGATTCGCGCGCGCGAGACCGATGCGAAAGCCGAGCCGCACGGGATACGCCGGTAAGGTGAAACGAGGACTACCGGCGGCAGGTCCGTGGACGGGAACTTGAGGTCGCCCTGCTCGATCTGGTCTGATCGGCCTCCGATTCGACCCTGACGCAACTTCGGGCTGCCAGTCGGCCACAATCGATGCTAGTTTCTGGCGATAGTCGCCAAACCAGTAGCAGGCGCCCATGGTCAACCAGGCCTTCATCAGCTCGACCGGCAAGGACCTCGTGACTTACCGCGGGGCGGTGCACCGATCGATCGATGCGCTGGACCACTTCGAGCCGATCGCGATGGAGAATTCGGCGGCCGGCTGATCGCCACGACTACAAGACAGCCTTGTCCGGGCGGCCCATCCTGGTACACTCGCGCCAAAGACGAACCGGGGAAGCGCCCGTGAACCGGATCGAAGACCCGGAACAGCCGCCGGATTTCTTCATCAGCCGGGCCGGCGCGGACGCGCCGTTCGCCGCCGAAGTCGGTCGCATACTAGAGGACGCCGGGCATACCGTAGTCCTCCAGCAGTGGGACTTCGCCAACCGCAACTTCATGGAGCGCATGCACGCCGCGCTCGAGTCCGGCGCGCGGGTGATCGCGCTGCTGTCGAGCGAGTACCTCGCGAGCGATCATTGCGCGGCGGAGTGGCAGAACGTGATCGCTCACGACCCTTTGAACAAGCACGGCCGGCTCGTCGTGCTGCGGGTCGCTGAATGCACGCCGACGGGACTGCTCACCGCACTCGCCTATTGGGATCTCGTGCCGGTGCGCGGCGATGGCGCCCTTTTGCGCGAGATCGTGCTCACCGCCGTCAAGCCCGGCCGCCACAAGGACGACGCGGCCCATGCCACGCCGTACTGGCGGGCGGCGCGCCCGATCGTGCACGCCGAGATCAGAGAGACGCCCAGCTTCACCGATCGCGAGGGCGAGCTAGCGTCGCTGTACAAGCTGCTGTGGGCCGGCCACACCGCGGCCGTGACCCAGCCGGTCGCCGCGCACGGGCTCGGCGGCATCGGCAAGTCGGCCCTTGCGCGCGAGTACGCCCATCGCCACCAGCGCGACTACGCCGGCGTCTGGTGGCTAAACGCCGGCAAGCCCGCGGACGGTACCGCGGGCTTCGAAGGCGTCGAGCGGGCGCTGATCGAGCTCGGCGCCATCTTGATCCGCGGCCTCGACCAGACGCAGGAGCGCGCAAAGGCCGCGCGCCACACGCTGGACCTGATCGCCCATGGCGGCTTCGACAAGCCGTGGCTGCTGGTTTACGACAACGTCGACGATGCGCGCGTGCTGCGGGACTGGGCGCCCGCAGGCAACGGCCACGTCCTGGTCACGAGCCGGCTGAGCGGCTGGCCTGGCACGGTGAAACCAATCGAGATCGAGGAATGGGCGCTGCCGGACGCGATCCATTACCTGCGGGAGGAGAGCGGGCGGTCCGACCTGACCGAGCAGGACGCCACTGACGTCGCTCTGGCGCTCGGCCGCCTGCCGCTCGCGCTCTCGCACGCAGCAGCGCTGCTCCAGGCCCGCCGAAACATCACGACAACAAGCTACCTCGCGAGCCTGACCCGCCGTATGCACGAAGCGCCACCTGATGCCGAGTACCCTCGCGCGGTGTTCGCGACGTTCCAGGAGGCGATCGCGCAAGCGGAACGCGAGGCGCGCGGCGCCGGCGCGGTGATCTCGCTCGCCGCCTTCTTCGCGCCGGACGACGTTCCCGAGGAGCTGTTCGCGCAGCCGGCCGAGCGCTATCCGCCCGCGCTGGCCGAGCTTCTGGCCGTTCCGGGCGGCATGGACGATGCGATCGGCGCACTTGCGCATCTGTCGCTGGTCGATTTCCATCCGGACAAGCGTACCTTCTCTGTCCATCGCCTGGTCCAGGCGGCGGCGCGGGATGCGCTCGGCGACACGGCGCCAGCATGGTCGAACAGCGCGCTGGGGGCCGTCCACTCCGCGTTTCCAGTCC
Source organism: uncultured Alphaproteobacteria bacterium (assembly GCA_963840925.1). Lineage (GTDB taxonomy): Bacteria > Pseudomonadota > Alphaproteobacteria > Geminicoccales > Geminicoccaceae > DATAOG01. The sequence goes on from CAWJAY010000055.1 coordinate 9,475, forward strand.
CCGAGTTCAGGACGTGGCCGGCCTGCGAGCGCCTAGTGGCGCACGTGCGCGCCGTGGCATCCCATGTCACCGAGGACAGCAGGGAGCTGGCCTGGCTGCTGGGCACGACCGGCGATTATCTTCGAGAGCGCGCGGCACTCGCGGAGGTTCTGCCGCTTTACGAGCGAACCCGGGCGATCTTCGAGCGCATCACTCAGACCGACCCCGCCAATGCCGAATGGCAGCGCGACCTCTCGGTCAGCCTGAACAGGATCGGCGACCTGCGGGTCGCCGAGGGCGAGCGCGCGGGCGCGCTCGAAGCCTACCAGCAGAGCCGCGCGATTCGGGAACAGCTGGCCGCGCGCGACCCCGCCAACGCACTGTGGCAGCGCGACCTCTCGGTCAGCCTGGAGAAGATCGGCGACCTGCGGCTCGCCGAGGGCGAGCGCGCGGGCGCGCTCGAAGCCTACCAGCAGAGCCGCGAAGTTGCCGAAAAGCTGGCCGCGCGCGACCCCGCCAACGCCGAGTGGCAGCGCGACCTCTCGGTCAGCCTGGAGAAGATCGGCGACCTGCGGCTCGCCGAGGGCGAGCGCGCGGGCGCGCTCGAAGTCTACCAGCAGAGCCGCGCGATTCGAGAAGAGCTGGCCGCGCGCGACCCCGCCAATGCCCTGTGGCAGCGCGACCTCTCGGTCAGCCTGGAGAGGATCGGCAACCTGCGGGTCGCCGAGGGCGAGCGCGCGGGCGCGCTCGAAGCCTACCAGCAGAGCCGCGCGATCTTTGAAAAGCTGGCCGAGCACGACCCCGCCAATGCCCTCTGGCAGCGCGACCTCTCGGTCAGCCTGAACAAGATCGGCGACCTGCGGGTCGCCGAGGGCGAGCGCGCGGGCGCGCTCGAAGCCTACCAGCAGAGCCGCGCGCTTCGCGAACAGCTGGCCGCGCGCGACCCCGCCAATGCCGTGTGGCAGCGCGACCTCTCGGTCAGCCTGGACAAGATCGGCGACCTGCGGCTCGCCGAGGGCGAGCGCGCGGGCGCGCTCGAAGCCTACCAGCAGAGCCGCGCGATTGCCGAAAACCTGGCCGCGCGCGACCCCGCCAATGCCGAATGGCAGCGCGACCTCTCGGTCAGCCTGAACAAGATCGGCGACCTGCGGCTCGCCGAGGGCGAGCGCGCGGGCGCGCTCGAAGCCTACCAGCAGAGCCGCGCGCTTCGGGAACAGCTGGCCGCGCGCGACCCCGCCAATGCCGTGTGGCAGCGCGACTTGATCGTGTCGCACTGGAAGCTCGCGGATCTTGCCGAGCAACGGGGCGAGCCGGCCGCGGCGCGGCGGCATTGGCAGGCCGCGCTGGCGATCGCGAGCGCGCTGGACGCGAGCGGGCGGCTGGCGCCGAGCGATGCCTATTTCGTCGGGACGATCGAGGAACGGCTCGCGCAGGCGAGCGAGGCGGCGGCGCGCTGAGAGCGCGCATCAGGTCATCGCGTCCTCGGTTCTTCCGGTCCTGAGGCTTGCTGGAGGAGATCGCCCGGTCGCTGGCGCGTCAACCCTGTATGGAAAAACCGCCGTCGATCGGGATCGCGGTGCCGGTGACGAAGTCCGAGGCCGGGCTGGCGAGGAAGACCGCGATGCCGGCGAAATCGTCGGGCTGGCCCCAGCGGCTGGCCGGCGTGCGCGCGACCACGCGCTCCTCCAGGCCCGCGATGTCGCGCCGGCCCTGGACCGTGAGCGCGGTGTCGATCCAGCCCGGCAGGACCGCGTTGACCTGGATGTTGTCCTTGGCCCAGGCGCAGGCGAGCGCCCGGGTCAGCTGCACCATGCCGCCCTTGGTCGCGGCGTAGGGGGCGGTGAAGGAGGCGCCGAAGATCGACATCATCGAGCCGATGTTGACGATCTTGCCGCCGCCGGCCTTGAGGAGCGCCGGATAGGCCGCCTGGCAGCAGATGAAGGCGCTGGAAAGGTTGGTCTCGAGGATCCAGTGCCATTCGGTGAGCGTGTACTCCTGCGGCTGCTTGCGGATGTTGGTGCCGGCGTTGTTGACCAGGATGTCGAGCCGGCCAAGCTCGGAAAGCGTGGTCTCGACCAGGGCGCCGCAGGACGGCTCGCTGGTGACGTCGACCTCGACCGCGAGCGCCCGGGCGCCCTCGCGCTCGAGCTCGGCCACTGCCTGGGCGCTCTTGTCCCGGTTGCGCGCGGCGACGACCACGGCGGCGCCCGCGGCCGCGAGCCCGCGCGCCATGCCGAGCCCGATGCCGCCGTTGCCGCCGGTCACGATCGCGACCTTGCCGCTCAGATCGAACAGTTGCATGTGCCTTGCCTCCCCTCCGCCTCGAGCGCCCTTGCTAGCAGGCGCCGGCCGGCGCCGCAATCGGCGCGAACTGGTCTAATTCCAACTTGATCCGGAGCCGCTTGAATATTGGCAGGTGTCGATCGGCGCAGTCATCTTAGAATTATTCCAGTTACAGAGACCTGGTCGATTGCTTTACTTGCCGGCGCTCGATCGGGTAATGATGAGCGGCAGACACTGGGGGCGATTGGCGCGGGCGCTGCGCCCGATGCAAGCGGAGGAGGGAGCATGACCGAGGACAAGGACCCTGGCGCGCCGGCCGGGCCAGCGGGCGAGCCGCCGCGCCTGACCCCGACCCGGGTCAAGGTCTGGACCGGGCTCGGGACCGTGCTGCTGACCGGGACCGCGCTGTCGCTGTTGCCTCACGGAGCGGACGCGCAGGAGCTGGGCAAGCTCGCCAAGCCCGACGCGCCGTCGCTGATCCAGCTCGCGGCCGGTCAAGCCGAAGGTGGCGAAGGCGGTGAAGGTGGTGAAGGTGGGGAAAACGGGGCGGCCGGCGCGGGCGACCCCGGCACCGACAGCGTCGCCTGGCTGACCGGGCTCGGGCTGATGCGCGGCCATCTGGACGTCGGCATGGACCTCTACCGCCAGGGCGAGCACGAGGGCGCCGTGCCGCACCTGGAGCACGCGATCGAGAAGCTGTACGAGCCGTTCGAGCCGGCGCTCGAGCAGCGGGGCGTCGCCGAGTTCGAGCCGGCGCTCGAGACGCTGGAAGAGCTGATCGAGGACGGCGCGCCGCTCGATCAGGTCGAGGCCGCCTATGCCGAGGCGCTGGCCGCGATCGCGGCCGCCGAGGCCGCGGTGCCGGAGGCGGAGCGCCTGGCGCTCGACACCCGGTTCGCGGTCATGGTCAACCTGGTGCGGACCGCGGCTGCCGAGTACGAGGCGGCGCTGGACGAGGACGGGCGCGTGGTCAAGGCGGTCGAGTATCAGGAGGCGCTGGGCTTCGTGCGCACCGCCGAGGCGATGCTGGAGGCGATCCCGCCGGACGAGGCGGCGCGCGCGGCGGAAGCGATCGCCAAGGCCAAGGCGCAGTTCGACGCGGTCGAGGGGCTGTGGCCGAGCCTGGTGCCGCCGGCCACGGTCGAGGGCGATCCCTCGCAGCTGTTCGGCGCCGCCGCCTACATCGAGATCGCCGGGACCCAGGCCGAGAAAGCTTCCGCGCAGGACTGACCCCGGATGATGCTGCGGATCGGAGCGCTGCTCGAGCCCGAGACGCTCGCCGGGCTGCAGGCGGCGCTCGCCGACCCCGGCCTGTTCGCCGATGGCCGCGCGACCGCCGGCTGGCACGCGCGCGCGGTCAAGCGCAACCTCCAGGCCAGGCGCGGCGGCATCGTCGATCAGGCGCTGGCGACGATCCGGCGGGCGCTGCTGGCCAACGAGGTGTTCGCCGCCGCGGCCCGGCCCAAGGCGATCGCGCGCCTGTCGATCAGCCGCTACGAGCCGGGCATGGTGTTCGGCAGCCACGTCGACGACGCGCTGATGGACGGCGTGCGCACCGATCTGTCGTTCACGCTGTTCCTGGCCGACCCGGAGGGCTACCAGGGCGGCGCGCTGGTGATCGACGATGCTTACGGCGAGCGCGAGGTCAAGCTGCCGGCGGGCGAGCTGTTCCTCTATCCGTCGACGACGCTGCACCGGGTGGCGCCGGTCACGGAGGGCATCCGGCTCGCGGCGGTCGGCTGGGTGCGCAGCTTCGTGCGCGAGCCGGACCGGCGCGAGATCCTGTTCGATCTGGAGACGGCGCTGCGCGCGGTCCACGCCAAGGACGGCAAGTCGCCGCTGTTCGACACGCTGGTCAAGACCCGGACCAACCTTCTGCGGATGTGGGCCGAGGACTAGCGCCCGCGTCGCGGCACGCTGCAGCCGGCGCCGGCCAGTTCAACTATAACGCGGCACTGTGGCGTGGTTCACATATTCCTACGGTTTTTCACAGCTAAGCCATTGGGATCATCAACGCAAAAAGGGCGAATTCAGATGGCCAAGTCGTTGGGGGTGCTGGTGGCGCTCGGCAGCGTCGTGCTCGGGGGCTGCAACAGCACGTTCTTCAAACCGTTCGATGCCGATCAGGGCAGCGTCTCGATGGATGCCCGCCAGCGCACGATCCTGTCGGTCGAGCGCGGCGAGCCGCCGGAGACGCACCGGGTCGTCTGCGCCGAGCCCAGCCCCGACGCGATGGCGACGATCGCGGCCTCGGCGGCGAGCAGTGCCGGCGTCTCGGGGCCGCAGCTGCCGTTCGCAGCCGAGCTTGCGGCGAGCCTGACCAGCGCCGAGCAGGCGGCGATGATCGGCGCCCGCAACTCGACGATCCAGTTGCTGCGCGACGGGCTCTACCGGGCCTGCGAGGCGTACATGAACGGCGCGCTCGGCGACTTCGGCTACGGCCTGGTCCTGGTCAACTACGGCCGGGTCATGGTCTCGCTGCTGACCGCCGACGGCCTGGTCCGCCCGGCGATGGCGCCGCCGGTGGTGATCGGCTCGCTGATCGGCGAGCTCAAGACCAGCGTCGACGGTTCGGCCAGCGTGCCGGCAACGCCCGCCGGGGGCGCTCAGGACGGCGCGGCCGGCGGCAGTGCGACCAACAAGGCCACGGCCGACGCCGGCGCCAATACCGGCCTGCCCAGCGCCACGGCGCCCGCGGCGGCGGCGGCGGGAATCGACGGCGAGCACGCGGCGCGGATCTTCGAGAACGTCGTGTTCCCGCTCGCCAACCCGACCTCCGATCCGGCCGGCAAGTTCATCGAGGTGACCGTGGCCTGCATGCTCTGGCTCGACAACACCGGACTGCGGCATCCGAAGACCAACGGCAACTCGGCGATGCAGGACTTGTGCCACGCCCTGATCCAAAGGACGCCGCAGCTTGCCGAGCAGGCGATCGTTGCCAAGATGACCGAACAGGCGCTCCTCGCCCAAGCCAAGGCGTCGGCGGCGGCCGGACAAGCCGGTCCGGAGATCAGATCGGCATCGTTGGAGCGTTGAGCGAACCACCGCTGCGCGCGCAACCGGCGCGCTCGGCAGCCTGACGCAGCCGGCACCGGGATTCCCGCCCGGTGCCGGCGCCGTCTTGAGCGACCGGCGCGATCAGCCCTTGGCCGGCAGCGGGTGGCCGGGCATCAGCTGATAGGGATGGACCCAGCCCGGCAGCGCCCTGATCCGCTCGAGCCAGGCGCCAATCCCGGAAAAATCGGTCAACGCGACCCCGAGCTCGTCGCCAAAGTACAGGTAGCCGCAGATCGAGAGGTCGGCGATCGTCGGCCGGGCGCCGAGCACGAATGCGCGGCCGCCCAGGTGCCGATCGAGGACGCCGAGGCCGGTCGTCACCCGCCCGCGCAGGAACTCGGTGACCGGGGTCTCGCCGGTCTTTTGGAACTGGAGCAGGAAGCGCAGCGTGCCGACGTAGCTCGTGAACTTGTGATTGTCCCAGAGCAGCCAGCGCAGGATCTCGCGCCGCTCGTCCTCGCTCTGCCAGCCGAACCAGCCGTGGCGGGCCGCCAGCCAATCGAGGATGACGCCCGACTGACTGAGCCGCCGGCCCTGATGTTCCAGGACCGGAACTTCGCCCATCTCGTTGATCTGGCGAAATTCAGGCGTCCGGGTCTCGCCGTTGAAGAAGTCGACGAAGCGCGCTTCCCAGTCGGCGCCGCAGAGATTGAGCATCAAGGCCGCCTTGTAGGCGTTGCCGGACTGGGCAAAGCAGTAGAGCCGGTACTCGGCCATGGCGCCTCTCCTCGCCTGGTGCCCGCCCTATCCAGCAGGTTGGCGGGTGCAAGGCAAGCGCCGGCGCTCGCATCATCGCCGCTTGCGCCGCGCGCCCGGGCACACTATCTATGACCCAGGTCAGTTCCCGACGTTGTCGGTCGAAGTCGCTGCTCGCTTTCCGGCGCTGCCCGCTACTCTGCACCAAGAACGTTGAGGCTGTCTTCGCGCCGTGGCATGTCGCCCGGCGTGCACTTCACCAACACGAGGTTACGTTCTTGAAGACCGGAACAGTGAAATGGTTCAACGTCACCAAGGGCTACGGCTTTATCCAGCCTGACGCCGGCGGGGGCGACGCGTTCGTGCACATCTCCGCGGTCGAGCGGGCAGGCGTTGACCGCCTGAACGAGGGCCAGCGGGTCGAGTACGAACTGGTGCGCGGCCAGAATGGCAAGACTTCGGCCGAGAATTTGAAGCTCGTCAACTAGCCGAACCGACCATCAGGTTTTGCGAGCCCCCTGGGGAGACCGAGGGGGCTTTTTCTTATGGCCCGCAGGTTCGTACCGTTCCGCGACCGGTTGCGGCTACAGCCGTTCAGCCCGGCCGCGGTTCGCCCTGTGTTGTTGCGCCGATGCACATCGCTCTACGGTGCGGACACCTTTATCACACCCCCATCTCCCCGGGTGGATCTCGCAACGGTAGTTTATCGGCCCGGCGGGATCGTCGATGACCTCCGAATATTGATCGCCCTCGCTCTCCGGAGTCTCCGCCTCGAGAGAATCCGTCCCCACCAGCTTGTCTTTGGAATCGGGAAGCGCGGTGATCGTATGCTCGCCCTCTGTCAAGTTGACCCATTGAACCGTGTCTCCGGTTTTCACATTTCTCGGAGAAGGCGTGAAATGAAACTTTCCCTCGACCCGCACAACTGCGATCATCACCGGCGTGGACTCCGCCGCTTGCGCAAGCGCAGGCGCTCTAACGGAAGCAGCGCCGCCCAGACCAAGAACCATCGCGATCGTCAGTCGCATGCATTTGGTGGTTTCCATGGTTAACCCTCTCCTTTGATCATGGGATTACTTCGACCGGCGTCATCAGACCAGCATCCTCATGCTCCAGGATATGGCAGTGGTAAACGAATCGCCCGCGCTGTGCCGCAGCGTCGAAGTGCATAACCAAAAACACTCTGCCCTCGATCGCCGGGACTGGAATGGTGTCATGCCAAGTGTCGATGCCGGGCTGCTCCGCCATTTCCATCGTCGCTAGCTGAACGTTTAGAAAAGATGCTTTGACCGCGGCAGGATCGACGCCAAAGGCCCGCAACTCATCGTCGCGTGCAAAGCGAAATTTCATCTGATGTATGCGGAAATTGTGTAGCTCTTGTGTTGGATTATAAATTTCCCAAAGCTGCCCATGGCCGTTTGCAAGCTTGATACAGGGATGTCTTAGTCTGTTGTCGGTGGCTTCCCAGTCCACCTCGCCGTTTTCATTCAGAAACTCCTCGAAAGACTTGAAGCCTGTGCTCTCTTGCCCGTCGATCTTCCAGGCACTCCCTTGCTTCGGATCAAATACGCCCGTCTCCCGAATGGGGCGTACCATCTCCGTCTTTATGCGCCATTTTCCATTGAGCGGTGCTCCAAATCTGACCCGGCGGCGTTCGCGCATGGTCTTATTGATGTCCCGGAGGCAGCCCGCGGGCAAACGCGCGTCGGCCGCGGCAGAAGGCAGCTCAAGCATGCCCATTCCTGCGGCGGGAGCCGCTGCTACGGCCTCCAGCGCCTCGTCGTCCCCGGCAACCGGCACGTTGCGTCCAAGCGGCAAGCTTCTTGGGAGCGCCTCAGGCGGGGCGCAAAGACGACCTTGGCCAATTGGATTTCCGGCCAATGGTCGCCGATACCATGGTCGTCGGCTGCCGCCCGTAGTTCGTCATTGCAAGCCCCGGCCGGGAGATCGTCATCCGGACGGGCATTGGTGCATTGCTCTGCGGTACGAAGCACATAGTCACCGCTTGTGACCTGCGTTCCGTCGTCCCCGCCGTCGTTGCGGAGAAGAATTTCCGCCCGCCCCGCGGGCATCAACACCAGCCGAGTGAGCTTCTTGCTCTCGGCCGGGATGCCCCCCACCGTTGCGGAAACGGACAAAGGCCGCCAGCTCCGAAAGGGTCACCGGAGCGCCCGGAACAACGCCATCGACGCTGACGAGGTCGAATTCGAGCGACCGTCGGCCGTCGGGCGGGTCGCGTTCGAAGCTCAAAATGTACGTGACATTTGCACTGAGATTAGCGAGCCGCAGCAAGGTATTTTTTGCCAGCCCCGACGGTGATCGTGGGGAATCGCTGGCCATTGAGGGTAACGAGCCAAATGTCCGTGGCATCGGTAGGATTGCGGCAGAATCCTTTCCGGTCTGCTGCCGCTGGTAAGGCGTCTTCCATAACCGCCGGCGGGTAGCAGGGGTTTCGTCCAGATTCCCGTGTCCATGTCGCCTCCGTTGTACCGTCGGCATTGTCAGGTTGAACACCCGACCGGAGAGGGATATCTCTGAGCATCAGATACTTGACGTCGGTCCGTACTCGAAGCGCAGCCGTATCCTCTGCCTTACGGCTGCGGGCAACGACATTCGCATCTCGCGGACCGATAGACATCATGCCGGACATGCCACCGGTGACTTGACCTTCTGCCAGGCCATGCAGATGGGAATGGTACCAATAAGGGCCGTTCGGGTGCGCTATCTCGCCGATTTCTCCGTCCAGCACGCTGGCGGGGAGACGCACCGGGACAGAAATGCTGTAGTCGAGCCATTCGCCGCGCTTGAGTGAAACGAAAACGTTGTCGCCATTGCCTCGTGTCGGATCCCTGCTGTTTTTCGCGGGCACGATCCATCAGTGCGTGTGGAGGTTAGTTGCCAACGCGTGGTGCTCAGTTTCATGGGCGCTGTCCTCCCGAGGAGTTCTCTTCCAGCGCATTGAGGAGGCGCACCTTCAGGGTGTCACCCGTCCCCACCTCAAGGACGGGAGCAAGATAAGCTCCGTTGTAGTTCTCGGTTACGACGCGATAGCCGCCGATCTGGACTGGACTTTGATGGCAAACGACGACCGCGGATTATTGGGAAATGTTAGACGCTCAAAGATTGGCAATGCGATTATTGCTGGTAAATCATCGTGATGAACGTGAATTATTCGTGTTGTGCCAGATTGGATGAACTCGATCCAAAACGGCCTTTCACGATCCGCTTTGTGCCGGGTTCTGACCCCGAGACGTACTCTCGCTAGCCCCATCATCTGACGAAAGACATTCTGCTCAATTCGTTTCGTGATCGTCTGGCAACGAGGGCAGCTGGCCTTCGCTAAAATATGCCTGCCGCTTAGCGCGAACGGTATGATGTGCTCGCTCGTCAACTTGGCATCGGCCCCAGCCCTTCCGCAGTAGATGCAGTGCCCAATTGTTGCTACGATGATCCCCTTTGACACGGCGCGGGGAACTCAGTCGTGGCTGATCATAAGTTCGACGAAGGCCGCTTTGGCACCGAGGAAACGGCTCGCCGTCGCGACGAGGTAATTAAGCGCATGCTGAACACCCCGCCGCAGCCGCGCCGGGCGAAGCGAGAGCCGAAAGACGCCAAACCCAACGCCACGCCGAAGGCACCGTCTAAGCCTCCCTCTTAGGCGTTCGCCGCCTTCGTTTCCTGCCTGCAGTTGCTGGCCTGACCGGCGGCTCACCGAGTAGGCTGTCGATACGTCAACCGCTTCTCGACGATCCCGGCCAGCGCCCGCTCCGCCCGCTCCGCCCGCTTCGCGTCATCAACGCCGAGCGCCGAGCGCTCATTGTGTCTGAAATCGAACTCGCCGAGATAGCGCTTCAGGTGGTGCGCGCTGATATGGTGATACGTGCCGGTGAGGCCGCGCTTCAGGATCGAGAAGTAGCTTTCGACGGTGTTGGTGTGCCAGAAGCCGCCGCGAACGTACTCCTCGATAGAGTGGTTGACGCGGCCGTGGCCGGCGAAGTCCTTGGTGATCGGCGGATAGACCGTGCCTTCGTCCGTCATCACGTAAGACGCATGGTCGAGTTGCGCCTTTAGGATCGGCTTCAGGGTCTTGGCGGTCACGTCGGGCACGTGGTGCGACCGCACCCGGCCGTCGCGTTCCACCAGCGCAACCACGGCCTCCTTGGGCGGGACGTGGTTCTTGCGGTTCCGCGCCTTGCCGCCGACGAACATTTCGTCAACCTCGACCACCTTGTTCGCGTCGCCGAGGGGATCGCTGCCCTCCGGGTGAAGCTCGCGCATGCCTTCGCGGATGCGGTGTGCCATGAACCATGCCGTCCGGTAGGAGCCGAACCCGAGCATCCGGTAGAGCTGGTGCGCCGACATACCCTTCTTGCTGGCGCACATCAGGTGCGTCGCCAGCAGCCACTTGTGCAGCGGGATGTGCGACCGCTCGTAAAGCGTCCCGATCGTCGCCGAGAACGGTTTCCGGCATGCCCGGCACTTGTAGACGCCGGGCCGGGTGCTCTTGCCCTTTAGTTCGGTGGCGCTGTCGAGCGCGCCGCAGTGAGGGCAGACGGGGCCATTGGGCCAACGCACTTTCTCGAAGTGAGCGCGCGCCGCGTTCTCATCGGTGAAGATCGGGTCGGTAAGGTCCAGCGCCATTGCCACGCTCTCCAGGGTGGCTCTATCATACATTTTGACGATGGTACGTCAAGGGCATAATGCCCCCTGCAGGTTCAGGTACGGTGATCCAACTCGCCCCGAGGCGTTACCGGATCAGGTCGAGGAAGGCAGCTCTTTGGTGGTGTTCGCGGTTACGCCGATGCGATCAGATTTGCACTGAGCGCGTCAATGTTCAGCCTACGACAATGTGATATCGACCGAGGCGGCGCTGATCTTCCGGCGTGGCAACAATCTTCTGGCGGTTCAGTGACTCCCTAAACATAGCCGGCTGGGCGTGTTGACGCCGTGGACGTAAAGGGTGGGCATCGTTTCCACCTCCTAAAGGCCGATTGCTGCGCCTCCTTGCCGATCTGGCGGATGAGCGCCTCGACTTGCTCGGCAACAGCAGGCGGCCGAGCCGGCGATAGCCGGGGGCGAGCGGCGGAGCACGACGAGGCCCTCGTCGCGCTGACCGGCGGCGACCAGCAGCTGACCGATAGTCTTCCCGATCGCGCAGATACCCTCCAGCCGCCCGATCCGGGTGACGAGGTCGTAGGCCTCGATGATCCGCGGCAGGGCCTGGGCGTAGTGCTCTCTTGCGAGCTCGAACTGGGCGATCTCCGATCAGTGAGTTACATCGTTGTCCCAATCCGATCGTACTGGGGATCCGGCACCGAGCGGGCCGTGCTCAGTGGCAGCGTTTTTCGGGCGGGATCTGCCGCAAGCCTTCGAGGTCGGCCGGATCGGCGCGCCGGCCTTCCGGGAACCCGAGCCGGCCGACGATCGGGAGCTTGAGCGCCGGCGGCTTGAGATCGACCCCGAACACCGCGCCCAGCAGGTTGATCTCGATGCCTTCCTCGACCGCCACCAGGATCCCGACCAGGCCGAACAGCGAGATCTGCCAGCCGGTGCCGCTCGGCGCCGGTGCCAGGAGCCGCCCCGCGCCCAGATAGTCCTTGCCGATCGCGGTCGGCGGCAGATCGACCTGCAAGGCCGGCGCCGCTCGGGCCAACTCGGCAATGAACGTGTTGCTGTTCGGGCCCGGCCACAGCCGGTAGCGGTCAGGAAAGCGCCGCACGGCTGCTCGAATTTCCTGGATCGCCCGGTCGGCCGGCGCGCCCCTGACCTCGAACAGCAGGGTCGGCTCGGCGCCGTGCCATCTCCGGTCCGGGTGGTCTTTCTGGCAGCTCCTGACCGCGCGGCCCGAGCCGTAGGGTCGGAACCGGTGCGCCTCGTAGACAGTGTATTGCCGCTCGCCCGCCTCGCGCAGCGCCAGCCAGGCATGGACCGAGACCAGCCGGCTCAGCCACTCGTAGCTGCGGGCTGCATACACCTGCACGATGCTCTCGCGATTGTCCTCCGGCCCGGGCGCGAGCCCGACCACCGCGACGTCGTCGAACCGCCGCTCCGGCGAGCAGCCGATGACGCCGAGACAACCGACGATGATCACCGCGAGCGCGCGCGCAGCCGGCCTCGCCCGGGGCTGCGATCCCGTGCGGTCGCCCGCACGGGCGCCGGGCACGATACTGTTCATCTGGAGTTCGGAGGTTTCCAGCGGCTGGACGGCCTGGCGGCTCCGGCAGGACCAGCCTATGCCGGTCGTCCGAGGACTGATCGGGGCAGACTACCGTCCCGCTGCGGCCGTTCGCAAGACGCGCGCCGCGCGCGGCAGCCTCACGAGCGAAGGCCGCTGCTGACGCAAAAAATTCAGCCGGCCGTCATCAAGCGGCCGCCGGCCCCCGTCCAGGCCGGGAGCCTCGGAGGATCCGCGGGAATTGCGCAGGGCGGCGCCGGTCCTCACTCGAAGGCGCAGCTTGCCCGACCAAGCCGTTCGATCTCGATCTCGACCAGGTCGCCGGCCGCGACCCATTTGGTCTCGACCACGCTGCCGAGCAGCACGAACTCGCCGGCCGCCAGAGTTCGGCCACGGCCTGCCAGGCCATTGGCGAGCCAGGCGAGCGCGTTCAGCGGGTGGCCGAGGATGTCGCCGCCCCGGCCGGTCCCGACCTCGCGGCCATTGATCCGCATGCGCCCGGCGAGGCCAACCAGGTCGAGCTCACCCCAGTTCTCATTTTCCCGACCTAACACGCAGGCGGCATTGAAGAAATCGTCGGCGATCAGAGTCGGCGCATCGAGCGACTTGTAGTCCTGGTAGCGGTCGTCGACCACCTCGATCGCGGCCATGCAGGCGCCGAGCGCGCCCGCGACGCTGGTTTGATCGTAAGGTGCCTCGGCCGCCGGCAGATCCCGCGCCAGGCGGACCGCGATTTCGCACTCGACGCCGACGTGCAGGAAGTCGGCGTGCCGCAAGCGGCCGTGCCCGTGGTGCACGGTCGGCGCGAATATGCCGCCGGCGCACGGATTGGCGATGTCGAGGAGGCGCTGCATCACGGCCGTGGTGCAGCCGATCTTGTGGCCGGCGAGCGGGCCGCGGCCGGCCGCGGCGAGCTTGCGGTGCAGCGCCTGCTGGACCGCATAAGCCGCCGTCTCGTCGGACGGGCGGCAGTCCGCGGGCAAGCACCCGAACCGCCGCCGCTCCAGCCGCGCCGAGGCCAGCAGGTCAGCCGCCCGCTCGATCGCCGAAGGCGTCATCTCGGCTGTCTCCCGGCTCCGAGACATGACGACGCCGGTCCGGGTCGCGCCGCAGCGTGCGGCCAATCAACTCATTCGCGCCCGGCGCGCCGCGAGCTTGAGCGGGACGCCGGGAGCGGACCGGCGAGCCTTTGTGTGTATACCCGCCGGCGTGCGCTGGCTACCGACCTCGGCCGCTACCTAGCGGGTGCTGCGGGCCCGCCGCGCGGACTGGCGCGCGATCGCGTCGATCTCGCCGCGCAGCACGCCGACGTCGAGCAGCTGCGCATCGCCGAGCGCCGAAAGCTCGGCGACCGTGGCGCGATAATGGCGGCGCTCGGCCAGCCAGCCGCTGATCCGGGCGAACAGCCCGCCCAGCCGGTGCGCGGTCGCGGACGGCCGGCGCCCGGCCAGCAGGTCGGCGCGCGGCGCGGTGATGACGTTGGTCGCCATCTCGGATGCTCCTCAAGGCGTTGGTTTTCGGGCTGGCGGCAGGGCCACCCAAGCGCGCGGCCAGGCACCAGCGATGCTGGACAGATGGGCACTTCCGTCGGGCTGCGGAAGGCGATTTTTTGCATTGCAGCAATGCGCCGGCGTCGCGGTCGCCCGCCTGAGAGTCTCCCAGCTCTTTTCCCGGCCTCGGCGGCTTCAATATCGCCTATGGCGGCGCGCATACGCCATTGTCGGAACCAGCTCGATCAGCGGAGGTGCGAGCGCCATGCATCCGATCTGCATCACCTGCGGCGTCCAGTTCGAGGCCCGGCCGCGGCCGCCCGAGATCTGCCCGGTGTGCGCCGACGAGCGCCAGTTCGTCGGCTGGGCCGGGCAGGGCTGGACCACCCTCGAGGCGCTCCGGGGCGGCCATCGGCTGGCGCTCCGGGACGAGGGCGACGGGCTGCTCGGGATCGGCTGCGAGCCGCGCTTTGCGATCGGCCAGCGGGCGCTGCTGGTCCCGGCACGGCCACACGAGGCGGGCGGCTCCAACCTCCTTTGGGACTGCGTCAGCCTGCTCGATGCGGCCGCGATCCGCCTCGTCGAGGCGCTGGGCGGGCTGGGCGCGCTCGCGATCTCGCACCCGCATTTCTACGCCTCGATGGTCGAGTGGAGCCGCGCGTTCGGCGGCGCGCCGATCTGGCTGCACGCCGACGACCGGGCCTGGGTCATGCGCCCGGACCCGGCGATCCGCTTCTGGGAGGGCGACCGGCTCGAGGTCGGGCCGGGGCTGACGCTGATCCGGCTCGGCGGCCATTTCCCGGGCGGCCAGGTGCTGCATTGGGCAGACGCGGCCGACGGCCGCGGCGCGCTCCTGACCGGCGACATCGTCCAGGTCGTCCAGGACCGCCGCTTCGTCAGCTTCATGCGCAGCTTTCCGAACTTTGTCCCGCTTCCCGCTGCCACCGTCCGGCGCATCGTGGACCGGCTCGAGCCCTATCCGTTCGAGCGGATCTACGGCGGCTGGTTCGACCTGGTCGTGCGCGAGGGCGCGAAGGCCGCGCTGAAATGCTCGGCCGAGCGCTACATCGGCGCGCTCGAGGCCGTGGACCCGAGCACTACGCCTTGAAAAAGCCGAGCAGCTGCCGGGCGGTCTCGTCCGGCCGCTCTTCGGCGAGAAAATGGCCGCACTCGAGCCCCTGGCCAACCACCTCGCCCGCCGCCCGCTCGCGCCAGGTCGCGAGCACGTCGAAATGGCGCTCCATCAGCCCGCGCCGGCCCCACAGCGCCAGCACCGGGCAGCCGATCTTCCGCGTAAGGTCCGCCTCGTCGTGGGCCAGATCGATCGAGGCGCCGGCACGGTAGTCCTCGCAGGAGGCGTGGATCACGGCCGGGTCCTTGAAGCAGCGCTCGTATTCGGCCAGCGCCGCGGGCGCGAACGCCTCCAGGCCCGTGCCCCAGCGCCCGAGCACCCAGCGCAGGAAAAATCCCGGGTCGGCGCCGATCATCCGCTCCGGCAGCCCGCCCCCCTGAATCAGGAAAAACCAGTGGAAATAGCCGGTCGCGATCGCCTGGTCGGTGGCGCGGAAGATCGTCCGGGTCGGCACGATGTCGAGCACCGCGAGTTTTCCGACCTGCTCCGGATGATCCAGTGCCAGGCGGTGGGCGACCCGGCCGCCGCGATCGTGGCCCGCGACCATGAACCGGCCATGGCCGAGCGCCGCCATCACCTCGACCAGGTCGGCAGCGCTCGCGCGCTTGCTGTAGGCCAGATGCTCCGGGTCGGATTCCGGTTTCCCGCTGTCGCCGTAGCCGCGCAGGTCCGGGCAGACGACCGTGAACCGCTCGGCCAGCCGCGGCGCCACCTCGTGCCACATGACGTGGGTCTGCGGATAGCCGTGCAGCAGCAGCACCGCCGGCCCGGCGCCGCCGATGCGCAGATGGATGCTGGTGGCCGAGGTGCCGACGTCTTGCGTCTCGAAGCCCTCGAACAGCATCGCTCTCATCCTCCGAGCAGGGGCCGCAGCTTGGCCAGGACCTCGGCCATGACCGCCGCTGGCGCCTTGCCGGCGGGCTGGGCCTGCCGGGCGCGCCAATCGAGGCTGCGCAACTGATCGACCAGCACCGCGCCCGCGATCTTCCCGGTCCGCACCGCGACTTCGAACGGATAGCCCTTGAGGCGGCTCGTGATCGGACAGACGAAGGCGAGCCCGACGCGCTCGTTGAACGCCCAGGGCGTCAGGACCAGCCCCGGCCGCCGTCCGGCCTGCTCGCGTCCGGCCTGCGGCGAGAACGACAGCCAGACGAGATCGCCAGCGTCCGGCGCGAGGGCCCGCCTCACCAGACTTCCTTGCCCTGCGGCCGGCCCCAGTCGACCTCGTCGTGCCGGTTCTCCGGCGTGACCTGCGCGAGCAGTTGATCGAGGCGGTAGCTGGCCGCTCTCGGCCTGATCGTCAGCGCGCCTTCGACCACCGAAAGCTCGACCTCCGACCCCTCCTCGATCCGGCTCTGCTCGGCCAGCGCCTTGGGGATCCGAACCGCGAGGCTGTTGCCCCATCGGGTGACGCGCATCGATCGTTCCTCCGGTTTCGACATTGAAGATACGCGCACGACCACGGTCCGGCAAGGCCGTGGCTGGCCGACTGCAGCCGCACAGCATCCCTGCCTGCCGGCGGGGTGGTGCACTGTCGGCCAGCACGTGTTAAGAGTGGGTCGGGAAATCCGGAGGAACGCTTGGACACCCTCAGGATCGCGCGCGACCTCAGCGAAGGCAACGTCTTCTCGCACGAGCCGGCGGTGCGCCTTGGCAACGCGTTCGCGACCTACTGGGCCGAGGTCCGCAGCGAGCTGGTAACCCGGGAACACCTCGACCTGCGGCTGTCCCAGTTCGAAGCCAAGCTCGACGGCCGGCTGGCACCTTGGTAGACGAAACTCGACAGCCGCTTCGCGCAGCTTGAGTTCCGGCTCGAGACCAGATTGTCCCAGATGGCGAACAGGATCATCGCGACCCAGGTCGTGCTGTCCGCACTGCTCGGGGCCGAGATCTACTTCAAGTAGCGACCTCGCTCACTCCGCTGCGCGGTAGTGTCACAACAGCTTGATCATGACCGCGACGACCGCGACCGCCGCCGCGATCATCCCGCCGAGCTTGCTCACCAACCGCTGCTCCATCTCGCGCAATTCGGCGCGAAGCTCGTTGCTGTCGTGCTTGGTCGCGACCTGCTCGCTCAGCACCTCGGCGAGCGCTGCGGCCGTGTCCTGCGCCTGCTTCGGCTCGAACCCGGCAGCTTCGAGCTTGCGCGCGAGCGCCAGCGTGTCGAACGGAACCGCGCCCATGCGGCTGGTGTGGGGTCCTCCGACAGCCGCGTCAAGTGGACGGGCCAATCCTCTCACTCCGCCGCGCTCTGCCCCCGCCGCTCGGCGAGCAGCGCCTCGGCGCGCGCGAGGTTGCGCTCGGTGCCGCCGACGTAGTGGCTCGCACCCGCCTTCCGAAACACCTCCAGCGCCCCTTCGTAAGCAGCGACCGCCGCCTCCAGCCGCCCCCTTCCAGCGTCAGATGCGCCGTCCTCGCGCTCGCCGAGCGTCCGGAGCGCGTTGCCGAGGTTGTTCTGGGTCATCGCCCAGTCGAGCGGGACGCGCTCGCGCGTCCATACCTCCAGCGCGGCACGATAGGCGGCGACCGCCTCGTCGAGGCGACGGGTGCCGTCCTCGCGCTCGCCGAGGCTCGTGAGCGCGTTGCCGAGGTTGTTCTGGGTCATCGCCCAGTCGAGCGGGACGCGCTCGCGCGTCCTGACCTCCAGCGCGGCACGATAGGCGGCGACCGCCTCGTCGAGGCGACGAGTGCCGTCCTCGCGCTCGCCGAGCGTCCGGAGCGCGTTGCCGAGGTTGTTCTGGGTCATCGCCCAGTCGAGCGGGACGCGCTCGCGCGTCCATACCTCCAGCGCGGCACGATAGGCGGCGACCGCCTCGTCGAGGCGACGGGTGCCGTCCTCGCGCTCGCCGAGGCTCGTGAGCGCGGCGCCGAGGTTGTTCTGGGTCATCGCCCAGTCGAGCGGGACGCGCTCGCGCGTCCTGACCTCCAGCGCGGCACGATAGGCGGCGACCGCCTCGTCGAGGCGACGAGTGCCGTCCTCGCGCTCGCCGAGCGTCCGGAGCGCGTTGCCGAGGTTGTTCTGGGTCGCAGCCCAGTCGAGCGGCACGCGCTCGCGCGTCCTGACCTCCAGCGCGGCACGATAGGCGGCGACCGCCTCGTCGAGGCGACGGGTGCCGTCCTCGCGCTCGCCGAGGCTCGTGAGCGCGTTGCCGAGGTTGTTCTGGGTCATCGCCCAGTCGAGCGGGACGCGCTCGCGCGTCCTGACCTCCAGCGCGGCGCGATAGGCGGCGACCGCCTCGTCGAGGCGACGGGTGCCGTCCTCGCGCTCGCCGAGCGTCTTGAGCGCGGTGCCGAGGTTGTTCTGGGTCATCGCCCAGTCGAGCGGGACGCGCTCGCGCGTCCTGACCTCCAGCGCGGCACGATAGGCGGCGACCGCCTCGTCGAGGCGACGGGTGCCGTCCTCGCGCTCGCCGAGCGTCCAGAGCGCGGCGCCGAGGTTGGTTTGGGTCATCGCCCAGTCGAGCGGGACGCGCTCGCGCGTCCAGACCTCCAGCGCGGCACGATAGGCGGCGACCGCCTCGTCGAGGCGACGAGTGCCGTCCTCGCGCTCGCCGAGCGTCCAGAGCGCGGTGCCGAGGTTGTTCTGGGTCATCGCCCAGTCGAGCGGGACGCGCTCGCGCGTCCTGACCTCCAGAGCGGCGCGATATTCCGACACGGCCGCTTCGAGAGGTCCGTCCTCGCCAGATTGCTCGCCGATCGTCTGGGCCGCCAATGCCAGGGAAAATCGCAGCTCAGCCTGCTGTTCGTCGCTCAGGTCTGGTGGCGGGTTTGTGAGCAGCTGCTGGAGCTTGGCTCGGACCGGCACCAATAGATCGACCAGGTAGGTGCCGGCTTGCTCCGTCGCCGGAGCGACCTGCGCGAGCGCGACGGCCTGAAGCTGAGCGCCCAGGTCGGCCCGGAAATCCTCCGGCAACGTGAGCTTCTCGGTCAAAGAATAGGATGGTGCGCCAAGGCTGCTGCTGCCGCCGCTGGTAAGGAACCAAAGGCTCAGTTCGCGATCAGCTTTCTTGACTTGGCCCCAGATCAGGAGGTCCGCCTTGCGGGCGGTGAGCAGCGCCTGTCCCTGCGCCAAGGCCTTAGCTTCGGCGTCCACGAGCGAACCGTCGTCGATCGCATCGAGCCCGACCCCTCGGCAGGTGCTGCGCACGTCGAGTCCGCGCTGCCCCAGGTGAGGTGGACCCCATCGTGAGGACCAGGGGAGGGCCTGGTTAAGTTGGACGAGCGTCGTCCGTCGGTTCCGTTTCAAGCGGCATCAATGGTCTGCTGAGATTGCCGCGGTGGGCATGTGGGCGACGCCGGGGCGTCGTCCAAGCTCGAGCCGTAGGCTGGAGCGTCATGTCCACGGCGTTCGCGGGCAGGAGACCGGTCATCCCCGCCCGCCACACGGCCATTGGGGCACAGCCATCGAGTGCCTGATGGGGCCGCGTGGCGTTGTAGAACACGATCCAGGCGGCGATCCCGGCGCGCGCCTCACGGCCGTCGGCGTAGCTCTTCAGGTAGACCTCCTCGTACTCAGCGATCGCCACAGCCGCTCGATGAAGACGTTATTAGCCAGCGCCCACGGCCGTCCATTGAGATCCGCACGCCGGCTCGCTGCAGAACCGCGGTGAATGCGGTCGAGGTGAACTGGCTGCCCTGATCGGTGTTGAAGATCTCCGGCGCGCCGAACCGGGCGAGCGCCTCCTCCAGCGCCGGACGCAGACGTCGGCATCGAGCGTGTTCGACAGCCGCCACGCCAGGACCGCTCGGCTGCCCAGTCCATGATCGCGACCAGATAGAGGAAGCCGCGCCCGATCGGAACGTAGGTGATGTCGGCCGCCAAACCTGGTTCGCTTGCTCGATCACAAGGCCGCGCAAGAGGTAGGGGTAGATCTTGTGTCCCGGCGCCGGCTTCGACGTCTGCGGCCTCGGGCCGAGGGCTGCGAGCCCCATCAGGCGCATCAGGCGCCGCACCCGCTTGCGATTGATCCGCTGCCCCTCGGCCGCAGCATCGCCATCATCCGGCGCGAGCCGAAGAACGGCCAGGCCAGGAATAGCTCATCGAGCCGGCGCATGATCACAAGCTCGTCGGTGTCGGTGGCCGACGCAGGTCGGTAAACGTTCGAGCGCGCCAGCCCGAGCAGCCGGCACTGGCGTCGGATTGACAACCGGCGTGAGCGCGATCGAGCATGGCTGTGCGGTCGGAGCGCTCATCTTCCGAACCTCGTCGCCAAAAAATCGCGTTCCACGGTCAGCTGTCCGATCTTGGCGTGCAGCTTCTCGACCTCGCGCTCCCGTTCCGCCTCGGCGTCCGCGCCGACGCCGGGTCGAACGCCGGCCAGCGTTCTCGAGTAGCTGCTTCTTCCAGGCGTAGATCTGGTTCGGATGAACCTGATACTGCCGCGCCAAATCGGCGATGGTCGCCTCCTCACGGACCGCGGCGAGCGCAATCCGCGCCTTTGTCGCCGGGTCGATCTTCCGTCGCATCTTCTTCGTCATCGTCCGCTCCGTCTATCATGACGGAACAACTCTCCTCCCAACCAGGCCCCTGGTCCTCAGATGGGGTCCACCTCACAGGACACCTGACGCACGCGCGCGGTCTGGCTGCCATCCGCGTCGCCCGCGAGGTTGCTGATCAGGATCGTGAAGTGGGTCCCGGGAGCGGGGTCCGCCCGCCACTCCCGCCACTGGCACACGAGATCCTTTGCCAATTGAGGCGCGGGCGCGATCTCGTTGAATAGCGCCGCGACGTAGCCGACGAGGACTGCGCCGAGGCCAAGCGCCCCCCAAAGCCACGTGCCGGCTCGCTTGAATGCGCCCTTCGCCCTTTGACGGTGGCTCCGCTCGTGCAAATCCGCGTCGCTGCGTTCCATGGCGCTCGTTCCGTGCAGCCGGTGTGCCGGCCCGTTCCGACGGCGCGGCCCGCGTTCCTCCCGAAATGCCCCTGCATCTTGCCTCGACCGGAGCGCAGCTTCAACCACATCGCGCTTGCGGTCACGCTAGGGTAACGGGGCACGCGATCGGGGAGCGCTCGATCCGTGGTCGGCGACAAATGACACGTTTCGTGCACAGCATGTGCGCTTGATCGACGCTCAACGTGGACTCCATTCTCCACCTGAAGCCGATCACGATCAATCTACAGCTAGTGTTCTATTCGGCTGAATTTACTAGGAAATTCGCCATCTGGAGGCGATGCGTCAACTCCATGGGTCAATGGAGTCAAGGATGATCTCATTGAGATTTTTCACCATTTGCGATTGAAGTCACACTTCTGTATCCTTTCAAAATCGATCAGTTCACAAAGAGGACACACTTCCGTACTATTCAAATCGGATACGTCGATCAACATCAGTCTACCATCGATCACCAACTGCGCGCCAGGTTTCAGGCTCACTGGGCGATCAAGCCCGAGCCCGCATTTCATCGGAGCAGGGCCCAGCATCGTCAAATCCAATCGCAAATCCGTCCGCCGCCCCCGGCATCAATCCGACCCCATTCTCCGCATCCACCTCAAGCCCAAACCACCCCAGATTGACTCCATCCCCTCCCCCTCGACGCCCGCGCCCCATCTCCCCAATATCCCTCTCCGCCCCGTCCCCTCTCCGCCCCGTCCGCTCTCCGCCCCGTCCGCTCTCCCCCATGTCCCTCTCCTCTCCGCCGTACCCCCCCGCCTCCCTCCCTGTCCCCACTGCGCCCTGTCCCTTTCTGCCGTGTCCCTCTCTGCCGTGCCCCACTCCGCCCTGTCCCCACTCCGCCCTGTCCCCACTCCGCCGTGTCCCAACTCCGCGTCCGCACTCCGCCGTGTCCTCACTCTGCCGTGTCCCCTCTCCGCCGTATCCCCCCCTCCCGCCGCGTCCCCATCTCCGCCCGCCATCTTCCGCCCCACCCCCGGCCCCGGCCCTGGTGGGGCGCGGCCGCACCTGGTCCACCATCCGCAACCCTGTCAAGCCAAGGTTAACGAATGCTTGCCATGCTCCGGAAAAGCTCGGCTACGCTGGTGCGACCGGCGCTGCCGCCTCAGCCGGGGAAAAAGGATCTGAGGGTCAGGGCGAGAATGCCGGCGAAGGTGGCGCCGGTCACCGATTGCACGATCACGACCCGGCCCTACAACGCTCTGACCTCGTCGCCAATCGTGGCGAGTTCGGTATCGCCATGGTCGAACCGCCGCTCATGGTCGGCAAGCTTCCGGGCTGCGGCTGCGCCTTGTCCTCCGGCGCGCCGGCGGCCCGCAGCGCCGCGCAAAACTCGACGATCATCGTGGTCATGGCCGAAATTCTGACTGTTCGACCGCAGACCGACAACGTGCCGGCCATCAGCCGAGTTCGGGCGCTCCCGCCCCGTGCAGCGCCGCTCGCAACCGCCTGGACTTTGAAAGTCCGGGAAGGAGGGCGGTGCAGCACGATCATGCCCGGGGACCGCCCCCAATTCCCTCGATCTCGCCGCCACCCGCCGCCCGATCCGATCTCCACCCGCATCGCCCGACCGCCGCCCGACCCGGCCCGATCCGGCGCAGCCGCACCTGGTCCACCATCCGCAACCCTGTCAAACCACGGTTAACGGATCCTGCCCATGCGCCGGAAGCCGCGCGCTCCCCGGGTGCCCGCGGGCTGAAGAAAGTCCGAAAATTCCCGGCGGGTCAGCCAAATGGCGCCGGTCGCCGCTCGCAACCCCGCTCAGACGTTGAAATACCGGGCCTGGGGGTGGTGGAGCACGATCGCGCTGGTCGACTGCTCGGGGTGGAGCTGGTCTTCCTCGGACAGCTCGATCCCGATCCGGCTGGCGTCGAGTAGGGAAAGCAGCTGGCGCTGGTCGGCGAGGTTGGGGCAGGCGGGGTAGCCGAACGAGTAGCGCGAGCCGCGGTAGCCCTGCTTCAACAGCTCGTGCCGCTCGCGGGCATCGAGGTGGGAAAAACCGAGCTCGGCCCGGATCCGCTTGTGGACGTATTCGGCCAGCGCCTCGGCCAGCTCGACCCCCAGCCCGTGCAGGCGGACGTAGTCGTTGTAGCGGTTGGCGGCGAACCAGGTCCGCGCGACCTCGGAGGCGCGCTGGCCCACGGTCACGATCTGCAGGCCGAGCACGTCACGCTCTGACCCGGCAGCGTCGCGCAGAAAGTCCGCGATGCAAAGGCCGTTTTTCCGAACCTGGCGGGGCAGCGTGAACCGGCCGACCTCGCGGGCGTGGTCGGCGGGGTCGTAGAGGATGACGTCGTTGCCGGCGCCGGCCGCGGGCCAGTAGCCGTAGACCGCCTGCGGCTGGAAGACCTTCTCCCGTTCGGCCTCGTCGACCAGCTCGACCAGCACCGGCTTCAGCTCCTTGTTCGCCCAGGTCAGAAAATCGGCGCGCGTGCGGCCGTCCTTCTTGAAGCCCCAGTGGAATTGGTAGAGCATGTTGTCATTGAGGAACGGCAGCAGCGCCCGGGCCGGCACCGCCTCGAGCAGGCGCGCGCCGAAGAACGGCGGCTTGGGCACCTCGACGCCGCGCGAGAGCTCGTTGCGACGCAGGCGTGTTGCCTCGACCTCGACCGGGCGCAGGGCCGGGGCCTGGCCATCGATGGCGGCCAGCGTGCGCGGCAGCTTCTGGCGCTTGGGGCGCGCCTGCTGCTTGGCCTGGCGCTCGGCGAGGTAGGTCGCAAAGCAGCCCGACATGATCCGGCCCATCAGGTGCAGGCCGTCGAACGCGTCGCGCGCGTAGGCGACCTTGCCCGAGGCGTAGGCCTGGACGCAGTCCTCCTCGACGTACTGCCGGGTCAGCGCCGCCCCGCCCAGCATGACCGGCACCTCCAGCCCCTGGCGGCTCATCTCGAGCATGTTCTCGCGCATGACCACGGTCGACTTGACCAGGAGACCCGACATGCCGATCGCGTGCGCCTTGTGCTCCTGGCAGGCGGCCAGGATGTTGGCCAGCGGCTGCTTGATGCCGAGGTTCACGACCTGGTAGCCGTTGTTGGTCAAGATGATGTCGACCAGGTTCTTGCCGATGTCGTGGACGTCGCCCTTGACGGTCGCGAGCACGACCGTGCCCTTGTGGCTGCCCTCGACCCGCTCCATGTGCGGCTCGAGGTGGGCGACCGCGGCCTTCATCGTCTCCGCGCTCTGGAGCACGAACGGCAGCTGCATCTGGCCGCTGCCGAACAGCTCGCCGACCACCTTCATGCCGTCGAGCAGGTGGACGTTGATGATGTCGAGCGGCGGGTATTTGCCGAGGGCCTCGTCGAGGTCGGCCTCGAGGCCCTGGCGGTCGCCATCGATGATCCGCTGCTTGAGCCGGGCCTCGACCTCGGCCGGGCGTTCCTTCTTCTCGCTGGTCGCCTTGCGCTCGGCGAAGCGCGCCATGAACGCGTGCAGCGGGTCGTAGCCCTCGCGCCGGCGGTCGAAGATCAGGTCGTGGGCGAGGCGGGCCTCCTCGGGCGGGATCTTGTGCAGCGGCATGATCTTGGACGAGTGCAGGATCGCGCCGGTCAGGCCGCGCTTGAGCGCCTCGTCGAGGAACACCGAGTTGAGCACGTGGCGGGCGGCCGGGTTGAGGCCGAACGAGATGTTCGAGAGCCCGAGGATGATCTGGATGTCGGGAAACTCGGCGCTTAGCGCGGCAATCGCGTCCAGCGTCGCGACCCCGAGCCCGCGGTCGTCCTCATTCCCGGTGCAGATCGTGAAAGTCAGCGGGTCGATCAGCAGGTCGGTGCGCGGCAGGCCGTGGCGCTCGCAGGCGAACGCGACCAGGCGGCGGGCGACCTCGAGCTTGCGGGAGGCGTCCTTGGCCATGCCGGTCTCGTCGATCGTCAGCGCGATCACGCCAGCGCCGAACTTGCGCGCGAGCTCCATGCGCTTGGTCGGCGGCTCCTCGCCGTCCTCGAAGTTGATCGAGTTCAGGACCGCCTTGCCGCCGTAGAGCTCGAGCGCGGTCTCGAGCACCGGCAGCTCGGTCGAATCGAACACCAGCGGGCTGTCGACCGCGCCGCGCAGCCGGCTCACCACCTCGGTCATGTCGCGGCTCTCGTCGCGCCCGACGTAGGCCGTGCAGACGTCGAGCGCATGCGCGCCCTCCTTGGCCTGGGCGCGGCCGATCGCAACGCAGGCATCCCAGTCGCCGGCCGCCTGGCGCTCGCGGAACGCCTTGGAGCCGTTCGCGTTGCAGCGCTCGCCGATCGAAAGATAGGCCTGCTCCTGGCGCAGCGGCACGGCGCTGTACAGCGAAGCGAGCTGGGCCGGCGCCGTCACCTGACGCGGCTTCGGGCGCGGCCGGTAGCCGTCCTCGGCGAGCCGGCGGAGCATGGCGTCGAGCGAGCGGATGTGCTCGACCGTGGTGCCGCAGCAGCCGCCGACGATGCCGACCCCGTCCTCGGTGACGAAACGCTCGAGCCAGGCGGCGAGCTCGTTGGCACCGAGCGGATAGCGGGTCTGGCCCTCGACCAGCTCGGGCAGGCCAGCGTTGGGCAGGACCGAGATCGGCCCCGGCCAGTTCTCGGCCAGGTAGCCGAGGTGCTCGGCCATCTCCTGCGGCCCGGTCGCGCAGTTGAGCCCGAGGATCGGCACGTCGAGGGCGCCGACGATGGTCGCGGCCGCCGCGATGTCGGTGCCGACCAGCAGCGTGCCGGTGGTCTCGACCGTGACCTGGACCATCAGCGGCAGGCTCTTGCGGGCCTCGCCCATCGCGATCCGGGCGCCGTTGACCGCGGCCTTGGCCTGGAGCGGGTCCTGGCAGGTCTCGCACAAGATCACGTCGGCGCCGCCCGCGATCAGGCCGGCGGCCTGGACGCTGAACGCCTGCTCGAGGGTGCGGTAGGCGATGTGGCCGAGCGAGGGCAGCCGGGTGCCGGGGCCGATCGCGCCGATCACGAAGCGCTCGCGGCCATCGCCCCGAACGGCGGCGATCGCCTGATGGGCAAGCTCGGCCGCACGCCGGTTGATCTCGAACGCCCGCTCGCCGAGGTCGAACTCGCCGAGCGTGACCGGCGAGCCGCCGAAGCTGTTGGTCTCGAGCGCATCCGCCCCGGCCTCGAGATAGCCCCGGTGGATCTCGGAGATCAGGTCGGGCCGGCTCAGGTTCAGGATTTCCGAGCAGTTCTCCTGGCCCCAGAAGTCGGCCTCGATCGAGAGCTCGCGGCCCTGGATCTGGGTGCCCATGGCGCCATCGAACAGCAGGACCCGGCGCGCGAGCGCCTCGAGGAAGGCAGCCATCGGTGACCTCAGGCGGCGTGGGCGAGGTGCGGCTGCAGGCCGAGCAGCCGGCAGGCCTCGAGCGTCAGCTCGGCCCGGTTCAAGGTATAGAAGTGCAGTTGGCGGATGCCTTCGGCGATCAGGCGCCGGACCTGTTCGGCGGCGATCTCGGCCGCGATCCGCTGGCGCTCGGCGGGCTCGTCGTCGAAGCCGGCGAAGCTCGCGCCCAGCCAGTCGGGGACGCCGGCGCCGCAGCCGTCGCTGAAGCGCTTGATCTGGCCGAAGTCGTGCACCGGCATGATGCCGACCGCGAGCGGTGCCTCGATCCTGGCCGCGGCCATCCGGTCGCGGAAGCGGAGCACGGTCTCGGTCTCGAAGCAGTACTGGGTGATTGCACGGACCGCGCCGGCATCGAGCTTGCGCTTCAGGTTGTCGAGATCGGCTTTTGGACTGGCGGCTTCGGGATGGGTCTCGGGATAGGCGGCGACGCTGATCTCGAACGGCGCGATCCGGCAGAGTGCTTGGACCAGATCGGCGGCGGAGCGGTAGTGCTCGCCGTTCGGGCGGGTCGGCGCATCCTTCGGGCGGTCGCCGCGCAGCGCCACCAGCTGGCGCACGCCCGCGGCCCAGTACCGGCGGGCGATCGCGTCGACCGCGGCGCGGGTGGCGCTGGCGCAGGTCAGATGAGCGACCGCCAGCCAGCCGGCGCGCTCGTGCAGCGCGTCGACCCAGGCGCAAGTACCTTCGGCGGGATTGCCGCCGGCGCCGCAGGTCACCGAGACGTAGCTGGGTGCCAGCGGCTGCAGCTGCTCGACCGTTTGCCACAGCCGGGCTTCGGCCGCCGGCGTCTTGGGCGGGAAGAACTCGAACGAGATCTCGAGCTCGGGCAGGAGCTCGTCCGGGACGGGGGCTGAGCGGTCCTGGGCGGGGCTGGTCCGGTCTTGGATCATGCGACGCGTCCGGCGCTGGGTTGCTCGTGGGGCTGATTGAAATCGTCGGCCGCGCCGATCCGGCGCGCCGGCCAGATCATCACGGTCAACGGGTCGCCCGGCAGGCGGAGCGGCGGCTCGAAGGCAAGCCTGGCGGCGGCGAACCAGTCGCGCAGCTCGGCGTCGGCGAAGCCGAGCCGGCGGTGGGCGTGCTGCTCGCGCAGGAACTCCAGGCGGTGCGGCGCGAAGTCGACCACGACCAGGCGGCCGCCTGGACGCAGCACGCGCGCTGCCTCCGCGAGCGCAGCGCCGGGGTCGTCGGCAAAGCGCAGCACGTTGTGCAGCGTGGCGGCGTCGAACGAGCCGTCGGGCAGCGGCAGGTGGTACATGTCGCCCTGGCGGACTTGGCAGTTGCGCAGGCTGGTTCGATCGAGATTGGCGCGCGCCACCGCCAGCATCTCGCGCGAGAGGTCGATGCCGAGGCCGAAGCCGATCCGCGGCGCCATCAGCTGCAGCACGCGGCCGGTGCCGGTGCCGATGTCGAGCAGGCTCCGGGGCGGTGGCTCGCCGAACACGTCAAGCAGCGCGCTCTCGACCTTGGCTTCGTCGAGCTGCAGCGAGCGGACCTGATCCCAGCGCGGCGCCTGGGCGGCGAAGTACGCTGCGGCCTGACCCTGGCGAGCGCTGCGGACCGCGGCCAGGCGCTGCCGGTCGAGGGCGAGCTCGGCATCCTCGGGCGGCAGCATCCGGCACAGATTGCGGGCGAGCCGGGCGCCCGGGCCGTGCTGAGCGCGCCGGTAGAACACCCAGCTGCCCTCGCGGAAGCGCTCGAGCAGGCCGGCCTCGGCCAGCAGTTTCAGATGGCGCGAGATCCGTGGCTGGCTCTGGCCGAGCACCTGGGTCAGCTCGGTCACGGTCCATTCGCCCTGGCTGCAGAGCACGAGCAGGCGCAGCCGGCTCGGCTCGGCGGCGGCGCGCAGGCCGTTCAGCAGCGTCTCGAGGCTGTCGTGCTGGTCGGGCATCCGGGCTCTCGTGCGACGGTGTCGGTGGTCTTGCGAATACGCATATATAGATTTCTTTATGTTGACATGTCAAGGCGCACAAAAAGGGCGGTCGACCTGACCGCCCGAAACAAGCTGGGGGAGTTTGTGGTTGGGGTTGCCCCTAAGGCGCCGCGCCGAGCCGGCCTGGGGTGGCCTCGTCGCGAGCGCCGAACAGCCAGCTCATCACCGTGTCCTCGACCAAACGGCGGAGCTCATCCGGGTAGAGCCGCAAGCTGCTCATCGCATCGGTGAGCCGCCGTTCGTCCTCGAGTCGAAGACCTTGATGAAAGCGGTGATAGAGCAAGCTGTCGGTGCCGAGCACGTCCTCGAGCCGGCGCAGAAGGCTGTCCAACGTGATGCTCCGGACCTCGCTCATTGCCTGGCTCCTCGGTACCGCCCGACCGCCTCGGTGGCGGCGTTTACGTTTTATTGACAATGCTCGTTTACCGCCTGAGTCCGCAACGCCCTTGGCCGGCCAGTCGCCATATCGGGGTAAGCCTTAACCGTACTGCACCCGGCCGGCGCCGATTCGGCGGCCGAGCCCAGCGGAGCCCACGACGGTCGGTCAGGCAGGATGATCAACCTTCGGTGGTCGGGAAATCTTGTTAGCTTCCCCTGCGCGCCCATATCATGCCGGTCCCAAGCGGCATGAGGGGCCCGCTCTGGCGCGGTCGGGAGGTGCTGGGTGAGGAGGGCAGCCTGGTCGAGCCATGGCTCGAACCGGTCGTGGCGGGGGCGGCGCCGGGGCGCCTCGGTTGGGCTCGCGCTGCTCTGCCTGCTGCTCGACGGGCCGGCAGCGGCCCAGGACGCCGAGGGCGATCCGATCGAGCCGTTCAATCGGGCGGTGTTCCAGGTCAACCACTTCCTCGACCGCCTGCTGCTGGAGCCGATGGCCATCCTCTATCGCAATGCGACGCCGGAACTCGTGCGCGACGGCGTCGACAACTTCCTGGCCAATCTGCGTACGCCGGTCGTGCTGGCCAACGACCTGCTCCAGGGCGAGTTCAAGCGCGGCGAGCTGACGCTCGGCCAATTCATGCTCAACACGATCCTGGGCGCGGGCGGCTTCGTCGACGTCGGCGGCATGGTCGGCATGCCGGAGCGGCACGATGAGGACTTCGGCCAGACGCTCGCGGTCCACGGGGTGAAGCCCGGGCCCTATCTGATGCTGCCGCTGATCGGGCCATCCAATCCGCGCGACGCGGTCGGCCGGGTGGTCGACTTCGTGTTCGACCCGCTGTTCTTTCTGGCCCCGACCCCGGTCAACGCCGGCCGGTTCGGGGCGACGACGCTGAGCTTCCGCGAGCGCAATCTCGAGACCATCGACGAACTGGAGCGCAGCAGCCTGGACCTTTATGCCGCGACTCGGACCCTGGT
Organism: uncultured Alphaproteobacteria bacterium; assembly: GCA_963840925.1. GTDB lineage: Bacteria > Pseudomonadota > Alphaproteobacteria > Geminicoccales > Geminicoccaceae > DATAOG01. Next base: position 38,771 of record CAWJAY010000055.1, read on the forward strand.
GCGCCAGTTGCGCGCCAACGAGATTCGCAACGGCGCGCCGGCGCCGCTGGAGGACATCTACGATGAGGACATTTACGAGCTCGACGAGGATCCCGCGCCCGGCCAGCCGGACGCCGAGCCCGGAGCCGACCCGGATGCCGGCGCTGCGCGCTGACACGCTCGGCCGGCGGCGCCTGCTCGGCTGGCTGCTGGCCGGCTGCTGGGCGCTGGCGCTACCCGCGGTTGGGGCCGCCGCGGGCGCGCGGGCCGAGCCGAGCGCCGCGGCCGCGCGCGAGCTGGTCGAGACGGTCGGGCACGAGGTGCTGACGATCCTGCGCGACCCCGCGCTCGGCGACCAGCAGAAGTACGAGCAGCTGGTCGCGCTTTTGAGCGGGCCGATCGATCTCGATCTGGTCGCCCGGTTGATCCTCGGCCGCTACTGGCGAACCGTGAGCGAGCCGCAGCGCGCCGAGTATCTGACGCTGTTCCGTGCCTTTGCCCTGCACACGCTGGCATCGCGGCTCGACATCTACGGCGGGCAGGATTTCGAGGTCACCGGCGCTCAGGCGGTCAGCGACCACGATGCCGTGGTCTCGACCCGGATCCTCGGCGAGGGCCCGCCGGTCAAGGTCGACTGGCGGGTGCGCGAGCTCAAGGACCAGAGCCTGGTCGCGATCGACGTGATCGTCGAGGGGGTCAGCCTGATCGTGACCCAGCGCTCGGAGTTTGCGGCGGTGATCGAGCGGCAGGGGATGGACGGCCTGCTCAGCGAGCTCAGGCGGCGGGCCGAGAGCCGGGCCTGAGCCGGCAGCGAGCTGGTCGACTGATCAGTCCTCGCCGGCGGCCGCGGTGGCCGGCGCGCCGGCGGCGGCGATCCCGACCGGCAGCGTGAAGCGGAAGACCGAGCCGCGGGGGACCGCCGGCTCGATCCAGATGCGGCCGCCGAAGTGCTCGACGATCTGGCGGCAGATCGACAGCCCGAGACCCGACCCCTTGGGCTTGCCGGTCTTCACGTCGCTGCCCAGCTGGCGAAAGCGCTCGAACACCGAACCCTGCTGCTCGGGTGGAATCCCGGGGCCGTTGTCCTCGACGCTGACCGTCAGGTCCGGCCCGGAGGCCGCCAGGCGTACCCGGACCCGGCCGTCGCCCGCCTGGACGAACTTGGCCGCGTTCGAGAGCAGGTTGATCACGACTTGCATCAGCCGGTCACGGTCCACCGTGATCCTCGGCACATCGCTTGCAAGCTCGGCCTCGACGGTGATCTGCTTGGCTCGGAACAGGCCGCTGGTGGCGGCGAGCGCGTCGTCGATCACGGCCTTGGGATCGCAGCTCGAGAGGTGCCATTCCATCCTGCCGGACGCGATCCGCGACATATCCAGGATGTCGTTGATCAGCCGGGTCAGCCGCTCGGACTCCTTGACCACGATGTCGAGGAACTGGTTGCGCTGCGCGAGCGCGATCTCCGGGTTGTCGAGCAGGATCTCGGAGAACGAGCGGATCGAGGTCAACGGCGTGCGCAGCTCGTGGCTGACGGTCGAGATGAACTCGTCCTTGAGCCGGTCGAGCTCGGTCAGGCGCTGGTTGACCCGATGCAGCTCGGCGCTGGTCACCTCGAGCGCCTGCGACTTCTGCTCGAGCTGGCGGCTGTACTCGATCACCTGCGAGGCCTCGTCCAGGATCGCCATGACCTCGTCGGGGCTGAAATCGGCGCTCTTGACCACGGTCGAGATCATCACCCGCGCCGAAGCCGCGCCGATCGCGCCGGCGAGCAGGCGCTCGGCGAAGTTGACCAGATCGGAATCGGCCTGGGCATCGGCGGCGAGCGCCAGGCCGCGGCTCCGGGCGTGCCGGGCAAGCGCCTCGGTGGCCCGTTCCGCGCCGACGTAGCGGGCGAGCAGAGCCCGAAGGTCGGCGACCGCAGCGCCGCCGCGCCACAGATGCGGGCTGCCGCCCGGTCGGCCGACCTCGACGAACAGCGATGCCTGGACGCGCTCGAAGCTGCCCTGCCGGCCGAGCAGCGACCAGCCGACCAGGCCCGTGACGTTGGCGAGCAGGCTCCAGAGCAGCGAGTGGGTGATCGGATCGAGCCCGCTGACCCCGAACAGCGCGTAAGGCCTGAGGATCTCGAGACCGAACGGGCCGTCGAGCAAGCCGGGGTCGATCCAGCCGGAGCGGGCGAGCGCCGGCAGCAGCAGCGTGTACAGCCAGATCACGAAGCCGGCCACAAGCCCGGTCAGTGCGCCGCGCAGCGTCGCCCCCTGCCAGTAGATGCCGAACAGGATCGGCGGCGCGAACTGGGCCGCGGCGCAGAACGACACCAGCCCCATCGTGACCAGCGCGTAGGACTGGCCGACCATCCGGAAGTAGGCGTAGCCGAGCAGCAGCATCGCCAGGATGCTGCCGCGCCGGATCGTCAGCAGCAGCCCGGACAGATCGGGCTGCTCGTTCAGGCGCAGGAAGCGCAGGCGCAGCAGGACCGGCATGACCAGGTCGTTGCAGAGCATCGTGCTCAGCGCCACCGTCTCGACGATCACCATCGCGGTCGCGGCCGACAGGCCGCCCAGGAACGTGAACAGCGTCAGCAGGTGCTGGTGCTCGGTCATCGGCAGCAGCAGGACCATGAAGTCGGCATCGACCGCGCCGCCCGGGAAGCGCAGCCGGCCTGCGAGCGCGATCGGCAGCACGAACAGGTTGATCACCAGCAGGTAGAGCGGGAACAGCCAGATCGCCTTGTTCAGGTGGTCCTCGTTGATGTTCTCGATGACCGCGACCTGGAATTGCCGCGGCAGGAACAGGATCGCCATCGCGGCCAGGCCGGTGAGGGCGAACCAGTCGGCAAAGCTGAGGCCAGCGCCCTGGAAGGTCAGGAGCTCGCCGAACCCGGCGGCGCGCGCCTGGGCGAAGATGTCGCCAAAGCCGTCGTACATGGCGAAGGTGACGAACAGCCCGACCGTCACGAACGCGACCAGCTTGACGATCGATTTCGAACGCGATCGCCGCGACCATGCCCTGATGGTGCTCGGTGGCGTCGATATGGCGGGTGCCGAACAGGATGCTGAACGCGGCCAGCAGCAGCGCCACGAACAGCGCGAGGTCGCGCCAGAACGGCGCCTCGGCCGGGTAGTCGAGGATCACCGCGACGCTGGTCGAGACCGCCTTCAGCTGCAGCGAGATGTAGGGCATGACCCCGAACACCGCGATCACCGTGACCAGGCCGCCGAGCAGGGCGCTTTTGCCGTAGCGCGAGGCCACGAAGTCGGCGATCGAGGTGATGCCGTAGGCCTTGGTGATGCGCAGCATCTTGCGCAGCACGAACCACCACAGGCAGGCCATCAGGGTCGGGCCGAGATAGATCGGCAGGAAGCCCAGGCCGGCCTGCGCGGCCCGCCCGACGCTGCCGTAGTAGGTCCAGGCGGTGCAGTAGACGGCGATCGAGAGCGTGTAGATGTAGGGGTTATTGATCACGCTCCGACCCTGGTCGGCGCGGCGATCGCCGACGTAGGCGATCGCGAACAGGCCACCCAGATAGACGGTCGCGATCAGCAGGATGACCCAGCCTTCGGTCATCTCAGCGCCGGCTCTCGACGATCAGCGCGAGCAGCAGGATCAGCCCGGCCCAGACGCCGAACAGATAGGCGAACAGCGGCGGCAGGCCGAGCAGCGTCGGGCCGGCGGCTGGGACCGCGAGCAGCGGGAAGTTGAGCGCCAGCAAGCCGAGCAGGAACACGGCGATCAGCCGCTGGCCGCGTCGCGCCTCACGCATCGTCGGTCCCTCGCCCGGGCACGGGCCGGGTCGTCGACCAGATGCCGCCGACCAGGGCGGCCGGCATCGTCAGGGCTAAAACCCCGGATCCCGGCCGCAGGCGCGCGGCCGCGCGCCCGCCTCAGCCGCCATCGAGGATCTGCTTGACCCGGGTGACCAGCTCGCGGGTCGAGAACGGCTTGGTCACATAGGCATCGGCGCCGAGCGCCAGGCCCTTGTCGCGCTCGAGATCGCGGCCCTTGGCGGTCAGCATCATGACCTTGGCGTTCGCCCAGGCGGGATTGCTGCGGATCTGCTGGCAGACCTCGAAGCCGTCGAACTCGGGCAGCATCACGTCCAGCAGCACCAGATCGGCCGGCTTGCGCGCGAGCGCCTCGAGCGCCGCCTCGCCGGTCGATGCCACCTCGACCTGGAAGCCCTCGCGCTCCATCAAGAAACGCAGCGACAGCACGATGTTCGGCTCGTCGTCGACCACCAGCACCCGCTTAGCCATCACAAGGCCCGCCTTTCTCGAGCGGTTCGCCTTCCGTTCGCCCCATTTAACGCCAATTTGCGGGCGCTGTCAGGTCGATTGTGGCGCGAGGCGCCCGGATGGTCCGCCGGCGGCGTGAGCTTGGACGTGCGGCGAAAGCTGGCATGCAATCTATATTGTCGATCGCGCGCGGAAGGAGCCTCGATGAGGCGCAAGTGTCCAAATGGGGCAACAGCCTCGCCATCCGGTTGCCGAAAGCAGCCGTAGCCAGCTTGCAGGTGCGTGCCGGCGAGGCGGTCGATCTTGCGATCAAGGGCGGTACGGTCATCATCCGAGCGGGCCGCCTGCGTTACACGATCGAGGAGCTGGTCGCCGCGATGCGGCCGGAGGACGAGCCGGAGCCGCTCGACGACGCGACGGCTCCCCCCGCTGGCGGGGAGTTGTTGTAAAAGGGCCGCGACCGCGGGCAGTGGCTTAGTTCTAGGCTCGACTTTGTTGTCGCACAGCGACCTGCCCGATCGCGGCGCTCTGGTCTGGGTGGACTTCACGCCTCAGTCGGGGCACGAGCAGGCCGGGCATCGGCCAGCGCTCGTGATTTCGCCGCGCATCTACCACCAGCGCTCAAAGCTCGCGGTCGTCTGTCCGATCACCTCGAACCTGCAGCCGGCCGTGGAAGGTCACTCTGCCCGAGGGGCTCGAGATTACCGGGGCGGTCCTGGTCGACCAGGTGAGGTCGGTCGACCGTGGCGCCCGGCGGCTGCGTCTTGCGGGCGCGGCGCCGCCGGCGGTCCTCGCCGAGGTCCAGGCCAAGCTCGCGGCGTTGTTCGGGATCGGGAGCTAGCCGGCCGGATCGGGAATTGGCGCTGCCGGCAACGGCTGCCAGCCGCTGGGAGTGAGCTGCTCGAGCGGCTGGAAGCGGGCCTTGTAGGCCATCTTCGGACTGTGGGCGATCCAGTAGCCGAGATAGGCGTAGGGCAATCCGAGTTCGCGCGCGCGCTCGACGTGCCAGAGGATGATCAGGCTGCCGAGCGAGCGCCGGCTCGCGCCGGGATCGAAGAACTTGTAGACGCCCGACAGGCCGCTCGGGCTGCGGTCGGTCAGGCTCGCCGCGATCAGCGAGCGGTCCGGGCGGCGCCATTCCACGAGCCGGCTGTCGACCGGGCTGTCGTCGATCATCGCGCAAAAATCCGCCCAGGTCATCGCGGTCATGCCGCTCTCGCCATGGCGGCTCGCGAGATAGCGCTGGAACAGCGCGAACTGCTCCCGGGTCGCGACCGGCCGGCGCTCGGCGGCGACCAGATCGGCGTTCTGGCGCCAGATCCGGCGCCAGGCCCGGGTCAGTTGAAAGCGCTCGACCGGGATGCGGACCGGCACGCAGGCCGTGCAGCCCGGGCAGGCCGGCCGGTAGGCGAGCCCCTGCGAGCGGCGAAAGCCCGCCGCCATCAGCCGGTCGTGCAGCCGGTCGGGCTCGGGGCCCTCGAGCAGCGTCACCACACGCCGCTCGAGCCGGCCCGCAAGATAGGGGCAGGGCGCCAGCTCGGTGCTGAAGAACAGCTTCATGGTTGCTCGACGCTCGCCTTCGTTCCACCGTCGGCGATGCCGGTCGGCAGCACGGGCTTGCTGGCAGAGGCGGGTGGCATCCGGCTCCTCTCGACGATCCGGCCGCGCGGGTCCGGGCGGAGCGGACCTGGGCGAGCCATCGCTCGAATCAGCGGCCGCGGCCCGATCGTCGTCAAGGGCTTCGGATGCTGCCGCTATCGGCGTTTCCGGTTGACGGCCGCCCGGGCACTGGCTAACCGGGCCGCTGCCGCACCGTCACCGCCGGGGAAAACACGATGGAGATCCGCCGCGTTCAGGTCCAGGGGCCGGACCGGCCGTACGGCCTCAGCTACGCCGACTGGGGCGGCCCGACGCCGGCATCGGCCGCGCGCCCCGTGGTCTGCGTCCACGGCCTGACCCGCAACGGCCGCGATTTCGATCATCTGGCGCGGGTGCTGAGCGCCGAGCGGCGGGTCATCTGCCCCGACGTCGCCGGCCGCGGCCTCAGCGACCCTTTGACCAACCCAGAGGACTACGCGCTGCCGACCTACATCGGCCACATGGCGCAGCTGCTGCAAAAGCTCGGCCTCGCCGGGGTCGACTGGGTCGGCACGTCGATGGGCGGGCTGATCGGTATGGGCCTTGCGGCGATGGACGAGAGCCCGATCCGCCGGCTCGTGCTGAACGACGTCGGGCCGTTCCTGCCCAAGCCCGCGCTCGAGCGGATCAACACCTATCTCGGGCAGGACCTGCGGTTTTCGAGCCTCGATGCGCTGGAAGCGCATCTGCGCGAGATCCACGCCGGCTTCGGCCCGCTGACCGACCCCGAATGGCGCCACCTCGCCGAGCACAGCGCCGCGCGCCGCGAGGACGGCCGGTTCGGCCTGAACTACGACCAGCGCCTCAGCCTCCCGATGACCACCGGCCCGATCGAGAACATCGAGCTGTGGCCGGTCTGGGAACAGGTCCGCTGCCCGGTGCTGGTGCTGCGCGGCACCAGCAGCGATCTGCTGCTGGCCGAGACCGCGGCCGAGATGACCAGGCGCGGGCCCAAGGCCGAGGTCATCGAGATCGACGGCACCGGCCATGCGCCCGCCCTGATGGCCAAGGACCAAATCGAGATCGTGCGCGCCTGGCTCAGCGCCTGACCCGGGTGCCGCGGGTTCACGGCCGATAGGGCAGCAGCAGCTCGAGCAGGCGCTCGGGCAGCGGCACCGCGCGCATGCTGGCCTGGTCGGCGTGCACCGAGACCAGCTCGGCGGTCGCCCGCGGCTCGGCTTCGCCCCGCGCGAGCAGCGCGGGCCGGAAGGTCAGGCTCGAGCGGCCGATCCGGCCGAGCCGGATCTCGACCTCGAAGCTGTCGTCGAAGCGCAGCGGCCGCCGGTACTCGACCAGCGCCCGGACGACGTGGAAATCGGTGCCGGTGGTCTTGGCGACCTCGGTGTAGTCGTAGGGCAGCGAGCGGAAGAACTCGTGGATCGCGACGTCGCAGTAGGTCGCGTAGTGCGCGAAGTAGACCAGGCCCTGGCGGTCGACCTCGGAGTAGCGGACCCGGAACGGGTGGCGGAAGGGCGGACGGGGCTCGGTCATCAGCGCAAGGCCTTCGGCGCTCCGGGATTGCTCGCGACCGCCAGCTATGCGACAGGAGAGCCTGGGCGACAAGGGCATGATCGGGGCGGATCGAACCATGACCAGCCAGGCGGAGATCGGCCTGATCGGGCTCGGCGTGATGGGCCAGAACCTGGCCCTCAACATCGCCGACCACGGCCATCGGGTCGCGGTCTATAACCGGACCGCGGCGCGTACCGAGGCGTTCGCGGCCACCGACGACGCCCGGCGCCTGCCGGTCCAGGCCTGTCTCAGCCTCGACGACCTGGTCGCGGCGATCCGGCCGCCGCGGCCGATCGTGCTGATGGTCAAGGCGGGTGGGGCGACCGACGCCCAGATCGACGAGCTGGCGCCAAAGCTCGACCCGGGCGACGTGATCATCGACGGCGGCAATGCCCGCTACCAGGACACGATCCGGCGCGAGCGGGCGCTGCGGGCCCAGGGCCTGCTGTTCCTCGGCACCGGCATCTCGGGCGGCGAGGAGGGCGCCCGCCACGGTCCTTCGATCATGGTCGGCGGCGATCGCGCGGCGTTCGCGCGCGTGCGCGCGACGTTCGAGGCGATCGCGGCGGTCGTGGACGGCGTGCCGTGCTGCGCTCATCTGGGGCCGGACGGCGCCGGCCATTTCGTCAAGATGCTGCACAACGGCATCGAATACGCCGACATGCAGCTGATCGCCGAGACCTTCGCCATGATGCGGGACGGCCTGGGCCTGACCTATCCCGCGATGCAGGCGGCGTTCGCGACGTGGAATCGGGGCGAGCTCGATTCCTATCTGATCGAGATCACTGCCGACATCCTCGGCAAGCGCGACCCGCAAACCGGCCAGCCGATGGTCGAGGTGATCCTTGATCGGGCTGGCCAGAAGGGCACCGGCGGCTGGGCGGTCGAGGCCGCGCTGAGCTTCGGGGTGCCGGCGCCGACGATCGCCGAAGCGGTTGCGGCGCGCTCGCTCTCGGCACTGAAGCCCGAGCGGGTCGAGGCGGCGGCGCGGCTGAGAGGACCGGAGACGCCGGGCCGCGCGGATCTGGGGCTGGACCGGTTGCGCGACGCGCTGCTCGCGGCCAAGCTTTGCGCCTACGCCCAGGGCTTTGCCGTGATGGCCGGCGCGGCGGCCGCGCACGGCTGGCCGCTCGACTTCGGCACGATCGCGACCATCTGGCGGGGCGGCTGTATCATCCGCGCCCGTTTTTTGAACCGGATCAAGGACGCTTACGATCGCGACCCGGATCTCAACAACCTGCTGCTCGACCCCTATTTCGCGGACCTGATCGGCAAGGCGCAGGCGAGCCTGCGCGAGGTGGTCGGGGCCGCGGCCAGAGCCGGCATCGCCGCCCCGGCGCTCGGCTCGGCGCTCGCCTACTTCGACGGCTACCGCTCGGCCCGGCTGCCGGCCAGCCTGATCCAGGCCCAGCGCGACTATTTCGGCGCCCACACCTACGAGCGCATCGACCGGCCGGGCAGCATCCACAGCGACTGGACCAGCCTCTAGGCCCTGGCGATGGTGATCGTGCTGATGGGGGTCAGCGGCAGCGGCAAGACCACGGTCGGTCTGCGGCTGGCGCAAGCGCTCGGCGCCGAGTTCGCCGAGGGCGACGCCTACCATCCGCCGGCCAACATCGAGAAAATGCGCACCGGCGTGCCGCTCGAGGATGCCGACCGCTGGCCCTGGCTCGAGACGCTGAGCGCCGAGATCGGCCGCTGGCTCGCCGCTGGCCAGGACGTCGTGCTCGCCTGCTCGGCGCTCAAGCGGAGCTACCGCCAGATCCTGGACGGCGGCCGGCCCGGGGTGCGCTTCGTTTATCTGTGCGGCAGCCGGTCCCTGATCCAGGCCCGCCTCGCCGCCCGCCGCGGCCACTACATGCCGGCAAGCCTGCTCGCGAGCCAGTTGGCGGCCCTCGAGGAACCCGAGGACGCGATCACCGCCGAGATCGACCGAGCGCCGGACGAGATCGTGGCCGGCATCCTCGATCGCCTGGGTCGTTAGCGCGCGGTCTGCGCGCTGGTTCTTGGACCGCCGCTCACGTTCGGTCGGAAAGATCAGCCCAGCGATCGCAGCGCCAGCGTCAGCGCCGCGTCGACGGTTGCGAGCCGGATCGCGGCGCGGTCGCCGGTCAGCAGGTGGCGCTCGTGGCGGGCGCCGTGGGCGTGGCAGGCGACCGCGATGTGGACCAGGCCCAACGGCTTGGTCGCGGTCGCGCCGCCCGGGCCGGCGATGCCCGTGGTCGCGAGCGCGAGGTTGACGCCGGCGCGCGCGAGCGCGCCCTTGGCCATCGCTTCGGCGACCTCCTGGCTGACCGCGCCGACCTCTTCGAGCAGAGCCATCTCGATCCCGAGGTCCTCCTCCTTGGCGCGGTTGTCGTAGGTCACGTAGCCGCGCTCGACCACGTTGGAAGCGCCCGGGATCTCGGTCAGGCAGGCGATGATCAGGCCGCCGGTGCAGGATTTGGCGGTCGCCAGGCGCAGGCCCTTGGCCTCGCAGGCGGCGAGCAGGCGACGGGCCAGTTCGAGGCTCCGGGGCGGGAAGGTCATGGCAGCAACCACCGGTCAGCGAGCCAGAGCAGCAGGGCGGCATAGAGGGCGGAGGGGACGTCGTCGATCATCACCCCGAACCCGCCGCCGACCCGGCGGTCCAGCCAGCCGGCGGGCCAGGGCTTGAGCATGTCGGTGATCCGGAACAGGACGAAACCGAGCAGGTAGGCGAGCGGATTGAGCGGCGCCACGCAGAGCGTCAGCCACTGGCCGGCGATCTCGTCGATGACCACAGCACCCGGGTCGTGCACGCCGACCGCGTGCATGTAGCGGTCGGCGGCCCAGAGGCCGAGCGCGAACACCAGCGCGGCCGCCGCCAGCAGCAGCCAGGGGCCGCCCGCCCAGACCAGGCCCCAGGCGAACGGCAGCGCGGCGAGCGAGCCCCAGGTGCCGGGCGCGCCCGGCAGCAGGCCGGCGCCGAACCAGGTCGCGAGCCAGAGCGCGGGCCGGCTCGGTCGGGCGCTGGCGAGGGCTTTGGCCATCGGCTCAGGCCGGCAGGCTCACGGTCGCGATCGCCTGGGCGGCGATGCCCTCGCCCCGGCCGGCGAAGCCCAGGCCTTCGGTCGTGGTCGCCTTGACGCTGACCCGGCCCTGGTCGACCCCGAGCAGGCCGGCCAGGCGCGCGATCATCGCGCGCCGGTGCGGGCCGATCTTCGGCCGCTCGCAGATCAGCGTCGCATCGACGTGCTCGATCCGGCCGCCGGCGGCCTCGATCAGCCGGCGCGCGTGGTCGAGGAACAGCGCCGAATTCGGCGCCCGCCCAGCGCGGCTCGCTCGGCGGGAAATGGCTGCCGATGTCGCCGGCGCCGAGCGCGCCGAGCAGCGCGTCGGTGACCGCATGCAGGCCGACGTCGGCATCGGAGTGGCCGATCAGCCGGAGGGGGCAGGGCAGCGGGACCCCGAGCAGCACGAGCCCGTCGCCCTCGGCCAGGCGGTGGACGTCGAAGCCGAGCCCGGTCCGCGGCTGCAGCCGGCCGCAGAGGATCACTTCGGCGCGCGCGAGGTCGGCCGGTGCGGTGATCTTGAGATTGGCCTCATCGCCCAAGACCGTGGCGACCTCCAGCCCCGCGGCCTCGGCCACGGCGACGTCGTCGGTCAGCGCGGCGCCGGCCGCCGCCCGGTGGGCGGCCAGGATCTCCCGGTAGCGAAAGCCCTGCGGCGTTTGCGCGCGGCAGAGGCCCGCGCGCTCGACGGTCGCCAGCACGTGGCCGGCCGCGACCTGCTTGAGCGTGTCGGTCACCGGCAGCGCGGGCAGAACGCCCGGATGGCGGGCGAGGCCGTCGCGGACGCGCTCGATCAGCGCCGCGTCGACCAGGGGTCGGACGCCGTCGTGGATCAGGACCAGATCCGGCGGCGTCGCCGCCAGACTCTCGAGCCCGAGGCGGACCGAGTCCTGCCGGGTCGGGCCGCCCAGGACCGGCGTCAGCAGGTCCAGTCCGCGGGCGGCCAGATCGTAAAGCTCGCGGTCGTCGGCGTGAATCACGGCGCGCGCCGCGCCGACCCTGGGATGTTGGCAAAAGCGTTCCAGGCAGTGCCGGAGCACCGGTCGGCCGGCGAGCGGCTGATACTGCTTCGGCCGCTCGGCGCCGAACCGCTCGCCGCGGCCCGAAGCCACGATCAAGGCCACGCACTCGGCCAAAGAGGTCTCCTGCTGCGCTCGGGCCCGGAGGCGTTGCGGGCCGCCCCTCACGCTAGGCGTCCGCTCGGTTCCTGCCAAGGGCGGCGAGCAGGCTTGCCGGCTGGGCCGGAACCGGCTATCTTCTGCACGCGTTTTAGGCAGACTTGGCTGTTGGTCAATGATTGGTCACAAGCCGGTGGGGCCGCGGCCCGGCCGATCGACCGCCGCATGAGCGCTGCCGCCGAGCCGGTCGCGACGCTGCTCCTCGAGCGCATGATCCTGAACGCGATGGCCAGCGGCGTGCTGGCGATCGATGGCGGGTTGCGGGTGGTGTTCGTCAATCCGGCCGCCGAGCAGCTGTTCGGCGCCAGCCGGGCGGTGCTCGAGCAGCGGCCGCTCGCCGACCTGGTGCCCGAGGACAGCGCGCTGTTCGATCTGATCCGCCGGGTCCAGCTGGCCGGCAACAGCGTCTCCGATTACGGCGTCGAGCTGGCGCTGAACCGGAGCGTCCGCCGCCTGGTCGATCTGCACGTCTCGCCGGTCGCCGAGCGCCCGGGCCACTGCCTGGTGGTCCTGCACCCCTGCTCGGTCGCGCACCGCCTCAACCGTCAGTTGACCCACCGTGGCGGGGCGCGCTCGGTCGCCGGGCTCGGCGCCACGCTCGCCCACGAGGTCAAGAACCCGTTGTCCGGGATCCGCGGCGCCGCGCAACTGCTCGAGCAGGGCGTGAACCGGGACGAGCAGCCGCTGATCCGGCTGATCTGCGACGAGACCGACCGGATCTGCGCGCTGGTCGACCGGATGGAGGAGTTCGCCGACCACGGGCCGATCGAGCGCCGGCCGGTCAACATCTACCAGGTGCTGGAGCACGTCCGCCGGCTGGCCGAGAGCGGCTTCGCGCGCAAGGTCTGCTTCCAGGTCCACTACGATCCCTCGCTGCCCGAGGTCGACGGCGACCGCGACCAGCTGGTCCAGGTGTTCCTCAACCTGGTCAAGAACGCCGCCGAGGCGGTTCCGCGCAACGGCGGCGAGATCCGGCTCGCGACCCAGTACACCCATGGCCTCTGGGTCCGGATCGCCAACAGCAGCGAGCGGGTCGAGCTGCCGATCACGGTCCAGATCGAGGACAACGGGCCGGGCGTCAGCGACGAGATCGCGGGCCTCCTGTTCGAGCCGTTCGTGTCGACCAAGCGCTCCGGCAGCGGGCTTGGCCTGGCGCTGGTCGCCAAGATCGTCGGCGATCACGGCGGCGTCATCGAGTACGCACGCCAGGCGCGCGGCGCCCTGTTCCGGGTCCGGCTGCCCGCCTGGCGCGGCGGCAACGGCCCGGCCGAACCCTGGGAGCTGGCATGACCGAGCCGACCGTGATCCTGGCCGACGACGACGGCGGCATCCGGACCGTGATCTCGCGCGCGCTCTCGCGCCAGGGCTACCGGGTCCAGGCGACCGCGACCGCGGCCACGCTCTGGCGCTGGATCGAGGACGGCACCGGCGACGTCGCGATCGTCGACGTCGTGCTGCCCGACGAGAACACGCTCGATCTGTTGCCGCGGATCAAGCAGCGCCGCCCCGGCCTGCCGATCATCGTGATGAGCGCTCAGAACACGCTGTTGACCGCGGTCCGGGCGACCGAGCGCGGCGCCTTCGACTATCTGGCCAAGCCGTTCGACCTCGGCCATCTGGTGACGCTGGTCAAGCGCGCGCTCGCGCTGCCGCGGGCGGAGCCGGTCGAGCCCGAGGATCCGGGCCGCTTCGAGGAGCAGCTGCCGATCATCGGCCGCTCGCCGCCGATGCAGGAGATCTACCGGATCATCGCCCGGCTGATGGGCACCGATCTGACGGTCATGATCAACGGTGAATCCGGCACCGGCAAGGAGCTGGTGGCGCGCGCGATGCACGACTACGGCAAGCGCCGGGCCGGGCCGTTCATCGCGGTCAACATGGCGGCGATCCCGCGCGAGCTGATCGAGAGCGAGCTGTTCGGCCACGAGAAGGGGGCCTTCACCGGCGCCAATGCCCGCAAGATCGGCCGCTTCGAGCAGGCCGAGGGCGGCACGCTGTTCCTCGACGAGATCGGCGACATGCCGCTCGAGGCCCAGACCCGCCTGCTGCGGGTCCTGCAGTCGGGCGAGTTCATGCCAGTCGGCGGCCGGACCGCGATCCGGGCCAATCTCAGGATCATCGCCGCGACCCACCGCGACCTCCGCCAGCTGGTCGCCCAGGGCCTGTTTCGGGACGACCTGTTCTATCGGCTGAACGTGGTCCCGATCCGGTTGCCGCCGTTGCGCGAGCGCGGCGACGACATCCCGGCCCTGGTCCAGCATTTCCTGCTCAAGGCGCGGCTCGAGGGCCTGGCACTCAAGACCATCGAGCCCGAGGCGATGGTCCGCCTCAAGCTGCACGACTGGCCCGGCAACGTCCGCGAGCTGGAGAACCTGGTCCGGCGCCTGGCCGTGCTCTACGCCCAGGAGACGATCGGGGCCGAGGTGATCGATGCCGAGCTGCGCGAGGCAGCGCCGCTCGCGGGCGGCCGGGCCGAGGCGGGCGACGGCCGCAGCCTCGGCGACAGCATCGGCCGCCATCTCGAGGCGATCTTCGAGGCGCGCGCCGGGCGCCTGCCGGCCGCCGGCCTGCATGGCCGGATCCTGCGCGAGGTCGAGCGCCCGCTGATCCTCAAGGTCCTGGCCGCGACCCGCGGCAACCAGCTCAAGGCGGCAGCGCTGCTCGGTCTCAACCGCAACACGCTGCGCAAGAAGATCCGGGAGCTGGACATCGAGGTCGTGCGCGGGCCACGATGAGCCATGCGTCGATCCCGACCGACCGGCAGGGCGCGATGGCGCGCTCGCTGACGATGCTCTCGCAGCCGAGCTGGCACCGGTTCGCCGGCTGGCTCCGGCGCGCCCACGTCGCGCGCCGCCTCGCGGTCGTCCTGACCGTGGCGGCGACGCTGTCCGGCATCGCGACCTACGTGGTCCTGTCCGGCTGGCTCAGCCTCGGCGCCGACGTCGACGTCGTGCTCGCCCTGCTCTATCTGGACGTGATCCTGCTGCTGCTGCTCGGCGCGCTGGTCGCGCGCGGGCTCGTGCAGCTGATGATGGCGCGCTGGCAGGGCTCGGTCGGCTCCCGCCTGCACGCCCGCCTGGTCGCGCTGTTCAGCCTGGTCGCGGTCGCGCCGGCGATCGTGGTCGCGGTGTTCTCGGTCGGCTTTCTCCACTACGGCCTGGAGGCCTGGTTCAACCAGCGGATCAACGACGCGCTGACCAACTCGCTGAACGTCGCCCAGTCCTACCTCGAGGAGCACAAGGAGGTGATCCGGGCCGACGCGCTCGCGATGGCCGCCGACCTCAACCGCGAGGGGCCGTCCCTGCTCGGCATGCCGGCCATGTTCCAGGGCCTGCTCGACGCCCAGGCGGCGCTGCGCTCGCTGACCGAGGCGATCGTGTTCCAGAGCAACGGCCAGGTGCTCGCGCGCACCGGGCTCAGCTACGTGCTCGACCTCGAGCGGCTGTCGCCGGCCACGCTCGAGGAGGCCGGCCGTGGCGAGGTGGTCGTGCTGACCAGCGATACCGACGATCGGGTGCGCGCGCTGGTCCGGCTCGACAACTTCATCGACGGCTATCTGTTCGTCGGCCGTTTCGTCGACGCCCGCGTGCTCGACTACATGGACCAGACCCGCGCCGTGGTCGACGAATATCACTCGTTGGAGCTCCGCCGGTCCGGCATCCAGGTGACCTTCGCGGCGATCTTCGGGCTGGTGGCGCTGCTGCTGCTGCTGGCCGCGGTCGGGGTCGGGCTTGGCTTCGCCAACCGCCTCGCGACCCCGATCATCCGGCTGATCGCGGCCGCCGACCGGGTGCGGGCCGGCGATCTGACCGCCTCGGTGCCGGAGGCCGAGCAAGGCCACGAGATCGATCACCTCTCGCGCGCCTTCAACCGGATGACCGCGCAGCTGAACAGCCAGCGCGGCGAGCTGATCCGCGCCAACCAGCAGCTCGACATGCGCCGCCGGTTCACCGAGGCGGTGCTCGGCGGGGTTTCGGCCGGCGTCCTCGGCCTCGACGCGCAGGGCCGGATCACGCTGCCCAACGACTCGGCCGCGCATCTGATCGGCAGCCCGCCCGAAGATCTGATCGGACGGCCGCTGATCGCGGTGATTCCCGAGGTCGCGGGCCTGCTCGCCGGCGTCGCGACCAACCCCGAGCGTCCGGCCGAGGCCCAGCTCGAGCTGCACCGCCCAGACGGCACCCACACGCTGCTCGCGCGCGCCTCCGCGCAGACCGACGCGGCCGGGATCGGCGGCTATGTGGTCACCTTCGACGACATCACCGAGCTGGTCGCCGCCCAGCGCAACGCGGCCTGGGCCGAGATCGCGCGTCGGATCGCGCACGAGATCAAGAACCCGCTGACCCCGATCCGGCTGTCGGCCGAGCGGCTCAAGCGCAAGTATCTGCCCCAGATCCAGCGTGATCCCGAGGCGTTCGCCGCGAGCGCCGACACGATCGTCCACCAGGTCGACAACATCGGCCGGCTGATCAACGAGTTCTCGGCCTTCGCCCGGATGCCGGCGCCGGTGTTCGAGCGCGAGTCGGCCGGCGAGCTGATCCGTCAGGCGGTCTATCTGCAGCGGGGGGCGCGGCCGGAGATCCGGTTCGAAACACGGCTTCCGGCGCATGATGTTCTTTTGTATTGTGATGGCCGGCAGGTGGCGCAGGCGCTGACCAACCTGCTCCAGAACGCGGTCGAGTCGGTGCTCGAAGGCAGCGTCGTGACGGAACGGCGTGGCGCCGCCGGCTGGGTGATGGTCGAGTTGCGCGAAACCGGGGATCGGGCGGTGATCGAAGTGCAGGACAACGGGCGCGGGCTGCCCGAGCCGATGGAGCGGCTCACCGAGCCCTATGTGACCACGCGGGCGAGCGGCACCGGCCTCGGCCTTGCGATCGTCAAGAAGATCATGGAAGAGCACGGCGGCATGCTGACCCTCGGCAATCGGGCCGCGGGCGGCGCCTCGGTCAGCCTGGTATTCCCGGCGATGCGGGCCCTCGATGGCGCGGCGGCCGAGTGAGCGCAACCTGGCGCGCAGGTCGGCTGACAGGGCGCCAGGGTCAGAGGCCGGCATGACGGGCGAAATCCTGATCGTCGACGACGAGCCGGCGGTCCGCGACGCGATCGCGGCAATCCTGTCCGACGAGGGCTACGACGTCCGCCACGCCGCCGATGGCCCGGGCGCGCTGGCCGAGATCGAATCGCGGCCGCCGGCGCTCGTGCTGCTCGACATCTGGCTCGAGGGCTCGAGGCTCGATGGCCTCCAGGTGCTGGACGAGATCCGGCGGACCTCGGACGACCTGCCGGTGATCGTGATCAGCGGCCACGGCACGATCGAGACCGCGGTCACCGCGATCAAGAAGGGCGCCTACGACTTTCTCGAGAAGCCGTTCAACGCCGACCGCCTGCTGGTGCTGATCGAGCGGGCACGCGAGGCGGCCCGGCTCAAGCGCGAGAACGCCGAGCTCAAGCTCAAGCTCGGCGACGAGCGCGAACTGATCGGCCGCTCGCCCGCGATCCAGCAGGTCCGCAACGCCATCCAGCGGGTCGCGCTGACCGGCTCGCGGGTGCTGATCTCGGGCCCGCCCGGGGTCGGCAAGGAGGTCGTGGCGCGCCTGATCCACGCCAGCTCCAGGCGGGCCGAGGCGCCGTTCGTCGTGATCAACGCCGCGACCATGGCGCCCGAGCGCATGGAGGTCGAGCTGTTCGGCTGCGAGGCGGGCTTTCTCGGCCCGGACCGGCCGCGCCAGCTCGGCACCTTCGAGCGCGCCCATGGCGGCACCTTGTTGCTCGACGAGGTCGCCGACATGCCGCTCGAGACCCAGGGCAAGATCCTGCGCGTGCTCCAGGAGCAGAGCTTCCTCCGGCTCGGCGGCCAGCGCCGGATCGAGGTCGACGTCCGGGTGATCGCGGCGAGCAACCGGGACCTGCAGAGCGAGATCGCGGCCGGCCGCTTCCGCGAGGATCTGTTCTACCGGCTGAACGTCGTGCCGATCCGGGTGCCGGCATTGTCGGAGCGGCGCGCCGACATTCCGATGCTGGCCGGCTACTTCATGGGCCGCGCCGCCGAGGCCGCGGGCCTGCCGGCGCGCCGGCTGTCGCCGGAGGCGCTGGCGCTGCTCCAGTCGGCCGACTGGCCGGGCAACGTGCGCCAGCTGCGCAACGTGCTCGAATGGCTGCTGATCATGGCGCCCGGCGATGTCAAGACCGAGATCGGCGTCGACAGCCTGCCGCCGGAGTTCGTCGAGACCGCGACCGCCGGGCTTGGCGCGTCGAGTAACGGCGAGCTGATGGTGCTGCCGATCCGCGAGGCGCGCGAGCATTTCGAGCGCGCCTATCTGCAGGCCCAGCTCGAGCGCTTCAGCGGCAACATCTCGCGCACCGCGAGCTTCGTCGGCATGGAGCGCTCGGCGCTGCATCGCAAGCTCAAGTCATTGAACATCAATGCCGACGACTGACCTTGGGCCATGAAGGTGATCGTCTGCGGCGCCGGCCAGGTGGGCTCCAACATCGCCCGCTACCTGGCGGTCGCCGGCAATGACGTCACGGCGATCGACCTGCGCGCCGACCTGACCCAGAAGATCGGCGAAAGCCTGGACATCCAGGCGATCACGGGCTTTGCCTCGCACCCCGACGTGCTCGAGCAGGCCGGCGCCGAGGACGCCGAGTTGCTGATCGCGGTGACCAACGCCGACGAGGTCAACATGGTCACCTGCCAGGTCGCGCACTCGCTGTTCAACGTCCCGACCAAGATCGCCCGGGTGCGCCACCAGAACTATCTGCAGAGCCGCTGGCGGGACCTGTTCCGGCGTGAGCACGTGCCGATCGACGTGATCATCTCGCCCGAGGTCGAGGTCGCGCGGGCGATCACCCGGCGGCTCGAGGTGCCGGGTGCGACCGAAGTGACGCCGTTCGCCGAGGACCGGGTGCGGCTGATCGCCGCCCGGTGCGGGCCGGACTGCCCGATCCTCGATACGCCGCTCCGCCAGCTGACCTTCCTGTTCCCCGACCTGCACCTGATCTGCGTCGGGATCCTCCGCGGCGACCGGTTCTTCATCCCGGGCGGCGACGATCATCTGATCGCCGGCGACGAGGTCTACTCGGTGGTCGAGACCAGCCACGTCGCGCGCGCGATGCGCGCGTTCGGGCACGAGGAGAAGGCCGCCCAGCGGATCGTGATCGCGGGCGGCGGCAACATCGGGCTGTTCTTGGCCCAGGAGATCGAGGCGAGCCGGCCGCAGGCGACGCTGATCCTGATCGAGAGCAATGCCGAGCGGGCGCGCCTGATCGCCGACCGCCTGACCCGCAGCACCGTCCTGCTCGGCGACATTCGCGACGCCGAGATCCACGAGGAGGCCAATTTCAGGACCGCCCAGGCGATCGTCAGCGTTACCAACAACGACGAGGTCAACGTCATGGTGGCGCTGCTGGCCAAACGCCACGGCTGCCAGCAGGCGATGACCCTGGTCAACAGCAACGTCTACGGCGGCCTGCTCGGCGGGCTCGGCATCGACGTCGTGGTCAACCCGCGCGAGACCACGGTCTCGAGCGTGCTCCGGCACGTCCGCCGCGGCCGGATCAAGTCGGTCTACTCGCTGCGCGACGGCGAGGCCGAGGTGTTCGAGGCCGAGGCGCTCGAGACCTCGCCGCTGGTCGGCCAGCCGCTCAAGGACGCGCGCCTGCCGAGCGGCGTGATCGTCGGCGCGATCGTGCGCGGCGGCGAGGTGATCATGCCGCGCGCCGAGACCGTGATCCGGGCGCGCGACCGGGTCGTCGTGGTGGCGCGCGCGGCGGTGGTCAAGAAGGTCGAGAAGCTGTTCGCGGTGCGGGTCGAATATTTCTGAGCCGGCCGCGTTCGTAGCCCACGAGGACATGCCGATGGCGCGGATCGCCTACGTCAATGGCCGCTACCGACCGCTTGCCGGCGCGGCGATCGCGATCGAGGACCGCGGCTACCAGTTCGCCGACGGCGTCTACGAGGTGATCAAGGTCCTGGCCGGCCAGCCGCGCGATCTGGACCGCCACCTCGACCGTCTGGAGCGTTCGCTGGCGGCGCTCGCGATCCGCCCGCCGATGGCGCGCGCAGCGCTGATCAGCGTGCTTGCCGAGGTGCTGCGGCGCAATCGGCTCCGCGATGCGCTTTTGTACCTCCAGGTCAGCCGCGGCACCGCGCCGCGCAACCACGTCTATCCCAAGCAGGCGCGGCCGACGCTGGTCGTCACCGTGCGCAAGCCGAGCTTTCCCGGCGCCGGCGAGCGCGAGCAGGGGGTCGGCGTGATCACCTTGCCGGACCTGCGCTGGGGCCGCTGCGACATCAAGTCGATCAGCCTGCTGGCCAACGTCATGGCGCGCCAGCAGGCCGCCGCCGCCGGCCGGCGCGAGGCCTGGCTGATCGACCAGGACGGTATGGTCACCGAGGGCAGCGCGTCCAACGCCTACATCGTCGACCAGGACGGGCGCCTGGTCACCCACCCTTTGTCCGAGCGCATCCTCGGCGGGATCACGAGGTCGGTGATCCTCGATCTCGCCCGGGCCGACGGCATCGACGTGGTCGAGCGGCGGTTCTCGCTCGCCGAGGCCCAGGCCGCGCGCGAGGCGGCGCTGTCGAGCACGAGTTCGCTGTTGCTGCCGGTGACCGCGATCGACGATCGGACGGTCGGCAACGGCCATCCGGGAACGGTGGTGCGCCGGCTCATGACGCTCTATGATGCCCATCTCCAATAGAGGGGATCGAGGTGCCGGTAGCGCAAACGGTAAGGTGCCCGAGCGATCGAGGCTCGATCGCCAGCCTTGCCGAGCGGGCTCGATCGCAGGATCGGCCGTGCCGGCAGATCGGCCCTAACGGAATGGAGGAGGACGCCAGGACAACCGCCGGTCCGGGCGGCAAACAACAAGAAGGACCCATCCGATGTCGACCGAGAAGACGCAGAACGTACAGGATGTCTTCCTTAACCATATTCGCAAGAACAAGGTGCCCGTCACGATCTTCTTGATCAACGGGGTCAAGTTGCAGGGGGTGGTGAGCTCGTTCGACAATTTCTCCTTGCTGCTGCGCCGGGATGGCCATGTCCAGCTGGTCTACAAGCACGCGGTCTCGACCGTGATGCCGGCGACCGTGGTCCGCCTGTACGAGCCGAGCAGCGAGGAAGCTGCGCCGCCGGCCGGATGATCGGCCGCTGAGCGAGGCTCAGGCGGACGGCGCATCGACCGGCGCCCGCGCGCTGGTGCTGCGGCCGCGCTGGCCCGCGAGCGAACGCGCCGACCGCTCGCCGGAAGGCCAGCTCGACGAGGCGGTGGGCCTGGCGCGCGCGATCGACCTCGAGGTCGTGGCCGCGCTGACCGTGCCGCTCCGCGGGCCGCGGCCCTCGACGCTGTTCGGCTCCGGCCGGGTTCAGAGCATCGCCGAGCAGGTCGCCGCCGAGACCATCGCGCTGGTCATCGTCGACGCGCCGCTCAGCGCGGTCCAGCAGCGCAATCTGGAGCGCGCCTGGTCCTGCAAGGTGATCGACCGGACCGGCCTGATTCTCGAAATTTTCGGCGAGCGGGCCAAGACCCGCGAGGGCAGCCTACAGGTCGAGCTGGCCGCACTCACCTATCAGCGCTCGCGCCTGGTCCGGTCCTGGACCCATCTCGAGCGCCAGCGCGGCGGCTTCGGTTTCCTCGGCGGCCCCGGCGAGGCTCAGATCGAGCTCGACCGGCGCCGGATCGACGAGCGCATCGTGCACATCGAGCGCGAGATCGGGGCGGTCAAACGCACCCGCGGCCTGCACCGCCAGGCGCGCGAGCGAGTGGGCTCGCCGGTGATCGCGCTGGTCGGCTACACCAATGCCGGCAAGTCGACGCTGTTCAACCGCCTGACCGGGGCCGCGGTCGAGGCCCGCGACCAGCTGTTCGCGACGCTGGATCCGACCATGCGGCGCTGTCCGCTGCCGTGCGGCCAGGCGGCGATCCTGTCCGATACCGTCGGTTTCATCGCCGATCTGCCGACCGACCTGGTGGCGGCGTTCCGCGCCACGCTCGAGGAGGTGCGGACCGCCGATCTGATCCTGCACGTCCGCGACCTCGCCCATCCCGAGGCCGCAGCTCAGCGGCGCGACGTGCTCCAGGTGCTGGCGAGCCTCGACCTCGAGCATCTGGTCGAGGACGGCCGGCTGCTCGAGTTCTGGAACAAGGTCGATCTGTTGAGCGACGATGCCAGGGCGCATCTTGCGCACGCCGCCGCGCGGCAGCCGGAGGTGATCCTGGGCTCGGCGCTGACCGGCGAGGGCATCCCGGCACTGCTCGAGGAGCTCGACCGGCGACTGGCTGCGCAGGCGCGCGTGCTCGAGCTGGAGCTGGATCCTGCCGATGGCGCGCAGCTCGCCTGGCTCTACCGCCACGGCCAGGTCCTCGATCGCTCCGAGATCTCTGGCCGGATCCGGCTGCGGGTGGCGCTGATGCCGGCTGAGCAGGCGCGCCTGGCGCACGAGTTCCCCCCGGACGCGACCGCCTGACCGGACGATTTCGGCTTCGGGTTGGTGTTGACAGGGCCGCAGCCGCCGCCTATATCCAGGCTGCCTTTGGCACTCATCAGTTCAGAGTGCTAACAAGGCCCCCATGCCCCTGAGCCAGAAGTCCCTACGGACCGGCTCGAGTTCGCAACAGATATGGAGGCGTTCATGAAAATCAAGCCGTTGCACGATCGGGTGGTGGTCCGCCGGATCGAGGAGGAACAACGGTCGCCGGGCGGCGTGCTGATTCCGGACACCGCCAAGGAAAAGCCGATGCAGGGCGAGGTTCTATCGGTCGGTCCGGGCGCCCGGGACGAGAGCGGCAAGCGGATCCAGCCGGACGTCAAGGCCGGCGACACCGTGCTGTTCGGCAAGTGGTCGGGCACCGAGGTCAAGATCGAGGGCGAGGAGCTCTTGATCATGAAGGAGTCCGACATCATGGGCATCATCGAAGGCGCGGCCAAGGCGAGCAAGGCGGCGTAACCGGGTCACGACAGGAACCAGCGAGGAGGCCACGATCCAATGGCTGCGAAAGAGATCAAGTTCAATACCGATGCCCGCCAGAAGATGCTGCGCGGCGTCGACCTGCTGGCGGACGCCGTCAAGGTGACGCTCGGCCCCAAGGGCCGCAACGTCATCCTCGAGAAGTCGTTCGGCGCGCCGCGCATCTCCAAGGACGGCGTCACCGTCGCCAAGGAGATCGAGCTCGCCGACAGGTTCGAGAACATGGGCGCGCAGATGCTGCGCGAGGTCGCGTCCAAGACCTCGGACATCGCCGGCGACGGCACCACGACTGCGACCGTGCTCGCCCAGGCGATCGTCCGCGAGGGCGCCAAGGCGGTCACCGCCGGCATGAACCCGATGGACCTCAAGCGCGGCATCGACCTCGCGGTCGCGGCCGTGATCGAGGACATCAAGCAGCGCTCGCGCACCGTTTCGACCGAGGCCGAGGTCGCTCAGGTCGGGACCATCTCGGCCAATGGCGACAAGAGCATCGGCGAGATGATCTCCGAGGCGATGCAGAAGGTCGGCAAGGAGGGCGTGATCACCGTCGAGGAGGCCAAGGGCCTGCAGACCGAGCTCGAGGTGGTCGAGGGCATGCAGTTCGACCGCGGCTATCTGTCGCCCTACTTCATCACCAACGCCGAGAAGATGTCGGTCGAGCTCGAGGAGCCCTACATCCTGCTCCACGAGAAGAAGCTGTCCGGGCTGCAGCCGCTGCTGCCCGTGCTCGAGCAGATCGTCCAGGCCGGCAAGCCGCTCCTGATCATCGCCGAGGATGTCGAGGGCGAGGCCTTGGCCACGCTGGTGGTCAACAAGCTGCGCGGCGGCCTCAAGGTCGCGGCGGTCAAGGCGCCGGGCTTCGGTGACCGGCGCAAGGCCATGCTCGAGGACATCGCGATCCTGACCGGCGGCCAGGTGATCAGCGAGGACCTCGGCATCAAGCTCGAGCACGTCACGGTCGACATGCTGGGCCGGGCCAAGCGGTTGCTGATCTCCAAGGAGGAGACCACGATCGTCGACGGCGCCGGCGACAAGAAGACGATCGAGGGTCGCTGCACCCAGATCCGCTCGCAGATCGACGACACCACCTCCGACTACGACCGCGAGAAGCTGCAGGAGCGGCTGGCCAAGCTCGCCGGCGGCGTCGCGGTGATCAAGGTCGGCGGTGCGACCGAGGTCGAGGTCAAGGAGCGCAAGGACCGGGTCGACGACGCGCTGCACGCGACCCGCGCCGCGGTCGAGGAGGGCATCGTCGCCGGCGGCGGCGTCACGCTGCTCTATGCCGCCAAGGCGCTCGAGAAGCTCAAGACCGAGAACGACGACCAGCGGGTCGGCGTCGAGATCGTGCGCAAGGCGCTCGCCTGGCCGGCCAAGCAGATCGTCATCAACGCCGGCGCGGATGGCTCGATCGTCGCGGGCAAGCTGCTCGACAAGAGCGACTCCAACTACGGCTACGACGCCCAGAACGACGAGTACGTCGACATGTTCAAGGCCGGCATCGTCGACCCGACCAAGGTCGTGCGCACCGCGCTGCAGGACGCCGCCTCGATCGCGGGCCTGCTGATCACGACCGAGGCCATGGTCGCCGAGCGGCCCAAGAGGGAATCCGCCGGCGGCGGCATGCCGCCCGGCGGCATGGGCGGCATGGGCGGCATGGGCGACATGGACTACTAGTCGACCCCAGCTTCGCCAGCGATCAGGGCCGCCCTTCGGGGCGGCCCTTTTTCTTTGGGGCGCAGCGCTCACTCCGCGGCTTTGGCCTGCTGCCAAAGTTGCTCCATCTCGGCCAGCGGGGCGTCCTCGAGGCTGCGGCCCTGGGCGCGGAGCGCGGTCTCGATCGAGCGGAAGCGGCGCTCGAACTTGGCGTTGGTCTGGCGCAGCGCCGCTTCGGCGTCGACCTCGAGATGGCGGGCGAGGTTGACCACGGCGAACAGCAGGTCGCCGACCTCGTCGGCCATGCGCTCCGGCTTGCGGCCGCCCTCAAGCTCCGCGCGAACTTCGGCAATCTCCTCGGCGATCTTGTCCAGCACCTGCGCGGCCTGCTCCCAGTCGAAGCCGACCCGCGCGGCGCGCCGTTGCAGCTTGGCCGCCCGGACCAGGGCCGGGAGCGCCAGCGGCACGTCGTCGAGCGCGCTCGCGCGATCGCCGCGCGCGCTGGCCCTGGCCAGGCGCTCGCGGGCTTTGCCCTCCTCCCAGGCATGGCTCTGGGCCTTGGCGCCGGTGACCTTGGCGTCGCCGAACACGTGCGGGTGGCGCTCGATCATCTTGTCGGCGATCGCGCGCGCCACGTCCGCGAAATCGAACCGGCCGGCCTCCTTGGCCATCTGCGCGTGGTAGACGACCTGGAGCAGCAGGTCGCCAAGCTCTTCCCGGAGGCCGGCGAGGTCGCCGCGCGCGATCGCCTCGGCAACCTCGTAGGCCTCCTCGATCGTGTAGGGCGCAATCGTCGCGAAATCCTGCTCGAGGTCCCAAGGACAGCCATGCTCGGGATCGCGCAGCCGGGCCATGACCCAGAGCAGGCGCTCGGTCGCGCTCACCGGAGCTTGCGCGCCGGTCACAACAGTCGACCCTGCGTGTCCGCCGGCCCTGCCGGGCGGCCGGTGCGCAGGCCGCGCGCGAGCACGGCCTGGACCCGGCCGTCGTGGAATTCGAGCTCGAGCGCGCTCCGCGTCCGCGCCCGCTCGGCGCCCTCGACCAGCTGGCCGTGCTCGTCGCGAACCAAGGCGAAACCCCGCTCGAGCACGCCCCGGTAGCTCAGCGAAGCGAGCAGGCTCGCCTGCGCCCGCAGCCGCGCCAGCGCCTCGGCCAGCCGCCGCGCGGCCGCATGCCGCTGGCGCGCATCGAGCTCGGCGAGGCTGCGGGCGTGCCGCGGCAGCCGGGCCGCAAGCTCCTCGAGGCTGAGGCGCCCGCTCAGCCGGTTCAGCTCGCTCTCGCGGTGGCGGAGCAGCGCCTGGGTCGGCGGCCCGAGCCGGGCGCCGAGCCCGGCAAGGTCGCGCCCGGCCCGCTCGGCGCGCGTGCGCAGCCCATGCGGCAGGCGCTCGGCCAAATCGTCCAGGCGCTGGCTGGCCTGGCCGAGCAGGGCGGCCGGGTCGGGCAGGCCGCGCGCGAGCCCGGCGATCCGCTGGCCGAGCTGCCTGAGCTCGCGCCCGGCGCCATGGACCAGGCGCTGGTCCAGCTGGCCGAGCCGCTGGCCGAGCTCGGCGCGCACCGGCACGGCAAGCTCGGCGGCCGCGGTCGGGGTCGGCGCCCGCTGATCGGCGGCATGATCGATCAGCGTCGTGTCGGTCTCATGGCCGATCGCCGAGATCAGCGGGATCGCGCTCGCCGCCGCCGCCCGGACCACGCGCTCCTCGTTAAACGCCCACAGGTCCTCGAGCGAGCCGCCGCCGCGGGCGACGATCAGCACGTCCGGGCGCGGCAAACGGCCACCCGGCGGCAGCCGGTTGAAGCCCTCGATCGCGGCCGCGACCTGCTCGGCCGCGAACTCGCCCTGGACCAGCACCGGCCAGACCAGCACCCGGCGCGGAAAGCGTTCGCCGAGCCGGTGCAGGATGTCCCGGATCACCGCACCGGTCGGCGAGGTCACGACCCCGATCACCTCGGGAAGAAACGGCAGCGGGCGCTTGCGTTCGGCGGCGAACAGCCCTTCGGCGGCGAGCTGGCGCTTGCGCTCCTCGAGCAGCGCCATCAGCGCGCCGACGCCGGCCGGCGCGAGCCGGTCGACGATCAGCTGGTATTTGGAGCGGCTCTGGAAGGTCGTGATCCGCCCGCTCGCGACCACCTCGAGCCCGTCCTCGGGCCGGAAGGTCAGGTGCTGGGCAGTAAGCCGCCAGCAGACCGCGTCCAGGCAGGCGGATGCGTCCTTGAGCGCGAAATAGAGATGGCCCGACGCCGCCCGCTTGAAGCCGGACACCTCGCCGCGCACGCGCACGAAGCCATAGGCGTCCTCAAGCGTGCGCCTGAGCGCGCCCGCAAGCTCGCTGACCGTGAACTCGGCGACGTTGTCGAACTCCATGCTGCCTGCTCGAGCCGTGCTGATCTCTGGGGCGGCGATCGGCGCCCGGCGCCATCCGCGCCCGATGCGCTTCTTAGACCAGCCCGCGGCGCTCGACCACCGTGCTTTGCCGGCTGGGCGATCCGGTCACGCTTGCGCCGAGGTGGATCAGACCTTTCGATCTGGAAAGGTAGACCGTGATCTCCCTCATCCTTTCCTGCTTCGCTCGCAGGTCCGCGGGCACGGAGCAGGCGAATCGCTAACTCGTGGATTCGGATTTGCTCCTCGGGTTCGTTTGGTTCTCCGCAGGCCGGAAATGGCTCGCCCCTGCCCGAGAGCGAGAATACCACCCAATTTAGCTGATTCTAGGAATTTGGTCAAGATACCGCTTGTCGCGGAGGGCCCCCACCCGGTCGGTTCGCCACATCCGGCCAACTCCCAGGGGGCCTACAGATAGCCGTCCCCGATCAGCGCCTCGGCGATCTGGACCGCATTCAGGGCAGCCCCTTTGCGCAGGTTGTCGGCGACCACCCACATTTGCAGGCCGTGCGGAACGGTCGGGTCCTGGCGCAGGCGCGAGACGAAGACCGCGTATTCGCCGACGCACTCGACCGGGGTCACGTACTCGCCCGCGTCGGGCTGATCGACCAGCACGACGCCGTCGAACTCGGCGAGGGCCGCGCGCGCGTCCTCGACGGTGATCTCGTGCTCGAACTCGACCGTGATCGCCTCGGCATGGCCGACGAACACCGGCACGCGCACGCAGGTCGCCGCGACCTCGATCGCAGGATCGAGGATCTTCTTCGTCTCGACGACCATCTTCCACTCTTCCTTGGCCGAGCCGTCGCGCAGGAAGACGTCGACCTGCGGGATCACGTTGAACGCGATCTGCTTGGGGAAAAATTCCGGCTGGGGGATCTTGGTCTCGTAGATGCCCTTGGTCTGATCGAACAGCTCGTCCATCGCCTCGCGCCCGGCGCCCGAGACCGACTGGTAGGTCGCGACCACGACCCGCCGGACGATCGCAAGGTCGTGCAAGGGCTTGAGCGCCATGACCATCTGGATCGTCGAGCAGTTCGGGTTGGCGATGATGTTGCGCTCGCGAAAGCCCTCGAGCGCCTCGGGATTGACCTCGGGCACGATCAGCGGCACGTCCTCGTCCATCCGGAACTGCGAGGTGTTGTCGATCACGACGCAGCCGGCCGCCGCCGCGCGCGGCGCATGCACCTTGGAGACCGCCGCCCCGGGCGAGAACAGGCCGAGGTCGGTGCCCTCGAAATCGAAGCTCTCGAGCGGGCGGACCTTGAGCAGGCGGTCATCGCCGTAGCTCACCTCCTTGCCCTCGGAGGCCTTGGAGGCGAGCGCCACGATCTCCTCGGCCGGAAACTCCCGCTCGGCCAGGATCTGCAGCAGCTCGCGGCCGACCGCGCCGGTCGCGCCGACCACTGCGACCTTGTAGCCATGCTTGAGCGCCATTCCCCTGAACCTCCGGGCGCAGTCGCGCCGGGAAGACATTTCGGGCGGCCGGGGCCGGCGGTCAAGGTCAATGTCGCAAGCTGGGCGCAAGCGTACCCTCAGCGTACCCTCAGCCGGCCACTGCTTGGGCGACAGCCGGCGCCCGATCGGATTATTTGGGGGGAGGGGGACCCGGGGCAGACCGGGATCAGCCGCCCTCGGCTTTCAGGTGGGCGATGATCTTGGCGCGCTCCTCGGCCGACGTGATGCCGGAATAGGGCTTCATCGCGTTGCCGGGAACGACCGCCTCGGGGTTCTCGATGAAGCGGTCCAGGGTCTCCTCGTCCCAGACGATGCCGGCATCGGCCATCGCCGACGAGTAGCCGACCCCGCCGATCGAGCCTGCCTCGCGCCCGATCACGCGGTGCAGGCTCGGGCCCAGGCGATGATCGTCCGCCTTGGTGACGTGGCAGGTCCGGCAATGATTGTTGAACGCGAGCTGCGCCTCGCCGGCGTCAATCTGGTCCTGAGCCAGGGCCACTCCGGGCAGCAGCAGCGCCAGCAGCGTGGTCAGAAGAGGCATTCCGGCGCGGATCATCGCGACGTTCTCCGCTGGTAGCGCTCGCGGCCGGTCAACGCGCTCCGCTCGGCGATGGTTCCCGCGGCGGTCGCGAACGGTTGCGCGCAGGCCTGGCAACCGCCGCGATCGGCGCTAGGATCGCGGCATGACGCTCTCCATCGCGGCCGACCAGGGGCGCCGGCTCGCGCTCGGCCTGCAAGGGCTGGCCGAGGCACCCCGCGGCCGCCTGGGGACGGTGGACCTGGCCCAGCTGATCGAGCGCCTGGGCTTCCTCCAGGTCGACAGCATCAACACGGTCGCGCGCGCCCACGACATGATCCTGTTCGCGCGCCACCCGGGCTATCGGCCGGAAGTGCTGCGCCAGGCGCAGGCCGAGGCCCGGCTGTTCGAGCACTGGACCGATCGGATCGCGAGCCTGCTGCCGATCGGCTTCTACCCCTACTGGCGGCTCCGCTTCGCCCGCGAACAGGCGATGGTCGAGGCGCGCTTCCGGCGCTGGTTCGGCGACGGCTTTGCCGCCGAGCTGGAGCGGCTGCTCGAGCAGATCCGGGCCTCGGGCGCGCTCCGGGCGCGCGATCTCGAGGTCGAACGCGCGCGGCCCGCGGGCGGCTGGTGGGACTGGCACGCCGGCAAGGCCGCGCTCGAGTACCTATGGCGCACCGGGCGTCTTGCGATCGCGCGCCGCGACGGCTTCCAGAAGGTCTACGACCTGCCCGAGCGGGTGATCCCGGAGGCGGCGCTCCGGTTGCGGCCGAGCGAGGCGGAGCTGATCGACTGGGCCTGCCGGGCGGCGCTCGAGCGGCTGGGCGTCGCCGGCCCGAGCGAGCTCGCGCGCTTCTTCGGCCTGATCTCGATCGCGGAGGCCAAAGCCTGGTGCGAACGCAATTCCGGCACCGCCGCGCTGCCGGCGCTCCTCGAGCCGGCGGACGGCGGGCCGCCGAGACAACTGTTCGCGCGGCCGGACGTCGAGGCGCTGGTACGCTCGTTGCCGGAGCCGCCGCTGCGGCTGCGCGTGCTCAGCCCGTTCGATCCGCTGCTGCGCGACCGGGCGCGCCTCGCCCGGCTGTTCGGCTTCGACTACCGGATCGAGGTGTTCGTGCCGGAAGCGCGCCGCCGCTACGGCTACTACGTGTTCCCGCTGCTCGAGGGCCAGCGCCTGATCGGCCGGATCGACATCAAGGCCGAGCGCGCACGCGCCGCGCTCGCGGTCAAGGCGCTCTGGCTCGAGCCGGGGGTGCGCCTCGCCCGCGGCCGGCGGCGCCGGCTCGAGGCCGAGCTCGACCGCATCCGCCGGTTCGTCGGCGTCGACACCGTCCAGTTCGCCGATGGCTCGCTGGAGGACCGCGCCTGAGGCAGGGCGGCATCAGTGCTCGGGGGTCTGGGGCACCGGGGCGCCGGAGGCCCTGGCGGCGCGTCTGCGGCGGGCGCGGCGGGAGAGGATGTTCAGGGTCTCGATCACCGCGGCGAACGCCATCGCGGCGTAGATATAGCCGCGCGGCACATGCACGCCGAAGCCATCGGCGATCAGCATCGTCCCGATCAGCAGAAGGAAGCCCAGCGCCAGCATCACGATCGTCGGGTTGGCGTGGATGAAGTTGGCAAGCGGGGTCGCCGCGAGCAGCATGACCCCGACCGCGACCACGACCGCGATCACCATGATCGGGACGTGCGGCGTCATGCCGACCGCGGTGATGATGCTGTCGATCGAGAACACCAGATCGAGCACCAGGATCTGCCCGATCACGGCCGCGAACCCGACCTTGGCGGCCGGCTCGAACAGGTCCGGGCCCGGATCGGGGTCGACGCTGTGGTGGATCTCCTTGGTCGACTTCCAGACCAGGAACAGGCCGCCCGCGATCAGGATCAGGTCGCGCCAGGAGAAGCCGTGGCCGAACGCCTCGAACAGCGGCGCGGTCAGCTTGACGATGAAGGCGACCGAGCCGAGCAGCCCGAGCCGCAGGATCAGCGCGAGGCCGATGCCGGTCCGGCGCGCGCGGACCCGCTGGTCCTCGGGCAGCTTGTTGGACAGGATCGAGATGAA
Organism: uncultured Alphaproteobacteria bacterium; assembly: GCA_963840925.1. Lineage (GTDB taxonomy): Bacteria > Pseudomonadota > Alphaproteobacteria > Geminicoccales > Geminicoccaceae > DATAOG01. Next base: position 69,388 of record CAWJAY010000055.1, read on the forward strand.
GATCAGGTTGTCGATCCCGAGCACGACCTCCATCGCGATCAGCATCGCCAGCGCCAACCAGGCGGCGGGATCGGTCGCGAGAGCGAGCAGGCTGTCCATGGCCGGCGCGGGTCCCCTTATGCGCGCGAACCGCGCGGCGAGTGGCTATCGGTCGAGATGGATCTGGGAATTTAGGCGGGCGGCGGCAACTACGCGGCCGCCTTGTCGAGCTCGCGGACGATCGCCTCGCCCATCGTCGAGGTCGAGACCCTGGCCTTGCCGTCCTGCATGATGTCGGCGGTGCGCAGACCGCCAGCCAGCACCCGGGCGATCGCGCCGTCGAGCAGGTCGGCCGCGCCGTCCTGGTCGAACGAGTAGCGGAGCATCATCGAGAAGCTCTGGAGCATCGCGATCGGGTTGGCGATGCCCCTGCCGGCGATGTCGGGCGCGGAGCCATGGACCGGCTCGTAGAGCGCCTTGCGCTTGCCGTCGTGCCCGGGCGCGCCGAGCGAGGCCGAGGGCAGCATGCCGAGCGAGCCGGTCAGCATCGCGGCGACGTCGGACAGCAGGTCGCCGAACAGGTTGTCGGTCACGATCACGTCGAACTGCTTGGGCTGGCGGACCAGCTGCATCGCGCAGTTGTCGGCGTACATGTGGCTGAGCTCGACGTCCCGGTAGTCGGCATCGTGCAGCTGCTGGACCTCCTCGCGCCAGAGCACGCCCGACTCCATCACGTTCGCCTTCTCGACCGAGCAGACCCGGTGGCCCCGCTTCCTGGCCAGCTCGAAGCCGACCCGCGCGAGCCGGATGATTTCCGAGGTCGTGTAGACCTGGGTGTTGACGCCGCGGCGCTGGCCGTCGGGCAGCGTCTCGATGCCGCGCGGCTGGCCGAAATAGATGCCGCCGGTCAGTTCGCGCAGGATCAGGAGATCGAGCCCTCTGATCAGCTCGGGCTTGAGCGAGGAGCTGTCGGCCAGCGCATCGAACACCTTGGCGGGCCTGAGATTGGCGAACAGGCCCAGGTCCTTGCGCAGGCGCAGCAGGCCGCGCTCGGGCTTCTGCTCGAACGGCAGGACATCGTACTTCGGGCCGCCGACCGCGCCGAACAGGACCGCGTCCGCAGCCTCCGCGCGCTCCATGACCGCGTCCGTCAGGGGCGTGCCGTGCCGGTCGTAGGAGACGCCGCCGACCAGGCCCTCCTCGAGCTCGAACTCGAGGCCCTGGCGGCGGGCGAACCAGTCCATGATCCGCCGGGCCTCGCGCATCACCTCCGGGCCGATGCCATCGCCCGGCAGCAGCAGCACGCGGCCGATGCGCCCGGGCGCGTTCGCGAGCGGGGCCATCACGCGGCGCCGCGGTAGAGCCAGGGCTCGGCCGCCCGCTGCCGGGCCTCGAAGTCCTCGATCCGCTTGCCCTTTTGCATCGTCAGCCCGACGTCGTCGAGGCCGTTCAGCAGGCAATGCTTGCGGAAGGCGTCGACCTCGAAGCGGAATACCTCGTTGCCGGTCGGGCGGTGGATTTCCTGTTTGTCCAGGTCGATCGTGAAGGTGGGGTTCTCGGCGTCGCGCGCCTCGCGGCTCAGGATCTCAACCTGTTCCTTAGGTAGAACAATGGGCAGCACGCCGTTCTTGAAGCAATTGTTGAAGAAAATGTCGGCGAACGATGGCGCGATCACGCAGCGGATGCCGAAGTCCAAGAGCGCCCAGGGCGCGTGCTCGCGGGAGGAGCCGCAGCCGAAGTTATCGCCAGCGATCAGGATCTCGGCCTGCCGGTAAGGCTCGCGGTTGAGGGCGAACTCGGCCCGCTCGCTGCCGTCGTCCTGGTAGCGGAGGGTCTCGAACAGGTGGATCCCGAGCCCGGTCCGCTTGATCGTCTTGAGATGGCGCGCCGGGATGATCTTGTCGGTATCGACATTGACCAGCGGCAGCGGCGCCGCGATCCCCTTGAGCGTAATGAATGGCTGCATCCCAGAGCCTCCCTCTCGGTTCCGCGCCCCTTTATGCCCGCACCGAGCACAACATTCCAGAGGATCGAGGACGACGCGATAGCGCCAGATCACCAATCGACGAGCATCGCCATGGCCGACAGCGGCATTGCCAGGATCTTCGCATGGGCGCAGCCAGGCCGTGCGCTTGCCGCTGGCTTTCCGCCTGCCGGGCGATCGCGTGCGCGTGCGCCGCGTCGAGGGCGGCATTCTGCTCAGAGCCGGTCGTGGGCCGACCTCGACGCTGGTTCGCCGACCCGGACCGCTTTGCCGATGTGCCGTTCATGGCGGAGCGTCGCCAGGAACCGCGGGTAACCGCCAAGGTGCCGAGTTCGCGCGCGTCCCCGGTCTTGCGTGTGAGGACTGGACCGCCCCACGCTGACCGCGGGCGTCAGGAATGGTCGGCGGAATCTACGGCCTCAGGCCAGAAGTCGCCGAGCACCTGGTCCAGGGCGTAGGGACAACGCTCGGGGAAACGGTCGGCGATCCGGGCTTCGCCGTAGGCTGCCAACTTCTGGCGAAGGTCCGTCCGGGCACGGTCGTAAAGGTCGGGCAGCCGCCCCTTGAGATCCCGGCGCAAGCTCGCGGTCAGGCGATCCTCGATCTCGCTGCGGAAATTGACGACCTCCGCGATCCAACCGGGGCGCGGCTCTTGCGCTGGCGAGAACTCAAGCAGCAGCAGATGCTCGAGGACGCGGCGGGTCCAGCTGCGCAGCGAATTGCGTTCACTCTTGCCCAAGTCGGCGATCTCCTCGGCAATGTGCGCGAGGTCGAGGGGCAGGTTCGGCCGCGAGCGCGCGAAGCGGCGAAGCTCCTTGGCCTGGGCCCGGGTCCAGGCATAGAAGTCGTCTTCATAGAGATCCGCGGCCGGTTGGTGGCTCATGGCCAAGCCCCGTCGTTCCGCAGCGAGGCCGGCCAGAATGCGCCGAGCACTTGATCCAGCGTATACGGACAGCGCGCAGGGAGACGTGCCGCGACCTCACTCTCGCCATAGATGCGCAGCCTCTCCACCATGTCTGACTGAGCCTGGTCGTAGAGGCGCGGCAGGTGGCGCTTGAGATCCCGCCTCAACGTGGCACTCAGATGGTCGTCGATCTCGCGGCGCAAGGTCACGATCTCATTGATTGAGCCCCGCCGGGGATCGCGAGCAGGTGAGTGCTCCAGCAGGAGCAGATGCTCGATGATTCGTCGCGTCCAGCTGCGGAGTCTCTTGCGTTGCTCGGCGCCCAAGTCGGCGATCTCCTCGGCGATGTGCGCGAGGTCGAGGGGCACGTTGGGCTGCGAGCGCGCGAACCGACGCAGCTCACGCGCCTGCGCCCGGGTCCAGGCGTAGAAGTCCTGCTCGTAGAGCCGTTTGATCGGGACCGCGCTCATGGTTCAGCCTAACGTGCCGGGCGGCTTTAGGGCAATGTATGCAGCAGCCTCACGCTCAGGCGGGCCCTCTTTCCCTCGCCTCGGCCCGCACGAGCTGCCGCGCGACCTCGGCGACATCCGGCTCGATCGGTCGGGCCAGATCATCGAGGCGGCTTGGTGCCGGGATCTCTTCACCGCCCTCCATGATCAGGGCGATATGGGCAGCCAGCGCCTCCTCGGCATTCAACGGGGCTTCCTGGAGGGTGTTGCCGCCGCTCGTGCAGCCTGGGACATCCGGAAAAAAGACGCTGTAGCCGGTCTCGTCGTCGCCCTCGATGATTGCAGGGTAGTGACGAACCGGCATCTCAGTCCGTCCGCAATCTGACGCCGCCCCGGCGCTCGATGCTTGTCAGCGTGCCGATCCCGATGTCCCTCAGCGGGTGCGCATAGCCAATTGCCTACACCAGCTTGCGCACGTCGGTGATCCGGCCGGTGATCGCGGCGGCCGCGGCCATCGCGGGCGACATCAGGTGGGTGCGGCCGCCCTTGCCCTGGCGGCCCTCGAAGTTGCGGTTGGACGTGCTGGCGCAGCGCTCGCCGGGCTGCAGCTGGTCGGGGTTCATGCCCAGGCACATCGAGCAGCCGGCCTCGCGCCACTCGAAGCCGGCATCGAGGAAGATCCGGTCGAGCCCCTCCTCCTCGGCCTGGTGCTTGATCAGGCCGGAGCCGGGCACGACCATCGCCTGGACGCTGCTCGCGACCCGTTTGCCCCTGACGACCTCGGCGGCGGCGCGCAGGTCCTCGATCCGGGCGTTGGTGCACGAGCCGAAGAACACCTTGTCGACCCGGATCTCGGCGATTGGCGTGTCCGGCGCGAGGCCCATGTACTCGAGCGCCCGCTCCATCGCCGCGCGCCGCGCCGGATCAGGCTCCCGTCGCGGGTCGGGGACCTTGCCGGAGACCGGCTGGACGTCCTGGGGGCTGGTACCCCAGGTCACCTGCGGCTCGATCAGGGCGGCATCCAGCGTCACCTCCTTGTCGTAGCGGGCGCCCGGGTCGGAGGGCAGGGTCCGCCAGCTTGCGACCGCCTGCTCGAAGGCGCCGGCCTTGGGCGCCATCGGCCGGCCCTGAAGATAGTGGAACGTGGTCTCGTCGGGCGCGATCAGGCCGGCCCGCGCGCCCGCCTCGATCGACATGTTGCAGATCGTCATGCGCCCGGCCATCGACAGGCCGCGCACCACATCGCCCGCGTATTCGATCACGTGGCCGGTGCCGCCCGCGGTGCCGATCTTGCCGATGATCGCGAGGATCACGTCCTTGGCAGTGACCCCGAACGGCAGGTCGCCGGCGACGCTGACCCGCATGTTGAGCGGCCGCTTCTGGAGCAAGGTCTGGGTCGCCAGCACGTGCTCGACCTCGGAGGTGCCGATGCCGAAGGCGAGCGCGCCGAAGGCGCCATGGGTCGAGGTGTGGCTGTCGCCGCAGACGATCGTCGTCCCGGGCAGCGTGAAGCCCTGCTCGGGGCCGATGATGTGCACGATGCCCTGGCGGATGTCCTCGACGTCGAACAGCTCGATGCCGAACTCACGGCAGTTCTGCTGCAGCGTCTCGACCTGGAGCCGGGACTGCGGCTCGGCGATGCCCTTGGAGCGATCGGTGGTCGGGACGTTGTGGTCGGGGACCGCGAGCGTGGCATCGGGCCGGCGCACCTTGCGCCCGGTCTGGCGGAGACCCTCGAAGGCCTGTGGGCTGGTCACCTCGTGGACCAGATGGCGGTCGATGTAGATCAGGCAGGTGCCATCGTCCTGCCGCTCGACCACGTGCGCATCCCAGATCTTGTCGAACAGCGTTCTGGCTTCGGCCATGACCTTGCCTCCCCAAAGCCTGCCGGTGGTCCTTGGCCGCCGGTCACTCCTCGGTGCCGCCGTTGCCGCCGGCATCCTCTGCCCCGGCGCCATTGGCATCCTCGGCGCGAGCGCGCCCGCGCTCATCGCGCCGCTCGCTGATCCTGGCCGCCTTGCCGGTCCGGCCGCGCAGATAGTAGAGCTTGGCCCGCCGCACCCGGCCCCGGCGCAGGACCTCGATCCCGGCGATCTGGGGGCTGTATAGCGGGAAGATCCGCTCGACCCCCTCGCCGTAGCTGATCTTGCGGACCGTGAAGGCCGAGTTGAGGCCGCGGTTCTTGCGCGCGATGCACACGCCCTCGAAGGCCTGGACGCGCTCGCGCGAGCCCTCGACGACCTTGACGTTGACCCGGATCGTGTCGCCGGGCGCGAAGTCGGGGATCGGGCGATCGGCCGTGAGCTCTGCGATCTGTTCCTGTTCGAGCTGTTGGATCACGTTCATGGCAAACCTCACTGGTCATCGGCCCGAGGGATCGGCCCGCCGGCGCGGCCGTGCGCGCTACCGGCGGCGAGATGGCGCGCCCAGAGATCCGGCCGGCGCATCCGGGTGGCAAGCTCGGCCTGCTGGCGGCGCCAGGCCCGGATCTCGGCGTGGTGCCCGGACACAAGGACCGCAGGCACCGGCCGGCCTTCCCAGACCTTGGGCCTGGTGTAGTGCGGGTACTCGAGCAGGCCGCCCGCGAAGCTTTCCTCATCGAGCGAGGCGCTGGCGCCGATCACGCCCGGCAGCAGGCGCACGCAGGCATCGAGCAGCGCGAGCGCAGCCGGCTCGCCGCCCGACAGCACGATATCGCCGAGACTGACCTCCTCGAGCGCCCGGGCCTCGATGACCCGCTGGTCGACGCCTTCGAAGCGGCCGCATAAGACCACAACTCCGGGGCCATCGGCAAGCGCCTGGACCCGCGCCTGGTCGAGCGGGGCGCCGCGCGCGCTGAGATAAAGGAGCGGTCGCTCCGGTCCGGCGGCGAGCGCGTGGTCGAGCGCGCGCGCGATCACGTCCGGGCGCATGACCATGCCGGCGCCGCCGCCGAACGGCAGGTCGTCGACGGTCCGGTGCCGATCGCTCGCGAACTCGCGCAGGTTGACGGTGGCCAGCGACCAGATGCCCTGCTGCAGCGCGCGCCCGGCCAGCGAACAGGCGAGCGGGCCCGGAAACATCTCCGGGAACAGGCTGAGCACGGTCGCGGCCCAGGGTCCGGCGCGCTCGCTCATGGCCGCGCCTCCGCGCCGTCCGTCCCGGACGCCTGCTGGTCGACCAGCAATTCCGCCGGCGGCTCGACGATCAGCTGGCCGCGCGCCAGATCGACCATAGGCACGGTCCGGCGATCGAACGGCAGGCTCAGCACGCGGCCGTCGTCGGCCGCGATCTCGATCAGATCGCCGGCGCCGAAATTGCCCAGACAGCGCACCGTGCCGAGCCGGGCGCCGTCCGGCCGCAGCGCGACCAGGCCTTCGAGATCGGCATGGTAGAACTCATCCGGTCCGGGGGCCGGCAGGGCCGCGCGCGGGACGAACAGCAGGGTGCCTGCGAGCGCCTCGGCCGCGGTCCGGTCAGCGATGCCCTCGGCGCGCGCGAGGACGCCGCCGCGCGCCTCGCCGATGAGCTTCAGCTCGAACCGGCGCTGGCCATTGCGGTCATAGAGCGGACCGTAAGCGGCGACGTCGGCCGGCCGTTCGGTGAAGCAGCGGAGCTTGAGCGCGCCGGAGAGGCCGTGCGCGGCCACGATCCTGGCCACGCAGACCCACGCCGAAGCTTGTCGCCGTTCGACCATGAGCGCTGGTTCCGCACGACGCCTCGCGCACCCGGTCCGTCAGGCGCCGGCGGCCGCGGCCGCCTCGGCCCGCTTGACCTCAAGCTCCCGGGCCCGCTTGCCGGTGCCGCGGTGCTTGGCCGTATCCGAGGTGATGCCGGCGCCATCCAGGAAGCGCGCGACCCGGTCGCTGGGCTTGGCGCCGGTCGCGAGCCAATGCCGGATGCGCTCCTCGCGCAACACGATCCGCGAGGGGTGGTCGCTCGGCAGCAGCGGGTTGTAGGTGCCGAGCTTCTCGAGAAAGCGACCATCGCGCGGGCTTCTCGAGTCGGTCGCGACGATCCGGTAGACCGGCCGCTTCTTGGTGCCGCCGCGGGCCAGGCGAAGGCGAACGCTCATCGATCCAATCCTGCTCGACCGCGCCACGAGCGGGCTCGGCGGTCGATCGCATCAGGGGACATGACCGGGGGGTCCGGCCGCCGGCCGGGTGCACGGCGGCCGAAGAAGTAGTCGCCCGGCTGCTAGCGGTCAAGCCTCGACTTGCCGCGCCGGGCACGGCTTCAGCCGGAGCGCGGCGAGCCGTCGGCCGCCATCCCGGGAGAAGCTGGTGGCGTGAAGCTGACCCGCGCGAAGATCTCGGCGAGGCCGAGCTCGACGCCGAGCGCGTCAAGTCGCAGACGCGGGTCCAGTCCCAGGTGAATCAAGCTTCGCCAGCTGCCGTCGTCGGCGCGCGTGGCGACCTCCGCTCCTGCTTCGTCCTGGTCGATCAGCAGGTAGTGCCGCAGCGAGGGGATCGTTTGGTACGCCCAGCGTTTGTGCCCATGATCGCGTGCCGCGGTACTCTCTGAAAGTACCTCGACGACGATCACCGGCGTCTCGAGCTGGGTTGCCTTTCCCGGAATCTCGCCGCACGCGACAACCACGTCCGGATACATGACGTCACCGGCGGGCGTCGTCACCTTGATGTCGCTGGTGAAGACCTCGCAGCCGCTGCCTCGTAGGGGGGACATTAGCGCTTCGGCGACGTTGCGGGTGATCCGGTTGTGGTCGATCGTGCCGCCGGTCATCATCCGGACGACCCCGCGCAGCCGTTCGTAGCGCTCGGGCTGCTCGCGCTCCCAGGTAAGGAAGTCGGCCAGCGATTGCTGCCCGAGGTCGAGTGCGGTCGCCATCTGACCCCTCCTGCGTGGCGACATGGTAAAGGATGGTCGCTCCTTCCGGAATTCCGAACTACCGTGGCAGCAGGCCCGGCGGCAGGCCGCGGCCGAGGAACGGCCGATCGCCCATCTTCTTGACCCGCTTCATCATCGTCTGCATCTGCTGGTGCTGCTTCAAGAGCTTGTTGACCTCCTGCACGGAGAGGCCCGCGCCGGCCGCGATCCGGCGCTTGCGCGAGGCGTGGATGACCTTCGGATTACGCCGCTCGTAAAGGGTCATCGAGCTCACGATCGCGATCTGGCGGCCGATCATCCGGTCGTCGAGCTTGGCCTCGGCGAGCTGCTGCTTGATCTTCTGCACCCCTGGCAGCAGGCCGAGAATGCTGCTCATGCCGCCCATCTTGCGCATCTGCCTGAGCTGGCCCGCGAGATCGTCGAGGTCGAAGCTGCCCTTTTGCATCTTGGCCGCGAGCTTTTCCGCTTCCGCCTGGTCGACCGCCTCGCTCACCTTCTCGACCAGCGAGACGACGTCGCCCATGCCGAGGATGCGAGATGCCATCCGGTCGGGGTGGAACGGCTCGAGCGCTTCCAGCTTCTCGCCGGTGCCGACCAGCTTGATCGGCTGGCCGGTGACCGCGCGCATGCTGAGCGCGGCGCCGCCGCGGGCATCGCCGTCGATCCGGGTCAAAACGATGCCCGAGATGCCGATCCGCTCGTGGAAGCTGCGCGCGAGGTTGACCGCGTCCTGGCCGGTCAGCGCGTCGGCGACCAGCAGCGTCTCCTGCGGCTGGACGCGGTCGCGCACCGCGGCCAGCTCGGTCATCAGCGCCTCATCGATGTGCAGCCGGCCGGCGGTGTCCAGGATCAGCGCGTCGTAGCCCTGGCGCTGGGCGCTCTCGAGCGCGCGCGCGGCGATCGCGAGCGGCGCCTCGCCGACGACGACCGGCAGGCTGTCGACGCCGGCCTGGCGGGCGAGCACCGCAAGCTGCTCCTGGGCCGCCGGGCGCTGGACGTCGAGCGAGGCGAGCAGAACCTTCTGGCGCGCCCGCGTCCGCAGCCGAAGGCCGAGCTTGGCGCTGGTCGTGGTCTTGCCCGAGCCCTGCAGGCCGACCATCAGCAGCACCCGCGGCGGCGCCCCCGCGAGGGCGAGATCCTGCGCCTCGCCGCCGAGCAGCTCGACCAGGCGGTCGTTGACCACCTTGACCACCATCTGGCCGGGCGTGACGCTGCGCAGCACCTCCTGGCCGACCGCGCGCTCGCGGATGCCGGCGATGAAGTCCTTGACCACCGGCAGCGCGACGTCGGCCTCGAGCAGCGCGACCCGGATGTCGCGCAGCGCCGCCTCGACGTCGGCCTCGGTGAGCGCGCCGCGGCGGCGCAGCCGATCGAACACGGAGCCGAGTTGGCCGGAGAGAGATTCGAACATTCGGATCACCATCGCTGGCGCCAGCGCCGGCAGCGCGCGCTCGGGCAGGGGGCGGGACGGCGCGAAATGTCGGGGCGGGCGCCTTCGAAGTCAAGCCGCGGCCCAAGCTTGGCGCCGATTTGCCGGTTGCGCCGGCCTGTCCGATCGCCATATTGGCAGCGCCATGGACGAGCTCGACTTTTACAAGATGCAGGGGCTGGGCAACGACTTCGTGATCCTCGATCGACGGAGCGGCAAGCTGTCGCTCTCGGCCACCCAGATCCGCCGAATCGCCGACCGCAGGCTCGGCGTCGGCTGCGATCAGCTGCTCTGCCTCGAGCCCTCGGAGCGGGCGGATCTGTTCATGCGCGTCTACAATGCCGACGGCATCGAGGTCGGCGCCTGCGGCAACGGCACCCGGGCGGTCGCGCGCCTGATCATGGAGGAGCGGGGCGGCAGTCGGGCGGCGATCGAGACCGCGGCCGGCGTGCTGCCTGTGACCGTTAGCGTCCAGGGCTACAGCGTCGATATGGGCCGGCCGCGCTTCGGCTGGGACGAGATCCCGCTGGCGCGGCCGATGGATACGCTGACGCTCGCGCTCGAGCTCGGCCCGCTGGCGCGGCCGGTCGGGGTCAACGTTGGCAATCCGCACGCGGTCTTTTTCGTCGACGACGCCGAGGCCGTGCCGCTGGCCGAGCTCGGGCCCGTGCTCGAGCGCGATCCGCTGTTCCCCGAGCGGGCCAACATCGGGGTCGCCGAGATCCGCCATCGCCGCTCGATCCGGCTCCGGGTCTGGGAGCGCGGCGCCGGCCTGACCCAGGCCTGCGGCAGCGGCGCCTGCGCCGCGCTGGTGGCGGCGGTGCGCCGCGACCTGACCGAGCGCGCGGCCGAGGTCCGCCTTGATGGCGGCGCACTCAAGATCGCCTGGAACGAGGCCGATCGGGTCATGATGACCGGGCCGGCAGGGCACACTTTCAGGGGGCGGCTCGACCCGGAGATGCTGGCGGTCACGGAGGCGCGGCCATGACGGGGCCGCAGGTGATCACCTTCGGCTGCCGGCTGAACACGCTCGAGTTCGGAGGTCATGCGGCGGGCGGCGGCGGCGCAGGGCCTGGCCGACCTGATCATCGTCCACACCTGCGCGGTCACCGCCGAGGCCGAGCGCCAGGCCGGCCAGGCGATCCGGCGCGCGCGGCGCGAGCGGCCGAGCGCCCGGATCCTGGTCACCGGCTGCAGCGCCCAGATCAGCCCCGAGCGCTACGCCGCGATGGCCGAGGTCGACCAGGTGGTCGGCAACGGTCCCAAGCTGCGCCCCGAGCTCTGGCGGACCCTGGCGGCGCCCGGCGGCGAGAGCGCCCGGATCGTGGTCGACGACCTCGGCAGCGTGCGCGAGTGCGCCGGGCATCTGGTCGAGGGTCTGGACGGCCGCACGCGGGCCTTCGTCCAGATCCAGCAGGGCTGCGACCACCGCTGCACGTTCTGCATCATCCCCTACGGCCGCGGCCCGAGCCGGAGCGTCGCGGCCGGCGAGGTCGTGGCGCAGGCGCGCCGCCTGGTCGAGGCGGGCTACCGCGAGCTCGTGCTGACCGGGGTCGATCTGACCTCGTACGGCCGGGACCTGCCCGGCCAGCCGAGCCTCGGTCAGCTCGTGCGCCGCCTGCTGCGCCTGGTGCCGGAGTTGCCGCGGCTTCGCCTGTCCTCGCTCGACCCTGCCGAGCTCGACCCCGAGCTGATCGAGCTGATCGCCGCGGAGCCGCGGCTGATGCCGCATCTGCACTTCAGCGTCCAGGCCGGCGACGATCTGATCCTCAAGCGCATGAAGCGCCGCCACAGCCGCGCCGACCTGCTGCGCCTGTGCGCCAGGCTGCGGCGGCTGCGGCCCGGCATCGCGTTCGGCGCCGATCTGATCGCGGGCTTTCCGACCGAGACCGAGGCGATGTTCGGGCAGACGCTGGCACTGATTGAGGAGGCGGAGCTCGTGCATCTGCACGTGTTCCCCTACTCGGCGCGCGCGGGCACGCCGGCCGCGCGGATGCCGCAGGTCGCCAAGCCGGTGCGCAGGGAGCGCGCCGCCCGGCTGCGCGCCGCGGGCGAGCTGCGCCTGTCCCACTATCTCCGGGGCGAGGTCGGCCGCGCGGCGCTGGTGCTGGTCGAGGCCGGGGGCCGCGGCCACACCGAGGCCTTCGCGCGGTTTCGTTTTTCCGCTCCGGCGCCGCCCGCCGGGCGCGTGGTCGGCGTGATCGCCGAGCGGATCGAGGACGGGGCGCTGCTCGGGCGGCCCGCGCCATGACCGAGCCCGTCAGGGACCGCTGGTGGCGGCGCTTCGGGCGCAAGCCGGACGAGGCGCCGGTGGCCGCGGCGGAGGCCCCGAGCGAAGCGGAGCCCGCCGCACCCGGGGCCGGCTGGCTGCAGCGGCTGCGCCAGGGTCTCAGCCGCTCCTCCGACCGCCTGCGCGACAACATCGCCGCGGTTCTGCGCAAGCGCAGGCTCGATGCCGAGACGCTCGAGGAGCTCGAGGAAGCCCTGATCGGCGCCGACCTCGGGGTCGAGACCGCAGCCCTGCTGGTCCAGGAGCTGGCCCGGACCCGATTCGGCAAGGAGGTGACCGACGACGAGGTGCGGAGCGCGCTCGCCCGCTCGATCGGGGCAATCCTCGAGCCGGCGGCCAGGCCGCTGCAGCTCGATGGCGGCCAGCGTCCCTACGTGATCCTGGTCTGCGGCGTCAATGGCACCGGCAAGACCACGACGATCGGCAAGCTTGCCCATCAGCTGAAGAACGGCGGCGAGCGGGTGCTGCTGGCGGCCGGCGACACCTTCCGGGCCGCGGCGATCGAGCAGCTCGAGATCTGGGGCGAGCGCACCGGCTGCGAGGTGATCAAGCGGCCGCCCGGCGCCGATGCCGCGGGCCTGGCTTTCGATGCGCTGCACCAGGCCCGCGCGCAGGATGCCGACGTGCTGCTGATCGACACCGCCGGCCGGCTGCACAACAAGCAGGCGCTGATGGATGAGCTCGCCAAGGTCGTGCGCGTGCTGAACAAGCTCGACCCCACCGCGCCGCACGAGGTCCTGCTGGTGCTCGATGCGACCACCGGCCAGAACGCGCGCAACCAGGTCGAGACGTTCCGCGCCATGGTGCCGGTCAGCGGCCTCGCGGTGACCAAGCTCGATGGCACCGCGCGCGGCGGCGTGGTCGTGGCGCTGGCCAATCAGTTCGGCCTGCCGGTGCGCATGCTGGGCGTCGGCGAGCGGGTCGACGACCTCCGGCCGTTCGAAGCCCAGGCGTTCGCCGACGCGCTGCTGGGGCTGGGGCCGGCATAGCGGGCTCCGGCCGATCGCGGCCGCGGCGACGAGCTATACGCTTGCGCCTGGGTGGCAAAGTTACGATGTTAAGCGCGCTTTCGTAGTGACGACCCCGGGGCCGACCATGACCCGCAATGTGCTCGAGACGCTGCTTGGCGCGATCGTTCTCGTGGTCGCGATCGGTTTTTTGACCTTCGCCTACCGCAGCAGCCAGGTCCGCGACACCGGCGGCTACGAGCTGATCGCCCGGTTCACCCGGGTCGACGGTCTGGAGCGCGGCGCCGATGTCCGGATCAGCGGCATCAAGATCGGCACGGTGGTCAACCAGAGCCTCAATCCCGAGACCTACCAGGCCGAGGTCCGCTTCAGCGTGCGCGACGACCTCCAGCTGCCGCTCGACACCTCGGCCGCGGTGGTCAGCGACGGCCTTCTCGGCGGCAAGTATCTGGCGCTGCTGCCGGGCGGCGAGATCGACATGCTGAAGCCTGGCGACCAGGTCACGCTGACCCAGTCCTCGATCAACGTCGAAGACCTGATCGGCCACATGATCTTCAGTCAGAGCGGCGATCAGAAGGCTTCTGATGGCCAGGGCGCCGGCACCCCGGGCGCCGGTGCGCCGGGGTCCGATCCACTGGGCGCCGAGGACCCCGCTGGTCAGGGCTCGGCCAACCAGTGAGCTTGCGGCTGGCCGCGGCCGCGGTCCTGATGCTGGCGCTGGCCAGTGCCGGCGCCCGGGCCCAGGGGCCGACGATCGAATATCAGGCCGCGGTCCTCCAGGGGCTCGACAAGGTCACCGCCCGGGTCTCGCCGATCCGGGCGCCGATCGGCGTCCCGACCCAGTTCGGCACGCTCGAGATCGTCGTCCACGCCTGCCGCGAGACGCCGCCGACCGAGCCGCCGGAGAGTGCTGCCTTCCTCGAGATTCGCGAACTGCCGCCGGTCTCGGAGCCGGATGCGCCGTCGACCGATCTGTTCAAAGGCTGGATGTTCGCCTCGAGCCCGGCGGTCTCGGCGCTCGAGCACCCGGTCTACGACGTCTGGGTGACCGACTGCGACGACCCGGTGGTGCCCGCCGAGGATGCCCCGGGCGCCGACCAAGGCCCGCCGGCTCAGGGCGACCAGGGCGTCGACGAGGAGGAGGCAGAGACCGCGCCGCCGTCGGAATAGAACCGAGCCGGCGTCTCGAGCGCCTGCCGCAGCTGACGGTGGTAGCTCTCGCGCGCAATCTCGATCGCACCGAACCGGCGCAGATGATCGGTCACGAACTGGGTGTCGAGGAGCAGGTAGCCGCCGGTCTGCAGGCGCTGGACCAGCGCGACCAGCGCGACCTTGCTGGCATCCGGCGTTCGCGAGAACATGCTCTCGCCGAAAAAGGCGGCGCCCAGCGAGACGCCGTACAGGCCGCCGACCAGGCGCTGATCGGCCCAGCTCTCGACGCTGTGCGCGTAGCCCTGCCGGTGGAGCGTGCAGTACAGCTCGATCAGGTCGTCGTTCAGCCAGGTCCGCGGCCGGTCCGGGCGGGGCTCGGCGCAGGCCAGGATGACCCGCTCGAAGGCCTGATCGACCCGGATCTCGAAACGCCCCTTGCGGATCAGCTTGCGCAGGCTCTTCGGCTCGTGGAAGCGGTCGAGCGGCAGGATTCCCCGGCGCCTGGGCTCGATCCAGTGGATCGTCGGATCGTGCCGGTCGTTGGCCATCGGGAACAGGCCGCTGGCATAGGCGCACAGCAGCAGATCCGGCGTCAGCGCGAGCATGTTTCCTGGAATAGCGGTCGCGGTCGCGCCGGACAAGGGCGCGCCCGCGCTCAGCGGCTGCGGCCCTGCCAGGTTTGGAGGAACTCCGGCAGCCAGCCGATGTGGTAGTCGCCTTCGGCGAACACCGGATCGTCGGCGATCGCCTGGAGCAGCGGAATGCTGGTCGGCAGGCCGACGATCACATATTCGGCGAGCGCGCGCCGGAGCCGCTCCAGGCAGGTGCCGCGCGACTGGTCGTGGACGATCAGCTTGGCGATCAGATTGTCATAGTAGGGCGGGACGCTGGCGCCGGCGTAGAGCGCGCTGTCGACCCGGACGCCCGGGCCGCCCGGCGGATGGTAGGTCGCAACCCTGCCCGGCGAGGGCAAAAGGCTCACCGGATCCTCGGCATTGATCCGGCACTCGATCGCGTGGCCCTCGAAGCGGACGTCGGCCTGCTCGAAGCCGAGCGGCTCGCCGGCCGCGACCCGGATCTGGGCGCGCACCAGGTCGATCCCGGTCACGAACTCGGTCACCGGATGCTCGACCTGCAGCCGAGTGTTGACCTCGATGAAGTGGAACTCGCCGTCCCGGTAGAGGAACTCGGCGGTCCCCAGGCCGCGGTAGCCGAGCCGCGTGAACGCGGCGGCGACCCGCTCCCCGAACGCGTCTCGGGTCGCCGGATCGAGGACCAGCGAGGGCGCCTCCTCGATGACCTTCTGATGCCGGCGCTGGACCGAGCATTCGCGCTCGCCGAGATGGAGGCAGTGGCCAGCCTCGTTCGCCAGCAGCTGGATCTCGATGTGTCGTGGTCGCACCAGGTATTTCTCGAGGTAGACCCGGTCGTCGCCGAAGCCGGCCGCGGCCTCGCGCCGGGCCAGGCGCAGCCCGTCGAGCAGCTGGGCCTCGTCCTCGGCCACGACCATGCCGCGGCCGCCGCCGCCGGCGACCGCCTTGATCAGCACCGGGTAGCCGAGCGCATCGGCGGCGTCGCGCGCCATCACCTCGTGGGTCACCGGCCCGTCGGTGCCCGGGACCACCGGGATGCCGAGCCGGCGCATCGCCGCCTTGGCCGCGACCTTGTCGCCCATCAGCCGGATGTGCTCGGGCTTGGGGCCGATGAAGACGAAGCCGTGCTCGGTGACCATCTGGGCAAAGTCGGCGTTCTCGGACAGAAAACCGTAGCCGGGATGGATCGCATCGGCGCCGGTGATCTCGGCCGCGGCCAGGATCGCGACCTTGTTGAGGTAGGACTCGGCGGCCGGCGGCGGCCCGATGCAGACGCTCGCGTCGGCGAGGCGGACGTGCATCGCCTCGGCGTCCGCGGTCGAGTGGACCGCGACCGTCTCGATCCCCAGCTCGCGGCAGGCGCGCAGGATGCGGAGCGCCACCTCGCCGCGATTGGCGATCAGGATCTTGTCGAACATCCTACTCGATGATCAGCAGCAGCTCGCCGTACTCGACCGGATCGCCGTTGCTGACCAGCACGTTCGCGATCCGGCCGCCGCGCGGCGCCCGGATCGGGTTCATGACCTTCATCGCCTCGATGATCAGCAGCGTCTGGCCCTCGCGGACCTCGGCGCCGATGTCGACGAACGGCGGCGCGCCGGGTTCCGGGGTCAGGTAGACGGTTCCGACCATCGGCGCCCGGACCGCGCCCGGATGCCGGTCGGCGGCATTCGCTGTGGCCGGCTCGGCGGTTGCGATCAGGCCGGCGGTGCCGGCGGCAGGCGGCGCCTGCTGGAGGCTCCCGAGCGCTGCGATCAGCGGCTGCGGGGCACGCGCGACCCGCACCTTGGCGTCGCCTTCGGCGAGCTCGATCTCGGTCAGGCCGGTCCGTTGCAGCAGGTCCGCCAGCGTCTCGATCAGCGCGGCGTCGACGTTCAGCTTGCCCATGGGCTCCCTGCGCGGGGGCGTCGGCTTCCGCTCGGCCATGGCTCAGCGGCGCCGCAGGCGCTTACGGGCCGGCAGAGGCCCGCGCGGACCGAAACCACAGATCACCCCGCCCGCCGCCAAGCCTATCTCGGAATCCTGCCGAACGCCGGACCGAGGGTAGACATCTGGTCGATCAACTTCAATCAAAGGATGCTTCGCCGCGCTGTCTTTTCCACGTCCGACGATCACTTCAAGACCGCCGGCGCCGGCGCTCAGGCTCGGGGTGCGCTGCAACATTGCGCTCAGATAGGGTTTCGAAGCCTGGTTTTTACCCCCGAGCCCGGGATTTGGCAATCACGCCGGTCAATTCCGCTGGTGGCGACCGGCCGGCCGGCTAAGATCGCGCCCGGAACGCCGGAAATGCGGCTCCGGGGCGACGGAAACAGGCGCATGGACGTGGTTGCGGCGCTGGTGCGCGGGATCGACCGGCTCAACGAGGCGATCGGGCGCGCGGTCGCCTGGCTCGCGCTGGCCATGGTCCTGATCGCCGTCTTCGTCGTGGTCGCCCGCTACGGCTTTGCCTGGGGACGGGTCTGGCTCCAGGAGTCCTACGTCTGGCTGCACGGCATGCTGTTCATGCTCGGCGCCGGCTACACGCTCCGCCACGACGGCCACGTCCGGATCGACATCTTCTACCGGCCGGCCGGCGCGCGCTTCAAGGCCTGGGTCGACCTGCTCGGCGCGCTGCTGCTGCTGGCGCCGGTGGTCGCGTACGCGGCCGCGGTGAGCTTCCCCTACGTGCTCCAGTCCTGGCTCGGGCTCGAGGCCTCGCGCGAGGCGGGCGGCCTGCCCGGGCTGTTCCTGCTCAAGACCGTGCTGCTGCTGTTCTGCGGCCTGATCCTGCTGCAGGGCTTAGCCCTCGCTGGTCGCAGCGTTCTGGTCCTGAGCGGCTATCCCGATGCCGCGCCCGCGCATGAGGATCAGGCGGCGGTCTGATCCGTGCGGGGCGACCTGTTGAGCCTCGCCCTGTTCGCTGCCACCTGCGGCGTGCTGATGGCGGGCTTTCCGGTCGCGTTCTCGCTCGCCGGCACCGCGTTCGCGTTCGCGCTGCTGGGTGTGGCGCTGGGCGCCTTCGATCTGCACCTGCTCGCCAGCCTGCCGTCCCGCTGGTTCGGGGTCATGGTCAACGAGGTGCTGGTCGCGGTGCCGCTGTTCGTCTTCATGGGGGTGATGCTCGAGCGCTCCAGGCTCTCGGAGCAGCTGCTCGAGACCATGGGGCTGCTGTTCGGCCGCCTGCCGGGCGGCCTTGGTCTGTCGGTGACGCTGGTCGGCATGCTGCTTGCGGCCTCGACCGGGATCGTCGGCGCGACCGTGGTCACGATGGGCCTGCTGTCGCTGCCGACGATGCTGAAGGCGGGCTACGACCCGAAGCTCGCCTGCGGCACGATCTGTGCCGCCGGCACGCTCGGCCAGATCATCCCGCCCTCGATCGTGCTGGTGATCCTTGGCGACATCCTTCAGGGCGCCAACACCGAGGCGCAACTGGCGCTCGGCAACTTCGCGCCCGAGCCGGTCTCGGTCGTCGACCTGTTCGCAGGCGCGATGCTGCCCGGGCTGCTGCTGGTCGGCCTCTACCTCGGCTGGCAGATCCTGGTCGCGGTGCTGCGCCCGCAGGCGAGCCCGGCCCTGATCACCGGCGCCCGGCCGCGGGGTCTGCCGCGCCGGGTCCTGGTCGCGCTGCTGCCGCCGGCAGTGCTGATCCTGGCGGTGCTGGGCTCGATCCTGGCCGGGATCGCGACGCCGACCGAATCCGCCGCGCTGGGGGCGCTGGGCGCGCTGCTGCTCGCCGCGCTGCGCGGCCGGCTCGGCCTCGAGGTGCTCGGGGACGTCGTGCGCCGGACCATGATGATCACCTCGATGGTGTTCGTGATCCTGCTCGGCGCCTCGGTCTTTGCCCTGGTTTTTCGCGGCCTGGGCGGCGATCGGATGGTCGAGGACGCGCTGCTGGCGCTGCCCGGGGGGGCCTTCGGCGCGATGTTCGCGGTCATGGCGGTGATGTTCGTGCTCGGCTTTTTCCTCGACTTCATCGAGATCGTGTTCGTGGTCGTGCCGATCGTCGGGCCGGTCTTGCTGATGATGGGCCTCGACCCGGTCTGGCTCGGCGTAATGATGGCGGTCAACCTGCAGACCAGCTTTCTGACGCCGCCGTTCGGCTTTGCCCTGTTCTACCTGCGCGGGGTGGCGCCCGCGAGCGTCACGACCATGGACATCTACCGCGGGATCGTGCCGTTCGTGCTGCTCCAGCTGGTGGCGCTCGCGGTGCTCGCGCTGTTCCCGGCGCTTGCGACCTGGCTGCCGAGGATGATGTTCAGGTGACGCTTGAGTTTGCAGGGGTATGTGCTACATTTGTGCTACAATGTGGGTTCGGACGCATGGATCAGGAAATCGCGCTGCGTGAGGCCAACCAGCAGTTTGCGCGTTACGTGCGCGCGGTCGAGGCGGGCGAGCGCTTCGTCATCACCCGCCGCGGCAAGCCCGTGGCTCGCCTGGTGCCGTTCGAGTCAGGCAAGCGCGTCCTGACTCCCGAACAACAGGCCGCCCGGGCCCGCGCGCTCGAGCGCATGCAGCGAGGGATCGATCTGGGCGAGCGGCGCGAGCCGTTCGATCGCGACTCACTCTATGAGCGCTGAACGGTTTACGATCGACACCAATATCCTCATCTATGCGATCGACCGCGGCGAAGGCGCCAAGCACTCGCGTGCGCTCGAGCTCGTGGATTGCGCCGCGGCGCTGGATTGCGTCCTGACGGCGCAATCGCTCTGCGAGTTCATCACCGTCACCACGCGGCGTCGAATGCTGAGCAAGCCGTTGATCATGGCCCAAGTGCGCGATTGGCTACGGGTGTTCTCGATCACGGCGGCCAGGGTCACGGCCTTTGCGAGGGCGTTCAGCGTTTTTGAGACCGGGCAGTTCGGGTTGTGGGATGCAGTGCTGCTCGCCACCGCGCGTGAAGCGGGGTGCAGTATTGCCTTGAGCGAGGACATGGGCGAAGGGGCTTCGCTCGACGGCATCACCGTGCGCAATCCGCTGCGGGGCGAGGCGCTGCCGGACGACCTGCGCCGCCTGCTCGGGATGGCGTGAGCGGACGCGGGTCAGCGGGCCAGGTCGAGCTCCAGCATCACGACGCCCTGATACGGGTTGTGGTAATAGGGCGGGATCTCCCGAAAGCCGAGCGAGTGATAGAGGTGCTGGGCGGCCGGCATCCGGGCCGGCAGCGTGTCGAGCCGCATCTTCGCGTAACCGATCGCGCGCGCCGCCTCGATGACCGCTTCGGCGAGCGCGCGGCCGAGGCCCCGGCCGCCGAAGCCCGGCTCGACCCAGAGCCGCTTCATCGCAGATCCCGGGCTCGAGCGGGCGCAGGCCGACGCAGCCGACCGCCTCGCCACCCGCCCGGGCGAGCAGCAGCCGGCCCGCGGGCGGCGCATAGGCGCCGGGCAGCGAGGCCAACTCCTGCGCGAACCCCTGGAAGCCCAGGTCGACCGCCAGCCATTCGGCATACGCCGCGAACAGCCGCCTTGCGTCGTCGATGTCGGCCCCGGCGCGGGCTTCGATCAGTGCCGCATCCGACAGCAGGCAGACGCTCACCGGCGCTCGCCCGTCATGGCTGCTGACCGACCGCGCGCAGATAAAAAATCAGGTCGAGCGGCGGCGGCGCGACCTCGGTCTGCGACAGCTGGTCGTGGACCTGGCCGCGATGATGGGTCTGGTGGTTGAAAAGATTGAGCCAGCAGAGGTGGAGCGGGGTCTCGGCGGTCTCGGGCTGGGTCAGCAGCCGGTAGCGCATCGGTCGCGGCAGGTCGTGGTCGGCGTAGCCGTCGACCAGCTCGAGCATGTGCTCGTCCTCGGCCGCGCGCGCCGGCTCGAGGGCTGCGAGAGTGGCATAGGGCTGGTCGTCGAGGCGCAGGTCCGGGTAGGGCTCGCCCTTGATCCGCGCGAGCCAGATCCGATCGCCGACCAGCAGGTGGTTGAGCGTGCCGTGGATCGAGCCGAAGAACGCCCGCCGCGGCTTGTGGTATTCGGCGCCCGGCAGCGTCGCACAAGCCGCGTACAGGCGCTGATTGGCCCAGCGGTTGTAGCGCGCCATGCGGCGCAGGTGCGCGAGCATCATGGCGGTACGGTCCTCCCTGCGGCCGGTCGTCACCGAGCAAAGAGCAGTCCGGCGCGGCGGTCAAGCGCGGCGCAGCGTACGGCGCCAGCAGTCGCTCCGCTCCGGCCGGCCGGCGAGCGCGAGCCCGGCGCAGCGCAGCACCCATGCGATCCCAGCGACGCCGTGGCGCAGGCCTGCGAATGCGGTCCGGCCGGCGCGCCGGATCGCCCTGCTGCGGAGCCGCCGCCCGCGCTCGATCGAGCGCCGGACCTGCTCGTGGTCGATGCCGCGCGACGGCACAGTCTGCCAGCGGACCGCCGGGAACTCCTGCGCCATGCGACTGGCCATGATCCTCTCCCCGCGCCGCTCAGGCGCGCCAGAATGGTTTCTCGGCCTCGGCGGTCGCCTCGGCGCGGGTGATGCCGATGTCGCGCAGCAGGCGATCGTCGAGCCGCAGCAGCTCACGCCGCTGGCGGGTCCGCTCGGACCAGGCGAGCAGCAGGTCGAGCCCACGGCGGAGCCCGCGCGGCTGCACAGGGCGAGCCCTCAGCTGCGGTCCGGCCCGGCCGAAGCCCGGCGAAGCCACGCTCGCGAGCGTGGAAAACAGGGACCCGAACCCGGGATAGGCATCCGTTCTGGTCATCGTCAGCACTCCATCTGCACGGGGTATCGTCGCCAAGTTTGCGCTCTCAGAGCGGCCAGAGGCCGCCGCCGCGAGTGCGCGCAAGCGGCTCGCCGAGGCCCTGGAAGGGCGCTTCGAGCCCGGCCCCGAGGTCGGCGCCGCGCAGCCCCAGATCGCGCAGCACGCGATCATCCAGACGAGCAAGCCCCGGCCGGCCGCGCTCCCGTCGGCGCCAGCGCTCGACAGCCTGGCGCAGACCGCCGAGCCAGCGGCCTCCGACTGCGGCCCGCTCGACCGGCTCCCGGGCCATGAACTCCGGTGCGGTCACCGCTGCCCGCATCGGGAACAGCGTCGGGATGCCGGTGATTCGATAAGCCTCGTTCATGTGTCTCGCCTCCGGAAGAAGCCCGATGGTCGGGCTCACTTGTCCGATCTCCTGCTGCATATCTGGCTCGTATCTGCCGTTCGGACAAACGATGGTTGTTCATGTCTCACATCAATTGGGCTCATGGCAGGGCGGGCTCGGTCCGCTGCCGGGTCTGACACCGCTGCCTACCACCCGCGGTCGGTAAGGGCGGTGCTCCGGCCGGCCCCGCGCGATCCTCAGCGGCGCGTCACCGATGCCGAATTAATGAGCTGGTGTTATGTCCTCCGGCTCGATCGGCGCCAGCCTCGCTGCTCGCTTGACCGCAGCGCCTGAGCGGGCATGCTTGGGATAAGCCCAACTGATGCGGAACCGATGCCATGGCCAACCGCCTGCCGGCGCTCTCGGCGTTGCGCACCTTCGAGGCCGCAGCGCGTCACCTGAGCTTCACCCGGGCCGCCGACGAGCTGCACGTGACCCAGGCCGCGGTCAGCCACCAGATCAAGGCGCTCGAGACCGATCTCGGCGTCAGCCTGTTCCGCCGGCTCAACCGGCGTCTGCTGCTGACCGAGGAGGGCCAGCTGCTGATGCCCTCGGTGCGCCGCGCATTCGACGAGCTGACCGCCGGCGTCGAACGCGTGCGCGAGCGCTGCTGCGGCGGCGCGCTCACGATCAGCACCACACCCTCGGTCGCGGCCAATTGGCTCGCCAGCCGGCTCGGCCGTTTCCAGGCGCTGCGGCCGGAGTTCGAGATCCGCCTGATGGCGACCCCGCGCCTGATCGACTTCGCCCGCGAAGGCGTCGACTGCGGCATCCGCTACGGCTTCGGCAACTGGCCGGATCTGCTGGCCGAGCGCCTGTTCAGCGCGACGCTGACCCCGGTCTGCAGCCCGCGCCTGCTCGAGGGTCCCGAGCCGCTGCGGGCGCCCGCCGACCTCGCCCGGCACACGCTGCTGCACGCATTCGACGACATGGACGACTGGCGGCTCTGGCTGCGCGCGGCCGGGGTCCCTGAGATCGACCCGGTGCGCGGGCCCAAGTTCGAATCGCTGCC
The DNA here is from genome assembly GCA_963840925.1 of uncultured Alphaproteobacteria bacterium. GTDB lineage: Bacteria > Pseudomonadota > Alphaproteobacteria > Geminicoccales > Geminicoccaceae > DATAOG01. The sequence continues at coordinate 92,016 of CAWJAY010000055.1, forward strand.
GCTCGCGCTGCAGGCAGCGATCAGCGGCACCGGGGTCGCGATCAGCCGCGGCCCGATCGCGGACGAGGCGCTCGCCACCGGCGCGCTGGTCCAGCCGTTCGCGCTCGAGCTGCCGACCGAATGCGCCTACTACTTCGTGGTCCCGGAATTGCGCGCCGACCAGCCGAAGATCCAGGCGTTCCGCGATTGGCTCGTACAGGAGATCGACCCGGCGCGGCGGGCGGAGGCCGCGGCGACCCTCGGCGGCGCGGCCTCCAGAGGCGCAGCGTGACGAGGTGCGGGCTATGATGCCGCCGGCTTCGGCGCTCGCTTTTTCGCCTCCTCGACCGCGCGGGCCGCATCGACGAGGCCATAGCCGAAGTCCGCCGACGGCTGCGCCGGCGCGCTGCCGTCATCCACCACCAGCAGGCTCACTCGCGCCGTGTTGCAGAGTATCTCGCGCACATCTTTCGGGCACAGAGTGGGGCCGGCCTGCAGCATCAGCGCGACGATCCCGGCTATCTGCGCCGCCGCAGCCGACGTGCCGCCGAAGCCGAACTCGTTGTCGGAGAGTGTGAAGTGGCTCTGGTCCTGCATGTAGCCGCCGATGCCCTTCAAATCGGTCGTCGCGATCGATGGCGGACGCCGCGTGCCGTTCCCGGCCTGCTGGGGTGACGCCAGAACGTCGTCGCTCGGCGCGACCAGCGTCAACCCGTTGCCGTACTGGCTGTAGCGCGACCGCTGGCCGAGGTCGTTGCACGCGCCGACGTTGATGATCCCGACGCCGTTGCCCAGGCTGAGGAGCAGCTCGTCGAGCACGTCGTGCTCGCTCTTCTTGGGCGGCTGCTGACCACTCTCTGCGGCGGTCTGCTGGTTGCTTTCAGGAGCGACGAAGATAGCGCGCGCGCTGGCCGGATCGAGGTCGAGGAGATCCGCGAGCCGCTCCATGCTTCGCAGTTGCAGGACTTTGCCGTCGAAGCCCCACGGGTAGGTGAGGCTGCTGGTCCCCTTGTTCCCGCTTGGGATGATGACCGGAATCCTGGTGGCCGCGAACGCCAGCGCCAGCGGCAACGGATCCCAGCGCGGCTCGGGCAGCGGTTCGAGCGGCAGCGGGAAGAGCAGGAGATCGGCCGGAGCTTCTTGCCGGTCGGCGATCTTCCAGCCCGCGGCCGGCCCGTTTGGCGCCGCCTCGCAGTTCTCGACGAAGGTGTGGCCGGTTGCGGCCTGGAGCACGGCCCTCGCCAGGAGCTGACGCTTGTGGCGCACCGGCTCGGTCAATGTCATCGCCCGGAAGGGGATGATACGGCTGTGCGGCGCGATGCCGAGGCAACCGGGCTCAGGGGCCGGCGCTGCCTTCCCTTTCGCTGCTTCCCAGACCAGCTCCGGCCGGTCGGCGGCGATGATGCCGGCGCAGGCGATCGCATGGGCGGAGGAGAAGCTCGCGAAGCCGTCCTTGTATCTCGAAGGGTTGTTCTTGGGCACACTAGGATAGTCGAGATTGACCGCAGAATCACGATCGAATCGGTCCACCAGGGCAGGATGATCGAAGTCGATCGCCAAGTCGATCAGCGCGACCCGGACTGGCTTCTGAGGAGCGGGAGCTCCTTCCCAGACCTGGAGCTGCTGCCAAGCGCCGAAGACGTTGATGTCGACCCCAGGCTTACCCTCGGTCTGCTCCCGGTTCTGCAGATTCCATTGATGACGATGAAAATGGCTCACGGAGAATGGATTCCGCCACTGGGCGGGCGCATCCTGCAACTGGTACGCGGCTGCGGGCTGATCTCGTGGTACTCGCTCGGCGCGTTCCTCCAGCTCGAGCTCCTGCCACTCCTCGATCGCTTCCTTGATCGGCTCGGCCAGCGCCCGTCGCATGGTCAGGTAGATCTCGCGGGCAAGCTCCTCGCCCGCCTGAGTATCGCTGGCGTAGTGGACGCCGGCCCACTCACGGTTCTCGGCGACCCGCCGGGCGATCGCGAACACCCTCGCGATCAGCTCCGCGTCGTCGCCGATCACCTCGCTCAGCAGGTGCGCGATCACAAAGTTCTGGGTCGAGTGGCCGCTCGGATACGCCGGATGCCCGGGTACCTCGATCAGCGGCGCGATCCTCGGTTCGATCTGAGTCGGGCGCGCCCGCGCGAACTTCTTCTTGAAGTGCATCACCGGGATGAGCGTCAGTTCGCCCATGGTGTTCATCAGCTGCCAGGTCTTCGAGTACGCGTCCGGGCCGATCAGGAGCGCCGTCTGGTAGCCCCGCGCGAGGTGATCCAGCTCCCACTCGATCTCCCCCCAGCGTCGCTCCCTCTCTTCGAGATGATCGTTGAGCTCCTGCTGCTTCCGCAGCAGCTCTCTGACCTCGCTGGCGATCACGTCGCCGTGCTGAGGTGGCTGCGCCAGATCCACGGCCAGGAGCTCTCTGCCGTGGTCGAATAAGGTTGGATAGTAGGTGTAAATCTCGAATTCCGGGCGCCAGTATTCATTCGGGAAGGTCGCCTGCTTTGATTTTGACTTCGATTTTGACTTGGACATCTTAGCCCTCCTTCACAAGGATTGTCTGAAAATGAACATCGCTATTCGTGCTGCGCAGCACCGTTCCGGCCGGCGCGAACGCTGCTCAGTCCTCCCGCACGCCCACCTGCCGGAAGCCCTCCAGGTAGTGATCGAGCTGATCGTCGGGCAGCGGCGGGTACTTCGAGCGGAACCAGCCGATCGAGAACTGCGGCTCATTGATCAGCAGCTTGTCGAGGAGGCCACGCGCTTCGTCGACTTGGCCGATGCGCCCCAGGCTCGTGATCAGTGGACGGTAGGCGGCGTAATAGTTCGGGTTCTCGGCGATGACCCGGCGCCCGACCTCGACCGCCTTCTGGTACTCGCCGGCGAGCGCGTAGGTTAGCGTGAACGCCGTGTTGAAGTAGAACGGGTAGGGGTCGAGCGGGCAGAGCTCCCGGTAACGCTGCAGGCGCGCCATGGCTTCCTGCGTCCGGCCGAGATAGGACAGCGTGACGGCGCTGAATGCCCAGCAGAACGGCTCGGAGGGATTGCTCTCGAGGGCGCGCGCGAAGCAGTCGAGCGCGCTGTCGAAGCGGTGGAAGAGGAAGGATTCGACGTGCCCACGTAGGGCCAGCGCGATCGGATCGATCGGGGAGTACTCGATCGCCGAGCGGGTCAGCCAATCGATCTCCTGGAGCGACGCGCCGGGATCGCTCACCCATTGCTGGCCGATGCGCACCAGCGCCGCGAACGCGCGCAGCGCCTGGTTGCGGGACGACCGCGGCTGGCCCGCCTCGGCCGCGCGCAGCAGCAGGTCGGCCTCGCGCAACGAGCTCTTCGACATCTGGAACATCAGCGGGACGGCGCGCATTACGTAGTCGTGGGCGTCCAGCCCCTCCGGCGGCTTCTGCCAGGCCTTGGCCACCTCGGCCATCAGGAGCTGGCGATCCAAACGCGCCGCCAGCACGGCCGCCAGCCGGTCGAGCCGCTTGAACGTGTGACCGGCCCTGAGATTGGTAGCGGCGCTCCAGACGATGCGCCCGCCCGGGTGCTCCAGCAGCCGCGTGACCAGACGAAGGCTCTGCTGCACCCGGAGGAGGCGGCCCGCCACCACGTAGTCGCCGTCGTCGACAACGAAGGTCTCGGTCGCCGGACCGCCGAGCACTGGTGTGACCAGTCCCGATGAGCGGTCTTCCTTGACCGTGAGCCAGTTGAACCTGGCCAGAGCCTGGGTCAGCGACTCGCTCATCGCAAGCGCGAGATAGGTCTCGTCCCGGCCGCTGGAGACGGCCACGAAGGGCTCGACGGCCACCGCGGGACGAGACACGCGAAGCGAAGCCGAGGCCACCGGGGCAAGTGGCGACGGGACCGCCTCGCTGCCGTGGCTGTCGATCGCGAAGACCTCGATCGGCTCGTCGATGTTCTTCAGGTATTTGAGGCCGAGCGGCCGCAGCACGCCGCCGATGCTATCGCGTGCGGTGCGACGGACCATGTCCGTAACGCAGATGCCACCGGGCCGGGCGAGCGACTGGATGCGCGCCGCGACATTGACGCTGTGGCCCTGCACGTTGCCTTCGCCGAAATAGACTTCGCCGTGACTGATCCCGATGCGGAACGTGATCGGGTCGTCGTGGAGGTTCCAGACCGTCTGGTCGCCGAACTCCCGCTGGATCGCGAAAGCGAACTCGAGCGCCTGGGGCGTGCTGTCGAACAGCGCTATCAGACCGTCGCCGGCGACGCTCGCGACACGGCCCCGATAGTCACCGATCAGCGAGCGGATCAGGTTGATCGAGCGATTGACGCGCTCCTGCGTGCGCTCTTCGTTTTTCTCCATCAAGCGGCTGTAGCCGTGCACGTCGGCGCACAGGATCGCCGACTGGGTCCGACCAAAAGGGACGGGCGAATCTCTCATGCCCTTTGCATCTCGCGACCCCTCGCCGCTTCTTGCGCGTAAATGGAAGACCGCGCGCCGACTATGAACCAACTCACACCACGGGACAACTTGCAGTTCGGCCCTTACCGCAGCGTGCTGCGGCGGATGCTGGCGTCGGGGCGCTGCCTGAGGCCCGGCTGGAGCGCGGTGCCGAGGCCGGGGGCGGTCAGCGGGTAGGCGTGGCCCTGCTCGATGCGCGGCAACGTCGTGACCAGGTCCCGGTAGAAGCCGCGGGTGTGGGCGCGCACGGTCTCCAGGATCAGCGCGTTCGGGGCGGCAAGCGTCAGGTGCAGGTTGGCGGCGAGCGTGACCGGGCCGGTGCAGTCGTGGGGCGCGATCGGGCGGTCGAACGCTTCGGCCAGTGCCGCGACCTTGCGGCCCTCGGTCAGCCCGCCGATCCAGGCCATGTCGAAGTGGGCGACGTCGACCGCGCCGCGGCCCAGCGCTTCGCGGAACCAGACCATGGTGCCGAGGTTCTCGCTGCCCGCGATCCGGCCCCGAACTCGGGCCTTGTAGCGGGCGAGGTCGTCCAGCTGGTGCATCGCGATCGGGTCCTCGTGCCAGTAGATCGCAAGCCCGTCCAGCGCGTCCGCGATCTGCAGCGCCGCCGGCAGCTGCCAGAGGCCGTGGTATTCGAGCATGATGTCGATCCGCTCGCCGACCGCGGTCCGGATCGCCTCGATCAGCCCGACCGTGCGCCGCAGGTCCTCGAGCGCGATGTGCTGGCCGCCGCTCGCCAGCGCATGGCCGTCGAATGGCCAGATTTTCATCGCGGAAACGCCGTCCTCGAGCAGCGATTGCGCGAGCTCGGCCGGCCGCTGCTGCTGGGCGGCGAGGTCGTCCAGCGGATCGGCGCTCAGGGCGTCGCCCGGGCGGACCAGCAGCGTGTTGGAGTCGGCGCGCGCGACCCGGTTGTAGGCAGCGCTCGCGCAGGTGTTGTAGACCCGGATCTTTTCGCGGCTGAGGCCCCCCAGCAGCTGGAACAGCGGCAGGTTGGCGGCCTTGCCAAACAGGTCCCAGAGCGCGAGATCGACCGCGGAATTGCCCCGCACCTCGATGCTGCGGCTGGGATAGCCGGCAAAGTGGTTGCCGACCTCGGCCATCAGCGCGCGGGCGTGGCGCTCGATCTGGAGCGGGTCCTTGCCGAGCAGGTACGGCGCGCAGGTCTCATGCAGATAGGCAACCGTCGCCTCGGGGTTGCGAAAAGTCTCGCCGAGGCCCGTGACGGCCTCGTCGGTCTTGAGCTCGACCCAGACCAGGTTGCTGAACTCGGCGAGCTGGATGGTCTCGAGCGCGGTGATCTTCATCTGTCTTCTTAACCTTCTTGTCTTGCGGATGGGATGGGTCCATGCTGCAGGAGAGGGAGGACGGAAATGGCACAGGCGGCGCGTAGGGTCACGGCCACGGATGCCAACGCGAAGCTGGCGCATCGGCGGCTGACGGTGCTGGAGCTGGCCGAGCGGCTGGGCAACGTCGCCGAGGCCTGCCGGCGCGGCGGGATCGACCGGACCAGCTTCTACGACTGGAAACGGCGCTTTCAGCTCGAAGGCCTCGACGGGCTGAAGGACCTGCCGCCGATCGCCAAGAGCCATCCGATGACCACGGCGCCCGAAGTGGTGGCGCGGATCGAGGCGCTGGCGCGGTTGCACCCCGCCGACGGCTGCAATCGGCTCGAGGCGCTCTTGGCGCTGGAAGGCCGGCGCCTGTCGGCGATCACGATCCAAAAGATCCTCAACGACCAGGGCCTGGGCACGCGCCACGAGCGCTGGCTGGCGCTCGAGCGCCACAACGCCGAGCAGGTGATCGAGCTCAGCCCCGAGCAGGCGGCGTTCCTGGAGAAGCTCAACCCCTGCTTCCGCGAGCGCCACGTCGAGAGCGAGCGGCCGGGTCAGCTGCTCTCGGCCGACACCTTCATGGTCGGCACGCTCAAGGGCATCGGCCGGGTCTACCTGCACGCCGTGGTCGACACCTTCGGCTCCTACGCCTTCGGCTTTTTGCACGTCTCCAAGCAGCCCGAGGCCGCGGTCGCGGTCCTGCACAACGACGTCGTGCCGTTCTACGCCCGGCTCGATCTGCCGCTCGGCGCGCTGCTGACCGACAACGGCCGCGAGTTCTGCGGCACCGAGCGCCACCCGTACCAGCTCTACCTGGCGCTCAACGACATCGAGCACCGCAAGACCAGGCTCGGCTCGCCGCGCACCAACGGCTTCGTCGAGCGCTTCAACGGCACGGTGCTGGAGGCGTTCTTCCGGCCCACCATGCGCAGCCAGCTGTACGAGAGCGTCGAGGCGCTCCAGGCCGACCTCGACGCCTGGCTGCACCACTACAGACCACGAGCGGCCGCACCTCGGCTACCGAAACCAGGGCCGCCGCCCAGGGGAGACCGTCGAGCGCTTCGTCAGCCAGTCGCCCGCAAGATAAGGAGGTTAAGAAGACACTTCATCGGTGTCACTTGGTGGTGGAGCTCGGCCTGCGGCCGAGGCCGCACAAAGAGCCAGCGCCGATCGCATAACCCAGAATACCATACAATGGCAAACAATGCGCTTGACAGTTTCTGAAATCGCACTAAATTTTGAGCCTGCACAAAGGATTGGTCCATTCCCGCAAGCAAAAAGAGGGCGGAACCCATGAGCTTGCGGCTGATTGGTAAACGAACCTCAGAATGGACGAGCATCGTTTTATGGATGCCCCTCGTCATAATGTTGGGCAGTTGTCAAACCGCCTTCCGGGGGTATCCGGAGCGGCCGACTAAGCTGGCAGATGAGTTAAGCGAACTTAATTCTATCATGGCCGGCAAGATCAAGCAATGCCTGGTTGTGATAGATCCGCCGAACGAAGAAGCGGGCCGCACATCGGATTCCGGAGCAATACCGCTTGTAGCTACAGGGGGGCCGAGGACGGTCTCGACGAGTTGGCGTGCCGAAACCAACTGGTGGCGGCGCGCATGCACGCCATCGATCTTCAATTCTCGGAGTTCGAGGAGAATCTTTTCCGAGAGACCCGCGAAGCGGGCTTCGCCGCGACCCTGGCGACGCTGGGTCTCACAACCACCGCAGCGTTCGCCGGGGGCGGCGCGTCACAGGTTCTGTCCGGAATCGCGGCCTTCATCATCGGAGGTCGAGAAGCGTTCCAGAAGGAGGTGCTGGCAGAGCGCACGCTGGTCGCGATCCACACAGCGATGCGCGCCAATCGGGCGCGCGTCAATGTTCGCCTTCGATTGGGGCTGACGAAGGGGATCAACCAATATCCGCTGGCGTTCGCGCTCGCCGATCTCAACGACTACTACGACGCCGGCACGATCCTGGGCGCGCTGGTCGGGATCACAGAGGCCGTCGGCACGGATGTGCGAGAGCAGTCGAGGAGACTCGACAATGTGAGCCGGGGACTGGACCCAGATGAGCCCCTGGCGCCGACGCCGCCAGCGACCACCAGCATCAGGAACGCAGCAACGGAGCAGGAGGAGCGGCTAAGCCTGAGCGACGGCGAGCGTATCCAAGCGTCGCTCTGCGTCGAAGCCGACGGCAATTTCGGTGGCGAGGGCTCGGAGACCAGAAAAGCGATCGCTCTGTTCCAGTCCGCGATCAGCAGCGACCGCGCCCAATGGACGGGGCAGCTCGACAATCAGAACCAAGTCAACCTTTTGCTCGCAGCGTCACCTTGCACCGACCCGCCGTATCGCAATGCTTATGAGAAGTTCGAGTACGCATCTGCAGATCAAATCAAGGACTTGCAGTCACGTCTCGAGGTGCCGACCACTGGCGTATGGGATACGCCGACCCGCGATGCCATCAGGTCGTTCACAAGCGGTGATCCGAGGTTTCCCGAGACGGATACCCTCACCCGCGAGCTCGACAACGAGATCGGCACCTGATGCATCGGACGATGCCGATCGCCTCGCGCGCCATCGCGATCGGTGAGCTTCATCCGCTTGGCTTCAGGCGCAGGAGCCGAACTGCTGCCCAATTACACCAATGCCAGATTGCGATCAATTGGAGGCTAAGATGACCGCACGCATGTCCAGACGAACCAAGCTTCGAAACGCGCCGGATCTCAATGCACAAAGTCCGCTTGGTGTCGTCACCCTAGATGACGCGCTTGAGATCCTCGCCGAGACGGATGGCTGGCTCGAGGTGCGGGTGATCGACGAGTCTGGCAATGTCCGCACCGGGTTCGTCCCGGCGGATCGGGTAAATCGAGACGCTCCCGCGCCCCAGGTCGATCCCGAAATCGATCCCGTCGCTTTCGGAACTGTTTGTACCAACAGTGCTCGAACGTACGGCGTCAATCGAGACTATCTGATAGCGCTCGCCTGGTGTGAGAGTGGCATCAAGAACGTGGGCACATCAGGCTCCACCGCCTTTGGCCCGTTTCAGTTCATCCGAGCGACCTGGAGAGGCATGGTCGTCGAGCACGGTGCCGATACCGGGATCACCGAAGCCGCTATCGTACATTGGCACGCCCAGGTCACCTTTGCTGCCATACTCGTAGCGAAGGCAACGGAGCGCATTCTGGACAAGCTCGATCGCTTGCCGACCGCCACCGAGCTGTGCCTCACTCACATCCTTGGCGTCGAGGCGGCGTTGCACACTCTGCAAGGTGAGCGAGCTCGTAAGATTGACGATATTCTGCTCGAATTCTATCGGCCCACGAAGGGTGAGGATGCCACTGCCTTCGTCGACCAGATCATCAAGAACAATGCAACGGTATTTTGTGTCGGCTCGCTCGTCAACACGACTGAGCAGACCCTCATCATCCTTGCCGGTCGGTTGCGAGAGGGTTTTGTGAAGGCCCATGAGATCGTCGAGCAGTTGCCGAAAGACGCCCAATTTCAGCCAAGCATCGCGGGGCCGGGGGGTGCGCCGTGGATGGCGGCGGCCCGGGCGGAGCTACAACGAGGCGTGTTCGAGATTCCGGGTCCCACGAGCAATCCCCGTATTGAGGACTACCATGCAAGCACTGCCATGGGCCGCAAATCGGAAGATACCGCCTGGTGTGCGTCCTTTGTCAGCTTTTGCATGGCCAATACTGACAATGAGAAGGTTAAGCAGGCCAACCTCCGAAGTGCTCGGGCCGCCGATTGGAAGAATTGGGGGCAGCCTATCGACAGCCCGATACCGGGCGCCATCGTCGTTTTCCAGCCGCTCGTGCCGGATAGCTCCGGCCATGTTGGCCTTGTCGTCGATACTGAGGCCGGTGACGTTCGAGCGCTAGGTGGCAATCAGCGCGACGCGCAGGGCCGCGAGTGCGTGTGTGTCAAGCCATTTTCCATGGACAAGATCGTAAGCTTACGCTGGCTGGACATCGGGGACGGCGAGGCCTGAAATCCGCCGCCGAGAATCGTCACCTTCGTCGATCGAGGAGGGCCGGTCCTGGGCAGCGCTCGCCGTAGTCCGGCAGCGCCCGCGCCGCTTGCCAGCGCGCCTGCTTTGGTGTTTGCCTGCTTGGGGATCAGGTAACCGGAGCGACGGATGAGCGGCTTGGCAGACGAGACCAGGCGGCTGCTGGCGCGGGCGAGCACGGCGACCTTGACGACGCAGCTGTTCAAGCGGGGCTTGCGCAACACGTTCGTCCAGGGGGTCGCCCGGCTGACCCCCACGGCGCCGGTCATGGTCGGCGAGGCCTATACGCTGAGGATGATCCCGGCGCGCGAGGATCTCGATCATCCGGGCAGGTTCGAGGGCCGCGAGCATCCGCAGCGGCGCGCGATCGAGGAATGCCCGGCCGGCCAGGTGCTGGTGATCGACTGCCGCGGCAAGGCTTTCGGCGGCTCGCTGGGCGACATCCTGATCGCCCGGCTGATGGGGCGCGGGGTCGCGGGCGTGGTGACCGATGGCGCGGTCCGCGACACGCCCCAGATCACGCCGCTCGCCTGGCCGGTCTACGCTGCCGGCGCGGCGGCGCCGGCGAGCTTTGCCTACCACCACGCGGTCGACCTGCAGCAGCCGATCGGCTGCGGCGAGGTGCCGGTGTTCCCGGGCGACGTCCTGGTCGGCGACGGCGAGGGGGTGGTCGTGATCCCGCGCCACCTGGCGGCCGAGGTCGCGCGCGATGCCGCGGCCCAGGAGCAGCTCGAGGCCTGGATCCTCGACGAGGTCCGGGCCGGGCAGGGGATCTTCGGCCTCTATCCGCCGGACGAGGCGAACCGCGCCCGCTACCAGGCTTGGCGCAAGGGGCGGCCGGGCGCCTGAGAGGGCACGACAAGTGGAGGAATCATGCGCACGCACGATGGCAGACCTACTGGAAGCGCCGCGCGGCTGCTAATCGCGATCGCGCTGCCGGCTCTGATCGCGATCGCGGCGCCGGCGCGCGCTGCGCCCGGGTGCCTGGCGACCTTCGAGGGGCCGGTCACGCAGCTCGACCGGTACTACGGCTATGACGGGTTTCGGGTCGCGAGCTGGCCGAGCGGCGCCCGGTTCGACGCCCGCGGTGGCCACTGGACCAGCCTGATGGCCGACAACCACCGGCGCCGCGGCCTGAGCCCGATCCAGATCGGGGTCGACTGGGGCACCAACATCGATGGCGCCGGCCGCCGCGATCTGTGGAGCGCCCGCTACAACACGCCGCCGCAGCCGTCCTCGTTCTGCTTCTTTGGCGGCACGATCGTCGGAACTCAGTCGCGCGCTGCCACCTGGGCCGAGACCAAGGCTTTGGGCGGCGGCTATGCGATCACGATCAACGGTCAGGGCGGCGTCGTCGAGGGCGTACGGATCGACAACCACCACGACGCGTTCGTGCCCTACCGCGCCGACGGCTTCGTGTTCGCCGGCAACTGGGTCAGCTACAACCGCGACGACTGCATCGAGAACGACGGCCATGCCGCGGGCCGGATCGCCGACAACCTGTTCGACGGCTGCTACACGTTCTACAGCGGCACCAACGGCGTCTCGAACGGCGCCGAGGGCGCAGGCGCCGCGGGCACGGTGCGGATCGAGGGCAATCTGATCCTGATGCAGAACATGCCGGGCCCCTACAGTCGCCGCGACCGCGACGGCGATCGGACCAAGGCGGGCTACGAGGCCGTGTTCAAGACCCGCGAGAAGGACGCGCGGGTGCCCAAGCTCGTGCTCCGCGACAACGTCATCGCCTACGAAGTGCCGATCAATCGGGGCTTGACCCAGCTCTGGTCGCACCACGTCCGGTTTGTCGAGTGCGCCGACAACACGATCCTCTGGTTCGGCGAAGACGACTTCCCGGGGCCGCTTCCCTCGGAGCTCAGCGACTGCTTCAGCGTCATCACCGGCGCTGATGCCGTGCGCCGCTGGGCGGAGCTGCGCCAGCGCTGGATCGGCGCCCACCCCGAGGTCGCGCGCCTCGATTGAGCCCGGCCAACGCCGGCGGGAGTCACGCGTCGCCGAGCGAGACGCCCATATCGCGCGCGGTGCGCAGCCAGGGGTGGTCGAGCGGCACGGTCTTGCGCCGGCCGACCACGTCGGCGAGCGGCACCGGCTCGGCGCCCTCGCCGCGGGCGGCGACCATGACCCCGAACACGCCCTCGTTGACCAACGCCGCGCCGGCCGTGCCGAGGCGGGTTGCGAGCAGGCGATCGGCCGCGGATGGCGTGCCGCCGCGCTGCAGATGGCCGAGGATCGTGACCCGGCCCTCGAGGCCGGTCAGGCTCTCCAGCTGCTGCGCGAGCGCGAGCGTCCGGCTGCCGAGCTCCGCCTTGATCGCGGCGACCGCGGTCTTGGCCTTGGTCTTGCGGGTCGCGGCGCGCTTGTCGTTGGACCTGCCCTTGACCCTGGCGAGGATGGTCGTGGCCTTCTGCAGGGCTTGGGCGTGCTGCCGGGGCATGGCACCCTCGGACACGGCGATGATGCTGAACCGGCTGCCGGTGCGCGAGCGCTGGCGGATCGCCTCGGCGATCGCCTCGACGTCGTAGGGGATCTCCGGGATCAGGATCACGTCGGCGCCGCCCGCGAGCCCGGCGCCGAGCGCCAGCCAGCCGGCGTTGTGGCCCATGACCTCGACCACGATGATCCGGTGGTGGCTGTGGGCGGTGCTGTGCAGCCGGTCGATCGCGTCGGTCGCGATCCCGAGCGCGGTATCGAACCCGAAGCTGACGTCGGTCAGCGCGACGTCGTTGTCGATCGTCTTGGGCAGCGTGATGACGTTCAGGCCCCGCTCGAGCAGCGCATACGCGTTCTTGGCCGTGCCGCCGCCGCCCAGGCACACCAGGCCGTCCAGGTGGTGCTTGCGGTAGGTCTCGACCAGCACGTCGGTCATATCCATGGTCTTGCCGCCGACCGGCATGCGCTGCGGCTTGTCGCGCGAGGTGCCAAGAATCGTGCCGCCGATGGTCAGGATGCCGGACAGATTGGTCCGGTTGAGCGGCTCGGTCCGGTTCTCCATCAGGCCGCGAAAGCCGTCGCGAAAGCCGATCACGTGCATGCCGTAGGCGCCGATCGCGGCCTTGCCGACGCCCCGGATCGCGGCATTCAGCCCCGGGCTGTCGCCGCCCGCGGTCAGGATCCCGATCGTCTTGGCCATCTGCGCTCTCGCTGCGGTTGCTGCCGGCCGCCGGCCCACTTCTTACAACGGCGGCTGCGATCGACAAACCATCAATGGTATGCCCGAGCGACTTGGCGTACGGTCGGCGCCGGCCCGGTCAGCCATCGACCGGGCACATTCCTGGCGGTGCGCCGTGGTCGGCTCAAGGGTGCGGCATGACGCTTCCCCGCTATGCCTCGAAGATCGTCGGTGCTGCCGCGCGGCGGCCGGGCGGCGGCTCGTTCGGCGATCTCGGCCCCGGCCAGCTCGCGCTCGCCGAGTGGCGGGCGCGCGGCCTCGAGCTGCCCGACCTGCGGACGCTGCGCGCCGGGCGCCTGGCCCGCCTGCGCCAGCAGTTGGTCCGGCACGACTGCGCCGGGATCGTGCTCGCCGACCCGATCAACGTCCGCTATGCGACCGACAGCGCCAACATGCAGGTCTGGTGCCTGCACAACCCGGCCCGCTACGCCTTCGTCGCGACCGATGGGCCGGTGATCGTGTTCGATTTCCACGGCTGCGCGCACCTGTCCGGGCATCTCGAGCTGGTCGACGAGGTCCGGCCGGCGCGCGCCTGGTATTATTTCAACAGCGGCGCGCGCGTCGCCGAGCACGCCGGGCGCTGGGCCGCGGAGATCGCCGAGCTGGTCCGGGCGCACGGCGGCGGCAACCGCCGGCTCGCGGTCGACAAGGCCGACCGCGCCGGCATCGCCGCGCTCGAGGCCGAGCAGGGCCTGCGCCTGCACGACGGCCAGGAGGTCATGGAGCAGGCGCGCGCGCTCAAGTCCGCCGACGAGATCAAGGCCATGCGCTGCACGCTCGCCGCCTGCGAGGCGGCGATCGCGGTGATGCGGGCGGAGCTCAGGCCCGGGATCACCGAGCAGGAGCTGTGGGCGCATCTGCACGCCGAGAACGTCAAGCGCGGCGGCGAATGGATCGAGACCCGGCTGCTGTCCTCCGGCCCGCGCACGAACCCCTGGTTCCAGGAGTGCAGCAGCCGCGCGATCGAAGCCGGCGACCTGGTCGGCTTCGACACCGACCTGATCGGCCCCTACGGCTATTGCGCCGACATTTCCCGGACCTGGCTGTGCGGCGAGCAGCCGCCGACCGCGCGGCAGGCCGACCTGTTCCGGCTCGCCGGCGCCCAGCTCGCCTACAATTGCGACCTGATCCGCCCCGGCCTCGGTTTTCGCGAGCTGTCGGAAAAAGCGTTCCGGCTGCCGGAGCGCTATCGGGCGCAGCGCTATTCGGTGATCGCGCACGGCGTGGGCTTGTGCGACGAGTACCCGGCGATCTACTACCCCGAGGACGCCGAAGCGGCCGGCTACGACGGCCTGCTCGAAGCCGGCATGACGATCTGCCTCGAGAGCTACGTCGGCGAGCCCGGCGGCCCGGACGAAGTCAAGCTCGAGCAGCAGGTGCTGATCACCGAGACCGGCGCCGAGGTGCTCTCGACCTACCCGCTCGAGGACACAGCGCTCGGCTGACCGCCTCCCGGTTCAGCGGACGGTGCGGATCTCGATTCCAAGCTCCAGGCCCGCCCAGGCGCGATCGGCCGTCATCGCGGGCAGCCCCAGCGATTGAGCCAATGCGAGGCAGGCGCGGTCGCCGAGCGAGAGACCGCGCGCTCGGGTGAGCGGCCGGAGGTCGCCCGCGAGCCGGGCCTGAGCGGCATCGAAATCGATCACCTCGAGGTCGAGGTCGACCAACCACGTCCAGGCGCTCTCGGCGGGCGTGCCGCGCTCGACCAGCTTTGCCTGCACCTCCGACAGATTGACCGCGCTGACGGCGGCGTCGTCGAGCACCGCCTCGACCGCGGAGGCACCGGGCTCCTCGCGCAGCACCGCGATCAGCGCCGACGCATCGAGCACGATCTCACTCACGCTCGGCCTGCTCGCGCCGGTCGTCGATCAGGCTTTGGGTCAGATCCTCGTCGCTTTGGATGTAGCGGCGGATCATCCGACGGGCCCGGGCGAGCGCCTGGCGCCGGGTCGAGAGCCGGAGCTCACCCTCCTCGACCCGCATCAGCAGTTCGTCGCCGGACCTGAGGTCAAGCGCCTTGCGCACGGCCGCTGGAATCACGACCCGGCCATTGGCGTTGAGCTTGGCCTTGGCATGCAGCACTGATCATATCCACTGATTTAATCTATATCTGGTCGAGAATGACAGATCAGGCGCGTTGTGGCAAGAACGCTTGAAAAGTGGCGTGTCCCGGAACGCTGTCGGCGTCGACCGCCCTCTGCCCCAGCGTGAGGCTTGCGATCAGCTGCCCCTCGGTCAATGATCGGCGCGCCGGGGAACGGCCCAACCGGGAGGGACAAGCGTTGCGTCTGCACTATTCTTATGCGTCGCCCTATGTGCGCAAGGTCATGGCGGTCGCGATCGAGACCGGGCAATCGGACAAGCTGGAGCTGACCGCGCGCAAGCTGAGCCCGGTCGCACCCGATGCCGCGGTCAGCCGCGACAACCCGCTCGGCAAGGTGCCCTGCCTGGTCACCGACGACGGGGTCGCGCTGTTCGACTCCCGGGTGATCTGCGAATACCTCGACAGCCTGCACCACGGGCCCAAGATGTTCCCCGCGGCCGGACAGGCGCGCTGGACCGCGCTCCGCCGCCAGGCCGAGGGCGACGGCATCCTCGATGCCGCCGTGATCACCCGCTACGAGACCGCGCTCAGGCCCGAGGCGCACCGCTGGCCGGACTGGATCGAGGGCCAGAAGCAGAAATTCCGCCAGGCGCTGGATGCGCTCGAGCGCGAGGCGGCGAGCTTGGGCGAGACCGTCGACATCGGCACGCTGACGCTCGGCTGCGCGCTCGGCTATCTCGATTTCCGCTACGCCGCCGAGAACTGGCACTCGCGCCGGCCGCAGCTCGCTGGCTGGTTCGAGAAGTTCGGGACAAGGCCGTCGATGGCCGGGACCACGCCCAAGGAATGAGCGCGCCGAGGATCGCCCGGCCGGCTCACTCGTAGGCGAACAGCTCGACCAGCACGCCCGCGACCTGCCGGGCGATGGGTTGGGGCAGCGCGCCGGCGCGCTCAACCAGCAGCACCTTGTCGATGGTCCGGATCTGCTCGAGCGCGATCTGGCCGTCCTTGTCCTCGAACCGGACCGGGACGCGGGTCGGATAGGCCCGTGTCGACGTGGTCATAGGTGCTATGATCACTGCCTGGAGGTGCCGGTTCATCTCGTCGGGCGAGACGATCACCGCCGGCCGCGGCTCGCGTCCCTTGGCGCCGCGGGCGGGTTCGGGGGCGACCAGCCAGATCTCGTAGCGCTGCGGCGGCTCTACCACTGCCACGCAGCGTCGGCGGCCGGCGAGGCGAGCCCGTCCGGCAGCAGCGGGGCGTCGTCGCCGGCCGCCGCCATCTGTGCGAACTCCGCATCCCAGCCCGCCCGCGGCGCGCCGACCGGGCCGATGATGAGCCGGTCGCCTTCGATCTCGAAGCTGACCCGGTCGCCGAAGCCGCACTGCTCGATGATCGGCTTGGGGATCCGGATGCCCCGCGAGTTGCCGATGCGCACGAGATCCACATTCATGGCCAAAGTCTCCATCGTTGGAGCCTACAATGTAATTACCGGAGCGTAGTTCCCGCAACCCCGATGTCGAGGCTGAACCGATCCAGCCTGGCCCGCCGGGGTCAAATCGCGCTACCCTCGCCCAAGGTACGGGGAGGAACATCATGATCCAGCGCTTGGCCTTGGCCGCGATCGCGCTCCTGTTGGTGTCCGGCGCCAACGCCGGCGCGCAGACCTTGGAGCGGGTTCGCTCGAGCGGCACCTTTACGATCGGCTACCGCGAGGATGCGGCACCGTTCTCCTACCGCGACGCCCAGGGCCAGATCGCCGGCTATACGGTCGAGCTCTGCCGGGCGATCGCGACCAACGTCAAGGACGCGCTCGGCCTCGCCGAGATCAAGGTGGTCTACGAGCCGGTCACGACCGAGGGCCGCTTCCAGACGATCCGGGACGGGCGGATCGACCTCCTGTGCGAGGCGACCACGGTGACGCTCAGCCGGCGCGCGCTGGTCGATTTCTCGCTGTTCACGTTCATCGACGGCGCGAGCGTGCTGCTGCGCGCCGACAGCCCGCCGGACCTGAAAGGCCTGGCCGGCAACAAGGTCGGCGTGCGCGGCGGCACGACCACCGAGGAGGCGCTCCGGAACACGCTCGCCAAGGATTCGATCGCCGCCGAGGTGGTGAGCGTTCCGAGTCACGATGACGGCCTGAAGCGGCTCGAGGCGGGCGAGATCGCGGCCTACTTCGCCGACCGGGCGATCCTCCTGTTCCTCGCGGCCAGGAGCCAGACCAAGGATTTGCGGGTGTCGGGGCGCTTCTTCACGTTCGAGCCCTACGCGCTGGCGCTCCGCCCAGGCGACCACGCGTTCCGGCTGCTGGTCGACCGGACCTTGAGCGGGCTTTACCGCTCCGGCGCGATCCACGGGATCTTCACCGCCGCCTTCGGCCCGGCCGCCCGAGAGAGCGATCTGTTACAGGCGCTCTACGTGATCAATGGCCTGCCCAAATAGATACCCGCAAGTAGACGAGCTTCCGGGCGCGGGCAACAGCGGGTCGCAAAGCGTCAGAATGCCGCTATGGGCAGCCCTCGCGGCGCGGCCGGCGCCGCCGGAGGCTTGCCGTATCGGGCGAACCGCCGCATGATGGTATGTTCAGGAACCGGCAAATGGGGAATTCCGGTTCAGATCAAAGCGGAGACGCAGCCTTGAAGTCCTGGCACCACCCTTCCATGCCGCGATGAATTGCGATAAGGGCTCAATCGCAGATGTGGAACCGGTGCCTGGACAATCCAGGTAAGAGCCCACTACCAAGTACCAACAATTCCGCGAGGAGGACACGAACATGCAACGTTTGCTCGGGCCGGCAATGGCCACCGCCCTGCTTCTGAGCGCGACGCTCGCGCATGCCGACTCAATCACCGACTACGTCACGCAGGTCGATGCCGCCCACAACCGCGTCATGGTCGGCCGCACACTGTTCACCGCCAACCCCAACAACGCGGTCGGGACGCCGGTCGATGAGCTCAAGGTCGGCGACAAGGTCACGGTAAGCTACCAGACGAGCAGCGGGGGCGCCCTGAACAACGCGAGCGCGATCACCATGGTCGAGGCTGCGCCCATGGCTGCGATGCCGCTGGCAGGGTACGTCCAAGAGGGCTGCGAGGCCGAGCTCCAGACCTATTGCAGCCAGGTGGTTCCGGGCCAGAACCGGCTGCTCGCCTGCCTCTACGCCCACGGCGACAAGCTCTCCGGCCAGTGCGAGTTGGCGCTCTACCAATCGGCATCGGCACTCGATCGGGCGATCAGCAACGTCGCCTATCTCGCCGATCAGTGCCAAGCCGACATCGAGAGCAAGTGCGCCAATGTCCAGCCCGGCCAGGGTCGGATCGCCCAGTGTCTCGCCGACAACAAGGCCACGCTCAGCCCGACCTGCACCCAGGCGATCGGCCAAGTCCAGGCGCAGATCGAGTAGGGAGCAGCGATCGCAGCGGCGCTTGGAGGCGCAGCGGCGCCCGCCTGACACGCTGGTGGCCGCCGAGCCAACGTTTGCGGCGCCGGCGGATATCGGCTAGCTGGGCCGGCCTTGCCGGCCCGCTGGTTGAGGTCCGTAAAACAAGGCCCGGGCCGGGGCAGCGCAAGCTCCGGCCCGGTTTCGTTCGATCAGTCACCCCTGGGGTCGGGGGCGCTTCTTCACGTTCGAGCGCTACGGCTGGCACTCCGCCCAGGCGACCACGCGTCCCGGCTGCTGGTCGACCGGACCTTGAGCGGGCTCTACCGCTCCGGCGCGATCCAGGGGGATCTTCACTGCAGCCTTCGGCCCGGCCGCCCAGGAGGACGATCTCTTGCAGCCGCTCTACGTGATCAACGACCTGCTCTAGTAGGTATCCCCAAGTAGGCGAGCTTCCGGGCGCGGGCGGGAGCTGCTAAGCAGGGCGTCCACGCGCGCGGAGGCGGCAGATGGCGGCGGCGATCTTCTGGCACGGCGGCCGATGGTATGAGGACCAGCAGCCGAAGCTGCTCGGGCCCATGGACCATGCCATGTGGATGGCGAGCCTCGCCTTCGATGGCGCACGCGCCTTCGAGGGCCTTGCGCCCGACCTCGACCGGCACTGCGCCCGCCTGATCAATTCGACCCGCAAGATGCTGCTCGAGCCGACCATGGCGGCCGATGAGGTGCTGGACCTCTGCCGCCAGGCGATCCGCCGGCTGCCGCGGGAAGTGCCGCTCTACGTCCGGCCGATGTTCTACGCGATGCGCGGCTTCGTCACGCCCGAGCCGGAGTTCGACCGAGTTCGCGCTCGCGGTCTACGCCTCGCCGATGCCCGAGCCCAAGGGCATGAGCGTCTGCTTTTCCAGCTACCGGCGGCCGGCGCGCGATGCCGCCCCGACGGACGCCAAGGCAGGCTGCCTCTATCCGAACATGCAGCGCGCGCTGGTCGAGGCGACCGCCCGCGGCTTCGACAACGGCATCACGCTCGACGCCGCGGCCAACGTCGCCGAGCTTGCGACCGCCAACTTGTGGATCGCCAGGGACGGGGTCGCGCTGACGCCCGCCGCCAACGGCACTTTCCTCGCCGGCATCACGCGCGCCCGGGTGGCGCAATTGCTCCGCGACGCCGGCACCGAGGTCCAGGAGACGACGCTGACCAAGCAGGACATCCTCGACGCCGACGAGGTCTTTTGCAGCGGCAACTACGGCAAGGTGCTGCCGATCACCAAGGTCGAGGACCGCAACTACCAGACCGGCCACGTCTACCGCCAGGCCCGCGAGCTCTACTTCGAGTTCGCCCGCACCCAGCCGGTCTGAACTCGGGTCCCATTATGCGCGCCGCAAAGCCGGTGGCCGATCAGGAAGGCGATCTGTTTGAGATGGCCAATCTGTCGCCGGCCTTGAGCGGACTGCCGATGATCGTCTGGATCTCGGAGCGCGGCCGCGCGCGCCACGACGCGCGCGTAACAGTCTCTCTGGTGCACGGCCGCCGCGCGCGCCCGGATCGTACCGCATCCGTCTCGGTGCGCCCGACCGTCGAGATCGTCGCCGGGCCGGAGATCGACAGTCGCGATCTGGCGCTTGTGCGGCAGTGGATTGAGCAGAATCGCGAGGTGATTATCGCCTATTGGGACGGCGATCTGCTGACCGACGAGGTGATCGCGCGGCTGCAGCCCATCGCCAGACGGGCCCCGTCGAGCGGGACGCCTTGACCACGACGGTTTGACGCGGGGCATGGACCGTCTCGAAATCCCGATGGTGCAACGAACGACAATCCGGCGGCAAGCGCGCGCCTGCGACCTTGCCGTCTGCCTGGCGCTTCTGCTCGTCGGCAGCTGCGGAGCGCCCGCCGCCGGGCCTGCGGCTGGCTTGACCGGCGCGGCGGCTCACGAGGTCTCGGCGGTCCCGACGACCAGCCCGCCCCCGGTTGCGATCACGAGGTTGGAGACCACGTTCCGGGTCGACGGCCGACCGTTCACGATGTGGGGCATGCGGGTCGCGAGCGCGTCCCAGACGCCGGCGCTGACCGAGGCGCTGATCGCGAATCTCGATGATTACCGGGAGCATGGTCTGAACACGATTACCGTGTTCTACCAGGGCAGCAGCGGCGGTTATTCCGACCCGTTCGCCGCCGACGGGCGGGGCATGGACGCGGGCCACAAGGCGCGCATGGAGCAGATCGTCGCGGCCGCCCGCGCGCGCGGGATCGTCGTCATCGTCGGCATCTTGTACCAGAGGGCTGCCTGGAACCTGAACAGCGCCGCCTCGGTCCACAACGCGGTCAAGACCGTCGCCGCTTTCCTGCTGCCCTACCGCAACGTCATCATCAATGTCGTCAACGAGGGCAACGCCGGTCAGTGGTCGGACACCAACGGCATCTACGACGTCGGTGTCCCGGCCAACATCGGCGCGCTGTGCGCGGACATCCATTCGGTCGATCCGATGCGACTTTGCGGCAGCGGCGGGTTTGCCGACAGTTACAACGTTGGAGTCGGCCTCGACAGCAACGTCGATGTGCTGCTGTTCTCGACCGCCGGCGTCACTCCGACCTCGTCGGCCAAGTACGACGACTTCGTGGCTCAGGGCGTCAATGATAAGCCCATCGTCAACGTCGAACTGTTCGGCGGCTACACCCTAAAGTGGTCGAGGCCGGGTGTGTTCCATTCCACTGCGAAGTCGCATTATCAAAACGAGGTCATGGCCAAGAAAAACAGGCCCGGCCTGTCGATCTTCTTCTTCTCGGAGCCATGGCTGCAAGGCAGGCCGATCCATTACGAGCTCGGCGGGCAGGGGACGAGCGCCGACCCGGGAATCAGGTGGTTCTGGGACTACGTGCGTGCCAACCCGTGAATTGCGACGGCGCGGTCGCTCGGCCCGGCGCAACCCCGGCGCGCACACCGGCTCCCGAGCCGTAGGCGCCGCGGGTCAGAGCAGCGCGCTGAAGTTGGCGAAGATCTGCCGCGCCGCCCGGTTGAGGCTTGGCATGTGCGCGTCGGCCTCAGCCGTGAAGCGGGCCGCGCCGTCGCTGCCCAGGCGCAGAATTAGCGCTTCGGTGGTCGCCGGATCGGCGAGCCAGTCGGCGAGCGTCGGTGGGTCAACCTCGGCATGGAACTGCAGCCCGAACGCGCGCTCGCCGAAGGCCAGCGCCTGGATGGCGCAGCGGCTCGAGGTCGCGAGCACGCTCGCACCCGCGGGCGGCGCCGTGACCTCGGCCGCGTGCCACTGCAGGAAGCAGGTCGTCGGTGCAAGACCCGCGAACAGCGGGTGGTCGCGCCCGGCCGTGGTCAGCTCGACCTCGAAGACGCCGACCTCGGGCGTCCTCGCCGGCCGCACCTCGCCGCCGAGCGCGGCTGCCAGCAGCTGATGGCCGAGGCAGATGCCGAGATACGGCATGTCCAGCTCCACGACGGCGGTCCGGATCGCCTGCTTCTCCGCCTCGAGCCAGGGATGCAGGGTCTCCTGCCAGACATCCTGGGCGCCGCCCATGACCAGCAGCGCATCGTAGTCCTCGAGCGCCGGGATCGCTTCGCCCGCGTCCAGCGCCACCACGTCCCAACCGATGCCGCCCGCCCGCAGGCAATCGCGAAAGATGCCGGGATGCGCGAGCTCCATGTGCTGAAACACCAGTACGCGGGGGCGGCGGGCCATGCAGACGATCCTCGATGCGGGCGAGCACACAAGGCGCAGGCTCCACTTGATAGCGTCGGCGGCGGCCGAAGACGAGAGCCGCTGATCGCCTCCGGCGCATTCAAGGACCTATCCGGGTCTAGGTTTTCGGGCTAGCATAGCCGTATCAATGACCGAGCGCCTTTTTGATCACGCTTTGGCCTGACGCCCTTGCTTACCTTTTGAGTTCATCGTCCAAGGACCCGCGGTTTCCCAGCAGGCGCGCCGGCGGGACGCTGGATGGCCAAGGTCCGGCAACAGGTTCTCCACAGTACGCCAGCCACTACCGTCCCGTCAGGCGGGCCGGTGATGGTCGCGCTCACCTATTTCTACGACGACGGTGCGCCGGACGTGGACAATCTGGTCAAGCCTGTTCTGGATGCCCTCAAGGGCCTGGCGTTTATCGATGACGAGCAGGTGACGGATTTGTTGGTCCGCAAGCGCAATCTGTCAGGTAAGCTCAAGGTCGACGATGCGACCCCGATCATGGCTGCGGGCTTCGATCTCGGTCGCCATTCCTCCACGTGGTCGTTCGCGCGGCGTCCGGTCAGGAGATCACGCTTTGATGCATAGTGTGGAAGCGAGCACCGAAGCAGACCTGACCCGAAGGGTCGCCGAGGACTATCGGGCGAAAGGCTACGACGTGATCATGCAACCGAGCGGTCAGGATCTGCCTGAACCGCTCGCGGGCTTTCGGCCTGACCTTATCGCCCGAAAGGCCGACAAGACCGTGATCATCGAGGTCAAGTCGCGTCAGTCATTGGGGCGGGAACCCTACGTCGAGCCCCTCGTGCGCGCCGTCCAGCAGGTGCCGGGTGCTCGCTTCGAGCTCGTGATCGCAAGGCCCGACATCGCGTCGCCGTTGCCTGAGCAGGCCCGGCCTTGGCGCCCCGGCGAGGCAGCCGGCGCGCTCGACGAAGCCACGCGACTGCTGGAGGACGGGCATCCCATCGCGGCGCTACTGCTCGGATGGGCGGCCGCCGAGGCCGCGTTGCCAATTGTCGCCGCCAAAGAGGGTGTAAGAACCGAGAGGAACGACGCGAGCTACCTGCTCAATCGCCTCGTCAGCGAGGGGGCGATCGGGGAACGGCAATACCGATCACTGCAGCAGGCGTTGGAGATGCGCAATGCCGTGGCGCACGGCTTGGAGCCGATCGGCCTGAAACGTGCGCAGGTGCGCGCCCTCTTGCACACGGTCGCCGGGCTGCTGGCGTTCAAACAAACTCTCGCCGAAGCAACATAGACCTTATGGCTTGACGGAGGGGCGGCATGCAACGAGTGCTGATCACCGGTGCTGCGGGCGGCATCGGGCGGCGGATCCGGCCGCTGCTGCGCGGCGTCTATCCGAGCTTGCGCCTGTCGGACGTGGTCGACCTGCGCGCCGAGGCGGGCGAGGAGTTCGTCAGGGCCGACCTCGCCGATCCGGCCGCGGTCGAGCGCTTGTGCGCGGGCGTCGACGGCATCATCCATCTCGGCGCCAGCTCGGTCGAGGACGCCTGGGAGCCGATCCTGCACAACAACATCATCGGCGGCTACCACGTGTTCGAGGCGGCGCGGCGGCAGCGCGTCCGGCGGGTCGTATTCGCGACCACCAATCACGTGGTCGGCTTCTACCGGCGCCAGCGGACCATCGATCACGAGGTCATGGTGCGGCCGGATTCCCGCTATGGCCTCAGCAAGGCGTTCGGCGAGGCGCTCGGCCGCATGTACGCCGACAAATACGGCCTTGGCGTGTTCAACATCCGGATCGGCAACTTATGGGAAGAGCCGGTCGACCGGCGGCGGCTGTCGATCTGGATCAGCCCGCGCGATCTGGTCCAGCTGATACGGATCGGGCTCGAGCACCCGGAGATCCACTTCGAGGTCGTCTACGGCGTCTCCGACAACGCCCGCGCCTGGTACGACAATCGCAACGCCCGGCGCCTGGGCTATCGGCCCGAGGACCAGGCCGAGGACCACGCGGCGAGCGCCACCGAGGCCGATCTGAAGCTGCCGCCCGACCCGGTCGGCGAGCAGTTCCAGGGCGGCAGCTTTTGCGCCATGGAGTTCTCCGGCGACGTCAGGAAAATCACCTGACGTCCTGATCTGCCATGGACTTTTCCAAGTTCGACCGGCGCCACTACCCGACGCTTAGCGTCCAGGACGGCTACCGCGAGTGGGCGCCGACCTACGAGCGGGTGGTTCAGGACGAGATGGACCTGCGCCTGCTCGCGCGGCTGACCACGGTCGACTGGGCGGGCTGCCGGCGCGCCGTCGATCTCGCCTGCGGTACCGGCCGGACCGGCGCCTGGCTGCGGACGCGGGGCGTTCGCCACCTCGATGGCATCGACCTGACGCCGGCGATGCTGGCGAGGGCGGAGACCCGGGGACTCTACGACCGCCTCCTGCCGGGTGACCTGCGGGCGACCGGCCTTGCCCCCGCGGCCTATGACCTCGTGACCGTGGTCTTGGCCGATGAGCATCTGCCCGAGATTGCGCCGCTCTATCGGGAGGCCGCGCGGCTTACCGTCCCGGGCGGCCGGTTCGTGATCGTCGGCTACCACCCGTTCTTCCTGATGCTCGGCATCCCGACCCACTTCGATCGGGCCGACGGCACGCCGGCGGCGATCGAGAGCCACGTCCATCTGTTCAGCGATCACGTCCAGGCGGCGCTCGCCAGCGGCTTTGCGCTCCTCGAGGTGGTGGAAGGGGTGATCGATGAGGCCTGGCTCGCAAAGAAGCCCAGATGGCAACAATACGAGGGCTATCCGGTCAGCTTCGCGATGGTATGGCGCCGGGCGGAGTAGTTTCCTGCGAGGTTGCGCTCGGCGGCCTCGTGCAATACAATGTGGTGCATGAAGAGTGAAGTCTACAGCTGGCGTCTGGCGCGGGACCTGAAGGACGCGCTCGAGGATGCCGCGCGGCGCGAGCGCGTGAGCCTTTCCGGGCTGCTCGAGCGCATCACGCGCGAATGGCTGAGAACCCGACCTTCGGCAGCGGACGACGAGGCTGAGCAGGCGCGCTTGCGGGCGGCGGCTGCCCCCTTCATCGGCAGTATCAAAGGTAATGATGCCGAGCGGTCCCAGAGGGTCAGGGAGCGCATGATTGAGCAGCTCGAGAGCAAATATCCGCGCTAGCGGCCTGATCGATACCGGCGCGCTGCTGGCTCTGCTCGACAGCAACGATCGATGGCACGAGCATTGCGTCGACGCCTACCGGTCGCTGCATGTCCCGCTTGCGACGTCTGCCGCTGTTCTGACCGAGTTGTTCTACCTGGTCGGCGTCCGCCTGCGCCAGCCGAGATCGGCATGGGGTTTCCTGCGGTCCGGCGTCGTTACTGTCCTGCCGATCGACGACGCCGATCTGCCGGCTCTCGACGACTTGATGGGCAGATATGCCGACTGGCCGATGGACTTTGCCGATGCGACGCTCGTGCATCTGGCAAGCCGGGAGGCACTGAGCCTCGTCTTCACCATCGACCACGACGATTTCGAGACCTACCGGATCGACGGCCGTCGGCGTTTTCGCATCGTGCCCGGTCGCTGAGCGGGCCCAACAGGCCTTGCCCCTGGCTCGTGGCGATGGCAGCGGTAGAGCTCGAAACCGGGCTGGGAGAAGAGCCGTGAGCGGAGCGGCGGTCGAGAAGCTGTTCGGCGAGGCCGAGATCGCCGCCCGGGTCGAGGCGCTCGCGGCCGAGATCGTGGCCGCGATCGGCCGCGAGCTGACCGTGGTCGGCGTGCTCAAGGGCAGCTTCGTGTTCCTGGCCGATCTGGCGCGGGCGCTCTGCCGGGCGGGCGCGCTGCCCAGGATCGAATTTATGCGCCTCGCCAGCTACGGCCAGGGCAAGGAAAGCTCGGGCGAGGTCCTGCTGCTCGGCGATGCGCCCCGCGACTTCGAGGGCAGGCCCGTGCTGCTGGTCGACGACATCGTCGACACCGGCCTCTCGATGGCCTACGGCCGCCGCCTGCTGCTCGGCCGCAACGCGTCGGCGGTCTGGACCTGCGCGCTGCTCGACAAGCCGTCCCGGCGCAAGGTCGAAGGCCGGCTCGACTTCGTCGGCTTCGAGATCGAAGACGTGTTCGTGGTCGGTTACGGCATCGACTATGCCGAGCAGTACCGCTATCTGCCGCATATCGGCAAGGTGACATGAGGCGCTCGCCCGTCGGCGGACGGAGGCGCGCGATCGTGTTACGATACTCCTCAGGTGAAGCAGCGGCGGACCATCGCCATGGCGACTCCGATCAAGCCGGGGGCGCAGTCTGTTTACGACCAGGACTTCTACGTCTGGACCGAGGTTCAGGCGGAGCTGCTGCGCCAGCGTCGTTTCGACGAGCTCGACCTCACCAACCTGATCGAGGAGGTCGAGGGCTTGGGCGACTCGAAGAAGAGCGCGGTGCTGAGCAACGCGACTGTCGTGATCGAGCATCTGCTCAAGCTGCCGCACAGCCCCGCAACTGACCCGCGGGCCGGCTGGATCGATGCCGTTCTCGAGCACCGGAACCGGCTCGAATACGAGCTCACGCCGCGGTTGCGCCAGATCCTGGAGGACGAGCTCCCGCGCGTCTACGCGATGGCCCGCCGGACCGCCGATCGTCGATTGCGCGTGCATGGCGAGGACGCCGCGGCCGCCGCCCTTCCGGCGGCGTGCCCCTACGGCGTCGACCAGATCACCGGCGACTGGTGGCCATGAGCCAGGTGGCGCTCGATCCGACACGGCGCGAGCCTGCGTGAGGCCTGCCTCGACCACGGGGCCGGAGCCCGCCGCAGCGGCATCATCGCCGGCCATGGCGCGCCTGGTGCTGATCGTGCTGGCGCCGTTCGCCGCCGGCTATTTCCTGTCTTACCTGTTCCGCTCGGTCAACGCGGTGGTCGGTCCCCGGCTGGTCGTCGACCTCGAGCTCAGCGCGACCGGGCTCGGGCTCCTGACCTCGGCCTATCTGCTCGCCTTCGCCTTGTTTCAGCTGCCGCTTGGCATCCTGCTCGACCGCTTCGGCCCGCGCCGCGTGCAGGCAGCCCTGCTCGCGACCGCCGCGCTCGGCGCGGTCCTGTTCGCGGCCGGCGCCGACCTTTTGACCTTAACCATAGCCCGGGCGCTGATCGGGCTCGGCTTCGCCGGCGGGCTGATGAGCGGCTTCAAGGCGATCGTGCTCTGGGTCCCGGAAGCGCGCCGGGCGCTCGCCAATGCCTGCGTGATGTCGTTCGGCGCGCTCGGCAGCCTGGTCGCGACCGTGCCGGTCGAGCTCGCGGTCGAGGCGGTCGGCTGGCGGCCGGTATTCGTTGGGCTTGCCGCGATCACGCTGGCGGTCGCGACGCTCATTTTGATGATCGTGCCGGAGCGCGCGCTCGCCGCGCCGAGCGAACGCTTCAAGCTCCAGATCGCCGGCCTGATCCAGATCGGCCGGGACCCGCTGTTCTGGCGGCTGGCCCCGCTGCTGGCGACGACCGCAGGCACCCACATCGCAATTCAGACCCTTTGGGCCGGACCCTGGCTGCGCGACGTCGCCGGCCTCGACCGGATCGGGGTTGCCAACTACCTGATGGCGATCGCGATCGGCTTCCTGACCGGCATTCTGCTGAGCGGCGCGGTCGCCGACCGGCTGGTCCGTCGCGGGGTCGACCTGTTGACCGTGATGCTCGGTTTCCTCGTCCCGTTTTTTCTGGCCGAGCTCGCGCTCGTGCTGCAATGGACGGGTGCCAGCCTCTTGATCTGGACGGTGTTCGGCATGACCGGCCAGGTCGCGATCCTGGCCTATCCCTGGCTCGCGTCCCACTATGGCGCAGCGCTCTCGGGTCGCGCCCACACCGCGATGAACCTTTTGATCTTCCTTGCCGCCTTCGGCGCCCAGTACGCGATCGGCGCGTTGATCGACCTGTTCCCGACCACCGCCGCCGGCGGCTACAGCGCCCAGGGCTACCAGGTCGCCTTCGGCGCCTTCTTCGTCATCCAGCTCCTGGCGCTCGTCTGGTACCTGCCGGGCCACCGCGACTTGCAGGCGGCGCGCCGGGCGGCCTGATCCCTGTGGGGAATACCCCCGGCCGTAGGCAGACGGCGCCAAAGCGGCTATGGAAGAGGCGCCAAGCAGCAAGGGAGGGTGGTCGTATGGCTAAAGTCGCTCTGGTCACGGGGGCGGGCTCGGGGATCGGCAAGGCATCGGCGCTGGCGCTGGCCAAGGACGGCTACGACGTGGTCCTCGCCGGTCGGCGCAAGGAGCCCCTGGACGCGGTCGCCGAGCAGGTCAAAGGCCTCGGCCGCAAGGCGCTGGCGGTGCCGACCGATGTCGCCGATCCGGCCTCGGTCGGCGCGCTGTTCGCCAGGACCAAGGAAACTTTCGGCCGCCTCGACGTGCTGTTCAACAACGCGGGCATCGGCGCGCCGGCGGTCACGCTCGAAGACCTGCCGTTCGAGAAGTGGAAGGCGGTGATCGACACGATCCTGACCGGCTCGTTCCTGTGCACCCAGGAAGCGATCCGGATCATGAAGAGCCAGCAGCCGAGGGGCGGCCGGATCATCAACAACGGCTCGATCTCGGCCTACGCCCCGCGCCCCAATTCAGCGCCCTACACGTCGGCCAAGCATGCGATCAGCGGGCTCACCAGGTCGACCTCGCTCGATGGTCGCAAGTACGACATCGCCTGCGGCCAGATCGACGTCGGCAACGCCGAGACCGAGATGGCGGCGCGGATGAAGGACGGCGTGCCGCAGGCCGACGGCTCGGTCAAGGTCGAGCCCTTGATGGACGTCGAGCACGTCGCCCGCGCGGTCGCGCACATGGCGAGCCTGCCGCCGGATGCCAACATCCAGTTCCTGACCGTGATGGCGACCAAGATGCCGTTCGTCGGCCGCGGCTGAGTTTTTCCGAACCGATGCCAGATCAGTAGTCGGGCGCACGGTCGCGCTCGAGCCGCAGCAAGATTTTGCCGATCACCCGGCGGGCGTCGATGCCGCTGGCCCCTCCCGCAGCAAAGGTCTCAGTGATCGTCGCCGCGGCGCACGCGCTCGAGGATCGCATCGATCCGGCGCTGGGTATCGGTCTTGTCGGTCAGCGCGTGGCAGGGCTGGCCCGCGGTCGCGGCCCAGGGCACGAGCAGGTCGAAATCGAGCTGCTTGATCAGCTCGAGGCTCTCGACATAGGCCTCACGATCGCTCGAACTCGAGCACCGCCGCGACCCATTCGCCCTGGCGCAGATAGACGCTGTCGCCGGTGAACAGGCAGCGATGCCGGCCGCTGTTCCATAAGTAGGCGGTCGCCCCGCGCGTGTGCCCCGGGATCGGCACCGCCTCGAAGTCGTCGCCGTCCTTATGGCGCTCGCTGAACGTCCCGGCGATGGCCACCGTCTCGGCAGCCGGTTGCCGGTCGTCCTCATGGCAGAACAGCGGCGCTCCAAACGTGCTGGCGATCCGCTCGCCGCCGCCGAACGCGGCCTCGTGCCAGTGGTTCAGGTAATGGCGGGCGATGCCGCCCAGGTCCTCGATCGCCCGGGCGTCGTCAGCCACGGTTCCGGCGCTGTAGATCAGAAGGTTGCCCTGGCGGCGGCGCAGCAGGAAGGCGCGCACGTGGGTCGAGGGCGCGAACGACAGCGCGACCGGCGCCGAGGCGTGGAGGTCGGGGATCACGGTCTGCATCTCGGGCAACTCCCTTTGAAGCCGGAGGCTACGGTTTCAAAAGTGGTCTCGTTTGGCGCCATGTCGACCGCGCTGACCATCGGCGAGGTCGCCCGCCGCAGCGGCGTCGCTGCCTCGGCGCTCCGCGACTACGAGCAGCGCGGCCTGATCGCCCCCGCGCGCGCCGGCTCGGGCCACCGCCGCTATCCGCGGCCGGTGCGCGCCGGATCGTGTCCATCGTGTTCGCCCAGCGGGTCGGGCTGACGCTCGACGAGATCGGCGCCGCGCTGGCGAGGCTTCCGGTAGAGCGGGCGCCGAGGCGCGGCGACTGGTCGCGGCTCACCCGCGCCTGGGCGGCCGGGATCGATCAGCGCATCAGCCTGCGGCTGCCTCTCGCTTGAGCACTGCAGGCGCGCCAATCCAGCCGACCGGGCGGCCGCCTCGGCCCCGGCCCGCGCTACTGGCTGGGCGACCGGTCACCCGATTGAGGCGCGCAGCGGGCGCCGGTCGGCCCGAGCTAGCGCCGGCGCTGGTCGAGGACCACGCCGGCCGCGATCAGGCCCTCGATTTCGGCTGCGGCGAAGCCAAGCTGCTCGAGGATCTCGCGGCCGTGGGCGCCGAAGCGGGGCGGGGTGCGGGCAACCCTGCCGGGGGTCCGCGACAGCTTGATCGGCAGGCCGAAGTTGCGGTAGCCGTCCTGCTCGAGCGCCATGCCGCGGTGGCGGGTGTGGGCGTCGGACCAGACCTGGGCGACGTCGCGGACCGGACCGGCCGGCACGCCGGCCGCGAGCAGCCGTTGGCAGAGGCCCTCGCCATCCTGGTCCGCGAGCAGCGCGGTCAGGTGCGTGGTCAGCGCCGCGCGGTTGGTGAGCCGGTCGCGGTTGCGGCGAAAGCGCGGGTCGTCGGCCAGCTCAGGCGCGCCTAGCTCGGAACACAGCCGCCCGAACGCCCGGTCGTTGCCGACCGCGAGGAACACGTCGACCGTCCGGGTCGGGAACTTGTCGTACGGGCTGATGTTCGGGTGCGCGTTGCCAGTCAGGCCCGGCAGGTTGCCCGACAGCAGATAGTTCGGGATGTGCGGGTGCATCAGCGCGATCCCGGCATCGTAGAGGGTCAGATCGAGGAACTGGCCGTTGCCCGAGCGCGCCCGCTCGAGCAGCGCCATCAGGATCCCGATCGCGGCGTACAGCCCGGCGCCGAGGTCGACCAGCGGGATACCGATCCGGGTCTGATCGACCACGCCGTTGATCGAGAACATGCCGACCATCGCCTGGATCACCGCGTCGTAGCCGGGCAACCCGCCCATCGGGCCGTCGGCGCCGAAGCCGCTGATCCGGCAATGGATCAGGCGCGGGAAGCGGGCTTGCAGCACGTCTCGATAGCCGAGGCCCCACTTCTCCATGGCACCGGGCTTGTAGTTCTCGATCATCACGTCGGCGCGCTCGAGCAGCCGGAGCAGCACGTCGCGGCCCTCGGGCCTCGCCAGATCGAGCCCGAGCGAGCGCTTGTTGCGGTTGACGCCGATGAAGTACGACGCGTCGTGCGCCTCATCGAACGGCGGCCCCCAGTCGCGGACCTCGTCGCCCTGGGGCGGCTCGATCTTGATGATCTCGGCGCCATGGTCGCCCAGGATCTGGGTGCAGTACGGCCCGCCCAGGACCCGGGTGAGATCGAGCACGAGCACGCCGTCGAGCGCGCCGGCAGGCAAATCCACGCTCATCCCTGGATCACCGTATCGGGCAGATAGCTCTCGGCCAGCACATCATCGGGCGCGTAGGGGGAGTGGGCCGGGAACCGGTCAGCCGGCAGTCCGGTCTCGTCGACCGCGTCCTTGACCGCGTCGGCATAGGCTTCTCGTATCAGTTCAGATACTTGTCGGCGCAGGCTCGGGCTCTGCTGCAGCAGATCCCGGATGTGCCCCCGCTGGGTCCGCAGGCTCTTCCGCCAACTTGCTCCTCGCCGCGCCGGTTGCATCTGCCACTTCAACAGATGCAGCAGGATGATCTTGAGGCGGTTCTTCAATTCGCGCCGGTCGCGGCCAACCATCCACTCGATCTCTTCTGCCAGATGAAGCCAATCCAGCCCTGCGGTCTGGCGAGCCCGCAACAGTGCCGCCTGCTCCAGGCTCCAGGCGCAGAGATCCTCCTCGTAGCTGACCCTGGTCTTGATGCTGGCGGCCATCGTTCATCCCTTCTATCCACGACCGGCCCATGGTCATTCTAACATGCGGCGATCGCTGGTCCACGGCTCGGCCGGATCAGCCTGCGAGCGCCCGGGCGGCGGCGCGGCCGAGGTCGACCAGATCGAAGATCCGGGCGACGTAATGGTCGCGGACCTGATAGGCGACCTCGCTCTCGCCGCCAAGCTCGCGGCCGAGCGCGTCGATCAGCCGGTGCAGGCGCCGGTCGTGCAGGCCGAGCGCGCGTTGCACCGGATCAGAGATCACGCCGGCAAAACCGGCGGTGAGCGCGGTCAGCAGCATCAGCCCGCCGGTCGCGCCGAGCACCAGGCCGGCCGACGGCTCGGCCGGGAACCAGGCGTACCAGAGGCTGCCGAGGCTGGCGCCGAGCGGGAAGCTCGCAACCGCCGCCTGCTGGGCGAGCGCGGCCGCGAGCACCGGGGCGAGGCTGAAGGTCCCGGGCGTCAGCTTCTGGAACAGGGCGGCGCCAGTGCCGGCCAGCAGCGCGTTGTTGAACAGGTCGGCCGCGGCGTGGCGCGCGCCGGCGTAGGTCTGGAGCATCGCCCGGATCCGCGCGCGCGCCTCGGGACTGCGGGCTTCGGCCCGCAGCCGGTCCAGCAGCGCCGTCAGCTGCTGATCCTCGAGGATCGCCTCGGCGAGCGCGTCGCGCCCGGCCCGCCGCATACCATCGTCGTAGGGCAGCTCCAGCAGGTCGCGGTGCAGACGGAAGGTCAGCTCGCGCGCGACATCGGTCTCGAAGAACAGTCGCCGCCCGCCCAGCCAGCGCGCCGCGCGCCGGGCGCCCAGGCGCTTCAATCCGGCCGCCGCGAGCTGGAGCGCGAGATAGGGCGCCAGCAGCGCGACATTGGCCGGCGCCCGCAGCAGATCGCGCCCGAGCGCCTGCCGGTGCAGCCGGAGCGCGCCCAAGAGGCTGTAGTTGGCGTCGACGAAGGCGCGCACGCGGGCATGGCGGGCGGCGAGGTAGCGCTCGAGCGCGCGGGTCACGATCGCGCGCGCCGCGGCATCGTCGATCACCGCCGGGGCGCCGGGCTCGACGAGCATCATCGCCCGGCCGCGATCCCGAGCACGTGCCCGGCAAAGCGCGGGTAGGTTTGCGCGATCGCGCGGCCGACCGGGCCGCGGATCAGCGCCAGCGTTGCGGGCGTCGGCGCCGGCGTCAGCGCGACCTCGCCCGGCAGATCGAACTCGAAGCCGGTGTGGTCCAGGATGTCGGTGACGGTCTGGCCCGGGTGCACGCTTTGCAGCCAAAAGCGCGCGCGCGCAGGCTCGAAGCGGAACACCGCGCGCCCGGTGACCAGCGCGTAGGGCCCACCCGAGCGATAGACCTTGGCCGGGCTCGTGCCGGGCGCGCTGACGAACTCGACCTTCGGCACCAGCACGCGCTTGGTGTGCTCCTCGCGGAACAGGATCACCCGCGGCACCAGAAAATAGAGATAGGCCGAGCCGAACGAGCCGGGCCAGCGCACGTTGCCGGCGGGATAGCCGCCGACGCCTACCAGGTTGATGTTGGCGGCGCCGTCGATCTGGCCGCCGCCCAGAAAGAAAGCGTCGATCCGGCCCTGGGCGGCGCAGTCGAACAGTTCCCGCGACCCGTCGGTGAACGGGTTGTGGCGCTCGCTGCCGAGCACCGAGACCTGCAGCCGCCCGCCCGAGCGCTCGCGTGCGAGCAGCGCCGCGGCACCCGGGATCGGCGAGGCGGCCCCGACCGCGACGTGGCCGAGCCCGTCCAGCATGCCGGCCAGCGCCTCGATCAACAGCTCCTCGGGCCGCCAGTCGATCATTCGGCCGCGGCCGGCTGCAGCACGAACCGATCGAGATAACGCTCGAACCCCGCCTCGCTCGCAGCCAGCTCGGCGTAAAGGCTCAGATGCTCGAGGTCGGGCGGATGGACGCCGCGCAGCCCGACCGGCCAGGCGCCCGCGCGCGCCGGCGCGACCGCGGTGACATAGAGCGCCGGGATCGTGCCGGCGGCGCTCAGGTCATCGGCCAAAAGGTCGGCCTCGATGATCTCCTCGACCGTCACCAGCGTCGTCCTGGCGGCATGCGCCATGGTCATCAGCTCGCGCCGGACGCCGATCCAGACGTTGCCGGCACGGTCGGCGCGGGCGGCATGAAACAGCGCCACGTCGGGCCGGATCGCCGGCACCAGCAGGATCGGGTCGTCGCCATCCGCGGCCGCGGCGAACGGATTGGCGAGCACGCGCCAGTCGGGCCGGTGGCGGACGAGGTCGGAGCCGAGAATGCCGCGCAGCGGCAGGAACGGCACGCCCTTTTCCGCGGCCTGCAGCCCCGCATGGATTACCGGGCAGGTGGAGTCCCGGACCTCGATCCGGCCGGCCTTGACCGCGGCCGTGAAGCGCGGCGCCAGCCCCTGCTCGCCGAGCGTCACGGCCGCGGTCTCGACGCTGGCAACGCAACCGGCGCCGATCAGCAGATCGGCCTGAAAGCCGAGCTGCGGCACGCCGATCAGATGCAGCTGGCGCGCCCGCCGGCGGATCAGCCCGCGGACCACCGCGAGCGCACAGCCGGAATAGTCCGGCGCCAACGCCAGGCTGGCGCCGTCAGGGATGCGCGCGGTGAGGTCAAGGACACTATCGGCGTGGTCCATGCGATCCGACCGTGCTTGCCGATCCACAGGCTACCAAGTAGGCGGCGCTCACGGGACTGTCGAATGCATTCTCGACCTCGACCGCGCGGCGCCGGTTCCCGCCGATGACCGTGGGTTCGAGGCATCGAGCCCGCCGCGGGCAGGGCCGCAGGCGGGCTACGCGAGGCGTGAGCGCAACACTTCGCGCCCCGCGCGACATGATGTGACATCGAGTTGCCTTGTTTGTCGGCCGTTTTTGTGTCTATTGCGGCGTCAAGTCGGTCGTTGGCCAGGATGAACAATGGTGGAAATGCCTCAGGAGACCGGCCTGAGCGAAGCCGTCGCCGGGGTCTGGGGGCCGTCCGGGCTGTCGAGCGCGGCCGATCGGCGCGAGCTGACGGGCCAGGATCTGGACGCCGTGATCGACCAGGCCAGGCACGGTCTGACCCAACTGCAGCGCGCCGACGGCCACTGGGTCTTCGAGCTCGAGGCCGATGCCTGCATGCCGGCCGAGTACGTCCTGCTCGAGCATTTTCTGGACGAGATCGACCGGCCGCTCGAGCAGAAGATCGGCGTCTACCTGCGCGCCCGCCAGGCCGACCATGGCGGCTGGCCGCTCTATGTCGGTGGCGATTTCAATCTCAGCAGCAGCGTCAAAGCCTACTACGCCCTGAAGCTGCTCGGCGACGATCCCAAGGCGCCGCACATGCGGCGCGCCCGGGCGGCGATTCTGGCGCATGGCGGTGCTGCCCGCTGCAATGTGTTCACCCGGATCACGCTCGCGCTGTTCGGCCAGGTCCCCTGGCGGGCGGTGCCGGTCATGCCGGTCGAGCTGATGCTGCTGCCGCGCTGGTTCCCGTTCCACCTCGACAAGGTGTCCTACTGGTCGCGGACCGTGATCGTGCCGCTCGCGATCCTGATGGCGCTGAAGCCGCGCGCGAAGAACCCGCGTGGGGTCGGGATCGCGGAGCTGTTCGTGACCCCGCCCGCCGCCGAGCGGCACTACATCAGCAACCCCACCGGCTCGGCATGGGGGCGATTTTTCCTGGCGGTCGATCGGGGTCTGCGGCTGGTCGAGCCGCATTTCTCGAAACGCCGGCGGGCGCGGGCGCTCGAGCGCGCGCTCGCGTTCATCACCGAGCGTTTGAACGGCGAGGGCGGATTGGGCGCGATCCTGCCGGCGATCGCGGCCTCGATCATGGCGCTCGAGACGCTCGGCTACGCCAAGGATCATCCCGACCTGGTGATCGCCAAGCGGGCGGCCCGCAAGCTCGTGGTCGAGCGGCCGGATTTCGCCTATTGCCAGCCCTGCGTCTCGCCGCTCTGGGACACCGCACTTGCCGCCCAGGCCTTGCTGGAAGCGGACGGCGCGGGCGCGCCGGCGCGCGTGCGCCGGGCGCTCGACTGGGTGGCCGCGCAGCAGATCCTGGACGTCGTCGGCGACTGGGCGCGGGCCCGGCCGGGGCTGCGTCCCGGTGGCTGGCCGTTCGAGTACCGCAACGACCACTATCCGGACGTCGACGATACCGCGGTGATCGTGTGCGCGCTGCATCGGGCCGATCCCGAGCGCTATCGCGACGCGATCGCCCGCGGCACCGAGTGGGTGCTGGGCCTGCAGTGCCGGAACGGCGGCTGGGGCTCGTTCGACGCCGACAACACGCACTTCTACCTGAACAACATTCCGTTCGCCGACCACGGCGCGCTGCTCGACCCGCCGACCGCGGATCTGACCGCGCGCTGCATCAGCATGCTCGCCCAGCAGGGCTATGACCGGAGCCACCCGGCGATGGCACAGGCACTCGACTATCTCAGGCGCGAGCAGGAGGCGGACGGCTCCTGGTTCGGCCGCTGGGGCACCAACTACATCTACGGCACCTGGTCCGCGCTGGTCGCGCTGAATGCCGCGGCCGAGGACATGGACGCCGCCCATATCCGGCACGCGGTCGACTGGCTCAAGGCGCGCCAGCAGGCGGACGGCGGCTGGGGCGAGAGCTGCGCCAGCTACTGGCCCGAGCGCAAGGCCGAGCCGGTCGCGAGCACGCCCTCGCAGACCGCCTGGGCGCTGCTCGGCCTGATGGCCGCCGGCGAGACGATGAGCGAGGCGGTGGCGCGCGGCATCGACTATCTGCAGCGGGCGCCGCGCCAGGGGGCGAAGTGGGACGAGGAGCTGTACAACGCGGTCGGCTTCCCGCGCGTCTTCTATCTCCGCTATCACGGCTACAGCGTGTATTTCCCGCTGTGGGCGCTCGCCCGCTACCGCAACCTGGTCCGCCAAAACGACCGCCGGGTCGCCTGGGGCATGTGACGCTGCCGGACGCAGCGCGGTGCGGCCGGAACGTCCTGCGGCCGCATCCGGAAGCCGCCGGCCCGCACATGGATGTTCAAGCGCGACGCGCGGGCCGGGTGACGGGGCATACTGAGTTCGATGCGCTTGGCCGCCCAACCAAGCGCTTCCGCGGAGAAGGCCGGCCCCATGGCGAAGCGGATCCCCCCTTCATCCTGGAACCCGGACCCGGCAAAGGCCCCCGCGCTCGGCCGGCGCGCGCCCGCCAGCCGCGGACCGGCGAATTGCCGGCCGGTTACCGGTGAGGTGGGGGCCTCGACCAGGAGGCCCTGCTGGCGACGCTCCGGCGGCGCTTTCCTGATCAGGACGCGACCAGCTTCGCGGTCCTCGATTTCATCTACGCGGCGGGATCGCCGGTGGACGCCCTGCTGTATTCGGCGCTCTTCTGGCCGGACCTGCTGGAGGTGGACGGCGCCGTCTTGTTGCATGCGAGCGTCGGGGGCGAGGTGGCAAAGGTGCGGGCGAGCCTGCGCGAGCGGGGGTCGGTCGAGACCGAGAAACGCTTCAATCTGCGCGAGTTCTCGGATCTGTTCGGCAACGGATTGGCCGAAATCGACGATGATCAGGCGGCGTGCCTGCTGGCCCGGCTCGCGGCCATGTGGCGCTGCCGGCTGGCGGCCGACTTCCCCGAGCGAAAGTTCACGGTCGAGGTCTGGTCGCCGGATGAGACCGGCGGCGACATTGGCATCGTCTTCTATCAGAGCGGGCGGTAGCGCCGGTCCAGGCACTACTGGCGCAGCGGGGCGCTGGCGACCAGGTCGGCGAGGAACTTGACGTCGTCGCCGGAGAGCGAATCGATCAGCCCGGCCGCGAGCCATTCGCGCAGCTCCGGCAAAGGGTCGATGCCATAGCGCTGGAGTTCGGCGAGCTCGGGCGGCGGCGGCACATGGCAGCGGATCGCGATCCCGGCGCCGTGCAGCGCACGGGCGTCGTCAGGGTGGAAGCGATCGAGCTCGATCGAGAGCGAGTCCAGCCGCGCGGCGCGGGCGAGTGCCACCGGCTCGGCGTGCCGGGAATGGGTGATGCCCTCGGTCCGCAGCCGCGGAATCCGCTCCTTGGCGCGCCGCAGATCGACGTGGTCGAACGAGATCAGCAGCACGTCGTCGCGCGCGCCGGTGGCCTCGATCAGCTCCGCCAGGCGCTCGACCAGGCGCTCGACCCGGAAGCGCTCCTTGATCTCGGCGACCAGCCCCAGGCCCTCGGCCTTGGCGAACTCGAGCACCTCGGGCAAGGTCGGCATGCGCTCGCCGGCGAACTCGGCGCCGAACCAGCTGCCGGCATCGAGGGCTGCGATCTCGGCCGCGGTCCGGGCGGCGATCGCGCCCTGACCGTTGGTCGTGCGGTCGAGGGTCAGGTCGTGGGCGAGCACGATCGCATCGTCCTTGGTCAGGACGAGGCCGATCTCGGCGGTGGTGGCGCCCGCGGCCCTGGCGGCCCGGAGCGCTGCGAGCGTGTTCTCGGGCGCACCGATGCTGTGGCCGCCGTGGCCGCAGACGTGGACGAAACCGTTGTCGGACGCAAGCAGACGCATGGCCGGATGTTTCCTGGGAAGTGCGCTGACGGCGGCAGAAGCTAGCAATCTGGAGCTGCCGGCGCCAGACGTGGCAACGACCGGCGCGCGCGCGTGATCGGCGTGATCACTGGTCTGCGCGCGGAGGCGCGCTGTCTGCGCGGGCTCGACGTCGCGATCGCCTGCAGCGGCGCGCGCCCGGAGCGGGCGTGGGCCGAGGCGGCGCGGCTGCTCGCCGGCGGTGCTACCGGGCTCTTGAGCTTCGGTCTTGCGGCCGGGCTCGCGCCCGACCTCCGGCCGGGCGATCTGGTCCTGGCCGAAACCGTGGTCCTGCCGGACGGTCGCCGTCTTGCCACGGCTGCGGCCTGGCGCAGTCGAGTGGCCGCAGCGCTGGAGCGGGCCGGGATCGCGACCCACGCCGGGCCGCTTGCCGGCACCGGCCGCCTGCTCACGAGCCCCGGGCAAAAGCAGGCACTGCACGAAGCGACCGGCGCGGTTGCCGCCGACATGGAGAGCCACGTCGTCGCCGAATTGGCGAGCGCGGCCGGGAAGCCCTTCATCGTGGTCCGCGCGGTCAGCGATCCCGCCGGTCAAGGGCTGCCCGAGGCCGCCCTCCATCTGCTGGGCGAGCAAGGCCAGATCCTGCCCGCAGCACTCGTCCGGCTGATCGCGCGTCCCCGGGACCTTTTGGGGCTGCTCCGGCTCGGGCGCCAGAGCCGGCGCGCGTTCGGCGCGCTCGGTCAGGCTGCACGCAGCGCCGGCCGGACGCTGGAGCGACCGTTCACCCGCCCGGGGTCGGAAAGCGAGTGCGCGTCACCAGGCCCATGAGCGCCACGTGCAGGCCAAGCTAGGCCGCGCGGCTTTGCTTGCCGCGCGCGGGCACTTTGCCCACCTCGGACCTGACCAGGTGCTCGAACACGTACTCGGCCGGCCGCTGGTGCTCGAGCGGGATCTCCGGCGCCATCGGTCCGTCGGTCCGGATCGAGCGCGCGGCGACCCCGAGCGCCTTGAGCGGATGTCGGATGGCATCGGTGACCGCGGTCGCCTCGTAGCCGCAGTGGGCCATGCAGTCGGCGCATTTCTCGTAGTTGCCGGTGCCGTAGCGGTCCCAGTCGGTCGAGGCCATCAGCTCCCGGAATGTGCTGGCATAGCCCTCGCCGAGCAGATAGCAGGGTCGCTGCCAGCCGAAGATGTTGCGGGTCGGGTTGCCCCAGGGCGTGCAGCGGTACTCCTGATTGCCGGCCAGGAAGTCGAGGTAGAGCGAGGAATGGCTGAGCCGCCAGCGCTTGCCGCGGCCGCGCCGGAAGATGTCCCGGAACAGCTGCTTGGTCTTTTGCCGGTTGAGGAAATGCTGCTGATCGGGCGCCCGCTCGTAGGCATAGCCGGGCGAGACCGTGATCCCCTCGACGTCGAGGTCGTCGGTCACGTAGTCGAAGAAGGCCGCGACCTCGTCCGGCGCGACGCCTTCGAACAGCGTGGCGTTGACGTTGACCCGAAAGCCGCGGGCGCGCAGCAGCCGGATCGCCGCCACCGCGCGGTCGAACACGCCGGCCTGACAGACCGAGCGGTCGTGGTGCGCGCGCAGTCCGTCCAGGTGGATCGAGAAGGTGAGGTAGGGGCCCGGCGTGAACAGGTCGATCTTCTTTTCCACCAGCAGCGCGTTGGTGCACAGGTAGACGAACTTCCGCCGTTCGACCAAACCCTCAACGATCTTGGCTATATCTTTGTGGATCAGCGGTTCGCCGCCGGGTATCGAGACGATCGGCGCGCCGCATTCGGCGGCCGCATCGAGACACTCCTCGACCGAGAGCCGCCGGTTCAGGATCGGCGCTGGATAGTCGATCTTGCCGCAGCCGGCGCAGGCGAGATTGCACCGGAACAACGGCTCGAGCATCAGGACCAGGGGGTATTTGTCACGGCCGAGGAGGCGTTGTTTGAGGATGTAGGCTCCGACCCGGATCTGCTGGCGTAGAGGGATCCCCATCATCACTCCGAGTGGTCAGTTCGACGGGCCCGCGGGCGGTCGGCTCAGCGAGCCCCGGCGGTAACCGGAAATGAACGTTCTCCTCGATGCCGGCAAGGGTCTCGACGTCGACGTCGTAGGATGCGGCAAGTCGGTCGACCAGCTGTTGCACCAAAAGCTCAGGTGCCGAGGCGCCGGCCGTGATGCCGACCGCGCGGGCGCCCTCGAGCCAGGCGAGATCCAGGTTCTCGGCGCTGTCGATCAGGTAGGACGGCCGGCCAGAGG
Source organism: uncultured Alphaproteobacteria bacterium (assembly GCA_963840925.1). GTDB lineage: Bacteria > Pseudomonadota > Alphaproteobacteria > Geminicoccales > Geminicoccaceae > DATAOG01. The sequence goes on from CAWJAY010000055.1 coordinate 132,543, forward strand.
CCGCGCCGATCTCGCGCAGACGGTTGGAGTTCGAGCTGTTCCGGGCGCCAACCACGAGGATCACGTCGACCTCGCGGGCGAGCGCCCGGACCGCGGTCTGCCGGTTCTGGGTGGCATAGCAGATGTCGCGGGTGTCCGGCCCGACGATCGCGGGAAACCGGAGCCGGAGCGCGTTGATGACGTCGCGGGTGTCGTCGACGCTCAGCGTGGTCTGGGTGACGAAGGCGAGCTTGCCGGGGTCGGCGGGCTCGAGCCTCGCGACCTCGTCGACCTCGGAGATCAGGTGCACGCGGCCCTTGATCCGGCCCATCGTGCCCTCGACCTCGGGATGGCCGGCATGGCCGATCAGAATCACCTCGTAACCCTTGGCGGCGTAGCGCTGACCCTCCTTGTGGACCTTGGTCACGAGCGGGCAGGCGGCATCGATCACCTCGAGGTGGCGGGCGCGCCCGGCCAGTTCGACCGCCTCGGCGACCCCGTGGGCGCTGAACACGGTCACCGCACCTTCCGGGATCTCGTCGACCTCATCCACGAACCGCGCACCTTTGCTCTTGAGCGCCGCGACGACGTGCTGGTTGTGGACGATCTCGTGGCGCACGTAGACCGGGGGGCCGAAGCGGCGCAGCGCCCGCTCCACGATCTCGATCGCCCGCTCGACCCCGGCACAGAACCCTCGAGGCTGGGCAAGAACCACGCGCAGCACAGGGCCGGGCATGCGCCGTCTCCTCCCCCGGGGCTCTGCCAGGCCCCGTATGTTTTCCAGTCGGCTCACTCTAGGCGGTTGGCCGCAACGCGAAAGAGCAATCTACAGTTCCCTAAGGTCGCACCCGGCCGCCTGTGGCGCCGCCGCCACAGCCTATCGGTTCGCCGCTTCAAGTGTCCATGGGCCGATCAAGTACTTGAGGGCCGGGCCCAAGTTGCGGATCACGATGCGACGTTACTTCCGCGGCCAAGAAGCGGGCGCCCGTCCCAGCCGCTCAAGCCTGGCCATGCTGGTCGGTGTCCGCGACCGGGACCGGGGCGCGCCGGCCGAAGCCCTCGAGCCACGCCCAGACCAGCAACGCTGGCAGGCCGAAGACGACCTCGCGGGCGCGTTTGAGCAAGGCCGCGGCGAGCACGATCTCGGGCGTCAGACCGAGCCATATGCCGGCGGCCAGGATGCCGCTCTCCTGCAGCCCGAGGCCGCCCGGGACCATGAAGCCGGCGCTGCGCACGACCTGACCCACGCTCTCCAGAATGATCGCCTCGGACAGCTCGATCGGCCGGCCGAGGACCAGGAACGCCAGCCAGATCTCGACCCCGCCGGCCAGCCAGGCGACCGCCCGCCAGGCGGCGCAGCGGGCGAGCGCCCGCCGGTCGCGATAGCAGGCCATGACCTCGGCATCGAGCGCGGCGGCGCTGCCGATCAGGCTTTGCCAGGTCGGGCTGCTGGCCAGCCGGTGCAGCGGCCGGGCGAGCAGCGAGAACAGGCCGCGGCGCTGGGCCACGGCGAAGCCGAGCAGCAGCAGGCCGAACAGGGCGAGGCCCAGAGCCACGGGCGCAAGCTCGCTCGCGTGGCCGAGTTCGCGCAGCAGCAGCACGACCCCCAGTAGCGCGAAGGCGAGCTCGGTCGCGAGGCCCATCGTGGCATCGACCACGACGCTGGCGCCCGCGGTCGGCCCGGGGGTTCCGCTCTGCGCCAACAGCCGCGCCCGGACGAAATCGCCGCCGACCTGGGCAACCGGCAACAGGCAGTTGATCGAGGTCGAGATCCAGCGCTTGACCAGCAGGGAGGGCACCGCGCGGAGATCGGACCCCTTGAGCAGCGCCTGCCAGCCGAGGGCATCGGCGAGCAGCGCGCCGAGCTGGGCGAGGCCGAGCGCGGCCACGCCCCAGCCCGCGGCCGCGAGCGCCGCCGCGAGCTTGGCGGTGTCCTGGGCCAGCACCAGCGCCACGGTCAGGCCGAGGCCGAACAGCCAGGCGAGCAGGGTCAGGACGCGCATCCGGTTCAGCGAAGTCCGTCCTGGCTGGCCGATCCGGGCCGCCCGATCAGGGCGGGGATTTCGAGTTGCCGCCGGCCGCCCGCCTGGCGACCGTCATGACGTCGCGCTCCGGGCGTGGCGGCGGTCGATCAGAGCCAGTGCGCTCGGCAGCACGACCACCGTGCAGACCAGGCTCCACAGGATCGCGATCGTCAGCAGCAGACCCATGCTGGCAAGCCCGCGGTGCTCCGAGACCGCGAGCGAGCCGAACGAGGCGATCGTGGTCAGCGTGCTGAACAGCACCGCACGCGGCGTGCTGGTCACCGCGACCGTCTCGGCGGCCGCCTCCTGGCGCCAGCGCATGACCACGTGAATCGCGCCGCTGACCCCGAGCCCGAGCAGCAGCGGCAGCGCGATCACGTTGGCGAAATTCAGGTTCTCGCCGAGCAGGACGGCGGTGCCGACGGTCAACAGGACCGCGAGCCCGAGCGGCGCCAGGACCAGCAGGATGTCGCGCGGCCGCCGCAGCACCACGGCCAGCAGCGCCGTGATCACCCCGAGCACCAGCCAGGACGCCTGCCGGAAGGCGCCGACGATGACATCACCGGCCTGGGTCACGACCACCGGCGTTCCGGTGGCCTCCGGCGCGATGCTCAGGACCGCTCGGACAAAGGCCTCCAGCCTGACGTTGTCGGTCAGCGGACCGGCCGGGCGCACCAGCACCCGCGCCCGCCCGTCCGGGCTCAGCCAGTGCCGGCGCAGACCATCGGGCAGGTCGGTGATCGTGACGTGGCCCGCTCTCAGCGCCGCACTCAGGCTCTTGAGCAGAGCCGGCAAAGTGCCGGTCAGCCGGCGCTCCAGCTCGGCGAGCGCGGCCGCGGACGGAGCGGCGGCGCCGAAACGCTGCAGCGCCGGGGCCAGCCGGGCGGCGCCGGGATTGGGGCCCGCGACCCGAGCCGCCTCGGCGCTCGCGGTCAGGCGCCCGAGCGCGGCCCGGCGCCCGGCGTCATCGAGCGCCAGAGCGGCGGAAGGCGGCTCGAGAATGGGCCCGAGATAGAACGCCATCGAGTTCGATCAGCTCGAGCTTGGCGTCCTGGTCCTCAGGCACGAAACTCGAGAGGGTGACGGTGTCCTTCACCTGGTCGAGGCGGACCAGCTCGGCGGCCAGCGCGTCGGCCCGCTCCAGGCTGTCCGCGAGCACCTCAGCCACGTCCGGTGAGGTCGCGGGGTCGGCCGCGAGCGCCCGATAGGTGCGGACCGATTCGCTCTGCCGATCCTTCAGATTGAGCGGATTGGAGTTGAACGTGAGGCGCGGCAACAGGACTGCCGAGAGCAGCGCGCCCAGCACTGCGGCGACGACCACCGGGCGCGAATGGCGCTGGATTTCCGGCAGCAGGCGCGGCCTGCCGAGCGGTCGCTCGCGGCCGGAGAGCGGCACCAGATCGAGCAGCGCGGGCAGCAGGATCAGGCTCGTGAGCAGCGCGATCATCATCCCGGCGGCCGAGATGATGCCGAGCTCGGCCAGGCCGCGATAGTCGGTGGGGCTGAAGGCGAGAAAACCGAACGCGGCGCAGAACGCGCTGAGCGAGGTTGGACCGCCGACCCAGTTGACCGCGGCGGCCACGGCCCGACGATGGCCGCCCTCGACGTCGAACGCCTCGCGGTAGCGCATCACGAAGTGGATGCCGAAATCGACCCCGAGGCCGACGAACAGCACCGCGAACGTCACCGAGATCAGGTTGAGCTGGCCGACCGCGAGGGCGGCAAAGCCTCCGGTCAGCATCAGACCGACGGCGAGCGCGATCATGGTATGGACGATCAGGCGCAACGAGCGCACCCCCCAGACCAGCAGCAGCGTGACCGCGACCGTGCTGAGCACACCCGCGACCATGGCGCCGGCGCGGACGCTCTGCAGCTCCTCCTGGTTCAGTGCCGCCTCGCCGGTCAGGCTGAGCCGGAGGCCGAAGCCGGGGTCGATGCCGACCGTGCGAGCGTGCGCCCGCATCGCTTCGATCGCCGGCGTCGCCAGGGCCAGCGAGCTCGGATCGTAGCGCGGCTCGGCGATCACCAGCTGCCGGCTCGGCACCGCCGGATCGCCGCCCTGGAGCGTCTGGCGCCAGGACAGCTCGCCCGGGCGGCCGGCGAGCTGGGCCTCGACCGGCCCCGCCATCGCCCCGAGCAGACGATCGAGCTCGGCTGGAATCGCGCCGCCCGCGCCCGGCTCTTTGAGCGCGAGTTCCGCGAGCGCGGCGAGGCCACGCAGGTTGGCGTCCTCGGCGAGCACGGCCAGCAAGGGCTGGGCCGCGGCCAGCCGGTCGGTCAGCTCGGCAAGCTGGTCGAGCTTCAGGTAGAGGAAACCATGAGCCGTGAAGAACGGATCGCCGGCCTGGTTCTCCACGCCTGCGAAATGCTCATCGTCGGCGGTCAAGGCCGTGGTCAGCGCCGCGGCCGCTTCTTCGACCCGTTCCGGCGGCGCACCTTCGACCACCGCGACGATCGAGTGCTTGAACTGCGGGAACGCCTCGACGAAAGCAGCCTTGTGGCGGCGGAAGGCGACATCGGCCGAGATCATGTCCTCGGTGCTGGTATTGATGCCGAGGTGCGGCAGCGCATATCCGCACGCCGCCGCGCTCAGCACCAGCGCGCCGAGCACGACATAGAGCGAGCACTTGTGGAGATGGTTGATCCACCACGCCAGCAACCGACGCCACGCGGCGCTCAGGCCCGATTCAGGCAAGCTGGCATACCTTGCAGGCGCGAGCGAAACGTGGTCACGTCAAACTTTCACGGAGGTCGCACTGGTGCCCGGTAGACAGCACATCTGGTCGAGGCTGATCAAGCCTCTGTGCGGCGCGCTGACGCTGGTCGTTGCCCTGCATGGCCCGGCCGGCGCCACGGCGGGCCCGCGCGCGGTGATCGAGACATTGCATGCCGCCCTGCTCGACACGATGCGCAGTGGCGCCGAGCTTGGCTACGACGGCCGCTACCGACAGCTCGAGCCGGTGCTCAGGCAAAGCTTCGACTTCGACTTCATGACCCGGATCGCGGTCGGGCGCAGCTGGGCCGATCTCGGCCCGACCGAGCAGCGGCGGATCGCCGACCTGTTCGCCGAGATGAGCATCGCGAACTTCGCGGCGCGCTTCGACGGCTACACCGGCGAGCGTTTCGAGATCGTGACCGAAGGCCCGGGCCCGCGGGACGCGGTGGTGGTCGAGAGCCGGCTCGTGCGCCCGACCGAGCCGCCGGTCGGGCTCAACTACGTGCTCCGCGAGTTCGCCGGAGCCTGGCGGATCATCGACATCCTGCTCGATGCCAAATACAGCGAGCTGGCACGGGAGCGCGCCGAGTTCGCCGCCGTGCTCAAGGACGGTGGCCTGCCCCAGCTGATCGCGATGCTCGAGGAAAAAATCAAGATGCTCGCCGGCCAGAGCTGAACGCTTCGCGATCGGGGAACGGACGAGACCCTTGCGCGCTCGACACCGAGCCTATTTAACGGCGCGAAACGGAAATTATCGGCTCCAGCTCGAGGGGGATCATGCGCCGGGCGCTCACGTTCAGGCTGATGAGCAATCTGGTTGGCGGCCTGATGGCCTTGATCGGGCTGGGCGTGGCTCACGCCGAGGACCGGCCGATCAACCCCTATTTCGAGCTCGGGCCGGTCGTCGTCCACGGCGACGAGGCCGATGCCCTGATGCTCGGGCTCGGCGCGTTCGACATGTTCGACGACGAGACCTCGGCCGCCGCGACGCTCGAGTACCGGCTCGGCCGCAAGCTGTTCGCGATCGGCCCGGCACTCGGCGGCATGGCCAACGCCGACGGCGGCCTGTACGGCTATTTCGGGCTTTATGGCGACCTCTCGATCGGCAAGGTCTACTTCACGCCGCAGCTCGGGCTCGGCGCCTACTATGAGGGCGGCAGCCGAGATCTGGGCGGCGTCTTCCAGTTCCGCGAGACGGCCGAGTTCGCGTATCGGTTCGACAACGGCCACCGCCTCGGGTTCCGGGTCGCGCACATCTCGAATGCCGGCATCTACGACGTCAACCCGGGCGAGGAGGAGTTCTATCTGACCTACGCGATCGCGCTCGGGCCGCTGCTCTGAGCAGTGGTCACTCGACCGCACCCCGCCAGATGCTGAGATCGCGCTCCAGCAGGCGCTCGAGCGCCTCGATGTCGCGGGCATAGTAGCGCTCGGTCAGGCGTCGGCGTTGGTCCGGCGACAGGCCGGGCGCGGGGCGCAGGTTGGCGCGGCGCAGCCGATGCTGGGCCTCGCTCAGCGTCCGGATCGCGCCCGCCGGCAGCAGCGACCGGGCAAGGCGCTTCAAAGTCACATTGCCGGACAGGGCACGGTGGAGCGCCGCACTCCGCGGCGCCCCGGTCGCATTGTAGCGTGGGACTTCACCGAGCCGGAACTCGCGGTCGACGCCCAGGAAGTCGAGCAGCCCGGCGTAAAGCGCGGCGCTGTCCCGCTCGAGATCGTCGTACAAGACGACCTTGATCCGATCGCGCGCGAAATGCTCGAAGAACGGCGCCAGATGCCGATGGTGGAGGCCATGCTGGGCCAAGGGCAAGGCACCGCTCGGTCCCGATTCCGGCGATGTCAGGGCGTCGATGAAGCGCTCGACCCGCCCCTCGTCCGCGACGCTGCCGCCGTGCCAGGCGGTGAAGAAAGAGAGCGCCTGATCGACCGGCTGGCGGAGAATCGCGATCAGCTGCACATCGGGCAGCCGGGCCTTGATCCGGGGAGCGACCGGCGGGTGCAGGTAGCTGGGCGACGCCTCGCCGATCGCGAGGTGGCGTTCGGTCGCCGGGGCGAACAGGGCCGCGTAGGCCTCGAGCGTCCGCGGCGCTAGCTGTCGCTCGCCTTCGCTGACCCAGCTTGGCAACTCGCCCGCCTCGTCGAACAGGAAGAAGTTGGTCTCCTTGATCGGGCTGACGAAGATCTCCGGGTGCTGGCCCAGCGTGTAGTGGAGAGAGGTGGTCCCGCTGCGCGCCGCGCCGATGATCAGGAAGGTCGGGAGGCGCATGCGTGGTCCCGTTTTTCCGAGGGCGACAGGCGTTCCGCTGAGAGCGCTGGGCAGGCCTCAACTCTGCCCTGGCGCGGCGCCGGAATCAAGCGCGGCTGCGGCCGAGCGAGATTGCGCTCACCGGGCAAACGCGTAAGTTTGAAGGTGCTGAGCTCTTGGCTCGCAGGCATCACCAGGGAGGACGACGATGGCGAGAGCCCATGCCAGTTCCGTGATCGACGCGCCGGTCGAGCAGGTCTGGGCCCGGATCCGCGATTTCAACGGCCTGCCGGGTTGGCACCCTGGTATTGCCAAGAGCGAGATCGAGGGTGGCGGCTCAGGCGATCGGGTCGGCTGCATCCGGGTGCTGACGCTCGGCAACGGCGCCGTGATCCGCGAGCGCCTGCTCGAGCTCTCCGACCTCGGCCATCACTACAGCTACTCGATCCTGGATTCGCCGCTGCCGGTCGCCAACTATCGCGCGACGCTCCGGCTGCGCCGGATCTCGGACGGCGACCGGACCCATGGCGACTGGACCGCGACCTTCGATGCCGATCCGCCGGACAAGCAGGCCGACGCCGAGAAGATGATCAGCAACGACGTCTTCCAGGGCGGCTTCAACGCGCTCAAGAAGCACTTCGGCGGCTAGGGCGGGACCGGGGCCGTGCGCCAGGTGGGCGCCGGGGCGGCCGCTGACGGCGAGCGTCGCCGGACCGACGTGGGCGACCGGTCGCCGATGCCCACGCTTCGACCATTGGCAGCCGCGGATCTGGACGGCATCAGCCGGGTCCATTGGCGGGCCTGCCGGATCGCCTACCGGTTCATCGGCTGGGCCTATGCTGAAGACGAGGTCCGATCCTGGTACGGGGGCAAACTCGGCGAGTGGGACTGGGCGCAGGTCGCGACGGTCGATGGCGCGGTCGTCGCGTTCCTGGCCGCGACCGGGAGCCACGTCGACCAGCTGTTCGTCGATCCAAATCATCAACGGGCCGGCCTTGGCGGTCGGCTGCTCGCGGCCATGCTCGAGCGCCGTCCCGGTCCGGTCACGCTGCACGTGTTCGCCGCCAATTACCCGGCGCGCCGGTTCTACGAGCGCTTCGGCTTCCGGCCGGTCGAGTCGTTCTGGGACGAGCAGGACCAGACGCTTAGCCTGGTCTACCGGCTCGACCGCGACCCGCACGGCTGATGAGGCCGGATCAACCGGGCTGGTGCAGCAGGCGGCAGCCCTCGCAGCGCCTCACCCGGCCGCAGCGCTCGCGCCAGCACGCGACCGGCGCGCTGCGGTCGAGCAGAACCCGCTCGAGGTGGTCGGCCCGGCCGGAGCCCTTGAGCAGCACCAGATCGCCCGGCCGCAGCAGCGACTTCAGATGCGCGTTGAGCGCGGCGACGCTCGCGAAGGCCAGCAGGCGGTCTGGCCCGAGCGCGGCGCGCAACGGCGCGATGCTCGCCGACCACCGGCCGACGAAGATCACGATGTCGGCCACCGCCAACGCGTCCCGGGCGAGCGTGCGATAGGTCGCTCCGGCCTTCATGCTGAAGTCGGAGAGCGTGCCGAACACCAGGATCTTGCGCTCCGCCTGCGCGCTCCGCATGAACTCGAGCGTGGCCGGGATCGTGTAGAGGGGCGCTTTGCGACTGTCGTCGATGAAGGTCACGCCCGCGCTCTGGTGCGGGCACATCCGGCCGGGCAGCGGCTCGACCGCGGCCAGCGCGGCGACGGCCTCGGCAATCGGGATCTGCTCCGCGAGTGCCACCGCGAGCGCCGCCATGACCGGGAAGCGGCCGTAGGGACCGACCAGTTGCGTGCGCACGGTCAGGGTGCTGCCGTCGTGGGCTAGGCGCAGCGACAGGCGAGCAGGCCAGGCCGCGTCGACCAATAGCAGGCGCAAGGTCGCCTCCGCGGCCTCGCCGCAGCCGACGACCGCTGCGCCGGTCCGGGCACGCATCGCCCAGACGTTCGGATCGTCGGTGTTGAGGACCGCGAGGCCGCGCTTGCCCAATGCCTCGACGAGCCAACCTTTTTCGGTCGCGACGGCGGCCCGGCTGCGGAATTTCTTGTGGTGGTCGTCGCCGACCCGGGTCACGACCGCGATGTCGGGCTGCACGAAGCGGCTCGCGCTCTCGACGGCGCCCGGCGCGTGGCCGCTGACCTCGATCACGCAATAGCGGTTGCGGCGCCTGGTGGCGAGCACCGTGAGCGCTGCGCGATGGACGCTGTTGGGACCGAACACGGTGCCGTTGTGAACCGGTCCGCGAGGGCTGAGCACGGCGGCCAGCAGCGTCGCGGTCGAGGTTTTGCCGACGCTTCCGGTCACCGCGACGAAGCGCACGCCGCCCAGCCGCCGCCGGTTCGCCCGTGCGGCGAGGCTAAGCCCAGCGATGAGGATGGGCGCTGCGCGCTGGCGAACGCGCTTCGCAAGGACCCCGACCCAAGACATGGCGGCAATGTGCGCCGGTTTCGTCGCCCGGTGAAGGGCCGCGGCTCCCGGACGGCGAGCGGGGCAGCAGGTCACTCGGGCAAACGGTCCTCGATGATCTCCATGACCTCGGTGCGCAGGCCGTCCGGGGTCTCGAAGAACGCGATCCTCCGGCTGCCGAACTCAGCCTCGATCAGCCGCGGCTCCATCAGGAACCGCACGCCGGCCTGGCGCAACTGCGCGATCTGGGCATCGAAATCCTCGACCTCGTAGACGTCGTGCAGGAAGCCATGCGGCAGCGCCCGGCCGAGCAGGTCCTCGTAGGGCGCCTTCTCGAACAGGATCAGCCGGGTATCGCCCAGGCGAAGCAGCGCGTACCTCGGCACCGAGCGCGTCGACGTAGAACGCGCTCGCACGGTCAAGGTCCCCGACCTTGACCGCGTAGTTCCACAAGCCCTTGACCATGCTCTTCTCCCGGTCTGTCCGACCCGGCATCTGGTTGACCGGCCCGGCCGACCGGCGCATTGGGGACCTCCGGACGATGCCTTCCGCCGGGCTCGACGGGATGAGAGGATGCGAAGGCGGAGCAAATAGGCCGAGCGCAGCCGATCGAGGCGCTCGGCGCCACGGTCGCGCCGATCGCGCGCTGAGCCTCAATCGGGGTCCCAGGCGGGAGCAAACCCGCCGGCGCTGATGATCCGGCCGCCCGGGCGGGCGAGCCCGGCGATCTCGGCCATCTCGGCCGCCGACAGGGCAAAATCGAAAATCTCGAAATTGGCCTTGGCGTGGGCCTCGCGCGAGGAGCGCGGGATCGCGCTGACGCCATCCTGCTGGAGCAGCCAGCGCAGCGTCACCTGGCCCGGGTTCTTGCCGTGGCGCTCGCCGATCTGCCGCAGCAGCGGGTCGGCAAAGACCCGGCCCTGGGCGATCGGCGAATAGGCGGTGAGCGCCATGCCGTGCGCGCGCAGCTCCTCGAGCACCGCGCGCTGGCTGAGGTAGGGGTGGTACTCGACCTGGTTGAGCAGCAGCGGAACTTCGCTCGCTCTGACCAACTCGCGGATCAGCGCGACTGGCGAATTGCTGATCCCGATCTGCCTGGACAGCCCGCGCCGCTTGGCGTCGTTGAGCGCCCCGACCGTCTCGGCGCGGGGCACGCTCGGGTTCGGCCAGTGCAGCAGCAGCAGATCGGGCTCGGTGCCGAGCCGGCGCACGCTCTGCTCGGCCGCGCGCTGCAGCGCGCCGGCGCGGAAGTTGTCGGGCCAGATCTTGGTCGTGAGCCAGATCTGGTCCCGCGGCACGGCGGACGCCGCGATCGCCTGGCCGACCTCGGCCTCGTTGCCGTACATCTGCGCGGTGTCGATGTGCCGGTAGCCGAGCGCGAGCGCATAGCCCACCATCCTGCGCGCGACCGCGCCATCGAGCCGGAAGGTGCCAAGCCCGAGCGCTGGAATCCTGACGCCTTGCGCCTCGACATACTGCATCGCTTTCTCCCGCTGGCTCCGGGAGAGCATAGTAGTCCGGTCTCGAGCGCTGCCAATCCCCGCAGCGAGGCGCTTGCGCGGGCTCGGCGTCACAGTCGAAGCGCGGGCGCTCCGCGCGCGATCGCGCCGACCGATCGCTGCCGGGCTGGATTAGATCAGGCGTTCCTTGTTGAAGAAGGCCTTGCGCCAGCGGACGACCTCGATACCCGCAAACAGGCCGGCCTTGGTGAACGGGTCGTTCTGGATGAACCGCTCGGCCTCGGCGCGATCCTCGGTGTCGACGATGATCAGCCCGCCGTAGCCGCCCTGGCCGGTGTCGTCGACCTGAGCGCCGGCGGCGAGCAGCTTGTCCTTGTGGGCGGTCAGATAGTCGAGATGCACCTGGCGGGTGTCGTTGCGCAGCTGCAGCGAATTCGGCTTGTCGCGGGTGATGATCGCATACGGCATGACGGCCTCCCAGTTGGGCGAGCCTCCGTTGTAGCTGGCCAGGGCACTCGCTCAAGGACAAATCGCCATCGGCGGTTCAGGTCGGTTGCTTGCGCGGGCACGGCCGCTCGTATATCATGCGCTGATATGGAAGGTGGCGCAGCCGAGCACGGGCTCAGTTCCTGCTGGCGTTCGACGGACGCATCCACCATCTCGAGGCGGGGTACTGGCTCAAATTCGAGATCAAGCGCGTGCCGGTCAGCAAGGAACGCCCGCACGGTCTATCCTACTCGTTCACGCTGCATGCGCCGGATGGCAGGCGGCTCGTCGGGTTCGACAACACCCATCGGGTGCCGGGCAGAGGCGCCCGGTTCAAGCCCGCCTCGCAAGTGAGCGACCACTGGCATCGGACCGAGCACGATCCCGGCCGGCCCTATGGCTTCAAGGATGCTGAAAGCTTGATCGAGGATTTCTTCGACGAGGTGGAGAGAGTGCTCGGGGAGCGCGGGGTCCGCACGGCCGTGATCAAGGTGGAAGAGCGGAGGTCGGAATGACTGACTCCAGGATCCAGAACCTCAGGTCCCTGCGCGAGGAGATGAAGGCCGTGGCGCGTGGCGCGCAACCGGCGCCCGCCGATGCCGCCAAGCCCAGCTTCAACTCGGTAGAGGCCCTCGTGCGACTGCTGACGCCCGAGAACCGGCGGCTGTTAGCGATCATCCGTGACCGCAAGCCCCCCTCGATTGCGGCGCTGACCGAGTTGACCGGCCGGGCGCAACCGAACCTCACCCGCACTCTCGCCAAGCTCGAAGCCGCCGGTTTCATCACCATGCAAACCGTCGGCCGGCGCAAGGCACCCTGCGCCGCGATCAAGAAGATCGTCGTCGAAATCGACCCCTACTCGAACCACGACCGGCTGCAGGTGGCGTAGCAGCCTCTTTGGTGTGTCATCTTTGGTGTGTCATCGATCCTTGACGCCGGTCCCGACCCAGATGCCGGCCCTGGCTGAGCGGAGTATCGCGTCGCACACGCGGAAGGTCGGCTCCGCGGCGGTGCCGGTCTCGAGGCCGCGCAGGAAATCGGCAAGAGTGTGGATGAAGCTGTGCTCGTACCCAATTGAAAGTCCCGGCACCCACCAGTGACTCATGTAGGGGTGCTCGGAGCCGGTGACGTGGATCTTGCGCCAGCCGGCGGTGTGGCCGTCGGTCTTCTCGCCACTTGCAGCGTTGCGGTATTCGAAGAACGAGAGCCATTGCGAATCGTGCAGGTCGAAGGCGAGCGAGCCGGCCTCGCCGTTGAGCTCGAAGGTCTTGAGCGCCTTGTGGCCGCGGGCGTAGCGGGTGCTCTCGAACAGGCCAAGCGCACCATTGGCAAAGCGCGCCATGACCAGACAGGCGTCATCGATCCCGACCGGCTCGATCGTTCCGGATTCCTGGTGGCGGCGCTCACGCACGAAGGTTTCGGTCTCGGCGATCACCCGCGTGATCGGGCCGTTCAGCCAGATCGCGACGTCGATACAATGGGCGAGCAGGTCGCCGGTCACGCCCGAGCCCGCGCTCCGGACGTCGAGCCGCCACAGCGCTGGCCCGCCCTGCGGCACGTCCGGCGCGATCGTCCAGTCCTGGAGGAACTGCGCCCGATAATGGAACGGCCGCCCGATCCGGCCCTCGTCGATCAACTGTCTGGCGAGCGTGATCGCCGGCACGCGCCGGTAGTTGTACCAGACCAGGTTCGCGACCTCGGCGGCCTCGACCGCCTCGACCATCGCCTCGCCTTCGGCGGCGCTGATCGCGAGCGGCTTCTCGCAGGCGATCATCTTGCCGGCCGCGGCCGCCGCGAGCGCAATTTCGCAGTGCAGGTGGTTCGGCACGCAGATGTCGACCAGATCGATGTCGGCGCGCTCGACCAGCCGCTGCCAGTCGGTCTCGACGCTCGGATAGTCCCAGAGGTCGGCGAACGCGGACACCCGCGCGGCATCGCGGCCGGCCACTGCCTGCAGCACCGGCCGGTCCGCGAGCTTCGGAAAGAAGCGCCCGACCTGCCGCCAGGCGTTCGAATGCACCCGGGCCATGAAGCCGTAGCCAATCATGCCGACCCTCAGCGTCTTCGGCACGCGCGCCCTCCGTCCCACGGCTCAGCGCCGGCCGGGTCTGATGTTCTGGATCGCAACGCCGACGCCGGCCGCGACCGCCGTCCAGCGGCCATCGGTCGTCAGCGCGGTCGCGCGCCGGCGCTGCGCCAGCGCGAGGCAACAGCAGTCCCCGAGCGACAGGCCTGCGGATCGGGTCAGTGGGCGCAGCGCGCCGACGTCCCGGGCCAGCTCGCTCTCGAGCGGGACAACCTCGATCCCGAGCGCCAGAGCATCGGCATGCGCCTCCTGAGCCGGCATCCCGCGTTCGGCGAATTTGGAGATCATTTCAGCAAGATTGACCGCGCTGATCAGCGCGCCCGGCAGCACCGCCGCGACCGCCTCGCCGCCCGGCTCCGCATCCATCAGCGCGATCAGAGCTGACGCGTCGAGCACGACGGCGCTATTCATCGGCGGCCTCCCGCCGTCGGTCCTCGCTCAGCTCCGCCGCCAGATCGCTGCCGGCGGGACGTAGCGGCGAACGTTCGCCTGCACGCGCCGGATCACGTCCGCGAGCGGCTCGAGCTTGATCGCGCCATTCTCGAGCGTGGCGACCAAGGCGCCGCCCCGGTCCATCTTCAGCGCGGCGCGGATCCGGGCGGGGATGACGAGACGACCGTTGGCCGCCATGGTCACATGCGCCTGCTTCATCGCATCATCCGTACTGTGGCACGGATCGATATGTGGCACTGATCCCATTCAGCCACAACCGCCGGGGCTGGGGCCCCGGCGGATCGCTCAGCCGGCGGCCCAGGCGTTCTGGATCGTCTTGAAGCCGACCCGATAAACCTCCTCGGGATCCGGGAAAAAAGCGCGCCAGACCTTGGTCGCGGCGGCGAGCGCTGGCAGCGCGCTGCCGAACGCCTCGATCGTCAGCCAGCCGTCGTAGCCGGCCGCGCGCAGCGCGCGAACGGTCGCGGCGAAGTCGATGTGGCCGCGGCCCGGCGTGCCGCGATCGTTCTCCGAGATGTGGACGTGGCGGATCACGTCGGCGGTCGCGCCGATCACGCCGATCGGGTCCTTCTCCTCGATGTTGGCGTGGAAGGTGTCGTACAGCGCGCCGAAGCTCGGGTGCCCGACCCGCTGCACGTACGCCTTGGTCTCCGCCATCGTGTTGAGGAAGTAGCACTCGAACCGGTTGAGCGGCTCGATCGCAAGCGTCACGCCGGCAGCCGCGGCGACCTCGGCCGCGCCGTGGTGGACCTCGGCCGCGCGCGCCTTCTCGGCCTCGGTCGGCCCGGTCCCGGAGAACACCGCGAGCGGCTGATGGAACGGGCCGCACAGCAGCCGGCTCTCAAGCGCGGTCGAGGCCTCGATTGCCCATTTCAGGTGGTCGAGCGCGGCCGCGCGGCTGCGCGCATCGGGACTGACCGCGCTCCGCGCCTGGTCGGGGAGCACGGTCACCGTCGTGCAGGCGAGGCCCTGATCCGAGAGCGCGCGCGCGAGCTTGCGGAAATGGCCGATCTCGCCCTCGAACAGCGGGATCTCGACGCCGTCATAGCCGACCGCCTTGAGCTTGCCGAGCAGCGGCAGGTGCGCGTCCGTGACGTGGGTCGTCCAGAGCAGCAGATTGAACCCCGTCTTCATGGTCCCTCGCACCGACAGCTTGCCCCCGGCCAGCGTCGTCGCAGGCGCGCAGCCGCCTGCGACCGATCGCGGTTCCCGTTGCGGTTAGCGCATTCCAGGCGCGTCTGACAAGGCGTCCGGCCTCGACGAGGCGCCGGGCGGTCTCAGAACCTCGATCATCAGCCTGAAGGCGGGGACCTGTGCCCGGGACCGGGCCGGCTCAGTGGATATGGTCGGTCTTGAGCCCGATGTAGGCGCCATCGCGGAGCTCATCGAACACCTCGGTGATCTGGGGATGCTCGATCGGATCGCCGAACTCGTCGATGATCAGGTTCTGCTCGGAGACGTAGGCGACGTAATAGGCCTCGGCGTTCTCGGCCAGCAGGTGATAGAACGGCTGGTCCTTGCGCGGCCGGATCTCTTCCGGGATCGCTTCGTACCACTCCTCGGTGTTGGCGAACTCGGGATCGACGTCGAAGATCACGCCGCGGAATGGAAACAGCCGGTGCTTGACCACCTGGCCGATCGCGAACTTGGCCACCCGCTCCGTCATCATCGCCATACGCTCAGTCGTCGCCACACGCTGGATCATGGCAGCCGCTCCTTTGCACGATCCTAATGTAGGCGGTCCCCCAGGGCGGCGCCAGCGCGGCCGCCGGCGCCCGGGCCTTGGCGGGCCTCAGGGCTCGGAATAGACCTCATCAAGTGGCTGGCCGAGCACACCCCCGCCCCAGGCGCCGAGCCCGCAGCCCAGCGCCACGGCCGGCGCGGTGCCGGCGAGCGCGGCGCCGCCGGTCGCAAGGCCGCCGCCGAGGCTCAGCGCGGTCGCGGCCATCGAGCCGGTCAGGCAGCCGATTGCGGCGCCGGCGACCGCATGCCGATGGCGGTAGAGGACGACGCCGCCGACCACGATCGCCTGGCGCGCCCGCTCGAGCAGGCGCTGCTCAGCGGCCCGCACCGCGCCCAAGCCGTCCTGCAGCGAGTCCGACCAGGCGGCTTGCGCCGGTCCGGCCCCCAGCACCAGCGTCAGGACCGCGAGCGGCCCCAGTCCGCGCAGCCATTGCCATCCACGTTGCATCGACCCCTCCACCCTGGCTTTGCCCTATCTAGGTCGAACCGGCGGGCGGCCCAAGCCCGACGCGCGCCGGTTGGCGCTTGCGCCAGGCTTGCGCGACACTTCGCCGCCGATTGCCGGGTTGCGAGATCGGTCCCGGATGCGCTCGGCGCTGCCTCCGATGCGCAAGGGCTTGCCGGCTTCACCGCAGGGGTGCAAATTCGACGCTCAGCCACCGGCATCCGGGGGTGTCGGTTGATGTCTGCTAACCGCTGTGGGCCGGGATTGGCGGCCTGCGTTTCGGCCGCTGATCAAAGGCTGCGACAGCTCAGCAGGGGAGAGCGACGATGGCGGTTTTGCCGGATTTCGGGGCGGCGCGGTTCGAACCGGGGGCCCCGATCGACAACCCGTTCTTCCCGCTCGTGCCGGGGACGATCCTCAGCTACGGCGGGACGGACGTAGACGAGGAGACCGGCGAGGTCATCGCCGAGCGCAACGACTTCCACGTCACCTTCGAGACCAAGGAGATACTGGGCGTCACCACGACGGTGGTGCGCGACACGGAATACGTGAACGGCGTTTTGGTCGAGGATACCGTGGATTGGCACGCGCAGGACGCCGACGGCAACGTCTGGTACCTCGGCGAGCTGACCTACGCATTCGAGTACGACGAGGACGGCAACTACGTCGAGACTTCCACTGACGGCTCGTGGGAGGCTGGGGTCGACGGAGCGCAGGCAGGCCACATCATGCGTGCGGAGCCGGGCTTCGGTGTCGGCTACTTCCAGGAGTTCGCGCCAGGCGTGGCGGAGGACGAGGCGATCGTCGTCGGCGTCGACGAGGAGGTCTCGATTGGCCTCGGCGAGTTCGATGGCGTGCTCCAGACGCTCGACACGACGGCGCTCGAACCGGACGCGGCGGAGTACAAGTACTACGCGCCCGGCGTCGGCGTGGTGCTCACGGAGTCCCTCGACGAGGTAGGCGAGGTGGAGTTTGCGGCCGAGCTTCAGGGGGTGCGCACGGTCGGCGATGCCGACAACGGCGATCCCCTCGGGTTGGGCGATCTGGTCGAGGTGCCGGGCGACGGGGAGCCGGAACTCGAGGACTTCCAGGGCGACGGCTCCGAGCTGTTCGTCACCTTTCTTTCCAAGATGGCGACCCTCGACAACGCGATTGGCGCCTACACGATCGACCAGAGCACCGGCGAGCTTGGCGAGGGGCGCATTCTGTTCCCGGCGACCGGCGATCTCGGGGCAGGCGAGACGATCGCAGTGGAGGTCGCCGAGGGCGAGGCTCTTGGTCTGTTCCTGGTGCCCAACGGCGGCGATCTCGGCCTCGACCTGTCGGAGTTCGAGGACGGGGGCTTGTTCTTCACCGACTTTCTTACCGGCGAGGCCGCGACGATTGATGATCTTCAGGCGCCACTGGTGACCGACGAC
The DNA here is from genome assembly GCA_963840925.1 of uncultured Alphaproteobacteria bacterium. GTDB lineage: Bacteria > Pseudomonadota > Alphaproteobacteria > Geminicoccales > Geminicoccaceae > DATAOG01. Next base: position 150,015 of record CAWJAY010000055.1, read on the forward strand.
GCGGGCACCGTGCTGCCTGTCCCGAGCTTTCACGCCCTCGACGGCAACTCCGAGGATGGCTTCAACTTCCTCAACCTGGCGGCTGGGGTCCAAGCCGTGGAGCTGGAGCCAAGCGCGCTTGCCGAGAACGGGGCGGCGGGCGGCGAGGTCGAGGTCCTCGGCTTCGAGGACGTGCTGACCACCGACCCCGGCCACGACGGCGATTTCAACGATGCCGTGGTCGCGGTCAGCGATGCGCCGCTCGCGACCGAGGTCGTCGACAGCCTGCTCGGCGAGCTCGGCTCATTCATCGCGTGATCTGGTTGGCGGGCGGCGGCCGCTGCCGGCGATGCGGCGGCCGCCTAGTCCGCAGGTGAATATCAGGCCACTTATTCGAGACGAGCTGATCGATCTCTGGGACGACAGTCGGATCGAAGCGGGTGCGCGCTGACGGAAGGAGATCCGGATCTAGTTGGCCGCCGGCTTGGGGCCGAGCACCGCGACGCTCTTGAGAAGGCTACCGGAGGCGCGACAGGCCGCGGCTCCTCCGCATTCATGTGCGAATCGAGGGACGCCCTCGGGGATCGCGACCAATTTCGCCTCGGCAATGTGCACGCGCTCGAAGCCGACACCGTCATCTCGGGCGTCACATGACGCCGAGCACGATCGGGCCGATCCAGTGTCATGACACCAGATACCGAGGAAGGCATAGCGCCCATGCGCAGGCTTAGCGGATTGGCCATCGTCGGCTTGCTCGGTTTGACGCTGCCGGCCGCCGCCGAGGACGTCCGCCAGGCGATCGAGCAGAGCAATGCCCGCTTCGTCGAGGCCTACAAGGCCGGCGACGCCGCCGCGATCGCCGCCCTTTACAGCGAAGACGCCAAGATGCTGCCGCCGGAAGCGACCGAGGTCGCCGGTCGCCAGGCGATCCAGACGCTTTGGCAGAGCTGGCTCGACAGCGGGCTCAAGGACCTCACCCTCGAGGCGGTCGATGTCGAGGCGAGCGGCGATCTCGCCTACGAGATCGGCAACTTCACCATCCAGGCGCCGGCCGCGAACAACACGATGGCGACCGCCACCGGCAACTATCTGGTGGTCTGGAAGCGCGCCGAGGGCGGCGACTGGCAGCTGCACGTCGACACCTGGAACGACGCCCCCGCCAAGTAGCGCATCGCCGGCGAGGTGATCAGCGCGCCTTGATCCCCTGCCAGACCGGGCGGAAATCGTAGGTCGGATAAAACTCGGTCTCGAAGGCGCCCCAGGCGTTCTGTTCGATCGCGAGGTTGACCGCGCGCAGCTGGTCAGCCGGGAGCTTCAAGGTCACGACCTGGCCGATGCCCATCATCACGTACCAGGACACGACCTCGACGCCCTCGGGCGGAAACTTCTTCCAAAAGCCGGTTTGCTCCAGCTTCTGATTGATCTCGGCGAGGTTCAGGCTCTGCCGGTGCTTGAGGAAAATGGTCAGCAGCATCTCGCCGGCGGCAGCGGTCTCGGCCATGGCATCGCCCCCCGCGCCGGTGATCAGGCCCGGGCCACGCGCCGGGTCCAGTCGGCCAGCGCCTGCAGCTGCTTGCCGATGATCTCGCGGGTCGGCGGATCGGCGAGCCGGCCCTGGTCGTCGAACATCTTCGGAGCGTTGGCGATCATGACTTCGGGCGTGTTCAGGATCAGCGCGTTCAGGAACACGAAGCACTGGCGCAGGTGGTATTGGGCGCGCGCGCTGCCGAGCCGGCCGGGGCTCGCGCCCATGATCGCGATCGGCTTGTCCTGGAACGGCTGATCGGGCGGCCGCGAGGCCCAGTCGATCGCGTTCTTGAGCACGCCCGGGATCGAGTAGTTGTACTCGGGCGTGACGATCAGCAGCGCGTCCGCGGCCCGGATCTTGTCCCGCAGCTCCTGGACCGGCGGCGGGAAACCTTTTTGCTTGACGTCTTCGTTGTAAGGCTCGATCGGGGCGATGTCGAAGGTCTCGATGGTCATGCCGGCCGGCGCCAGCTCGACCGCCGCCCGCAGCGCCATCCTGTTGTACGAGCCCTGGCGCAGGCTGCCGGCGAAGCCCAACACTCGAAGCTGATCGGCCACGTGCTCTCCCCCCGCTCTCGATTGACCAGCTTGTGATATGCCACGGACGCCTGATAAGCCAAGCCGCATGACGACGCTTGCTGAGGCACTTCCGGCCGGGCCGGGCTTCGGGATCTACGTCCACTGGCCGTTCTGCCGGGCGAAATGCCCCTATTGCGACTTCAACAGCCACGTCGCACCCGCGGTCGACGACGCCCGCTGGACGCGCGCGCTGGTCGCCGAGATCGACCGCCAGGCCGACGAGCTCGGCCCGCGCACGCTGGCCGCGATCTTCTTCGGCGGCGGCACGCCCTCGTTGATGGCGCCCGCGACCGTCGCCGCGGTGATCGAGCGCGCGACCGCCCGCTTCGCGCCGGCCCCCGACCTCGAGATCACGCTCGAGGCCAACCCGACCTCGGTCGACGCCTCCCGTCTGGCCGGATTTCGCGCCGCCGGGGTCAACCGCGTCTCGCTCGGCGTCCAGGCGCTTGACGATGATGCGCTGCGCCGGCTCGGGCGCGAGCACAGCGCCGCCGAGGCGCTCGCCGCGGTCGACCTCGCCGCCCGCCTCTTTTCCCGATTTTCGTTCGATCTGATCTATGGCCGCCCGGATCAGACGGTCGCCGGCTGGCAGGCCGAGCTCGACCGCGCGCTCGAGCACGCCGACGGCCATCTCAGCGTCTACCAGCTGACGATCGAGCCCGGGACCCCGTTCCACCTCCGGCACCGGACCGGGCAGCTCGCGATGCCCGACGACGAGCTGCAGGCGGATTTCTACGAGGTGACCCAGGCGCGGCTGGAGGCGGCCGGTCTGCCCGCCTACGAAATCTCCAACCACGCCCGCCCGGGCCAGCAATGCCGGCACAACCTGATCTACTGGCGCTCGGGCGAATGGGCGGGGATCGGCCCCGGCGCCCACGGCCGGCTCAATCTTGCCGGCGCCCGGACCGCGACCGAGGCCTGGCGCCTGCCCAAGATCTGGCTCGAGCGGGCCGAGGCGGGCTCGGGCGAGCGGGCCCGCACCCCGCTTGGCCTCGAGGAGCAGGTCGAGGAGCTGCTGGTCATGGGCCTGCGGCTTGCCGAGGGCATCGAGCTTGCCCGCCTCGAGCAGGTCGCGGGCCGGCCGCTCGCTCAGGTGCTCGACGCCCGCGCGCGCGCGCGCCTGGTCGAGGACGGCTGGCTCACGCTGCCGCCGGGCCGTCTTGCCGCCACCGCCGCCGGCCGGCAGCGCCTCAACGCGGTCCTCGGCCCCCTGCTTGAGGTGTGAAGCCGGTCACTAGCGCGCGCCGCGTTCTCCCCTATTGTCCCCCTCTACATCCGTGGTTTTATCGGCTGGCGAACGCATTGGGGTCAGGGGCACCAAGGGAATGGCTGCGATTGAGCAACCCGCTGTTGGCGCGGCGGAAGCGGTCGTCGATGAGCTTCCGGCCGAGCGCCCGCCGCGCAACATCGTCCTGTTGTCTGACGGCACTGGCAACAGTGCCGCCAAACTGAACAAGACCAACGTCTGGACGCTCTATCAGGCGCTCGATCTCGGTCGCGACGACCAGATCGCGTATTACGACGACGGCGTCGGGACGGCCGGCTTCCGGCCGCTCCGGCTGCTCGGCGGCGCGTTCGGCTGGGGCCTGTCGCGCAACGTCCGCCAGCTCTACCGGTTCCTCTGCCGGCACTATCGCGCAGGCGATCAGGTCTACATCTTCGGTTTCAGCCGCGGCGCCTTCACCGCGCGCACGCTCGCAGGTTTGATCGCGAGGTGCGGCGTGCTCGACTGCAGCAAGGCGGTTCCGGCGGGCCGCGGCCGGACCATGCAGCTGAACACCCGCGAGGGATTGAACGCCGGGGTCAGGCTCGCCTACCGCAGCTATCGCCGCCAGTACCAGGCGCTGGTCGCGACCGCCTTCCGCCGGCTGTGGGACCTGTGGTCCCCGGTCCCGGAGACCAAAGACTTCCACGCTCAGTACGGTCTGGCCGGCTCGAACCAGGTCAGGTTCATCGGCGTCTGGGACACCGTCGATGCCGTGGGCCTTCCGGTCGACGAGCTGTCGACGATGATCGACCGCATCTTCTACCCGCACCGCTTCCCCGATCAGAAGCTGTCGCCTCAGGTCGATCGCGCCTGCCACGCGATCGCGATCGACGACGAGCGCCACACCTTCCAACCGGTGCTGTGGAACGAGGCGGGCTCGGACAACCCCGAGCGCATCAAGCAGGTCTGGTTTGCCGGCATGCACTCGAACGTCGGCGGCGGCTACCCGGACGACGACCTGGCGTTCGTCTCGCTGCGATGGATGATCGGCGAGGTTCAATACGATCCGAACCGCGGCGACGGGCTGCGCTTCGATCCAGACAGTCTTGGCGCCATCGACCATCGGGTGCAGCCGCTCGGCAGGATGCACGAACTCGCGGCGTGGCCTTGGCGTCTATTACCGCTACAACCCCCGGCACGTCGCAACCCTGTGCGACGACCGCGACAACGACGTCCGGATCGCGCTGCCCAAGATTCACCAGGCGGTGTTCACGCGGATCGCGGAGAACACCGCCGGCTACGCGCCGGCCGGCCTGCCGACCGCCTACCGGGTGGTCGACGACGGCGGCGGTGTCTCCGACCCGAACCCGGCCAGGTACGAGTCGGCGGACCAGCGCCGGGAGCGCGCGCGCCTGCTCGATCGCGCCCAGCACCACGTCTTCTGGCGGCGCGTCCTCTACTATCTGTTCGTGCTGGTGACGGTCGCGCTGTTCCTGCTGCCCTACTACCGGCCGGCGATCCCGGGCGCCGAGCCGGACGGCTGGCTGGAGGAGTCGCTCGGTGGGCTGCTCGGCTGGCTGCCGGCGCTGCTGCCGGGCTTCCTCAGCGCCTCGGCCCGCTGGTGGACCGAAGCTTGGACCCAGTCGGCGCCCTGGTTCCTCGGGCTCGCGGCGATCTATGGCTTTCTGCTCTGGCACAGCCGGCGGGTCGACGCCAACGCCCACCGCCTGAGCGAGATCGGCTGGTGGCACGTCAAGCGCTGCCCGCAGCCCAAGCCGCCGACCCCGCCCGTCCGCTTGTTCGAGAGGCTGGCCGCGCGCCTGCGCGACTTCGGTTGGTTGAAAGGCCTGCGCCGGTTTTGGATCACATGGCTGATCCCGGGCCTGACGCTGGCGGCGGTCGCCGGCATCATCCTGGGCGCGATCTACCGGGTCGCGGTTTACGATCGCACCGTTGGCGACGGCATCTGCGACCACTGGTTGCGTGCGCACCCGGAACAAGTTCCACCCGAGGGCAGTCGCGAGATCACGGTCGATCCGAACGTCCCCTGCGTAGATACCGGGATGCGGTTGGCGGCGGGCCAGGCCTACCGGGTCCGTGTGCGGACAGAGGGCTGGAAAGACGCCAGCCTGGATGCCGACCTGCGCGGGCTCTCGCACTTCAGCGACCGCCTGATGCTGACCCCGGTGATCCCGGCGCGCCGGCAGCTGAGCTTGCCGTGGTTCACGCTGGTCGCGGAGATCGGCCGCGATTCGGGCCATGCGCTCCCGTTCACCCGCGAGAGCTTCGTCTTCACGCCGTCGCGCGACGGCCGCCTCTTCCTCTACGTCAATGATGCGATCGACAGCTTCGGCGAGCAATGGGACACGTACTATCAAAATAATCTCGGCTCCGCGACTGTCACGGTGACTCCCATAGATTAATACTGGAGAGAATTGCGATGCCCCGTTATTACCCGATCCGTTTCTGGCGCGACCGGGACGCCAGGGAGCGCACGCTGGAGCGGCTGCTGGCCTTGCGCGCCCAGTTGCGGGCCGAGATCGGCCCGCACAAGACGCCGGATTCGCTGCTGCTCGCGACCTGGAACATCCGCGACTTCGATTCCAACGAGTTCGGCCAGGGGCCGCGCCTGGACGAAAGCTTCCATTACCTGGCCGAGATCGTCGCCGCGTTCGATCTGGTGGCGCTCCAGGAGGTCAACCGCGATCTGGCCGCGCTCGAGCGGCTGATCCACCTGCTCGGTCCCGACTGGCGCTACATCGTGACCGACACGACCGAAGGCAGCGGCGGCAACGAGGAGCGGATCGCGTTCGTGTTCGACCGCCGCCGGGTCAGCTTCCGCAACGTCGCGGGCGAGATCGTGCTGCCCGAGGGGCAGAAGACCGTGGGCCGGCGGGCCGCCCGGACCGGTGCCTTGGCGGACGACGACGTGCTCCAGTTCGCGCGCACGCCGTTCATGGTCGCGTTCCAGGCCGGCTGGTTCAAATTCAACCTGTGCGCTGTCCACATCTACTTCGGCGCCAACTCGGGCGCCAAGCTGCAGCGGCGGGTCCGCGAGATCCAAAAGCTCGCCGCGTTCTTCGCCAGGCGCCAGGCGCGCGAGACCGAGGACTATATCCTGCTCGGCGACTTCAACATCGTGAGCCCCGAGCATCAGACCATGCAGGCGCTGGAAGCCGAAGGCTTCGTGGTGCCCGAGAACCTGAAGCGCGAGCGCAGCAATCTGAAGGGCGACAAGCACTACGACCAGATCGCGCTCAAAGTCAGCGAGAAGCGGCTGGAGATCGGCGCCTCGGGCGTGTTCCGCTACGGCAAGTCGGTCTTTCGCGACCACGACGACGACTTCGCCGCTTACTTCGACAAGATGCCCCCCGACCAGCGCGACGTTCACGATGCCGGCCGGCGCAGGGGCGAGCGGCGGACGCCCGCCGAGCAGCGCGAGTACTACCTCGAGGAATGGCGGACCTGGCAGATCTCCGACCACCTGCCGATGTGGGTGCAGCTCAAGGTCGACTTCACCGACGCCTATCTCAGCAGCCTCAAGCCGGGCGAGACGCCGCTCTCGGATTGAGCCGTCCTCGAGCGCAGCCGCTGGTCTACTTGAACTTCGAGACCTCGACCTCTTTGGCGGTGATGAACTCGAGCAGCGCGGGCTTGCCGGCCTCGGTCGCGGCGATCCCGCGCCGGAGCGCCGGCACGATCTCGGCGGGCTCGGTGACCCGCTCGCCGTAGCCGCCGAACGCGCGCGCCATCGCCGCGTAGTCGCCCGAGATGTCGGTCGCGCGATAACGCTCGGTCGAGACCGGCATCACCTTCAGCTCGATCGCCATCGAGAAATTGTTGAGCAGGATCGAGAGGATCGGGATTCGCTCGCGGACCGCGGTCTCGAAGTCCATGCCGGTGAAGCCGATCGCGGCATCGCCCCAGAGGTTGATGCAGAGCTTGTCCGGGTGCACGAGCTTGGCTCCCATCGCGAGCCCCAGCCCATAGCCCAGCTGCGTGGTCTTGCCCCAGCCGATGTAGCTGAGCGGCACCGTCGAGACCCAAAACGGGGAAATCTGGTCGCGCGGGCTGCCGGCATCGTGGGTGATGATCGTTTTTTCCGGATCGACCGTGCGCGCGAGTTCCGAAATCACCCGGTAAGGGTTGAGCGGCACCTCGTCGGACGCGAGCTTCGGCTGCCACTTGGCGAGCCAGGGTTCGCGCACGGCCTTGATCTCGTCGGCGACCGGGTCCGGATTGCGTGGGCTTCGGATCCCTGGCTCGATCTCGGCCAGCAGCGCCTCCAGCACGAGTTTGGCGTCGCCCAGCAGCGCCAGCTCGCACTCGACGTCCTTGTTGACGTCGAGCGGGTCGAGCGTGGCGTGCACGATCGCCTTGCCGGCCGGCATGTCGACCCCGAAGTTGGTCTTGGTGAAGCTGCAGCCGATCCCGAAGATCAGGTCCGCATTCTGCAGGAAATGATGCACCGGCGCCGGGATCGCATTGCCGCCGGAGCCGAGTGCGAGCTTGTGGTTCTCCGGAAACGCGCTCTTGCCGCCGAGGCTGGTCGTGACTGGTGCCGCGAGCAGCTCGGCCAAGCGCTTCAGCTCGGCCCAGGCGCGCGCGTAATGCACCCCCTGGCCGGCGTAGATCACGAGCCGTTTCGCCTCGACGAGGCGCCTGGCGACCTTGCCCACGGCCTCCGGATCGGGCCCGATCCGCGGCATCGTCGCGGGCCGGTAGGCCAGGGGCTCCGCCACCTCCTCCTCGAACACCTCGCGCGGGATCTCGATCAGCGCGGGCCCGCCGCGCCCGGTCTTAAGCTGCGTGAACGCGCGCCGGAACACGTTCGGCAGCTCCGCGGTCACGACGATCGGCTCGGCCGACTTGGTGACGTGGCGCATGTTGAGCACCGAGTTGAAGTTGGGCTCGACGTAGGCGAGCGGGCGCGGATAGCCCATCGGCAGGACCAGGATCGGCACCGCCTCGCCGTAGGCCTGCGCGACCCCGCCGAACGCGTTCTCGGCGCCCGGCCCGTGCTGCATCGCGAACACGCCGATTTTTTCCCCACTCGTCAGCCGCGACATCGCGTCCGCCATGTGCAGGCCGATCCGCTCCTGGCGCACGATCACCGGCCGGATGCCGGCGCGCGCGGCATACTCGAGGATGTGGTTGACCGGATAGCCGAAGATGATCTCGACGCCCTCGCGCTTGAGGATCTCCGCGATCGCCTCGCCAGCCTTCATGATGCCTCTCCCAGGTTCCTGCCCGGCGGCCATACAACCGCCGGCACCCCCGGTTGTCCAGGTCTACCGCTCGCCCAGAGGGTGGCGCTCGAGTTCCGGCAGGGGCTCGGTCGACGACAGCATCCGCCGCAGGATGCCGTCCTTGCGCACGTAGTGATGCTGCAACGCGCCCGCGACGTGCAGGATCACGGTCAGATAGAGCACGAACTGGAGGCTCAGATGCGCATACTTGAACACCTCGGCCACCGGCTTATTCTCCGGGACCCACTGGGCGAGGTCGTAGAGCATGAAGAACGGCACCGGAAACCCGCCGAGCGCCGTGTACAGAAAGCCTGTGACCGGCATCGATAGCAGCACGACATAGAGCAGCGCGTGCGTGATCCGGGCCGTCCTTGCCTGCCAGCCCGGCAGGTCCGCCGGCAGCAGCGGCACCGGGTGCGACCAGCGCCACGACAACCGCACGATCGCGAGGATGAAAATGACGATGCCGGTCGTCTTGTGGACATTGTAGCAAAAATTCTGCAGCGTCCCCGGCCCGACCGCGACCATCGTGATCCCGGCCGGCACCTGGACCAGCAGCACGAGCGCCGCGATCGTCCAATGCAGCCCGATCTGGACGCTGCCCCACCGCTCCGCCGTGTTCTCCCGCATCTCTTTTTCCCACTTTGACCCATAGCTAAAGGCTCACCAGCCCGGTTTCCAGCCGGATTTCCGAGATATGTCCGGATCGACCGCTCAACTCGAAGGGCTTGCCTGTCAGCCGTCCTTATCGCTTTACTGGCAACCAGCGGAAAAGCGAGGTAGAGCGCCGATGGCCGGCCAGAGCGATCGAGCCAAGCCGATCAGCCTGTTCTATTCGTACTCGCACAAGGACGAGGACCTTCGGCTCAAGCTCGAGACGCACCTTTCGGCCCTGCGGCGCGGTGGCCTTATCGCTGAGTGGCACGACCGCAAGCTCGAGCCCGGCGATGCCTGGAGGGACGAGATCGATCGCCACCTGGCGTCGGCGGATATCGTGCTACTTCTCGTCAGCTCCGATTTCATCGCTTCAGATTATTGCTGGGGCGAGGAAATGACCAAGGCGCTGGCGCGGCACGCACGTGACGAGGCGCGGATCATCCCGGTGATTCTTCGCCACTGCCGCTGGCGGAACACGCCGCTCGGCAGCCTTCAGGCGGTGCCGAAGGACGCGAGACCGATCAAAGCCTGGCCGGACGAGGACGCGGCGTTCGACGATGTCGCCGCCGCGATCGAGCGCTCGCTGCAACAAATCCGCGAGCGAGCAGAGCAGGAGGCGAGGCAGCGGACCGAGGAGGAGGCGAGGCAGCGGACCGAGGAGGAGGCGAGGCAGCGGACCGAGGAGGAGGCGAGGCAGCGGACCGAGGAGGAGGCGAGGCAGCGGGCCGAGGAGGAGGCGAGGCAGCAGGCCGAGGAGGAGGCGGGACGGCGAGCCGAGAAGGAGGCGAGGCAGCGGGTCGAGGAGGAGGCGGGACGGCGAGCCGAGGAAGAGGCGGGACGGCGAGCCGAGGAAGAGGCGGGACGGCGAGCCGAAGAGGAAGCAAGGCATAGGGCTGAGCACGAAGCGAGCCAGCGCGCCGACCACCAGGCTAGGCGGCGGGAAGCTAGGCAGCGGGCCAAGGAAAAGGCGAGGCAGTGTGCCGAGGAGGAGGCAAGGCAGCGGGCCGAGAAGTGGGCAAGGCAGCGTGCCGAGAGGAGGCAAGGCAGCGTGCCGAGGAGGAGGCATGGCGGCGGGCCGAGGAGGAGGCAAGACAGCGACCATGTGAACGGGTCTGCCTGGCAGCAGTCCCGGAGCGCGATTGGGACGTTCTCGAGTTGCGCGACAAACTCGCCCGGCTGCTTCGGGCACAGGGGTGCACCGTCGTGCCCGAGACAAATCCTCATGATGAAGATGAAATACACAGGTACGCGCGTGAATGGATTTCAAGTTGTGACAGATACGCGGAAGTTCGCAGTCGGTATCGTACCGACAGGTACGGGGACCGTCGCGACCACCTCGTGTATCAGCACGAACTCGCGAAACGTGCCGGCAAGCCGATTTTCGTCTATCAGGATAGGAACATCAAGCTGGAGAGCTTCGCCGAGCAGGTCACGGAGATTGCGCCGCCCCCGACAGGTGACAACGGCCATTGGAGCGTCTTCATAATGGCCAGCCCCCATGATGAGAGCCTGGAACGCGAAATTCGCAGAATCCTCGCTGAGCTCGATATCTCTGTTTTTTCGGTCTTTCCCCTGGTGAGGTACAGCCTTGATAATGCGGACCCGCTCGGTGAAGATACCCCATTTTTTGACCTCGTCAGGCGTTGCGACGCTATCCTATTAATCAACAGCAAGGCCACGTTCTGGATAGACCATCAGATATTCAATCTAAAGTTCGGCCTCGAGCGCAAGCTCGGCAGCCATCTTCACTGCGCGATCATTGATGGACAACCCGAAGCGCGTCTGAAACTTTCGGAGGAAGTAAGCGTGTTTCCTGCATATTCACCAACTCTTAAGCGTGACCTGCAATACTGGCTCGCGACCGTTACCGGCTGGGCCGGTCCGCCTATCGGATACGCGGGATGATTGTCTTTGTCGGACGCGGCAACCACACGTGTCGACAGACACGAGGGACCTATGCTTCGCGCAGAGGGTGATCAGGCGGACACGTCGGCGAGATCAGGAAAAAAGCGCCGGGCAGGTCCCGGCGCGGAGCTGAAGCCTGCGGCTATTAGCCGCTCTTCTCGATGTTCCAGGCGACGAACAGCAGCGCGTTGGGTACGCCCTGGAGCGTCTTGCGCCAGGCGACCGGCGTCACGAACTGGCCGGTGTTGATGTACGGAAAAAATTCGTAGTAGCGCTTCTGCAAAGCGTCGATCGCCGCCATCTGCTCGTCCTGGGTCTGGGCGGCGATGAACTGGGCGCGCAACCGTTCGATCTGGGCGTCCTTGGGCCAGCCGAACCAGGCCGATTTCGGGTCCCCGGTCGCGACCAGCGGCTGGTTGGTTAGCGGGCTCGACATGTTGTAGCCGGTCCACCAGGTCGGAAAGATATTCCAGCCGACGTTCGGCTGCTCGCGCGGATTTTCCGTCTTGGGCCGCCTCGAGGTGAGCGTCGACCAGTCCATCGACTGGGCATCGACATTGACCCCAATCTCCTTCAAGAGGTCGACCATCACCAGCACGTTGTTGTAGATGATCTGCTGGTCGGTCGGCACCAGCACGACCACCGGCTCGCCGTTGTAGCCCGCCTCGGCCATCAGCTCTTTCGCCCGCGCCTTGTCCTGCTGCCGCCAGGGCTCGGCATGGGCATCGGTCTCGAACGGCAAATCGCACATGAAGACCGCGTAGCAGACTTTTTCGTACGTGGGGTTGCCGACCTGGGCGGCGAGGAACGCCGGCTGGTCGACCAGGAGCTGCAAGGCCTGGCGCGCCTTGACGTTGTCGAACGGCGGGTACAGCAGGTTCGGCCGGATGTGGCCCATCTTGCCGAGCGGGTCCAGGACCCTGATCACGATGTTCGGGTCGGCCTCGAGCGCCGGCAGCAGGTCGATTGGCGGGATCTCGTAGGCGTCAACCTCGCCCGCGAGCAGCGCCTGGGTCGCGGTGTTGGTGTCGGGGATATAGATCCACTCGACCTTGTCGACCTTGACCACCTTGCCGCCGGCAAAGCCGTCGACCGGCTCGGCGCGTGGCGCGTAGTCCTGGAACTTGCTGTAGACGACCTTGGCGCCGGGGACCCACTGGTCCTTCTCGAACACGAACGGCCCCGAGCCGATCACTTCCGCCACCTGCTCGTTGGGATCGGTCTTGGCCTCTGCCTCGCGCATGACCGGCAGCGGCAGCGTCGGGTTGCCGAGCACCGAGAGCGTCGGCCCGAATTTTTCCTTGAGCTTGAGCACGAACGTCTTCGCGTCGACCGCCTCGAGCGACTGGGCGCGCTCCAGCATCGCCATGCCGTCCGAGCGCTTGGCCGACCAGCGCTCGATCGAGGCGACCGCGTCCTTGGCCTCGACCGGCGAGCCGTCATGGAACTTCAGCCCGTCGCGCAGCGTGAAGGTGTAGGTCAGGCCGTCGTCGCTGATCTCGTAGTCGCCGACCATCTGCGGCTGCGGCTCGAGCTTGGAGTTCAGCGCGAACAGCGTGTCGTAGACCATATACGCGTGGTTGGCCGTGATCGCCGCGGTGGTCCAGACCGGGTCGAGGTTCTTCAGGTCCGCCTGCGGCACCAGGCGGAGCGTCGTCTCCTGGGCCCAGCCGGTGCTGGCGAGCGCTGCCGAAAGCCCGAGGCCGAGTGCGCCCCCAAGCGCGTGCTGACGATGCCACGGTCGGTGCCCGCTCATGTCTGTCCTCCCGCTCTTTCGGTGTGCCTCGACCAATTGTAAGAGGGTTCGAGGGCGCCCGGCAACTAAACGCCCGGTCGATCTCGGGCAAGGATGGCCAAGCGATGCAGGACCTGGACCTCTGCTACACGCCTGCGGTCGACCTCGTCCGCCTGATCGGGGCCAAGGCGCTCTCGCCGGTCGAGGTCGTGGGCGCGGTGCTCGCGCGCGCCGAAGCGCTCAATCCCAGCCTGAACGCGATCTGCACCTGGACCGCAGACGCAGCGCGCGCGCGGGCGCGCTTGGCCGAGCAGGCGGTGATCCGGGGCGATCCGCTCGGGCCCCTGCACGGCGTGCCGACCACGATCAAGGACCTCGCGTTCACCAAGGGCGTGCGGACCATGGCCGGCTCCTGGATCCACGCCGAGCGGGTGCCCAAGGTCGATGCGCCGTTCGTCGAGCGGCTGGCCGCGGCCGGCGCGATCTCGATCGGCAAGACCACGGTGCCCGAGTTCGGCTGGAAGGGCTGCGGCGACAGCCCGGTCACCGGCATCTCGCACAACCCCTGGCAGCACGGCATGAACGCCGGCGGCTCGAGCACCGGGGCCGCGATCTGCGCCGCCGCCGGCATCGGCCCGATCCATCAGGGCTCGGACGGCGCCGGCTCGATCCGGATGCCCGCCGGCTTCTGCGGCGTGTTCGGCCTCAAGCCGTCCTACGGCCGGGTGCCGCATTTCCCGGTCAGCAACAACGATCACATGTCGCACGCCGGCCCGATCGCGCGCACGGTCGCCGATGCCACGCTGATGCTCGAGGTCATGGCCGGCCCGGACGACCGCGACCAGGTGAGCCTGCCGGATGCGCCCGGGCAGTACCTCGCCCGGCTCGAGGACGGCATCCAGGGCCTGCGTGTCGCCTTCAGCCCCGATCTCGGCTATCTGCCGGTCGACCCGGAGGTCGCAAGCCTGGTGCGCGCCGCGGCGCTCGCGTTCGAGGACCTCGGCTGCGACCTCGAGGAGGTCGACCCGGGGTGGGGCGACCCGATCGAGATCGAGCACCTGTTCTACGCCGCCAACGCCGCCGGCAATCACGGGCCGCACCTCGAGCGCTGGAGCGAGCGCATGGACCCGGGCCTGGTGGCGCTGGTCCGGCACGGCGCCCGCTATAGCGCCGCCGACTACGTTCGCGCGCGCGGCCAGCGCATGGAGTACTACGACCGGATGCGCTCGTTCTTCGAGCGCTTCGATCTGCTGCTGACGCCGACGCTCTCGGTCGCGGCCTTCCCGGTCGGCCGGCTGATCCCGGCGCATTGGCCGCAGCACCCATGGGACTGGCTCCGCTGGGCAGGGTTCTCCTATCCGTTCAACCTGACCTGGGTTCCGGCCGCGACCTGCCCGTGCGGCTTCACCGGCCAGGGCCTGCCGGTCGGCCTCCAGATCGTCGCCGGCCGCCATCGGGACCTCCGCGTCCTCCAGGCCGCGCGCGCCTTCGAGCAGGCGCGACCATGGGCCGAGGCGCGGCCGCCGGTCTAGGCGCCGGCCACGAGGATCAGACGAGCGGCCGGACGGAAGCGGCCTCGGCTGGCGCGCAGAGATAGACCTCGAATCTCGCCTTTGCCCTTCAGGCTCGTCCGACCCAGGCAACGGCCCGGCCAGCGGCCCTCGATCCTTCGCCAGGCATCGCCGCTCAGATAGACCGCACCTTCCGAGCCCAGCGCGGACAGCCGCGCGGCCGTGTTCACCGTGTCGCCCCAGAGATCGAAGCTGAACTTGCTCCGACCGACGACGCCCGCGACGACCGAGCCGATGTGGATGCCGAGCCGGATCTGCCAGCGGGCCGGATTGCGCCGCGCCGCCTCAACCATCTCGAACGCGAAGCGGACGCTCGCCATCACCGGGTCGACATGGGGCTCGAGCAGGTTGGCGGTCGCCATGAAGCCGTCGCCGGTGGTCTTGATCTTCTCCAGAGCGTGACCGGCCGGCGATCCGTTCCAGGTCGATCGCCAGACGATCGAGATTGGCCACTACCTCCTCGGCCGGATGGCGCTCGCAATAGCTGGTGAACCCCACCAGATCGCCGAACACGACCGCCACGTCTTCGAAGCGCCTGGGCGCGATCCGCTCGGCGGTCTGCAGCTCGCGGACCGCGGGTGCCGGCAGGATGGCGTGCAACAGCTGGTCGGCGCGCCCGCGCTGGCGCTCGATCTCGGCCAGATGCGTGGCTTCCCGGTCGTGCAGGCGCTTGCGCTCGAGCGAGGCACCGATCCGCGCGCGCAGCAAGACCGAGTTGAACGGCTTGGGCAGGTAGTCCTCGGCGCCGAGCTCGATGCAGCGGACCACGCTGTCGAGTTCCGAGATCGCCGAGATCATGATCACCGGGACGTGCCGCAGCAGGTCGTCGGCCTTCAGCCGCTCCAGCACCTGATAGCCGTTCATCTCCGGCATCATGATGTCGAGCAGGATCAGATCGAACGGCCGGCTGGCGATCAGGTCGAGCGCCTCGCGGCCGTTGGTCGCGACCGCAACGTCCGTCGTAGCCCTCCCGCCTGAGCCTGCGCGTCAAGGTGTAGCGGTTGTCCTCGTTATCATCGACCACCAGGATCCGCGCCGGCGCGCTCATGGGCTGCGCCGATCCGGCAGCAGCGCTGCGATCTTGGCCATCAGGCCGCGGAGGTTGACGGGCTTGGTATCGTAGTCGTCGCAGCCCGCCGCGAGCGCCCGCTCGCGATCGCCGGTCATCGCGTGCGCCGAGAGGGCGATGATCGGGATCGCCTGGGTATCGGCGGAACCCTTCAGGCGCCGGGCCGCTTCCCAGCCGTCGATCACCGGCAGGCTGAGATCCATCAGGATCAGGTCGGGCTGCTCCCGCCCGGCAGCCGCGATGCCCTGCTCGCCGTCGCCGGCGATCAGCACCTCGAAGCCCTGCCGCTCGAGCCGCTGGCGCAGCATGTAGACGTTGTCTTCGTTGTCCTCGACGTAGAGGATCCTAGTCATCGCCGGTCTCCTGGGGCTCGACCAGTCGCCCGGGAACGATCCGTCCGACCAGGTCCCGCAGCTCCCGCAAGAGCTCGTCACGACCGTAGGCCTGCTTCAGCAGCACCTTCTCGACCGCGCCGTTCAGGCGGTGATGGTCGGATTCGGTCAGGTCGGCGGCGGTCACGACGACGACCGGCACGCGCGGTTCTCTGCCGTCCGCCTGCAGCCGGGCCAGGAATTCGAAGCCGTCCATCTCCGGCATCAGGAGATCGAGCAGGATCAGGTCCGGGCGGCGCTCGCGGACGCGCGCCAGCGCCGCCTGCCCGTGCTCGGCCTCGCTGACCTGCCAGCCTTCGGCGGTGAGCGCGCGAACCAGCCAGCGCCGCGCGTCCGGATCGTCGTCGACGACCAGAGCGTGCCTGGGGTGGGCATTCCGGCGGAACTGGGCGAGCAGGGAGCGCAGCCGATCGCGTTCGATCGGCTTGGTCAGGTAGTCGGCGGCGCCGAGCGCATAGCCCCGGTTCTGCTCGTCGAGGATCGTCAGCATCACGACCGGAATCCGGGCCAGATCGGGGTCGGCCTTGAGCGCCTGCAGGACGCTCCAGCCGTCCATGCCCGGCATCAGCACATCGAGCGTGATCAGCGCCGGGTGCAGCTGGCGCGCGAGGGCCAGCCCCTCCCGGCCATCGCTCGCGGTGACCACGTCGAAGCCCTCCCGGGCGAGGAACCGGCGCATCAGGTCGCGTACCGTCTCCTCGTCGTCGACCACCAGCACGGTCGCGGTCTCGCCAGCCGCAAGAGGTGCCGGCGCGGCGACGATCGGCGGCGGCTTGACGCGCTCCCGGCTTCGCTGCCGGTCGGCTGCGGCGGCCCGGCCGGCAGCCGAACCGTGAAGGTCGTGCCGACGCCCGCCGCGCTCTCGACCGCGATGTCGCCGCCCATCAGCCGGGCGAGCTTGCGGCTGATCGCGAGACCGAGCCCGGTGCCGCCATAGCGGCGCGTGGTCGAGCTGTCGGCCTGGCTGAACTCCTGGAACAGCCTGCCGATCTGCTCGGGCGTGATGCCGATCCCGGTGTCGGCGACGGTGATCCTCACGCCGTCCGGATCGGCCGCCACGCCGATCCGGACCTCGCCCCGCTCGGTGAACTTGCAGGCGTTGCTCAAAAGATTGAGCACGATCTGGCGCAGCCGGGTCGGGTCCGAGCGGATGCTGCCGATGCTCTTTGGGCAGTCGACGAGCAGCCGATTGGCGTTCCTGGCGGCGAGCGGCTCGGCGGTCAGCGCGATCTCGCCGATCGCGGCGGCAAGATCGACGTCCTCGAGGTGCAGCTCGAGCTTGCCGGCTTCGATCTTGGACAGATCGAGGATCTCGTTGATCAGGTGCAGAAGATGATCGCCGGCGCGGTGGATGCGCCCGAGCGGCTCGACCAGCGCCTCCTGGCCCTCGTCCTCGGCGTCCTCGCGCAGCATCTCGGCGATGCCGATGATCGCGTTCAGCGGCGTGCTGCAGCTCGTGGCTCATGTTGGCCAGGAACTCGGACTTGTGCCGACTGGCGGCGGCAAGTTCCTGCCCCTTGTGCTCGAGCTCCTCGAACAGGCGGGCGTTCTGGATCGCCAGCACCGACTGGTTGGCCAGCGTCTGCAGCAGCTCGACCGTCTCGGAGGTAAAAGTGCCGGGCGACTTTCGGTAGATCACCAGCGCGCCCACCAGGCTGTCCTCGCGCAGCAATGGCACCGCGAGCAGCGCCCGATAGCCGGGTCCACGGATCGTGTCATAGAAGGCGTAGCCCGCCTCCTGATCGATGTCGGGGATCTGGACCGCGGCACGGCGGAGCCCGGCAAGACCAGTGGCGCCTTGCCCAAGGCGCACCGGCCGCCGCGTGGTCGCCTGCACGACATCCGGGTCCAGCTCGTGGGTCGCCTGCAGGCGGAACATCTGGGCGCCCTCGTCGTAGGCATAGAAGGCCCCGGCATCCGCCTCGGCGAGCTTCACCGCATGGGCGGCGATAGCGCCAAGCACGGCCTGCAGCTCCAGGGTCGAGCTGATCTCCCGACTGACCTCGCCGAGCGTCTCCAGCTCCTTGACCGAACGCTGGAGCTGGCCGTACAGGCGAGCGAGCTCGTCCGAGGTCCGGTTCAGGTCGGCCGCGAGCGCGCCCAGCTCGTCGCGGTTGACGGCCTCGACGCGCCCGCCGAACTCGCCCGCCGCCACCTGGCGCAGTCCCTGGGCGATCTGGGTGAGCGGCCCGATGATCGACCACGAAAAGATATAGCCGAGACCCAGCGCCAGGATGATGCTGCCGAGCGCGAAGGCGACCACGACCATCTGCGAGGTATGATAGGCCTGCTGGCTCGCCCCGATCCGCTCCAGCATGTCGGCCTCGGCCACGTTGACCAGCTGGTTGGTCAGGCGCTCGAGCCGATCGGCGAGCGGCCGCGCCTCGCTCAGCTGGACCTCGCGCGCCGCCGCGATGTCGCCGGCGCGGGCACGCTCGACCGCCCCGGTCACGATCGCGATGAAGCGGTCGTAGTCCTCGCGCACGCTCGCCAGCAGATCCACCTCGTCCTCGGCCACGTGCTGCAGCCGGTCGAGGTCGTAGCCGAACTGGCTGAGCTGGCGGAGCATGCTGTCCAGCGCCCGCTCGTCCGGCGACAGCAGCACCGCGGCGACGCCATAGAGCTGCCGCGTGGTGTCGTGCTGGACCTGGCGATAGGCCGCGATCTTGCGCTGCAGCTCGATCAGCTCCTCGTTGCGCTCGTTCATGCCGCTGAGCACGCGCAGGCCGACCGCGCCGAGCAGGATCAGCAGCGCCACCATCGCGAGAAACGCGACCAGCAGCTTGATCTGCACCCGCGCCGGAACGCGCGAGACCAGCTCGACCGCAAGATTGCGCAGCCGCATCAAGGCTCGCTCACCAGGCTCTCGAGGTCGTGGCGGAACTCCTCCTCGTCGAACCGGTAGCCGAGGTACTGCACGCGCATGGCGCCGCTCCGGTCGACCAGCGTGGTCAGCAGCGTGTGGTCGACCCCGCCGTCCGCTGCCGGCGCGACCGCAACGCCATAGCGGTGCGCCACCTCCAGCACCGCCGCCGGGTCGCCGGTCAGGAAGCTCCAGCCCGCGAGATTGGCGTCCAGCGCTTCCGCATACTCTTTCAGCACCTCTGGCGTGTCGTGCTCCGGATCGGTAGTGATCGACAGGAAGTTGATCTTGCTGCCGAAGTCCGGCCCCAGCGCGTCCTGCACCCGTGCCATCTTGTCGGTGAGCATGGGGCAGATGTCGGGGCACGAGGTGTAGATGAACGCGACCGCGACGACCTTGCCGCGCAACTCACGCGAGCGTGACCGGCGCGCCATCCTGGGAGGTCAGGGTGAAGTCGGGCGCCGCCCCGATCGTCGGCAGCCGCTCCTCGTGCTGCGCGTGCTTGGCCTCATGCGCCTGAGCTGGCGGCAGCCACGCCAGCAGCCCGAGCGCGATCACCAGCAGCGCGCGCATGGCTCAGGCCTTCAGCTCGCGCTTGAGCTCGTTCAGAAAGCGCCAGTCGGTGCCGTCGGCGAGGAGCTGGTTTGGGCTGGAGGTGATCATGCCGACCTCGTGCAGGCGCAAGGCGAAGAATCGCAGCGAGTCTCGGGTCATACTCGCGCCAAGCGCTAAAGGGGAGCTCGCTCAGGGTCTGCAGCGCGTAGTCGAGGCGGTCGGCAAAGCCGCCATCGACCAGCCGCTGCGCGGCGCGACTCGGCTCGGCTGCGCAATAGTCGATGGACTTGAGGATCGCGCGCAGCACGCGCTTTGTCGCGACCGGATAGTTGCGGATGTAGTCTCGGTTGCCGAGCAGCATGCAGCAAAAGTATTGCGACCACGGCCGCTCGGTTCCGGTGTGAATCACCCGGTCGATCCCCCGCGCGCGCAACTCCTGCGGCTCCGGCGGGAAGCCGAGGAATGCGTCGACTTCCCCCGCGGCAAAAAGCTCCAGCGGGGCGGGGCCTGTGACCCACTGAATGTCGCGGCGAGGATCGAGCCCGATGTGCTTCGCCAGCACGCTGAGATAGAGGTGCGGACTCGAGCGGAGCGCCGGTACGGCCACGCGCCTGCACTTGCTGGGCACGCTGGCGAGGAATGTCGCCAGTCGGTCGGCGTAGAGAGCCACCATGCTGTACGTGGTGCCATGTCCTGAGGTCTCGGCGGTCGCCGGGATGATGTACACCTCGCCATGACCGATCGCCGCCATGCCCTTCTGGAGCGTGTCGAGCTCGGGCGGATTGCGCTCGTCATCCTCGGAATTGATCACCAGGAGCGCCGCCTTGATCTTGCCGAGGTCGGGGGTCGGATCGTAGTCACGCGAGGCGTTCCACTGGTACATCGCGTCATTGGCGTCGGGCGCCGTGGCCTCGGCGAGCCGCTTGTCGACGTAGGTGTCGGCCGCTTCGCGCGTATTGCCGATCTTGGCCAGCCGCTTTTCGCCGCCGTTGGTGGCGATCGAGAACCAGACATTGGCGATGCGCAGATTGGGCGGCTGCTCCTTGTAGTTGCCCCCGTCCCATGCCGGATCCGTGCGCACGGCGTCGATCAGCATCCGGCGCATCATCCAGTTGCGGCCGGACATCGGGCCGGGAAGGGACGCCATCGGCACGAGCGCGTCCATGAACTCGGGATGGGTGACGCCCCAGGTCCAGGTCAGCATGCCGCCCATCGAGTTGCCCATGACGAGGCGCAGATGGTCGATGCCGAGGTGGTTCTTCACCAGATCGTACTGGGCGGCCACCATGTCGTCGTAGTTGTATTCCGGGAATGCCGTCCGCAGGCCGTCGGACGGCTTGCTGCTGCCGCCCGTGCCGATCGCGTCGGGGATGATAATGAAGTACTTGGTGGCGTCGAGCGCCTGACCCGGGCCGTAGAGCGCGCCGGCGAAGCCCTCGGTGAGCATGTCCTGCGCGCTGTCGGTCGTGCCATGCAGCATCAAGACCGGCTCGCCCGAGGGCGCGCCGACCGTCGTGTAGCTCACCTTCATCTCCGGCATCACCTCGCCGGTGTGGAAGGTGAAGTCCTTGATGACGTACTCGCTCGTCTTCGGTTCGGGGAAATCCGCCGCCCCGGCGGCGGCGATGGCGATCAGCGCCGCTGGGAAGAACGCGCCGCCAGCCAGTCTCCACATCCGCATGTCTCCCTCCACGAGCATGGTTCTCTGTCAACCGGATCGCCCAACTTCCGCCGGCCTCACCCGCACTGTCAGCGCGGCTGGCGCTCGCGTGTGCCAAAGGGACTTGGCCCATGGAGCGTGGCCGACCCAGCGGTTGCCTCGTCAGGCCAGCATTGCCAGCCCGAGCGCGCGCCGGCCTGGCTCACGCCTTCAGCTCGCGCTTGAGCTCGTTCAGAAAGCGCCAGTCGGTGCCCTCGGCGAGGATCGCGTTCGGGGTCGACTTGATCATGCCGACCTCGTGGAGCCGCAGCGCGTAGAACCGCATCGAGTCCTCCGGGTCGTACTCGCGCCAACCCCATACGGGATCTCGGTCAGCGTCTGCAGCGCGTAGTCGTAACGCCCCGTGAATCCGGCATCGACCAGCTGTTGCGCGGCCTGCTCCGGCTCCGCGGCACAGAAGTCGGCAGTCTTGAGGATGGCCCGCAGGTAACGCTTGGTGGCGACCGGATGAGCGCGAACGAAATCCCTGTTGCCGTAAGCCGTGCAGCAGAAGTAGTGCGACCACGGCTGGTCCGTGGTCGTGTTGAGGATCACCCGACCGACTTTGCGGGCGCGCAGCTCCTGCGGCTCCGGGGGGAACCCGAGAAAGGCATCGACCCTGCCTGCGGCGAACGTCTCCATGAAGTCGCCGGAGAGGCTGACGATCCAGTCGATGTCCTTGTGCGGGTCGAGCCCGACCTGCGCCGCTATGACTGCGAGCAGCAGGTGCCCGCTCGAACCCAGCGTCTCAGGGATGCCGACCTTCTTGCCCTTCAGGTCGCCGACGGCCCGGATGGGCTCATGCGCGAACAGCTCGTAGCATCCGACATGCACCCCCGCCAACGCGGTGATCGGTTGGCCGGCATCCAGGTGCGAAACGACCCATGCGGCGGTCTCCAGATCGAAGTCGATTTCGCCGCGCGCGACAGCGTCGACAGGTTTGTCCGGGATGTAACTGATATCGGTGAAGCCTTCCGCGCGGAGAAGGGCGTCGGCGATGTAGCCCGGCGCGAGCGCAGATGGCGGGGATACGGCGCTAGCCGGAGCGTGGTCGTTTCCGGCGGCCCCTCGTCGGCGAGCGATCTCCGCGCGCCGAGGCCGCCTGCGGCGCCGGCCGCGACACGCTGGCCAGGAAATTGCGGCGACTTTGCGTGATCTGCACGGTGGTGGTCCTCCGCGCCGGGACTCCCTTCTCCCTCGGAGCCGGGATTCCCGGATCCGGGAGTTCCGAGAGTGTCGTGCATTAATTGCCTAGCGATTTATGGTTTGCACTAACTTGGATTAGCTCAACCATGACTTTCCAGATAGACTGCCCCAAAGGCCGACCATGCGCCGTTCCCAGCGCGCCCGTCCCGACAATTTTCTGCCCTTCCGATCGGTTTCGTGCCCCCGCCCCATTCCATCCCATAACGTCCGTTGCGCAGAGCGCCTCGAGGGCAAAAGGCGCGGAAACGCTGGGCTTCTGCCCAGATCACAAGGGGACACCGCCCTTCCGTTTGGCAGTCGACAAAACTACTGGTAAACAGCATCTTATGCAGGGTGAGGAATTCGAATGGGACCCGGACAAGGCGCTAAGCAACCTTGCGAAGCATGGCGTGAGCTTCGAGGCCGCACGGCTCGTGTTCGATGACGTCTTCGCTCTCGACCGGTTCGACGCCGGCAGCGGTCACAGCGAAGCCCGGTACATCATCACCGGGGTGGCGAACGGCATCCTGCTGACGGTCGTCTATACGGAGCGCGGCGAACGCACGCGCATCATCTCAGCGAGAAAAGCGACGCGGTATGAGCAACGGGAATACTACGATAGCCAGACGGCGGAGTGACGGAACGCTGGTCGAAGTGATGCCAGACGGCTCGACGAAGCCGCTGGCGGACAAGACCGACTGGCAACGGCTGCGCGGTATGGCCGATGCAGAGGTCGAGGCGGCGGCGTTTAGTGATCCCGACGCGCAGCCGCTCAGCGATGCGACACTGGCCCGGATGCGGCGTGTGCCGCGCGTGAAAACTCTGCGCCGGGCGCTAAAGCTCACGCAGCAGGAGTTCGCGGCGCGCTACCAGATCCCGCTCGGCACGCTGCGCGACTGGGAACAGGCACGGGCGGAACCGGATCAGCCGGCGCGCGCCTATCTCAAGGCCATTGCCGGCGATCCCGAGGGTGTGCACCGAGCGCTGCATTCCGCCCCCGTGGGGAGAGCCAGTTAATCTAGTTTGGTTCCCATCCCATAACGTCCGTTGCAGGGCACCTTGGAGGCCAAAAAGCGCGGAAACCTGGGCTTCGCCCCAGCCTGGCTTACGCCTTCAGCTCGCGCTTGAGCTCGTTGAGAAAGCGCCAGTCGGTGCCTTGGGCGAGGATTGCGTTCGGGCTGGACTTGATCATGCCGAGCTCGTGGAGCCGCAGCGCGTAGAACCGCATCGTGTCCTCCGGGTCGAACTCGCGCCAGACTTTGTAAGGCAGCTCGGTTAGGGTCTGAAGCGCGTAGTCGTATCGGTCTGTGACCCCCTCATCGACCAGCTGTCGCGCGACCCGTTCCGGCTCGGCGGCGCAGATATCGGCAGCCTTCAGGATAGCTCGCAGGTAGCGCTTGGTGGCGATCGGATTGGCGTGGACGAAGTCCCTGTTGCCCAACGCGGTGCAGCAGAAGTAGTCCGACCACGGCTTGTCGGTGGCGGTGTTGAGGATCACTCGGCCGATCTTGCGGGCGCGCAACTCCTGCGGCTCGGGCGGGAAGCCCAGAAAGACATCGACTTTCCCTTCGGCGAATAGCTGCATGGCGGTTCCGCTCGGACCTGGGGTGACCCAAGCGATGTCGTTGTGAGGGTCGAGCCCGACGTAGGCCGCCATCATCGAGATATGCAGGTGGCCGGCGGAGCGGAGCGCTCGGATGCCCACCCTTTTGCCCTTCAAGTCGCTGACGGTTCGGATGGGCTCGTGCGCGAACAGCTCGTAGCACCCGGAATGCACGCCCGCCAATGCCGTGATCGGCTCGCCGGCATCGAGAAGCGAAACGATCCATGCTCCGGTGTCCACGCTAAAGTCAGCTTCACCGCGTGCCACAGCGGCGCCAGTTGATATCGTCTGCAGGTAGCGGATATCTGTGAACCCCTCCGCACGCAGGAGCTCGTCGGCGATATACCAAGGCGCAATGCAGATGACGGGATCGAGGGCCAGCCGGAGCGTGGTCGTTTCGGGCGGCCCCTCGTCGGCGAGCGAGCTCCGCGTGCCGAGAACACCTGCGGCGCCGGCGGCGGACAAGGTGGTCAGAAAATTGCGGCGACTTTGCGTGATCTGCACGGTGGTGGTCCTCCGCGCCGGGACTCGCCTTCCCCCTCGGAGCAAGGGATTCCCAGGATCCCGGGAGTTCCGAGAGTATGCATTAATTGCCTAGCGATTTATGGTTTGCACTAACTTGGATTAGCTCAACCATAACTTTCCAGATAGACTGCCCCAAAGGCCGACCAACGCTCCGTTCCCAGCGCGCCCGTCCCGACAATTTCTGCCCTTCCGATCGGTTTCACATATTCCATCCCATAACGTCCGTTGTGCAGAGCACTCGAGGGCAAAAGCGCAGAAAAGCTGGGCGGCGGCCCAGACATCAGAGTGAAAAGGGGTGAGGGTTCAAGGGGCAAGGCTCCGGTTTCAGCAGAGCGCCCTGGCGAGACATTTTCTTTGGCGTGCTCCGGTTGCCGCTGCCGGAAAAGCTTCCATGCTGGCGTGGATGCTCCAGCCGTCTGTCTTGCCGGGCGCTCGTCATGGCGCCGCTCGGCGCAAAAGCTGCCGATCTCGTGGTGTGGTGGGAAAAAGGCTACTACGACCAGGAGGACGAGGCGATCAGGGAGATTAACGAGGCGTGCCGCAACCTATCCGATGGGCTTTGATCGGTCTGATGCTGGCAGTCGCAGGCACAGCCGGCGGCCGCGCTCATGGGCGGGGCGAAGCGGCAACCACGGCAACGCGTTCGGATGGAGAACAGCCGACGTCCACGAGTATGTCTGGAGCGGCGACAGCCAGCGCGTCGGACACGTCCGAGCAACCGCCGGTCCAGAACCCGCGGACAGTGGTGTTGACAGGCGACAGCATGACCATCGCCGACATCGTCGATATCGCCGAAGGGCGAGCGACGATCGAGGTATCCAACGACGGCATGGAAAGAATCCGGGCCGCCCGCGCCGTCGTCGACCATTTCATCGAGGAGGGACTCCCCGCCTACGGCATCACGACGATGTACGGGGCCGACTTCCAGACCACGCTACCGCCCGATGCGATGCGTCGCTTCGGGCGCATAAACATCATTCAAGAGGCAACGCGGGTCGGAGACGGATCGCTGCCGGTCGTCGACCCCGGCACCATGCGAGCGGCCTGGGCTCTCCTCACAAACAGCTACGCACGTGGCTTCTCGGGGGCAAGCCCCGATCTGGTCGCAACGCTGGTGGACCGGGTCAACATGAATCACGTGCCCGACGACGTCGAATACGAAAACTCCATGGGCGATGCCGATTTGACGGCCAACGCCCAAGCCGCCATGAGCCTCCTTGCCGACCCGGCGTTCGAACTCAAAGCCGGGGAGGCGACCAACCTCCTCACCCACAACTTCATCGGCGTCGCGTTGGCAGCACAGCTGGTGCAACGGGCCGAAGCACTGCTCCGGAGCCAGCAGACGGCACTCGCACTCTCCATCGAAGGATTCCGCGCCAACCTGTCACCGTTGGCCGAGATCGGCTCCCGGAAGGACAGCTCGGGCTCACAGCAGCTGTTGCGCCGGGATCTGCGTGCCTTGCTGGACGGAAGCCGTCTCTGGCAGCCCGGCGAGGCACGGCAACTCCAGGACTTCCTGAGCCTTCGGGATGGGATCCACACCCTGGCCACGCTTCGCCTCGAACTCGATCAATTCGTGCCACTGCTCGAGTCTTTCGCTAATTCCAACCAGGGATCACCCGTTGTCGTAGTTGATAAACAAGAGCTGATCTCGGTTCCGGACTTCGATACCAGTCAGGTCACCATCGGCCTTGACGGCCTGCGCCAGGCACTCGGTTTGGTGGTCATTGGCAGCAACAGTCGTGGGCTGAAACTGCTCTCTCACCCATTCATCGATCTGCCGTCCGGCTTGATCGCTGGCGATCCAGATGCATTTGACGGCATTTATACTCGCAATATCACTTACATCATGACCAGCCTCGAGCGAGCGGCTTTGATCAAAACGGCCCCAACTCTCGGCCTCACCGAGAGCTACATGGCCGAGGGTGACGAGGATTACTAGCATCCCTCCTCCGCGACCGCGAGCTCGTCGGAGAGCCACTCGATCTCGGGGTTGGCGACCGCGGTCGGCGTCGCCTCGGCCCCCGCCTGAAAGACCAGCAGCCTTCGCAGTACGCCGAGCTGCGTCGCGGCGAGACCGACGCCCATCGCGCCGTGCATGATCGCCACCATCCGCTCGACCTCGCGCGCGAGCTCGGCGTCGAACTCGCCCACGTCGGAGGCCTTCGACCGCAGCACCGGGTCGCCGAACGTGCGGACCTCGGCCAGCGCGGCCGCCCTGCGCTCGCGCTCCTCCTCGCTGAGCCCGTCGCCGGCCGACGATTCGACTTCCGTGCCCACGACCTCGTGTTCCGCGGTCTCGCTCATGACTACGAGTCTAGGTACACGGGGCGGGCGAGCCGGGGCGGGCGCGGTAGGGGGCGCAAGTGGTGGGCGAGAGTGGCGCGGGGCCGATCGCTGGCCAATTGCGGTGGCGCATGGCGCCGATAACCCCCGACGCCGGGGCCCAATCGGCGCGTTAGTCGCCTCAGGCGACTAAAGCGCCAAAGGCCGGCCGCCAACGCCCGCGCCGGCAACCCCTCCCCTACTTGATCTGTCCGATGGCCGCGAACACTCGGGCTCTCACTGCGCGTCGACGTCCACCGCGACGGAGAGCTCGCGCAGCTCGCGGGCGGCCGCGGCGGCTTCGACCGCGGCGCGGACGGCGGCGATCGCGGCGGCGCGCTCGCCGGACTTGACGAGCAGCTGGCGCCGCTCGCGGCCGCGCAGCCGAAACCGCGGCGCCGGCCCGAGCGCCGTGGCGTCGGCGGGAAGCGTCTCGTCGAGCTCCGCGCGCAGGGCGCCGGCCGCCGCCTCGAGGCGCGCGAGGTCGCTGCCCGCGAGCTCGATCCGGATCAGGTGCGAGAAGGGCGGATAGGCGAGCTCGCGGCGGCGTTCGAGCTCGCCGGCGAGAAACGCCGCGGCGTCGTGGGCCGCGGCATGGCGGATCGTCGCGGCCCCGGGCGCCAGGGTCTGCACCAGCACCCGTCCACCGCGCGCGCCGCGGCCGCTGCGCCCGGCGAGCTGGGCGACGAGCGCGAAGGTGCGCTCCTCGGCGCGGAAGTCCGGGAACCGCAGCGTCGCGTCCGCGTCGAGGATGACGCCGAGGACGACGTCGGGGAAGTCGTGGCCCTTGGCGACCATCTGCGTGCCGACCAGGACCCCGGCCGGCGCCGCCTGGAACTCGCTCAGGATCCGCAGGTGACCCCCGGGGTCCGCGGCCGAGTCCGAGTCGAGCCGGAAGACCGGGAGCGGAGCCGTCAGCTCCGCCAGCAGCCGCTCGATCCGCTCGCTCCCGGCCCCGGCGCGCGACAGCGTCACCGAACCGCAATCGGGGCATTCCGCCGGCGCGGCCTGGCGGTGCCCGCAGTGATGGCAATGCAGCCCGCTGACCCGGTGCAGGACGAGCGAGACGTCACAGTCCGGGCAACGCCAGGCGCGCCCGCACTCGCGGCAGGAGAGGTGAACGGACCATCCCCGGCGGTTGATCAGGACGATGCCCTTCCCGCCGTGGGCTCGCAGATCGGCCAGCGCCTCCCTGGTGCGCGGCGCGAGCGGGCCCTCGCGTCCGTCACGCCCGCGCATGTCGATCACCTCGACCGCCGGGAGCGCCCGGCCGTCGACGCGACGCGGAAGCTCGAGCCGCTCGAACCGAAGCCATGACTCCGGCCGCGGCGTCGCGGAGCCGAAGACCGCGACCGCGCCGCAATCCGCGGCGCGGCGACGAGCGACCTCGCGCGCGTCATAGCGTGGATCGCCCTCCTGCTTGTAGGAGGTGTCGTGCTCCTCGTCGCAGACGATCAGGCCGAGCCCCGAGATCGGCGCGAACGCCGCCGAGCGGGGCCCGACGCAGATCCGCGCCTCGCCGTCGCGCAGCCGATGCCACTCGTCGCGCCGCTCCCCGGCTCCGAGGCGTGAGTGCAGTACCGCGACCCGGTCGCCGAAGCGCGACTCGAAGCGCGACACCGCCTGGGGCGTCATCCCGATCTCGGGCACGAGCACGATCGCGCCGCGACCGCGCGCCAGCGCCGCCTCGGCCGCCGCGAGGTAGACCTCGGTCTTGCCTGAGCCGGTGACCCCGTGCAGCAGCAGCTCGCCGCCCTGCGAGGCGTGAGCCGAGCTGCGCCGCTGTTGAGGCGCCTGTTGTCCATCGAGCCCGGCGACGATGCGATCCACGGCGGCACGCTGAGCGGCGTCGAGCCTGACCGGGCGCGCCGGGGCCCCGATCCGTGCCGTCGCCGGGCGCCGGCGGACGGCGCGCGCGCCCAAGCGCACCAGCCCGCGACGCTCGAGCCGGCGCAGCACGTCGCGGCCGACGCCCTCGGCGGCCAGCTCGGCGGCGCGCAGCTCGCGCTCCGCGGCGCAGAGGAGCTCCAGCGCCACACGCTGGCGCGAGCCGAGCCCGGTGTCGGAGCCGAGCGCCGCCCGCGCGTCGGCGGTGGCCTCGACCACCGACTCGCTGCGGGCGCGCGTCTGTCCCCGCGCGGTCGCGGTCCCCGGGGGCAGCACCAGCTCGAGCCCGCGGGCGGGAGTCGAGCAGTACTCGCGCGCGACCCAGAGCCCAAGCCCGATCAGGTCCGGCGGGGCGCCCGCCTCGAGTGCCTCGATCGGCTCGGCCAGGCGCTCGGGCGGCAGGGCGCTGCGCTCGGCGAGGTCGACGACCACGCCGAGCACCCGCCGGCGGCCAAAGGGGACGAGGAGGACCGTTCCGACTCCGACGTCGCCCAGGCGCTCGGGCAGGCGGTAGTCGAACGGGCCGCGCAGCGCCCGCGCGTTCGTCAGCGGCTCGACCTTGGCAATCGACATCGCCGGCCGACGGTACGGACCGGCCCGGACGCGCGGGCGCGGGGGCGGTCAGGGACCGGCCCTCGGCGGCCCGCGAACGCTGCCGAACGCGTGCGGCCCTGGC
The DNA here is from genome assembly GCA_963840925.1 of uncultured Alphaproteobacteria bacterium. GTDB lineage: Bacteria > Pseudomonadota > Alphaproteobacteria > Geminicoccales > Geminicoccaceae > DATAOG01. Next base: position 179,203 of record CAWJAY010000055.1, read on the forward strand.
CGGCGGAGCGCGCAGTAGGCTTCGCCTCGTGGCCCCGAAGCTCCATCCGGGCGAGCGGATCCTCTACGAGGGCCACCCCTCCTGGCGAGCGATCCTCGACTTCTACTTGAAGGGCATCCTCGCGACCGCGGTCATCTGCCTCCTGGTCGCGCTCGCCACCGGCGTCATCGGCGACGAGACGAACCAGAGCCTGGTCGCCATCATCGCCCTGGTCGGCGTCGCCGTGACGATCCTTGCCGGGTTCGTCAAGCGCGTGGCGACCAGCTACACGATCACCGACCGCCGCCTGCACATCAAGCGCGGGGTCGTCTCGCGAACGATCCAGGAGACGCGTCTGGAGCGGGTCCAGAACGTGAACTACCACCAGACGGTGATGCAGCGGGTGCTCCAGGTCGGCGACGTGGACTTCGACACCGCGGCCGGCGACGACTACAACTTCGTCTTCAGCGGCGTCGCCGAGCCCGCCGACCTCGTCCACATGGTCCACTCGGCGACCCACCGCGGCGACGGCGAGGGCCTCGGCGCAGCGCCGGCGCAGCAGCGCGAGCAGGCGCCACCGCCCGGCTGAGCACCCGCCTCGCGCTCAGGCGCTCGCGGGCTGGGACACCGGCTCCCCGAGCCCCGCGGCGGCGCGGAGATCGTCCGCGCGGTCAGTCCGCTCCCAGGTGAAGTCGTGGTCGTCGCGGCCGAAATGGCCGTAGGCGGCCGTCTTCTGGAAGATCGGTCGGTGCAGGCGCAGCTCCTCGCGGAAGGACCCCGGCCGCAGGTCGAAGTGCTCGCCGACCAGCCGCGCGATCTCCGAGCGCGCGATCTTCTCCGTACCGAAGGTCTCGAGCATCACCGAAACCGGGCGGGCGACCCCGATCGCATACGCCACCTGGACCTCGCACCGGTCGGCGAGCCCCGCCGCGACGACGTTCTTGGCCACCCAGCGGGCCGCGTAGGCGGCCGAGCGGTCGACCTTCGAGGGGTCCTTGCCGGAGAAGGCGCCGCCGCCGTGGCGGGCCATGCCGCCGTAGGTGTCGACGATGATCTTGCGCCCGGTGAGGCCGGCGTCGCCGACCGGGCCGCCGATCACGAAGCGCCCGGTCGGGTTGACGAGGAAGTTCTGCTTGGTGTTCAGCGCCCGCTCGTCGTAGAGCTCGGCCGGCAGGATCGGGTGCAGGACGTGCTCCCACAGGTCGGGGCGGATCAGCGTGTCGCAGTCGAGGCCGTCCTTGTGCTGGGTGGAGATCAGCACCTTCTCGATCTGGATCGGGAAGCCGTTCTCGTAGCGCACCGTGACCTGGGTCTTTCCGTCGGGGCGCAGGTAGGGCATGACCTCGCCCTTGCGGACCTCGGCCAGGCGGTGGGCGAGCTTGTGCGCGAGCGAGATCGGCAGCGGCATCAGCTCCGGCGTCTCCCGGGACGCGTAGCCGAACATCATCCCCTGGTCCCCCGCCCCGGCGACGTCGAGCTCGTCGTCGTCGGCGGGGTCGACCCGCGACTCGAGCGCGTGGTCGACACCCTGGGCGATGTCGGGCGACTGCTTGTCGATCGCGTTGATCACCGCGCACGAGTCGGCCGAGAAGCCGAGGTCGGCGTCGGTGTAGCCGATCTTGCGGATCGTCTCCCGGGCGACCTCGGGGATGTCGACCCAGGTCTCGGTCGAGATCTCGCCCGAGACGACCACGAGACCGGTGTTGACGAGCGTCTCGCAGGCGACCCGGCCCGTCGGGTCGTCGCGCATCACCGCGTCGAGGACCCCGTCCGAGATCTGGTCGGCGACCTTGTCGGGGTGGCCCTCCGTGACCGACTCGGACGTGAACAGGTACCCGTTGTCCGCAAGCTTCTCGTTCATCGCCGCTGCAGGTTAGTCGGATGGCGGGGCGATCGACTCCGCGTCCTCGTCGGCGGCATCGGCCTCGGAGAGGAGCAGGCGCGCATCGGTCGAGAGCAGCTCATCGTCCTCGGTGACCGCGAGCGCGAGCGCTTCCAGGCGCCGGAAATCGCCGGCGAACGTCGCGTAGACGGGGTCCTCCGCGAGCCCGAGCTGCTCGCCGAGCTCCACCAGCCCGTCGAGGTCCAGGAAGGCGAGCAGCGAGACCTCGTCCTCGAAGCCCTCGGTGGCGCGCTCGTACAGCTCGGACGTGTCGAGCGCGCCCTCGCCCTCGACGAGCTGCTCGATCCCGGCCGGGTCGGTCGCGATCGCGACGAGCCCGTCGAAGATCGCGTAGGTCAGCTCGACCGTGGGCGAGATCCGCAGGCTGCGCGCCTGGACGTCTCCGATCTGCTGCTGGCCGAACACGGGCGCCTGCACATCCCTGCCGCCCACGGCGTCGATGAGCGGCGCCTGCAGCGAGGCCAGCGCCCGGCGCGCGGCGTCCTCGTCGACGTCGTCGGCGACGAACTCGAGGAACGGAAGCGCCGGGCCCGCGGCGCCCGAGCGCCGGGCGAGCGCGAACGCCGCCTCGCGGCCGAGCGAGTCGAGCAGCTCACGCTCGATGTCGACCTCGCCCTCGCGGCGCAGGTTCCGGACCAGGTCCTCGAATCCCGCGACGATCCCCGGCGCCTCGGCGGTGGCCTGGGTCAGGAGCGCGCGGACCGTGCTCGCCGGCTCGCCGATCCCGACGTAGCCGAGCGAGTCGGGCGCCAGCCGCTCGGGGAGGGCCGGCACGAAGGCGGGAAAGGCGGTGAAGAAGCCGGGCGAGGCCTCCGCGCGCTCCGGGTCGAGGGCGCTGCGGACGGACAGCTCGAACCCCTCCTCGGTGGCCGCGAGAGCCGCGCCGGCCCCGCGACTCGCGCCCGGCGCGAGCAGCGGCGTCAGCGTTCCGAGGGTCCCGGGGTCGCGCGCGATCAGCTCCTCGATCCCGTCCGCGGACAGATAGGCCTCGACCAGGGTGTGGTCGGGGAGCTCGTCGCGAACCTCGCTCGCCGTCTCGTCCTCGGCCAGGGACTCGGCGTCGTCGGAGGCAGTCGCCGTGTCGATCACGGAACGGACGCCGTCCGCCCGCCCGATCGCGAGGAAGCCGTCCACCTGCGCGCTGGCGAGCCCGCGCCGGCCGATGGTCAGCTCCACTCCCTGGTAGTCGGCGGTCTCGGGTGCATCGCCCGCGATCGCGGTCGCGAACTCGCCCGCGCCCTCCGCGTCCGAGACCTCGAGCAGCTCAACTCGCTCCGCTCGCCCGGTGGCGCCGATCACCGCCATCGCGGCCTCGCCGGCAAACCAGGGGACGAGATCGCGCTCGAAGTCGGTCGGGCGCCCGCGCCGCCCTCGGGAGCAGCGCCAACGCCCGGGCCGCCGCCTGGTCGCTGAAGATCGGCACCCGGTCGGCGACATCCGCGGCGAGCTCGTACTGCTCGGTCTCGGGGTCGAGGTTCGTGTGCACGTAGGCGAGCGCGTCGGCGGGAACCAGCTCCTCGGCGTCGTCGGCCGGGGGACACGAATCCCCGCCCGGCAGCCGGCAGGGCAGGTTGGGCACCGCGAGGCCGAAGAGCAGCAGCAGGACGATGGCGATCCCGAGCGCCGCCACGAGCCGCCGGCGCGCGAGGATCGAGAGGCCGCGCCAGAAGCCGACGACCCCCTGGCCGATCGAGCGCGGCACGCGGGCGATCGCGTGCCCGATCCTCGCCAGGAAGGACGACCCTGCACCGCCGGCGCCACGCAACCGATCCCTGGCGGAGGCCAGGGCCCTTCCTGGTTTCGGGCGTCGCACGGGCCGCTCGTTATACCTGCGCGCCCGGCCCCGCGCGACGCCTCTGGCGCTTGGGCACGAAGTCGATCACCAACGGCACGCCCTCGAGCCCGAAGCGCTCGCGGAGGCGGTTCTCGAGGTAATAGGCCCAGTCCCGCGTGATCAGCCGGCGGTCGTTCACCTGGACCGAGATCCGCGGCGGGCGGCGCCCGACCTGCGCGGCGTAGTAGAGCCGGAGCCGCCTGCCGCGCTTTTGCGGCGGCGGGCGCTGGGCGACGATGTCGCCGACGACGCGGTTCAGCTCCGGGGTCGGAATCCGCTCGGCCCGGCGGTCGGCGAGCGCCACCGCGCGCTCGAGCAGCTTCGGCACGCCTCGCCCGCTGGGCGCCGAGCAGGCGATCACCGGGGGCCGCTGGCGCACGTGACGGGCGATTCGCGCTTTCCCATCCTCCAGGTCGAAGCCGTCCTCGGCCTTCGCCGCCAGGTCCCACTTGTTCAGGGCGATCAAGGTCGCGCAGCCCGTCTTCATCGCCAGCGAGGCGATGCGCAGGTCCTCTGAGGTGATTCCCTCGGCCGCGTCGCAGACGACGATCGCGACGTCGGCGCGCTCGGCGGCCCGCTCGGAGCGCAGCTGCGCGTAGTAGTCGACCGAGCCGGGCACCTTGGTGCGCCGGCGGATCCCGGCGGTGTCGATCAGGGTCAGCGCCCGGCCGTCGAACTCGAGCGGGGTGTCGATCGCGTCGCGTGTGGTGCCCGCGAGCTCCGAGACGATCACCCGCTCGGTCCCGAGGAAGGCGTTGACGAGCGAGGACTTGCCGACGTTGGGCCGGCCGATCACGGCGACGGCCACGCGCTCGGTCTCCGCGGGCAGGTCGCGCTCGGCCTCGCGCGCCAGGTCGGCGAGCCGGTCGAGCAGGTCGCCGGTGCCGCGCCCGTGGGTCGCCGAGACGGTGAGCGGGTCGCCGAGGCCGAGGGCGTAGAAGTCGGCCGCGAGCGGCTCCTCGGCGGCGGAGTCGGCCTTGTTGGCGACCACGATCACCGGGACGTCGGCGCGGCGCAGGAGCTCGGCCACCTCGGCATCACCCTGGCGCAGGCCGGCACGCGTGTCGACGACCAGCGCCACCGCGTCCGCGTCCGCGATCGCCTCCCGGGCCTGGGCCTGGACCGCGCGCGAGAGCGAATCCCCCGCCGCGAGGTCGACGCCCCCGGTGTCGATGAGCTCGAACCGCAGGCCGTTCCACTCGGACTCGAGCACCTTGCGGTCGCGGGTGACACCCGCCTCCTTGTGGACGACCGCGTCGCGGCCGCCGCTGAGCCGGTTGGCGAGCGTGGACTTGCCGACGTTGGGAAAGCCGACGATCGCGATCCTCGGCAGCCGATCCATGTCGGCGTCAGGCGATCCTGCGCTCGCGCGCGAGCTCGACCACTCCCGCGATGACGTCGTCGACGGTGCGCCCGGTCGTGTCCACCTCGAACGCGTCGTCGGCAACCCGCAGCGCGCCGTGCTCGCGCTCTCGGTCCCTGGCGTCGCGCTCGGTCATGGCCGCGAGCACGTCGGCCACGGGCTCACCGGTCTCCGCGGCGCGGCGGCGACCCCGCTCCTCATCGGTTGCGGTGAGGAAGACCTTGAGCGGGGCGTCCGGGCTGACGACGGTGCCGATGTCGCGGCCCTCCGCGACGTAGCGGCCGGAGGCGATCATCTGCCGCTGCTGCTCGACCATCGCGGACCGCACCTCCGGGTGCACGGAGACGCGCGAGGCGGCGGCGGAGACCTCCGGCTCGCGGATCGCCTCGGTGACGTCCTCGCCGCCGACTAGCACCCGGCGACCGTCGAGCTCGATCTCGAGCCGGCGCGCGAGCTCGCCGAGCGCCGCGCCGTCGTCGAGGTCGACCGCGGCCCGCAGTGCGGCGAGCGCAACGCTGCGGTACATCGCGCCCGAATCCAGGTACGTGAAGCCGAGCGCGTCGGCGACGCCGCGCGCCACTGTGGACTTGCCGGCCCCGGCAGGACCGTCGATTGCGATCACCATGGCCCGCGGAATATAGGCTTGCGGCATGCAGACCTGGGACATCTCCTCGCTCGGCGTGAGGCCCCACCAACCCGAGGTCCTCGCCTCCGACGAGGAGGGGCGCGTGATCGTGATCAACCTGCCCGCCGGCGAGCGCCTCCAGGAGCACCAGGTGCATGAGCGCGCCTGGCTCGTCGTCGCCGCCGGGGCGGTCGAGATCGACGACGCCGACGGGGACACCGTCAGCGGCGGCCCGGGCCTGCTCGCCGCGTTCGACCCGAACGAGCGCCACGAGGTGCGCGCGACCGAGGACACCAGGCTGCTGCTCCTGCTCTCACCGTGGCCGGGCGACGGCCACCCCTCGAACCGGGCGTCGATCTAGTCAGCTCCGACGAGGCTCGCCAGGTCCGCCCCGAAGCCCGGGTAGCTGATCCGGGCGACGTCGAACCCGGCGACCTCGACCCCCTCGGCCGACGCCAGGCCGGCGATCGCGCCGAGCATCGCGAGGCGATGGTCGCCGACCGAGTCGAGCGTCCCGCCCCGCAGCCCGCCGCCTCCCGCCACCGCGAACCCGTCCTCGGTGGCCTCGATCTCGGCACCGAGCCCGCGCAGGCCGGACACGACCGACGCGATCCGATCCGATTCCTTGTGGCGCAGCTCGGCGGCGCCGGTGACGATCGTCTCGCCGTCGGCGAAGCATCCGGCGAGCGCCACGAGCGGGAGCTCGTCGATCGCCAGCGGCACCTCGCCGCCTCCGACCCTCGTCCCCTGGAGGGGCCCCGAGCGGGCGACGATGGTCGCCACCGGCTCGTGCCCCGCCGCGGCGGTCTCGACGACCTCGAGCGCGGCGCCCATCCGGGTCAGGATCCCGAGCAGGCCAATCCTTCCGGGGTTGATCCCGACGCCCTCCATCCGGACCTCGCTGCCGCGGCACAGCAGGGCGGCGACGATGAAGAACGCGGCGGAGGAGAAGTCGCCGGGAATCGGGATCTCGCCCGGCTCGAGCGCCCCGGTCGGCTCGACCGTGACCCGGCGAGCGGGCAGCTCCCCGTGGACCGTCACGGGTGTGCCGGCGTCGGAGCTGATCAGCTCGGCGCCGGCCGCCCGCAGCATGCGCTCGGTGTGGTCGCGGGTCGGGCGGCGCTCGATCACGCTGGTGGGCCCCCGGGCGAGCAGGCCGGCGAGCAACAGGCACGACTTCACCTGCGCGCTGGCCACCGGCAAGCGGTACTCGACCCCGCGCAGCTCTGCGCCGCGGACGGTGAGCGGAGGCAGGCGGTCGTCGGTCGCGCTGACGTCGGCGCCCATCAGCCGCAGCGGCTCGACGATCCGGTCGACCGGCCGCTGGGCAATCGACTCGTCGCCCGCGAGGGTCCATTCGCCCTGCGGTTGACCGGCCAGCCAACCGGGAAGGATGCGCATCAGGGTGCCGGCGTTACCCACGTCGATGAGGGGGTGGGGTTGGGCGCCGCGCAGGCCGACGCCGCGGATCCGGAGGTCGAGCGACGTGGTTGATGCAGCCCCCTCACTGACGTTCGCCCCGAGCGCTCGCACCGCCGCGAGGGTCGACCGCGTGTCCGCCGCGTCGAGGTAGCCGCGAACGCTCGTCTCCCCCGCGCCCATCGCCGCCACGATCGCGGCGCGGTGGGAGATCGACTTGTCGGGCGGCGGCGTCAGCCTGCCGCGCAGCGGGCCGCCGGGGGCGAAGCGCTCGCTCATCCGCCGCCGGCGACCATTGAGATCGAATGCCCGAGCCCGCGCACGACCTCGGCGGCGCGCGCGGCCTCGTCGGCGCCCGCGACCCAGATCGAGATCGCGCCGGTGCGCATGTCGGGCGCCGGGTAGAGCGCCATGTCCTCGATGTTGACGCGGGCGCGGCCGAGCTCCAAGGCGATCTCGGCCACGGTCCCGGGCCGGTTCTCCACGGCGATCCGCAGCTCGCAGAGATCGCCCCCGATCAGGTCGGACTCGAGCAGCCGTCGGCGGTCGCCCCCCGCCGCGTGATGCCACTCCGCGACCGCGGCCTGGTCGCCCGCGCGGATGAGCGCCGCCGCCTCGAGCAGGCGCTCGCCGACCGCGTCGATCGCGGCCGCGACCGCCTCGCGATTGGTGGCGAAGATGTCGCCCCAGATCGCCGGGTTGGCGCCGGCCACCCTGGTGGTGTCGCGAAAGCTGGTCCCCACCTCGGGCAGGCGCTCGGATTCTTCCGACAGCGCCGCTGCCGCCTGCTGGACGAGCACGTTGGCGAGCACGTGCGGGAGGTGACTGACCGTCGCCATCAACCGGTCGTGGGTCTCGGGGTCGATCGCCTGCGGCCGCGCGCCGAGGTCCGCGACGGTGCGCTGCAGGCGGTCGTAGTGCAGCCCGCTCGACGACTCGGTGGGGGTCAGGTACCAGCGCGCGCCCTCGAGCAGCTCGGCGCGGGCGTTCTCGACCCCGGACGTCTCGGCGCCCGCGAGCGGGTGGCCGCCGATGAAGCGGGTGGCGTCGTCCCTCGCGGCGAGCGCGTCGGTGAGCGCGCGCTTGGTCGAGCCGACGTCGCTGACCACGGCCTCCTCCCCGCTCGCCGCCAGCGCCTCTGCCGCCAGCTCCGCCAACGCTCCGACCGGCGCCGCGCAGAAGACGACCTCGGCGTCGCCGACGGCCTCGGCGACCGAGCCGGCGGCGCGATCGAGCGCCCCGAGCTCGACCGCTCGCTCGAGCCTGGCCGAGTCCGGGTCGAACCCCGCCACCTCCGCGTCGAGCCGCCGCCTGGCGGCGAGGCCGATCGAGCCGCCGATCAGGCCGACGCCGAGGACCGCTATGCGCATCGTCAGACGGTCTGTCAGACGGTCTCTACCTGCTTGCCCGCAACCTCGGCCACCCGCCGGAGCTGCTCCGCGTAGTCGGCGAAGCGCTCCGTCGGCAGCGCCTGCGGACCGTCGCAGATCGCCTCCTCGGGCTCGTTGTGGACCTCGACGATGATCCCGTCGGCCCCGGCCGCGGCCGCGGCGAGCGACATCGGGCCCACCCAGTCGCGCCGCCCGGCGGCGTGGCTCGGGTCGACGACGATCGGCAGATGGGTGAGCTCGCGCAGCGCCGGCACCGCGAGCAGGTCGAGGGTGAACCGGTAGGTGGTCTCGAAGCTCCGGATCCCGCGCTCGCAGAGCATCACGTTCGTGTTGCCCTCCTTGAGCACGTACTCCGACGCCATGAGCAGCTCGTCGAGCGTCGCCGAGAGCCCGCGCTTGAGCAGCACCGGGGTGCCCGTGCGACCGACCTCCGCGAGCAGGGTGTAGTTCTGCATGTTGCGGGCGCCGATCTGGACCACGTCCGCGACCTCGATCACGTCCTCGACGTCGCGCACGTCCATCAGCTCGGTGACGATCGGGAGGCCGGTCTCCTCTTTGGCCTCCTGCAGCAGCCGCAGGCCCTCGACCCCGAGGCCCTGGAAGCTGTACGGGGACGTGCGGGGCTTGTACGCGCCGCCGCGCAGCATCGCCGCGCCCGCGTCGGCGACCACGCGCGCCACCTCGAGCGTCTGCTCACGGCCCTCGACGGTGCACGGCCCGGCGATGAGGCCGAAGTGGTCGCCGCCGATGCGGCGCCCGTCGACCTCGATCACGGTGCGCTCGCCCTTTCGGAACTGCGCCGACGCGAGCTTGTAGGGCTTCAGGATCGGGACCAGGTGGTCCACCCCAGCGGCGCCCTCGAGCCCCAGCGAGGCGACCCGGTCGCGGTCGCCGATCGCCCCGATCACGGTCAGCAGCTCCCCCTTGGAGAGGTGGGCGGTACACCCGACCTCCTCGATTCGAGCGACGACGTGGGAGATCTGCTCCTCCGTCGCCCCCTCTTTCATCACGATCATCATTTGCTCGAAGCCTTTCAGTCTCTGTGTGGTTGCGCTAGCGGTCGAACGCTGAACCCCATGGGGTTCGCTTCTGCGGCGTCCGGCGGTAGTTCTCCTGCTCGCTCACGGGCCTTTCGGCCGGGCCGGACGCCTAGCTAAATCGGCGGTAATAGAAGGACCAGGCACGCGACTGCGGCCCCTTGGGGGCGCTCGAAAAAGCGGTCGTGCACGTGCGGTCCATCGCGATCTTGTACCACGGAGCGGGGGATTAGGCAAATCTCGGCGCCCGCGCGCCTAAGATCGAAACGATGTTGGTGGCCGCCATCGCGACCCTCGCCGCCGCGCTTTCCGCGGGTGGCGAGCCCGCCTTCGAGGGTCGCTCGGAGCCGATCCGAGGCGCCGTCGAGGAGCGGATCGTCGGGAGCTCCTGGCACCGAGGCTGCCCGGTGCACCACTCGAAGCTGCGGCTGCTCGAGGTGTCGCACTGGGGGTTCGACGGCGAGGTTCACCGGGGCCGGCTCATCGTCCACGGCCGCCACGACCGGGCGATCCTGGGCGTCATGCAGCGGCTCTTCGAGCGCCGCTATCCGATCCGGCGCATGGAGCTGATCGACCGCTACGGGGCCGACGACCACCGCTCGATGGACGCCGACAACACCTCGGCGTTCAACTGCCGCTTCGTCGCCGGCACGAACCGTTGGTCGATGCACGCCTATGGCAAGGCGATCGACATCAACCCGATCGAGAACCCCTACGTCTCGGGCTCGCACGTCTCGCCGCCCGACGGCGAGCCGTTCGCCGACCGCTCGCGCAATGCCGAGGGGATGATCCACGCCGGCGACGCCGTTGTGAGGGCGTTCGCGCGCGGCGCGGGCTGGCGTTGGGGCGGCGCCTGGCCGGGCTCGACCAAGGACTACCAGCACTTCTCGAGCAACGGGCGCTAGCGGCATGCCACGGTTCGAGCTCTCAGACGGCGTGCAGCTCCGGTCGCTGACCGAGGCCGACGTCAAGGAGCTGTACGCGCTGATCGAGGCGAACCGCTCGTACCTCGCCCCCTGGATGCCGTGGGCGGCGGGCCAGACGGTCGACGGGACCGCCGAGTTCGTGCGCAAGTCGATCAAGCAGGAGGCCGACGACGACGGCTTCCAGGTCGCGGTGATCGTGGACGGCGCGATCGCGGGTGTGCTCGGACATGAGGTCGACCGCGAGAACCGCACGACGACGATCGGCTACTGGCTGGCCGAGGACCAGCAGGGCCGAGGGCTGATGACGGCAGCCGTGAAACGCCTCCTCGAGCACGCGTTCGACGAGCTGAGGCTCAACCGGGTCGGGATCGAGGTGGCCCCGAACAACCCCCGCAGCCGCGCGCTCGCCGAGCGCTTGGGTTTCCGCGAGGAAGGGGTCCTGCGCGAAGCGGAGCGGTTCGCCGACGACGACTACCGCGACCTCGTCCTCTATTCGATGCTCGCCTCGGAGTGGTCGCGAGGCGCCAACCGAGGCTAGAGCGTCGGCTCGAGCGCGTCGAGGAAGCGCCGGTTGTGCTCCGGGGCGCCGTAGGTGACCCGGATGTGGCCGGGCCCGCCGAGCGGGGTGCCCGGACGCACGATGATGTCCCGCTCGGCCAGGGCGGCGACGATCTCCTCCTCGTCGCGGTCGCCGAGCGAGATCCACGAGAAGTTGGCGTGCGAGTCGGGAGTCTCGAGGCCGAGCTCCCGCACGGCCTCCTCGACCATGACGCGCTCGGCGATCGTGCGCTCGACGCGCCGCATGACGTCGTCGGAATGGCGGATCGCCTCCGCGGCGGCCGCCTGGGCGACCGCGTTGACGCTGAACGGCTGGCGCACCGCGTCCACCGCAGCGCGGAACGCGGGAGAGCAGAGCGCGTAGCCGACCCGCAGCCCGGCGAGCCCGTAGACCTTCGAGAACGTGCGCAGGAGGACGAGGTTGGGGAAGTCGCGCCGCAGGTCGACGGTCGCGTCGGGGTGGTCGTTCAGCTGGAACTCGATGTACGCCTCGTCGACGATCACGGTCACGTGGGCCGGGACCCGCTCCAGGAGCTCGGCGATCCGCGCGGCCGGCAGGTGCGTGCCCGTCGGGTTGTTGGGGTTGCAGATGACGAGCAGCTGCGTGGCCGCGGTGACCTCGGTCAGCATCGCGTCCAGCTCGTGGACGTCGCCGTCGTCGAGCGGGACGCGGATCTCGCGCGCCCCCGAGAGCGGCGCCATGTAGGGATAGATCGAGAACGACGGCCAGGCGTAGACGATCTCGGCGCCCGGCTCGGCGAGCGCCAGCGCCGCGGCGATCAGGATCTCGCAGGAGCCGTTGGCGACGGCGACCTGCGCGGAGTCGACCTCGTGGCGCTCCGCGATGCGGCGGCGCAGCAGGGTCGCGGCCGGATCGGGATAGCGGTTCGCGGCACTAGCGGCCCGCGCGATCGCCTCCGCGACCTGCGGGTGCGGGCCCCACGGAGACTCGTTCGACGCGAGCTGGGCGATCTCCGAGCCGGCGATCGCCTCGGGCGCCTTGCCCGCCGGCACCCCGGCGGTGTAGCCGGGGATCGCGGCGAGCTTCTGGGCGAAGGTGATGCTCATCCCGCCTATTGTGCGGAATGCAGGTCGGCGCGGAGCGCCCGGGTCGCGCCGAGGTAGACGTGCTCGGGCCTGTGATCGGCGGGCGCGTAGTAGTGGGCGAGCACCCTGATCACCCGTGGCATCGCCCCCGGCACGTCCATCTCGCGGTTACACAGCAGCGGGACGTGGTCGAGGCCGAGCTCCCGCGCGGCGACCGCCGGGAACTCGGCGTTCAGGTCGTCGGTGCAGGTGAAGATCACGGATACGAAGTCGCCGGAGTCGAGCCCGTTGCGCTCGATCAGCTCGATCAGCAGCTCGCGGGTGGCGGCCAGGATGGGCACGGCGGCGTTGCGATCCACCTGCACGGCGCCCCGCAGTCCCCAGAGTCGGCCGGTCATCGTGCGGCATCCTTCCAGAGGCGCCGCAGCTCGGCTGTCCGCAGCCTCCGGGCCTCGCCCTCGCGCAGCTCGCCGAGGCGCAGCGGCCCGAAGGCGGTCCGCCGCAGCTCGACCACCTCGTTGCCAACGGCCTCGACCATGCGTCGCACCTGCCGGTTGCGGCCCTCCCGGATCGTGAGCTCGATCACCCGCGGCGAGATTCGCCGCACCCGGGCGGGCGCGGTGGGCCCGTCGTCGAGCTCGACCCCCTGGCGCAGACGGCGCAGGTCGCCGTCCGACGGCGGCCGACGAAGCCGAGCGCGATAGGTCCGGGGCACCTCGTAACGGGGGTGGGTGAGCCGGTTGGCGAGCTCGCCGTCGTTGGTGAGCAGGATCAGCCCGGTCGAGTCGGCGTCGAGCCTGCCGACCGGATAGAGCCGCCGGGGCGAGTCGATCAGGTCGGTCACCGCGCGCCGGCGGCCGGGCTCCCTCGCGGTCGAGGTCACGCCGGCCGGCTTGTTCAGGACCCAGACCTCGCGCGGCTCGGGGCTCACCGGGCGCCCGTCGACCTCCACCCCGCTCTCGTGCTCGACGTCGCGCGCGGGGTCGCGGACGACCTCGCCGCCGACCCGTACCCGGCCGGCTGCGACCAGCTCCTCGGCGCGCCGCCGCGAGGCGACGCCCGAGTGGGCCAGGTACTTGGCGAGGCGCACCCGCCGAAGCTACATCTACTGTGCCCGCTGCTCCCCGGCCCGCAGCAGCCGCTCGCGCAACTCGGCCTCGTCGGCCGGCGAGGGGTCGAAGCGCGCCGGGTCCGGAAGCGCGTCGAGCCCGGCGAGGCCGAACAGGCGCTCGAACAGAGGCGTCGTGCGGTAGATCACGGCGCCGAAGCGCGACCGTCCCGATTCTGCGATCAGGCCGCGCTCGGTCAGCGTCTGAACGGCGGACTCCGACGAGACGCCGCGGATGCGGGCGATCTCCGGACGGGAGACGGGCTGCAGATAGGCGACGATCGCGAGCGTCTCGGCCTGCGCCTGGGTGAGCGGGGGCGTCCTCGGCCGCGCCAGCAACCTCCGGGCCGCCTCCTCGGCGTCCGGGTGCGCGGCCAGGGAGTAGCCGCCCGCGACCTCGCGCAGGACCACGCCGCGTTCGGCCAGCGACGCGCCGAGCAGGTCGACGGCGCGGTCGACCTCGGCCTCGGTGACGTCGCAGGCCTCCGCGAGATCGGCGGTGCTCACCGGTTCGGGCGAGAGGAACAGCAACGCCTCGACGATGCGCTCGAGCGAGCTCATCCCGACTCGATCCGTATCGGGCCGAACGTCTCATCCTGCTCCCAGGTCGCCTCACCGCGCTTGTGCATCTCGAGCAGCGCGAACAGGGTCACGGCCTGCGTCAGGCGATCCTCGGAGCCGAACGCCTGGTCGAAGTCGAGCGCGTCGCGCGCGGCGAGCAGTTCTCGCAGCACCTGCAGGCGGCGCTCGAGCGATACGGTCGGCCGGATGTGGCTGGTGTCGGGGCGCGGCGGGGTCCGCAGCAGGTCGCCGATCGCCGCCGCCAGCTGATCGGCCTCGTAGGAGGGCCTGGCGGCGTCGAGCGCCACCCGGCGCAGCTCCGCGGGCAGGGGCGCCGAGCGGTACAGATACCGCCGCCCGTCGGCGAACCGCTCGACGAGGTGCGCCGCCGCGCCGCGGTAACGGCGGTACTCCAGCATCCGCGCGAGCAGCTCCTCCGCCGCCTCCTCCGGGCCGAGCTCGAGCGCCTCCTCCTCGGGGGCCGGCAGCAGCAGCCGCGACTTCAGCTCGAGCAGCGAGGCGATCAGCACGAGGAACTCGGTCGCCGCCTCGAGGTCGAGGTCGCCCTGCTCCTCGACGTGCTCGAGGTAGGCGATCACGATCTCGCCCAGCTCGAGCTCCGCCAGCGCGATCTCCTCCCGCAGGACGACGGTCATCAGGAGGTCGAACGGCCCGGCGAAGACGTCGAGGTCGAGGTCGAGCTCGGCGGCTCTCATTGGTCGCGGTGCACCAGGTTGCGCTTCGCGAGACGCGAGTCCATTGGTGGCGGAGCGTAGAGGGCGTCCCGGTCGCCTGGCCCGTTGACCGCGGGCTCGTCCGGGGCTAACGTTCTCGAGGGGACAGTCGGCGTGATCATGGCGACCGGATTGCTCTACGCATACGACATCGATGCGCTCGAGCGGGAGCCACGGCATGTCGGGACCGGCCACGGCCGGGGCGCGCTCGCGGTCGCCGACGACGAGATCTGGGTAGCCAACGCGGTCAGCCAATCGCTGGCAAGGCTGGACCGGGACACCCTCGCGATCACGGCCATGCTGCGATTGCGCCAACTCCCGGTCGCGGCCGCCTTCGACGGCAGCCTGGTCTGGGTCGTCTGCAGAAACGGCTGGCTGTGGAAGGTCTCGCCCGCGGAGCCCTCCGCGGAGGGTGTGGCCCGGCTCGGGCGGCGGGCACGCTGCCTTGCGACGAGCGGTGGCGCCGTCTGGGCCCTGCGTGACTCGGGCGAACTCATCCAAGTGGAGCCGAACACGGGCGGCATCGCGCTCCAATGCCGCGCCGGCCGCGGGGCGCGCCAGTTGGCGGTCGGCGCGGACGCGATCTGGGTCGTCACCGCTCGCGGCCGGAGTCTCGCCCGTGTCGACCCAACCTCAGGTCAGATTCAGACGCCGATCGCGCTTCCAGGGCGAGCGGTGGATCTGGCGCTCGACCAAGAGACGGCGTGGGCCGCCTGCCGTCAGCGCCGACACGCGGGGAACGGGGTGCTCGCCGCAGTCGATCGGATCACGGGCGAGCTTCGGGAGTCCGTGGCGCTGAGCGGACAGCCGCGCGCGATTGCGATCGGCGCCGGAGCCATATGGGCCGGGTGCTCGCATCGCGGGGCCAAGCACCGCGGCACCATTCAGCGTTTCCACCCACCCACGGGGGAGGCCACGCTAGCGATCAGCTCCAGCCCATGGCCGGTAGATCGACTGGCGGTCAGCGGACGGTCGCTGCTCGCAACGATGCGGGTTGGCGGCAGCGACGCCGGGCGGGCCGAGACTGGTGTGTTCGGCGGAGAAACTCTCGGCGATCTCGGCGATCTCGGCGGGCTCGGCGACGGTGGCGGAGGGGGTAACGGCGGGGGTGGAGGCTGATCGGCCGCGCCCGGCTTCGCTATCGCGGGCCGACGCCCATCGCCTTGCGCACGTCGGCGAGCGTCGGCGATGCGATCGCGCGCGCCTTCTGGGCGCCCGCGACGAGGATGCGCTCGAGCACGTCCTCGTCCTCTCGAAGCTCGGCGTAGCGCTCGCGGGTCGGGGCGAGGTAGTCGACGACCGCCTCGGCGACCGCGGTCTTGAACGCTCCGTACCCCTGGCCCGCGAACTCCTCCTCGATGCGCTCGGGCTCGACCCCGCGCACGACCGCGAGGATCTCGATCAGGTTGGCGATCCCGGGCTTGTCGGGCGCGCGGCGAACCTCCGTGCCCGAATCGGTGACGGCCGCGCCGATCTTGCTCGCCACCACGTCGGGCTCGTCGAGGATGTAGACGGCGCCCTGCTCGCTGGACGCGGTCGTCGACATCCGGGCCGTC
Organism: uncultured Alphaproteobacteria bacterium; assembly: GCA_963840925.1. Classification (GTDB taxonomy): domain Bacteria; phylum Pseudomonadota; class Alphaproteobacteria; order Geminicoccales; family Geminicoccaceae; genus DATAOG01. The sequence goes on from CAWJAY010000055.1 coordinate 195,244, forward strand.
GGGTCCTGGAGGTCCATGATCCGCGCGCCGACCTCGGGGATGCGGTGCTCGGGGACGACCAGCAGGTCGCGCCCGCCGCCGAAGCGGGCGTTGAAGCGTTCGGCGATGTCGCGCATCAGCTCGACGTGCTGGCGCTGGTCGTCGCCGACCGGGACCTCCTCCGCCCGGTAGGCGAGCACGTCGGCCGCCTGCAGCAGCGGATAGAGAAAGAGCCCCGCGGAGACCAGTTCGCGTTGCTGAGCGGACTTCTCCTTGAACTGGTGCATCCGGTTGAGGTCGCCCCAGGCGGTGACGCTGGAGAGCAGCCAGGAGAGCTCGGAGTGCTCGTGCACGTCGCCCTGGCGAAAGAAGATGCAGCGCGCCGGGTCGAGCCCGGCGGCGAGCAGGATCGCGGCCGTGTCGTAGGTGAACTGGCGCAACTCGGCCGGGTCGTAGGGGACCGTGGTCGCGTGCAAGTCGACGATGCAGTAGATCGCCTCACCGCGATCCTGGCCCTCGACGTACTGGCGGATTGCGCCGATGTAGTTGCCGAGGTGCTTGCGTCCGGTCGGTTGTATGCCGCTGAAGATCCTCACGCGCAGGGAATCTAGATGGTTGATTCCACGAACTCGTGCGCGCGCGTAGCGCGGCTCAGGTGGGCGCTAGGCTCGGCTCGCGCTCGCGGCTCCGGTGCAGGCGCGCGATCGGCGCACCGGCCACACTCGCCGGCGGTGGCGGTCGGCCCGGGGCCGGGGCGCGGCTCGGGCGGGCGCTCCGGGTTGCGGACGCCGACGAGGGCGATCACGCCTCCGGCGGCCATCAGCACGGCCGCGATCAGCATGCCGAGCTGGAAGGCCGACTCCGACGAGTCGAGGATGTCGGCCCGAAGCGATGCCGCCTCGGCGTCGGGGACGCCGCTGACGTCTCCGCCCGAGAGCGGCTGCTCCTTGGACGACTCGACCGCCTCGGCCGCCTCCGCACTGAGCTGCCGATTGGCGGTGCGGTCGTCGAGCGTCGAGCTGAACTGGGCCGAGACCACCGTTCCGAGCGCGGCGATCGCGAGCACACCGGCAACCCGGGCGACCGCGTTGTTGACGCCCGAGGCAACGCCGACGTGCCGCTCCTCGACCGAGTCGAGCACCGTCGTCGTCAACGGCGCCACCGTCATCGACAGACCGAGTCCGAACAGCACCATCGCTGGCAGCACCTGTGTCACGTAGTCGGGCTCGGAGTCCAATCCGACCAGAAGGCCGAGGCCGATCGCGCCGATCAGCGGCCCGACCCCCATCGGCAGCCGGGGCCCGATCCGCGACGCGAGCGCCCCGAAACGGCCCGAGAGCGCGAACAGCAGCACCGTCACCGGGGTCGTCGCCGCGCCGGCCTGGAAGGCGGTGTATCCGGCGACCTGCTGCAGGAACAGGGTGATGAAGAAGAACGCCCCGCCGAGGGCCGCGTACACGCACAGCGTCGCCAGGTTGACGGTGCTGAAGTTGTGCGATCGAAACAGCTCGAGCGGGAGCACCGGAGCACGCGCTCGCGACTCCCACCAGACGAAGAGGACCAGGCAGGCGATGCCGCCGACCAGGGGCCCCCACACGATCGGGTCCGAGAAACCGTAGAGCGGCTGCTCGATCAGGGCGAACACCGGCCCCGCGAGCCCGAGCGCCGAGAGCGCGATCCCGAGCCAGTCGATCCCGTGGACGGCCTCGGGATCGGAGCTCTCGGGAACCGCGCGCAGGGCCAGCCACACGGTGGCCGCGATCAGCGGCACGTTGACCCAGAAGATCAACCGCCAGTCGAGCTCGACCAGCAGGCCGCCACCCGCCGGTCCGATCAGGGTCGAGATCCCGGCCCAGGCCGTCCACAGGCCGACCGCCCTCCCGCGCGCCTCGCCCTCGAAGCTCGCGGCGAGGAGCGCCAGCGAGCCCGGGACCAGGAGCGCGCCGGCGATCCCCTGCAGGGCGCGGGCGCCGACCAACGTCTCGTCGGTGGGCGCGATCGCGCAGAGCACCGAGGTGATGGCGAACCCGACGAGACCGAGGACGAAAATCCGCCGGCGCCCGAACAGATCGCCGAGCGAACCGCCGACGAGCAGGAACGCGACCAGGGTGAGCAGGTAGGCCTCGACGACCCACTGCTGGCCGGCCAGGCCCGTGTCGAGGTCCTCCTGGATCGTCGGCAGCGCGACGTTGACCACGGTCGAGTCGAGGAAGACGACCGTCGAGCCGAGAATCGTCGCCACGAGGGTGAGGCGCTGCTGGCGGGTCACCGGGCGAGTCTCGCAGGCGGGACCTCGTGGCCGCCCGGCGGCGTATCCGGGGCAGCGACCGATTCACGCGAAGGAGGCCGAGATGTCGCGCAAGCTCCGTTCGTTGCTCGCCCCGGGGGCGGTCCTCGTCGCCCTCGCGGGCGCCGCGTCGCCGGCGGCAGCCGACGGGTTGCCGGTGCCCTTCGACGGGGCCACCAACGCAGGCGTCCCGAGCCTCGACGGCGACTACCGCTACTCGGCGGTCAGCGGCGGCAGGAGCACGACGGCGCTGCGAATCGCGACCGGCACCGGCGAGATCCAGCGCAGTCTGCGGCTGCGCGGCGACTTCGCGGTGCCGCTGGTCGCTTACGACTCGACCCCGAGCGGGCTCTCGGCCGACGGACGGACGCTGGCGCTGATCGAGCCCCGGCGACGGTTCCCGCGTGCACGGACCACGTTCGCGTTGATCGACGCCGAGCGGCTGCGGCTGCGCGACCGGCTGACGCTCGACGGCGACTTCAGCTTCGACGCCCTGTCGCCGGACGGGCGGACGATGTACCTGATCCACTACCCGCAGCCGCGCGACCCGACTGCGTACGAGGTCCGCGCCTACGACCTCCGGCGCGGCCGGCTGCTGCACGACCCGATCGTCGATCCGGACGAGCCCGGCGAGGAGATGGCGGGCTGGCCGCAGACCCGGTCGCTGAGCCCGGACGGGCGCTGGGCGTACACCCTGTATCTGCCCGCCGAGCGCGACCACCCGCCGTTCATCCACGCGCTCGACACGGAGCGCGGCACCGCCGTCTGCATCGACCTCGATGCGCTCGCGGAGTTCCGCAACTTCGTCGGCCTCTCCCTGCAGCCGAGCCCGGACGGCAGCGTGCTCACCGTGGCCCGGGGCCGCAGGGCGCTCGCCGACGTCGACCTCTCCTCGTTCGAGGTCAGCGAGCCGGCGGCGCCGCCGGCGCCGGAGGGGTCGGCGGCCGACGACGGCGACGGGCTGCCCTGGGCGCTGATCGCCGGTGGCGCGGCGCTGCTGATCTGTGCGGCGGCGCTCGTCGCACGCCGGCGGCGACCCGAGCGGCCGGCGACGGTCGGGCTCGACCCGCTGGTCGAGCTCGAGCGGGATGGCGATGACGCGGAGGTGGCGAAGGAGCGCGAGCCGGTCGCCTGAGCGACCGCATTCCCCACATGACCGCTACCGCGGCGATCCTCCACCTCCCCGAGCCGCCCGCCGCAGCGGGACAATTCTCGGTGCCGATGAGCGCCGACCCGGCCTCAGAGCGACTTGCGGCGGTGCGCCGTGCACCGCGCGCACCGGGCAAGCGACGCGAGGGGGCACTCGTCCGCGACGCGCAGCGAGGCTCTAGCGAGGCGCTGGAGGAGCTCTTCCGCCGCCACTGGCGGCGCGCCCACCGAGCCGCGTTCCTGGTCATCGGCGACCCGGCAGCCGCCGAGGACATCGCCCAGGAGTCGTTCCTGGCCGCAATCCGGGCGCTCGACCGCTTCGACCGCCGGCGGCCGTTCGGTCCGTGGCTGCACCGGATCACGGTCAACCGGGCGATCGACTTCTCCCGGGCGCGGTCGCTTCGCGCCGAGAGCGTCCTCTCCGCGGCGGCCGAGGGCGTCGCGCCCGAGCGCGACGCGATCTCGGACGAGCTCCTGGCGGCGCTGGCGAGCCTCGGCCCCGAGCACCGGGCCGTGGTCGTGCTGCGCTACGTCCTCGAGTACACGCCGGGGGAGATCGCCGAGATCCTCGGGTTGTCGCGCGGGACCGTGAACTCGCGGCTGCGGCGCGGCCTCGACCGCCTGCGCCCCGATGGTGGAGGAGGGCGGCTCGTGACGGCCGACCGCGAGCTCGGCCGGCGCCTGCGGGACGTCAGGGTCCCGGGTGAGCACGAGGCCGAGGAACGGTCCTGGGAGATCGTCCGCGCCGCCTACGCCGAGCGATCGCCGCTCGCGCCCGCCCACCGTACGCGTCGCCTCGTTCTCGCGCTCGCCGGCGGCGCAGCCGCGCTCGCGATCGGGCTCAGCCCCGCCGGGGCCAAGGTCGGGGAGCTGGTCCGGGAGATGGGCGACGCGGTCGGGATCGGCGAGCAGGACGCGAAGCCCGCGTTGCGCTCGCTGCCGGCGGCCGGCGAGCTGCTGGTCGAGTCCGGGCAAGGGCCCTGGATCGTGCGGGAGGACGGCTCCAAGCGCCTGCTCGGCGACTACGACGAGGCGTCCTGGTCGCCGCGCGGCCTGTTCGTGGCGGTCACCGACGGGCGCGAGCTGATCGCGGTCGAGCCCGGCGGCGAGGTGCGGTGGACGATCGACGCGCCGGGACCCGTCCACGATCCGCGGTGGGGCGGGATCGGCTTCGACACGCGGATCGCCTATCGCAGCGGCAACGACCTGTGGGTGGTCGACGGCGACGGCAGCGACACGCGGATGGTCGCCCGCGGCGTGGCGCCCGTGCCGCCGGCATGGCGACCGCTCTCACCCGAGGCGAAGCTGACGCCCGGCGCCCTGCCTGTGCACGTGCTGGTCTACCGCGACCGCGGGGGCGGAATCAGGGCGCTCGACTCCGAGACCGGCCGGCGGCTCGCGATCGCGCCGGGCGACGCCCGCCTGCTGTCGGCGCCTCCGTCGGGCGCGCCTGCGAGGCGGGCGACGTCCCCGGCCGACGGCAGCCTGGCGACGCTGCACCGCGCCGGCGGGCGCGACGAGCTCTCGGTCCAGGGCGACCACGGCACGCGGGTCCTGTTCGCGGCCCGGGGTTCGCTCAGCGGGCCCACCTGGTCGCCCGACGGCCGCTGGCTGCTGCTCGGGTGGCCGCGCGCCGACCAGTGGCTCTTCATCCCGGCCGAGCGCTCGGGACGGGTCATCGCGATCGACCGCGTGAGCGAGCAATTCGACCCCGGCGACACCGGCGCCGGCGCCTTCCCGCGCGTGAGCGGCTGGATCCTGCCGCAGCGGTGACCCCGGCCCCTACGGTTCCGGAGGCTCGCGAAGCTGGTGGGCCGATGTGAAGAAGTTTCGGTAGGCGAGCGAGGTCGCGATCAGGGCCGACAGCGCGACGCTGCCGAGCAGGACCCAGAGCAGGATGAGCTGCAGGCGCACGGCGTCGATGGGGTCGGCGCCTGCGAGCAGCATCCCGACCATCGTTCCGGGGAAGAAGATCAGCCCCGTCGTCTTGGTCGAGTCGATCAGGGCGATCGTGCCCGAGCGCAGGCTGCGGCGCAGGCTCGGGGCGGCGGCGACCGAGGAGGGGGCGCCGAGCGCGAGCGTTGCCTCGATCTCTCGCGCGCGGTCGGTCATCTCATCACCGAGCCGGTTGAGCGCGACGGCGGCAGCGGTCATCGAGTTGCCGACCACCATGCCGCCGACGGGGACGAGGTAGCGGGGCTCGGGCTCGAAGACGCCGAGCGCGACCACGAGGCCGAGGGTCGCGACCCCGGCGACGGCCAGCGCGACCAGCAGCGGCCAGAAGGCATCCGGCACACGCTTCGCCCGTTGCTTGGCGGTGAACGCGCCGAAGACGACCATCACCGCGATCAGCGCGAAGACGAGCGCAAGGCTGTCCTCGTCGAAGATCGCCTGGATCACGTATCCGATCGCGATCAGCTGCACCAGCGAGCGCACCACCGCGATCGCGATGTCGCCCTCCAACTCGGTGCGCCGCCAGAGCGAGACCGCGATCGCGAGTGCGACGAGGACCAGGCTCGCCGCGACCTCGCCGAGACTGATGTCGATCCCGATTGGGCTCATCGGACGCTGGCCGCCCCCAGCAGCTCGTCGGTCGGGCCCTGCTCGATCGCTCGCCCGCCCTCGATCCGCACCAGCCAGTCGGACATCCGTCGCGCTTGGTCCAGATCGTGGGTGACGAGCACGATCGAGATCTCGAGCCGGTCGCGGAGCTCGAGCAGCGTCTCCTCGACGGCCCCGGTGGCCACGGCGTCGAGCGCCGAGGTCGGCTCGTCCAGGAGCAGCGTCGACGGCTCTAGCGACAGGGCCCGGGCGAGCATCGCGCGCTGCTGCTCGCCGACCGACAGCCGGGAGGAGTCGCGCTCGGCGAAGCTCGGGTCGAGGCCGGCGAGGTCGAGCAGCCGCCCGACGTCGGGCTGGCGGCCCCCGAGCTCGCCCGCGAACCGCAGGTTCTCCTCGACGGTGCCCGCGAGCAGCGCGGGCAGCTGCGGCACGAGCCCGACCTCGCGCCGCAGCTCGAGCGGGTCGCGGTTGCGCACGTCGTCGCCCCGGTAGCGGACGCTCCCGGAATCGGGATCGGCGAGCCGGTCCAACAGCCGCAGGACGGTGGACTTCCCCGACCCCGAGGGCCCGGCAAGGCAGGTCGCGCCGAGCGGCAGACGGGCGCTGAGATCGCGGAGCACCGGCTTGCCGGCGCGCGAGAGGCTGACGCGGTCGAGCTCGAAGAGCATCGTTGCGATTATCGAGGGGATGGCAGCGGACGAGATGCCCCGAAACCTCGAGCCGATGCTCGCCACCGCGGCGACGGCGCTGCCCGGGGGCGACGGGTGGGCGTACGAGGTCAAGTGGGACGGGGTGCGGGCGCTCGCCCACCTCGCCGCGGAGGAGCTTCGCATCGCCGCGCGGCGCGGTGAGGACGTCAGCGGCCGCTATCCCGAGCTGGCGGCGATCCCGGCCGCCCTACCCGGCCGCGAGCTGATCCTCGACGGCGAGCTCGTGGCCTTCGACGAGGACGGCAACCCGAGCTTCGGCCTGCTGCAGCGCCGGATGGGCCTCACCAACGAGGGGCGTATCCGCCAGCGGGTGGCGGATACGCCTGTGACCTACGTGGCCTTCGACCTGCTCTGGCTCGACGGCCGCTCACTGCTCGCGGATCCGTACGAGCGGCGGCGGGAGCTGCTGGCCGAGCTGGGCTTCGACGGTCCGTCCTGGCAGGCCCCCGGGCATAGCGTCGGCGACGGCGAGGCCCTCCTCGCCGCCTCGCGCGAGCGCGGGCTCGAGGGGATCGTCGCGAAGCGGCTCGCGAGCACGTACCGGCCCGGGCGGCGCAGCCCCGACTGGGTCAAGGTCCAGAACCGCCGCCGCCAGGAGCTCGTGATCGGCGGCTACATGCCCGGCGAGGGCGGCCGCTCGCGCCGCGTCGGGTCGCTGCTGGTCGGCTACTGGGACGCGACGCCCGAGGAGGCCGCCGGCCTCGGCCGGGCGCAGCGCCTCGTCTACGCGGGCGGCGTCGGGACCGGGTTCACTCAGACGGCGCTCGGGGAGCTGACGGACCTGCTGGCGCCCCTGCGCCGCGAGACGAGCCCGTTCGAGGCCGGCTGGGACCCGGAACTCAAGTACGCGGCCCGGATCCGCGAGCGGGGCCCGCTGGTCTGGGTCGAGCCGGTCGTCGTCTGCGAGGTCGACTTCCTGAGCTGGACCCACGAGGACACCGTGCGCGCCGCCTCGTTCAAGGGCGTTCGCGACGACAAGGACGCCCGCGACGTGATCCGTGAGGTTGGATGAGTAGCTTGACTCAAGGACGAAACGATGAGGGAGCTCGCCTACGACCGCGCCAACGCCGTACAGAGGTTCATGCGGCGCTTCGGCGCCAGCGGGCCGGGCTCGTGGCTGTTCGCCCGTGTCCTCCATCACATCGACCGGCCCGTGTTCAGAGTCACCGGCGGGCGGCACACGTTCGCGTCGCTGGTCTCGGGTCTCGACGTCGTCATGATCACGACGACCGGTTCGCGCAGCGGGCTTCGCCGTACCGTGCCGGTGCTCGGCCTCGACACCGCGGACGGGCTCGCGGTGATCGCCTCCAACTACGGACAGGAGCGCCACCCCTCCTGGTACTACAACCTGCGAGCCGATCCCACCGGCGAGGTGGTGATCGACGGAGTCAGCCGACGCTTTCGCGCCGTCGAGGCGCACGGCGAGCAGCGCGACCGCATCTGGCAGCAGGGCCTGCGCGTCTATCCGGGCTGGTCGCAGTACGAGCGGCGCGCGTCGCAACGCCGGATCGTGATCTTCGTGCTCGAACCCGTCTGAGCGGCGCAAGATCGCGTTCGCGGCCGGCTCAGGGGCAGGATTGCCCGGGTCGCTTCGGGTACTACAGTGAAGCGATGAGTTTTCCGTCCCCTCGAGGTCACTAAGGCAATGCCGCGCGCGATCTGGTCAGGCTCAATCTCCTTCGGGCTCCTCAACGTGCCCGTGAAGCTCTACTCCGCCGTCTCGAAGAAGTCGGTGAGCTTCCGCGAGCTGCGCGAGTCCGACAGCTCGCGGATCCGCCACAAGCGCGTCGCGGAGGCCGACGGCGAGGAGGTGGCCTACGAGGACATCGTCAAGGGGTACGAGATCGCCCCCGAGCAGTACGTGGTCATCACCCGTGACGAGCTCGAGGAGCTCGATCCGAAGAAGACGAGGGCGATCGAGATCAAGGACTTCGTCGACCTGGACGAGATCGACCCGATCTACTTCGATCACCCCTACTACCTCGGCCCCGACAAGGGCGCCGAGAAGGCCTACGCGCTGCTCGTGAAGGCGATGGAGGACGCCCGCAAGGTCGCGATCGCGCGCTTCGTGCTGCGCAGCAAGGAGAACCTCGCCGCGCTGCGGCCGATGGACGGGGTGATGACGATGGCGACGATGCGCTTCGCCGACGAGGTCGTCTCGCCGGACGAGATCTCGGACGAGCTCGACTCCGCGGACGGCGAGCCGACCAAGAAGGAGCTCGAGATGGCCAAGGCCCTGATCGACTCACTCGCCGCCGACTTCGACGCCTCCCAGTACCGCGACGAGTACCGCGATGAGGTCCTGGCCCTGATCGAGCGCAAGGCGAAGGGCGAGAAGGTGGTCGCGGCCGCCTCCGAGGCGCCCTCGCCGACGAAGGCGCCCGACCTGATGGCGGCGCTCGAGGAATCGCTGGCGGCGGTCAAGGGCGAGGAGGCGAAGAGCGCCGAGCCCGCCTCCAAGCCGAGTTCGAAGAGCGCCAAGTCTCGCTCGACCTCCAAGAGCCGATCGCGAAGCAAGGCAAAGGCCGGCAAGTAGAGGTCGACGGGCGCGAGATCGCGCTCACGAACCTCGACAAGGTCCTCTGGCCTGCGCGCCGCGGCGGGCGCGGCGGCTCGAAGCCCGCGTTCACCAAGGGCCAGGCGATCGACTACTACGCCCGGATCGCCGACACGATCCTGCCCCACCTCGCCGGCCGCGCGCTGACCCGGGTCCGGTTTCCCGACGGAGTCGAGGGGCAGCGCTTCTTCGAGAAGCGGGCTCCCAAGCACACCCCGGACTGGGTCCGCACCGAGCCGATCGAGATGGGCTCGGTCGGGGTGCTCGACTTCATCGTCTCCGACGACCGCGCGACGCTGGTCTGGCTCGCCCAGCTCGCCGGCCTCGAGCTGCACCCCTCGCTGGCGCTTGCGGAGGAGCCGGGGCGCCCGACGGTGCTCGCGTTCGACCTCGACCCCGGGGCGCCGGCAACGGCGGTCGAGTGCGCCCAGGTCGCGCTGCGCCTGCGCGAGCTGTTCGGCGAGCTGGGCCTCGAGTGCTTCGCGAAGCACTCGGGCTCGAAGGGGATCCAGGTCTACGTGCCGCTCAACACCGAGGTCGACTACGAGCGCACGAAGTCCTACGCCCGCGCCGTCGCGCAGGCGCTCGAGCGCGCCGAGCCCGACCTGGTCGTCTCGCAGCAAAAGAAGGAGCTGCGCAAGGGCAAGGTGCTCGTCGACTGGAGCCAGAACGACTACTCGAAGACCACGGTCGCCGCCTACTCGCTGCGCTGCCGGGAGCGACCGTGGGCGTCGACCCCGTTGCGCTGGGAGGAGGTCGAGGCGCTCGCCGACGACGGCGACCCCGAGTCGGTGCGCTTCGAGGCTCCGGAGCTGCTCGAGCGCGTCGCGGAGCACGGCGATCTGTTCGCTCCAGTGCTCGAGCTCGAGCAGCGGCTGCCCGACTTCCCCGACGCCGAGGACGCCTAAAGGCCGCGCTAGATCGGAACCGCCTCGCGGCGGGTCGGGCGACGGCGCAGCGAGCTCGCCGCGGCGGCGAGCCGCCGCACCCCCTCGACGAGCTGGTCGGGCTCCAGGTAGCCGAACGAGAGGCGCATCGAGAGGTCCGGGCGGCGCTCGATCCGAACCGCTCCGCCCGGCACGTAGGCGACGCCGCGGCGGACCGCCTCCTCGGCGAGCTCGCGTTCGTCGAGCGGCAGGTCGAGGGTGAGCCACAGATGGCCGCCGCCGAGCGGCTCCGGATAGGAGGCGGCCGCCCCGAAGCTGTCCTCGATCGCGGCGTGCAGGACCGCGAGGCGCTCGCGATAGAACGCGCGGGCGCGCTCCGCATGAGCCGGATAGGCGCCGGACGCCAGGTACCGCGCGATCGCGAGCTGGGTGAGCGTCGGGCTGTGGATGTCGTCGGCCCGCTTCGCGGTGATGATCCGATCGAGCACCGGCCCGCTGGCTGCGACCCAGCCGATCCGCAGCCCGCCGCCGACCGTCTTCGAGAGCGAGTCGATGTAGACGACGTGGGCGGGCGCCTCCGAGCGCAGCGAGGGCAGCTCCTCGCCGGCGAACCGCAGGTCGCCGTAGACGCTGTCCTCGAGGACGAAGAAGCCGTGGCGCCGCGCGAGGTCGAGCAGCCGCAGTCGGCGCGCCGGAACGAGGTCCCGGCCGGTGGGGTTGTGCAGGCGCGACTGCACCGCCAGCGCCTTGATCTCCTGCCGGGCGACCAGGGCGGCAAGCGCGTCGACGTCGAGCCCGTCGTCGTCGACCGGCACCGCGACGATGCGGGCGCCCGTCTCCTCCACCGCTCGGATCACCGAGGGGAAGCTCGGGTCCTCGCAGGCCACGACGTCACCCGGGCGCAGGATCGCGCGGCAGGCGAGCGTCAGCCCCTGGGCCGCGCCGTTCGTGATCACGATGTCGTTCGGGTCCTCGGCGGCGCCGCGAGCCGCGCTCAGCGAGGCGATCTGCTCGGCCAGGTCGGGCAGCCCCTGCACGTCGGAGTACTGGAGCGCGCGCTCCGGCTCGGAGCGCAGCGTTGCGTCGACGGCCTCGCTGATCTCCTCGACGGGGAACAAACGCGCCGACGGGTAGCCGACCGACAGCGGGATCAGCTCCTCGCTGGTCGCGTGGCGGTGCATGTCGGCGAGGACACGGTCGCCGTAGCTCAGGTTCGACTCCGGGAGCGCGTAGCGCTGCCAGGCGATCGAGTCGGGCACCGCCCGCGCCGGCGCGGCCGCGGCCTCGCGAACGAAGGTGCCGCGGCCGACGTGGGCGCTGACCAGGCCCAGCTCGCGCAGCCGGCGATAGGCGCGGACCGCGGTCAGGTGGTTGATGTCGGCGAGCTCGGCCAGCTCGCGGGTCGGCGGGAGCTTCTCACCCGGCCCGAGCTCACCGCGCTCGATCGCGGCGGCGATCGCGTCGACGAGCTGCTGGGTCAGCGAGCGCTCGCCGTCGCGGTCGAGATCGGACAATTCATCTTTGTATGACATTGAATCCTCGGTCAATGCTTTGTATCGTCGTACATACGCCATACCCACTGCGCCACTGGCGGTAACTCTAGTCCATCAGGGGGCACAATGTCAATCACATCCATCGATACACGTCATACACTTGCAGGCAACGCGACGCAGCCGCTGCTGATCCGCGAGGCGACGGAGCACGACCGTGCCGCCCTGGTCCGGCTCGCGCAGCGCGACACCGAGCAGGTCCCCGCGGGCCGGATGCTCGTCGCCGAGACGGGCGGAGAGCTGCGCGCCGCGGTCGAGATCGAGAGCGGACACGCGATCGCGGACCCGTTCAGACACACGGCCGACCTTGTCGGGCTGCTCCGCGCGCGTGCCAAGCAGTTGAGTACCGCGCACCGCGGCCCGCTGCGGCTCGTCGCGCGGACGGCGACGCCCCCCGCTCGTCACCCAGGCGTCGAGCACGCGGCGGCCTGACACCCCGAATCCGATCCCGGCGCCGGCGCCCTTGCGCCGGCGCCGCCGCGGGTGGATACTCGGCACGTGCGTCGTCTCGGTCTCCTGCTCGCGTGTGACGGCCTCGGCGCTGATCGCGATCCCGGGCACCGCCGCGGCCTGGCACTACACGTTCCAGGACTTCTTCGACATCGAGGGCAGCGCCTTCAGCTCCGGTCGCGCGACGGCCGAGAAGTGCGGGCCCGGTGGCAAGCTGGGCACCTACAAGTACCGCTCGTTCACCCAGGGGACCGGGGGCGAGACCGAGCTCGCGTTCGAGGTGCTCGCCAAGCTCTCGGTACGCGAGAAGTTCAAGCGCCTGCAGGACGTGGAGGTCAGCTACGAGGCCTCGCCGAACATCCCGCCGGACATCGTCGAGCAGGCGGCCGCGGCGCTGCTCGACTTCCACGAGACGGTGTTCACGCGCTTTAAGCCCGGCAAGCTCCAGATCCGCCACGGCTCGTTGGTGCTCTTCGGCACCGAGGTCCTCGCTCCCGGCGAGACGTCGACGAAGTTCAAGCCCAAGCCGGGCTGCTGAGGACCCTCGCTAGTCGAGCGGCTGGCGGATGATCGGGCGCCGTGACGCGGCCGCCTCGTCGAGGCGCCGGACCGGCGTCGTGTACGGCGCCTCGCGCAGGATCTGCGGATCGCGCTCGGCCTCGGCGAGGATCCGATCGAAGGCCTCGGCGAGCGCGTCGAGCGACTCGCGGGTCTCGGTCTCGGTCGGCTCGACCATCAGCGCCTCGTCGACGAGCAGCGGGAAGTAGATCGTCGGCGGGTGGAAGCCGTAATCGAGCAACCGCTTGGCCACGTCGAGCGTCTTGATGTCGAGGTCGCGCTTGGCCGGGGCGCCGGAGAGGACGAACTCGTGCATGCAGCGGCGCTCGAAGGCCAGCGGCAGGTGCTTGCCCGCACGCCCCTCGCGCAGCCTGGCCAGCAGGTAGTTGGCGTTCAGGACCGCGGTCTCGGAGGCCTCGCGGAGCCCGTCGCCGCCAAGGCTGGCGATGTAGGCGTAGGTGCGCACGAAGACGCCGAAGTTCCCCTGGAAGCCGCGCAGCCGGCCGATCGACTTCGGCTGGTCGTCGACGAGCGCGTAGCTCGGCCCCGCGCCGTTGGAGCTCTCGCGCCGAACGACCCTCGGCACCGGCAGGAACGGGGCGATCCGCTCCGAGACCGCGATCGGGCCGGCCCCCGGCCCGCCGCCGCCGTGCGGCTGGCTGAACGACTTGTGGAGGTTGAGGTGGACGATGTCGAAGCCCATGTCGCCGGGCCTCGTCCAGCCCATGATCGCGTTCAGGTTGGCGCCGTCGTAGTACAGGGTGCCGCCGACGCCATGGACGATCCCCGCGATCTCGTCGATGTTCTCGTCGAACAGCCCGAGCGTGTTCGGGTTGGTCAGCATCAGCGAGGCGACGTCCTCGGAGGCCTTCTCCCGCAGGTCGTCGAGATCGACCCCGCCGCGCCCGTCGGTGGCGACCTTGACCACCTCGTAGCCGGCCATCGTCACGGTCGCCGGATTGGTGCCGTGCGCCGTGTCGGGCGTGAGCACCTTGTGCCGGTGCTCGCCGGCGTCCTCGTGGTAGGCCCTGGTCAGCAGGAGGCCGGCGAGCTCGCCGTGCGAGCCCGCGGAGGGCTGCAGAGAGACGTGCGGAAGGCCGCACAGCTCCGCCAGCGCCCGCTCGAGCCGCCACATCAGCTCGAGCGCCCCCTGGGCGCGCTTCGGATCCTGGGCCGGGTGCAGCCGGGCGTGCCCCGGCAGCGCCGCGACTCGCTCGTTGAGCCGCGGGTTGTGCTTCATCGTGCAGGAGCCGAGCGGATACGGGCCGGTGTCGAGGTCGAAGTTGCGCCGCGAGAGCCGGTTGTAATGACGCACGATCTCCGGTTCGGAGACCTCGGGCAGGGCGGGGCCCTCGGCGCGGAGCAGGCGTTCGGGAATCAGCTCGGAGAGCGGGGTCTCGTCGAAGCCGGCGGCGTCGGTGGGAGGCAGAACGGCGGCGCGCCGGCCCTCGACGGAGCGCTCGTAGATCGTGACCGCGGCCTCGCGCTGCTGCGGGGTCGGGGTGTCAGCGTTCACGGGCGGTGAGGGGGACGGTTCGGGCGTCATCGAGCGGCCTCCTCGACGACCTGGGGCTTTGTCTCGCTATCCGAGACAAAGGACCGGGTCGCCGCCGGAATCGCTTGGGCGAGGGCATCCGCGAGCCGGTCGATGTCGTCGCGGCTGCGCCGCTCCGTAATCGCCACCAGCAGCCCGTCTTCGTACTCGGGATACTCGCGACCGAGCGGATAGCCCGCGGCGATCCCCTCCTCGCTGACCCGGTCGAGCACCGCGGCCACGGGCGCATCCAGGCGTAGCGCGAACTCGCGCGCCACGGGCGCCTCGTGCGAGCAGCTCGACTCCGTCGACCGCGGCGAGGCGCTTTCGCGCGTAGGCGGTGCGCCGGACGAGCAGCTCGCCGAGCTCGACGATGCCGTCGCGGCCCAGCCAGGCCAGGTAGATCGTGCCGGCGAGCGCATTCAGGGCCTGCGAGGTGCAGATGTTGTGGGTCGCCTTCTCGCGCCGGATGTGCTGCTCTCGGGTCTGCAGCGCGAGGACGAAGCCGCGCCGGCCGTCGACGTCGGTCGTCTCGCCGGCGATCCGGCCGGGCATCCGGCGCAGGTGCTCCTCGGTCGCGGCGAAGAAGCCGAACGACGGACCGCCGAAGTCGAGCCGGTTGCCCAACGGCTGGCCCTCGCCCACGGCGATGTCCACCCCGCACTCGCCCGGCGGGCGCAGGACCCCGAGCGTGATCGGGTCGACGGAGGCGACGCAGAGGGCACCCGACTCGTGCGCGGCGGCAGCGATCGCGTCCAGGTCCTCCACGGCGCCGAGGAAGTTGGGGCTCTGGACGAAGACGGCGGCGACGTCGGTGTCGATGTAGTTCTCGAACTCGCGCGGATCCGTGAGCCCGTCGCGCAGTCCGACCTCGACGACCTTGGCGCCGAAGCCCCGCGCGTAGGTCTCGAGCGTCGCGCGCGCGTGCGGATGCAGGCCCCGCGAGACGACCAGCCGCGGTCGCTCGCGCTTGGCGGCCCCGAGCGCCAGGTAGGCCGCCGAGGCCACCGACGAGGGGCCCTCGTACATCGACGCGTTCGCGACCGGGAGCGCGGTCAGCTCGGAGATCGCGGTCTGGAACTCGAACATCACCTGCAGCCCGCCCTGGGAGACCTCGGCCTGATACGGCGTGTACGGGGTCAGGAACTCCGAGCGCGAGACGATCGCGTCGACCAGCGCCGGGACGTAGTGGTCGTACATCCCGGCGCCGATGAAGCAGGTCTCCGAGTCCGCGTCCGCGTTGCGGGCCGCGAGCGCGGCGAGCTGGTCGAAGACCTCGGTCTCCGAGCGCCCGTCCGGGAGCTCCAGCGGACGCTCGAGCCGCAGCTTCTCGGGGATGTCGGCGAAGAGCTCCTCGGTGGAGGCGACGCCGATCGCTTCGAGCATCGCGGCGCGGTCGGCGTCGGTGGCTGATGTGTAGCGGCTCACGGGGGATTGATGCTAGAGGGGTGCAAGGCGCCACTTTCGGGCGCCCCTCGCAGAAATCGCTACCCGATGCGCCGCTCGGCGAACCGGCACCCGGCCGGTCGTCGCGCGGCGCGGCGTGCGATCAGCCGCTCGCCAGCAGCTCGCGATAGGCCGCGACGTCAAGCAGCTGCTCGACCTCATCGGGATCGGACAGCCGCACCCGCACCAGCCACCCCTCGCCGTAGGGGTCCTCGTTGATCCGCTCCGGGCTGTCGGAGAGCGCCTCGTTGACCGCGACCACCTCGCCCGAGAGGGGCGCGTAGACGTCGGAGACGGCCTTCACCGACTCGATCTCGGCGTAGGGCTGGTCCTTCGAGACCTCGGAGCCGACCTCGGGAGGCTCGAAGAAGACGATCTCGCCGAGCGCATCCTGCGCGTACCAGGTGACCCCGAAGGTGCCCTCGTCCCCCTCGATCCGCGCCCAGTCGTGCTCGGGGTGGTACTGGAGGTCCTC
>CAWJAY010000056.1:0-22456 GCA_963840925.1 uncultured Alphaproteobacteria bacterium
GGCGCCCTACCCGATCCGAAAGCGTTGGCCGCGAGGCTTCAGGCCAACGACGACGACCACGCCGCGCGCCTCGATCTCGCGACCGCGCTGTTCCTGCGCGGCCAGATCGAGCCCGCGATCGAGCACCTGCTGACGCTGATCAAGAAGGATCGCGAATGGCAGGACCAGGCGGCGCGCAAGCAGCTGGTCAAGCTGTTCGAGGCGTTGGGGCCCAAGCACCCCGCGACCATCGCCGGCCGGCGCCAGCTTTCGGCGGTGCTGTTCTCGTGAGGGCAGAGCGACCGGGATGATCGCAGGCAAGGTGTGATGACGACCTCCGGCGAACCGGGTCTGAGCGGGGCTTTGCCGATCCGCTTCCCGATCTTCCCCCTGCCGGGGGCGATCCTCCTGCCGGGCGGCAACCTGCCGCTCAACATCTTCGAGCCGCGCTACCTGCAGATGACCCGGGACGCGATGCGCACCGACCGGGTGATCGGCATGGTCCAGCCGACCCGCGGCGGCGACGCGGATCGGCCCGACGTCTACCCGATCGGCTGCGCCGGCCGGATCACCAGCTTCGCCGAGACCGACGACGGCCGCTATCTGATCACGCTGACCGGCGTCTGCCGCTTCGAGCTGGTCAAGGAGCTCGCGGTCGGCACCCCCTACCGCCAGGTGGTCGCGAGCTTCGAGCGCTGGCAGTCCGACCTCGAGCCGCCGGCGCCCTCCGACAGCCTGCGGCCATCGCTGGTCGGGGCGCTGCGCGGCTATTTCGAGGTCTGCGAGATCAGCGCCGACTGGAGCCAGATCGAGGCGGCACCGCTCGCCGGCCTGATCACCTCGCTCGCGATGATCTGCCCGTTCGAGGCGTGCGAGAAGCAGGCGCTGCTCGAGGCGGCCGATCCCGAGCAGCGCGCCAAGGTCCTGATCGCGCTGTTGCAGATGGGCGCGCTCGGCTGCAAGGACCGGGCGGCGGGGCCCTGGCATTGAGATGACGGCGGGGTGACGCGATGGCAACAGGTTCCGGTCCGGTCGATCCCAACCTGCTCGACCTGCTGGTCTGTCCTTTGACCAAGGGGCCGCTCCGCTACGACCGCGAGCGCCAGGAGCTGATCAGCGAGCAGGCCGGGCTCGCCTACCCGATCCGGGACGGCATTCCGATCATGCTGGTCGACGAGGCGCGCCCGCTGGACGAAGACGACCGGCTCCCGGACGCGGTCCGCGCGCGGCCGCGGGCCAAGCGACCGGCCGATCATGAGCCCTGAGCCGGCCGACCAGGCGCCGTCCGGCCCCGCAACCACGCCCTGGCCGACCGAGCTGCGGGTCAATCGGGCCGAGAAGCAGCTGATCGTGACCTTCGACGACGGCCAGAGCTTCGTGCTCCCGGCCGAGCTGCTCAGGGTCGAGAGCCCGTCGGCCGAGGTCCAGGGCCACGGCCCCAGCCAGAAGACGATCGTCGCCGGCCGCCGCCACGTCTCGATCATCGAGCTCGAGCCGGTCGGCAACTACGCGGTCCGGATCGTGTTCGACGACCTGCACTCGACCGGCATGTACTCCTGGCGTTATCTCCATCATCTCGGCAAAAACCGGGAGAAACTCTGGGCCGCCTACCTGAAGGCGCTGGACGAGCGCGGCCTGTCGCGCGATCCTTAGGGACCGACATGCCCGAGGTCGGCCCCGAACGCACGCGACACGCAGCCGGTCAGGTCGTGGCTGCCGGATGATCGCCTCTCGAGATCTGTTCGAGCACGGCACGTTGGCGTAGAGTTACGCGCGAACGACCAAGCGTCAGATATTGATTTCGAGCCCACTCGGCCAGCAGCTTGCTGACGCGCTCGCGGCTGCCGCCAGCGATCTGGGCGAGCTCTCCTTGCGAGATCGCGAGCTCGATTTCGGTTCCGTGCGGCCCTTCTTTGCCATAGGCGACCGCGAGCGCCAGCAGCCGTTTGGCAAGGCGGGCCGGCAAGGTCAGGAAGACGGCGTCCTCGACCAGGTCGCTCACCCAGCGCAGCCGTTCGCACAGCAGCTCGATGATGTGGGCGCTGAGCACGGGCTCGCGCTGCAGCAAAAGCAGGAAATCGCGCCGGCGGATCTCGACCAGAGAGGCGTAATCGGGCTGCGGGTTCGGAGCGGCGTGACGGGCAGGGGGCTGCCCTCGAAGCTGGTTGTACGGGGTCGGAGATCGCCCCATCGAGGTTCAGCAGCCTGAGGAGGACAGCCATGAAGTACTATGTCGGTCTAGATATCGCGATGGAAGAGACGGCAATCTGCATCGTCGACGACGAACGCCGGATCGTGCGCGAAGGCAAAGACGGGAGCGAGCAGGAAGCGATTGCCGCGTTCCTGATGGGCGACCGGACTGACTTCGAACGGGTCGGCATCGAGGCGGGGCCGTTGGCGCCCTGGCTGTGCGACGGCCTGGTTGCGGCGGGCCTGCCGGTGATCTGCATCGACGCCCGGCACATGAAGGCGGCGGTGAGCGCGATGCCGGTCAAGACCGACCGGATCGACGCCCGCAACATCGCGTTCGCGATGCAGGTGGGCTGGTACCGGCCGGTGCACCTGAAGCGCCCGGAAGCGAGGAAACTCCGGCTGCTCCTGTCCAGCCGCGAGATGCTGGTGCGCACGCGGATCGACCTCGACAATCACATCCGCGGCGTTCTGAAGGCGTTCGGGCTCAAGGTCGGCAAGGTGGCGACCGGCCAGTTCGAAGACCGCGTCTGGGAGCTGATCGACGAAGGCGATGCGCAGATCCGTTGGGTCGTCGGCACGCTATTGACGACCCGCGCTGCCGTCGTGAGCCAGCTCGCGTTGCTGCACCGGGCGGTGCTGGCGGTGGTCAAGCAGGACCAGGTGTGTCGCGGCTGATGACCGTGCCCGGCGTCGGCGCGCTCACCGCGCTCGCCTTCAAGACCGCGGTTGACGAGCCTGAGCGCTTCCCGAACTCAGCCGAGGTCGGCGCCTACTTCGGGCTGACGCCGAGCAAGTACGCCTCGGGCGAGACCGACTACACCGGTCACATCACCAAATGCGGCGACAAAGCCGTGCGGGCCCTGCTGTGCGAGGCCGCGAACGCGCTGCTGACCCGGGTGAGCCGATGGAGCTGGGTCAAGCGCTGGGGCCTCGAGGTGCTGAAGCGCCGGGGCAAGATGCGCGCCCAGATCGCGGTGGCACGGCGGCTGGCCGTGATCATGCACCGGATGTGGCTGGACGGCACGGACTTCCGTTGGCAGCGCGAGCCGGATGCGCCAGCCGGTGCCGCGGCCTGAGCAGGTCGGAACGTGGCATCGATCCGATGATCACAGGCGCATCTGGAGGCGCGGGCGTCAAGGCCAAGGCCGGTCAGGCCGGGGGCTTCGCCCGCCTTGACGCCCGCGCCTCCAGATGCACCTCGTCCGGCATCGGATCGACGCCCAGGATTGCCCCTGGACCAGAGGCCGCAGAACAGGCGCTCGGCGGCCTCAGCGAGATCACGAGTTCCGCTCCGGCGGAAGCGTCCGGCAGGGACGCGGGGCAGCGGTGACATCGACGAACCCTCTGCGGTGACCGGACGAGTGAGCTCGCTCGATCGGCGACCACGCACTCTCAGAGATTGATGCGCCGGGCCCTCGCCTGACCCCAACTTGCGGCGGCCGCACGCGCCGACCTCGGACAGAAGAGTGGCCCCTGCCAGACGACCATCCGCGGAGCCGGTGCCAGCTTGGAGCCCTTGACCCGCGCAGCCCGATTACAGAAGAGGATTCGACGATCGCGCTGGCATCGGCCGTGCGCGGCAGCCCGTCCAACAGCGCGATCTCGCCGAACACGTCGCCCGGCTCCATGACGTTGAGCACGATTTCCCGGCCGTCCGGTCCACCGACCGCGATGCGCACCGCACCCTGGAGCACGCCGTAGAGGGCGCCGCCCTCGTCACCCTTGCGAAACAGCACGCGTCGCGCGCCAGTCGCCTGGTGACGCTGAGCTCGACCAGGCGCTGGATCAATCCCGCCTCCAGGCCCCGGAACAGGAAGTGCCGCGCCAGCAGGTCGGCCTTGTCGATCTTACGCATGCAGCATTCGCCGCTCGGTGCGACCGGCCCGCGCGCGCCGGCCACAGGCGCGACCAGGGTCGGCAACCGCCCCAGATGCCATCAGCACCTCGCCGCTTGCCGCCGGCCCGCGCGCATGGGCACCGGCCCGCCGGCGCACCAACCCTGCGCCGGCTCCGTCACCACCGGCGATGCAAGGCGGCTCCCAACGGGGACCTTACTTCACAACCGATACCTTCCGCCAGAAGCACACGAGCCCGAGCCGGTCAAAGCCCCCGGCCGATGATAACGCGATTCCGTCGAGGTCATCGCGCGCAGCAAGGCGACATCTGTCATTTATGTACATCGTCCTTGGTGCATATTGACAACTGCGTCCATCCTTGACTAAGTTTGCAGCTTCTGCGCCCGTTGCAGCAAAACGCCTCGATGGGCTGACAAGACCACCAACGCTGCAAGTCCTCACCCAAGAGCTCAGGGATGTTTAACAAGCGCTGGGAGCTACTCACCGCCGGCATCAGCGTGCTGTTGTCGCTCGCAGCACTCGAAGTCTATCTTCGGATCGATGACTATCGGCCGGAACCCGTTTTCGCGCCGCTAATCTTAGCTGGTGAAGAGTTCGCGCTGTTCGACGACCCGGCGAAGCTTGGGCAGGTTCGAGATGCCATCGTTTTCGTCGGCGATTCCTTTACCGAAGGCGCCGCCTGCGGGCGAGAGGGCAACTTTCCCGCGGTGTTCGGCGACCTTGCGCGGCCGGTCGCGCCCGAGCTGATCACGATCAATTTCGCCCGTGAGAATACCAATACCTGGTCGCATTTGCGCAAGGCGCAAGCCCTCCTCCAACAGGAGGAAAAACCGCGTGGCGCGATCGTCACTCTGTTCGTCAATGATATCGAGTATGAATGCACGCTCTGCTATTACCTCGACGAGCTGAGAGCGAGCAACCGATTTACCTCACATGAACTTGAGCTGTTGGAGACATTCTGCACCGAATGCCGGGGGCAATTCAGTGATACCGTGGCCCATCATTCACCAGCGCGTCGACTGCATCGGTGGGTTTACGAACGAAGCTATGTTTATCGCTTGGCCCGGGATGCGATGTACCCGCTCGCGTCGCTCCTTGGCGTGCGGGTCGGCTGGCGGATGGATTTCCCGGATCAGTGGCGCATCCGCGACGGGCTGAACTACAAGTTGTTGGACACCTCGGTCAGATCGCTGGCCGAACAATTCCGCGACGCTCAGGTCCCGCTGCTGATCACGCTCTATCCGCCGACCCGCGACATCAGCCGCGACAACCCGTTCTTCGAGACCTACCGCGGAGCTGCGGCCGACCTTGAGGCCAGCGCCCAGGTGCCGGTCCTGTCCGGCTACGATGCGTTTCTTGATGAGGTCGAGCCCGGCGCCAACCTGAGCTTTTCGTTGACCGACGGCCATCCGAGCTGCGCGGCGCACGCGGCGTATGCCGCATGGCTGTTTGAACAATGGCATCGGCGCTTCCCGCTGGCGCGGACGGAGGCAGTGCCGGATCGTGCGGGCTTCGCGGAGCGTGACGGCTGAGCTGGATCGGTGTGGCTTGAAGAGAAGCGAGCCGGCCCGGAGAAAGGCGCGCTCTGGCGACGCCTTGGCTCAGCGCCTGGCCGCGTGCGCCCTAACAGAGCTGCCGAAGGCGCCCAGCCGCGCGTCCTGAACGTCGAGCGTCTCGAGCCCCTCGGTAAACCAGCCGAGCACCTGCCCGAGCAGAGCGCGCGCTTCCGGCCCCCGATCTTGCTCCGCCAGAACGCCAGCCAGGCTGGTGGCGGCCCGCAACTCCAGTGATTTCGCCTGCTGGCGCGACGCGGTGTCCAGAGCTTCGAGAAATCGCCTCTCGACCAGCGCCAGGTCCGGCGCGTCCAGCCGCAACAGCAGCTTGCCATGGGTCAACTGCAGCTCAGCCTGGCACCAGCGCTCGTCGCCCACCTCGGCCCGCTCCAGCGCGTCGAGCAGCGTCGCCAGGGCCTCGTCCACCCGCCCCTCGGCGCCAAGCGCTTCGGCGAGCCAGCCGAGAAATCGGGGCAGGATCAATTGTGAACCGGTGCGGGTATAGCGTTCGATGCCCCGTACGATGTGCTCGCGCCCGCCTTCAGCCTCGCCTTCGACCACCAGGCTCTGGCCTTCCATGATCTCGGCCATGCCGGCGAACAGAGGAAATCCCTGCTCGGTCGCGTAGCCTCGCGCGGCCTGCGCCAGTTGGCGGCTTGCGTCCGCGCGCCGGAGCATCAGGGCAAGCTCGGCGCGCCAGACCAGCGCCTCGGCGAGGCTGAACGGATCCGCCAGCTTTTCGGCCAGCGCCAGCGCCTCGCGATTGCGTCGCTGCGCCTGCTCCGGATAGCCGAGAAACCACAAGCTCCGGGCGCTATAGCTGAGGCACGCCTCCGCCGGGTCGGCCTGGTAGCGGCGGGCGCGCCCGCGATGACGATCCAGCTCGTAGAGCGCGATCGCCCGCTCGAGGTCGGCGTGCGCCTCGACGAAGTCATCGCCGTAGAAACGGACGATGCCGCGGCCGCGATAGCCTTCGATGCTGGACTCGGTGCGGTTCAGCCGCTCGCCGAGCTCGATCAGCTCCTCCGCGGCCTGCCGGGCCTGGCCGAGATCGGCGCGCATCATGAAGAACAGCCGCCGGCCCTGGAGCACGTCGGATAGGTGAGCATCGTCGCCGACCTGCGCGCAGAGGACCCGCGCGCGGGCGTAGACCTCCTCGACCTCGGGTGCGCCGTGGCCCCGGCTCGCGATGTAGGCGGAGCCGAGCCGGGTCAGCAGCTCGAGCTCGCGAGCGTCCCGCTCGGCGGTCTCCGGGAGCAGGCGCATCAGCTCGAGCGCGTGACCGAGGTGAGCCGCGGCTTCGCGGTAGGTCGAGCGCTTGTACGCGAGCACTCCAGCCCGTTCCCAGTTGCGGATCGCCTCGTCGATCAGGCCGGCCTCGGTGTAGTGGCGGGCCAGATGCTCCGGCTGCACGGCGGCAACTTCCGAGCTCATCGCCTGCGCGATCTCGGCATGGATCTGCACCCGCCGGCTCTTGAGCAGGCTCTGATAGGCGGCCTCCTGCACGAGCGCGTGCTTGAAGCTGTAGGTCGCTGCGGGCGGCGTGCCGCGACGGAGCACGAGCCCGGACGCGACCAGCTGGTCGAGCGCGGTGCGGATCTGCCCGTCCGGCCGGTGGGCGACCGCCGCGAGCAGCTGGTGCGAGAACTCGCGGCCGATCGAAGCACCGATCTGCGCCACTTCCTTGATCGAGGCGAGCCGGTCAAGCCGGGCCATCAGCGAATCGTGCAGGCTTGCCGGGATCGCGAGCGACGGCAGCCGACCGGACAGCTCGAAGCCATCGCCGACGTCCTTCAGCAGGCCGGACTCGAGGACCGACTTGGTCAGCTCCTCAATGAACAGCGGCACGCCATCGGTCCTGGCCAGGATCTGCTCGAGCACCTCGGCCGGCAGATGCCTGCCGCCGGCGATCCGCTCGACCATGTCGGCCACCTGACGGCGTCCGAGCCGGCTGAGCGAGAGCGAGGTCACGTGCGCATAGCCCGACCAGGGGGCTACGAACTCCGGCCGAAACGTGATCACGACCAGGATCCGCACCTGCTGGACGCGTTCCACGACCAGCTCCAACAGCTCGAGCGAGGTCGGATCGATCCAGTGCACGTCCTCGTACAGCGCGAGCACCGGCTGCTTGCCGGCGAGCCCGACCAGCTGCTCGATCAACGCCGCCAGGGTCCGCTCCTTGCGGGCCTGCGGGCTCAGGTCCAGCGGCGGGTAGCGCTCGCCGGTCGGGAGCGCGAGCAGATCGGCGATCAGCGGCATCGCTTCGGCCAAATCGTCGCTCGCCAGCGCCAACAGGGCCTCGAGCCGGCCGAGCTGCCGTTCCGGCGGATCCGCGCGCGACAGTCGCGCCGCCCGCTCGAGCAGGGCGATCACGGGGTGGAGCGCGCTGTTGGCGTGGTAGGGCGAGCAGTAATGGCCGAGGCAGGTATGCGGCTCGCCCCTCAGGTGCTCGCGCAAGGCCCGCACGATGCGCGACTTGCCGATGCCCGGCTGGCCCGACAGCAGGACCACCTGGCCCTCGCCGTCCTTGGCCAGCTGCCAGCGCTCGACCAGCAGGCCGAGCTCGTGGTCGCGCCCGACCAGCGGCGTCCGGGCCGCGCCCTGGCGCGCCTCGAAGCGGCTCTCGGCAGCACTCGGGCCGAGCACGCGCCAGGCCTTGACCGGCTCTTGCAGCCCCTTGACGACGTGGGCGCCGAGATAGGTCAGCTCGAACAGCCCGGCCACGAGGCGCCGGGTGCTTTCGCCGATCACGACGCCGCCGCCTTCGGCCAGCGGCTGCAGCTTCGCCGCCAGGTTTGGGGTCTCGCCGACGGCCCGGTTGCCGGCGCCGTCGTCGTTGGCCAGATCGCCGACGACGACCAGGCCGGTCGCGATCCCGACCCGCACCCGCAGCGCGAGCTCGCCGCGGGTCGCCAGCCGGCCGATCGCGCTGACCAGGCTCAGGCCGGCCCGGACCGCGCGCTCGGCATCGTCCTCATGGGCGCTCGGATAGCCGAAGTAGGCGAGCGCGCCATCGCCCAGGAACTGCGCGACATAGCCCTCGAAGCCGGCCACGACCTCGGCGACGCAGCGGTGATAGGCCCGGATCTCCTCGCGCAGGTCCTCGGGATCGAGCGTGCTCGCGAGCTTGGTCGAGCCGACCAGGTCGCAGAACAGCACGGTCAGCTGGCGACGCTCGGCGTCCAGCCCCTGGCCAGCGGTTGGGTGGGAAAATGGCGCGGCGGGTGGGGCCGAGGCCGGGCAGGTCGCGAGCCCGGCGATCGCCGCCAGCAGCCGCTTGCGGTGCCCGAGCGGAATCCCGAGCTTTTCCAGATCGACCTCGCCGAGACCCGGCAGCAGGTCGCCATCGATTTCCTGCTCGGAGAACAGCGCCGCATATTTGCCGAGTCCGAGCTGCTCGAGCCAGGCGCGCACATCAATCATTTCGAGCACAATCCGCCCGAGCCTCCCTCCCACGGGAAGCCTCAACCACACATGCTACGCCGCGCCGAAGAAAAATACGAGAGATTGTGACGAAGGTCACACAAATTGCTCGCCACTGCCGCGGGCGGAACATCAAAGCGGTGCCTGGTCGGCGCCTTTGGCAGCGAAGCACCTAAGCGGCGGTAGCTGTAATGTTCCCAACGGCTCGCCGCCTTCTCCGGTAGTCTACGGCCTCGATCTGGCCCGATTTTATCGGCGGGCAGCCGTCCTCGCTCGAGTGTGACCAAAGTCACGGAAGTCGACGCTGATCTCTCCAAGATCATCGACGGTGACTACGCCGAGCCACGCGATTCTCGCCGTAGCACCGCATCGCAACAAGGCGCAGGCGCGCCTGACATTGGAGACGACCATGGCGACCAAGATTGGCACCTCCGCCAGCGAGACGATCAACGGGACGTCCGCCGCCGACAATCTCTGGGGACGCGGCGGCAACGATGTCCTCAACGGCTTGGGGGGCGCCGACAAGCTCTACGGCGAGACGGGCAACGACACCCTGCGCGGCGGGACCGGCAACGACCGGCTCGACGGCGGCACCGGGATCGACACCGCGAGCTACTCCGATGCCACCGGCGGCGTCACTGTTAGCCTAAGGACCAACACCAGCTCGGGCAACCAAGGGACCGACACGCTGGTCTCGGTCGAGAACCTCACCGGCGGCGCCCACGCCGACACGCTGACCGGCAACGTCGCCGCCAACGTCCTGCGCGGCGGCGCCGGCAACGACTGGCTCGACGGCTGGAGCGGCAATGACTCGCTCTACGGTGATGCCGGCGACGACAGCTTGTTGGGTTGGGAAGGCGACGACGTCATCCGCGGTGGCTCTGGCAGCGACTTTCTCTCCGGCGAGGCCGGCGTTGATACGTTGATAGGTGGCGGAGATGGCGACACACTCCTGGGCGGAACAGGAGGAAAGGACTATTTCGTTTTCGAGAGTTCTCAGACATTCCGCACTTCGACTCGAACAACAAGATGGATGTGATCGAAGATTTTGAGCTACCCTTCGATTTCATCGATCTGACCAAGATCGATGCGAATACAGGCGTCTCCGGCAACCAAGGATTCACCTTCTTGGGCGAGACGACCACGTTCACCGCACCTGCCCAGGTGGCCTATTGGCAATCGCCAGGTGACGACCCGTACACTTTCGTCCGCGTGAACGTCGACAGTGACAGCGACCCGGAAGGCATCTTTGCGCTGCCCGGCGAAGTCGATCTCCGCGAGATAGACTTCGTCCACGACCTCGAAGGGATCTAACTCATCCTTGGCGGAGCGGGTGCGCCCCGCGGGCCCGCCCGCTCCGCCGTCTGCTGCGGCCCCACCCTGGAGAACCACGCATGGGAGAGCGAGCCGATCCGCGCCGCTGCCGGAGTTGGCCGAGGGGCCATAGCGACGGCGCAGCGGGAGAGAGATTGAAGGAGGGCGGCATGGTCAAGACCACACACGCAGAGCTTTGGAGGGCTGCCTTCCGCGGACTCGTCCGGGGCTTGGCGCTTACCCTCGTCATCAGCTCAGCTCTCAACCTTCTGATGTTCGCCGTGCCGCTCTACAGCATGCAGATGTACACCCGCGTGCTCGGCAGCGGGCGGGTCGAGACGCTGCTGCTGCTGAGCCTGATCACGGGCTTGGCGCTGGTCGCGCTCGGCCTGTTCGAGATCGTGCGCACGAGCCTGCTCGCGCGGATCGCCTCGCGGCTCGAGCAGACGCTCGCCCGGCCGCTGATCGAGGCCGCCGCGCGATCGGGCGGCGCCGGCGTCGGCGGGCTGCGCGATCTGGCCCAGCTGCGCGCGGCGCTGACCGGGCCGGCGATGAGCGCGCTGCTCGATGCGCCGTGGCTGCCGGCGGCGCTGGTCGTGGTCTGGCTAGTGCATCCGCTGCTCGGCGCGTTCACGGTCGCGAGCGCGCTCGCGCTCGGCGTGTGCGCGGTCCTCAACGATCTCTTGACCCGCCGGCCGCAGCGCCGCGCCGGGCAGACCCAGCTCGAGGCGCAGACGCTGACCGAGGCGCTCGCGCGCAAGGCCGAGGCGGTCCGGGCGCTCGGCATGGTCGACGCGCTGGCGTTCCGGATCCGCCGCCTGCACGACGCCTCGCTCGCCGGCCAGCAGCAGGCGGGCGAGCGCGGCGGCGTCGTGCTCGGCATGACGCGTGCGCTGCGCCTGGGCGTACAGGCCGGGGTCCTGGGCCTGAGCGCCTGGCTGGTGCTGCAGAACGAGCTGACGCCCGGAGCGATGCTCGCGGCCGCGATCCTGGTCAGCAAGGCGTTGGCCCCGGTCGAGCAGATGGTCGGCACCTGGAAGACGATGGTCGTCGCGCGCGACAGCTGGAGCCGCCTGCGCGCGCTGCTGGCGACCGCCCCGGCGCCGCGGACGATCGGCCTGCCGCGGCCGCGGGGCGAGCTCAGCGTCGAGGGTGCCAGCGTGTGCACCGCCGACGGCCGAAGCCTGTTGCGCAACCTCAGCTTTCGCCTCGAGCCCGGTCAAACCCTGGTCGTCGTCGGGCCGTCGGGTGCGGGCAAGAGCACGCTCTGCCGGCTGCTCACCGGCGTGCTGCCGGCGGATCTCGGGGCCGTCCGCCTGGACGGCGCCGAGCTCGGGCACTACGCCCAGGCGGAGCTCGGCGGCCATCTCGGCTACCTGCCGCAGGAGCCGATGCTGTTCGCCGGCAGCGTGGCCGAGAACATCGCGCGCATGGCGCCCGAACCGGCGGCGGCCGCGGTGATCGAGGCGAGCCGGCGGGCCGACGCCCACGAGCTGATCCTGCATCTGCCCGCGGGCTACGAGACCCAGCTGCTCGACGGCGGCGCCCCGCTCTCGGGCGGCCAGCGGCAGCGGATCGGCCTCGCCCGCGCGCTTTACGGCGATCCGCGCCTGGTCGTGCTCGACGAGCCCAACGCCAACCTGGATGCCCAGGGGCTCGCGGCTCTGATGGCGACGCTCGCCCGCCTCAAGCAAGCCGGCATCACGACCGTGATCGTGACCCACTGGCCGCAGCTGCTGCAGCGCGCCGACCGGGTCCTGGTGCTCGAGGATGGCCAGGTCAGCCACTTCGGCGAGCCCGAGACCGTGCTCGCGCACCTGGTGCGCCCGGCGCGCGCGGCCTGAGTCCCCGCACGTCGACTGGAGGATGTTCGATGTCGAACGCGATCGTCGCCCGACAAGCCGATCCGAGAATGTCGCCGTCCCCACAGACGTCGCTGAGGTGGCCGTTGCTGGCCGGCGCGGCGATTGCGCTCGCGTTCTTCGCGGGCTTGGGCAGCTGGGCCGCGGTGGCGCCGCTCGCCGGCGCCGCGATCGCGCCCGCGATCGTCGCCCCAGCGGGCAGCCGCAAGATCGTGCAGCACCTGGAAGGCGGCATCGTCCGGCGCATTCTGGTCAAGGACGGCAGCACCGTCGCGGCCGGCGCGGCGCTGATCGAGCTCGACGGCACGCCCGCGCGCGCCGAGCACGCCGCGCTGCTGGCGCAATGGTGGGCGCTCAAGGCGATCGAGACCCGCCTGCTGGTCGAGCAGAGCGGCGCCCCCGCGGTGCGCTTCCCGCCCGAGCTGACCGCGGCCGCGGCCGAGGACGGGACGCTCGCGCGCCTGCTGGCGAGCGAGGCCGACCGGCTGATCCGCCGGCGGGCGTACCTGGCCGACCAGAAGGGCGTGCTCGGCGAGCGGATCGCGCAGGCCGGGGCCGAGATCCAGGGGCTCGAGGCCCAGATCGCGAGCGGCCACCGCCGGCTCGAGCTGAACGGCGAAGAGACCGCCGTGGTCGAACGCCTGCTCGCCCAGGGTAACGAGCGCCGGCCGCGGCTGCTGGCGCTGGAGCGCGAGCAGGCCGAGATCGAAGGCACGATCGGGGCCAACCGGGCCGCGATCGCGCGCGCCCGGATGGTGATCGCCGAGACCCGCCAGCAGATCAGCAGCCTGGACAGCGAGCAGGCCGAGCAGGTCGCGCGCGAGCTGACCGAGACGCGCACGAGCCTGGCCGAGCTCGAAAAGCAGCTGCGCGCGACCGCCGACCGGCTGGCGCGAACGCTGATCACGGCACCGGTCGCGGGCACCGTGGTCGCCCTGAAGGTCAAGACGCCGGGCGGCGTGATCAGCCCGGGCGAGCCCTTGCTGGATCTGGTCCCGGCCGAGGACGGCCTGGTGCTGGAGGCCCGGATCGCGCCGGTCGACATCGACGAGGTCTACCCGGGCCTCGAGGCCCAGGTTCACCTGCTCGCCTACCAGAGCCGCAACCTGCCGCGCGTGCAGGGCACCGTCGAGGAGGTGTCGGCGGACCGGCTCGAGGACCCGGACAGCCATCAGCCCTATTATCTGGCCCGCGTCGCGATCGCGCCCTCGGGGCTGCCGGCCGGGCTCCAGCTCGCGCCCGGGATGCCGGCGGAGGTGATGATCGTGACCGGCGAGCGCACGCTGATCGACTATCTGCTGCGGCCGCTCACCGACACGATCCGGCGCGGCCTGCGCGAGAGCTGATCGCCCGGGGAAATCACCGGACCGCGCGCTGGCCATGGCTTTTGGGTTCGTTTGGTCGCATTAGATCGCAGCAGGTTACGCCAGCGCGTAGACGAGAAACTTGAGGTAGGCCGATTCCGGCAGCGCCGGGTGGCTGGGGTGGTCCGGGGCCGCGCCCGCCTGCCAGATCAGCCGACCGGACCGGCCGGCATCGCGCAGGCCGCGCCGGACCTCGTCGG
This sequence comes from uncultured Alphaproteobacteria bacterium, assembly GCA_963840925.1. Lineage (GTDB taxonomy): Bacteria > Pseudomonadota > Alphaproteobacteria > Geminicoccales > Geminicoccaceae > DATAOG01. The sequence goes on from CAWJAY010000056.1 coordinate 13,745, forward strand.
CGAACGCGTCCGCCAGGACGTTATGCGAGCAGCAGGCGATCGCGAGCAGCCCCTCCTCGGCAACCAGCGTCGTGGCTGCGCGGGCGAGCTTGCGATAGCCGCGCAAACCCGGCTTCAGATCCTTCTTGGAGCGCACGAAGGCCGGCGGATCGGCGATCACCACCTCAAAACGCTGCTTGGCGGCCGCAAGCTCGTCGAGCGCGGCGAACGCATCCTGGCGCTGGACCGACAGCCGTTCGGCCAACCCATTGCGCTCAGCGCTCGCTCGGGCCAGATCGAGCCCGAGCTGGGAGCGGTCGATGACCAGGACCGAGGTCGCCCCAGCGGCGGCCGCAGTCAGGCCGAAGCCCCCGCTGTAGCCATAAAGGTCGAGCACTCGGCCGCCGCGGCACAGGCGGGCGATGAACGCGCGGTTCTCGCGCTGGTCGAAGTACCAGCCGGTCTTTTGACCCTCGAGCGGGTCGGCGAGGAAGGTGAGCCCGTTCTCCTCGAGCTCGACCGGCGGCGTGAGCGTGCCCTTGGCGATTCTGACCTCGAGCGCCAGGCCTTCGAGCTCGCGCACGGGGCTGTCGTTGCGCAGCACGACGGTCCGTGGCGCCAGCAGGCGGTCGAGCGCGCTCAACAGCTCGCCCTCGAGCACGGCGATCCCGGCGCTGTTCAGCTGGCAGACCAGCAGATCGGCGAAGCGATCGATCACAAGGCCGGGCAGGCCGTCGGCCTCGGCGTGGACCAGCCGGTAGTAGGGCCGGTCGTACAGGCGCTCGCGCAGGCGCAGCGCGCGCGCGAGCCGGCGCTCGAGAAAGGTCGCATCGATCGTCGCGTCGGTATTGCGGGTCAGCAGCCGCGCGGCGATCAGCGAGTGCGGGTTGAACTGCGCCAGCGCCAGGCGCCGGCCGTCGGCCGTGTACAGGCAGACCGGCTGCCCGGGCGGCAGCGCCTTGGCAGCCGCGTCCATACGCAGCTCGTTGGAATAGGCCCAGGGATGACCGGCGCGCAGGCGCCGATCCTGGTCGGGCAGCAGTTGTACCTTGGGATAGAGCATCGGCGCTCGCGACCTGGATAAGCCGCTCAAGCTAACCGGATCGGCCGCCAGATCAAGCGAGCGCCGCGGCGCCAGGTCAGGCATGCGGCTAGCGCTCCGGCTTGCCGGGCCCGGCGACCGGCGTGAAGGAGGGTGGATCGCTCGCCGGGAAGCTCGCCTCGGCGGCCTCGGTCACGGCGGCATCGGAGTCGGCCGGCGCCGCCCGGCCGGGCTCGCTGAGCCAGGCATACAGCGCGTCGTACAGGATCATGCCATGGCGCAGCAGCTCCTGATCGTCCTCGAACCGGATCGCGAGCCCGTGCGACAGCGCGAGCAGGCCCGGCGCCTCCGGCGCCAGCTCGACCCGGCCGGTATCGGCGGCGCGCACGATGGTCGCGAGCTCGCGGAGCGACGGGTCGGTCAGCTCGTACAGCCGCAGGAACGCGTCGAACGTGCACTGTTCGCCGACGTGGCCGAGCTCGACGTTGGCGACGTCGAAGGGAGTAGCCCCGGTCTGCTCGGCGACCCGCATCACGTCCTCGCTCGGCACGTAGAGGAATTCCGGGGCGTCGTCGATGAACCTGGCAATCAGCCAAGGACAGGCGATCCGGTCGATCTTTGGACGCGCGCGCGTAACCCACTTCATCGGTTGCCCTCCCGCGTGACGACCAGGCCAGAGTCTGACATGGGGCATTCGCGGACCGCGGCCAGCGTGCCGCAGCCCGACCGCGCTGCATCCGCCCGGCCCCCAGCCTATAGTGCACCGGTCGCGCAGGGAGTTCGGCAGGAGGTGGCAATGCACCGAGGATGGCTGCGGGGTTGGGTAGCGCTGGTTCTGGCGTTGACGCCCGCGCTCGCGCGGGCGCAGCCGTCCAGCGACAGCGAGGGCGCGATCGTCCATCCCGTGTTCGCTGCGCGGGGCATGGTCGCGAGTGAGGAGGCGGTCGCGACCCGGGTCGGCGTCCAGGTGCTCGAGCAGGGCGGCAACGCGGTCGATGCCGCGGTCTCGGTCGCGTTCGCGCTCGCGGTGACGCTGCCGCGTGCGGGCAACCTCGGCGGCGGCGGCTTCATGCTGGTGCACGATGCCGCGAGCGGCGAGACGGTGGCGATCGACTATCGCGAGAAGGCCGGCAGCAAGGCGTTCCGCGACATGTTCCTGGACCAGGCCGGCAACGCCGATCCCGACAAGTCGCGCGAGAGCGGGCTCGCGGTCGGGGTGCCCGGCACGGTCGCCGGCATGGCGCTGGCGCTCGAGCGCTACGGCACGCTCACGCTCGGCCAGGCGCTGGCGCCGGCGATCAGGCTCGCCGAGCAGGGTATCACCGTCAGCCCGGAGCTCGCGGCCTCGCTCGAGGACTCGGCCGAGCGCCTGCAACGCTGGCCGGCCGCGGCCAAGATCTTCTACCGTCCGGACCGGACCGCCTTCGCCACGGGCGAGACGCTGGTCCAGAAGGATCTTGGCGGCACGCTGCGGGCGATCGCCGAGCAGGGGCCGGGCGGCTTTTACGAGGGTGCGGTCGCGCGCGCGATCGTCGCCGCGGTGGCCAAGGCCGGCGGCCACCTGACCGTGGACGACCTCAAGGCCTATCAGGCGGTCGTGCGCGCGCCGGTCGTGGGCAGCTACCGCGGCTACGATGTCTTCTCGATGCCGCCGCCATCATCGGGCGGGGTTCACATCATCCAGATCCTGAACACGCTCGAGGACGTGCCGATCGGCCGGCTCGGCCACAACGGCGCCAGGACGATCCACATGATGGCCGAGGCCATGAAATACGCCTACGCCGACCGCAGCGCGTATCTCGGCGATCCGGACTTCGTCGACGTGCCGGTCGAGGCCCTGACCGCCAAAGCCTATGCCCGGGCAATCCTGGCTGGGATCAATCGCGAGCACGCGACCCCGGCGACCGCGATCAGGCCGGGCGACCTCACCCGATACGAGAGCCCGGACACGACCCATTTCGCGGTCGTGGATGGAGCCGGCAACGCGGTCGCCAACACCTATACCCTCAACTTCGGCTATGGCCTGGGGCTGGTCGCGGACGGCACCGGCGTGCTTTTTAACAACGAGCTCGACGACTTCTCGGCCAAACCCGGGGTCGCCAACGCCTACGGCCTGATCGGCGGCGCCGCCAACGCGGTCGAGCCGGGCAAGCGGCCGCTGAGCTCGATGTCGCCGACCATCGTGCTCAAGGACGGCAAGCCCTTCCTGGTCACCGGCAGCCCCGGCGGATCGCGGATCATCACGACGACGCTGCAATTGATCATGAACGTGATCGACCACGGGATGAACCTTGCCGAGGCGACCTATGCGCCGCGCATCCATCACCAATGGCTGCCGGACGAGCTGCGGGCCGAGCGAGGTCTGTCGCCCGATACGATCGGCCTGCTCGAGCAGATGGGCCATCAGGTCGTGGTCAAGGAGCCGATGGGCAGCACCCAGTCGATCATGATCACCGAAGATGGCTTCTACGGCAGCTCCGACCCGCGCACGCCGGGCGGCCTGACGGCTGGCTACTAACACCCGATTCAGAGTGAGCCGCAGCGGTCGAGGAAGGCGCGGAAGCGCTCGTCCATCAGGCCGGTCCGGTGGGCGAGCTGAGGCAGGTTGAAGTCGCCGCCAATGTTGACCTCGACCAGGACCGGGCCGCGGTCGGTCGGGGCGATGTCCCAGGCCTGCATGCGCAGGCCGGGAAACGCGGTCGCCGCCTGGAGGACAAGCGCGGTCAGCGCCGGCCAGTCGGGGATGCTCAGACCCTGAAGCCGGCCGCCGGTATCGGGGTGATCGTCCAGCTCGCGCTGCTCCGGGCCGGTGCCCTGAACGACCCGGATGACCCGGCCGCCGGGGTCGAGCGCTGCCAAAAGGTTGCCCGGCCGCCAGAAGTTGTCGGCCGGGTTGTCGCCGACCGGGATCTTGCAGAGCGCGTGCAGGATCGCGGGGCCGGTGTCCTCGAGCAGGACGATCAGCCGGACGGTCGAGAGCCGCGGCCCGACAACCTGCCCGAGCGAGGCGTGCGGCCGCAGCATCTCCTGGAACAGATAGCCGTCGCGCAGGTAGCGATCGAGCTCGCCGACGAAGGCCTCGATCGCGAGCACCTGGCCGCCCTTGAGCACGAGCCGGTCGGCGGCGGCATCATAGGCCTCAAGCGCCACGACCCCGAGGCTTCGGATGCCGGTCACGGGCTTGGCAAAGCAGGGATAGGCCATGGCGGACCGGAGATGGGCCGCGAGCGCCGCCGGTTCCGCGAGCGCGCTCGCGCTGCCGAAGCGGCGGCGGGCGTGGTAAACCGCCCGAGTCGCCGGCACCGGCAGTCCCAGCCCCTGGAGCAGCGCGTAGAAGACCAGCTTGTCGTGGGCGAGCAGCCACCACTCGGGCGCGTTGCACCGACGGATGATCCGGTTCTGGACCGCCCGGCCGAGGAAGCGAAGCTTGTCGGCGGAGCCATAGCGCCGGTCGTCGTACAGGCCGAAAGCGTAATACTCGTCGGGTCTGAGCTTGCCCGGGCCGTAGCGCAGCCGCCAGATCTCCCTGACCTGGGCGCCCGCGCTCTTGCCGCAGCCGGCCACGGCGAGCTGCAGGCTTTTCGGCAGGCTGAACTCGGGGCTCCGCTTGACGTGCTGAACCACCTCGACCGCGGCCGTCATCGCCTCCGCACTCCCCTCCGGACCCGAAGCCTGGGGTATCGCCCGGCGGCGCTTAAGCCACGGTGAATCAGGCTTCGAGGAACGCCGCTCGGCGGCTCAGGCCGAGGCCGCCGAGACCACGCGCCGGACCTGCGGCCAGCCCTGGCGGCGGACCAGGGCCGGCACCTCGGACGGGACCACCGGCCGGCCGAGGAAATAGCCCTGGCCTTCGTCGCAGCCGTAGCGGCGCAGCACGGCCAGCTGCTCCAGAACTCTCGATCCCCTCGGCCACGACCTCGACCCCGAGCCCGTGGGCCATCGCGATCACCGCCCGCGCGAGCGCCGCATCGCCCTCGCTGGTGCCGATGTCGCAGACGAACGAGCGGTCGATCTTGATCCGCTTGATCGGAAACCGTTTCAGGTGGCTCAAAGACGAATAGCCGGTGCCGAAATCATCGAGCGCCAGGCTGATCCCGAGCTCGCTCAGGTGGCCGAGCAGGCTCGCGGTGCTGTCGCCCTCCTGCATCAGCACGCTTTCGGTCAGCTCCAGCTCGAGCCAGCGGGCGTCCATGTCGGTCTCGGCCAGCACTTCGCGGATCCGGCTCTCGAGCCCGAGCCGCTGGAACTGGCGGGCCGACATGTTGACCGCGAGCCGCAGCCCCGGCAGCCGGCCTGCCCGCCAGACCCGGTGCTGGAGGCAGGCGGTGCGCAGCACCCACAGGCCGAGCGGCTCGATCAGGCCGTTCTCCTCGGCGAGCGGCACGAACTCGCCCGGCGAGACCAGGCCGAGCTCGGGGTGGCGCCAGCGGATCAGCGCCTCGACGCCAACCACCTGGCCGCTGTCGAGGGCGATCTGGGGCTGGTAGACCAGCTGGAACTGATCCTGCTCGAGCGCGTGCCGCAGGTGCTTTTCGAGCACCATCTGCCCGAACACCCTGACGTTCAGGGTCGGGTTGTACAGCTGGAGGCGGTTGCGGCCGCGCTCCTTGGCCCGGTAGAGCGCGATGTCGGCGCATTTCAGCAGCTGGTCCGGCTCGATGCCGTCGGTCGGGCAGAGGCCGATGCCGATGCTGGCGGTGACATAGAGCTCGTGGCCCTGGACGTGGAAGGTCGGCCGGATCGCGTCCAGGATCTTCTGCGCCGGCTTGACCGCGTCCTCGGCGCTGCGCAGGTTGCGCAGGATGAAGATGAACTCGTCGCCGCCCCTCCGCGCGACCGTGTCCTCGTCACGGACGGCGGCGCGCAGCCGCTGGCTGAGCGCGGCCAGCAGCGCGTCGCCGGTCGAATGGCCGAGCGTGTCGTTGATGACCTTTCAGCGCCTAGAGGTCATCAACCGGCCTCAACCGACCTCGGAAAGACCAGGAAAACCCTTGCATCCGCCTCGGCTGCTGCTATCAACTCCGATCATCGCTAATCGCAGGTGATCGGGGTGGTCTGTCACCCCGGTGTCACCCCTCCGAGGGAAGGACCACGAGATGAAGCGGCGGCTGACCGAGCTGGCGTGCGCACGGGCCAAGCCCGTGACCGGCAAGCGGCTCGAGCTGTACGACGGCGGCGGCGGCGTGCCGGGCCTGTGCCTGCGGATCACGCCCGGCGGCGTGAAGTCCTGGTCTGTCTTCTATCGCACGAACGGCAAGCTACGCCGGCTGACGCTCGGGCGCTTTCCGGACCTCGGTCTGGCCGCGGCGCGCGCTCGTGCCCGTACCGCGCTCGAGCAGGCGGACGGCGGCGCCGATCCTGCCGAGCGGCGCCGCGACCGCGAGACCGTCGCGATGGTCGCGGAGGACTACCTCGAGCGCCACGTCAAGCGGAACCGGCTGCGCTCCGCGCTCCGGATCGAGCAGATGTTGCGCGGCTCGATCCTGCCGGTCTGGGGTGGCCGGCCGATCGGCTCGATCACCCGGCGCGATGCGCTCGACCTGGTCGACGACATCGCCGCCCGCCCCGCGGTGTACATGGCCAACCGGGTCCAGAGCCTGGCCAGGCATGTGTTCGCCTTCGCGCTCGAGCGCGGCATCGTCGACACCAACCCGTTGGTCGGCTTGCGCGCTCCGGCCCGGGAGCGCAGTCGCGAGCGCGTGTTGGCCGACCCCGAGCTGAGGGCGGTCTGGCGCGCCTGCGCCGAGCTCGGCTGGCCGTTCGGCCCGATCGTCCAGCTGCTGATCCTGACCGCGGCGCGCAGGGGCGAGGTTGCCGGCCTGCGCTGGTCCGAGCTCGACCTCGAGCGCCGGCTCTGGCTCAAGCCGGCCGAGCGGACCAAGGCCGGCCGCGCACACGAGTTGCCGTTGTCGCCGGCCGTGGTCGACCTGCTCGAGGGCCTGCCGCGGATCGATAGCTCTGAGCTGGCCTTCCCGGCCCGAGGCGGTGGCCACGTCACCGCCTTCGCGCACGCGAAGGTCCAGCTCGACCGGCTGTCCGGCGTCGCCGGCTGGCGCTACCACGACCTGCGCAGATCCGCGGCCAGCGGCATGGCCAAACTCGGCCATCCGCCGCACGTCGTCGGCGCTGTGCTCGACCACAGCCCGGCCGCGCTCGCCGGCGTGACCTCGATCTACAACCGGCATCGCTACGAGCGCGAGGTCCGCGCCGCGCTCGAGGCCTGGGCCGAGCATGTGATCGCCCTGGCCGAGGGGCGGTCGAACGTCGTTAGGATCGCCTGATTCGGCTTGATCCCTCTCGGAATCGAACCTAAAAGAGTCAGTGTTCAAGGGCCCGTGGTTGCTGCGGCCTCCCGTCGAGGAGGCAACTCTCCACGGTAGCCTTTTGGGGCGAAAGCCCGGCGGCGAAGCCCTGTGATGGGGCGCTTGGGACCTGAAGGTCCGACAAACCCGCGCCATCGATCGCGAGTCCCACGAGGGGCGAGCGATCGATGTGCTCCCCCTCAGCAAGGAAGAGGGGGAGATCACGATGTCCAGGAAGATCACCACGACCGGGGCCGACGGCGGGCTGCGCTTGCTGCGCGCCCCTGAGGTCGCCCACCGCACCGGCTTGTCGGTTCCATCGCTGTACCGGCTGATGGCCGAGGGCAGGTTCCCGCAGACGATCCCGCTGTCGCACCAGGCGGTCGCCTGGCCCGAGCACGAGATCGACAGCTGGATCAGGGCGCGGATCGCCGAGCGCGACGGTGCGGAGCGCGTGGCATGACCGCGGCCGCTGCTTACATCGACCAGCTGAGCAATGCGGTGCCGGCCTTGCTCGAGTACGCCGGTCAGCCGGAAATCCGCCGGGAACCCGACAGCAACATGGTCGCAGTCGGCACACTCGGCATGCTGCGGGCGGCAGGCGTCGACGCTAGGATCGTGGCCGGCGCCATGCTCTACCGCGCCGGCCCGCATCCGTCTTTCGATGTCGTCGCCTTCTGCGGGCGGGACAACAAGGTCGAGCTCAGTGGCGGGTTCGCGGTCTGGGTCGAGGCGACCGCCAGCGACGGCCGGCCTTGGCTGGTCGACTTCTCGGCCCAGTACTGGCGGCAGAGCGCCTTCGGCACCGCGTGGTGGGAGCCCGTTTACGGCGACGCGTGGCGGGAGCCCGGCTGGCCCGGCATCAACTGGATGATCCCGCCGCCCGCCTACTACTTCGGCCCTAAGGCCGAGCTGGTCTACCGCTTGCAGCCTGGGGAGCGCACGCCGCCGCTGGGCCGGCTGTGGCTGCAGGCGGACACTGAGCTGACTCGGGTGATCAGGTGCGAGACCGAAGAGCTGCTGCGCGATCGCTCGCTCTACGAGCTGCGCGCGCCGGCCGGAGACGCGGCGTGACCAGCGACCGCGCACCTCGAGCGCCGCCCGCGCTCTGACGCAGAAACGCCGGCCGCGCTCGGGGGGCGCGGCCGGCGTCGTTTTCCTCCACCCCTGAAGGAGCCTGCAGTATGACCACGATCGATCCTCTCCAGCAAGAGCTCAGCGCCGACAAGTGGCTGCAGATCGTCAAGCAGGAGGGCGACTACCTCTATTTCTGCTTGCCACCCCCGCTCGCCGCGCCCAACTGGGACGTCGACGCGTTCGACGACTGCCGCCACGAGTTCGAGCGCCGGAACCCGGGGCTCAAGGCCAGCGACATGCACATCAGGCGGG
>CAWJAY010000057.1:0-311655 GCA_963840925.1 uncultured Alphaproteobacteria bacterium
GAAGACCTAATGCGAGCTGCAGTGAGGTTCCCGATAGCCGGGCAAGCAGCCGCGCTTTCTAGTCAAAGATCAGCACCACGCCGGCCTGAACGCAGAGTTGCAGATCGCCGCGAGAGGCCCGCCTCGGTCAAGCTCGATTATCGGTTAGCCCTTCGTCAAATCAGCCGGATCGCGTGTCGCCTTCGATCTCAAGCCGATCAGCGGTTGCGGTAGTGAAGGCGTTCGTACAGGGCCAAGGTCGTCTCGACCACGTGGCCGAGCGAGAACTCGGCGATCGCCTGCTGCCGCCCCGGCCGCCCATCTCGACCCGGCGCCGCGGGTCGCAGACCAGGGTTCGCAGGGCTTGCGCGAGAGCCTCTGGCGCCCGCGGCGGCACCAGCAGGCCGTTGTCGCCATGTGGACCACCTCGCGGCATCCGGGCGTATCGGTAGTCACGATCGGTCGTGCGCAAGCGGCGGCTTCGATCGGGCCCGCGGGACACCCTCGCCGTAGAACGAGGGCAGACAGACGATATGAGAACTGGCGTAGACCTGCGGCATGTCGGAACGGTAACCCCACCATTCGATGATCCCTTGCTCGACCCAGCCCTAAATCGGGCTTGGGGCACACTCGCCCGGTTGTGCGCCGGCGGCTCGCCGACGAGGGCCATCCGGACGTCGATGCCGCTCTCGCGGAGGAGGCGCGCCGCCTCGACGAATTCGCCGACGCCTTTAGGCCAGACCAAGCGCGCCGGCATGATCGCGACCGGCGTTCCCTCAGGCTCAGGGGCGGGCCGGAACATGTCGGTATCCACGCCTGAGCCACGAACAGCGATCGTCCGTTCCAATGCGACCAGACTGGCACTGACCATTCGGTCGCGGTCCTCCGGGTTTTGGAAGATCGCGCAGCTGTTGGGGTGCGCAAGCGATAGCCGATACAGGCCATGCACGAGCCAGCGGACCAGCAGCGTCGCCTTGTCGGCATCCACGAACACCGAGCCGAGGCCGCTGACCGCGCTGACCAGGCCCGGCACCCTGAGCAGCCGGGCCGCGATGCCCCCATAGATCACTGGCTTGATCGTCACCGTGTGCACGAGCGTGGGGCGCAAGGTCCGGATCAGGGCCAGCAACTGACAGAGCAGGAGCACGTCCCGCAATGGGTTGATGCCGGTACGGTCGACCGCTAGTGGGTGGAATGCGATACCGTGCGCTCGGACTTCCTCGAGGCCGCCCGGAAGTCCAGGGCGGCGAGATCGATCTCGAAGCCTGCCTTGCGCGCGGCGATGGCAAGCGGCAGCCGGTGCGATACGAAGAAAGTCGTATCGTTCACGACGAATAGGAGTCGACCTCGGGCCATTCGTGCGTGTCGCTGCAGTATCGACCCGTCCTGTTCTTCAGTAACCGCCAGCAAGGAATGGGACCGACGGTCGCACACCCGCGCCGGGAAGTCGCCGATCTCGTCTTGGCCAGTGGGCACCGGCAATCCTCATCGACCTACGATCGACCGAACTTGTGCCGGGGTCGACGGCAGCCTGGTCGGCTCAGCCGGCGCGCACGAATTTTTGGAAGGCGTGGCAGGTGAGCGGCGCGAAGTGCTCGATCGCGCCGGACGCCTTGACCACCTCGCCGACATAGAAGTCGCCGCGCGAATCCGCCCAGATCCCGTGCGGCACGATGAAGTTGCCCGGCAGCAGCGGATCGTAGCCGCCGATCTGGGTCTGGATGTTGCCGTCCAGATCGCAGATCGTGACCCGGGCGATCGGCGCGTGGCCGACCGGCGGGTGCTTGCTCCAGGGAAAATGCGGCCGATCGGGGCTGGGCACGTTCCAGCCGAGCTCGGCGATGAACAGGTTCTCCTGCTCATCGATGAACAGATCGTCCGGCCGGTTGACCCAGTCCCAGCTCTGCAGGAAGTCGCCGTCCTTGGAGAAAATCTGGATGCGCGAGTTCTCGCGGTCGGCGACGAACACCCGGCCGCTCCGGTCGACCGCGATGCTGTGCGGCAGGTTGAACTGGCCGGGCCCGCTGCCGGGTTCGCCCCAGGAGGCGAGCAGCTCGCCGTCGGGGGAAAAGCGGTGGACCCGGGCGTTGCCGTAGCCGTCCGAGATGAACATCTCACCGCTCTGCGTGACCGCGACGTTGGTCACCATGTTGAACGGGCCGGCCGCGTGCTGGACCGGCGATTCTCCGACCTTGAAGCCGGTGTCGGCCGGGCGCGCAGGGTCGCCCAGCGTCATCAGCAGCTCGCCATCGGTCGTGAACTTCCGGACCGTATGGTCGAAGTTGTCGGCGCAGTACACGTGGTCGTGCCGGTCGATGAAGATGCCGTGCGCGCTGGTGAAGACGCCCTCGCCCCAGGCATCGAGGAAGCGGCCGTCCTTGTCGAACACGATCATCGGGTGTGCGCCGCGGTTGAACACGTAGACCCGGTCCTTGGAATCGACGGCAACGCCCGCGACCTCGACGAACGACCAGCCTTCGGGCAGCTGCTCCCAGCCTTCCAGGACCTCGTACTCCAACCGGTGCGGCCCAATGCCCATGACGTGCTCCTCAGCCTGATTGTTGGTTCCGCGGCCTTGCCAGGCTAGCATAGGTAGCCCGCTTGCCCAGCGGCTTCACCCTCGCAGGATCGGCGCTCCGGGCATAGGCCGGAATTTGGAAGCGGCGCCGATAGGCGCCGGGCGCAAGCCCGGTCGTGCGCCGGAACAGTCGGCGGAAGAACGCCGGGTCTTCGTAGCCGACCCGCCAGCTGATGTCGTCGATCGGGGCATCGGTGCGCTCGAGCCGGCGCTTGGCGTCCTCGACCCGCAGGCGCTGCACGTAGTCGATCGGCGCGTAACCGGTCGCGGCCTTGAAGCGGCGCTTGAAGGTCCGCTCGGCGACGCCCGCCCGCCTGACCATCTCCTCGACCGGGCTCGCCGACCGCGAAGTGCGCTGCGAGCCAGCTCTGCGCATCGGTGATCAGGCCGTCGCCGTGATCGGTCGGGCCCTGGAAGACGATATACGGAGCGAGCCCGTCGTGGTGCCATTGGAGGGCAAAGAACCGCGCGACCGCCTGCGCGGCGGTGGCGCCGACGTGGCGGGCGATAAGATAGAGCACGAGATCGTGCCAGGTCATCGAGGCGCCCGACGTGACCAGCTGCTCGCGTTCGCCGGCGACCACCAGGACCCGCTCGGGCAGCAGCGGCACCTCGGGGTAGGTCTTCTTGAACGCTGGCGCGTAACCCCAGTGGACGGTGGTCGGCCTGCCAGCGAACAGGCCGGTCTCGGCCAGCAGGAAGACGCCCGGAGCAGGCCGAGCACAAAAGGGCGCCGCCGGCGTGCATGCGCGCGGCCCAGTCGACCAGCTCGCGGATAGCGACCGACCCGCCAGCCCTGCTCCCCGAGCAGCACCGCGGGCACGATGACGATGTCGGTCGCGGCGATCTCGTCGATCGCGAGCTGGACCTCGACCGACATCCCACTCGCGAGCGCGACCGGACCTCGCTCCAGGCCCACGATCGAGACCGCGAACGGCGGCGTCTCCGGGATCGCCGGGTCGACGCCCGCGAGCATGCCGAACGCGTTCAGGACGTCGTAGATGCCGGTCAGCGTCGACAACACCGCCTCCGGAAAGGCGATCAGGCTGACGTGAAGCGGTCCGGTCCGCGCGTCGATGCCCGCGTGCAAAACGTCCCTCGTGGCCTGAATGAACCGTTCCTGGCGCGTATCGCACTCACCGGCGAGATCGGCAATCCCTAACGTCGGTCCCCATCCGGCGCACTTTCGCGCCGGACGATCTGCGAAGGAGGATGCGATGAGTTTGGACCAGCAGGCTCTCGACGACCTGGTCGGGCGGCTCTTCGGCGAGCTGTCCGCCGGCTACGGCGGCGTCATGGTCAGCCTCGGCCACAAGCTCGGGCTGTACAGGGCGATGGCTGGCGCCGGGCCGCTGAGCTCGCACGAGGTCGCCCGGCGCGCCGGCTGCGCCGAGCGCTACGTGCGCGAGTGGCTGAATTCTCAGGTCGCCGGCGGCTACGTCGCCTACCATGCGTGCAGCGCGACCTACGAGCTGACCCCCGAGCAGGCCAAGGTCCTGGCCGAGGACACGAGCCCGGTCTTCCTGCCGCACGCCTGGCAGGTCGTGGCCTCGATGTGGGCGGACGAGGAGCGCACCCTCGAGGCTTTCCGGACCGGCAAGGGCGTGCGCTGGGGCGATCATGACGAGCGGCTCTACTGCGGGGTCGCGGCGTTCTTCCGCAACTCCTACAGCAGCAGCCTGGTCAGCGAGTGGCTGCCCGCCCTGGACGGCATCACCGACAGGCTCAATGCCGGGGCCCGCGTCGCCGACGTCGGCTGCGGCCACGGCCATTCGACCGTGCTGATGGCCAAGGCCTATCCGAATTCCCGCTTCTGGGGCTTCGATGTCCATGCCGGCTCGATCGCGGCCGCCAGTCGGCTGGCGGACGAGACCGGGGTCGCCGACCGGGTGCGCTTCGAGATCGGCGGCGCGGATGACTATCCAAGCCACGGCTACGATCTGATCTGCTTCTTCGACTGCCTGCACGACATGGGCCGCCCGGTCGACGCGGCCCGGCACGCCGCGGGTGCGCTCGCAAGGGACGGGACCGTGATGCTGGTCGAGCCGTTCGCCGGCGACCTGCTCGAGGACAACGTCAACCCGGTCGGGCGGCTGTACTACGCGGCCTCGACCACGTTGTGCTGCGCGCACGCGATCTCCGAGAACGGCACCCATGTGCTCGGCGCCCAGGCAGGCGCGCAACGGCTCGCGGGCGTGCTCGAGGAGGCCGGGTTCCGGCACGTCCGCCGCGCGGCCGAGACGCCGTTCAACCTGATCGTCGAGGCGCGGCTTGCCTAGCCCGCCTGCTGGCCGCTTTGCCGGCAGAGCGCCAGGCCGCGGCGGGCGAGCCGGCTCCAGGCGCTGTCCGGATCGAGGACCAGGTAGCGCCGCCAGAGCCGGCTCGCTTCGGTGAGCTCGCCGGCATCGAAGCAAAGCTTGGCGAGCCGGAACAGCGGGTCGGCGTAGTCCGGATCGGCGGCGCTCGCCCGCTCGAGGTAGACGCGCGCGAGGTCCTTGCGGCCGTCGCGATCGACCAGCAGGGCCAGATTGTACCAGGCGTCGGCGAACTTCGGATCGATCGCGAGCGCCAGCTGCAGATAGGTCTTGGCCTCGCCGGTCCGGCCCTGCTCGCGGACCACGTTGGCGAGGTTGAAAGGCGCGATCGGGTCCGAGCGGTCGAGGCTGACGCAGCGCCGATAGAGCGCCTCGGCGGCCGCCAGATCGCCCGCCTGCTCGACGTCCTCGGCGTCCTCGAACACTTCGTCGACCGAGGGATTGCCGGGGTTGGCGAGCGGCAGGCGCAGCTGCCCGTCGAGCTCGGCCAGACGACCCTCGATCCGGCGCGCGAGCTGGCCGCGGTCGTCGCAGACGAGCTTGAGGCGGGCGAGCGGATGGGCGTCCGCGGTGACCCGGCCCCCGGCCGTGGCCGTGCCCTGGATGATCGCCGGGAGACCAATGCCATCCGCGAGCAGGCGCCCGACCTCGCGCGCCGCGATCAGGTCGCGAAAGCCCAAAGCGCCCTCGGCGCCCGGCTCGATGATGTCGAACAGCACCAGCAGGCGCACCAGAGCCGGCTCCAGGCCGGCCTTGTCGGCGAGCTCGTCCATCCGCACCGCGGCGGCGACCGCCGGTGCCGGCGCCAGCAGGTCGAGAGCGCGCAGCAGCGCGTTCTCGCTCAGGACCTCGGCGCCCAGCTCATCGGCGCGGGCGAGCTTCACCTGCAGGCGGCCATCGGCGAGCTGCGGCGCAGCCCGGCGGCCGATCGCGACCAAGGTCGTCTGCTGCGCCAGCGCCCGCCGCGCGACCCCGCCCCGGCGCTTGATCTCGAGCGCCGCGACCCGATTCGGGAGCGCCGCCAGGCGGCCGACGATGGTGACGGTCTGGCCGGCGAACTCGGGCATCGGCCGGCCCCCGGCGCTAGCTCGCCTTCCGCCGCTTCTTGCCCTCGTCGGCGGCCGGCTTCTTGCTCACGCCGGCTGCGGTCTTCGCGGCAGGGGCCCGGCGCGGCTTGCTCTCCGCCGGCGGCTTGGCGTCCTCGAGCGAGCGCCTGAGCGCGTCCATCAGATTAATCACCTTGCCGCGCTCGGGAGCCTTGGCCAGCACCGGCTCCTGCCCCTTGACCTTGGCTTTGACCATCTCGATCACCGCGTCGTGGTAGCGGTCCTTGAACTCGCTCGGGTCGAATTTTCCGGATTTCTGCTCGATCAGCTTCTCGGCCAGCTCGAGCATCTCCGGCTCGGGCTCCTCGTCTTTGATGTCGGTGAAGTAGTCCTTGGAGTCGCGGACCTCGTCGGCGGTCCGCAGCGTCATCATCAAGAAGCCCCGCTCACGGCAGGTGAGCGCGATCAGGCGCTCGCGGTTGGCGAGCACGATCCGCGACAGCGCCACCTTCTGCTTGCCGCTCATCGCATGCTGGATGACCCGATAGGTCTCCTCGGCGACCGCGCCGTCGGGGGCCAGGTAATAGGGCGCATCGAAGTAGATCGGGTCGACCTCATCGGCGTCGACGAACTTCTCGATCACGATCGCCTTGCTCGTCTCGATCTGGACCTTGTCGAAGTCCGCCTCGCTGAAAACGACGTACTCGTCCTTTTCGTATTCGTAGCCCTTGACCAGGTCGGCGCGCTCGACCGCGCCGAGTTCCGGGTCGTGCGGCTTCATCTGGATCCGGTTGTTGGTGTCCTTGTGCAGCAGATGGAACGCGACCTTGTCGCTGCGCGAGGTCGCATTGAACAGGCGGACCGGGCAGGACACCAGGGACAGCTTGAGATGTCCCTTCCAACTCGAGCGTGGCGCCATGGCTTCGACCTCGTTTCCTCTCGGCTGGCGGTTCACGTCCGCCGGGATTTCCGCTCCATGCCCTTGGGCAGAGCCCGAGCCGACTGCTCGATCCCGGCCCAGGGATCAACGAGTCCCGTCGCCAGCCGTTCCGGGACGCTAGCGTAGTTCAGATCGGCCGGGTCGTCGAGCTGTCCGAGCTCCTCCCAGGCGAGCGGGGTCGAGGCGGGCGCCCCCGGGCGCGCGCGGAGCGAATAGGCGGCGACCGCCGTCGCACTGCGCTGGTTGCGCAGATAATCGAGATAGAATTCGGCCGCGGCGCTGGACCTTGGCCATGTTGGCGGTGAACCGGCTCGGCGCTCCAGCCGCCATCTGGCGCGCGAACCCTTCGCAAAAGCGCGCCACCTCGTCCCAGCTCCGCCGCCGCTGGATCGGCACCACGACGTGCAGGCCCTTGCCGCCGGTGGTCTTCAGGAACGGCACCAGCCCCATGGCCGCGAGCGCGTCCTTGACCTCGAAGGCGGCGGCCGCGACCTCGCGCCACGGCAGGCTCTCGTCCGGGTCGAGGTCGAAGACCAGTCGGTCTGGCCGCTCCGGCTGGTCGACCCGGCAGCCCCAGCTGTGGAACTCGATCGTCCCGAACTGGGCAAGCGAGAGCAGACCTTTGGCGTCTTCGATGTAGAGGTAATCCGCCTTTTCCTTCGAGCCCTCCTCGGTCAGCGCGATCGTCCGGATCGCCTCGGGCATGCCGGGGCGGGCGTGGCGCTGGAAGAAGCAGTCCTGGGTCTGCCCGAGCGGGCAACGGACCAGCGAGACCGGCCTTCGGATCAGCTCGGGCAGCATCCAATCGCCGACCCGCGCGTAATAGAGCGCCAACTCCAGCTTGCTCGGGCCGCCGGCGCCAAACATCACGCGATCGGGATTGGTGACCCAGACCTGGGCGAGGTCGGCATCGGTCACGTAGCGTTTTCGTTCGACTTTGGGCGGCGGCGGCGGCGACGCGTCGTCGGCTTTGTCGGCGCGCAGCCCTTTGTAGACCGCATGGCGCAGTATCCCGTCCGCGGTCCGGTTGCCGTACTCGACCTCGGCGATCAGCGCCGGCCGGACCCAGACGATCCCCTTGCGCTTCTCCTCGGGCGGCAGTGCCACCGGCGCCTGGCGGGTCCGGAGCGCGTCCAGCCGGCCATGCAGGCGCTTCATCTCACCCATCGAAAAGCCGGTGCCGACCCGGCCGACGTAGCGGAGCCCGCCGTCCTCGGCCGCGGCCAGCAGCAGCGCGCCGATCCCGCCCGCGACCTCCGATGGGTTGTAGCCGACGATCGGGAATTCCTCGGACAGCCGGCTCTTGATCTTGAGCCAGTTCTTGGTTCGCGTCTGCTGGTAGGGCGCATCGGCGCGCTTGCTGATCACGCCCTCGAGGCCGAGCCGCGAGGCCTGCTCGAAGAACGCCCGGCCGTTGCCCCGGACGTGCTCGCTGAACTGGAGCGCCGTGCTCGGCGAGATCACGGGCTCGAGCAGGGCGCCTAGCGCCCGCTTGCGCTCAACGAGCGGCACGGCCGTGAGGTCGTAGCCATCCAGGTGCAAAAGATCGAACGCAAAGCAGATGAGCTCGTGGGTCCGGCCCTCGGCGAGCGCGTCCTGGAGGGCGGCGAAGCTCGCGATGCCCCGCTCGTCCTGGACCACGAGCTCGCCGTCGATCAGCGCGGCCCTGCAGGGCAACGCCGCGAATGCCTTGGCGAGCAGCCCGTAGCGGTCGGTCCAGTCCTGGCCGGTCCGGGTCAAGAGGCGCACCGCACCGGCCTCCAGGCGGGCGAGCGTCCGATAGCCGTCGAGCTTGATCTCGTGCAGCCACTCGTCGCCCTCGGGGACGCGCGTGGCCGGCGTCGCGAGCTGCGGCCGGGCCTGCTCGGGCAGCGCCGCCTTGACCGCGCCCGGCAGCACCGAGGGCCGGATCCGCCTGGCCCTGCGCGGCGAGGCCGGGGCCGGCAGGCCCGGCTTCTCGTCCGCGAGCAGCTCCTCGACCCGGCGGCCGCTCAGCACGCTCTCCGGGCGCTCCTCGAGCAGCTGGTCACCCTCGCCGGAGCGCGCGTACGGGTCGTGCTCCTTGATCAGGAGCCAGTTGTCGCCGCGCTCGCCCTCCTTGGGCTTCAGCCGGACCAGCGTCCAGCCGCCGCCGAGCTTTTCCCCATTCAGCCGGAACTTCAGCGTGCCCTTCCGGTAATCCGTCTCCGGATCGCCTAACGGGGTCCAGCTGCCGCGGTCCCAGACGATCATCGCGCCGGCACCGTACTGGCCCTTGGGGATCGGCTGCTCGAAATCGGCGTACTGCAGCGGATGGTCCTCGACGTGGACCGCGAGCCGCCGGACCTTAGGATCGAGCGAGGGCCCCTGCGGCACCGCCCAGCTCTTCAGCGTGTCGCCGAACTGCAGCCGGAGATCGTAGTGCAGGCGGCGCGCGGCGTGCTTTTGGACCACGAACACGCTGGTCCCGGACGTGACCTCGCCGCCCGGCGGCTCCGCCGTCTTGCGGAAGTCGCGCTTTGCCCGATAGCGCTGCAGCGAGTTCTGATGTCCGGCCTGCGGCCAAGGCTCACCCTCGATAGTGGATGCTCCGCCCCCTGTGTCTAGCTCAGGCTCGACGCGCTCCTGTCAAGTCCGGGCATCGCGATTCTAGGCCCGCAGCCAGCCCGAGATCGCCGTCTCGGTCATCAGCGTCGTAGCGAGCTTTGCGACCATCTGTGGCCATGCCTGGGGCGCCGGCTGTTCCAGATAGGCGCCGAGCCAGCGGGCGCGCTCGACCAGTGCCCGGCCATAGCGGAGCCGCGCTCGCTCCCAGTCGCCAAGTGCGGCGGCCGGATCGGCGGCCGCCAGCGCCCGCGCCAGGCTCACCGCATCGAGTGCGGCCTTGGTCGCGCCCATGCCCGCATGCGGCCGCGCGACGAACGCGGCATCGCCGATCAGGACCACCCGGCCGAACACCAGGCGCGGGCTTTCGAGGTCGTAAATCGCCTGGATGAAGGGCTGCGCCACCAGCCCGACGACCTCGCGGAAGCAGGGTGCCACCAGCGCTGCGGCCGCGGCCCGCATCTCGGCGACCGGCGCCGCCGCCATCCGCGCCGGCGGGATCGACAGATCGTAGCGCCGGCCCTCGGCATCGGTCAGCAACGCCGCCAGCTGCTCCGCCCCGACCGGCCGGTACCAGACCCAGTTGTAGCGGCGCTGGCCCGGGGCGATCGCCTCGTCGGCGCCCGGCACCGGATAGCCCAGCATCTGTTCCGAGGGCGGCAGGCAGAACGCCAGGTGCCGGCAGAGCGCCGCGCGCGCCGCGCCCGACATCGCCTGCTCCTCGATCAGCCCGCGCCAGGCGACGTAGCCGGCGTAGGCGGGCTCGAGTGCCGGCAGCAGCTGCCGGCGGACGGTCGAGCGGATGCCGTCGGCGCCGATCAGCCAGTCCGCGCGGGTTCGGCCACCGTCCGCGAAGTGGACCACAACCCCGGCCGCATCCTGCTCGAAGCTCTCGATGGCCCGGCCGGCATGGTAGCGGCGATCGGGGAACTGCTCGCGGATCAGCCGGAACAGCCGGTCCCAGGACATCATGACCTGGGGCAGGGCATGCTCGCCGAGCACGCTGCCGTCCGGCGCAAAGGTGCGACGGCCGACCACCGGCACGCCGATCGTCGGATCGATCCGGGCGCCGGCCTCCTCGAGCACTTCGAACAGCTCGGGATGGGGCACGATGCCGGCGCCGCGGCTGGCCAACGCCTCGCCGGAGCGCTCGAACAGCTCGACCGCAAAGCCCAGGCGGTGCAGCAGGGCGCCGACGCCGAGCCCCGCGATCGAGCCGCCGGCGATGATCACCCGGCCGCGCGACCCGCTCGCTGATCCGCTCATCCCCTCTGATCCGCTCGTCACCCGGTTCCTGATAGCGGCCGCGCGGCGAACAGCGCAAGCGTCGGCCGATCAGCCGGCCGCGGCCGGATCGGATCTTGCCGCGTCGGGGTTGCGGCCACCCGCCCGCCCGGGGCACGATGGCCACATCCGGCCAACCGAGGGGAGGCGAGCATGCTCGCGATCCGGTTCAACCACCTCAGCATCAGCGCCAGAAACCTCGATGAATCCGTCCGCTTCTATGAGGAGATGTTCGGCCTGGAGCGGATTCCGACCTACAATTTCGGCTTCAAGACCCAGTATCTGCGCCTGGGGCGGCAGCAGCTGCACATCTTCGAGCTCGAGGACAGGGTCCCGGTGCGCCAGCACTTCGCCCTCGATGTCGACGACTTCGAGGCGGTCTATCGCGCGGCCAAAGCGAGGGGCGTGCTCGATTCCGAGACCTTCTACAACTGCATGTACGAGCTGCCGGATGGGGCGGTGCAGATGTACCTGCGCGACCCGGCCGGTCACATGATCGAGGTCGACTGGCCGGAGGTCGGGACCCTCGACCGGAGCGCCTTCCCCGAGCTCAAGAAGCTCGCCGATCGGGTGCCGCAGACCGGCGAGGCGCTCCGGGCGACCCTCTATCTCGACCGCCGCAGAATTTCGGGTGATCGTTGACGAAAGATTGACCGGAGCGGGTTTGGACTTGACCGGGCGCTCCGGCTGACCTGGAGTTGCACGGGCGGCGCCGGGTCAGGACGGCGCCCAGGGAGGTAAGCAAGATGACCAGCGCATTTACGAGCAGGCCGCGGACGACCCGGCGGCAGGTGCTGCGTACGGCCGCGGCTGGCGGTGCCCTCGCAGCGGCATCGCCGGTTTGGCTCAACCTCGCGCGCGCCGCCGATCCGCCGATCAAGATCGGCTTTAGCATGGCGCTGACCGGCGCGCTGGCCGGCGCCGGCAAGCCCGCGCTGATCGCGATGGAGATCTGGCGCGACGACATTAACGCCAAGGGCGGCCTGCTCGGCCGCGAGGTCGAGTTCGTCTACTACGACGATCAGACCCAGCCGGCCAACGTGCCCAAGATCTATACTAAGCTGTTGAACGTCGACGGCGTCGACCTGGTCGTGTCGGGCTACGGCACCAATACGATCGCGCCGGCCATGCCGATCATCATGCGCAAGAAAATGACGTTCATGACCCTGTTCGGGCTGGCCGCCAACGAGCAGTACAACTATGACCGCTACTTCCAGATCATGCCGGCCGGGCCGGACCCCAGGGTCGACTGGTCGCGCGGCTTCATCGAGCTGGCCACGCAAAAGGACCTCAAGACGATTGCGCTGGTCGGCGCCGATGCCGAATACCCGAAGAATGCGATCGCCGGCGCCCGGATCAATGCCGAGGCCGCCGGCCTCGAGATCGTCTACGACGAATCCTATCCGCCGAGCACGACCGACTTCACTCCGATCATCCGGGCAATTCAGGCGACCAGCCCCGACGTCGTCTTCGTCGGGTCCTATCCGCCGGACTCCGCGGGCATGGTGCGGGCGGCCAACGAGCTTGACCTCCAGACCAAGCTGTTCGGCGGCGGCATGGTCGGGCTGCAGTTCGCGAGCCTGCAGACCAGCCTCGGGCCGATGCTGAACGGGATCGTCAACTACGACTTCTGGGTGCCGGAGCCGACCCTCGACTTCCCGGGCATCGAGGAGCTGCTGGCCAAATACCAGGAGCGCGCCCAGGGCCAGGGGGTCGATCCGCTCGGCCACTACCTGCCGCCGTTCGCCTACGCCTACCTGCAGGTCCTGGGCGAGGCGGTCAATGCGGTCGGCAGCCTCGACCAGGCAGCGCTCGCCGAGCACATCCACAAGACCACCTTCGAGACCGTGGTCGGCCCGGTCCAGTTCGGCGCCAACGGCGAGTGGGCCAAGACGCGGGCCCTGATGGTCCAGTTCCAGAACATCGCCGGCAACGATCTCGAGCAGTTCAAGCACGCCGGCAAGCGCGTCGTCCTCTATCCGAAGGAATGGGTCTCCGGCGAGTTCCAGTTTCCCTACACCGAAGCCAAGAAGGGATAGCGCGCGCCGCCGGCCCGGCCCGGGACGAGCGCGGCCGATGGACTTGTTCCTGAACGCCATCGTCTCGGGCCTGTTGCTCGGCGGCTTCTACGCCGCGGTCGCGCTCGGCCTTTCGATCAGCTTCGGCCAGCTCGACATCGTCAACATCGCCCATCCGGCGTTCGTGATTGCGGGCTCCTATGTCACCTACATGGTCAACAGCGCGCTCGGTCTCGATCCGATCCTGATCGGCCTCGTCTTTTCTCCGATTTTTTTCGTCGTGGGCGCCGCCATCTACTCCTTTTACTACGTGAGCTTCGAAAAAACCGGGCAGGAGGCGCTGAGCGGGCTCGTGTTTTTCTTCGGTCTGATGTTCATCATCGAGATTTCGCTGATCATGGTCTACGGTGTCGACTACCGGCTGGTGGAAGCACCTTATATCGGCACTAATTGGCGGCTGGGTCCGGTCGACCTGCCGCTGCGCCTGTTCGTGCCGTTCGCGACCGCGCTCGTGATGACCCTTGGCGTTTATCTGTTCCTGGCGAAGACCTTCGCCGGTCGGGCGGTGCTCGCAGTCGCCCAGGACCGCCTGGCGCTGCGCCTGATGGGTGCCGACCCGGTCCGGGTCAAGCAGCTGGCGTTTGGCCTCTCGATCGCAACCGCCGCGGTCGCGGGCTCGCTGTTGATCATCATCGGCCCGGTCGAGCCCTCGGTCGATCGCCTCTACATCGGCCGGGTGTTCGCGATCGTGGTGCTCGGCGGCATGGGCAGCATCGGCGGCACGCTGGTCGCGGCGCTGATCCTGGGCGTCGCCGAGAGCTTCGTTGCGACCTTCTCCGGGCCGTCCTGGGCGCCGGCGGTCTCGTTCGGCATCCTGCTGATCACGCTCGCGGTCCGCCCGCAAGGCATCTTCGGCCGCTACTGATGCGAAGCCTGCTCTTCTGGTCGGTGTCGGCCTTGATCCTGGCTGCCGGCCTGCTCGCGACCAAGCTGCTCGCGAATGAGTTTTTCTTCTTCGCCGGCTACGCGATCCTGCAGGCGACGGTCATGGCGGTGGCGTGGAACATCCTGGGCGGCTTCACCGGCTATGTGAACTTCGGCAGCGCCGGCTTCTTCGCGCTCGGCGCCTACACCTCGGTCGCGCTCGACAAGGCGTTCGGTTGGCCGCTGCTCGTGATGATGCTGGCCGCCGCCCTGATCGGCGGCCTGATCGGGCTCGGGACCGGCTATCTGACCTTGCGCCTGCGCGGCGTCTACTTCGCGATCGCGACGCTCGCGATGGCGATCGTGCTCGAGACCGTCGCCAACAACTGGGACTACGTTGGCGGCGCCACCGGCGCCTACATCCTGACGCCGGAGACCGTGCTGTTCTTCGACGACTACATCGAGTTCCTGTTCGCGCTGATGCTGGCGCTCGCGCTCGGCGCGGTCGGGATCGCGCGCTCGCTCCAGCTCTCGCGGATCGGCCAGGGCCTGAGCGCGATCCGGGATGACGAGATCGCGGCCGAATGCACCGGCGTGCCGACCCTGCGCCTGAAGCTGGTCTCGGCCTCGATCATGGGTGCTCTGATGGCGCTTGCCGGCGTGCCCTATCCGTTTTTC
This sequence comes from uncultured Alphaproteobacteria bacterium, assembly GCA_963840925.1. Taxonomy (GTDB): domain Bacteria; phylum Pseudomonadota; class Alphaproteobacteria; order Geminicoccales; family Geminicoccaceae; genus DATAOG01. Next base: position 14,346 of record CAWJAY010000057.1, read on the forward strand.
GTCACCTACGTCGACCCGCTGTCCGCGTTCAACCTGACGATCGCGGTCAACGCGATCGCGATGCCGATGATCGGCGGCACCGCAACCTGGTTCGGGCCGGTGGTCGGCGCCCTGCTGCTCGGCTCGATCCAGGAGATCGTCACGGTCACGGTCTCCTCGGCCGCGAACGTGCTGATCGTGGGCGTGCTGCTCGTGACTTTCATCGTCGTCGCACCCCAGGGCATCGTCGGCTTGATCCAGAAATTGGGGGCAAAACGCCGCGATGGCTGAGCCGGTCCTTGAGGTCCAGGATCTCGCCAAGCGGTTCGGCGGCTTCACCGCGGTCGACCGCGTGAGCCTTGACCTTGGCGAAGGCGAGCGTCTGGCCCTGATCGGCCCGAACGGCTCGGGCAAGACGACGCTGATCAACTGCATCTCGGGCGTCCTGCCCGCAGACGGCGGCCGCGTGGTCTTCAGAGGCCGCGACGTGACCTCGCTGCCGGCGCACCGGCGGGTCCGGCTCGGCATGATGCGCAGCTTCCAGATCCCGCGCCCGTTCCGCAGCCTGTCGGTGATCGACAACCTCTTGGTGCCGCTCGAGTTCGCGCGCGATGGCAAGCCCCACGGCCGGGATCTGCGCGCCGAGGCGATCGCGATCCTGGAGCTGATCGGGTTCGCCGAGCGGGCCGACGCGCGCCCGGCCGATCTGACCCAGGTCGATCTCCGCAAGCTCGAGCTCGCGCGGGCGCTGGCCGCCCAGCCGGTGCTGCTGGTCGTCGACGAGGCGATGGCCGGGCTCTCGAGCGTCGAGGTCGACGACATCCTCACCGTGCTGTTCAAGCTCAATGAGCAGGGAGTCGCGGTGATCATGATCGAGCACATCATGCGTGCGGTGATGCGCTTTGCTGAGCGCGTGATCGTGCTCGACGCCGGCCAGAAGATCGCCGAGGGCACGCCCGACCAGGTGGTGGGCGATCCGGCGGTCGAGAGGGCGTACCTTGGCGCATAGCCTGACGCTTCGGCACGTCGATGCCGGCTATGGTGCGGTCCGCGTGCTGCACGACGTCTCGATCCGGGTCGCCGACGGCGAGACCGTGGTCCTGCTCGGCACCAACGGCAACGGCAAGAGCACGCTCCTGAAGTGCATCACCGGCCTGATCACGCCGTCCGAGGGCACGATCGAGCTCGAGGCGGACGGCGCAAAGCTCGACCTGGTCGGAAAGACGCCGGAGGCGATCGTCGACCTCGGCATCGCGCTGGTGCCCGAGGGCCGCCGCCTGTTCCCGGCGCTCTCGGTCGAGGAGAACCTGATGCTCGGCGCCTATCGAGCGGCCGCGCGCCGCCAGATCGCCGCCAGCCTCGAGCTGGTCTACGGCTTTTTCCCATTCTCCAGCAGCGCAAGCGGCAGCCCGCGGGCTCGATGAGCGGCGGCGAGCAGCAGATGGTGGCGCTGGCCCGGGCGCTGATGTCGGCGCCCAAGCTCCTGCTGATCGACGAGCCCTCGGTCGGGCTGGCGCCGATCCTGGTCAGCCGGGTGATCGCCAAGATCTCGGAACTGAAGGCGCGCATGGGTCTGACCGTGCTGATGGCCGAGCAGAACTTCAACCAGGCGATCAAGATCGCCGACCGCGCTTACGTCATGGTGCACGGCCGCATCGAGTTCGAGGGCAAGAACGCCGCCGAGCTCCAGAACAACCCGATGATCAAGCGCTACTACCTCGGCGCCTAGGCCGACTTGCACGCCCAAATGAGCCCACTCCAAAAACCTAAGTCTTTGAAAGACAAGGGTTCGTTGGGTTCGTTTGGTTTTGCGCGACAGTGAAGCGACCGCGGTTCTCGTCGATTGGCAAGCCCCTCAGCGGACACCGAGCCCCGTGCAAGAGCTGTCGCGTGGCCGGACAGGATCCGCTGATCAGAAGAATGTAGCATGGGGCAGGAATTTTTTCCACGGCTTGGCCTCAGAGGAGGATTTCGAGCACGTGGATCTGACCGCGGCCATCGCCCGCGATGACGAACCTGCCGTCTGGGGTGAAAGCGCAACAATGAATGCGCGCATCCCCGGCAAAGGCAGCAAGCTCGCGGCCCGTGGCCAGCTCCCATAATCGAAGCGTCCGATCGTCCGAGCCCGAGACCGCGCGCCGCCCGTCCGGCGTCACCGCGACCGCCCCGACCCAGAAGCATGGCCCTCCAGGATCGCCGGCAGCACGCTCTGCTCCAGGTCCCAGACCTTAAGCGTCCGGGCGTCGGAGCCCGAGACCGCGCGCCGCCCGTCCGGCGTCACCGCCACCGCCTTGACCCCAGTGCCATGGCCCTCCAGGGTCGAAAGCAGCGCGCCCTGCTCCAGGTCCCAGACCTTCAGCGTGGCGTCGTCCGAGGCGGAGACCGCGCGCCGCCCGTCCGGCGTCACCGCCACCGCCGTGACCCGCCTGCTATGGCCCTCCAGGGTCGCCAGCAGTGTGCCCCGCACCAGGTCCCAGACCTTGAGCGTTTGGTCATCCGAGGCCGAGAGCGCGCGCCGCCCGTCCGGCGTCACCGCCACCGCCCGGACCCGAGCGCCATGGCCTTCCAGGGTCGCCAGCAGCGCGCCCTGCTCCAGGTCCCAGACCTTGAGCGTGCGGTCGTAGGAGGCCGAGACCGCGCGCCGCCCGTCCGGCGTCACCGCCACCGCCCCGACCCAAACGCCATGGCCCTCCAGGGTCGCCAGGCAGCGCGCCCCGCTCCAGGTCCCAGACCTTGAGCGTCCGGTCGTAAGAGGCCGAGACGGCGCGCCGGCCGTCCGGCGTCACCGCCACCGCACTGACCCTATCGCCATGGCCCTCCAGGGTCGCGAGCAGGGCGCCCTGCTCCAGGTCCCAGACCTTGAGCGTGTGGTCGTGCGAGGCCGAGACCGCGCGCCGCCCGTCCGGCGTCACCGCCACCGCAGTGACCTAGTCGCCATGGCCCTCCAGGGTCGCCAGCAGCGCGCCCTGCTCCAGGTCCCAGACCTTGAGCGTCCGGTCGACCGAGCCCGAGACCGCGCGCCGCCCGTCCGGCGTCACCGCCACCGCAGTGACCCCATGTCGCCAGTGGCCCTGCCAGGGTGCGCAGCAGCCGCGCCGCTGCTCCAGGTCCCAGCACCTTCAGCGTCTGCTGTCCGCCGAGAGCCCGAGACCGCGCGCCGCCCGTCCGGCGTCACCGCCACCGCCCTGACCCAGTCGCCATGGCCCTCCAGGGTCGCCAGCAGCGCGCCCTGCTCCAGGTCCCAGACCTTGAGCGTCTTGTCGTCCGAGCCCGAGACCGCGCGCCGCCCGTCCGGCGTCACCGCCACCGCCCTGACCGCTGCGCCATGGCCCTCCAGGGTGGCCAGCAGCGCGCCCTGCTCCAGGTCCCAGACCTTGAGCGTTGTCGTCCGAGCCCGAGACCGCGCGCCGCCCGTCCGGCGTCACCGCCACCGCCACGACCCTATCGCCATGGCCCTCCAGCGTCGCCAGCAGCGCGCCCTGCTCCAGGTCCCAGACCTTGAGCGTCTGGTCGTCAGACCCCGAGACCGCGCGCCGCCCGTCCGGCGTCACCGCCACCGCCCGGACCCACCGCATGGCCCTCCAGAGTCGCCAGCAGCGGTCCGCCGGGCGGCGTCAGCGAACGCCGCAGAGGCGCCAGCGAGGGCCGGTCCGCGCCGGCGCGCGCGGCGCCGAGAAGCTCGCGGATCACCGGGCCATCGGCGCTCGAGAGGCGGCCCAGGAGCTGGCCGGCGAGCTGGCGCGGCTGATGGTTCAGGACATGGGAGGAAAGACGGAGGGCGCGGCGAGACGCGACGCCTCAGCCTCGTCGCTCAGCGGCTCGAGATCCTCGATCAGCCGGTTGACGCCCGCGACCTCGAGCTTCCGGCGCAGCCAGCGGTAGTCGAACAGCAGCGAACGGCGCTCGTCCGCTCGCCCGGCCTCGGCAAGGTGGTACAGGGAAGGTACTGAAAGAAATAGCCATCGTCCGGCCCCTTATGCCAGCCGTCCGGACACCGCGCGCGGTAGGCTTCGACCAGCTCGGCGTGGAGCGCAGGCAGGCGCTCTTTCTGCTCGGCCTGCAGGTAGCGCGCGGATCACGTCGTGCAGGCGGATGCGGCGCGTGGCGAGATCGAGACCCAAGAGCAGCGACTGGTCGTAAAGCCGCGTGCACAGAGCCTCGGTTTCGAACTCGTCGAACCCGGCGGTGCGCGACCAAAGCGTCTCGACGACAGCGAGCGGCACGTCCACGTCTTCCGGGAAGATCGCGAGCTCGGAGAAACGCGCTTTCTCGTCTTCGGTGAAAAGCTCGAGACTGACGCCAAGCGTCTTGGCAACCGCATCCCCGCGCTCGACTGGATCGCGAGCGTCGAAAACAGTGAGCCCCCGGCTGTCGAGCCCGGCGTTCACCCATGCGAGCGCGGCGGCGAGCGGCTGACCGGCGGCCAAGCGTTTGTGCAACGCGCCGTTCACGAGCTTCAGAAGCAGCGGCCATTCGCCGAGGCGCTGCGCAAGTCTCGGCGAAGGTGGCGTCCTCGCCATCCGGAAGGCCGAAGCGGAGCAGCTTGATCGCCTCGCTCGGCTCCATGGCGTCGACATCGAGAGGCTTCGCGTTGGGCGGCAGGACGTCGCGGTTGCGCGTGGTGATCAGGCGCGCGCAGTTCGGCCCGGCCTGCAGGAACGGGCGGGCATGCGCCGCCTGCCAGACATCGTCGATCACGATCAGCATGCGCCGCTCGCCGATGACCTCGCCAAGGCGCGTGACGGCGGCCTCGATCGTCTTGAAGCCCGGCCGTTCGTTGGTGAGGACTTCGATCAGCTCGACGACATGGCTCTGGATGTCGCCCGGCTGCTCGCCGAGGGTGACCCAGAGGATGCCGTCGTCGAAGGCGTTCTGGATCGCCTCCTCGTGGCAGATCGCGCGGGCGAGCGTGGTCTTGCCGAAGCCGCCGGCGCCCTTGAGCGCGGCGGTGATCGCGACCGGCTCCTCGCCGCTCTGGTCGAGCAGCGAGGCGACGAGCTGCTCGAGTTCGCGCGGGCGGCGGACGAACACTTGCGGCAGGCCCTCGACCATGAACGGCGCGCGCGTCGCCTTGCACGGCGCCTCGAGGGTGCGCACGAAGCGACGCCACTGATCGGGCTCGTCGGGGTCGACGAAGTGCGCGCGGCGCATCCAGCCGGGCAGCGAATTCGAAGTCGATGCCCTGCGCGCCGATCACCGGGATCACGCACCTGCCCTGCTGGCGGGCGTAGCGCCACTCGCGCCGGACGAACTCGGAGCCGAGCGCCGCCGGGGTCATGACCAGGACGAGGAATTCGACGTGGTCGATCGCCTCGGTGATCTGCTGCCACCAGTCCTTGCCGCCCTCCAGGTCGGCGAGGTCCTGCCACAGCGGAAAGCCATGCTCGTCCTGGAGGCGGCGTTCGCAGCTTGGCGGCGAACTCCTTGCCGTCGCTCCGGGCGTAGGAGACGAAAATGCGCGGCGCGGCCGATGCTGGTGCCATGGCGGGCTACATCAATGGATCAAGCCATCGGTTCCCGCCATGGTAGATGCAAGGCGCGCGCAGCAAAAGGCCGAGTGTGGATGCAGGGCACGCCACCCCGAACGATCCGGCCGTGCCGCGGTCCCTACGGCTTGCCAAAGGTCGCGATGCGGTCGATGTGGCAGATGAACAGCACGCGTTTCTCGTCGATCGCCGGGTCGCGCAGGGCGTAGGGCGGTGGATTGCCGGTGTACTTCGTCCAGATCCGGTCGAGTTGCCTGGTGACGTAGTCGCCGCCTGCCTCCCACTCCCGCATCTCCTTCTCCACCGTGCACTTCATTTGCATCCAGTGGTAGGGGTTGTCGGGATTGACCAGCAGGACGGTGAGCCGCGGATGCTTGCGGATCCATGCGCATTTCGGCCGGTGCGAGGCGGTGTTCACCAGCACCTTGTCGTCCTCGTAGTCGAACCACATCGGCGTCAGGCTGGGCCGGCCGTCGGGCCCGGTCAGGCCGAGGATCATGGTGACCGGACGGTCCATCAGCTGCCGGTAGGTCGGGTCGAGATCGCTCAAGCCGCTCGCTTGCCTGCGCTCGCCGACGCCGAACTGACCTTCCTGCAGGCCGTCCGCGACATGGCGGAAGTTCGCCACGGTGAAACCTTGCGCCATTGCTTGCTCCCTCACGAGGCCGTTCAGCGACTGCTCGGCGGCGCCATGGCCAGGACATGTCCGTCGACCAGCTCATAGCGACGGCCGGTGCCGTTGTCCCAGGCGAGGAACTCCCCGGTCGTCCAACGCTTCACGGCCGGCTCCGCCATCGTCGTCTCGTCATCGTAGCTGCCACTGCGCTGCCGCTGACACTGTAGCATGAGCAGAAGCTGCCGTTGAGCCCGCCGCGAGCCGATCTCTAAGCCCGAGCTCCCGGAACCGCCGGCGGGTTGTCCGGAACGCGCGCGCGGAGCATGATCGGGCCGCAAACGCAGGTGGGGAACAGGATGGATCTAGGGCTTGAAGGCAAGGTGGCGCTGATCACGGGCGGCAGCGACGGGCTCGGGCGCGCGAGCGCGGCGAGGCTCGCTGGCGCGGGCGCCAGGGTCGCGATCTGCGCCCGCCGGGCGAGCCATCTCGAAGCGGCCGCTGCCGAGCTTTGCGCGGTGGCCGGGGGCGAGGTCCGGGGGATCGTCGCCGACGTGAGCCGGGCCGAGGACTGCCAGCGTTTCGTCGACGAGGCGGTGGCGGCGTTCGGCGGCGTCGCCATCCTGATCAACAACGCCGGCACCTCGGCCGCGCGCGGCCTCGAGGAGGTCGACGACGATGCCTGGTACGCCGACCTCGACCTCAAGCTGATGGCCGCGGTCCGGCTCTGCCGGGCGGTGGTGCCGCTCATGCGGGCGCGCGGGGGCGGTGCGATCGTCAACGCCACGATCGTCGGCGGCAAGGCGCCGCCGGCGCGCGGCCTGCCGACCTCGGTCACCCGCGCGGCCGGGATCAACCTCACCAAGTCGCTGGCCAACGAGTACGCGGCTGCCGGCATCCGCGTGAACACGATCTGCATCGGCCTGATCAAGAGCGCCCAGTGGCAGCGGCGCGCCGGCAACCGGCCGGTCGCCGAGCTCTACGCCGAGATGGGCAGCCGCGTGCCGCTCGGCCGCATCGGCGAGGCCGAGGAGTACGCCGATCTGGTCGCCTTCCTGGTCTCCGCGCGCGCGGCCTTCATCACCGGCACCGCGATCAACCTCGACGGCGGCATGGGGGCGACGGTCTGAGCCAGCTGTGCGCGCTGATCCGGAGCCACGCCCCAGACTGGCAGTCCGCGGACGGATCGTCGACCGGCTCGCGGCCGACTCCTGGGCAGGTCGGAAATTTTCGATGTGTCGCTCGGCTGATGCCTCGGCGGCTGGGCGCGCTACCCTGAAATCACCCCGGCAGGCCGGCAGCGGCCTTCAGGCCTGCTCGAAGAATGCCTCGATCTGGCGCAGGTGCCAGACGCCGAGCGGATCGTGGAAGCCCAGATGGCCGCCGCTCTTGGGCAACAGCGGCGTCAGGTGGGGCTCGCTCGACCATTTGCGGGCGAGATAGGGGTCGGCCGGCACGAACGGGTCGTCCTGGGCGTGAATCAGAAGCGTCGGGACCTTGATCCCGCCGAGGAAATGCTGGCTCGAGTTGGCGCCGTAGAAGTCCTCGGCGCCGGCGTAGCCGTAGCGCGGCGCGGTGAAGTCATCGTCGAACTGCCACAGCGACGCCGCGCCGAGGATCGCCTTGCGCTCGGGCTCGCTCAGCTGGGCGCCCTGGCCGGTGCAGTTGCGCTTCAGATGGGTCAGAATGTAGCGGTGGTACAGATAGTTGCGCCAGCGCATCAGCGAGCGGCAGCTGTGCGCGAGATCGAGCGGCGCCGAGACCGCGGCGGCGCGGCGCGCCGGCCCGTTGGTGCCGGCCTCGCCCAGATATTTGAGCAGCAGGTTGCCGCCGAGCGAGAAGCCGATCGGCAGCACGCCATGGCGCAGAAGCTTCGGGTCCAGCCGCTCGAACAGCGCATCCAGATCCTCGGTCCGGCCGGCATGGTACTGCTGGCGGCAGAAGCGGCGCGAGGGGCCGGCGCCGCGCTGGTTGACCCGCAGCACCGGGTAGCCGCGGGCGAGGAAATAGGCGGCGGCCAGCACCATGTAGCAGCTGCTCTCGGAGCCGGAGATGCCGTGGATCAGCACCACCAGCGGCCGCGCGCTCAAGTCCTGCGGCAGATGGAGCGAGGCGACCAGGCGATCGCCGCTGCCATCCTTCAGCCGCACCACCAGTCGCCGGGCGGCCTTGCAGGGCATCGCGTGATCGACGCTCAGCGCGTAGTTGCGAATCGTCTGCAGGTCGCCGCCCCACCAGGGCAGGCGCGGATTGAACTCGGACAGGGTCACACCAGCCACTCTCAAGGCATTTCCTCCCGTCCATCGACCCCGGAGGGTCGTTGTGTCAGCCTCCTGTCTGGCCGCCTGTTATCTGGCTCACAATTTCGCGGCAATTTTCGGACAGAACAAGGTAAGTTCATCGACATGTTACGGGATATGATCGGCGACCGTCCTGGAGTACGGTCTCGAGCGGCGTCAGTCCTAACCAGTAGCTGAGCTCCGCTGGACGCTCGATCCGCCAGAGCGCAAGGTCGGCGCGCTGCCCGAGCGCGAGCGTGCCGCGATCGCCCAGCCCGAGCGCCCGCGCCGCGTTGCGGGTGACGCCGGCGAGCGCCTCCGCCGGGGTCAGACCGAACAGCGTGCAGGCCATGTTGAGCACCGCGAGCAGCGAGACCACCGGCGACGAGCCGGGGTTGCAGTCGGTCGCGAGCGCGATCGGCACGCCATGCCGGCGCAACAGGTCGACCGGGGGCCGCTGGCGCTCGCGGAGCATGTAGAACGCGCCCGGCAGCAGGACCGCGACCGTGCCCGCGGCCGCGAGCGCCTGCACGCCAGCCTCGCTCGTGTATTCCAGGTGATCGGCCGAGAGGGCGCCAAAGCGGGCGGCGAGCGCGGCGCCGCCCAGGTCCGAGAGCTGATCGGCGTGCAGCTTGACCGGCAGGCCATGGCGCGCCGCCGCATCGAACACGCGCGCGACCTCGTCCGGGGTAAAGGCGATCCCCTCGCAGAAGGCATCGACCGCATCGGCGAGACCGCGCTCTGCGACCTCGGGCAGCGCCCGCTCGCAGACCAGATCCAGATAGCCCGCCCGGTCGTTGGCGAACTCGGCCGGCAGCGCGTGGGCGCCGAGAAAGCTGGTGCGCACCTCGATCCCTAGGCTGCGCCCGAGCCGGCGCGCGACCTCGAGCATCCGCACCTCGGTCGCGACGTCGAGCCCGTAGCCCGACTTGATCTCGACCGTGGTCACGCCGCCCGCCCGCAGCGCGTCGAGCCGGCGCCTGGCGCTGTCCTCGAGCGCCTCGGCGCTCGCGGCGCGCGTCGCCCGGACCGTGCTCGCGATGCCGCCGCCCGCGCGCGCGATCGCCTCGTAGGACACCCCCTGCAGGCGCTGCTCGAACTCGCCCGAGCGGTCGCCCGCGAACACCAGGTGGGTGTGGCAGTCGATCAGGCCCGGGGTCAGCCAGCCGCCGCAGCCGTCGATCAGCATGCCGGCATCGCGCTGCGGCAGCGCTGCCTCGGGCCCGACCCAGGCGATCCGCCCGTCCTGAACCGCGAGCGCGCCGTCAGCGATCGCGCCATAGGCGTCCTCGCCTTCGGTCATCGTGGCCAGATGGACATTGAGCCACAGATTGTCCCAGGTCGGCATGCGTTGCTCCGCGCTCCAACACTTCGCCGCGATGGCAGCGAAGCCCTGCGCCGGCGCCAAGCCGGTTGACCTGGGAGTTCAGTGTGAGTAACGCCCGGATGGTCGGGACCGTTCCGGGAACCAGGATGACCGTGCTGTGGGCCGAGACCGCCTTGCTGCCGGAGGGCCTCGCCGCCGGCGTCCGGCTCGAGATCGATCGGCGCGGCGACCTCGCCGCGGTCCAGGCCGGCGCCAGCGCGGCGGGCGCGGAATGGCTCGCGGGCGTCGTCCTGCCCGGCATGCCGAACGTGCACAGCCACGCCTTTCAGCGCGCCATGGCCGGCCTCGCCGAGCGCCAGGGGCCTGACGAAGCCTCGTTCTGGACCTGGCGGACGGTCATGTACCGCTTCCTCGAGCGGATCGGCCCCGACGAGCTGGCCGCGATCGCCGCCCAGCTCTACGTCGAGATGCTGGAGGCGGGCTACACTGCGGTCGGCGAATTCCACTACCTGCACCACCGGCCCGACGGCGGCGCCTACGCCGATCCGGCCGAGCTCTCGCAGGCGATTCTGGCCGCCCGCGAGCAGGCCGGGATCGGCCTCACCCACCTGCCGGTGCTTTATCTCGCGGGCGGCTTCGGCGGGGCGCCGGCCGATCCCGGGCAGCGCCGTTTTCTGCACGATCTCGACACCTTCGGCGCGCTTTTGGACCGTCTCCGGCACGCCTGCGCCGGCGATCCGAACCTGCGGCTCGGCATGGCACCGCATTCGCTGCGCGCGGTGCCGGACCCGGCGCTGCGGGAGGCGATCGGCATCATGGACCGGATCGACACCCAGGTGCCGGTCCACATCCACGTCGCCGAGCAGGTGCGCGAGGTCCGCGACTGCCTCGCCTGGTGCGGCCAGCGGCCGGTCGCCCACCTGCTCGATCTGGCCGCGGTCGGACCCAACTGGTGCGTGATCCACGCGACCCACATGGATGACGATGAGACCACGGCGCTCGCCCGCTCGGGTGCGGTCGCGGGCTTGTGCCCGACCACCGAGGCCAATCTCGGCGATGGCCTGTTCAACCTCGCGGCGTTCCTGGAGGCGGGCGGCCGGTTCGGGATCGGCTCCGACAGCCACGTCTCGGTCAGCCCGGTCGAGGAGCTGCGCTGGCTCGAGTACGGCCAGCGGCTGAACACGCTTCGCCGGCTGGTCGCGAGCAGCCTCGAGCAGCCGCACTGCGGGGCCAGGCTCTGGCAGGCGGCGCTGGCCGGCGGCGCCCAGGCGCTCGGCCGCCGGATCGGCCGCCTCGCGCCGGGCCATCGGGCCGACCTGATCCGCCTGGATGCCGACCACCCGGTGCTCGCCGGCCGCCGCGGCGAGACCCTGCTCGACAGCCTGGTGTTCGCGGGCAACGCCAACCCGGTCCAGGACGTCATGGTCGGCGGCCGCTGGCTGGTCAAGGACGGCCGCCACACTGCGCGCGACCCGATCGCGAGGCGTTATCGCGCCGCGCTGCGGCGCCTCGCCGACTGAGATGTTCGATGCCTGCATCATCGGCCCGGTCGCGCGCGACATCAACGCCGTCGGCACCACCGAATACCCGCCGCAGCCGGGCGGCGCTGCCTACTATTCGACGATGGTCTACGTCGCGCTCGGCCTGCGCGCGGCGGTCGTCACCCGGGTCGCACCTGCCGACGAGGCGGTGCTGCTCGGGGAGCTGCGCGCGAGCGGCGTCGAGGTGTTCAACCTGCCGAGCCGGACGACCACGACGTTTCGTAACCTCTACGATCCGGTGCTGCCCGATGCCCGACGGCAGCGGGTCGACGCCACCGCGGCCCCGATCCGGGTCCGGGATCTGCCGCCGATCACCGCCCGGATCTGGCAGATCGGACCGTTGACCAGCCGGGACGTCGAGCTCGGGATGATCGCCCATTGCGCGGCCGCGGGCGGTTTGGTCGGGCTCGATGTCCAGGGCCTCACCCGACGGATCGTGGACCGCGCGGTCGAGGCCGCGCGCCCGATGCGCCGGCCGCGCGACCTTGGCCGGCTCGCCGTGCTCAAGGCCGACGAGGCGGAACTGCTGATCCACACCGGGCAGAGCGACCTCGCCGCGGCCGCCGCCAGGGTCCGAGAGGCGGGCGTGCGCGAGCTGCTGGTGACCAAGGGCAGCCGCGGCTCGACGATCTTCGGCCCCGACCGGGCGATCGCGATCGAGGCCGTGACGCCGCGCCGGCAGGTCGATCCGACCGGCTGCGGCGATACCTACCTCGCGGCCTATCTGGCCGGCCGGCTGGCGAGCGCCGATCTCGCGGCCTGCGGCGCCTTCGCGTCGGCCGCGGCGGCGCTCAAGATGGAGAACGTCGGCCCGCTGCGCGCCGGCCGCGCCGAGATCCTGGCGCGGCTTGAGGCCGCGCTCAGGCGCCCCGGACCTGCTTGACCCCGGTGGCCTGAGCGAGGGTCAAGTCAACGCGATCGCGTCCGCTGGGCACAGGCTCCTCGGGGCTCAGGCCCCGGCCTCGGCCGGGGCCGGCTCCGGCGTGGAGCGGCGGAGCTGGGCGAGGCGCCGGCAGGCGACGTAGAAGACCGGCGTGAAGATCAGCCCGAACACGGTCACCCCGAGCATGCCGAAGGCGACCGCGGTGCCGAGCGACTGGCGCATCTCGGCGCCGGCGCCGGTCGCGAGCGCTAGCGGCACGACGCCCAGGATGAACGCGAGCGAGGTCATCAGGATCGGGCGCAGGCGCGTGCGCGCGGCCTCGGTCGCAGCGGTCCACCGGTCCAGCCCCTGGTCCTCGCCCTGGCGCGCGAACTCGACGATCAGGATCGCGTTCTTGGCGGCGAGCCCGACCAGCACGACGAAGCCGATCTGGGCGAGGATGTTGACATCCATGCCGCGCAACAGCAGTCCGCTGACCGCAGCCAGCAGGCACATCGGCACGATCAGGATCACGGCCAGCGGCAAAAGCCAGCTTTCATACTGCGCCGCGAGCAGAAGGAACACGAACACCACGGAAGCGACGAACACGAGCAGACCGCCGCCGGCCAGCTTCTCCTGCAGCGCGAGCTCGGTCCACTCGTAGCCGAAGCCGTCGGGCAGCACCTGCGCGGCCAGGTTCTCCATCGTCACGAGCGCGGTGCCGGTGGAGATGCCGGGCGTCGCGCTGCCCTGGACCTCGGCCGCCGGATAGAGATTGTAGCGCGGCACCCGATAGGGCCCGCTGATGTCGCGGAAGGTCGCGACCGAGCCGAGCGGCACCATCGCCCCCTGATCGCTGCGCGTCTTGAGCCTGGTAACCTCGCGCAGCTCCTTGCGAAACGGAGCATCGGCCTGGGCCGTGACCCGGAAAGTCCGACCGAGCAGGTTGAAGTCGTTGACATAGATCGACCCGATGTAGACCTCGAGCGCCTCGAACACCTGCTCGGGCGTGACGCCGAGCATCTCCGCCTTCACCCGGTCGATGTCGGCGTAGATCTTGGGCGTGCGGGTGTTGAACAACGAGAACACGTTGAGCAGGCCAGGCGTCTGGTTGGCGGCGGCGACCAGCGCCTGAGTCGCCGCCTCGAGCGCCTCGAGCCCGCGGCCACGGCGGTCCTGGACCATCATCTTGAAGCCGCCGGCGGTGCCGATGCCGCGCACCGGCGGCGGCGCGACGACGACGATGAAGGCCTCCTGGATGGTCGACAGCTTGGCGTTCAGATCGGCGAGGATGACGTTCGCGCTCCGGCCGGACGCGGCGCGCTCCTCGAACGGCGCCAGCGGCGAGAAGATCGCGCCGGCGTTTGGGGCATTTGTGAACGTGGCGCCGTCGAACCCTGCGAACGGCCGCCGTGGCGACGACGCCCTCGGTGTCCAGAATGATCTCCAGGCGCGCCGCACCACGGCGTCGGTGCGGGCGAGCGAGGACCCCGGCGGCAGCTGGATCACGGTGATCAGATAGCCCAGGTCCTGCGGTGGGATGAAGCCCGTGGGCGCGCGCTCGAACTGCCAGCCGGTGAGCGCAATCAGGCCGGCGTAGACCACGAGCACGACCGCGGTCAACCGGACCAGCCGGCGGGTCACGTTGCCGTAACCGCGCGCCAGTCGGTCGAACAGCCAGTTGAAGCCGGCAAAGATGCCGTGCACCGGACGGAGCAGCAGCGGTCGCGATTTCGTCTCGGCGCTGCGGCGGCTTGAGCAGCAGCGCGCACAGCGCCGGGCTGAGCGTCATCGAGACGAGGAGGGAGATGCCGGTGGCCGCTGCGATGGTGATCGCGAACTGCCGGAAGAACTGGCCCGAGATGCCGCTGATGAAGGCGGCCGGAATGAACACCGCCCCGAGCACCAGCGCGATCGCGACCAGGGCGTTGCCGACCTCGTCGATCGTGCGGTGCGCCGCGTCTTTCGGGCTCATGCCCTGCTCGAGGTTGCGTTCGACGTTCTCGACCACCACGATCGCGTCGTCGACCACGATGCCGATCGCCAGCACCAGGCCGAACAGGGACAGGTTGTTGAGCGAGAAGCCGAACGCCGCCATCACCGCGAAAGTGCCGATCAGCGAGATCGGGATGGCGACGATCGGGATGATCGAGGCGCGCCAGGTCTGCAGGAACAGGATGACCACCAGGACGACGAGAATCACCGCCTCGTAGATCGTGTCGATCACCGCCTGGACCGACTGGGCGATGAACTCGGTCGGGTTGTAACTTCACGTCGAAGCGCAGGCCCGACGGGAAGTCCGTCGCCAGCTCGGCCATGGTCGCCAGCAGTCGGCCGGCGGTCGCGAGCGCGTTCGAGCCCGGCTGCTGGAAGATCAGCAGCGGCACCGCCGGCCGGCGGTCGAGATAGCCGTTGGCGGTATAGTCCTGGGCGCCGAGCTCGATGCGGGCGATGTCACGCAGACGCGTGACCCGGCCGCCGGGCTCGGTCTTGACCACGATGTTCTCGAATTCCCTGGCCTCCTTGAGGCGGCCGAGCGTCTCGACGTTGAGCTGGAAGGCGCCCTGATCGGGCACTGGCGGCTGGTTGAGCACACCCGAGGCGACCTGCACGTTCTGGCCGCGCAGCGCCTGGACCACGTCGCCCGCGGTCAGGTTGCGCGCGGCCACTTTGTCGGGATCGAGCCAGATGCGCATCGAATAGTTGCGCGCGCCGAACACGCGCACATCACCGACCCCCTCGATCCGGGCCAGGACGTCCCGGATCTGCAGGTTCGCGTAGTTTGAGATGTACAGCTGGTCGCGCGAACTCGTCCGGCGAACTAAGGTGGATCACCATCAGCAGGTCGGGCGAGTTCTTGCGCACCGTGACGCCGATCTGGCGGACCTCCTCGGGCAGTCGGGGCTCGGCGATCGCGACGCGGTTTTGGACCAGCACCTGGGCGATGTCGAGATCGGTTCCCAGCGCGAAGGTCACCGTCAGCGACAGCTGGCCGTCGGCGGTCGCCTGGCTGACCATGTAGAGCATGCCCTCGACCCCGTTGATCTCCTGCTCGAGCGGGGTCGAGACGGTGTCGCTCACAACCTCGGCCGAGGCGCCGGGATAGCTCGCGGTCACCTGGACGGTCGGTGGCGCGATCTCCGGGTACTGAGCGACCGGCAGGGCAAGATAGGCGGCGGCGCCGAGGAGGACGATCAGGATCGAGACGACCGACGCGAAGATCGGCCGGTCGACGAAGAAATGCCCGAAGCGCATGGCCGCTGGTCCGGCTGCTCAGCTTTCGGACGCCACGGGCGGCGGCGGCAGTTCGATCTGGCCTTCCCTGGGCGTCACCTCCATGCCCGGGCGCACCCGCAGCAGGCCGTTGATCACGATCCGGTCGTCCGGCTCGAGTCCGCGCCGCACGATGCGCAGGCCGAGCTCCGTCGGTCCCGGGCGAACCACGCGCGGCTCGATCTTGTTATCCGTGGTCACGGTCATGACCAGCTTTTGCGATTGGTCGGTGACGATTGCCTCGTCCGGGATCAGGATCGCCGGGTATTCCGGCGAGCCCGGGATCCGGATCGTGCCGAACTGGCCGGGCTGGATCAGATGGTCCGGGTTGAAGAACTCGGCGCGCGCCCGCACCGTGCCCGAAGCCTGGTCGACGACGTTGTCGACGAAGTTCATCCGCCCCTGCCGGTGCCAGTCGTCCTCATCGACCAGCTTGACGTTGACCAGGGTCGAGCGATCGCGGGTCGAGGGCAGCTCGCCCGCCAGCACGGCCCGCTGATAGCCGAGGAAATCGGCCTCGCTCATGTCGAACACGAAGTAGATCGGGCTCTGCGTCACGATCGTGGTCAGGAGCGTCGATTCGGTGACCAGGTTGCCGATGTCGACCCGGCGGTCGGAGATTCGCCCGGCGATCGGCGCCTCGATCCGGGTGTAGTCGAGGTTGAGCTGAGCCTGCTGGAGCGCCGCCTGCGCAGCGCCCGCGCTCGCCTCGGCCGCCCGCCGCTCCTGCAACCGCTGATCATAGTTGGTCTGGGCGAACGCCGGGCTGCCGATCAGCTTTGCGACCCGCTCGAACTGGATATCGGCCAGCTCGAGCTGGGCCTCTGCGCTCGCCAGATCGGCGCGGGCGCGCGCGAGTGCCGCCTCGAACGGCCGCGGATCGATCAGGAACAGGCTCTGGCTTTTCTCGACCACCTGGCCGTCCCGGAAGTCGATCGTCGCGAGATAGCCCGAGACCCGGGCCCGGACGTCGACCCACTGGAGAGCCTCGAAGCGGCCGGTGAACTCGGTCCACTCGACCAGCTTTTCCACGCGTGGACGGGCCACGGTGACCTCCGGCGGCGGCGCCGTGGCCTTGCCGGCATCGGCGCCGTCATCGCAGCCGGCGAGCGCGAGCGCGCCAAGCAGAATCCACGCCAGGGCCGGCACCGTCGGATTGCGCACCAGGGCTCGTTGCATCCGGTCACTCCCTCCGCCGCGCCGCGGCCCAGCGCCCGACGCAGTCGGCTGAGCCGCAGCCATTTACATAGCGTGAACGGTCGTGACCGGTAGCCCGGCCGGCGGTGCCGGCGGTCAGAAGTCGGGGTGAGCCGGCATGTCGACCGGTTGCAGCAGGAATCGGCGCAGGATCTCGCGATAGCCGCGGTAGATCAGGCCGCCGTTCTCCTCGAGCAGCTCTCGCCGCTCGGCCCGGTAGTAAGCGGGCAGCGCGTGCCAGGGCAGGTCCGGGCGCTTGTGGTGGGCGAGGTGCAGATTGTTGTTGAGGAACAGCAGCGAGAAGAACCAGCCGGTCTCGACCAGCGCGGTCCGCTCGAAGTCGGTGCGGGCCGCCTTGTGCTCGGCGAACGAGCGCACCAGCGTCAGGCTGGCGCCGGGCAGCACGAAGGTCAGCAGATATTGCCAGAGCGGCAGGCCGCAGACCACGCTCACCCACAGCGCCACCAGCGCCGCGGCCGGCAGGTGCCAGAGCCAGATCGCGAGATGGCGGCGGTCGCCGGCGGCGAGCGCCCGGCCCTCGGCCCAGAAGAACTGCCCGATCACCAGGAACGGCCCGAGCAGCAGCCGCCCGAGCAGCGTGTTGTGCGTCCGCAGGGTCAGCCGGACCAGCTGCGGCAGGTGCTGCCAGGTCGCCCGATCGACATAGAACGACTCCGGGTCGCGCCAGGGCTCGGTCAGGATCTCGACCTGGTGGTGCGCCCGATGGGCCGCCCGATAGAGCGGAAACGGCAGCCAGAGCGCGAGCGGCGGCAGTGCCGGCAGATCGTTCAGCCAGCGCCGGCGGGCGAGCTGGCCGTGGACCGCCTCGTGCTGCAAGGAGCCGTGCCAGGCGATCAGCGCGCCGCCGACCGCCGCCAGCAGCCACCAGGGCAACACGCTGTGGAACCAGGTAGCAAGGCCAAAGCCGCTGTAGATCACCACGGCCACGACCCACGACGGGCCTGACCGTCTCAGCCAGGTCGACCGACCCGGCGAGGCGCTCGTTGTCGACACGCCACGAACCCTCCAAGAACACGCCGAAACGCATTCCTTCGAACGCTCGCGACTACGCGAAGGATGTCAGGCCAAGCCGGTTCCCGTTCGAAACAGCCGCGCTCCGGGAACCCTGCCCTTCTTGGTGCCTGCTTTGAAAAGAGCGTAGCGGATCGGCGGCGGCTCGGCCATCGGAAAGTTGGCGCAGCCGGCCGGCGGCAGCACTCATCCTCGGTTGCGCGCGCCGATCGCACGCGCCGGAGCCGCGGTTGACAGCCCAGGGCGATGGGGTACTGTCGAGCCCAGATGCGGATTTCGACGGCCCGGAGCGGCTTCGATTCAGGGAGGGCCGTGCAGCGGCGTCGGGATCTGGGAGGCGCAACGCGACAGCGACGGAGAACGACCGTGGCCAAATCCGACGAGCGCAAGCTTCATCCCTACATCCCAAAGCTGGTCGAGCAGCTCGAGGCTGGCCGCGTCGACCGGCGCGAGTTCCTGCGCACCGCGACCCTGCTCGGCCTGTCGGCGACCACGGCCTATGGCATCGTCGGCCGGGTGTTCGGCGACAGCGCGATCCCGCGCGCCCGAGCCCAGGGCACGCCCAAGATGGGCGGCATCCTCAAGGTCGGCATGGAGGTCCAGAAGATGGAGGACCCCGCGACCTACGCCTGGGTCCAGATGTCCAACCAGACCCGGCACGTCGCCGAATATCTGGCGATCACCGGCCCGGACAACGTCACCCGGCCGATGCTCGCCGAGAGCTGGGAGGCCTCCGACGACCTCAAGACCTGGACCTTCAAGCTGCGCCAGGGCGTGCTCTGGCACAACGGCGAGGAGCTGACCGCCGAGCACATCCTCTGGAACGTCGAGCGCTGGCTCGATCCCGATCTCGCCTCGTCGAACAGCGGCCTTTCGACCTTCGCCTCGATGACCGAGGAGAAGGACGGCAAGAAGAGCATGATCCCGGGCGCGGTCGAGGCGGTCGACAAGCACACCGTGCGCTTCAACCTCTCCAAGCCGGTGCTCTCGGCCCCGGAGGACTGCTACAACTATCCGACCGCGATTTTGCACCCTTCATTCAAGCCGCCGTTCTCGGACAACCCGATCGGCACCGGGCCGTTCACGCTGGCCGAGATCGCGGTCGGCGACCGCTGCATCCTGAAGCGGGTGACCAAGACCACCGACGGCAAGGACTTCAAGTACTGGGGCGGCGACGTCTACCTCGACGAGATCCACTACTTCCACTACGACGCCGACAACCAGCTGACCGCGTTCGCCTCGGGCGACGTCGACACGATCTATTCGTTCGGGATCGAGCAGTTCGAGTTCGCCCAGGCGCTCGAGGGCCAGATCGTCGAGGCGCGCACCGCGCAGACGCTCTGCTGCCGCTTCCAGGTCAGCCAGCCGCCGTTCGACAACATCAAGCTGCGCCACGCGCTGATCATGGCGGCCGACCACAGCGTCTATCGCGACCTGGTGTTCCAGGGCGGCGGCGACGCCGGCGAGCACCATCACGTGGCGCCGATCCATCCCGAGTACTTCCAGCTGCCGGCGCTGGTGCGCGACGTCGAGGGCGCCAAGAAGCTGCTCGCCGAGGCCGGCTATCCCGACGGCATCGAGCTCTCGATCGACGTCGGCAACACCGACGGCCCCT
Organism: uncultured Alphaproteobacteria bacterium; assembly: GCA_963840925.1. Taxonomy (GTDB): domain Bacteria; phylum Pseudomonadota; class Alphaproteobacteria; order Geminicoccales; family Geminicoccaceae; genus DATAOG01. The sequence goes on from CAWJAY010000057.1 coordinate 33,550, forward strand.
GGCACCAGACGGTGTGCGAGATCTGGCGCGACCAGCTCAAGGACATCGGCGTCACGCTCAACATCAACGTGATGCCGGCGTCCAAGTACTGGGAGATCTGGGACAAGACGCCGTTCGGCGCGACCTCCTGGACCCATCGCCCGCTCGGCACGATGGTGCTCTCGCTCGGCTATCGCACCGGCGTGCCCTGGAACGAGTCGAACTACACCAACCCGGAGTTCGACGCTGCCCTCGACGACGCCGAGGCGACCCTCGACGTCGAGGCGCGCCGGGCCAAGATGGAGAACGGTCGAGAAGCTGCTGCAGGACTCCGCGGTCATGCTGCAGCCGGTCTGGCGGCCGGTGTTCACGATCATCACCAACAAGGTGAAGGAGTTCCCGGCGCATCCGACCCAGTACCATCAGTTCAACCAGGTCTGGCTGGATACCTGATGTTCGCGGCGCGCGCTCCGGGCGTCGGCCCGGGGCGCGGGCCGCCGCCCGATCCGACCCGGGCGTCCGGCGCCGGCAGCACAGCTAGGCGCCGGCCCCGCCCCAAGCACCAAGAGCGCTGAGGCCCGCCATGCTGCCGCTGATCCTCCGCCGCCTGCTGCAGATGGTGCTGATCATGGCGGTGGCCTCGTTGATCCTGTTCCTGATCTTCGATACCGAGCAGTTCAAAAAGAAGATCGCGGTCGCCGAGCTCGGCGGCTTCGCGGTCTCCGCGCTGAGCGAGGAATCCTACCAGAGCTGGCTCGCCGAGAAGGGCCTGGACGAGCCCTTCTACCAGCGTTACGCGAACTGGATCGGCGACGTCCTGCGCGGCCATTTCGGCAAATCCTTCGAGAAGAACGCCCCGGTCGGTCCGCTGCTGCTCGAGCGGCTGCTGAACACGGGCATCCTGGCGTTCTGGGTGTTCGCGCTGATGATCCCGATCTCGCTGGTCACGGGCGTGCTCGCGGGCATGAAGGAGGGCTCGGTGCAGGACCGGACCATCACCGTGCTCTCGGTGGTCACGACCTCGATCCCCGAGATCGCGACCGCGATCATCCTGACCGTCGTGTTCGCGCTCGGCCTGGGCTGGCTGCCGGCCAAATCGGCGATGATCCAGGGCTTCAACTGGAAAGAGCTGGTCCTGCCGGTGATGACGCTCGTGCTTTACGATTTCGGCTACGTGGCGCGGATGACCCGGGCCTCGATGGCCGAGGTCATGACCTCGCAGTACATCCGGACCGCGGTGCTCAAGGGCATCCCCTACCAGCGGGTGATCATGAAGCATGCGCTGCGCAACGCGTTGATCGCGCCGTTCACGGTCATCGTGCTGCAGCTCAACTGGCTGCTCTCGGGCGTGGTCGTGGTCGAGGTGTTCTTCGAGTACGACGGCTTCGGCAAGCTGCTGCTGGAGGCGGCGCTGTTCGGTGACGTCTACGTCGTCCAGGCCTGCACGCTGGTGGCGGTGATCGTGGCCGTGACCTCCCAGATCATCTCGGATGTCGGCTACACCTTCCTCAACCCGCGCATCCGGTTCGCCTGAGGAGACCGCCATGGCCACGGCCGTCGCGACCGTCCCGCCCGTCCGCTCCACCCCGCTGCTGGAGCGGCTGACGACGCCGCGCGCGCTGATCCTGCTGGTGGCGTTGATGTGGGTGCCGCTGACCCTGCACGTGATGTTCGGTCACCTGCTCGGCGGCGCCCGCAACTACGTCCTGCTGCCCGCGATCCCGGCCGCCGTGCTGCTCTACTTGCTGGCGCTTCGGGCCTGGCGGGAATCCTGGATTGCGATGATCGGCATCACGCTCGTGATGTTCTGGCTGCTGATGGCGGTGACCGCGCCGTTCCTGCCGCTGCTCGACCCCAACAAGCCGATCGCGCCGTTCACCTTGCCGCTGACCGAGAAGCGGGACGTGTTCTTCTGGCTCGGCACCGACTTCAAGGGCCGGGACATGCTGTCGCGCAACATCTGGGGCTGCCAGCGGGTGCTGGTCTGGGGGGTGACCGCGACGCTGGTCGCGTACGCCGTCGGCACGATGTTCGGCCTGCTCGCCGGCTATCTCTCCGGCTGGTGGGACGAGGTCATCTCGTTCTTCGCCAACGTGCTGCTGTCGTTCCCGGTCATGGTGCTGTTCATCGTGATCCTGAACTATCTGGGCCCCTCGGGCTTCAACATCGTGATCGCGGTGACGTTCGCCTCGGCGCCGGCGATCATGCGGATCGTGCGCGGGCTGACGCTCGACATCAAGACCCGCGACTACGTGTTCGCGGCCCAGACCCGGGGCGAGAGCCCGCTCTACATCATGCTGGTCGAGCTGTTGCCGAACGCGCGCGGGCCGATCATCGTCGATGCCTGCCTGCGGCTCGGCTACACCACGGTCGCGATCACGACGCTGACCTTCCTCGGCCTCGGCCTCCAGCCGCCCGACCCAGACTGGGGCCTGATGATCAAGGAAGCCGCCAAGACCGCGATGCTGTTCAAGTTCTCCTACATGCTGATCGTGCCGGCGCTGTCGGTCTCGACTCTGATCCTGGGCTTCAATCTGCTGGCCGACGGTCTGCGCGAGATGAGCCTGCGCGACTGAGGGAGCCGCGTCATGACGGAGCCGACCCCGGTCCTGGAGTGCAAGGATCTTTGCATCTCCTACTTCACGCGCGCGGGCGAGATCCCGGCGGTGGTCGACTTCAACCTGACCGTGATGCCCGGGGAGGCGGTCGGGATCGTCGGCGAGTTCGGGCTGCGGCAAGTCGACCGTGGCGCTCGCGATCATGCAGTACATGGGCAAGAACGGCCGCATCATGTCCGGCGAGATCAAGTTCAAGGGCCGGGACATGACCGCGATGCGCGAGCAGGAGCTGCGCCAGTTGCGCGGCTCGCAGATCGCGATGGTCTATCAGGAGCCGATGGCCTCGCTCAATCCGTCGATGAAGATTGCCCAACAGCTGATGGAGGTGCCGAAGTTCCACGAGGGGGCGTCGGACAAGGAGGCGTACGCCCGCGCGCTGGCGATGCTGGGCAATGTCCGGCTGCCCGATCCGCAGCGGATCATGGAGAGCTATCCGCACCAGATCTCGGGCGGCCAGCAGCAGCGGGTCGTGATCGCGATGGCGCTGCTCTCGAACCCCGCGCTGCTGCTGCTGGACGAGCCGACCACAGCGCTCGACGTCACGGTCGAGGCCGGCATCGTCCAGCTGATCAAGGAGATCAGCGGCCGCTTCGGCACCTCGATGATCTACATCTCGCACAACCTCGGCCTGATCCTCGAGACCTGCGACCGGATCACGGTGATGTACTCGGGCGAGGCGGTCGAGGTCGGCACGGTCGGCGAGGTCTTCGACCGGATGCGCCACCCCTACACGCGCGGGCTGTTCAACTCGATCCCGCTGCCCGGCGCCGACAAGCACGCCCGCCCGCTGGTCGCGATCCCGGGCCAGCTGCCGCTGCCCCACGAGCGCCCAGAGGGCTGCAACTTCGGGCCGCGCTGCGAGTTCTTCCGTGCCGGCACCTGCGATCACGGCTTCATCAGGATGGAGGCGGTCCCGGGCCAGCCCGGCCACATGACCCGCTGCCGGCGCTTTCAGGAGATCGACTGGCGGAGCCGGCCCAAGCATAGCGAGGCGGTCGCGGCGGCCGAGACCGGCCCGGTCGTGCTCCGGGTCGAGGAGCTGAAGAAGTATTACGAGATCCGCGACAGCTCGCTGATGGCGATGATCCGCGGCCGGCGCGTGCGCACGGTCAAGGCGAACGAGAAGCTCGATTTCGATGCCCGCGAGGCGGAGACCGTGGCGCTGGTCGGCGAGTCGGGCTGCGGCAAGTCGACCTTGGCCAAGGTGCTGCTCGGCCTCGAGACCGCGACCGAAGGCAAGGCCGTGCTCGACAACCAGGACCTGAGCCAGATACCGGTGCAGAAGCGGCGCCCGCAGGTCGTGAGCCACCTGCAGATGGTCTTCCAGAACCCGTTCGATACCCTCAACCCGAGCCATACGGTCGGCGGTCAGATCGGGCGCGTGATCCGCAAGTTCGGGGTCGAGAAGGACCCGGAGAAGGTGCGCGAGCGGGTCATGCAGCTGCTCGACATCGTCAAGCTGCCGCGCGACTTCTACCGGCGCCGGCCGCGCCAGCTGTCGGGCGGCCAGAAGCAGCGGGTCGGGATCGCGCGCGCCTTCGCGGGCAACCCGCGGGTCGTGGTCGCCGACGAGCCGGTCTCAGCACTCGACGTCTCGGTCCAGGCGGCGGTCAGCCAGCTGCTGATGGAGATCCAGCGCGAGAACCGGACCACGCTGCTCTTCATCAGCCACGATCTGTCGCTGGTCCGCTACCTGGCCGACCGCGTGGTCGTGATGTACCTCGGCACGATCGCCGAGCAGGGCACGACCGACGAGGTGTTCCAGCCGCCCTATCACCCCTATACCGAGGCGCTCCTGTCCGCGATCCCGATCGCCGACACCTCGGTGCACAAGAAGAACATCGTGCTCGAGGGCGATATCCCCTCGGCGGTCGACCCGCCGCCCGGCTGCCCATTCCAGACCCGCTGCCCGCGCAAGCTCGGCAAGATCTGCGAGGAGCAGGCGCCGCCGATCCGGGTGTTCGGCCGCGGCCACAAGATCGCCTGCCACATCGCCCCCGACGACCTGTTGCGCATGGAGCCGGTGATCGTGATGGGCGCCAAGGAGGCGGCGGAGTAGGCATCGCTCCGCCGAAAGCTTGCCAGTCGACTTTGCGAAGGCGGCTCGATCGGGTGTAGGATCTCTGAGCCATGGCAACCCAGCCGGCCGATCTCCGGATGACGCTCGCCGAGTTCCTCGACTGGGACGACGGCACCGAGACCCGCTACGAGCTGATCGACGGGCGCGTTCTCGCGATGGCGCCGCCCAATCCCCGGCATAGCGCGCTTACCGGACAGCTTGCCCGGATGATCGGCAATGGGCTTCAGCCGCCGTGCCGCGTTTTCGTCGAAGCCGGTATCGTCACCCCCGACCGGCCGGATACTTATCTGCAGGCCGATCTCGCGGTCAGCTGCCGCCCGCCGCGCGAGCAGGAGCGCGACGTCGCCGAGCCAATCCTCGTCGTCGAGGTGGAATCCCCGGGCACCGTTCGCCACGACCGCGGGGTCAAGGTGGACCGCTACCGCGAACTGGTCTCGGTCCAGGAAATTCCTCTGGTTGCGAGCCAGGAGCGGCGGGTTCAGCTCTGGCGCCGCCAACAGGGAAAATGGAGCGTCGAGGACGTGATCGGCGATGCGAGCCTCCGGCTCGAGAGCTGCGCCCTCACGATCCCGCTGGCCGAGCTCTACGCCGGAGCTCTGAGCGCCTCGATGGAGCTGAACCGGCGCGATAACCAGCGGGTGATCCGGGCGCCGCGCGGGCCCGAGCTGAGCGCCCGCAGCTGGCAGACCGAGGCGCCGCTCCGGATGCTGATGAACAATCTCGATCCCGAGGTCGCCGAGCGCCCGCAGGAGCTGGTGGTCTATGGCGGCATCGGCCGGGCGGCGCGCGACTGGCGCTGCTACGACGTCCTGGTCGAGACGCTGAAGACGCTCGGTGCCGACGAGACGCTGCTGGTCCAGTCGGGCAAGCCGGTCGGCGTGTTCCGGACGCATGCCGACGCGCCGCGGGTCCTGATCGCCAACTCCAACCTGGTCGCGCACTGGGCGAACTGGGAGCGCTTCCACGAGCTCGATCGCCTGGGCCTGATGATGTACGGCCAGATGACCGCCGGCTCCTGGATCTACATCGGCTCCCAGGGGATCATCCAGGGCACCTACGAGACCTTCGTCGAGGCCGGGCGCCAGCACTACGGCGGCGACCTCTGCCGGCAAATGGATCCTGACCGGCGGGCTCGGCGGCATGGGCGGCGCCCAGCCGCTGGCCGCGACGATGGCCGGGCGCCTCGCTGCTCGCGGTCGAGTGCCGGGCGAGCCGGATCGAGCGCCGCCTCGAGACCCGCTATCTCGACAGATGGCGAGCGACCTCGACGAGGCGCTGGCCCTGATCGAGCAGAGCTGCATCGAGCGCCGCCGCTCTCGGTCGGCCTGCTCGGCAACGCCGCCGAGGTCTTTCCGGAGCTCGTGCGCCGCGGCGTGCTGCCCGAACCTCGTGACCGACCAGACCGCAGCGCACGATCCCCTGAACGGCTATCTGCCGGCCGGCTGGACGCTCGAGCGCTGGGAAGCAGATGCAGCAGAACGACCCGGCCGCGGTCGAGCGCGCGGCCAAGGAGTCGATGGCGGTCCAGGTCCGCGCGATGCTCGACTTCCACCGCCAGGGCGTGCCGACCCTCGACTACGGCAACAACATCCGCCAGTTCGCCAAGGAGACCGGGCGTCGCCGACGCGTTCGAGTTCCCGGGCTTCGTGCCGGCGTACATCCGGCCGCTGTTCTGCCGCGGCAAAGGGCCGTTCCGCTGGGCGGCGCTGTCGGGCGATCCGGCCGACATCGACAGCACCGATGCCAAGGTCAAGGAGCTGATCCCGGACGATCAGCATCTGCACAACTGGCTCGATCTCGCCGCCGAGCGGATCGCGTTCCAGGGCCTGCCGGCACGGATCTGCTGGCTGGGCCTGGGCGAGCGCGCCAGGGTCGGGCTCGCCTTCAACGACATGGTCGCGCGCGGCGAGCTCAAAGCGCCGATCGTGATCGGCCGCGATCACCTCGATTCCGGCTCGGTCGCGAGCCCGAACCGCGAGACCGAGGCGATGCGGGACGGCTCGGACGCGATCGCCGACTGGCCGCTGCTCAACGCGATGCTGAACGTCGCCTCGGGCGCGACCTGGGTCTCGATCCACCACGGCGGCGGGGTCGGCATCGGCTTTTCCCAGCATGCCGGCATGGTGGTCGTCTGCGACGGCACGCCGGAAGCCGCGCGCCGCCTGGAGCGCGTGCTGACCAACGACCCGGCCTCGGGCGTGATGCGCCACGCCGATGCCGGCTACCCGGACGCGATCGCCTGCGCCAACGAGCACGGCCTCAGGCTGCCGATGCTGCCGAGCTGACGGAGCGGACCTCGCCGTCGCCTGGTCGCTGGTCGTCGCGGCCGATCCACATCATCTGAACAGCGGGCTGCGGTGGAGGCTGCGCTCGATGCGCACGGCGGCGGTCACGGCGATGGTTCTGCTCGGCCCTGCTCGGCGCCAGCGTCGGCCGTGGCGCTCTGGGCATGGGCGAGATCGGCGAGGTCGCGATCAGCCCGCACGGGCTGATCGCGCTCGGGCTCGGCGCGGGCTGAGCTTCCTGCTCGGCGCCGGGCTGATGGCGCTGATGTTCTTCTCGAGCCGGCGCGGCTACGACGAGCGCGCCCACGAGGCCGATCCGACCCGGCCGCCGAGGAGTGAGCGGGCGCGATCAGAGCCGGGAAAAAAGCTCGCTCGCGACCCGCGGCAGGATCGCATGCAGGCGGGCGAGCTGCTCGAGATCGGGGGCGTAGCCGCCGCCGACCACGCCCGCGACCGGAACGCCGGCCTTGAGGCAGGTCTCGAGCACATAGCGCTCGCGGCGCTCCAGGCCCTCGCCGGTCAGCGCCAGCCGGCCGAGCTTGTCGTCGACGTGCGGATCGACGCCGGCGTTGAAGAACACGAGGTCCGGGCGCACGTCCTCGAGCAGACCCGGCAGATGGTCCGGCGAGCAGCGCCAGATAGGCGTCGTCCTCGAGCCCGGCCTCGAGCGCCAGATCGAGGTCGCCCGCCTGCTTGTGCAGCGGGAAATTGGTCCGGCAGTGCATCGAGAAGGTGAACACGCGCGGCTCGTCCGCGGAAGATCGCCGCGGTGCCGTCGCCCTGGTGGACGTCGAGGTCGACCACCAGCGCGCGGCTCGATCCGGCCCTCGGCGAGCAGCACGCGTGCCGCGACCGCGACGTCGTTGAACACGCAGAAGCCCGAGCCATGGTCGGCGAAGGCGTGATGGCTGCCGCCCGCGGTATTGCAGGCGAGGCCGTGCTCGAGCGCGAGGCGCGCCGTCGAGCAGCGTGCCGCCGTTGGCGGCGCGCGGGCGCGGCGCGCGACCTCGGCGCGTGATCGGCAGGCCGATCTGGCGCACCGCCCGGGCATCGAGCGTCTGGGTCAGCACCGCCGCGACGTAGGCCGGCGCGTGCGCCAGCTCGAGCCAGGCGGCGGTGGCCGGCTCGGGCACGTGGACCTCGTCCTGGGCGACCACGCGGTCCTCGAGCAGGCGCGCCATCAGCCGCCCGAACTTGGCCATCGGAAAGCGATGGCCGGCCGGCATCGGCGCCACGTAGGCGGGGTGATGGACCACGGGCAGCATCCGCGTGGTCTAGCATCGGGCGCGGGCGGGCACGAGCCGCAACTCCGGCAGCGGGCGCTCGCCTTTGCGGCAAGTAGGGATAGGTAAGGCTCTAACCACACTCGCAGTCGGCCGGCCGCTTAACGTGGCGATTACCTGGGCGGATCATAGTTTGCTAGAAGGGTAGCCTCTGGAGCGAGGAACGCCGCAGTGGGACAAGTCGGAACGATGGCCGCGCCGGGGGAGTCGTCGGCCCCGCCCGGCCTCGAATGGGGCCGGGTGATCGGGCTGCCGGTCACCGTCGGCAATCCGACGACGGTCAGCCGGGAGATCCTCCAGCGCGCCCGGCGCGGTCAGGGCGGTCAGGTCTGCGTCGCCAACGTCCACATGCTGGTCGAGGCGCGCGGTGATCCAGGCCTGCGTCGGGTGCTCGAGGACGCAGCACTCGTGGTCAGCGACGGCATGCCGGTGGTCTGGCAGCTGCGCCGGCGCGGGTTCGCCCACGCGGAGCAGGTGCGCGGGCCCGATCTGACGGTCAGCCTCTGCGAGCAGGCTGCGGCCGCCGGCCTGCCGGTTTATTTCTACGGCGGCGATGCTGCCTTGATGGCCGAGCTCCAGACCGTGCTGCGCGCCCGCATTCCAGCGCTCCGGATCGCCGGCGCCGAGGCGGCGCCGCTGCTGCCGCGGCAGCCCGCGACCGATCCGGCGCTGGTCGAGCGCGTCCGCAACTCCGGCGCCGCGCCTGCTGTTCGTCGGCCTCGGTTGCCCCAAGCAGGAGTTCTGGATGCACGCCCACCGGCCGCAGCTGGACGCGGTGCTGGTCGGCGTCGGCCAGGCGTTCGGGATCATCGCGGGCCACGTCCCCGAGGCGCCGGCCTGGATGCGCCGCTCGGGCCTGGAGTGGCTGTTCCGGGTGCTCTCCGAGCCGCGCCGGCTCTGGCGCCGCTACCTGGTGACCAACACGCTGTTCGGGATCTTCCTGCTCCGCGAGGCTCTCTCCGGCCGCTGAGGCTCAGCGCGGGGCGGCGCGGACCAGCAGGAACAGGCCGCCGACCACCGCGAGCAAGGCCGTGACCTCCGCGACCCCGACCGGCTCGCCGAGCAGCCAGGCCGAGCTGATCACGCCGACCGCCGGCACCGCGAGCACGCTGATCGCGGCCACATGCGCGGGCAGCAGGCTCACGAGCTTGAAATAGGCGGTCTGACAGAAGATGGTCGCGACGAAGATCGCATAGGCGAGCCCGATCGCCGGCTTCAGGCTGAGCGCGCCGAGGTCCGGAAACGGCTCCAGCAGCCACCAGCCGAGCACGATCGGCAGGCCGCCGATCAGCTGCTGCCAGGCGGTCAGCGCCATGACCGGCATGTCGCCCCAGGCGAATTTCTTGACCAGGACCGTGCCGATCGCCCAGCTGAGCGCCGCCCCGGCCATCAGCAGGGCGCCGAGCGGCGCGCTGCCGACCACGGTCAGATCCTGGCCGATCAGGAGCACCAGCGCGGCCATCCCGAGCATCAGGGCCAGCCCCTGGCGCAGTGTCAGCCGGGCGCCGAGAAACAGCACGCTGAGCGGCGCGGCCCACAGCGGCATCGTGTAGCCGATGATCGCGGCCCGCCCGGAGCCGGTCATCAGCAGCGCATAGGCCGAGAGCAGATGCCAGGCGGTGATGTTGAAGGCCGAGACCAGCGCCAGCGGCCACAGGCTGCCGCGGGGCAGGCCGACCCTGCCGCCGCTCGCGCGGGTCAGCGCCAGCAGCGTCACGCCCCCGATCATCAGGCACAGCGAGCGGAACGCCCAGGGCTGCACCTCCTGGAGCGCCAGCTTCATCATCGGCCAGTTGACGCCCCAGGTGATCGTGAGCGCGACCAGCAAAAGGATGCCCGAGCGCGGCAGCCCGCCGGCGGCATGCGCTCCGGGCGCGACCAGCCGGTCGCCGCTTGGGCTCGCCATGCCGCGCCGGAAGCGCCCGATCAGGCGCGGCGCGGGATCAGAAGTCGGTGCATCGACCGCCCTTCTCCCAGTCGCCATAGCGGGTCGGCTCCGGGCCCTCGGGCCCGCCGATCTCGCGGCCCGGGGGCAGCCCCGGCCGGGCAGGCTCCGGGCGCGGGTCCGGCCGGGCCGGCGAGCGCGCCGGCCGGGCTTCCGCCGGCTTGCCGTGCGCCGGCGGCCGCCGCTCCCGGGTCCGGCCGGTCACGGCAAACTCATTCGGCCTTGATCTGCTGGGCGGCGAGCTCGCGGCATTCGACCAGGCGCTTGCGCAGGACCTGATCGCTGATCTCGACCCCCTTGGCGGCAAGGTCGGCCTTCACCTTGGTGAAGATGTCGTCGTCGCCCGGCGCCTCGAAATCGACCATGACCACGTCCTTGGCATAGCTCGCGGCGGTCTCGCCGGTCAGCCCCAGCTGCTCGGCGATCCACAGCCCGAAGATCTTGTTGCCCCGGTTGCGCGCCTTGAACAGCAGCTCCTGATCGTGCTTGAAGCGGGTCTCCTCATGGCGCTCGCGATCGTCGAAAGTGGTCATCCTGGCCTCGCGCTGGCTGGCGTTGCGGGCTACGCTTGCGCTTCAATATAGCCGCGCGGGGGGCCCTAGGCCAGCCGGGCGGACGGAGACCGAACGACAATGTGCACGGTGGTTGTCCTGCGCCGCCCCGGCGCGCGCTGGCCGCTGCTCCTGGCCGCCAACCGCGACGAGCTGAAGAGCCGGCCCTGGCGGCCGCCGGGACGGCACTGGCCGGACCGCCCCGAGGTCGTCGCCGGGCGTGACGAGCAGGCCGGCGGCACCTGGCTCGGGGTCAACGACCACGGCGTGGTCGCGACGGTCTTGAACCGGGTCGGCACGCTCGGTCCGGAGACCGGCAAGCGCTCGCGGGGCGAGCTGGTGCTCGAGGCCCTCGACCATGCCGACGCGGCCGCCGCGGCCGGGGCGCTCGCCGACCTCGAGCCCGCGGCCTATCGGCCGTTCAACCTGATCGTTGCCGACCAGCAGGGCGCCTACTGGCTGCGCCACGCCGGCGCGCTGCCGAGCTTTGCCTACCGCGCCCGCGACGGCAGCCTGCGCGCGATCGAGCCGATCCGGCTGCCCGGTGCGGCCACCGGCGAGCGGACGCGGTCCGGCGGCGTCGAATGCCGGCCGCTGCCCGAGGGCCTCTCGATGCTGACCGCCCGCGAGCTCAACGATCCGGCCTCGCCGCGGATCGCCCATTACCTCGAGCGCTGGCGCGCAGCCCCGCCGCCCGACCCGGACGCCGACGACTGGGCGGCCTGGGCCGAGCTGCTCGCCGACCGCAGGGGTCCGGGCGACGACCCGCGCCACGCGATGGCGATCCTGACCACGGACGACTACGGCACGGTCTGCAGCAGCCTGGTGGCGGTCTCGGCATCGGGCCGGGCGATCATGAAGTTCGCGCCCGGCCTGCCGGGCGAGGCGGCGTTCGAGACGGTCGCCGCCTGAGGCCGGGTCAGGCGAGGTGGCCGGCCAGTCCGGCGAGACCGATCACGATCAGGTAGATCGCCACGATGTAGTTCAGCAGTCGCGGAAAGATCAGGATCAGGATGCCCGCGATCAGGGCCACCAGCGGCTGTAGAACGATGATCTGCATGACCAGGATTCCCTGCGTGTCCGCCCTTCGCTCCGAGCAATTCTACACCCCGCTCAACGACCAACCCGCGACCACGGTTCCGACGCCGTCGTGGCCAAGCCGGCAGGGTCCTACCGCCGCGGCCGCGCCTGAGCTCAGGCCGGCTCGCCGCGATAGCCGCAGCCGATCAGGTAGATCTCCGAGGATCCGGTCCGGCTCGCCTCGGGCCGGAGCCAGCGCTCGCGCGAACTGCCGGCGTGCCGCCGCGGCAACCCCGGCCTCGGCGCCGCGCAGGAGCTTCAGGACCAGGCTGCCGCCCGGCGCCAGCAGCTCCGGCAGCAGGGCGAGCACCGCCTCGGCGAGCGCCTCGGCGCGCAGCCGGTCGAGCGTGCGCTGGCCGGTCGCCGGCGCCGCGAGGTCGCTCAGCACGAGCTCGGCCGGGCCGCCCGCGGGTCGCGCAGCGCTGCGATCGTCGCCGCCTCGAAGATGTCGCCCTGCAGCAGGGCGCGCCGGCCGATCGGCGCGACCTCCTGCAGGTCCACCCCGATCACCCGGCAGCCGCGCGCGGCGGCGACCTGCGACCCAGCCGCCGGGCGCGCTGCCGAGGTCGATCACCCGCCGGCCCGGGCGCAGGAGAGCGAACTTGGCGGTCGATCTCGTGCAGCTTGTACGCCGCCCGCGAGCGAAAGCCCTCCGTCCGCGCCTCTGCACGAAGCGATCGTTGATGTGGCGGTCGAGCCAGCGGCTCGAGCTCGCCCGCCGCCCCTTGCTCGAGCGTAGGCGGACCTTGGCGCGCGCGGCTCCGGCATCGGGCTCAGAGGCTGGTCGACCGGGGCGCCGCCGTGGCGAGCGCGCCGGCGCCGGCAGCGGCGACGGTTGCTCCCGGGTCGCTGAGCGCCTGCGTCGAGCGAGCGGCCCAGCAGGCCTGCAGCATGCCCTCGCGCAGGCCGCGGTCGGCGACCCGCAGCTGGTCGGTCGGCCAGCTGCGCAGGATCGCCTCGAGGATCGCGCAGCCGGCCACCACCAGGTCGGCGCGGCCCGGCCCGATGCAGGGATGCGCCGCCCGCTCGGCGTTGGTCATGCCGCGCAGCCGCGCCGAGACGCTCGCGATCGCGCCCGGTGTCGAGCACCAGGCCGTCGATCTGGCGGCGGTCGTAGCGCGTCAGATCGAGGTGGAGCGCGGCGAGCGTGGTGACCGTACCCGAGGTCCCGAGCATCTGGCTGCGCGCCGCCGACAAAATGTGCGGCCGGATGCGCATGGCTCGCCTCGATCGGCGCCAGCAGGCGCTGCACCCTGCGCACCATGTCCTCGAAGGTCGGAGCGTCGGGCTCGGCGGCGAACGCCTCCGCCAGCGCGACCACGCCGATCGGAACCGAAGAGGTGCAGCGCAACCAGGGCCGGCCGCCGCCCTGGCTGCGGTCGAGCCACAAGCACTTCGGTGCTGCCGCCGCCGATGTCGACCAGCAGCACGTGCTCGGCGGCGGGATCGACCAGCGGCAGGCAGCCCAGCAGCGCGAGCCGCGCCTCGTCCTCGTGCGGCAGGATCTCGAACGCGAGGCCGGTGACCCGCCTGACCCGCTCGAGGAACTCGACGCCGTTGCTGGCGCGGCGGCAGGCCTCGGTGGCGACGCAGCGGAGCCGACCGACCTCGTGGCGGCCGATGATCCGGGCGCAGACCCGCAGCGCTGCGATCGTGCGCGCGATCGCCCGCTCGCTCAGCCGTCCGCTGCTCGGCGACCGCCTCGCCCAGCCGCACGATGCGCGAGAAGCTGTCGACGACCTGGAAAGCCGGGCCCTCGGCCGCGCGACCAGCAACCGGCAGTTGTTGGTGCCGAGGTCGAGCGCGGCCAATGCCGGCGGAACGCTGCCGCCGGCGCGCGAAATCGAGAGGCGGTCGAGGCTGGATCATGGGACGACGGCCGGACTGTAGGCGGTCCGGCCTTTGCGCATGATTTCGGACACCCGCTTTCCGGCGGCGCGGATTCGGCCTTGCCGCGCTCGAAGGACTGGGCTTAGGTGAGCCGCGGCCACGGAGTGGCGGAACGGGATGCGGTAAGCGGTCATGAGCGAGGCAGTCGGCGCGCCGCCGGGTCGGTGCGCGGCGCCGCGAGCGGCGGGTGAGCTGACCCTCGGGCGCGCGTCGGCAGCCACCCGGCCGTGGGCCGCGAACGTCGGCGCGCCGTTCGGCCGGGCGCGTTGCGGTCCCCTGCCCTGCTCGCCGCCCTCGGCCTCGCGGCGCTGCCGCTCGCGGCCTGCGGCACCGCGCGCCGCAAACGCGGCGCCGGCCTGTCCGACCGCGCTGTTCCTCGCATGGCGCCGAGCGCACCGCGAGCTACCGCCCGGGCGCGATCGCAGCCCGGACGCGCTGCAATCATCTGGCGGTCATGACCAATCTCGCAGAGCGGCTGCCGCTACAGCGATCAGGGCGTCGACGTCGACCTCGCGCTTCGACCTGATCGCCCAGCGCGGCCCGGCCGTTCGCCGGCGACCCGGCGGAGCTGACCTACTTCGTCGCCACGATCGGCGCCCGACGAGCGGATCCTGTCCAAGCAGCTGCTGAGCTCCGAGATCGCGTTCGTCGCGGGCGAGGCGGCTCGCCGGGGTCGAGCGAGCAGTTGACCGTGCGGCTGCCGGCGGTCACGCCGGAGCAGGCGGCGCCTATGGCTCTATCTCGGCTTCCAGCTCGACGAGGCCGAGCTGCAGCAGCCGTCGCCAGCCGCTGCTGCGCTGAGCGCCTCGCCGGCGCGAGGCGCGCTTGACCTGTGGCCGCGGCGGGAGTAGTGTGCAACGACATCGCCAGCTGAGCCTCGCGGGAGAGACCGCGCCAGCCGCGCTTGTCGGGTGGCTCGGGCGCCGAAGGAGCAACCGCCCCGGAAACTCTCAGGCCAACGGACCGCGGGGGGATGGCGCTCTGGAGAGCGGGGTGCCGGTGGCGGGCCGGGCAGCCTCCACCGAAGGGGTAAGGCGCGGCGCGGGAGCTCTCCCGGGCGGCGCCTAAGTCTCTCAGGTCTGGGACAGAGGGGGCTGAACCGCCGGCGCGCGAGCGCCGGCGCGCAGCCCTTGGAGGTCCCGGCCGTGAGCGACCCGTCCGCCTCCAGCGCCCGACCGCGCGCCGCACCCCGCTCTACGACCTCCATCGCGAGCTCGGCGGCCGCATGGTCGAGTTCGCCGGCTGGTCGCTGCCGGTGCAGTACCCGGCCGGGATCATGGCCGAGCATCGCCACTGCCGCAGCGCCGCGGCGCTGTTCGACGTCTCGCACATGGGCCAGGTGCTGGTCCGCGGCGCGGCCGCCGCGGCGGAGTTCGAGCGCCTGGTGCCGGCCGACGTCGCGGGGCTGCCCGAAGGCCGGCTGCGCTACACCGTGTTCACCAACGAGGCGCGGCGGGGTGCTCGACGATCTGATCGTCGGCAGGGTCGAGGATGGCCTGTTCGTGGTGGTCAACGCCGGCCGCCGGGACGGCCGACCTCGCCCACATGCGCGGGCGCGCTGGAGCCCGCCTGCACGGTCGAGGAGCTGGCCGCGCGCGCGCTGCTGGCGCTCCAGGGTCCCGCGGCGGCCGCCGTGATGGCGCGCCTCGCGCCGGCGCGGCCCGGCTCGCGTTCATGCAGGCGGCCGAGATCGCGGTCGCGGGCTGCCCTGCCGCGTCTCCCGCTCCGGCTACACCGGCGAGGACGGCTTCGAGATCTCGGTCGCCGCCGAGCCAGGCCGAGGAGCTCGCGCGCCGCCTGCTCGAGGAGCCGGAGGTCGCGCCCGCCGGCCTCGGCGCCCGCGATTCGCTGCGCCTCGAGGCCGGGCTCTGCCTCTACGGCCACGAGCTCTCGCCGGCGACCAGCCCGATCGAGGCCGGGCTCGCCTGGACCATCCCCAAGCGCCGGCGCGCCGAAGGCGGCTTTCCGGGCGCCGGCGTGATCCTCGGCCAGCTCGAGCCGAGGCCCGCCGAAGGCTGGTCGGGCTTCGCCCGGACGGCCGCGCGCCGGCGCGCGAGGGCACCGAGGTCCAGGACACCGACGGCCGGCCGGTGGGCGAGGTCACCAGCGGCGGCTTCGGCCCGACCGTCGGCGGCCCGATCGCGCTCGGCTACGTCGCGAGCGCCCATGCCGCGCCCGATGTTGCCCTGCAGCTCGCGATCCGCGGCCGGCCGCACGCTGCTCGCGTCGTTAAGCTGCCGTTCGTCGCCCACCGCTACAAGCGCTGACGGAGACCAAGCGCCATGTCCGAGATCCGCTACACCGAAGGACCATGAGTGGGTGCGCGTCGAGGGCGACACTCGCCACGATCGGGATCAGCAATCACGCCCAGGAGCAGCTGGGCGACGTCGTGTTCGTCGAGCTGCCCGCGCTCGGCAAGCAGGTCGCCCGCAACGATGCGCTCGCGGTGGTCGAGAGCGTCAAGGCGGCGAGCGACGTCTACGCCCCGGTCGGCGGCGAGGTGGTCGAGGTCAATGCGGCGCTGAACGACGAGCCCGCGCTGGTCAACAGCGGCGCCGAGAGCGACGGCTGGTTCTGCAAGCTCAGGCTCGGCGATCCGGGCGAGCTCGAGCAGCTGATGGACGCCGAAGGCTATCGGGCGTTCGTCGCAGAGCGTGGCCTGAGCCGACGACCGCTAGGGAGGAGCAGCATGTCCGAACCGGCTGTCCCGTCGCTGACCGAGCTCGAGGCCGGGACGAATTCGTCCGCCGCCACATCGGCCCGGACGAGGCCGAGATCGCGGCGATGCTCGAGGTCGTGGGCGCCGCCTCGCTCGACGACCTGATCGCGCGGGCGACGCCGCGCGCGATCCGCACCGAGCGGCCGCTCGACCTGCCGCCGGCCAGGAGCGAGACCGAGGCGCTCGACCGCGCTGCGCGCGATGGCCGACCAGCAACCGCGTGCTGACCTCGATGATCGGCATGGGCTACTACGGGACCCTCACGCCGGCCGTGATCCTGCGCAACGTGCTGGAGAACCCCGGCTGGTACACCGCCTACACCCCCTACCAGGCCGAGGTCAGCCAGGGCCGGCTCGAGGCGCTGCTGACCTTCCAGCAGATGGTCATCGACCTGACCGGGCTGGAGCTCGCCAACGCCTCGCTGCTCGACGAGGCGACCGCGGCCGCCGAGGCGATGGCCATGGCCAAGCGGGTGAGCAGGAGCCGCTCGGCTCGACCTTCTTCGTCGACGCCGACTGCCACCCGCAGACGCTCGCGGTGCTGCGGACCCGCGCCGAGGGCTTCGGCTTCGAGATCGTGGTCGGCGATCCGGCGCGCCGAGCTGGAGGGCAAGGAGGTGTTCGGCGCGCTGCTCCACTATCCCGGCTCGAGCGGCGCGGTGCGCGACCTCCGCCCGGTGATCGAGGCAGCTGCACGCGCGCTCGGCGCTCGCGATCGTCGCGACCGATCTGTTGAGCCTCGTGCTGCTGACGCCGCCCGGCGAGCTGGGCGCCGACATCGCGATCGGCAGCGCCCAGCGCTTCGGCGTGCCGATGGGCTACGGCGGCCCGCACGCGGCGTTCTTCGCGACCAGGGAGGCAGTACAAGCGGGCGATGCCGGGCCGGCTGATCGGGGTCTCGGTCGACCGCCAGGGGCGGCCGGCGCTGCGCATGGCGCTGCAGACCCGCGAGCAGCACATCCGCCGCGAGAAGGCGACCAGCAACATCTGCACCGCCCAGGTCCTGCTCGCGGTGATGGCCGCGATGTACGCGGTCTACCATGGGCCCGGACGGGCCTGACCCGGATCGCGCGCCGGGTCCACCGCCTGGCGGCATCCTGGCCGAGGGCCTGCGCCGCGCTCGGCGTCGAGGTCGTGACCCCGGCGTTCTTCGACACGCTGACCGTCCGGGTCCCGGGCAGGGCCGAGGCGCTCGCCGCGCGCGCAGGCGGTCGCCGGCATCAACCTGCGCCGGGTCGACGCCGACCACCTCGGCATCGCCTTGGACGAGACCACCGGGCGCGCCAGGATCTGCAGACGCTCTGGTCGGTCTTCGCGCGGGACGCCGCTCGGCTCGAGATCGAGGCGCTCGATACGACGGTCGAGCCGTGCCTGCCCGAGCCGCTCCGCCGCCGAGAGCGGCTTCCTCACCCACCCCGTGTTCCAGCGCCATCACAGCGAGACCGAGATGCTGCGCTACCTGCGCCGGCTGCAGGACCGGGACCTGGCGCTCGACCGCAGCATGATCCCGCTCGGCTCCTGCACGATGAAGCTGAACGCGACCGCCGAGATGATCCCGGTGACCTGGCCGGAGTTCGGCGCGCTGCATCCGTTCGCGCCGCCCGGAGCAGGCCGACGGGCTATCGGCAGCTGTTCGCCGAGCTCGAAGCGATGCTGGCGCGAGATCACCGGCTTCGACGCGGTCTCGCTGCAGCCCAACGCCGGCAGCCAGGGCGAGTACGCCGGCCTGCTCGCGATCCGCGCACTACCACCGCGCGCAAGGGCGAGCGCCAGCGCGACGTCTGCCTGATCCCGGCGTCGGCGCACGGCACCAACCCGGCGAGCGCGATCATGGCCGGCCTCAAGGTCGTGGTCGTCGGCTGCGACGATCAGGGCAACGTCGACCTTGCCGACCTCGAGGCCAAGGCCGCGCAGCACAAGGACCGCCTGGCCGCGCTGATGATCACCTACCCCTCGACCCATGGCGTGTTCGAGGAGGCGATCCGCGACATCTGCGCCACGGTGCACGCCGCCGGCGGCCAGGTCTATATGGACGGCGCCAACCTGAACGCGCTGGTCGGCGTGTGCCGGCCGGCCGAGATCGGCGCCGACGTCGCCCACATCAACCTGCACAAGACCTTCTGCATCCCGCACGGCGGCGGCGGCCCGGGCATGGGCCCGATCGGGGTCAAGGCCCATCTCGCCCCATTCCTGCCGGGCCACGCGGTCGTCGAGGGCGTCAACCCGGCCGCCGCGGATCGAGCGACTGGACCGTCCCAGATCTCGGCGGCCCCCTGGGGCTCGGCCTCGATCCTGCCGATCTCCTGGGCCTACATCGCGATGATGGGCGGCCCGGGGCTGACCCGCGCGACCGAGGTCGCGATCCTGAACGCCAACTACATCGCCAGGCGCCTGGCGCCCCACTACCCGATCCTCTACACCGGCAAGAACGGGCTGGTCGCGCACGAGTGCATCATCGACCTCGGGCCGCTCAAGCAGGCGAGCGGGATCACGGTCGAGGACGTCGCCAAGCGGCTGATCGACTACGGCTTCCACGCGCCGACGATGTCGTTCCCGGTGGCCGGGACGCTGATGATCGAGCCGACCGAGAGCGAGGCCAAGCGCGAGCTCGACCGGTTCTGCGCGGCGATGATCGGCATCCGCGCGGAGATCGCGGCGATCGAGCAGGGTGCCGCCGACCCCGACGACAACCCGCTCAAGAACGCGCCCCACACCGCCGACCGCCTGGTCGGCGACTGGCCGCACGCCTATGCCAGGCAGGCGGCGTTCTTTCCGGCGTCGGGCACGCTCGAGGCCAAGTACTGGCCGCCGGTCGGCCGGGTCGACAACGTCCACGGCGACCGGCATCTGGTCTGCGCCTGCCCGCCGGTCGAGGCCTATCAGGCCGCGGCCGAGTGATGCCGAGGGACGCCCGCTTCGCCGGCAAGGTCGCGCTCGTGCTGGGCGCCGGCAGCGTCGGGCCGGGTTTTGGCAATGGCAAGGCGACCGCGCTGCTGTTCGCCCGCGAGGGTGCCACGGTGTTCGGCATCGACCGCGACGCCGCTGCCCTCGCCGAGACCGGGCACCTGATCGAGCAGGAAGGCGGCCGGTTCGAGGGCGGAGCCGCCGACGTCACGCGGCCCGAGGACCTCGACCGCACCGTTGCCGCCTGCCTCGAGCGCTGCGGCCGGATCGACGTGCTGGTCAACAACGTCGGCGGCTCGGCGCCGGGCGATCCGGTGACGATGACCGAGGAGGTCTGGGCCAGGCAGCTCGACGTCAACCTCTGCTACGTCTTCCACAGCTGCAAGCGGGTGATCCCGATCATGGTCGCCCAGGGCGGCGGCGCGATCGTCAATCTCGCCTCGATCGCGGCGCTGCGCTTCTTCGGGCCCGACGTGGTCGCCTACGCCGCCGCCAAGGCTGCGTTGATCCAGTTCTCGCGGGTGACCGCGGTCAGGTACGCGCCCCACAACGTGCGCATCAACACCGTGATCCCGGGCCTGATGAACACGCCGCTGGTCAAGGCCCGGCTGGTCCACGAGCGCGCCGGCGGCAACGCGGAGAAACTGATCGCGGCCCGCCATCGCCAGGTGCCGATGGGCCGGATGGGCGACGGCTTCGACGTCGCCGAAGCGGTGCTGTTCCTGGCCTCCGATGCCGCCAGGTACATCACCGCGACCGAGCTGATCGTCGACGGCGGCCTGTCCGCGACCTGCGTCGCCCCGCATCCAAGTGCCGACTGAGCGTCCGTTCTCGCCGGCGATCGTGATGCCGATTGGAACCATTGCGAGAACCCATCACACCGTGTTTTCATATCTTCGGTCGGGCTCAATGGCCCGGCCGTAACGAGTGCGACGTGGAATGAGGCCGGCGCCAGGATCACCGCCAACAAGATCTCCGGGTCCGGCGAAGCCGCCACGCAATATTGATTTCGAGCGGCTGCCGGAACTTTCGTGGGAACCCGCCAAGCGCGCGGAGTCGCTGGAGCGCATCGCGGCATACGTGAGCGCCGAGGCCGAGAAGGCGATCGCGTGGTACCTGCACAAGAAGGGTGCCAAGCGGGTGCGCGCTCAGGCCTACCGTTTCTTTGCAATCGCGGCGACCGCGCTCGCCGGGCTGATCCCGCTGCTCGCCGAGATGGAGGCGACTAGCTGGATACCCAAAATCGCGCCCGGCTGGGCCTCGGTCGCGCTCGTCGTCGCGGCGGCCTGCGTAGGGCTCGATCGCTTCTTCGGCTACTCCAGCGCCTGGATGCGGTTTCTGACCACGGAAATGAAGATCCGCCACGCGCTGCACGACTTCCTGCTCGACTGGGAGACCCGCCGCGCGGTCCGTGAGGGCGCGGACGATCTGGCCCTGGATGAGGTCCAGGTCGGGCTCAAGCGCTGCAAGGAGTTCCTCGCCCAGCTCAACGAGCTCCTGAAGGCGGAGATGGACACCTGGGTCGCCGAGTTCAGCGCGGCGCTGACCGACATCGACAAGACGGCCAAGGCGCAGGCCGAGGTGCTGCGAACCGGCGCTGCGACCGTGACCGTCACGGACGGCGAGCAATGTGCCGACGGCTGGCGTCTCTCGGTCGACGGCCGGGCCGAGGAGACGCACCGGGGCAAGACCGCGGCGCTGCACAATCTGATGCCCGGCGCCCATACCGCGATTGTCCGAGGCAAGATCGGGGACAAAAATCTGCAGGCCGAGAGGGCATTCAGCGTCGCAGCCTCACAGGTCGCGAGCGTCGAGGTCAGCCTGGCCTGATCGAGGTACCTCCGGCTGAGCCTCAGACGGCGAACGGCCGCGAGCCGTCCGGGGTCGGCACGTCGAACGCGTTCAGCGTCATCGAGACCAGCGTGTAGTAGCCGAGGATGCCGACCAGATCGACGAGGCCAGCGGCGCCGAGCGCGGCCTCGGCCTTGGCGTAGGTCGCTGCTGAGAGCGCCCGGGTCGCGTGCAGCTCGCGCGCGACCGCATAGACCCCGCGCGCTTTAGGATCGGTTAGCTCGGGCTCGGCGCCGGTCCGGATCGCCTCGATCGCGGCCGGGGCGAGGCCGGCTTCGCGTGCCAGCCGCGCATGGGCGTACCACTCGAAGTCGGCCTGCCAGGCGTGCGCTGTGACCAGGATCGCGATCTCGGACAGCTCGGGCGGTAGTGCGCTGCCGAAGCGGGCGTGGGCGCCGAGCTTCTGGGCGCGATCGGCCAGTGCCGGCACGTGCAGCCAGACCTTGAGCGGCCCTTCGACCCGGCCGCGCGGGCCGCCCGCGATCTCGTCGTGCACCCGCCGCTGCTCGGCGGACATCTCATCGTAGCGCAGCTCCGGCAGGCGGCTCATCGGCGGCTCCAGACCGGCTGGCAGGAGCGCCAGCAGCCGAACACGCTACCGCCGCGCCCAGGCTTTGCAAGCCCCGCCCCGGCGACGACTAGGCGGGCCGCGCCGTGCCAGCGGGGAACACTTCCCCGATCATCTCGTCGAAGTTGACCTCGCTGAAGGGCTTCGGCAGGCGGGGCAGGGCGGCGAAGCGATCCGGGAGCGTTGCCGCATCGTAGCCGGTCACCAGAATGACCGGGATGCCCCGTGCGATCAGCTGCTCGGCCAGCGGCAGCGAGAGCGCCCCATTCAGCTTCACGTCCAGGATCGCGCCATCGAGGCTCGCCGCCTGCGCCAGCTCCTCCGCCTGCTCGAGCCGGCCGACCGGCCCGGCGACCGTGCCGGCCCGCTCCTCGACCAGCCGCTTGATCTCCAGCGCGGCCAGGAAGTCGTCCTCGACCACCATGATCGTCAGCCCGTCGAGCGATCCAGTCATGCTGCTCGTCCTCCCCAAATGCGGCGTCGCGCCGAGCCTCACTCGTGCGGGAGCGGGAACTCGATCACGCATTCGACGCCGTCCGGGTGAAAGGTCAGTCTGGACGTGCCCCCAAGAATGTAGGGCAGGCTGTCCTCGATCACGCGTGCGCCGAAGCCCTTCTTGGGGCTGCGGTCGTCGATATGGCGCCCGTGCTCGCGCCAGTCGAACCTGAGATGCCAAGCGGAGTCCCGCTGCTCGGTCAGCCACCTGACCTCGATCCAGCCGGGCTCGACCGACAGCGCGCCATACTTGACCGCATTGGTCGTCAGCTCATGGATGGTCATGGCCATGACCTGGGCATCGCGGGGCGACAGATGCACACTCGGCCCCGCCAGCGTGAAGCCGGAGCCTTCCTGGCGGCCGCTGGCTTCGAGCTCGAAGCGCACCAGATCGACCAGCTCGACCTTTTCCAGAGGCCCGCGCACGAGCAGATCCTGGGTGCGTGCGAGAGCGCCCAGCCGGGCATCGAAGGCCTCGATGAACTCGTCGAGCGTGCTGCTGCTTCGGCGGGTCTGAGCCGCGATCGCCCGCACGCTGTTCAGGATGTTCTTGACCCGATGCTGCAGCTCGCCGACCAGGGCACCCCGCTGGGCGTCCGCCCACCGCTCCTCGGTGACGTCGCGGATCGCGAGCAGGATCAGATGCTCGTGGTCGAGGCGCCGGCCGTTGAGCAGCATGATCCGGCGGCCGATCCGCTGGAAGTCGCGGTCGACCTCGAAATCGTCGAACTCGTTGTTCCGGGGCAGGATGTCCTCGAGCAGCTCGCGCAGGCTTGGAATGTCCCACTGACCGTTGCCGAGCTGGTAGATCAGGTGGCCCTCCGTCTCGGCCGGATCGACCTGGAAGGTCCGATAGAATGATTGATTGGCCGAGCGGACGCGCAGGTCCCAGCTCATCACCAAAAGTCCTTCCCGAACGCTGTCGATCAGCTTCTCGGCGAACTCGCTCCTCCCCTCCAGATCGAACAGCAGCCGTTCCCGCTCGGTGACGTCGGAGATCGCGAGCAGGACCTGCTCGGGCGCATCGGCGCGAGCCAGGCGGCGGGCATTGAGCAGCATGACCTTGCGGCCGATCCGATCGAACTCGTGCTCGAGCCGATAGTCCCTGACCTCCTGCTGCTGGCTCAGCACCTCCTCGAGGAGGCGGCGCAGCTCCGGGATGTTCCACTGGCCGCTGCCGAGCTCGTAAAGCTGGCGCCCGACCGTGTCCTCCCGCGACGCCTGGAACTGCTCCAGGAATGCGGGGTTGACGAGCCCGAGGCGGAGGTCGCCGTCCAGCACCACAAGCGGCTGGGCGATCGTCGTTACGATCGCCTCGGCGAGTGCGCGATCTCCGTCTCCGCCTGCAGGGGCGGCCGTCTCAAGGGCGGCCGCCGGCCCGCTGCTGTCCTGCTCTGACACGGCTCCTCCCGGAAACGCAGCCCAGGTTTGACTGCGCCGACCCGCTAAGCACGTAACGCGGCTGAAGCCAATTGGTTCTCTGACCAGGCTGCGGC
Source organism: uncultured Alphaproteobacteria bacterium (assembly GCA_963840925.1). Lineage (GTDB taxonomy): Bacteria > Pseudomonadota > Alphaproteobacteria > Geminicoccales > Geminicoccaceae > DATAOG01. Next base: position 57,293 of record CAWJAY010000057.1, read on the forward strand.
AGGCCACGGTTTGCTTGCGTCGCCTCCGCATGAATCCTACATGTCGAAGCGCACGGAGGGCGTGCGTTGCTCTGGGAGGATCAGATGCAAACCGACAACCGTCTGCTCGACGACCTGGCCCGGATGGCGAACGGCGCGCTGAACACCCTCTCGGGCGTGCGCGAGGAGATCGAGGCCCGCGTGCGCGAGCGGGTCGAGCGGATGCTGGTCGACATGGACATGGTTCCGCGCGACGAGTTCGAGGCGGTCAAGGCGATGGCCCAGACGGCGCGCGCCGGGCAGGAGGATCTGGCGGCCAAGGTCGCCGAGCTCGAGCGCCGGCTCGGCGAGCTGGAGCCGCCGGCGGCGCCGCGCCAGCCGGCCGCAACTCGTCGTCGCTCTGCCAGGGCCAGACCGGCCAGCGAGTGACCTCGAGGCCGGCGCCTGAAGCCGGCGCCCACCTGCCGCCTTGCGGCCCCATCATCATTTTGGCACTGTCGTCAAACCGGGCCGGAACCGAGAGCCGGGCCAGTCGGTTGACTGGCAGCCGCTCGGAGTCGGCTCGATCGGAGCGCGCCTGCGCTCCGGCGGCGCGATCGAGGAGTGCGCCATGGTGTCGTCGCTGAGACCAGAAGCCGAGGAGCCCGCGGGCAACCCGGTCGACCTCGTCGAGCAGGTCGCGATCGCCAACGAGTGGCCCTTTCACCGGCAGAACGAGGACGAGCTGGCCGCCGAGATCAGCGGCCACTGGTGCCAGTACCGGATGTGGTTCTGCTGGCATCCGGAGCTGGCCGTGATGCACCTGTCCTGCGCGCTCGAGATGAAGGTGCCGGCGGACAAGCGCGAGCCGATCTACGCGCTGCTGGCGCTCGCCAACGAGAAGCTCTGGCTCGGCCATTTCGATCTCTGGTCGGACGAGAACCTGCCGGTGTTCCGCCACGCGCTGCTGCTGCGCGAGGGCATCAACATCAGCAGCGAGCTGATGGAGGATCTGGTCGACATCGCGGTCACCGAGTGCGAGCGCTTCTACCCGGCCTTCCAGTTCGTGATCTCGGGCGGCAAATCGCCGATCGAGGCGCTGACCGCGGCGATGCTCGAGACCGAAGGCGAAGCCTGATGAGACGCCTCGCCGGGCCGCTGCTGCTGGTCGGCTGTGGCAAGATGGGCGGCGCCTTGCTGCAGGGCTGGCTGGCCCAGGGGCTGGCTGGCGAGGATGCCTACGTGGTCGAGCCCGATGCCGGCCTGCGCGAGGCGGTCCGCGAGCGGCATGGCGTGGCCGCGCTCGCCGAGCCCGAGATGCTGCCGACCGAGCTCGCGCCGCGGGCGATCGTGTTTGCGGTCAAGCCCCAGGCGATGGCGACCGTGCTCCCGGCCTACGAGCGGCTGGCGCGGACCGGCGGGGTCGTGCTCTCGATCGCCGCCGGCACCCGGATCGCCCGGTTCGAAGCAGCGTTCGGCGCGGCGACCCCGGTCGTGCGGGCAATGCCCAACACGCCGGCCGCGATCGGCCAGGGCGTGACGGCGCTGGTCGCCAATCGCCACGCCAGCGCCGCCCAGAAGGAGCTGTGCGCGAGCCTGATGGTGGCGGTCGGCGCGGTCCACTGGATCGACGACGAGGAGCTGATGCACGCGATCACCGCGATGTCGGGTGGCGGTCCGGCCTACGTGTTCCTGCTGATCGAGACGCTCGCCAGCGCCGGGGTTGCGAGCGGCCTGCCGGCGGCGCTGGCACTGCCGCTCGCGCGCGCCACAGTCTCCGGCAGCGGCGCGCTCGCGGCGGCGAGCCCGCTGCCGGTCGAGGTTTTGCGCCGCGACGTCACCAGCCCGGGCGGCACCACCCAGGCGGCGCTCGAGGTGCTGATGGCGGCCGATGGCATCCAGCCGCTGTTCGACCGGGCAATTGCGGCCGGCACGCACCGCTCGCATGAGCTCGCCTGAGCCGGAGGAACTCGCATGGCCATCGACGAGACCACGGGCGCGCCGGACCTTCTGGTCACGGCGTTCGAGCTGATCGCCGAGCACGGCTGGAGCGGGCTGTCGCTGGTCACGCTCGCCAGGCGCGCGGGCGTGCCCCTGGCCGCGGTCTACCGCGAGCTGCCGGGGCGGGCCGCGGTGCTGCGGGCGCTGAGCCGGCGGATCGACGAGGCCATGCTCGCCTACGACGAGGCCGAGCTCGCCGGCCTGCCGCCGCGCGACCGGGCGTTCGAGCTGCTGATGCGCCGGCTCGAGGCGCTGGTGCCGTTTCGGCCCGGGCTCGAGCGGCTGGCGCGCGGCGCCTGCTGCGATCCCTGCCTGGTGCTGGCGACCGGCTGCCGGCTCGACCGCTCGCTCGCCTGGCTGCAGGACGCGGCCGGGCTGCGCCGGTTCGGGCTGCGGGCAACGCTCGCCCGGCGCGCGCTCGGCGCCGCCTATCTGCAGACGCTCCGGATCTGGCTCCAGGACGAGACCGCAGACCTCGGCCGGAGCATGGCCGAGCTCGACAAGCAGCTGCGCCGGGTCGAGCGGATCGCCGGCCTGCGCGAGCCGCGCGCCGGCCGCAACGCCCGCGACGAGGCGCCGCAACCCGCCTGAGGCGGCGCCGTTCATGACAGCTCGGAGGACACCGCCGATGGCCGCCAAGTCTCCGTTCCCGTTCGACTTCGATCTCACCAAGATGATGGGCGAGTACCAGATCCCGGGCGTCGACTGGTCGGAGCTGATGGCCGCCCAGCAAAAGAACCTGCAGGCGCTGGCCAAGGCCAACCAGCTTCTGGTCGAGGGCGCCCAGGCGGTGATCCGGCGCGAGGTCGAGATCCTGCAGAAGTCGATGGCCGAGCTCGCGGCGGCGTCCAAGGACATGATGCAGCAGGGCGATCCCAAGGCCCAGGCGGCCAAGCGGCTCGAGCTCGCCAAGACCTCTTTCGAAGCCGCGGTCCAGAACATGCGCGAGCTCGCCGAGGTCGCCGGCCGCTCCAACCGCGAGGCGCTGGAGGTGATCAACCAGCGCGCGCTCGAGAGCTTCGAGGAGATCAAGCAGGCGCTCGCGCGCAAGCGCTGACTTTTCCGGGTTTGACGCGGGCCCGCTGAGACCTCGACCGCATGACGATCGAGTTCGAGGATTTCGCCAGGGTCGACATCCGGGTCGGCACGGTGGTGCGCGCCGCCCTCAACCCGGCGGCGCGCAAGCCCGCCTACGTGCTCGAGGTCGACTTCGGCCCCGAGCTCGGTCGCAAGACCACGTCCGCCCAGCTGACCGAGCTGTACACGCCCGAGCAGCTGACCGGCCGCCAGGTCGCTGCGGTCGTCAATTTCCCGCCGAAGCGGATCGCGGGCGTCAGGTCCGAGGTTCTGGTGCTCGGCTTCCCGGATGCGCAGGGCCGGGTGGTCCTGATCGGCGTCGACCATCCGGTCCCCGACGGCGGCCGTCTCTTCTGATCCGAAAACGCAGGCGCTAAGTCGGAAAATGCTGGAGCTTCGGCCCTGTTGCGAGATCTGCGGCAAGGACCTGCCGCCGGCCTCGACCGAGGCCCGGATCTGCTCGTTCGAGTGCACCTTCTGCGCCGACTGCGCCGAGCGCGTGCTGGCCGACGTCTGCCCGAACTGCGGCGGCAACCTCGTCCCGCGCCCGATCCGCCCGCAGGCCAAGCTCGGCCAATACCCGCCCGCTCAGCAACGCAAGCTCAAACCGCTCGACCCCGCCGCCCACGCAGCCCTGCTTCAGCGCTACCGGGACCTCCCGCCCGAACGCCGCTGATTTTTGCCGGCCTGAGAACGGCTCGCTCGGTCGGCTCGGAGATGGCGTCGCCCACGGACCAAGCTCGACCAATTCGTCCTCGTCGTAGATGCTCCCCCTAGCGCGGCGCGATGGCGTCGATCTCGGCGAGGTCGGCGGCGGTCAGCTGCCAGTTCGCGGCTTTGGCGTTGGCGGCGACCTGCTCGGGGGAGGTGGCGCCGGCGATCACCGAGGCGACCTGCGGGCGCGAGAGCAGCCAGGAGATCGCGAGCTCCAGAAGTGTGTGGCGGTGCGCCTGCGCGAACGCGAGCAGCGCCTCGACCACCTCCAGCTTCGGCGCCGAGAGCAGGTCCTCGAAGCGGCCGCCCGGTTGAATCCGGGCGCCTGCGGGCGCGGCCCGCCCGCGCCGGTATTTTCCGGACAGAAGGCCGCTCGCGAGCGGGAAATAGGGCAGAAAAGCGAGGTTCAGGCGTTCGCACTCGGCCAGGACCTCGGCCTCCGGGTCGCGCTTGAGCAGGCTGTACTCGTTCTGGACGCTGACGAAGCGCGCAACGCCGGAGGCGACCGCCGCCTCGGCCTCACGCAGTTGCGCGGCGGTGAAATTGGAGCAACCGATTTCCCGGATCTGGCCGGCGCGGACCGCCTCGTTGAGGGCGCCGAGCGTGTCGGCGATCGGCACGCTCGGATCAGGCTGGTGCAGCTGGTAGAGGTCGATGCGGTCGGTCCGAAGGCGCTTCAGGCTGTCGTCGAGCGCGCGTCGCATGTAGGCGGGCCTGGCCCCCTGGCGCTGCTCGTCGACCTTCATGCCGAACTTGGTCGCGAGGACCACCCGCTCGCGCCGGCCCTGGAGCGCCTGGCCTAGGTATTCCTCGGACAACGTGCCGCCGTAGATGTCGGCGGTATCGAGGAAGTTGATGCCGGCGGCGAGCGCGGCGTCGACCACGCGCCCGGTCGCGGCGGCATCGAGCCGGCCGCCGAAGTTGTTGCAGCCGAGGCCGACCACCGAGACCTCGAGCGCGCCGATCCGTCGCGTGTCCATGGGCGTTCCGTCCTCATTGTCGATCGCGCGGCCGGCGCTCGCAGGGCAGACCGGCCGCCGGGTCGGAAAGAGGCTTAGCGGATCGCCGGCATCGCCGCCAGCAGCGTGCCGTCCCGCGGTCGTCGAGCCGTGATCCTCGTCGGGGCTGCCGCGGTCGGGATCTTCCTGTCAGGGCGCCGATGTCCTAGTAAAAACGACCCGAGGTGCCGATCGGGGCGGACGATCCCGATCGAGGGGCATCGATAGCAAATCGGGGGCAGGACAGATGCAGATCGCGGCAGACCGGCTTCAGCGGCTGGCGGCGACCATCCTCGGGGCGGCGGGCTCGGCGGCGGCCGAAGCGGACGCGGTCGCGGCGCGGCTGGTCGGCGCCAATCTCGCGGGCCACGACTCCCACGGCGTGATCCGGGTGCCGCAATACGTCGAGCAGGTCGAAGCCGGCCAGATCCTGCCCAACCGGAACGTCCAGGTGATCTCGGCAACCGAGGCGGTCACGGTCCTCGACGGCCAGGGCGGCTACGGCCAGATCGTCGGCGCCCAGTCGGTCCAGGCGGCGATCGACAAGGCCAGGCGGCACGGTGTGGCACTCTCGGCATTGCGCCAATCGGCGCATCTGGGCCGGCTCGGCGACTGGGCCGAGATGGCGGCGGAGGCCGGCATGGCCTCGATCCACTTCGTCAACGCCACCGGGATTCCACTCCGGGTCGTGCCGCATGGGGGCCGCGACGGCCGCGGCACCACCAACCCGATCGCGATGGGCATCCCGGTCGCGGGCAGCGATCCGGTCGTGCTCGATTTCGCGACCTCGGCGATCGCCGAGGGCAAGGTCCGGGTCGCGCGCAACAAGGGCGTTCCGATCCCGCCCGACTGCCTGCTCGATGCCGACGGCAGGCCGACCACCGACCCGAACGCGCTCTATGCCGAGCCGCCGGGCAACCTGGTGCCGTTCGGCGGTGCGGTGACCGGCCACAAGGGCGGGGCGCTCTGGCTGATGGTCGATCTGTTGGCCGGCGCCTTCACCGGCGGCGGCTGCTCGCATCCGCCCGAGGGGACGGCGCGCTTCACCAGCAACATGCTCTCGATCGTGATCGCGCCCGAGGCCTACCTCGGCGCCGGGCTCGCCGCCGAGATCCGGCGCTATCTGGACTTCGTCAAGAGCTCGCGGCCGCGCGATCCGAACAGCGAGGTCCTGCTGCCGGGCGAGCCCGAGCGCCGGGCCCGCGCCGAGCGGCTGGCCAATGGCGTGCCGATCGACCCGACCACCTGGGAGCACATCCTGGCTTCGGCCGAGCGGGTCGGGCTCGCGCGCGCCGCGCTCGAGGTGCCGGCTGCCTGAACGCCCGGCTTGATGAAAGCGTGTGGACGCGCCATGATCCGGCCAACGTGGAGGTCCAAGGACAGAAGTTGGGAGCGGTGGGATGGCATCGGTCGATATCGGCAAGGTCGATAAGTTCTTCGGCACGACCCAGGTGCTGTACGGGGTCGAGATCGAGATCGGCGACGGCGAGTTCGTGGTCCTGGTCGGGCCGTCCGGCTGCGGCAAGTCGACCTTGCTGCGGATGATCGCGGGCCTCGAGGAGATCAGCAGCGGCGAGATCATGATCGGCGGCCGGGTGGTCAACAACGTGCCGCCCAAGGACCGCGACATTGCGATGGTCTTCCAGAACTACGCGCTCTACCCGCACATGACGGTCTACGACAACATGGCGTTCTCGCTGAAGCTGGCGAAGGCGCCCAAGGACGAGATCAAGAAGCGGGTCGACCGGGCGGCCGAGATCCTCGGGCTGCAGGACTACCTGGCCCGCTATCCGCGCCAGCTCTCGGGCGGCCAGCGCCAGCGCGTGGCCATGGGCCGGGCGATCGTGCGCGACCCCCAGGTGTTCCTGTTCGACGAGCCGCTCTCGAATCTCGATGCCAAGCTGCGCGTGCAGATGCGGACCGAGATCAAGGAATTGCACCAGCGGCTCAAGACGACCTCGGTCTACGTCACCCACGACCAGATCGAGGCGATGACGATGGCCGACCGGATCGTCGTGATGCACGGCGGCGTGGTCGAGCAGATCGGCGAGCCGCTCGAGCTCTACGATCACCCATCCAACCTGTTCGTCGCCGGCTTCATCGGCTCGCCGGCCATGAACTTCCTCGACGCCACGGTCGCGCGCAACGGCGGCCCGCCCGCCGCGGTGACCTCCGACGGCACCAAGCTGCCGATGCCGAACCAGGCCGGCGGCCGCGACGGCCAGCAGATTGTCTACGGCATCCGCCCGGAGCACCTGGACCTGGCAGATCCCAGCGTCGGGCTCCCCTCCGAGGTCGTCGTGGTCGAGCCGACCGGCGCCGAGATCCTGGTGTTCACCCAGCTGGCCGGCCAGGAGATCGCGGTCGTGTTCAAGGAACGCCACAAGTTCCGGCCGGGCGACAAGATCGGCCTCACCCCGCACCCGGGCACCGTCCACGTGTTCGACAAACAGACCGGGCAGCGCATCGCGAGCTGACGCGAGCATTGCCGGGCCGGCTGGCGCCGGCGACGCTGGCCCGGCTGCCGCAGACGGTCAGGCGCCCGGGCTACGATCGCACCCGGCTGCCGGTCGGCATCGTTCACCTGGGGCTGGGTGCGTTTCATCGCGCTCATCAGGCGGTCTACACCGACGACGCGCTGGCGAAGGCGCCGGGGCCGTTCGGGGTCTGCGGCGTCAGCCTGCGCAGCGGCGCGATGCGCGACCGTCTGGCGCCCCAGGGTGGCCTCTACACGGTCCTGACCCGCTCGGCCGGAGGCGAGCGTCTGCGCATCGTTGGTTGCCTTAAGGAGCTGCTCGTCGGGCCTGACGACCCGGCCGCCGTCGTCCAGCGGATCGCCGATCCACAAGTCGCGATCGTCTCGCTGACGGTGACCGAGAAGGGCTACTGCCACGACCCGGCGACCGGGGCGCTCGATGTCGGCCACCCCGACATCGCTCACGATCTCGCAGCGCCGGAGCGGCCGCGAAGCGCGGTCGGCGTGCTGGTCGCGGGCCTGGCACTCCGGCGCCGGCGGGACGGCGCGCCGCCGACGGTGCTTTGCTGCGACAACCTGCCGCACAATGGCCGCACGCTGCGCGGCGTCGCGCTCGCCTTTGCCCGCCGTCGCGACGAGGCGCTCGCGCGCTGGCTCGAGGCCGAGGTCGCCTTCCCGTGCACGATGGTCGACCGGATCGTGCCGGCCTCGACCGCAGACGACATCGTCGCAGTCGAGGCGCGGCTTGGCCTTCGCGATGCGGCGCCGGTCGTGGCCGAGCCGTTTTCTCAATGGGTGATCGAGGACCGCTTCGGCGGGCCGCGGCCGGCCTGGGAGCAGGTCGGGGCGGAGCTGGTCGCCGACGTCGCGCCCTACGAGGCGATGAAGCTCCGGCTCCTGAACGGCAGCCATTCGGCGCTCGCCTATCTTGGCTGGCTGGCGGGCTTCGAGCACGTCTACGAGGTCATGGCCGTGCCGGAGTTCACGGCCTTTGTCCGCGGCATGATGGCGGAGGTGGCGCCGACCGTGCAGGTGCCGACCGATCTTGCTGCCTATCAGGCGCTGCTGCTCGAGCGCTTCGCCGATCCGGCGATCCGGCACCGGACCGCGCAGATCGCGATGGACGGCTCGCAGAAGCTGCCACAGCGCCTGCTCGGGCCGATCCGGGACCAGCTGCGGGCGGGCGGGCCGATCCGCCATCTGGCGCTCGCGGTCGCCGGCTGGATCCGCTACGCGGCCGGCCGCGACGAGCGCGGGCGGGCGATTGCGGTCGCCGATCCGCTGGCGGCGCGGCTGCTGGCGATCGGGACCCAGGCCGGCGCCGATCCCGAGGCCTTGGTCGCGGGTTTTCTCGGTCTCCGCGAGGTGTTCGGCGATGACCTGCCGCGCGAAGCGCGCTTCGTCCGGGAGGTCAGCGCGGCGTTGGGCGCGCTGGTCGAGCGGGGCGCCCGGGCGGCGGTTGCCGAGTGCGTGGCCGGGTGATCCGGGCCGCGGGTTCAGGTGTCGGCGATGTGCCGCGCGATCACCGGCCAGTAGCGCTCGCCGTCGCCGGCCGCGATCGCCCGGGCGAAGCGTTCGCGCACGAGTTGCGCCGCCTCGGCGGCGACTCCCGTGTCCTCCGCGAGCGCCAGGGCATAGTCCAGATCCTTTTGCGCATAGCGGGTCGAGAACGCGCGCTCTGGGTAGTCGTCCGGCAGCATCGCGTTACGGCCGTGATGGCGCAGCGCGAAGCTGTCGGCCGACCCGCGGCTCAGCGCCGTCAGCAGCATCTCCGGCGCGATCCCGCTGCGCTTGCCGATCGCGAGCGCCTCGGCCAGCGCCTGGCCGATCTCGAACAGCACCATGTTGTTCATCAGCTTCGCGACCTGCCCGGTACCGACTGCGCCGCAGTGCAGGACGTCGCTGGCGAAGCAGCGGAGCTTGGGCTCGAGCTCGGCGAAGGTCGCGGGCGTAGCGCCGACCATGACGCAAAGCTCGCCCTTCTCGGCGGCCAGCCGCGTGCGCGCGACCGGCGCGTCGGCATAGCCGATCCCGCGCTCGGCAAAGCGCGCGGCAAGCTCCCGGGTGAGCGCGACCGGCGCGGTCGAGAGGTCGACCACAGTCGCGCCGGCGCGCATCGTCGGCAGCAGGCGCTCTGCCACCGCCGTGACCTCCTCGCCGCCCGGCAGCGACAGGAAGACGATCGTCGCCTTCGTCGCGATCGCCTCGATCGTCCGGACCGGGGCCATGCCCTCGGCCTCAAGGCGCGCGAGCGGCTCGGATCGCAGGTCGAAGCCGAGCACGCGGCAGCCGCTTTTTTTGACCAGATGGGCGCAGATCGGCTCGCCCATGACGCCGAGGCCGATGCAGCCCAGGACCTGCGGCTCCGCCACCGGCGGCACTCTCGCGCAACCGCCGGCTAGCGCGGCTTCAGGCTCACGATCGGCTGCGCGAACTTGGGCTCGGTGTCCCAGGGAAACAGGATCCAGGTGTCTTGGCTCACCTCGGTGACGAAGGTGTCGACCACCGGCCGGCCGGCTGGCTTGGCATAGACCGTGGCGAAATGGGCATCGGGCAGCAGCTCGCGCACAACCCGCCCGGTCTGGCCGGTATCGACCAGGTCGTCGACGATCAGCCAGCCCTCGCCGCTGCCGCCGCCCTTGATGCCTTTGAGGATCTCGGGCGGGCGCTGGACCTCGGTGTCGTAGGAGGAGATGCAGACCGTGTCGATCACCCGGATGTCGAGCTCGCGGGCGACGATGTGGGCCGGCACGAGGCCGCCGCGGGTGACCGCGACGATGCCTTCGAACGGGCCGCATTCGGCAAGCCGCCAGGACAGCGCCCGGGCATCGCGGTGCAATTCGTCCCAGGACACCGGGAAATAGCGTCGGACAGCTTCACTCACGGGCTCACCTCCTGCGCAGCGCGGCGATAACGCCGACGCGACGGCCGGGTTGTCAAGCCCGAGGGTATCTGCGACCGCAAACAGGCGTTCCGTCCCGCGGCCTGACCGCCTAAGCTGGGGCGAGGCCGCAGGTCAGGGGAGGCGCGGATGAAGACGATCAAAGGGCCGGCGATCTTTCTCGCCCAGTTCGCGGGCGACGCGCCGCCGTTCAACTCGCTCGCCAGCATCGCGAAGTGGGCCGCCGGGCTCGGCTATCTGGGCGTCCAGATCCCGAGCTGGGACGGACGCTTCTTCGACCTCGAGAAGGCGGCCGCGAGCGATGCCTATTGCGACGAGGTCAAAGGCACGCTGAAAGACGCCGGGGTCGAGCTGACCGAGCTCTCGACCCACCTTCAGGGCCAGCTGGTCGCGGTCCACCCGGCGTTCGATGCCGGCTTCGATGCGTTCGCCGCACCGGCTGTGCGCGGCAATCCGAAGGCGCGTCAGGAATGGGCGGTCAACCAGATGCTGCTCGCGGCCAAAGCCTCCAAGCGGCTGGGACTCAGCGCGCACGTCAGCTTCCCGGGCGCGCTCGCCTGGCCCTATCTCTATCCCTGGCCGCCGCGCCCGGCCGGGCTGATCGAGACCGCGTTCGACGAGCTGGCCAGGCGCTGGCGGCCGATCCTCGATGCCTATGATGAGACCGGCGTCGACATCGGCTTCGAATTGCACCCAGGCGAGGACCTGTTCGATGGCGCCACCTTCGAGATGTTCCTCGAGCGGGTCGAAAATCACCCGCGCTGCGGGATCAACTACGATCCCAGCCACTTCCTGCTGCAGCAGCTCGATTACCTGGGGTTCATCGACGTCTACCACGAGCGGATCTTTGCTTTCCACGTCAAGGACGCGGAGTTCAACCCGAGCCCGCGGCAGGGGGTTTATTCCGGGTTCCAGCCCTGGCTGAACCGGGCCGGGCGGTTCCGCTCGCTGGGCGACGGCCAGGTCGACTTCGTCGGCATCTTCTCGAAGCTCGCCGCCTACGATTACGACCGCTGGGCGGTGCTCGAGTGGGAATGTTGTTTGAAGCACCCGGAAGACGGCGCGCGCGAGGGTGCGGAGTTCATCGCCCAGCACATCATCAAGGTGACCGAGACCGCGTTCGACGACTTCGCCGCCGGCAGCGTCGATGCCGCTGCCAATCGGCGCATGCTCGGCATCCGTTAGGGGAGCGCGCTGATGGCGATCGAAGGCAAGGGTGGGCAAAAACTCGGGCGGCGGCTGCGGCTCGGCATGGTCGGCGGCGGCCAGGGCGCGTTCATCGGCGCGGTGCACCGGATCGCGGCGCGGCTAGACGACCGCTACGAGCTGGTCGCGGGTGCGCTGAGCTCGGATCCGGAGCGGGCCAAGGCCTCGGCCACGGGGCTCGGCATCGCGCCCGATCGGGCGTACGCCAGCTTCCCCGAGATGGCGGCCAGCGAGAAGGCGCGCGCGGATGGCATCGATGCGGTCGCGATCGTGACCCCGAACCACGTCCACCATCCGGCCGCCAAATCTTTCCTTGAGGCCGGTATCCACGTCATCTGCGACAAGCCGATGACCACCAATCTCGAGGATGCGCTGGATCTGGTCGAAGCCGTGAAGCGCACCGGCCTCGTGTTCGGCCTGACCCACAACTACACCGGCTTTCCGATGGTCCGCGAGGCGCGCGAGCGGGTGCAGGCGGGCGAGCTCGGCCCGATCCGGGTCGTGCAGGCCGAGTATCCGCAGGACTGGCTCGCGACCAAGCTCGAGGACAGCGGCCAGAAGCAGGCGGCCTGGCGGACCGATCCGGCGCAGTCGGGCGGCGGGGCGATCGGCGACATCGGCAGCCATGCGTTCAACCTCGCGGCGTTCATCACCGGGCTCGAGGCGGAGCAGCTGTGCGCCGATCTGTCGACGTTCGTTCCCGGCCGCCGGGTCGACGACAACTGCCAGATCCTGCTCCGCTACCAGGGTGGCGCCCGCGGCATGCTCTGGGCCTCGCAGGTCGCGCCTGGCAACGACAACGCGCTGCGCATCCGGGTTTACGGGGAAAAAGGCGGCCTCGCCTGGCATCAGGAGTTTCCGGACTTTATCGACCTGATGCCACTCGGGGAACCGCCGCGCCGGATCGTCCGCGCCCATCCGGGCACCGGAAGCAGCGCCGGGCGCGTGACCCGCATCCCGCCCGGCCACGTCGAGGGTTATTTCGAGGGCTTCGCCAACATCTACTCGGACTGCGCCGAGCTGATCACGGCGAAGCTGGAGAACCGGACGCCTGATCCGGGCGCGACGCTGGTGCCGACGGTCGAGGACGGCGCCAAAGGCGTGCGCTTCATCACCGCGGCGATCGACTCCAGCGCGCGGGGCGGCGTCTGGACCGATCTGCGAATCGGATAGGAGTGGGGCCCATGACAACCGATCAGCCGACCTCCGGCTCCTGCCTGTGCGGGGCGGTTCGTTTCCGGCTGCACGGTCCGCTACGCCCGGTGGTTTATTGTCATTGCGGCCAGTGCCGGCGCACGCACGGCCATTTCGGCGCCTATACCAGCGTGCCCGCCAAGGCGATGGAGCTAACAGAGGCGCAGGGCCTCGCCTGGTTCCGATCGTCGGCCGAGGCGGAGCGCGGGTTTTGCCGCGAATGCGGCGCCAGCCTGTTCTGGCGCAGGGTCGGTGGCGACGACTGCGGGATTGCCGCAGGCTCGCTCGACGATGCCAGTGGCCTGGCGGCCACCGCCCACATCTTCGTGGCCGATAAGGGCGCCTACTATGAGATCACCGACGGCTTGCCCCAGCATGCGCAGGGTCGCGATTCGCCGTAGCTGGGTGGCATCTAGCGCTCGGCGAGCGCGAGCTTGGCGCCCAGCGCTGCGAACGCGCCGGCGAAGCTGCGGCGCATCCAGGTCAGGACGCTGGGGCGGGAGATGACGTGGGTCCGGATCGACGCCGCGAACAGCCCGTAGCCGACGAAGACGACGAACGTCAGCAGCATGAAGACCGCGCTCAGCTCGAGCATCCGTGCCAGCGGATGGGCCTCGCGGGCGCTGACGAACTGCGGCAGGAAGGCCAGAAAGAAGATCGAGAGCTTGGGATTGAGGATGTTGATCAGGATCGCCGATGTGATCACCTGGGTGGCCGAGCGCGGGGTGATCTCGTGTTCGACGCTGAGCGCGCCCCGCTCGCGCAACGTCGCCCACGCCATGTAGAGGAGATAGGCGACGCCCAGGTACTTGAGGGTCTGGAATGCGAACGCGCTGGCATGGAGCAGCGCCGCCAGACCCATGATCGCGGCGGCCATGTGCGGGACGATGCCGAGCGTGCAGCCGAACGCGGCGATCACGCTCGCGCGCGGCCCGCGCGAAAGACCGGCTGCCAGCGTATAGAGAACGCCGATCCCGGGCGAGACGACGACGATCAGCGACGTTACCAGAAAATCGATGCTCATGGCCGTTTTTCCCCAGCTTTCGACCATGCTAGGCGAGGCGGCGACCGAGCACCAGCCGGGGGCGAGAGCGCGATCATCTCTGCCCGCGACATGAGCCGCAAAGAGAGGGTCTAGTATGCGCAAGAGAGCTGAGCCGATGCCGAGCTTCGAGAGCGAGGCCGAGGAGCGGCGCTACTGGGAAAGCCACGATTCGACCGAGCACGCGGACTGGAGCCGGGGCGAGCGCGTGCGGCTGCCGAACCTCAGACCCTCGACGATCTCGATTTCGCTTCGCCTGCCGGTCAGTCTGCTCGAGCGGATCAAGGTCGCCGCCCACCAGCGCGACGTGCCCTACCAGTCGTTGATCAAGATCTGGCTGCCGAGAAGCTCAACGCGTGCTGACGGCGCGCCCTGAGGCACTGCCCCTGACCCACGCGCCACCCTAGTGCCGGCGGTCGAGGATGGCACCCGCGGCGTCAGCTTCATCACGCCGCAATCGAGTTCAGTGCCGGCGGGTGTCTGGACGGTCTGGCACTAGCGCTACGAAACGAGAGTGGCTGCTGACTCGGCAAAAGCCTGGCCGAGCTCTTCTATGGCGGGCCTCACGCGTCCGAGCGATTCCCTGACCGCCGCGTCGATAGCGGTGCTCTCCGATAGGTCGGCCGGAGTGCTGCCATGCACGACACCTCGCGCTCGCAACGCTTCGCGGGCGCGTTCGAGGCGTTCCTCGGCGTCGAGTCTGGCACCTTTCCGGCACTCTAGGGTCACGCCGATACCCTGACGCCCTTTGCCCGCCTCCACATACACGAGCACATGCGGCTCATCCTGACACCATTCCGGAGCTACCACTGGAAATATCCATTGAAAACCCAACCGACCACCGTAGCGCCTCTGGCACTTCGAAAGCGCGCCATCGATCATCAAGATTTTGTCAAGCGCTTTCCAGAAATCTTCCCGAGTTGCCATAATCTCTTTATCTATGGTAAAAGTCGCACGCTTCTCTCTCTTCACAAAGGTATTAGGCTTGATCACAATTTCGAATTGAAGACCGGGCGGTGACCCGGCGATTCGCATCAGCCTGGGAACAACGCCGTAGAAACGCACATCCTCCGGAGTGTTGTCGTTGAGCCAGTTGAGTGCCGCACGATGCTCACCTGCGAAAGTCTCGGCGATCCACACGACAGTCTTCGCATCATGCGCTGCCATGTAAGTCATAGCTTTGCCGAAGTGATCGTGGTCGGAGCGGCCGAATTGATTCTCGATGACGACCGTCGTGTCGTCTGCCAGGTTCCGGGCGAGAATGTCCGTTCGGAACGTCCCGCTGTTCGCTTCGACGGCGTTCAGCCCAATCTCGATATCCAGGGACCGCGCGAGCCGGGCGAGATTCTCTGGTTGGCTGAGCCAGGGCGTAAACGTTCGGTCTTCCCGGACAAACACGCTGCGGAGATCGATCTCCTCGATCTCGTGAATTTCAAGCTCGGGCTGCGTCGGTACTTCGATCATTGCGCGAATATCGGCCACAGACCGTCAAAACGCGGGCGGGGTGATGCCCGCAGCCTGGAGGTTGGCGGCGATCTGGCGCTTGAGGCGGGCGAGCGCTGCTTGGTCCTTGGCCTCGGCGCGCGCGACCAGGACCGCCTGGGTATTGGAGGCGCGCAACAGCCACCAGCCGTCCTGCGTCATGACCCGGACGCCATCGATCGCGTTGACCGTCGCACCCTCGGCCTCGAGCTTCGTCTTGACCTTCTGGACGACCTCGAACTTGGTCTCGTCGGGGCAGTCGAAGCGCAGCTCCGGGGTGTTCACCATCGGCGCCATGCCATCCCGCCATTGGGCGAGCGTGCGCTCGCCACCGGCCAGGATCTTCAGCAGCCGGATCGCGACGTAGAGCGCGTCGTCGTGGCCGTAGAAGCCGTCGGCGTAGAAGATGTGACCCGACATCTCGCCGGCGAGCGGCGCCTTCATCTCGGCCATCGCGGCTTTCATCAGCGAGTGGCCGGTCTTGGACATGATGGGCTTGCCGCCGAGACGTGCGATCTCGTCGAACAGCGCCTGGCTCGCCTTGACGTCGGCCAGGATCGGGCTGCCCGGCCGGCGCGCCAGGACCTCGGCCGCCAGGATTTGCATCATCTGGTCGCCGAACATGATCCGACCCTGGCCGTCGACCACGCCGATCCGATCGCCATCGCCGTCGAAGGCGATCCCGAGCTCGGCACCTTCGGCGCCCACGGTCCGGATCAGGTCCTCGAGGTTCTCCGGGATGGTCGGGTCGGGGTGATGGTTCGGAAAGCGGCCGTCGATCTCGGCGAACAGCAGGCGGTGGCGGCCGGGCAGGCGGGCGGTCAGCGCTTCCAGCACCTCGCCGGTCGCGCCGTTGCCGGCGTCCCAGACCACGTCGAGCTCGCGGCCGCCCCGGAAATCGCGCGCCAACCGCTCGACGTAGGCGTCGAACACCGGCCGCTCGAGCAGCCGGCCGGCGCCGGTCGCGAACGCGCCGCTCGCCGCGATCCGGCCGAGCTCCTGGATCCGGGCGCCGAACAGCGAGGCCTTGCCCAGCATCATCTTGAAGCCGTTGTGGTCGGGCGGGTTGTGCGAGCCGGTCACCTGCAGGCCGCCGTCGGCGTCAAGGTGATGGACCGCAAAATAGAGCATCGGCGTCGGGCCGCGGCCGATCCAGAGCACGTCGACGCCGCCGGCGCGCAGGCCTTCAGCCAGCGCCTGGGCGAGTTCGGGCGAGCTCAGGCGGCCATCGAAGCCGAGGCAGGCCTTGCGGCCGCCCGCAGCGGTCAGCAGCGTCGCATAGGCCTGGCCGAGCGCCCGCGCGTCGACCGTGAACAGCGTCTGGCCGACGATGCCGCGGATGTCGTATTCCCGCAGCACCGTCGGGTGGAACTTGTGCCCGGGCAGGCCCTCGACCACGGCGCCGACCGCACTCATGCGCTCTTCCTCTGCTGCTGGTCGACCGCCGGGTTCGGGACCGGCCGGCCGATGCTGGTGTAGTCGAAACCCTGCTCGAGCATGTCGCCCGGCTCATAGATGTTGCGCAGGTCGACGACGATCGGCCGCCGGAGCAGGCTGCGCACCCGGTCCAGATCGAGGCCGCGGAACTGGTTCCATTCGGTCAGCACGACCATCGCATCGGCACCCTCGGTCGCGGCGTAGGCGTCGTCGCACCAGACCACGTCGGGCAGGGCCTGCGCGGCGCTCGCCATGCCTTCGGGGTCGAAGGCGCGGACCAGCGCGCCTTGGGCCTGGAGCGCCGGCACGATCACCAGGCTCGGGCTGTCGCGGATGTCGTCGGTATTGGGCTTGAAGGTGACGCCCAGGATCGCGATCGTCTGGCCGCCGACCGAGCCGCCGCAGGCCTGGACGATCCGGCGGACCATGCCGCGCTTGCGGCCCTCGTTGACCGCGACCACGCTCTCGACGATCCGCAGCGCGACGTTCGCCTCCTCGGCGATGCGCAGCAGCGCCGCGGTGTCCTTGGGAAAGCAGGAGCCGCCGTAGCCGGGTCCGGGGTGCAGGAACTTGTTGCCGATCCGCCGGTCGAGGCCGAGCCCCCTGGCAACCGCCTGGACGTCGGCGCCGACCCGCTCGCACAGATCGGCCATCTCGTTGATGAAGGTGACTTTGGTCGCAAGGAAGCTGTTGGTCGCGTATTTGATCAGCTCGGCGGTCTCGAGCGCGGTGAACAGGATCGGGGTCTGGATCAGGTTGAGCGGCCGATACAGCCGTTCCATGACCTCGCGGGCCTGCTCGCTCTCGACCCCGACCACGACCCGGTCGGGGCGCATGAAGTCCTCGATCGCCGAGCCCTCGCGCAGGAACTCGGGGTTGGAGGCGACCTCGATCGCGAGATCGGGACGCAGCCTGGCGAACAGCTCCTGCAGGCGGCGCCCGGTGCCGACCGGCACCGTCGACTTGGTGACCACGAGCGTGTTCTGGACGAGCCCCCTCGCGATCTCCTCGGCAGCAGCGAACAGGTAGGTGAGGTCGGCGTGGCCATCGCCGCGGCGCGACGGCGTGCCGACCGCGATGAACACTGCGTCGACGTCGGCGAGCGCCGCCTTCAGATCGGCCGTGAAGGTCAGCCGGCCGGCGCTGGTGTTGCGCTCGACGACCTCGTCCAGCCCGGGCTCGTAGATCGGGATCTCGCCCGCGAGCAGGCGCGCGATCTTGTCCCGGTCGTTGTCGACCGCGGTCACCTCGACCCCGAACTCGGCGAAGCAGGCGGCGGACACCAGGCCGACGTAGCCGGTGCCGATCATCGCGATGTGCATGCAACCTCCCTGGACAACCGTCGGGGCAGAGGAACCGCCGCCGGCTCAGCGATGACGCTCGAGCATCGTGCGGACGTCGGCGCGCAGATCCTCTCGTTCGAGCGCGCAGGCGATGATCGCCTCGAGATAGCCGAGCCTGGCGCCGCAATCGAAACGCTGGCCCTCGAAGCGCAAGGCGTGGAAGGGGCTGCGGCCGATCATCCTGGCCAGGGCATCGGTCAGCTGGATCTCGCCGCCGGCGCCTGTCTGCTGCAGGGCCAGGTGCTCGAAGACCTCGGGCAGCAGGATGTAGCGGCCGATGATCGCGAGCCGCGAGGGCGCCTCGGCAGGGTGCGGCTTCTCGACCAGGCCCCTGATCTCGACCAGCCGGCCGTCATCTTCGCCTGGATCCAGCACGCCATAGCGGTTGGTATGCTCGGCCGCGACCTCCTCGACCGCGACGATGCTGCCGCCGGTCTCGGCGTGCGCCTGGACCATCTGGGTCAGGCAGGGCACCCGGCCGCGGATCAGGTCGTCGACCAGGATCACGGCGAACGGCTCGTCGCCGACCAGCTCGCGGGCGCACCAGACGGCGTGGCCGAGGCCGAGCGGCTCCTGCTGGCGCGTATAGCTGAGCTCGCCCGGCGCCGGAACCCACGACCTGACCGATTCCAGCTCGGCCTGCTTGCCCTTCTTGGCCAGCGCGTCCTCGAGTTCGCAGGCGCGGTCGAAATGGTCCTCGATCACGCTCTTGCCGCGCCCAGTCACGAAGATGAAGTGCTCGATGCCGGCCGCGCGCGCCTCCTCGAAGGCGTATTGGATGATCGGCTGGTCGATCACCGGCAGCATCTCCTTCGGGATCGCCTTGGTCGCCGGCAGCATGCGCGTGCCCAGTCCGGCGACGGGAAAAATGGCCTTGCGAATCACAGGACTACCCCCGGTTGGCTGTGGACGGCCGCCCAACGCTTGACCGCCGGGCGAGTTCCTGCGTCGCAAGGAAGTCGCCGGACCCGCCGATGGCACCGCGCCCCTGTCATAGCGGCGGGCCGATTAACAGTTCAACAGCGGCGTAGTTGCGCAAGACTAACACGTCGGCGGCGCCGATGGCAGGTGCAGCCTGCCGTGACCGCTGTGCCCGAGACGATGCAGCGATATTTCGATCGTCAGCCCCGCCCACCCAGCAGAAAATCCTTGGCCTGGTTGAGCTGCGCCGCCAGGTAGCTGGAGCCGCCGTGATCCGGATGCAGCTTGGTCATCAGTCGGCGGTGCGCGGCCTTGATCTCGTCGACGCCAGCGCCCGGGGCGAGGCCCAGGATGCTCAAGGCTGTGGCCTCGTCCATGCCGGGTTGGGCGCCAGGCGCAGCGGTCTGCCCCTCGCCGTCGCCGGCCGCGCGCTGGCCGCGCCAGTCCGGCGCCCGGCGGTCGAGATAGGTCTCGAGCAGCGCGACCGAGCGCGGGTCCTCGCGCTGGCACTCGGCCAGCAGCTCGAGCAGGTCTGACAGGCCGAGCGCGGCCAGCGGCCGGCCGGCGAAGCGGCCGCGGCGGACCTCGCCCTCGAGCTCGCCGGTGCGATGGTCGAGCTGCATGCGCAGCGTGTCGGTCTCGACCTCGGAGCTGCGCCCACCGGCGCTCTGGCCGCCGAAGCCGCCGAACCTGCCCCGCGCCCGCGACATCGCGCGCAGCGCCATGAAGGTGGCGCCGATCGTGATCACCGCGAGCCCCAGGCGGCCGGAGAACATGAGGCCGGTGCTGGCGAGCGCACTGAACGCGGCGACGAAGGCGCGCACGCCCTGGGCGAGCTGGGCGGGGCTCGCCTGGACGAAGCCGCGGGCGGCGACGAACGTCAGGACCAGCAGCAGCACCCCGAACAGCAGGTACAGGCCCATCGCGTTCGGCCGTCAGCGGACCTGGCTCACCAGCAGTCGGACCTCGGGACTGGAATGCCTGGACAGGTCGGCAAGCGCCCGCTGCCCGCCTGCGGCATAAGCCGCGACCGCGCCGAGCAGATCGCGGAGCTGCTGCGGGCTGCTCGCATCGAACCGGCAGTGCGCGCCGTTGGTCAGCTGAGCGATGTGCCGGAACGCCCGCTCGGCATCCGGGTTGCTGCCCTCCTGGAACAGGAAGGCGCGCACCCCCAAGAGGCCGAGCTGACCCGCGATCTGGCCGACCTGATCGAGGTGCTCCTCGAAGCAGTCGCCGACGAACACGAGGGCCGCGACCCGCTTCTTCTCGGTCTCCCGGACGGCGTGGCGGAGCACCCGGCCGAGCTTGGTCTGGCCGGCAAGGCAGAAGACGCCCGTCATCAGCCGCACGAGGTCGCCCGGATTGTCGACCCAGCGGCTCGCCCGGCACTCGTCGAAGCCGCGGTAGTAGACCAGCTGCACGTCGAGGCCGCCAAGCGCTGCGGTCTCGAGGAACATCTGGCCCTGGACCTGGCAGGCGCGATCCCAGGTCGGCTCGCGCGAGGCGGTCGCGTCCATCGCGAAGATCAGGCGCCCGCGGCCCTGGCCTGGCTGGGGCGGCGGCGTGCTCCTGACCTGCTTGAGGAAGCCCTCGACCGGGTCGGCGCTCGCCCGTGGCGTCGGCAGATCCCGCTTGCTCATGATCCTTATGTTGGCATGCGCCGGGTCAGGTCCAGATGTGCCGCCCTCATAGCACGAAATGCCCGCAGCCGCTGTTGAGGAGGCAGCCCCAGCGGCGTCCACAAGGGCGCATGGCAGCGGCAGCGGCTGGAAAGGGAACAGGCAGGCTGCCCACGCCCGCAGCCCAGGGCCCGCGCCGGGCGAGGACCCGCTCAGTAGGTCGCGCGGCCGCCCGAGAGGTCGAACACGGCTCCGGTCGTGAACGAGTTCTCGGCGGACACGAGCCAGGCGACCATGGCCGCGATCTCCGCGACCTCGACGAAGCGGCCGCGCGGGATCTTCGCCAGCATGTAGTCGACGAACTCCTGGGTGATCTGGTCGAAGATCCGGGTCCGGGCGGCCGCAGGCGTGATGCAGTTGACCGCGATGTCGTGGGTCGCGAGCTCCTTGCCCAGCGCCTTGGTCAGCGCGATCACGCCGGCCTTGGCGGCGGCATAGGCGCTGGCACTCGGGTTGCCCTCCTTGCCGGCGATCGAGGCGACGTTGACGATCCGGCCGTAGCCCTTAGCGATCATCCCCGGCACGACCGCCCGACAACAGTAGAAGACCGCGTTGAGGTCGACCTCGATCACCTGCCGCCAGGCGTCCGGCGGATATTCCCAGAGCGGATGGTTGGGCCCGGCAATGCCGGCGTTGTTGACCAGGATGTCGATCCCACCGAGCGCCGCGATGGTCGCCTCGGTCGCGCCCTCGACCGCGCCCAGATCCGACACGTCGACCGGCTGCGCCTGGACCCGGCCCTGGCTCGCGAGCTCGGCCGCGGCCGTCTCGACCAGGGCCCGGTCGCGGTCCCAGAGCGCCACTGCCGCCCCGGACGCCAGCAGGCGCTCGGCGATCGCGCGGCCGATGCCCTGCGCGCCGCCGGTCACGACCGCCCGCCGGCCGTCGAGATCGATTCGATTCACTGCCCCTCCCAATTCGCAGTTCCGCCGACCCGATCGCGCCATCATAGGCAAGCTCGAACGGTAAAGCGACCATCGGGCGAGCGGTCCGCGCGAGCGGGTCGGCGCCGAGAAAAACGCGCCGCGCCGCCTTGCATAGGCGCGGCGTCTAGCGTCCGCCGCCGAACTTGGCTTCATAGGCGTCGAAACAGGGTCCGAAGTCGAAGCGGTCGGCCGACGTGACGCAGCCGCCCGGAAAATCCCGCGCGGAACCGCCGAGGGCACGGTCGCGCTTGAACCTGGCCTCGGCCGCGATCGTCGCGAGGTAGGCGCTCACGCCGCTGGTGAAGACGTCGTTGTGGTCGCTGATGAAGGCCTCGTCGGTCTGAATGAACGCCAGTGGCTCGTTGCGGGCCACGGGGATGTGCTGCTCTCGGTCGCTCGCAGGCACGCAGGCCTCGTTGCCGACGTAGGAGACATAGTCCCAGCGGCCGGTCGCCGACGCTTCCAGGCAGCCCTCTGGCCGCCCGTCGAGCCGACATTCGGGGCGCCGGTCCTCCTGGGCGAGATCGCCGTTGCACAGCTGGCCGGTCTGAAACGGGGTGTAGTTGCCGACGGCGATGGTGTCGAGCTCCGCTTCCGCGAAGGGCACTTCTTTAGCGTTCAGATTGCGGGTCAGTTCCGCCTCTCTCCAGTTGAGCATGCCGAGCCACTGGCCAACCCGAAAATACTCGTGGGTCGCGACATCGGTGTCCGAGCTGATCACATGCAGCAGGCGCACCTGGTTGGGGCCGAAGCAGCCGCGCGCCGCAACCTCCTTGAGCTGGAAGGCCTCATTGGCCTCGATGGCGGGGTTCAGCAGCACGACACCGTGGCCGAAGGGCCGGCTCTCGACGCAGGCGCAATTCGCCTCGGGGGTCGCTTGGCAACCCGTGGCCGGGAGCGCCGCCACGATCCGCTCAAGGATGATCTCGTTGAGGGCGGTGAGGACGATCGCTCCGCCGAAGCTGTGGCCGGTCACCAGATAGAGGTTCTTGTTGGGCGCTCGGCTGTCGATCACGATCCGTTCGAGCTTCACGAGCAGCTCGGTGACGCCGCCTTTGCCGACCTGCTCGGCGACCGCCTTGCGCTCCCAGTAGCTCAGCTCCTCGATGACCGGTGGTCTGACCGACTGCCCGCGCCAGCCGACGTAGATGCCGACGATCCGCCGCTTGCTCTGGGTGATCTCGGCTGCCCGCGTCAGCAACTCGCGAAAGCTCTCGACGTTGGCATCGCCGGCGGCGGCGTTGTGCTTCCAGCCATGCACGAAGACTACGGCGAGGACCCCCTCCGGGGCGGCGGCGAGGTCGCGGACGTGGTTGAGCACATCGTCCATCCGCGCTCGCTTGAACAGGTTGCCGCGTTCGGTGAACTCGACGTAGGCGAGGTCGAAATCTCGATGCTGCTCGATGATGGTCTGATCACAGGCGGCTCCGGGGCATGCCATCAGCGCCTTCGTCCGCCAAGCCTCATTGGTCGTACAGCCGAATAGCCCGAGCAGCAGGACAGAGCCCCGACGACCGCCGCGAGGCCTCGCCTCAGAGAATACGAGCTGCGCAATCCCATCATGATTCCAGCCTCCGCCGCCCGCGGTCGGCGTCAATGCCGACCCGCCCCACCCGTGGTCACGGACGACCTTGCAAGGGGAGCCTAGCTGGAATTCAGAGTCCGTCTGTGAGCCGGTTCACAGACCCATGGGGGGAACGGCGGCGCTGGCAGCCGGCGACGACGGCGATCAGGCCGGATAGGGGCGCATCGCCTCCGGGACGCGCAGGTCGCTTGGGATCTCAAAGTCGTGCGCGGCCCCGCGCATCGCCTCGGGCGGGCGGGGCATGCCGCGCCGGCCGCTGTAGTTTACGGCCGGCTGGCGCCGCCGGTCGCCGGCTCGATCGCTGCCAAGCGCCTGGGCGCACAGGACGTCAAGCGCGGTGACCCCGGCCACGGCAACTATCGCAAGACTGACGTTGCCGCGTCGCGGATTGCTTGGCCTCAGCCCGAGCGCCAGGGCGCCCAGATCGAGCATGTCGCCTCCGACCCGGCTCCACAGCCAAGGCCTCGGGTCAGCTTGCGCGAGGATGCCGATCCCGGCGATCAGCTCCCGCGCCCCGCAGGCGCGGATCAGCCTGCTATGCTCCTCCATCCCGAGCAGCCGGCCGAGACTTCGGGGCGCGATCAGCTCGGCAAGCCCGAGTCCGATGCTGAACCAGCCGAGCCCGTCGGCCAGCCGGTGCGCCCGATGGTGATCCAACCGAAATTCCATGGCCTGCCTCCTCACGGCCTGAGCACGACCTTGACGCAGCCGTCCTGCTTGTCACGGAACGTCTGGTACATCTGCGGGCCGTCCTCGAGCCCGACCCGGTGGGTGATGACGAACGACGGGTCGATCTGACCCTCTTCGATCCGGCGCAGCAGGTCGTCGGTCCAGCGATTGACGTGGGTCTGGCCGGTGCGGATGGTCAGGCCTTTGTTCATGACCATGCCGAACGGGATCTTGTCCAGGAGCCCGCCGTAGACCCCCGGCACCGAGAGCACGCCCGCCGGCCGGCAGACGTACATCATCTCGCGCAGCACATGCGGGCGATCGGTCTCGAGCATCACCGCCTGCTTGGCCCGGTCGTACATCGCATCGAGCGAGCCGGTCGCGTGCGCTTCCATGCCGACCGCATCGATGCATTTCTCCGGGCCCTTGCCGGAGGTCAGCTCGTTCAGGCGCTCGACCACGCTCTCGTCGTCGAAATTGATCGTGATCGCGCCCCCGGCCTGAGCCATCTCGAGCCGCTCGGGCACGCGGTCGATCGCGACCACCTGCCTGGCGCCGAGCAGGACCGCGCTGCGGATGCAGAACTGGCCGACTGGCCCGCAGCCCCAGATCGCCACCGTGTCGGTCGGCTGGATGTCGCACTGGACCACTGCCTGCCAGCCGGTCGGGAAGATGTCGCCCAGGAACAGCACCTGCTCGTCGGTGAGCCCGTCCGGGATCTTGACCGGGGCGACGTCGGCATACGGCACGCGCACGTATTCCGCCTGGCCGCCGGGATACCCGCCGGTCAGGTGGGTGTAGCCGAACAGGCCCGCGGTCGTGTGACCGAACATCTTGTCGGCCATCGGCTTGTTGCGGTTGCTGCGCTCGCACACCGAGAAAAAGCCCCGCCGGCACTGATCGCACTCGCCGCAGGTGATCGTGAACGGCACCACCACCCGGTCGCCGACCTTGAGCTTGGTGTTCGCCGCTCCGACCTCGACCACCTCGCCCATGAACTCGTGGCCCATGATGTCGCCGGACTCCATGCCCGGCATGACGCCATCATAGAGGTGCAGGTCGGAGCCGCAGATCGCGCAGCTCGTCACTCTGATGATGGCATCGCGCGGCTCCTCGATCGCGGGATCGGGCACCGTATCGCAGCGGATGTCCGCCTTGCCGTGCCAGCACAGCGCACGCATAGCTCCCTCCAGCGGCTCGGGGTCGGACAGCACCGGCTCTCCGGCTCCGGCCCGTCCTGATGTCTGCCAACGAGGCTGCCGCCAGGAGGTTCCGGCCGGCGGGCGAAAACGCATCGGTTCCGGCCCGATCCGGGGGTCTCGAACCGAGAACCGCCCCCGGGCCCCCCGCAAGGCTGCCTCCCCCAGGGAACCTTTGGCGAGCAGGAATGTTCAATAACGAGGCTGCTGGCCTGGGGAGGCAACATGCGAAACATCCACGGCATTCCAATGCCGGTCACTCCCCGAGAAAAATTGGTCTCAGCGCTAACGGTGATGTTGCTCCTCGGTTTCACCGTATCGTTTTGGATTGCGGTTCTTTACATGATCTCCTGGTTGATCATACAGCTGTAGCTTTCAGTGCCGGAGGCTGAATACTTACTCTTGGTACCGATGCGGGCGGCCGGCAGCGCTCAGACCCGCAGCCGCTCGTTGGCCGGATCGTAGGGCGCTCCGTTGCCGACCGTGGCGGGGCGGAGTTCGCCGAAGATCTCGATTGCCACGCGTTCGCCCGGTCGTGCGAGCTCTGAGCGGACGTAGGCGAACGCCAGGCTCTGTTGCAGGCGGTAGCCGAATCCCCCAGAGGTGACGAGCCCGACGATCGCGCCGTCCTTCAGCACCGGCGCGCCGGCGGGCGCATCCATCGCACCCGGATCGTCGAGCGTCAGCGGCACCAGGCGCTCGCGCGGGCCGGCCTGCTGCTCCCTGAGCAACGCCACGCGGCCGACGAACTCCGGCTTGCCGAGATCGACGAACCGCTCGAGGCTCGCCGCGAGCGGCGTCGCCTCGAGCGAGAGGTCGGTCTTCCAGGCCGGGTAGGCCTTCTCGAGCCGCAGGCTGTCCACCGCGTAGATGCCGAAGTCGCGGATGCCGTGCGCCGCGCCGGCCGCGAACAGCGCGTCGTAGATCGGCGCCAGCGTCTCGACCGGCGCGTGCAGCTCGAAGCCGAGGTCGCCCACGTAGCTGATCCGGAGCGCCATCACCCGGGCCGAGCCGATCTCGATCGTGCGCGCCGACAGCCACGGCAAGCCTGTGTTGGCGAGATCGGTCGAGGTCACCTCCGCCAGCACGTCGCGCGCCCGCGGTCCGGCCACGACCAGCGTGCCGAGGCGGGCCGAAATCTCCTCGATGTGCACGCTGCCGTCCTCGGGCAGGCGCGCGCGCAAAAGGTCCTCATCGTGCCATTCCGCGGCCGCGGCGCTCGCGAGGTAAAAGCGATCTGGAGCAAGCCGCGTGATCGTGAATTCGCTCTCGATCGCGCCCCGCTCGTTCAGCGCGTAAGCGAGCGCGATCCGGCCGACGCGCGGCAGGCGCGAGCAGACCAGGCGGTCGAGCCAGGCTTCAGCACCCGTTCCTTCGACCATGAACTTGGTAAAACCGGGTAGGTCGAGCACACCGACGCGCTCGGCGACCGCCCGGCACTCTTCGCCCACGGCCTCGAACCACGGCCGCTCCGCGCGCGCGAAGCTCAAGTGCTCCGCCCACGGCGCGTCGGGCGGCGCGAACCAGGTCGCCCGCTCCCAGCCGCCGCGGGCGCCAAAGCGCGCACCCTTCGCCCGCAGCCGGTCGTACAACGGGCTGGTCCGCGCCGGGCGCCCGGCCGGGCGCTCCTCGAACGGCCAGGCGATCGCGTATTCGCGCTGGTACAGCTCGACCGCCCGCGCGAGCGCGTAGGACTTGGTCGCATAGCCCGTATAGCGGCGCGGGTCGAACGCCCAGAGGTCCCATTCGGGCGCGCCGTGCACGACCCATTCGGCGACCGTTTTGCCGGCGCCGGCCGCCTGCACGATGCCGAACGAAAAGCAGCAGCACTGGTAGAAGTTCGCAAGGCCGTGCGCCGGGCCGATGTAGGGATTGCCATCCGGCGAATAGGGGATCGGGCCGTTGATCACCCGCTGGACGCCGGCCGAGCCCAGGATCGGCACGCGCGCGATCGCGGCCCCGATGTAGCGTTCCAGGCGGTCGAGATCATCGGCGAACAGCTGGTTCGCGAAATTGTCCGGGATGCCATCAAGCCAGTGCGTCCGCGCGTCCCACTCGTAGGGTCCGAGCAGCAGGCCAGCGCGCTCCTGGCGGAGATAGTAGGAGACGTCCGGGTCGCGCAGGATCGGGAGCTTCTGCGCGCGGGCCTCGAGCTCAGGGATGCTTTCGGTCACGAGATACTGGTGCGACATCGCGACGATCGGCAGCTCGTGCCCGACCATGGCCATGATCTCGCCGGCCCGGTAGCCCGCGGCGTTGATCACGACCTCGCAGGCGATCTCGCCGCGATCCGTAATCACGCGCCAGCTCCGGTCCGGGCGCTGCTCGAGCCCGATAACGCGCGTGAAGCGCCGGATCTCGCAACCCTGCGCGCGCGCCTGGCTCGCGAACGCCTGGGTCAGCTGGCTCGGATCGACGTCGCCGTCATAGGGATCAAACAAAGCCCCTTCGAGGTCGTCGAGCTCAAGATAAGGGTAGAGGTCCTTGGCCTCGGCAGGCGTCATCAGCGCGAGCTCGAGCCCTTGCGCCCGCGCCAGGGCCGCGACGTGGCGGAACTCGTCCATCCGGTCCGGCCCGTGGGCGAGCCGGATCGAGCCGGTCGCGTGCCAGGTGAGCGGACTGCCATCGGCGGCGAGCCGCGCGTAGAGCGCGTTGCCGTAGCGCTGGAGCTTGAGCACGTTCCAGCTGGTCGAGAACGTCGGGCAGTTGCCGGCGGCGTGCCAGGTCGAGCCCGAGGTCAGCTCGTCCCGCTCGAGCAGGACGCACTCGGTCCAGCCCAACTCCGCCAGGTGATAGAGCGCACTGCAGCCGACCGCGCCGCCGCCGATGATCACCGCGCGCGTGTGGTCCACCAGCATCCCATCTCGCGAGGTCCACTATCGTTAGCCAGAAAACGCTCGGGGCCGCTGTAACATCTGCCCGCTAGCATCTCCTTGCAGGTAAGAGCCTCCGGAACCGAGAGCCATTGGCTCGAACTCCGACGCCGAACAGGTCGGCGTCATAGACAATGGAGTACCATGATGTTGACTTCCGAAACTAGCCCAGTCGACTCCTCCGAGCCGGCGACTCCGAACTGGGGTCCGGGCGCGCCTCGTGGCGGCAGAGCCGTCATGAACCGAATCCTCAGAGAGGGAGCGACCGTGCCTCTCTTTTTGCCCAGACGCTCGTCCAGTCCCTGCGAGACGTCGGCTATGATCATACAACTTCAGCCCTGTGCGAGCATGTGGACAACTCCATCCAGGCAGGTGCTACTGAAGTACGGGTGTTTTTCAGACAGACTGGCAAGAAAGGGGATTATCAGATCGATGCTGCTGTCTATGACAACGGCAAGGGCATGTCACCGCCGGTGCTGAAGGTCGCCACGGCATTCGGCGGCTCCATGAACTATGGCAATCGAGAAGGCATCGCCCGGTTTGGGATGGGCATGAAAACGGCTGCGCTGAGCATGAGTTCCGTACTAGAGCTGTACTCCTGGCAGGAATCAGGCGCTTTTTACAATATGACGCTAGACGTGGAAGCGATCGGTAAGGAACGCGCGAACCTCGTGGAGCTTCCTGAACCGACGCTGCTAACGGATCTTCCAGACGAAGTCACGGACATCTTTACGAAGCCCATGTCCTACCCGACCGACCGCAGCGAACAGCACCTCCTAGCGCCTCACGGCGAGCATCTGTTTGAGCGTCTGGGAGCTTCGGGCACCATCGTCTATATGCCTCAGTGCGACCGACTGACATCCGCAAAGGCCAGGACCCTTGTAGACCACGCCGTGAAGGAGATGGCAAGGGTCTACCGGCGGGCCATTACTAGCGGCTTGAGGTTATACGTGAATAACCGGCTCGTCGAAGCGTTGGACCCGACCTACTCCATGCCGAACGCTCGCCATGTCCGGTTCCTGGAGATACCCGAAAAGCAGAGTCAACTCGTCGTCTCGAAGCAGATTCAGATCAGGATCCAAGAGAATAGCTCGCAAAGCGCACCTGTGGTCATCAAGCTGTATCGACTGCCTATCGAAGCGTGGTCAAACTTACCCCGCAAGACGCTCGGTAATGATTTGCGCGTTTTCGAGGGTTTGATCGTTTCGATCCTGCGGAATGATCGTGAAGTTTTCGCTGGAAGCATGCCAAGTATTACGACGCGGCACAGTATCACGAACTGGTACCGTCTCCAGATCGACTTCCCGGGTATCCTAGATGAGGCCTTCGGAATCGCCTCCAACAAACAGGGGGTCCGAATGAAGGGTTATGTCCGGGAGGCTATCAAGGACGCCATCGGTGGTGAGATTACCACCATCAACGACGAGCTCAAGCGGTTCCAGGCGGCCCAGGCATCGGCGCGCGCTCCGGCCAAGCCCAGCGCCAGCGAGGCCAGGGCTAGTGATGCCGACGCATTCCAAACCAACTCGCTGCCGGGGGTGTCGCCGGAAGAAGATGCTCAGCTGGAAGCAAATCTTAGAGGCCTTGCGCTGACTCTAAAGCGCGATGGGGAGAGTGATGAACAGGCTTTCGAGCGCGTGAAACACTCGAAATACATCATCGACTATCGCCACGACGAATATTGGCCCTTTTACGACGTGAAGCACCGCTTTGGCCGGGTGATTTTGACGATCAACACGGCGCACCCGTTCTTCGCCGAGCTTTACGATCCAATAGGCAAGTTGAGCCTGTCCTCGACCGCTACCGAGGAGAGTGAGGCGGCGACAGCGCCAGCCGCGGAGCCTCAGCAGGGTCCGATCGTCGCCTTGGACCTCCTGCTTCTGTCCCTGGCGAGGACCCAGAGTAGGTTGTCGAGCGCTGGAGAGGAGGCACAGAAACTGTTCGACAGTCTGCGGCGGGAATGGTCCGAGACGTACCGCATCCAGCTGACCACCTAAGGCCATCGGGCGCCGCCCGGATTTCTACTGGCGGCGCCCGTCGAACTAGCGCATAGTGATGAGTTTGCGACGGTACCGGGTAGCTTCGGTAGGGCACAGCGTCCCGACCAGCGACACGTCCGGACGCCGGATCAGGCGCATCGGTCAACCCTTGCAAGCCACAGCGGCTTGCACAGAACGAGGGCAAGCACATGGCGGAACTTCCGCACCCATGGAACGCGTATGCGCGTCTGCAAGCCGAGGTCGCGCAGAGCCGGTCCATCATTAACCAAACCTGGGGTACTGAAGCCGGACTGGACCGGATTCTGGCGTCAGCCTCCGATACGGCCCCGCCGACCGACGAAGAGATTAGCCGTGCGGTAGCGAGCGGCGAGCGACGAGAACGGCACAGGGCGGGACTTCGCATGCTTTACTTGGATCAGGCCGAGAGCGCGGGCGACGTGCCAGACGCCATGGTGGCAACCAAACAGGAGCTGTCGTTTCTGAGTTCGCAGGTTGCGCCGGAAGATTGGGCGCTCCTATGCCAGGTTGCCGTCGGCCACGAGTATGAAGTGATCGCGGTTCAGCGCAATGCAACCCAGAATAGCTTACGCGTCCACGTCCTACGGTTGCGTCGCGAGCTTGCCAAGAGGATCGCGGCTTAGACTTGACAGGTATCATGAACCCATGCGCTCGCGCGCCAGCTTGATCGGCAGGCGCGAACGGATCTCGCGGTCGACCGCATCCGGCAGGTGGCGCGGGAAATGGCTATCGAGGATCTCGCGCGTTTTCCTCATGGCCCGCTCGATGAGCGAGGGCGAGCCCTGCTCGACCCATTCCTTCGGGCTCGTGCGGTCGCCGACCACAGGGTAGAGGTAGTCGCTCTGCATGCGCTGAAGGGTCTGCGGGTGGCCGAGGAAATGGCCGGGGCCGCCGATGCAGGCGTCCCGGATCACGTCGACCGAGAGCGTCTGATCGTCGACCTCGATGCCGCGGATCGTGCGCAAGGTCGCGCCGATCGCGTCGTTGTCGATCACCAGGCTTTCGGTGCAAAAGCCGAGCAGGCTCGCGTGCATGCCGGCCGCTTCGTAGATCAGATTGGCGCCGGCGTTGCCGACCAGCGCGTGGTTGTAGCCTTTTTCGTACCCCGATTGCGCGTCCGGCAGCTTGGCGTCGGTCATGCCCGAGGCGACACCGACGGTGAGATCATAAAAATGGCCCATCTGGGCGCAGGCCGCCATCAGGAGGGCCTGCTCGCCGCTGCCGCCCGACATGGCGCCGGTGCGCAGATCCGAGACGAAACGGCCAGGGGCCGAAGATCGCGGGCGCGCCCGGCCGGATCGCGTCGACATAGACCAGGCCTGCGAGCGCCTCGGCGATCTCCTGGACCACGGCGCCGGCCAGCGCTGCCGGGCTGGTCGCCCCGGCCTGACCGGCCGGCAGCAGGAGGATCGGCATGCCGCCGCGCACGCCCGCTTCCAGGCAGCGGCAGGCGTCCTCGGCAAAGCGCAGCGGCGGCACGACGAAGCAGCTCGACATCGAGACGAACGGCCGCGCCCGCCAGCCGGCCTCGCCGCCCGCGATCAGGTGCAGCATGGTGAGCGCGTCCAGGACGTGCTCGGGCTGGGTGAAGCTCGTGCCGACGTGCTTGGCGGTGCCGGCGACACAGGCGTAAGCGGTGTTGAGGTCGAGGTCGGCGGGCTCGACCATGTCGCGGCAGACGATCGGGCGCTGGAAGAAGTGGATGTGCTCGAGCGCATCGACCACGCGCGCCGCGTCGTAGAGGTCGGCCAGCGTCGAGTTGCGATAGGCGCCGGTGACCGGATCGACGATGTGCACGGCGGCGCCGGCGGTGCCGAAGTGGACCCGCGTGCCCCAGGGCTCCAGGTCGTGCTTCGGCACCTGGCCGCACAGCGGGAAACGGCGGGGGGCGCGGGCGATCACGTCTTCGACCAGCGCCCGCGGCAGCACGAGACGGCCGTGCCCGTTCACCTGACCGCCGGCCGCGGTGATCAGCTCGACGCACGAGGGAATCGCACCGGCGAGCCCGATCTGCTCCAGGACGTCGAGCGCGGCGCGGTGGACCCGGGCGAGGTCGGCCTCGGCCAGCGGCCGGTAGCGCCCGCCCTCGAGCCCCGGGCGGACCGCGCGCTCGGCCTCCGGCTGTGGCGCTGCCCGCAGCGCCTGGCGCGCCGCCCGCCCACCGCGCCGGCGGGTCTCATCATTCATGGCCACCCTCCTTTGGAGGAGCCCAAGCGACCGCGCTCCCGGAGCTTCCCATTGCGACATTCGGTCCAGTTCGTCAAACTCGACGGAGACGACACGGCTGACAACGACAAAGGAGGCCCAAAATGTCCGGCGAGACCGAATTGCGGCGTCTTCTGGCGCGCCAAGGATTTCGGCGGCGCGAGTTCATCGAGGCGGCCGCGGCGCTCGGCGCTGGCACGGCGCTGGCGACCTCGTTGGCCGGGCGAGCGTTCGCTCAATCGCCGCAGAAGGGCGGGCATCTGAAGCTCGGCATCGACAGCGCCGGTGCCACCGACAGCCTCGACCCTGCGACCTACACCGCCAACTACATGCAGACCGTCGGCTATCAGTGGGGCAACCCGCTGGTCGAGCTGGACGAGAACAACAACACGATCCCGGAGCTCGCCGAAAGCTGGGAGCCGAACGCGGACGCCACCGAGTGGGTGTTCAAGCTCAGGAAGGGCGTCCAGTTCAGCAACGGCAAGGAGATGACCGCGGCCGACGTCATCTACGCGATCGATCACCATCGCGGCGCGGAATCGAAATCCGGCGCCCAGGGCTATCTGCAGGTGATCAAGGAGCTGAAGGCGAGCGACAGCCACGAGGTCACGCTGACGCTCGACGGCGGCAATGCGGACGTGCCCTACATCCTGTCCGACTACCACCTGATGATCGTGCCCGAGGGCACCGACTTCAATCAGCCGGTCGGCACCGGCCCCTACGTGATCAAAAGCTTCGAGCCCGGCGTGCGCACGCTCGCCGAGCGCAACCCGAACTACTGGAAGGAAGGCCGCGGCCACGCCGATTCGGTCGAGACGCTCGCGATCAACGACCTCACCGCGCGCACCAGCGCGCTCCAGACCGGGGCGGTGCATTTCGTCAACCGTCTCGACCCCAAGACGGTCGACCTGCTCAAGCGCATGCCCGGGCTGCAGGTGTTCGACGTGCCGAGCGCCGGCCATTACACGTTCCCGATGCGCTGCGACACGCCGCCCTTCGACAACAACGACCTGCGGCTTGCGCTCAAGTACGGCATCGATCGCGACGACCTGGTCAAGAAGATCCTGCGCGGCTACGGCAAGGTCGGCAACGACCACCCGGTGCCGGAGTTCGACCCGTTCTACGCCGCGGACATCCCGCAGCGGCCCTACGATCCGGAAAAGGCCAAGTTCCACTTCGGCAAGTCGGGGGTCAGCGGGCCGATCACGCTGTCGATCGCGGATGCCGCGTTCACCGGCGCGGTCGATGCGGCGACGCTGTACAAGGAGCACCTCGCCAAGGCCGGGATCACGCTCGACGTGCGGCGCGAGCCGGCCGACGGCTATTGGTCGAACGTCTGGATGGTCAAGCCCTTCTGCGGCTCCTACTGGGGCGGCCGGCCGACCGCCGACCTGATGCTGTCGGTCGCCTACCAGTCGGACGCCGCCTGGAACGAGTCCTTCTGGAAGCGCGAGGCTTTCGACCAGCTGCTCAAGCAGGCGCGCGCCGAGCTCGACACCGGCAAGCGCAAGCAGATGTACCACGACCTGCAGCTGATGGTGCACGAGGATGGCGGCGAGGTCATCCCGATGTTCAACAACTTCCTGTTCGGCGCCGCGCGACAACATTGCCGGGTTCGTGCCGGCGCCGGTGCTGACGGGCTTGCGCTGCGCGGAGCAGCTGTACTTCACGTCGTAAGGCCCCCGCCGGTGCTCGGGCCTGTCGCGGCTGGTCGCCCAGCGTCTCGGCGCTGGGCGTCGCCACGCTGCTCGTGGTCTCGGTCCTGATCTTCGCCGGGACCCAGCTGTTGCCGGGCGACGTCGCGCAGGCGATCCTCGGCCAGAGCGCCACGCCCGAGGCGGTGGCGGCGATCCGCAAGGAGCTCAATCTCGATCGGCCGGCCTACGTCCGTTACGTCGAGTGGCTGGGCGAACTCGCTCGCGGGCGACCTCGGCACCTCGCTCGCCAACCGCAGCCGATCACCAAGATGATCTCGGGCCGGCTCGGCAACACGCTGTTCCTCGCCTCGGTCGCGGCGCTGGTCGCGGTGCCGGTCGCGGTCCTGCTCGGGCATGATCGCGGCGCGCTTTCGCGAGACCTGGCTCGACAAGACGATCTCGATCGTCGACGCTCTCGGCGATCTCGATGCCGGAATTCTTCATCGGCTACATGCTGATCTTCGTTTTCGCGGTCAAGCTGTTCTGGGCGCCCTCGATCGCCAGCGTCTACGCGGGCATGGCCTCGGCGAAAAGCTCGCGGCGGTGGCGCTGCCGGTCGCGACGCTGGCGCTGGTCGTGATCGCGCACATGATGCGCATGACCCGCGCCGCGGTCATCAACGTCATGGCCAGCCCCTACATCGAGATGGCCGAGCTCAAGGGCGTGTCGCGCTCGCGGATCATCTTCCGCCACGCGCTGCCGAACGCGCTCTCGCCGATCATCAACGTCGTCGTGCTCAACCTCGCCTACCTCGTCGTCGGCGTCGTCGTGGTCGAGGTCGTGTTCGTCTACCCGGGCATGGGCCAGCTGATGGTCGATGCGTCGCCAAGCGCGACGTGCCGGTGGTCCAGGCCTGCGGGATGATCTTCGCCGCCACCTACATCCTGCTCAACATGACCGCCGACATTCTCTCGATCCTCGCCAATCCGCGGCTGCGGCACCCGAGGTGAGCGCGATGCGCGGGCACCGCTCGCACCGCCAGGTCGGCTTCGCGCTGATCGTGCTGTTCTACGCGCTGATGGCGCTGCTCGGGCCCGTTCGCTCGCGCCCTACGGGGAGATCGGAGGTCGTGGGCGACGTCTGGGAGCCGTTCTCGCGCCGCGTTCCCGCTCGGCACCGACAGCCTCGGCCGGGACATCCTGACCCGGCTGCTCTAGGGCGCCTCGCACACCATCGGCGTGGCGCTGGCCGCCAGCGCTCCTGTCCTTCGCGATCGGCATGTCGCTGGGCTTCCTCGCGGCCGTGGTCGGCGGCTGGATCGACCATGCGCTGAGCTCGCGCTCGGTCGACACGCTGATGGCGATCCCGACGCTGATCTTCGCGCTGGTGATGCTCTCCGTCCTGCCGCCCTCGGTCGATCATGCTGGTCCTGGTCATCGCCGTGCTCGATTCCACCCGCGTGTTCCGGCTGTGCGCGGGCGGTCGCGATGGACGTCGCGGTCATGGACTTCGTCGAGGTGGCGCGCCTGCGCGGCGAGCGGCCTGCGCTGGGTCGTCTTCCGCGAGGTGCTGCCCAACACGCTGCCGCCGCTGATCGCCGAGTTCGGGCTGCGGTTCTGCTTCGCCTTCCTGTTCCTGAGCTCGCTCTGCGCTTCCTGGGCCTGGGCATCCAGCCGCCCGCGGCCGACTGGGGCGGCATGGTGCGCGACAACGCCAATGCGATCAGCTTCGGCCTGATCGTGCCGCTGATCCCGGCGGCGGCGATCGCGGTCCTGACCATCGGCGTCAACCTGGTGGTCGACTGGCAGCTGCGCGCGCTCCTCGACCGCGCGGCGGAGGGCCTGACGATGGCGCTCCTGCTCGAGATCTCGGACCTGCGGATCGAGGGCCAGGGCGAGGGCGAGCGAATGGGTCGAGCTCGTCAAGGGCGTCTCGCTGCGCGCTCGAGTCCGCGGCGAGGTCCTGGGCCTGATCGGCGAATCCGGGGCCGGCAAGTCGACGATCGGGCTCGCAGCCTCGGCTACGCGCGCGAGCGGCTGCAGGCTCGCCGCCGGCTCGATCCGGCTGAACGGCGAGGAGCTGCTCGGCGCGCCGCACGACCGCCTGCGCGACCTCCGCGGCGTCGCGGGTCGCCTACGTCGCGCAGTCGGCGGCCGCCGCCTTCAACCCGGCGCACCGCCTCGAACGCCCAGGTCACCGAGGCCGCGGTCCGCACGGCATCATGGCGCCGGACCGAGGCGCTTCAGCAGGCCAGCCGCCTCTACGCCAAGCTGCAGCCTGCCGGACCCGGAGATCTTCGGCGAGCGCTACCCGCATCAGGTCTCGGGCGGGCAGCTGCAGCGCGCGATGACCGCGATGGCGATGGTCGCCAAGCCGCAGCTGATCGTGTTCGACGAGCCGACCACCGCGCTCGACGTGACGACCCAGATCGAGGTGCTGGCGGCGATCAAGGACGCGATCCGGGACGAGGGCACGGCCGCGCTCTATATCACCCACGACCTTGCGGTCGTGGCCCAGATCGCGGACCGGATCATGGTGCTGAAGCTCGGGCGAGCTGGTCGAGGAGGGCCCGACCGCGGCAGATCCTCTACGAGCCGCAGCGCGGACTACACCCGGGCGCTGGTCAACGTCCGCCGCGTCGAGCTCGGGCAAGGAGCATCACGCCTCCGGCCAGCCGGCGGCCGAGGTCCAGCGGGTCACCGCGGCCTATGGCCAGTATCGGGCGCTGCAGGACGTCTCGGTGCGCCTCGAGCCCTCGACCACGCTGGCCGTGGTCGGCGAATCCGGCTCCGGCAAGTCGACGCTCGCCCGGGTCATGACCGGCCTGCTGCCGCCGCATCGCGGGCGAGATCCGGCTGCGCGGCGAGCGGCTGCCGGGCCGGCTCAAGGACCGCAGCAAGGACCAGCTGCGCCGGCTGCAGCTGATCTACCAGATGCCGGACGTCGCGCTGAACCCGCGCCAGACGGTCGAGGAGATCATCGGCCGGCCGCTTGCGTTCTACTTCGGCCGCACCGGGTCGGAGCGCAGGCGGCGGGTCGCGGAGCTGCTTGGACAGCGTCGAGCTGCCCAACGGCTTCGCCCGCCGCTTCCCGGCCGAGCTGTCGGGCGGCCAGAAGCAGCGGGTGTGCATCGCCCGCGCGCTCGCCGCCGAGCCCGAGGTGATCATCTGCGACGAGGTCACGAGCGCGCTCGACGCCCAGGTCGCCGACGGCGTGCTGCGCCTCCTGCTGCGCCTGCAGGACGAGACCGCGATGGCCTACCTGTTCATCACCCACGACCTCGCGACGGTGAAGGCGATCGCCGATTCGACATCGTGGTCATGTACCAGGGCCGGGTGGTCGAGCAGGGCCCCAAGCACGAGGTGCTCGCGCCGCCGCACGATCCCTATACCGAGCTGCTGCTGTCCTCGGTGCCGGAGATGGAGGTCGGCTGGCTCGACCGCACGCTCGCTGAGCGGAAGGCCAGGAAGGCGCGCGGCGAGGTGGTCCTGGCAAGCGCCGATCAGTGAGTGCAACCTAGACTAGCTGCGCCAGGACTCCTGGTCACGTGGCGGGTCACGCAGCGGGTCGAGCACCTGTACCCGACGCTCGGCCAAGTCGCCCCAGCGCCAGAGCACGAGGTTGACGCCGTGTGCGGAGCGCACGGATGGTACCCGGATTCCGCCGATCCCCTCGTCGATCAGGCGAGTGGCAAGATCCCAAGAGGGTGGGCGCTGGCGAAGAACGAGGGCCATGTGCTTCCGGGGGCACGCGAGATCGGTCGCCTCGACTCCGGCGGCGCGCTGGCTCGCCGGATCGCACAGGTCGACGACGCCGGCAATGTCGACCTCGTAGGCACAGAGCGTACCGGGCCGAATTCCGAGATCCTGCTCGTATTCGGCAACCGCGGTCACGAAGTCGCCGGACATGTATAGCGCCTCCATGCCGGGTGGGTTGAAGCGCCCGCCACGCTTTATGGCCCCTTCACCCGAAAGCGGCGCGTGGGCCCATCGTGGAGCCAGCATCCGCCAGAACCGTCCGCGCAGCCGGGTGGCTGGCGGCATCAGGCGTAGACGCCATCGCGCAGCATCTCGAGATGGGCTAGCACGGCGTCCGCATGGCCGGACGCGACCAGCTCCTCGGCGGTCCTGCCATCGAACCCGGCCAGCGGCTGATGCCTGAACCAGACGATCGCCCGCGCCGTATCGCCTTGCAAAATATCGGCGGCCGCGGCGACGATCCGGGCGACATTGCCCAGCCGCTCCTGAACCGCGGGCGAATGAGGGTGCCGGCTCAGGGTGTTGCGGTGCACCTGCGCCAGCCGGGCCAACTGCGCGAGCGTCACCCTCAGCGCCGCGCCGACGCGTTCCGGCGAGATCAGGCCGCTCTGCCGATCGACGACGTCATTGATGAAGGAGCTCAGCATCGCTACCTCGAATGTGCGATATATGTGATAAAAGGGCTCATTCGATGCACTAAGATCAAGAGGCAGTGCGTCCTATCTCTCCGACGGCGGGAAACGGCGCAACCGTTCGAGCTGGTCGAGGTCGCGCGGACTGCCCCGGGAGGCGTAGCGCAACGGCTGGAAGTCCCAGGGTGTGGCCCGTCCGGTCGACAGCGCCCCGAAGGCGAAACGGCGCGCGCGCTGGCTGTTCATGATCTGCTCGCGCAGGCGCGCAGGCTCCCAGCGCCGATGCACCTCGGCTTCGAACGCTTCGGCAGTCGCGACGTGCTCGGGTGAGGCGGCGAGGTTCAAGAGCTCGTCCGGGTCGCGCTCGAGATCGAACAGCTGCGGCGGATCGGGCTCGCTCCAGATCAACTTCCAGGGGCCACGGCGGATCATGACAATCGGGGCCAGCGCCCCCTCGGCGAGATATTCCCCGAGCACGGTCCGCTCCGGCAGCGCGCCGGCCTCCAACGCCGGCACGAGGCTCGCGCCCTCGTGCTCGATCGGCGCCCTCTCGCCACCCGGTCGCCGGCCCAGCTCGAGCAGAGTGGGTAACAGATCGAGCAGCGAGGCGAGGCCTGGTGCGCGGCGCGGCGCGAAGCGGCCCGGGGCCCAGACGATCAGCGGCACGCGCACCGCCCATTCGAAGAAGCACATCTTGTACCAGAGGCCGCGCTCGCCCAGCATGTCGCCGTGGTCGGCGGTGATGATCACGATCGTGTCGTCCGCGAGCCCGAACCTGCCGAGCGTCTCGATCAGTTCGCCGAACGCGTCGTCGACGTAGGAGATCGCACCATAATAGGCGTGGCGGGCGCGGCGCACGTCGGCCTCGGTGACCGCCGCCTCGTCCATGGCCGAGACCCTGACCAGACGCCGGCTGTGCGGGTCGATCCGGTCGGGGGGCAGCGGGCCGATCCGGGGTGGCATGATCTCGTCGTCGCGGTAGCGGTCCCAGCAGGCTTGCCGGATCGCGTACGGGTCGTGCGGGTGGGTGAACGAGACGGTCAGGAAAAACGGGCGAGGGTCGTCGGACCGGGCGTAATCCTGCAGGAAGCGGATCGCCTGAAAACTGACCTCGTCGTCGAAGTCGAGCTGGTTGGTCGCTTCCGCCACCCCTGCCTGGCGGACGCTTTGCATGTTGTGGTACCACCAGTCGATCCGCTGCTCCGGCGCGTCCCAGTTCGGCGTCCAGCCGAAGTCGACCGGGTAGATGTCGGTGGTCAGCCGCTCCTCGAAGCCGTGCAGCTGGTCCGGGCCGACGAAGTGCATCTTTCCGCACAAGGACGTTCGATAGCCCTGGGCGCGCAGCCCGTGGGCGATCGTCGGCAGGCTGGCCGGGAACTCGCTCGCGTTGTCATAGGCGCCGACCTTGGAGGGCAGGCGGCCGGTCAGCATCGAGCTGCGCGAAGGCACGCACAGCGGGCTGTTGCAGTAGGCGTTCTCGAACAGCACGCCCTCGGCGGCGAGCCGGTCGATGTGGGGCGCCTTGACCACCGGATGGCCGTAGCACGGCAGCGCAAACGCGCTCAGCTGGTCCGCCATGACGAGCAGGATGTTCGGCTGCCTCGCTGGCATGCGCTGGCCTCATCCGGTGGTGGGCGCGCCAGCATGCGCTGGCTGCCCGGCGCGCGTCCACTGCGGAATGGCACTGGCAAGCTGCTCGGCAGAGGCTAGGATGGCCGGGTCTCGAGCCCTGGAGGTCTTGCCGATGTCCGCCTTTGCCAGACCGTCGCGAGCGATCGAGCACGTGGACCCCTTGGAGCGGGCGGCGCGCATCGATCTCGCTGCTGCGTTCCGCTGGACTGCCCGGCTCGGCTGGCACGAGGCGGTTGCCAACCACTTCAGCGCCGCGCTCTCCGAGGACGGCCGGCGGTTCCTGATCAATCCGCGCTGGCGCCATTTCGCACGCATCCGGGCGAGCGACCTGCTGCTGCTTGACGCCGAGGATCCCGCGGCCCTGGAGCGGCCGGATGCGCCCGATCCGACCGCCTGGTACATCCACGCCGCGCTGCACCGCGAATTGCCCCAGGCGCGCTGCATCCTGCACACCCACATGCCGTATGCGACGACGCTGACCACGCTCAAGGACGGCGAGCTCAAGCCGCTCGACCAGAATTGTCTCCGGTTCTTCGGCCGGGTCGCCTACGAGGACGCCTACGACGGGCTCGCGCTGTCGATGGACGAAGGCGAGCGGTTCGCGCGCGCGATCGGCGACAAGTCGGTGCTGATGCTGGCCAACCACGGCGTGATCGTGGTCGGGAGGAGCATCGCCCAGGCGTTCGATGAGCTCTACTACCTGGAAAAGGCCTGCCAGGTCCTGGTGCTTGCCTACTCGACTGGCAAGGAGCTGCGTCTGGTGTCAGACAATCTGGCCGCGCGGGTCGCCAAGGAGTGGCAAGACTACGAGGGCTTCGCCGACGCCCACTTCGCCGAGCTGAAGGCGATCCTGGACGCCGAGGCGCCCGAATACGCGGCCTAGCGGCCCTTCCACACCGGCTGCCGTTTCTCGGCGAAAGCGAGCGCGCCCTCGCGCGCATCCTCGCTGCCGTAGAGCGCCCTGACCGCCGGCAGGCGTTTGCTGGTGATCAGGTCGAACGCGTCCTGAATGCTGACATGGGCGCTCTCCCGGACCACCGCCTTGATCGCCGCGAACACGAGCGGCGGCCCCGCGGCGAGCAGCGCGGCCAGCTCTCGCGCGCGCACCAGCAGGTCGGCTGCGGGCAGGATCTCGTTGACCAGGCCCCAGCGGCTTGCCTCCTCGGCCGCCATCCAGCGGCCGGTCAGCAGCAGCTCCATCGCGACATGGTGCGGGATCCGGCGCGGCAGCTTGATCGTCGCGGCGTCGGCGAGCTGGCCCGCCTTGATCTCCGGCAGCGCAAAGCGCGCGTGCTCGGCCGCGAGAATCAGATCGGCCGAGAGGGCGAGCTCGAAGCCGCCGCCGACCGCCATGCCGTTGACCGCGGCGATCACCGGCTTATCGAGCCCCGGCAGCTGCTGCAGGCCGCCGAAGCCGCCGAGCCCGAAATCGGCATCCGGCGTCTCGCCCGCGGCCGCCGCCTTGAGATCCCAGCCGGCCGAGAAGAAGCGCTCGCCGGCGCCGGTGACGATCGCGACCCGCAGCTCCGGGTCGTCGCGAAACCCCGCGAACGCTTCGCCCATCGCGCGGCTGGTCAAAGCATCGATCGCATTCGCCTTCGGCCGGTCGAGCACGACCTCGAGCACTGGGCCGTCACGTCTGATGTGAAGAACTTCGTTCACGCCACCTGCTCCATGATGGCGGCCGGCGCCTCGAGCGGTGCGGCCAGCCGAATCAGCGCGTCCGCGGCAATCGCGCCCTGGCCCGCCGGGTAGACCATCAGCGGATTGACGTCGACCTCGAGCAGCCGGTCAGCGTGCCGGGTCGCGAACGCGCCGAGCCGCCAGACTGCGTCGACGATCGCCTCGAGATCGGCCGCCGGGGTGCCGCGCTCGCCCGCGAGCAGTGGCCAGATCCGGAGCCCGCTCAGGCCGGCCTCGACGTCGCCGGGTGCCAGCGGCAGCAGCAGCAGCGCCCGATCGCGCCACAGCTCGACCAGGCTGCCGCCGGCGCCGACCAACAGATGCGGGCCGAACTGCGGGTCGAGGGCGACGCCGACGATCAGCTCGAGCAGCGGCGGCGGCAACATGCGCTCGACCAGCACGAGATCGCCGAGCGGCGCCATCTTCAGCGCGGCCGCAGCCACCTTCGCCGCGCTGTCCAGGCCGAGCGCCACGCCGCCTGACGCACTCTTGTGCGCGATCGCCGCCGCGGTCTTGAGCGCGATCGGAAAACCCAGCCGCTCGGCCGCCGCAACCGCCTGCGCGATCGGCACCACCTCACCCGCCGGCACGCGCATGCCGCACGCTGCCAACAGGCCCTTGGCGGCGCTCTCGGGCATCAGGAAGGGCGTCGCGGGCAGCGCGCTTTGGGCCGCAGCAAGCGGCAGCGGCGGCGGTGAGCTCGCGAGCCGCTGCCATGCCTGGCCGAGCCAGGCGGCGGCCGCGAGCGCGCCAAGGCACTCCGGCAGGCCCTGCATCGGCGCGATCCCGGCCGCCAGCAGCCGCTCACGTGCGGCGGCAGGCAACGTCTCCGGCAGCGAGGCGACGACGATCGCCCGCGCAGTGCTCGCGGTGCC
Organism: uncultured Alphaproteobacteria bacterium; assembly: GCA_963840925.1. Taxonomy (GTDB): domain Bacteria; phylum Pseudomonadota; class Alphaproteobacteria; order Geminicoccales; family Geminicoccaceae; genus DATAOG01. Next base: position 99,415 of record CAWJAY010000057.1, read on the forward strand.
CGCCGCGATGAAGGCATCGAGCGCCACGTCCCAGGCACCAACGTCGCTCTCGGCCGGGCGCGGATAGTCGAGCACGAGCAGCGTGGCATCGAAACCGGCCGCCATCATGGCCGCGAAGCAGCGCCGCAGGCGACCGCGATGCGCCCAGATGCCGGTCTGGTAGTCGAGCGGGTTGGCGATCGCCACCCGCTCGCCCAGCACCTGGCGCAGCTCCGCCGCATTGACCTCGGGCAACGGTGCGAGCTCGAGCCCCTGCGCCAGCGCTAGGTCGGCGACCATCGCGGCATCGCCGCCCGAGCAGCTGAGCGAGCCGATCCGCCGCCCGGCCAGGGCGCCATGCAGCGAGACCAGCTTCAAGGTCTCGAGCAGCTCTGCCAGGCTGTCGACGCGGATCACGCCGTAGCGCCGCAGGAACGCGTCCACGACCGCGTCGGTGCCGGCGAGCGAGCTCGTGTGGGAGAGCGTCGCGCGCGCGCCGGTTGCCGAGCGCCCGGCCTTGATCGCCACGACCGGCAGGCGCCTTGCCGCGCATTTCAGCGCCGCGCGGGCGAACTCGACCGGATCGCTGATCGTCTCGAGATAAAGGCCGATCGCGCTGATGCGTGCGTCATCGGTCAGCAGGTCGAGGACATCGTGGACCGCGAGCTGGGCCTGATTGCCGACCGAGAGCACCGCGGCGATCGGCAGGCTGCGTTCCTGCATCGTCAGCGTGATGCCGATGTTGCCGCTCTGGGTGATCAGCGCGACCCCGCGGTCTACTGGTCTCGCCCCGTGCTCGTCCGGCCAGAGCGCCGCCCGGTCGAGCAGGTTGAGGAAGCCGTAGCAGTTCGGTCCGAGGATCGCCATGTCGCCTGCGGCCGCGACCAGCCGGCGCTCGAGCTCGCGGCCGTCGGGGGCCTCGGCAAAGCCCGCGGCATAGCAGACCGCCCCACCGGCGCCGATCGCCGCGAGCTTGGCCAGCGCCTCGACCGTCGCCTCGCGCCGGATCCCAAGAAAGACCGCATCCGGCACTTCCGGCAGGTCCTCGAGCCGCGCGCGGCAGGGCACGCCGGCGAGGCTCGCCCGGTCCGGATTGACGGCGTAAATCCGCCCCTCGTAGCCGAGCTTTTGGTTCTGCCGGATCACCTCCGCGGCGAACCGCCCGCCGACCGCGGCGATCGAGCGCGGCCGCAACAGTCGGCCGAGATTGCGCCGGCGGGCTTCGGCCAGCATCTTGCTCAGCCCCCGAGCGGACGCAGGATCTCGCGCGCGATGATGTGGCGCTGGATCTCGCTGGTGCCATCCCAGATCCGCTCGACCCGCGCATCCCGCCAGAACCGCTCGAGCGGCAGGTCGGCCATCAGGCCCATGCCGCCGAAGATCTGGACCGCGTGATCGGTGGCCCGCGCCAGCATCTCGCTCGCAAACAGCTTCGCCTGCGCGATCTGCCGGTTGGCATCGAGGCCCTGATCGAGGCGCCATGCGGCCGCGAGCGTCAGAAGATCGGCGGCGTCGATCTCGGTCGCCATGTCGGCGAGCTTGAAGCCCGTGCCCTGGAACCGGCCGATCGGCTGGTCGAACTGTTTCCGGGTCGCGCACCAGTCGGCGGCGAGGTCGAACACGCGGCGCGCGCGCCCGACGCAGGTCGCGGCGACCGTGAGCCGGGTCGCGTACAGCCAGGTGTTCATCAGCTCGAAGCCACGTCCCTCCTCGCCCAGGACCTGCGCCGCCGGCACCCGGCAGTTCTCGAACGCCAGAATACAGTTGTGATAGCCGCGGTGCGAGACCGAGCCGTAGCCCTTGCGGATCTCGAAACCCGGCGTGCCGCGGTCGATCAGAAAGCAGGTCAGGCGCTGCTTCGACCCCTTCGCGGTCGCCTCGGTGCCGGTCGCGACGAACACGATCGCGAAATCCGCGATGTCGGCGTGGCTGATGAAGTGCTTGGTGCCGTCGATCACGTAGTCGGCGCCGTCGCGGCGCGCGAAGGTCTTCATCGAGCGCACATCCGAGCCCGCCTCGGGCTCGGTCATCGCCAGGCAGTCGATCTTGTCGCCGCGCACCGCCGGCCCGAGATAGCGTTCCCGCTGCTCCTCGCTGCAGGCGCAAAGGATGTTCGAGGGCCGGCCGAAGTGCACGGTCAGCGCCAGCGATGCGCGCCCAAGCTCGCGCTCGAGCAGCGTGAAAGTCAGATGATCGAGGCCGCCGCCGCCGTATTCCTCGGGGATGTTGGCGGCATAGAAGCCTAGCTCCCGGACTTTGCGCCGGATCTCGAGGCCGACCTCATCTTTGACTTCGCCGGTGCGCTCGACCTCGTCCTCGAGCGGGTACAGCTCGCGCTCGACGAAGCCGCGCACCGTGTCGACCACCATCTGCTGCTCTTCGGAAAGGCCGAAGTCCATGACCGCGTTCCCGGGTCTCAGCCGTGGCGCTCCTGGTAGGCCTTGAGCACCGCGCCGGCGGCATAGTCCTGCGCGCGCAGCGCCTGCAGCACCGCGACCAGGCAGTCGTCGCGCAGGCGCTCGAGCTCGCGGATCGTGCGGCCCTGTGCCTGCGTATCGGACTGCGCGACGATGCGCTCGACCAGACCGTCCGTCAATTCGGGCGCCTCTAGCCCGGTCCAGGGCAGCTTCAGCGTCGGGCCGAACTGCGCCATGAAGTGGCGCATGCCGGCCTCGCCGCCCGCGAGCCGGTAGAGCAGGAAGGTGCCCATGAATGACCAGCGCAGCCCCGGGCCGTAGGCGATCGCCTGGTCGATCTCGTCGGTCGTCGCGATGCCGTCGTTGACGAGGTGGAGGGCTTCCCGCCAGAGCGCTTCGAGCAGCCGGTCGGCGATGAAGCCGTCGACCTCGCGGCGGACCAGCAACGGGTGCATGCCGAGCCCGCGATAGAATTCGGCGGCGCGCTCTTTCGCCCATTCTGCGGTCAGGGCCCCGCCGCAGATCTCGACCAGCGGCAGCAGATAGACCGGGTTGAACGGGTGGCCGACGACCAGCCGCTCGGGACCAGTCACGTCGGCCTGAAGGCGGCTCGGCAGCAGACCCGAGGTGCTCGACGCGATCACCACGTCTGGCCGGCAGGTGCTGCTCGCGCGGGCGAGCAGCGCGCGCTTCAGATCCTCCCGCTCGGGCGCGTTCTCCTGGATGAAGTCGGCATCCGCGACCGTCTCCTCGAGGTCGCGGCCGAAGGTGACCGTGCCCCGGCGCGCGGGCGGCGCCGGCATCAGCTGGCGCCAGGCGCGCTCGGCGTTGGCGAGCACCTCGCCGACCTTGCGCTCGGCCTCGGGATCGGGGTCGTGGAGGACGACGTCGATACCGTTCAGGACCAGGCGCGCGGCCCAGCCGGCGCCGATCACGCCGGCGCCGATCAGCGCCACGTTCCGGACCACGTTCATCGGCGTCGGGCTCAGCGGGGCTGCAATTGCAGGCGCTCGCGCGCCTCGTCCGGGCCGAGCGCCCGGGCGCCCAGCAGCTCGACGATCTGCCTGGCGCGCGCCACCAGCGCGCCGTTGCTGGCCGGCACGCCCTTGTCGAGCCAGAGATTGTCCTCGAGGCCGACCCGCACGTGGCCGCCGAGAAAAACCGCTTGGGCGACCATCGGCATCTGCATCCGGCCGATCCCGAAGGCGGCGAAGATTGCGTCCGGGGGCAACAGATCCCGCATCGCCAGGACGGCGCGCGGGTCGCACTCGGCGCCGAACGGGATGCCCATGCAGAGCTGGAACATCGGCGGGGGCAGGATCAGGCCCTCCTCGATCAGCTGCTTGGCCATCCAGACATGGCCGAGCTCGAAGACCTCGATCTCGGGCTTGACGCCCGCCGCGCTGATCCTTGCCGCCATCGCGCGCAGCATCTCCGGCGTGCTGAGGTAGGCAGACGCGGCGTAGTTCATGCTGCCGCAATCCAGTGTGCAGATCTCGGGCCTCAGCTCCTCGACATGGGCGAGCCGGTCGGCAACCGTCGCCATGTCGGTGCCGGGACCACCCTGCCAGGGTCGTTCCGGGTCGGGCACGAAATCGCCGCCCATGCCGGCGGTGAGGTTCAGGATGACCTCGGCGTTCCGGGTGCGGATCCGCTCGACGACCTCGCGGTATAGGTGCAGCTTGCGGTCGGCCTTGCCGGTCGCGGGATCGCGGACGTGGATGTGGATGATCGCCGCCCCGGCCGCGGCTGCCTCGAGCGCCGCGTCCGCGATCTGCTCGGGCGTGACCGGGATCGCGGGATGCCGGCCGACGGTGTCGCCGGCGCCGGTCACGGCGCAGGTGATGATCACATCCCTGTTCATGCCTCGCCCCCGCGGCAAGTCCGCTTGTGCTTGATGCGACCATACTCATGACCGGCCGCCCCGAGCCACAGCTTTCAGCCCCGCCGATCGAGCTTGTCGATGATGATAGCGGATGCCATCTGCCACGCGAGGAGATGCCGCGATGGCGACCCTGATCGTCCGCAAGCTCGACGAAGACCTGGTGCAGCGCCTGAAAGCGCGGGCGCGCACGCACGGCCGCTCGGCCGAGGCCGAGCACCGCCTGATCCTCCAGGAGGCGCTCTGTCCCAAGCCGAGAATGACCGGCGCCGAGTTCTGGGAGGCGCTGCGGCGGGACGGCCCTCTGCTGGCGGATGACGACGAATTCTTCAAGGCGCTCGATGAGCTCGATCAGCCGATCGAGGTTCCGGATCTCCTCGAATGAGGGGTTGGATACTGGATACGAACGTCGTGTCGGAGCAGCGCCGAGCCCAGCCACACCCGGAAGTTGCAGCCTGGTTTCGCGAGCAAGACCCGAACAGCTTTTCCTGACCGCGACGGTGGTGGGCGAGCTCGCGGTCAAAATCGCGTGTCTACCTTTCGGCAAGCGCCGGATCGAGATGGAGAACTGGCTCGACACCCTCGTCAATGCATGGTTGCGGGCCGGATTCTGCCCTACGATGTGAAAACAGGCCTGACCTACGGCGAGCTTGCCGCTGGCTCGCGCATGCGCGGCCGCAGTCCAGGCATCAGCGATGCCCAGATTGCCGCGGTAGCCAAGGTGCACGACATGGCTGTGGCGACCCGCAACGTGGCCGATTTCGAGCAACTCGGCGCTTCGGTCATCAATCCTTGGGCACCCGGCTGAGCGCCTGTGGCGCCTGGGCTCAGGCCTGAGCGAGGCCGAGTTCCTGGTCGTAGAGACCGAGCCTGCCCGCGGCTTCGGGGGCGCGGCCGAGGTCGCCCTCGAGCAGGCGCGCATCCGCCGCCGACCAGCGCGCCAGCACCGCGTCGCCGATATCGACCGGCACCGCGAAGAACCGGTCGTCGGCGACGTTGGCGACGAAGGCCGGCCAACCGGCTAAGTCGAGCGTGACCTTGACGTAGGAGCCCTGGTACTCGATCGCGTGCACGGTGCCGGAGAGCGCGTTGATCTGGCCCGAGCGGCCGGCGCCGGACAGCCGCTCGAGCTGGACGCGATCGCGCCGGACCGCGCAGTGGACCGGGGTGCCAACCAGCAGGGCGGAGTGCCGGACCGGCAGCGCGAAGCGGTCACCCTGATCGCTCTGCAGGATCGCCTCGCCGTCGGCGACCGCCGTGACCTTGCCGTGCAGCACGTTCTGGCCGCCCATGAAGCGGGCGACGTAGGCGGTCCGCGGTTCGCTGTAGATCTGTTGCGCCGAGCCCGCCTGCTCGATCCGGCCCTGGTCCATGACCACGACGAGGTCGGCAAGCGCGATCGCCTCGAGCTGGGTGTGGGTGACGTGGATGAAGGTGATGCCGAGCTCGCGCTGCAGGCGTCTGAGCTCGCCGCGCATCTGCAGGCGCAGGTACTCATCGAGCGCCGAGAGCGGCTCGTCGAGCAGCAGCACCCGGGGGTTGGTGATCAGGGCCCGGGCGAGCGCCACCCGCTGCTGCTGGCCACCCGAGAGCTGCGCCGGCATCCGGTCGGCGAACGCCTCCAGATGCACCCGCGCCAGCATCGCCTGCGCCTGCTCGCGGCGCGCCGCCTTGCCGACCCCGCGCATGCGCAGGTTGTAGGCGACGTTGTCGAGCACGGTCATGTGCGGGAACAGCGCGTAGCTCTGGAACATCATCGCGGTGCCGCGGTCGACCGGCGCGAGCCCGGTGACGTCGCCGCCGCCGATCCGCACCCGGCCAGCGCTCGGCTCCTCGTGGCCCGCGATCATCCGCAGGATCGTCGTCTTGCCGCAGCCCGAGGGCCCGAGCAGGCAGCAGTAGCAGCCGTGCGGGATCGCAAGCTCGATGTCCAGGACCGCGACCGTCGGCCCGAACCGCTTGGTCACCCGCTCGAGCTGGATCTCGCCAGGCTGCGCCATGGTCAGGCGTCGCTCTCGAGCGCACGGACCAGCCGCCGGGTCCGCCGCCTCTGGATCAGCGCGATCGAGGACAGTGCCAGCGTGATCACCAGGAACGAGACCGCGGTGGTCACCGTGCCGATCGCGTAGAGCGCGGGCGAGGTGACGTTGGTGGTCATGTTCCAGATCTCGAGCGGCAGCGTGTTGCTCGGGCCGACCGCGATCGAGGTGCGCGGGAACTCGTCGTAGGACAGCGTGAAGCCGAACAGCGCGACCGCGATCATGCCGGGCAGCAGGATCGGCAGCACGATCGTCCACAAGATCGCCCACCGGCTGGCGCCGAGGTCGCGCGCCGCCTCCTCGTAAGCCCGGTTGAACCGGCTGAACACCGCGAACATGATCAAGAGCCCGAACGGCAGGGTCCAGGTCAGATGGGCGCCGAGCGCAGACGTGTACCAGCCGGTCCTGATGCCGAGGAACTGGAACATCAGGCCGATGCCGAGGCTGACCAGCAGGCCCGGCATGATCAGGCTCGCGATCGCCAGATAGAAGATCACGCCGGCGCCGACGAACCGCCGTCTGAAAGCGAGCCCGGCCATCACCGAGATCACGACCGTCAGCACCAGGACTAGCAGCGCAAGCCCGATCGAGCGCGCGAACGAGCCAGCGATGTCGCCGGTCCGCTGCTGTTGGAACAGCGCATAGAACCAGTTCAGCGAGACGCCGTTCAAGGGGAAGGTCAGGCCGCCGTTCGGCCCCTGGAACGAGAGGATGTAGATCGCCGACATCGGGCCATAAAGGAACAGCACGAACAGCGTGAACAAGGCCGCGAGCGCGTAGAAACTCCAGGGGCGCCTGCCTGCGCGCGGCTCGGCCATGGCCCGCCTCAGCCCGCGAGCTCGCGGCGGACGTCGACGAGCTTCAGGATCGCCGCGACCATCAGCGAGACGATCAGGATCAGAACCACCGCGCTCGCCGCCGCGGGCGGGTACTGGAGCGTCGCGATCTCGTGCGACATCGCGGACACGACGTTGCCGCTCTGGCCGCCGCTCATGATCCTGACCACGAAGAAATCGCCCATGACCAGCGCGATCACGAAGATCGAGCCGAGCGCGATCCCGGTTCTGGACAGCGGGATCACGATCGTGGTCAGGATCCTGAACGCGCTGGCGCCGCCGTCGCGGGCGGCCTCGATGAGCGCGGTGTCGATCCGGGCCATCGCGTTGAAGATCGGCACGATCATGAACAGCGTGAACAGGTGGACGTAGGCGGTGACGACCGCGAAGTCCGAGAACAGCAGGAAGGGCAGCGGGTGATCGACGATCCCGAGGAAGATCAGCGACTGGTTGAAGATGCCGTTCAGGCCGAGAAACGGGATCCAGGAAATCATGCGGATGATGTTCGAGGTCCAAAACGGCACGGTGCACAACAGAAACAGCGCGATCTGCCAGAGCAGGCTTCTGACGTGAAAGACCAGGAAATAGGAGACGGTGAAGCCGATCACGAGCGTGATCGCCCAGACGATCAGCGCGTATTTCAGGGTCGAGAGGTAGAGGTCGTAGGTCAGGCGCGACTGAAACAGCTCGACGTAGTTCTGGACGGTGAAGGTCGGGATCAGGTCGACGATGTCGTAGTCGAAGAAGCTGACCACGACCACCATCGCGAGCGGCACCCCCAGGAACAGCAGCAGGACCAGGGTCAGCGGCAGGACCTGGAGATAGGGGATCAGGCGCTCGGGGATCGTCATCGGGTCCGGCAACGCGAGGAGAACCGGCGGGGCGAGCGCAGCCGCCCCGCACTTTTTGCCTGAGGGTCAGGCGGCGACGAACTCGTTCCAGCGCTTGATCATGTAGCGGTTCTCGTCCATCAGCGTGTTCCAGCAGGCGACGTTGCCCATCCGCTCCCAGAAGCTACCGCCGTCCCGGACCTGGCCCGCGTCCTCCATGTGGTTGCCGTAGGGGTCCTTGATCTCCTCGGTCGCGGGCTTGCCCTCGTACCAGTAGTTCCACTCGTTCTCGGTCATGAACTGCTTGGCGGTCTCGGGCACCGAGGTGTAGTAGCCCTGCTTGGCGATGAAGCCGCCCTGCCACCCGGACTGGTACCAGTTCAGATATTCGTAGGCGGCATCCAGCTTGATGCCCTCGAGATGGGCCATCGGCGCGATGCAGCTGCCCCAGGCGCGGTAGCCCTCCTGGAGCGGGACGTAGTAGCAGGGGATGCCGCGCGAGCGGACCGCGGTGACCGCGGGCGACCACATCGACTGCAGCACGACCTCGCCCGAGGCCATCAGGTTCACGCTCTCGTCGAAGGTCGTCCAGAACGCGCGGAACTGGCCGGCTTTCTTGGCGGCGATCAGGATCTCGATCGTCTTGTCGATCTCGTCGGTGGTCATGTTGCCCTTGTCGCCGTACTTGATGTCGCCGCGCAATTCGATCGCCATCGCGGCATCCATGATGCCGATCTGGGGCACGTCGACCAGCGCGGTCTTGCCGGCGAACTCCGGATTGAGCAGCTCGTGCCAGTGCTCGATCGGCCGGTCGATCACGTCCGGCCGGAGCCCCAGCGTGTCGGCGTTGTAGACGGTCGGGATCGCGGTGACATAGCCGGTCGGGCCCGTGGCGAACTTGGTGTCGCCCGGCTGCTCGACATACTGGACCTCGAAGGGGTTGATGCCCTGGCGCGAGACCTCGCGACCGTCCGGATACTGGCCCTTGGTGAAGATCGGGACGACCTTGTCCCACCACTTGTAGCGCTTGAGATCGATCGGCTGGACGATGCCGCGCGGCACCGTGTAGTTCAGGAAGAAGAATTCGGTGTCGGCAATGTCGAGCAATTCCGGCTGGCTGACCAGGCGGTTCAGCAGCGTCGCGTGGTCGGCGGTCTGCATCTCGACCTTGAAGCCCAGGTCCTCGCTCGCCTTGCGGGCGATGTCGATGATTGCCGAATAGGAGCCGCCGACCTGGAGCAGCTTGACGTCCTTGATGTTCTGCGCCCAGATCGTCGGGAAGCCGGTGATCGCGCCCGAGCCGGCGGCGAGCCCGGCGCCGGCAGCAGCACCCTTGAGGACCGCGCGTCGGCTCCAGCCGCCGGCGCCGCCGGTCGGGCCGAGAGCGCTGCTTTCGAGCGGGGTTCGCTTGTCGGACATCAGAGCCTCCTTGGCATCCCTGGTTTGGCCCGCCCGGAGATCGGCTTGCCTCCCGAACGGCCGGCGTCGGCGCCGCCGCGATTGACCATCAATCTTGCCGTCCAAGCGCGGCGACCGCAAGCGGCCGAATTGGGGCTGCGCGTGAATCCTCCGCGCGTCCGGCCCGGATCGGCCCCGGCATCGCTCGGCCGGCGATCGGCGCGCTCTCGATCTCACGCAGAAGCTTGCGCCGGATCGCGAGCGCGAAGTCGGAAAAGTCCTTGGCGACCAGCAGGAACGCGTCGGGACCACCGATCACGTGCTCGGCGTAGTACAGATCGAGCGTCGGGCTCTCGTTGAGGATCGCCAGGCCATTGATCGTGATGCTGGCGGCCGCAGCGGCATCGCGCATCGGGTCGGGCGCGCCGCCGACGTTGCTCGGGCCGTCGCCCGAGACATCGATCACCTGGCGGCCGCCCTGGAACCGGTTCTGATCGAGCAGCCGGAGCGCAAAGGCGAGCGCGTTGGCGATCGCGGTCTCGGACTGGAACCGGCGTGGCGCCGCGTCGATCCGGCCGGCGAAGGCATGCGCCGCGCGCGCATCGCGGATCAGGGTCCAGTCAACCGCCACCACCTGCTGGGACCGGCCGGACCACAGCATCAGGCTGACGGCGACGCCGTGACGGGCGCGCGCCTCGAGCGCCGCCAGCACCTCGGGATCGCGGAACGCCAGGGCGAGGCCCCGGGTCTGCAGTTCGAACTCGGGCGGATCGACGCTGCCCGACGCGTCGACCGCGAGCACCAGCTCGAGATCGACCGGGATCGGGCGTTCCACCGGCTCGGCCCGGGCGCTGGCGATGACGCCAAGCAGGACGGCCAGGCCCACCAGCAGCGCCCAAGGGCGCCAGCGGGTCACGATGCTGCTCGACACGGCGTCCATGCGTCCGGGGTTGCCTCCCTCCGTCCACGCTCGCTCGCCAGCAATCCTAGTCCGGTTTCAGCTGCCGTGAAGCTATGGTAGGGATCAATCGGTCATCGGACTTGCAGCTTGGCACCAAAAGCTCCGGATCGGCCCGATCAAGCAGGGAATCCCGCGCCACGCGAGGGCGCCGAGCGCCGGCTGGCGGCGGTCCTGGCGGCGGATGTCGTCGGCTACAGCCGGCTCATGGCGGCCGACGAGGAGCGGACGCTCGCGCGCCTGAAGGCGCTGCGCCGGGATTTGATCGACCCCGCGATCGCGAGCCACCACGGGCGCATCGTCAAACTGATCGGCGATGGCGCGCTGGTCGAGTTCGCGAGCGTGGTCGACGCGGTCCGCTGCGCCGTGGAGATCCAGCGCGAGGTCGCCCGGCGCGATCTGAACCTGCCGGAAGAGCAGCGCCTCCGGTTCCGGATCGGGGTCAACCTCGGCGACGTGATCATCGAGGGCGACGACATCTACGGCGATGGCGTCAACATCGCGGCGCGGCTCGAGGGCCTGGCCGAGCCCGGCGGCATCGTGATCTCGGGCACCGCCTTCGACCACCTAAAGCACAAGATTGAGGCAGGTTTTCGCTTTCTCGGCCGGCAGCAGGTCAAGAACGTCCCGGAGCCGGTCCGCACCTATCGCGTGCTGCTCGACCCCGCGGCAGCCGGCAGCGTCACTGACGAGGGCCGCGAAAAGCCACGGCGCTGGCGCTGGACCGCCGCTGCGGCCGTCGTGGCGGTGATCGCTCTGGCTGTGATCGGCGCCGGGCTTCTCGACTGGCTGCGGCCATGGCAGAGCACGGCGGAGAGCGAGGGTGCGACCCTCGACACGCGTCGGGTTGCGGTGCTGCCGTTCACCAACATCAGCGCCAATCCCGAGGACGAATACTTCTCCGATGGCATGACCGAGGAGCTGATCTCGCAGCTCTCCAAGATCGGCAGGCTCAGGGTGATCGCCCGCACCTCGATCATGAAGTACAAGGGCACGAACCAGGACGTTGCCGAGATCGGACGCGCTCTCCGGGCCGGCACGATCCTCGAAGGCAGCGTGCGCAAGGCCGGGAACCAGTTGCGGATCACCGCCCAGCTGATCGACGTGGCGAGCCAGACGCATCTATGGTCCGAGGATTACGACCGCGAGCTCGCGGACGTCTTTGCGATCCAGAGTGACATCGCCAAGCAGGTTGCCGAAGCCTTGCAGATCACTTTGCTCGCCGATGAGCAGAACCAGATAGAACAACAGTATACAAGCAACCTGGAAGCGCACAACTCGTTCCTGAAAGGCCTGTATTTCTACAATCAAGGCGGAGTCGCACTCGAAAAGGGCAGGACATATTTCGAGCAGGCGATCGAGCGGGATCCAGGCTACGCGCTCGCGTACGCTCGACTGGCGGACCTGTACACCAAGATGCCATTTAGCAGCAACATGCCCGCAGAGGAGGCCTACGCCACGGCCAGAGCCGCCGCCGAAAAGGCACTCGAACTGGACGACACGCTCGCCGAAGCGCACGGCGCTTTGGGAAGCGTGAAGGTCTTTGCCGATTGGGACTGGTTGGGGGCGGAGCGGGAATTCCGGGAGGCGATCGCCCTCAACCCCAATTACGCGGTGGCGCGCGCCGAGTACGGTCATAAGGTCCTGTCGGCGGTCAGGGGACGGTACGACGACGCGCTGGCCGAGATGGAGCGGGCGCAGGAGCTTGACCCCCTCTCGGTGTGGATCTCGACGCAGATCGGCTGGGTGAACTACCACGCGCGGCGGTGGGATCAAGCCATAGCGCAGTTCCAGAAGACGCTCGAATTAGGCTCGAAGTCGCCCCAGCCGCAGATCGGCATAGGACAAAGCTATGTTCTGATGCGACGCTACGAAGAGGCGATCGCAGCGCTTGACGAGGCGGCAGCCCTGGCGGGGGGCTCCAACTGGCTGACAGGGATTCGCGGCTGGGCCTTAGGCTTGGCGGGGCGGGTCGACGAGGCGCAACTGGTGCTCAGCGGGCTGGAGAAAACGGCGGCCGGGCTGAAGGTCGATCCGGTTGCGTTCGCCTATGCTTATTCCGGCCTGGGCGACCACGAGCATGCGATCGCGTGGCTGCGCAAAGCCTATCGGGAGCGCTCGGCGGAGATGGTCTTCCTTCGCACGCCCGCGTGGGACAACCTGCGTTCCGAGCCAGGGTTCATCGAGCTGATGCATGACGTTGGCCTTCCGATCGACTGAGCGCTGGCCGACCAAGAATTGCTGCCGCGCCGGCAGCTGCGCACACGGGCCGTCCGCCACGCATCTCTGGACATTATTCCTAGACTAGGTTAGACTACCGCTGTCCTGGGGCGGCCCGGTCGGGGCGCCTCGGCGATCATCCGCCAGCCACCCCACCTTCAGTCGAGGATCCCGCGATGTCCAGTGCAGGCGCCGCGCCGCGCGCGGCTGTTGCCGTTTCCAGCGCCCGCGCCGAGGCCAGTCGGAAGAACGGCGCGAAGTCGCGCGGCCCGAAAACCCTCGATGGCAAGGCGCGCTCCGCGCAAAACGCGCTGAAACACGGCATGCGCGCGCAAAAGCACCTCGTGCTGGCGGACGAGGATGGCGCCGAATTCGGCGCGCTCGAAGCCGCGCTGGTCGCGGAGCTGGCGCCGGTCGGAGCGCTCCAGATCGTGCTCGCGCGGCGTGTCGCGGTTGCCGCCTGGCGGCTCGCGCGGGCGGATCGCATCGAGGTCGAGCTGTTCGAGCAGCGTCAGATCGCGCAGGGCGGCCCCGGCCTCGCCCTGATTCGCGACGGCAATGGCACCCGGTCGTTTGAGACGCTGCTGCGCTATCGCGGCGCGGCGCTGGCGGAGCTCTGGCGCGCGCTGCGCCTGCTCAAGGCGCTCCAGGCCGAGCATTCGGCCGGGCAGGCCGTCGGCGGCCACGTCATGGAGGCGCTGCCGAACCCGCTCCGTCCGAGAGCGCCGGGCGCACCCCGCCCCGAACCGAGCGAACCCGAGCGCGACGCCGCACGCCGGCTGCAATCCGTCATCTCCGGCCAGCCGGTCCCCGGCCGCACGCTCCACGAGCCGGCGGCGCCGTGGCTGCCGAACCAACCCGAGACCTGTCGCCCCCATGCGGCCCCAGCGCCCGCCCCGCGCCGCCTCACGGCAAACGAACCCGAGACCCGTCGCCCCGATGCGGCCCCGGCGCCCGCCCCGCGCCGCCTCGCGGCAAACGAACCCGAGACCCGTCGCCCCCATGCGGCCCCGGCACCCGCCCCGCGCCGCCTCGCGGCCAACGAACCCGATCGTCACCCGGTCCGCGCCACCGGACCCAACGACAACGGAGCGAGCGCCGCACCGACCCATTCGAGGATTCGCCCACGGAGTCCCACGGTCGCATGGACCGTCTGAACAAATGCCGAGACGCGGGTTAAGATTTCGCTAACCCTCGGCCCGCTGGTCGTCATCCAGCCGCTCGGGTACCATTGCTGGTCGGCGCCCGGCCCGGGCGCACCCGCAAGCGACCAAGCAAGGTGGGGAGAGGCATCATGGCGAAGGAGATCTTCTGCGCGTATGGCGTCGACGTCGATGCGGTCGCCGGCTGGCTCGGCTCCTACGGCGGCGAGGATTCCCCGTGTGACATCTCGCGCGGCATGTTCTCGGGCGAGGTCGGCTCGCCGCGCCTGCTCCGCCTGTTCGACCGCTTGGGCATCAAGACCACCTGGTTCATCCCGGGCCATTCGATCGAGACCTTCCCCGAGCAGATGCAGGCGGTTGCCGACGCCGGCCACGAGATCGGCATGCACGGCTATAGCCATGAGAACCCGATCGCGATGACGCCCGAGCAGGAGGAAGCCGTCTTCGACAAGTGCATCGAGTGCATCACCAAGCTCTGCGGCAAGTCGCCCCGCGGCTACGTCGCCCCCTGGTGGGAGTTCGGCCCGAAGACCAATGAGCTCTTGCTGGCCAAGGGCATCAAGTACGACCACTCGCTGATGCACAACGACTTTCACCCGTTTTACACCCGGGTCGGGGACAGCTGGACCAAGATCGATTTTTCCAAACAGCCCCGCGAATGGATGCAGCCGCTCAAGCGCGGTCGCGAGACCGACCTCGTCAACATCCCGGCGTCCTGGACGCTCGACGACCTGCCGCCGATGATGTTCATCAAGGCAGCACCCAACAGCTACGGCTTCACCAACCCGCGCGACGTCGAGGACTTCTGGCGCGAGCAGTTCGACTGGGTCTACCGGGAATACGACTATGCGGTGTTCACGATGACGATCCACCCCGACGTCTCGGGCAAGCCGCACGTGTTGACGATGCACGAGCGCCTGTTCGCGCACATGATCAAGCACCCGGGCGTCAAGTTCGTAACCTTCGAAGAGATCGCCGACGACTTCCTCAAGCGTTATCCACGCAACAAGCCGGCGCGGCCGGTGTCTTAGGGTAACAGCCGGGCGGCGCCGTCCTCCTAGACGCCGACCTCCGGAAACGGCCGCGGCAACCCGGCGCGCCGGGCGGCGATGTTCGCCTGGAGCTTGAGGAGCTTGACCCTGTTCTGCTGCGCCAGGACCGTCGAGGCAGGGGACTCAGCCGGCAGCTCCGCGAGCTGGGCTTCGGCCTCGGTCGCGGCGTTGAGCGCGGTCTGGTAGTCGACCGCCGCTGTCTCCTCCTGCTGCAGCTCGGTTTCCTCGGCGGTCTTCTCCGCTGCGCGGGCCGTGCGGATCTCCTCGATGGTCGTGCCGGTCGCCTGAACCTGCTCGCCGAGCGCCACCAGCGCCTCGTCGAGCTGGCTGTCGGCGGCGAGATCGACACTGTCCAAGGTGCCATCGCGCTGGAGGACGAATTTGGTCTCGGTATTGGAGAGGAGCTGGCCGAGGTGCTCCAGCACGTAAACTCTGTCGGGGTTGGGCAGGGTCTCCATCTGCTGGTAGACCTGCTGGTATCCGTCCTCGGACTTGCGATAGACCTTGACGAGGTACCGTTCCTTGGTGCGGAACGGTACGCCATTGACGGTCGTCCCGGGCTGTGCGTCAGAGGGTAGCTCGCTGACCTTGATTTCCGCCGAGCAGGCGCCAAGCAGCGCCGCCAGGGCAAGGGCTACTGAAACTCTCGCCAAAGACATGCCTCCGCTGAGGTCGGGCCTGCGCCGGGCCGGTCGAGCACGATCACGAACTCCGGTGCCGTCGCGCCGTCGCCGAAGTACCAGCCCCGGCCGCCCTCGATCGATTCGTGGATGCAGCTGGCCGGTACGCGCTTCACGGTCAGGGGCAGCAATCGTGCCGCGGCTGGCGCCGAGCGCGCGCCTGCGACCAGCGCCTCGGCGGTCTGGGCGATTTCGGCCTTCAGGCGCTCGGCCTCCGCCCGCGCCCGGCCATAGTCTTCGCTCTGGGGCGGGATGTCGTCGAGCACGGAGCTTTCGATTTTGTCGAGGCGTTCATATTCTCGCCTCTTGTAAGCCGTCTCCGCGATTTGCCGGCGCCATTCCCGGATCTCGGCATCCTTGCCGGGATCCCCGAAGGCAGCGTTGGTCATGTCCTGCAAGGCTTTGTTCTCGATCCGTCGGTCGAGATAGGCGATGTGCCGCCCGCGCCATTTGTCGGTCTCTAGAGCCGCGACCGCCTGAAGCCCCGCCGCCACCCGCTTCGCCCGCGCTAGCGCCTCAATTGGCGCCGCCGGCAGCCGATTCCAATCCGCCGGGTCGAGCGTCCGTTCCACGATCTGCATGGCCACAAGGGCTGCCCACCACCGCATCACTTCAGGAACCGTGGGGGCGACCTTCGTATCAGCGAGTTCTCGACGAAGGAGGTACAGGCGGTTATCGTCGTTATCGACCGGTTGGACACCTGCTCTGGCGGCCTCGACCAGCCTACGCCCCGCTGCGGCGTCCGCTTCGTCGATGATTGCCCTCAGCCTGTCCTTGAACACTGCTCTCGCGCTGGCATCCCCGGCTGATGGCGCCGAGGTGTCCGGCAGCTGCTTATCAAGAATAGCCTTCAGCGTCTTGACTAAATCTTCGCCCACGCCCCGAATGTCCGCCGCTGCCCCGAGCAGACACGCACGCTCGTTTCGGTCCAGATAGTGCAGGCTGGTGAATATCTCGCCACGGTCGGGCTTTGCTTTATCGGAGTCCATCTCTCCTCTAGGGTCAAAGAATTCACCCTCAATCCGAGTTTGGAGCGCCGTCCGCGCTGCCGATGAGCAGGTTTCCTCTGAAGTCCGATCGCGCAATACGCTTGGCGTGCCTCGGTAGGTTCGTCCAGGCAGTCGATCAAGGTGTCCGTTGGCCGGGACGGATTGAGAGCCCTCACCGGAGAGGCGACTTTGGCCACAGTACCGACCGTGGTCAGAATGAACGAGAACAACGCCTTAACGGTCGGGACGATCTGATCGGTGAGCTTGTTCGAGGCGCTGATCAGTTCGCCGTCCGGCCCTAGATCCATGTTAAACGTCACCGCCGAGGTGATCACCGGGCTGAGCCGGAGCGCATAGCGCTGTGACGGATCGGGCACACTGCCAACCTTCAGCGTGTAGCGAGCCGGCGTCGCCGAATTCATCACGGGTCAGCGTGTATTCCGGCTGCGTCATAACATAGGGGATACCCCCGGACTTCGCCTTGGCCAGGCTGCCGTCAAAGTCGAGCTTCTCGCCCATGTAGGTACTGCAGCTGCCGAGTGGGACTATAAGGACAATCAAGACCGAAGGTGCCAATCTCTTGCTCATTCCGGTATACCTGCTCCCTCCATCGGAATCGGACCTAACTGGCCTCAGTCGGGACTTACTCTGGGTTGCAAACTATGGTCCTATGGCCCTGGTTGTCAACTCCTGCATCGGCCCCAGCTGGCGACGACACCCTGGCTCTCGGCCAGATTTCGCCCTATCCTCGGCTTGGAGCCCGCGATGACATCCACGCGGCCGCTCGGAGAGGTCGGAGGTTAGACTGGTGTGCAGCCTGTGCGGCGTGATCGGCGGCGGGACGCATTGGACCGATGCCGCGGCCGCGCCCGAGGCGGTCCGAAGGCGTAACGGCCAGCCGACCCGCCGCCAGGAGCGCGCGAGCAGAATCGCGCTCGCCAATCGCATCCTTGGACACTACCGCCTGAAGCTCGCCGAGTTCGAGGGCCAAAGCTACGTGCTGCGCGGCGCGACCGGCCGCCAGACGCTGGTGCCGGACCTGGTCAGCCTGTGGGCCGCGGCCGAGAAGCTCGCCGGCCGCACCTGCGACCCGCTCGAGCCTCAGCTGCTCGAAGCCCTCGAGCGCAGCTGAGGACCCGGCCGCTGGCCGACGTCGCCTGGCGCTGCTAGGGTCGCTGCAGCTGGATTGCGTGGGAAAGGCGTTGGACCTTGGGGCTTGGCTGCGGCAGCTGGGTCTGGAGCGCTATGCCCAGGCATTCATCGACAACGACATCGCGCCCGCGGTCCTGCCCGAGCTGACCGATCAGGATCTGAAGGAGCTCGGCGTCTCGCTCCGCGACCGCCGGCTGCTGCTGAAGGCGATCCAGGAGCTGCAGGCTGGCCCGGCCCTGCCCGCCGAGCCGCCGTCCACGCTGCCCCAGCCGGCGCTCCGGGCCGAGGCCGAGCGGCGTCAGCTGACCGTGATGTTCGTCGATCTGGTCGGCTCGACCGCGCTGTCGGCGCAGCTCGATCCCGAGGACATGGGTCGCGTCATCCGCGCCTATCAGGGTAGCTGCACGACGGCGGTCGAGCGCTGGGGCGGCCATGTCGCCAAGTTCATGGGCGATGGCGTGCTGGCCTACTTCGGCTGGCCGCTGGCGCACGAGGACGACGCCGAGCGCGCGGTCCGGGCCGGGCTCGCAATCGGCAAAGGGCTCGCCGGGCTCCAGACGCCGGCCGGCGACCCGTTGGCGGCGCGGATCGGAATCGCGACCGGCCTGGTCATGGTCGGGGAGCTGATCGGCCAGCAGGAGGCGCAGGAGCGGACCGTGGTCGGCGAGACCCCGAACCTCGCCGCCCGTCTGCAGGCGCTTGCCACCCCCGGCACCGTGGTCATCAGCCAGGCGACCCGGCGCCTGGTCGGCAGCCTGTTCGAGCTCGTCGACCTCGGCCCGCGGCGCCTCAAGGGCTTCGCCGAGCCGCTCGCGGCATTCCGGGTCGAGGGCGAGGGTCAGGCCGAGGGCCGCTTCGAGGCGCTGCGCGGCGAGCGCGTGACGCCGCTGATCGGCCGCGAGCACGAGCTCGCGATCCTGATGGAGCGTTGGAGGTGGGCCAGGGAAGGTGATGGCCAGGTCGTTCTGATCGCGGGCGAGGCCGGAATCGGCAAGTCGCGCCTGCTGCGGGCGCTGCGGGAGCAGCTCGCCGGCGAGCCGCACGTCGTGCTCAGCCATTTCTGCTCGCCCTACCATACCAACAGCCCGCTCCACCCGGTCAGCGCCCAGCTGGAGCGGGCTGCCGGCTTCACCGCGGCCGACGGGGCCGAGAAGAAGCTTGCCAAACTCGAGGCGCTGCTCGGTCGAGCGACCTCTCAACTCGACGAGGCAGTGCCGTTGATCGGGGCGCTGCTCGGTGTGCCGATGGCGCAGCACTACCCGCCACTCAACCTTGGCCCGCAGCGGCAGAAGCAGCGCACCCTCGAGGTCCTGGTCGAGCAACTGGCAGGCCTCGCCCGCGAGCGGCCGGTGCTCGAGCTGTACGAGGACCTGCACTGGATCGATCCGTCGACGCTGGACCTGCTCGACCTTCTGGTCGACCGGGTCCGCACCCTACCCGCGCTCGTCGTGCTCACCTATCGGTCCGAGTTCAGCCCGCCCTGGATCGGACAAGGCCACGTCACGGCTTCGACCATGAACCGCCTCGGCCGTCCCCAAGGTGCGGCGCTGGTCGACCGGGTCACCGACGGCAAGAACCTGCCTGCGCCAGATTCTGGACCATATCCTGGTCAGGACGGACGGCGTGCCACTGTTCGTCGAGGAGCTGACCAAGACTATCCTCGAATTGGGCCTGCTGACCGATGCGGGCGACCACTATGAGCTCGCCGGGCCCTTGCCGCCGCTCGCGATCCCGGCGACCTTGCACGACTTCCTCATGGCGCGCCTCGACCGCCTCGCGCCGGTCAAGGAGGTCGCCCAGACCGCCGCCGCGATCGGACGCGAATTCTCGCACGGCCTGCTCGCCGCCGTCTCGCCCATGCCCGAAGCCGCGCTCGACTCTGCCCTCGACCAGCTGGTCGCATCCGAGCTGATCTTCCGCCGCGGCACGCCGCCCGCTGCTACCTACCGCTTCAAGCACGCCCTGGTTCAGGACACCGCCTACGAATCGCTGCTCAAGAGCCGGCGCCAGCAATTGCACGCTCGAATCGCCGAGATCCTGGAGAGACGTTTCCGGACACGGTGAAGAGCGAACCGGAGCTGCTCGCCCGTCACTACACCGAGGCCGGCAGCGCCGGCAAAGCCGTGACCTACTGGCAGCGCGCGGGCGAAAACGCGCTCCAACGATCGGCCAATCTGGAGGCGACCGCTCACCTCGCCAAGGGGCTGGAGGTGCTTCGCGCCGTGCCGGATGGCCCCGAGCGGGCGCAGCGCGAGCTGGACCTGCTGACGACGATGGGGCCCGCCCTGACTGCCACCAAGGGCTACGCGGCCCCGGAAGCGGGGATTGCCTATCGGCGAGCGCTGGAGCTGTGCCAGGACCTGGGCGACACGACAAAGCAGTTTTCGTCGCTGCACGGTCTCTGGCACCTTCACTATAACCGAGCTGAGCTCGACGCCGCCAGAAGCCTCGCCGAACAGCTGGTCGACGTCGCCAAAGGTCGACAGGATCCCGGCCTCGATCTCGCCGCCTACCGGGCGCTCGGTTACACCCTGAACGACCTTGGCGAGCTCGAGGCGTCTCGATCGTGCCTGGAGCGGGTCATCACATCGTACGATCCCGCAGTTCATGGCGGCTATGCTTTTCGCCATGGCGGCTCCGATCCTGGCGTGGGCTCCTTGTCCATAGGTGCTTGGGGCGTCTGGGCGCTCGGCTATCCCGATCAGGCCCTTGGTCAAAATGCGGCCGGCCTGGCTCTCGCCCGCAAGCTGGCCCATCCGCTCAGTGAGGCCTGGGCGCTCACTTCTGCGGCAGCCGTTCATCAGCTACGGGGTGAGCCCAAGGCGGCTCAGGAGCGTGCCGAGGGGCCGTGGAAATCGCTACGGAAAGAGGGTTTGCGCTCTGGATCGACTGGGCGACCATTCTGCGGGGCTGGGCGCGGGGCGAACAGGAAGCGAGCGCTGAGGCGATCGCCGAAATGCGCAAAGGTATTGACGCCGCACGGGCAACCGGAGCCGCTTTGTGGACGCCCTATTGGCTGGCCTTGTTGGCGAGCGTCCATGGCCGGCTTGGTCAGGCGCAGGAGGGGCTGGTCGCAATCGCCGAAGCGCTGACCTCGGTGGCCTGGACCGGCGAGCGGTTCTGGGAGGCCGAGCTCCAGCGTCTCAAGGGCCAACTGCTCCTGCAAGCCGATCCGGCGAACCAACCGGAGGCCGAAGCCTGCTTCCACCGGGCGATCGAGATCGCGCGCGCTGCAGAAGGCCCGATCGTGGGAACTTCGCGCCGCGACCAGCCTCGCCCGCCTCTGGCGCGACCAGGGCAAGCCGGAAGCAGCCCGCGAGCTGCTCAGCCCTCTCTATGACTGGTTCACCGAAGGCTTCGAGACGGCCGACCTGAAGAATGCCAAGGCGCTGCTCGACGCGCTGGCATGACGGGGATTCGGGCAACCGGCCAGGTTGAAAGATCAACGGGCCTTTATTCATTTCGCCGCTGATCTCGGCCACCCAAGCGATTCGTCAAACTCGGCCGCGGCTGTAAAACTGCAGGCAGCCGACCGGAAAAGCGCTTTTTGGGCTGTTGCTTGGAAGATTGCGTTGAACATGGGCAAGGCCACTAGGTGAACGGGAGACGAGCGATGAGCGAGGTCAGAGTCACGACCAGAACCGGCTCCAGCGCGGGGCTCGAGGCACCAGTCGTCGAAGCCTTCGAGAAGCAGCTGCGGGGGAAATTGCTGCGTCCTGGCGACCACGGCTACGACGACGCTCGTAAGGTCTGGAATGGCATGATCGACCGATGGCCGGCTTTGATCGCTCGTTGCGCCGGCGTCGAGGACATCACGGCTTGTGTCGATTTTGCCCGCGACCACGACCTCCTTCTTTCGGTGCGCGGCGGCGGCCATAATGTTGCCGGCAACTCGGTCTGCGATGGCGGCCTGGTGGTCGATTTGTCGTCGATGAGGAGTGTCCAGGTCGATCCGAAAACGCGCACGGCCCGAGCCGCGTCGGGCGCCACATGGGGCGACTTCGACCGCGAAACTCAAGCCTTTGGCTTGGCGACCACGGGAGGGTTTGTCAGCAGCACGGGCATCGCCGGGCTCACCCTCGGGGGCGGTCTCGGCTGGCTGATGGGCAACTTCGGCCTGAGCTGCGACAACCTGCTTTCCGTTGAGATGGTCACTGCCGACGGCAGCGTCGTCACGGCGAGCGGTACCGAGAACGCTGACCTGTTCTGGGCGGTGCGCGGTGGTGGCGGCAACTTCGGGATCGTCTCGGCTTTCGAGTACCGGCTGCACCCGCTGGATCAAGTATTCGGAGGCCTGTTGATCTACCCCTTCGAGAGGGCAGAGGCGGCCCTGAGGTTCTTCCGTGACTTCGCGATCACAGCCCCCGACGGGCTGACGTCCGCCGCAGGGCTCTTGACCTCACCGGAGGGTGCCCGGGCGCTCGCGATCGTGCTCGTCTACAGCGGCCCGCTCGAGGAAGGCGCGCGCGTACTCCAGCCGATCAGGGCATTCGGCCCGCCGAGCGAGGACCACATCGGCGCCATGTCCTACCGGGACGTCCAGACCATGGTCGACGCCACCGTCCCGGCTGGTCGGCGCTACTATTGGAAGTCGAGCTTTCTCAGTGGCCTCTCCGACGACGGCATCGCGATCCTCGTCGAGCGCTTTGGCGGCGTGCCGTCTCCACAATCGCAGGTATTGATTGAGCGCCTTGGGGGTGCTGTCAGCCGCGTCGGCAGGGAGGAGACCGTGTTCGACCACCGGGACGCCCCCTTCAACCTTCTGGTCATGTCCGCTTGGTCCAATGTGGCCGACGACCGGGCTAACCTCGCCTGGGCTCGGGAGACCTGGGAGGCGATGCGGCCCCTGTCGTCGGGAGGTGTCTACGTGAACTACCTCGGCCAAGAGGCTGACGAAGGCATCGAGCGAATCAAGGCTGCCTATGGCCCGGGAAAGTACGAACGGCTCGTGACGATCAAGTCCAAATACGATCCGCACAATCTTTTTCGGATGAACCAAAATATCAAGCCGGCACGGGCGTCACGGTAAGCCCGACGGGTATGATCCTGGCAAGTGCGGCAAGCGGCTATCCTATGGCTGGGCAGTCACGCTGGAGTGAGTGCCGCGGAGTTTCGACCTCGCCAACTTGGACCCGGCGGCAAGCGAGCCCAGCCTACGACGCGCGCGCGTCAGTCTGCGGCTGGGTCACTGAGGCTTCGAGATCGCCGATCGGAATGACGCCAAAACCCCGCTCGACCCGTTGAGATAACGCCGCGCCTGGGGCCGGGAGTTCGTGGAAAATGGCCGACTACGGAACGCTGATCCCGGTCAACCTGATCACGGGCTTTCTCGGCTCGGGCAAGACGACGCTGCTCAACCGGCTGCTGAAGGCGCCCGAGCTTGCCAATACCGCGGTGCTGGTCAACGAGTTCGGCGCGGTCGGGCTCGACCACCTGCTGCTCGAGCGGATCGACGGCGAGACCGTGGTGCTGCAGAGCGGCTGCGTCTGCTGCACGATCCGCGGCGAGCTCGCGGACGCCATGCGGGCACTTTTGAGCAAGCGCGAACGGGGAGAGGTCCCGCGCTTTGCGCGCCTCGCGATCGAGACCACCGGGCTTGCCGACCCGGCGCCGATCGTCTCGACGCTGATCGCCGAGCCGGTGCTCCGCCACCACGTCCGCCTCGGCAACATCATCACCACGGTCGATGCGCTGAACGGTTTTCTCCACCTTGAGAATAACCCGGAATCGATCCGGCAAGTCGCGGTCGCCGACCGCCTCGTCGTCACGAAGACCGACCTCGCCGATCCCGACGCGGCCCGGACGCTCGAGTCGGCGCTCCGCCGGCTCAACCCGACCGCGCCGATCCTGGACGCGTCCGCCGGCCCGCTGGTGCCACACGACCTGATGGCCAGCGACGTTTACGACCAGGTGGACAAAGGCGCCGAGGTCGCGCGCTGGCTCAGCGAAGCCGCGCACGCACCGCATCCTGGCCACGATCCGAACCGGCATGGCGCCGACATCCGGGCCTTTTGCCTCGTCTTCGACCAGCCGCTGGACTGGACCGCGTTCGGCATCTGGCTGACCATGCTGCTGCATGCTCACGGGAACAACGTGCTCCGGGTCAAGGGCATCCTTAACGTCCTGGGCCTGGCGGCGCCGGTCGTGATCCACGGCGTCCAGCACGTCGTCCACCCGGCCGCGCATCTGGAGCGCTGGCCCGACGACGACCACCGCTCGCGAATCGTGTTCATCGTCCGCGGCCTCGACCCGGCCCTGATCGAGCGCTCGCTCGCCGCTTTCCACCGCCAGGCGAAGGCGCCTGGCGGCGTGAGGACTCTGCGTCTGCTCGCGAGCTTGTAGTCGAACTTCGGACCCGGTTGCGGGTTGCCGTTCGGCAGATAGAGGCTGGCGATGAGCACTCCGTTGACGGCCGCCTCGATATAGCGGCTCTGCCGGTCCGCGGGGTCCCCGGGCAGCTCGTCCCGGGTCAGGATCGGCTGCACGCGTCGCCCGAGAATCGCGACCCCGTTCCAGGTTTTCTGGCCCCGCCATACGGCGCGGTAGCCGGCGTCACGGAGACTCGAACTCGGGAAGCTCGCGTCGGTCGATTTCAGCTCCTGCAGGCAGACGACATCGGGCGCCGCCGCCTTGAGCCATGCGAGCAGGTTCGGCAGCCGGCGATTGACGTTGTTGACGTTGAACGTCGCGATCTTCATCGCTCGAGGATACCGGAGGAGCGAGTTGCCGTCCCGGCGAAGGCATGCGCCGCTGCGTCGCCCCTCAAAGTCCGGGCAAGCGGGTCACGTCGTCTTCGCGGAAGCGGGCGAAGCGGAACGGGTGGAGGTCGACGATCGGGGCCTGACCGCTCACCAGCTCGGCGATCAGGTAGCCGGCGGCCGGGCCGATCCCGAAGCCGTGGCCGGAGAAGCCGGTCGCGATCACGAGACCCGGCAGCCCATCGACCGGCCCCAGCACCGGGATCTCGTCGGGGGTGACGTCGATCACCCCGGCCCAGCGCTCGAGCGGGCGCAGGCCCTTGAGTTGCGGGAACAGTTCCGCGGCATCGCGCAGGACCGCGTCGAGCACGGCGTGATCGGGGCTCGGATCGAGTACGCGCGCCCGCTCGAATGGCGTCGGCCGGTCGGGCGCCCAGCCGACCGCGGTCGTCAGCTCGTCGATGAAGGGGCGGCCGATCCGGAGCTTGATCTCGCCCCACTGCTCGCGGAGTGCCGGCAGAAACGACCGGAAATGGCGCACGGCCGCGGGCGTGACGTCAAAGGTGACGGCGCCGCTGCGCGCGAGCGTGTAGCCGCCGTCCTGCCGTCGGCGAAAGGCGGCCGGCGCCGACCCGACCGCACTCTGCGTGATCAGGGGTCCAGGGCTCGTGCGCTGGACCGAGGCCTTGACCTTGAGCTGCGGCAATTGCTGCCCGTGGTGGCGCAGGAACAGCGCCGACCAGACGCCGCCGGCGAGTACGACGGCCCGGCACCTGATCGCTCCGGCCTCGGTGATCACGCCCGCGACCCGCCCGGCCTCGAGCTCGAGCGCGCGCACGGCGCAACCCTCGTGGATGTCCGCACCCGCCGCCCTGGCCGCGCGCGCGAGTGCTGGCACGGCGAGGCCCGGCTCGGCGCGGGCATCGCTGGCCGTGAACAGCGCGCCCTTGAACCGGCGGCCGGTCTGGCCGAGCAACGCGTCGGTCTCGCTCGCCGACAGCAGGCGCGTGTCCAACTGATGCGCCTGCGCGTGCGGCAGCCAGGCGGCGTGGCGGGCGAGCTCGGCCTCGGTCAGCGCGAGATAGGCGACCCCGCCCCGGTGCCAGCCGATGTCCTCCGCAACAGCTAGTGCGATCTCCTCCCACAGCCGGAGCGCCAGCGTGATCCCCGGCAGCTCGCGCGGGTCGCGGCCCTGCTTGCGGATCCAGCCCCAGTTGCGCGACGACTGCTCGCCCGCGATCCGCCCCTTCTCGCACAGGACGACCGGCACGCCGGCCCGCGCCAGGTAATAGGCGGTCGCGACGCCGGCGATGCCGCCGCCGATCACCACGGCCTCGGACGCCTTCGGCAGCGCGCTCATCGATCAGGCGCCCGGCGCCAGCGGTCCGGGAACAGGGGCGGGCTCGTCGTTGTTGACGCAGCGATCCGGAACCGCCAGGAAAACCGCCGTCATGGGCCTCAGAACCGTACAGTTGCTCGCCATCCTGTTGACCGCGCTGGCCCTCGTGCCTGCCGGAGCGCATCTTTTCGAACTACCGAACAAGATCGGCCTGCCGGAGGTGGAGTACTTCGTCGTCCAGGGCATCTATCGCGGCTGGGCGTTGTTCGGCATCGTCCTGTTCGGCGCGCTCGGCGCCAACCTCGTGCTGGCCCTGATGCTCCGCCGCCAGCGCCGCCCCTTCTGGCTGGCGCTCGCGGGCTTCGGCCTGATCGGGCTCACGCTTGCGGTCTTCTTCACCTGGACCTGGCCCGCGAACCAGGCGACCGCCAACTGGACGACCGTGCCCGCCAACTGGCAGGAGTTGCGCACGCATTGGGAATATGCGCACGCCACCAATGCGCTCCTGGCCTTCGCGGCGCTGTGCGCAGTCACGCTCGCCTCGCTGATCGCGCGCGACTAGCCCCAAGCCTCTGGATCGGGTGCGGCGCGCGCCGGAATGCCGATCCGAAAGCCCTCCGGCAACGGGTCCTCCGGGTCGAGCACGAACTGGTGAAAGCCCGTGATCCAGGCGCGCCCGGTGACCTTCGGGCGCACGTACAGAACCCCGCCCCGCGTCTTTGCGGCAACCGCGCTCCCGGAAAAGCAGGTGCCGAGCACGCCCTCGAAGCGGACCGGCTCATCGAGCCCGATCGCGCCTTTGCTGTAGAGCGCGGCCAGGCGGGCCGCGGTCCCGGTGCCGCAGGGCGAGCGGTCGAGCGCGCCCGGCGGAAAGACGATCGTCTGCTTCAGATCGCCCGTGGTCGTCCGCGCCGAGGTGAACAGCGTCTGGTAGCAGCGATTGATGTCCGGCCGCTCGGGATGGCGGATCGGCAGCTGGGCCCGGACCGCCTCGATGATCCGCGCCGCGGCGGCGATCACCATCGTTGGTCGGCGCGAGCTCGATGCCGAGCGGATCGGCGTCGGCGATCGCATAGAAGTCGCCGCCGTAGGCGATATCGAGGCTGATCTCGCCCAGACCGTCGACCGCGACCGGCGCCGCCCGGTGCAGAAGGAAAGAGTCGACGCTCTGGAAGCTCACGGGGCCGATCCGGCCACCCTCGACCGCGACCGCGCAGACGACGAGGCCAGCCGGGGTCTCGATCCGGACGGTCGTGACCGGCTCGCGAGCCGGCACCATGCCGGTCGCGACCACGGTCATCGCGGTGCCGATGATGCAGTGGCCGCACATCGGCACGTACTCATCCTGCTCCATGATGATCACCGCGAAGTCGGCGCCCTCGGCGATCGGCGGCATCAGCAGGACCCAGCACATCATGGCGTTGCCGCGCGGCTCGAAATTGAGCAGGCGGCGCAGCCCGTCGTCATGCCGCCAGAGCCAGGCCCGCTTCTCGAGCAGCGTGCGGCCGGGCGGCATCGGATAGCCGCCGGTGATCACCCGGGTGGCGTTGCCCTCGGTATGCGAATCGATGGTCTGGACGAGGCGGCGAAACCGGCCAGCCATGAGGTTTTACCCGATCGCGTTCAGCCCGACCGGCCGGTTACCCGGGCCAGCATTGGGCACCGCCGTCGACCCTGAGCGCCTGGCCGGAGACGAACGCGCCGAGCGGGCCAGCGAAGAACTCGACGACCCGCGCGACCTCGTCGACCGTGCCGATCCGCTCGAGCGTGCCGCGCTCGACCAGGCGCTCGGGATCGACCTCGCGGGTGCCGAGAAAGCGGCCGGTGCGGGTGTCGCCGGGAGCCAGCGAGTTGACCGTGATGTCGTAGGGTCGGAGCTGGTCGGCCAGGCAGCGGGTGTAGTGGACCACGCCCGCCTTGGCGGTCGCGTAGATCGCGCTGTGCGCCCGGCCCTTGAAGGCGGCGATCGAGCTGATCGTGAGGATGCGGCCCTGGCGGCGCGCCATCATCCGGCGCGCGACCTGCTGGCAGACCAGGATCGTCGAGAGCAGGTTGCGATCGAGCACCGCGCGGACGTCCGCCTCCTTGATCATCACGGTGTCGTTGGGGTCGGGCTTGCCGCCCGCGGCCGCGATGTCGCCGCCGGCGTTGTGGATCAGGACGTCGATCGGCCCGAGCTCGGCCTCGATCGTCTCGATCACCGCGGCGACCTGGGCGGAATCGGTGAGGTCGCCGAGCGCGCGGCAGGTGCGCACGCCGTGCGCCTCGGCGATCGCCTGGGCGGTCGCGCTGAGCGTCGTGCCCTCGCCGTACTCGGCCGGCCCGTGCTCACGCATGCCGTGCACGCCGACCGCGGCGCCCAGCGCAGCCAGGCGCTCGGCGAACGCGCGGCCGAGGCCGCGGCCGGCGCCGGTGACCAGCGCCACCTGCCCGGCCAACATCTTTTCCGCTCCAGCCATGCTCAGGCGACCGGCGTCACCGGGCCATTGCCCGCGAACCACGAGCGCATGTTGTCGAGCAGGCATTCGCCCATCGCCTGCATGGTCTCCTCGGTGTTGCTCGCGATGTGCGGGGTCAGCACGACGTTGTCCATCGCGAACAGCGCTTGCGGCACCTTGGGCTCGTCCTCGAACACGTCGAGCCCGGCCGCGCCAAGCTTGCCCGAGGTCAGCGCCTCGACCAGCGCCGGCTCGTCGACCAGCCAGCCGCGCGCGATGTTGACGAACACCCCCTTGGGCCCGAGCGCCTCGAAGATCTCGCGCCCGACGAGGTTGCGCACCCCCGGCCCACCTGCGGCCGTGAGGAACAGAATATCGCTGTTCTGGGTGAGCTCGAGCGGGCTCGCATAGGACTTCCAGGGCGCGCCCTCCTTGGGCATCGGGTCGTAGAAGCCGATCGTCATGCCGAAGCCCTGCAGGCGCGGGGCGAGCGCGTTGCCGATCCGGCCGAGCCCCATGATGCCCGCGCGCTTCCTGCTGAACTTCTGCGCCGGCGGCATGCGGCCCTCGAGCCAGCGGCCGGAGCGCACGAAGCGGTCGGCTGCGGCGATCCGCCGGCAGGCGCACATCGCGAGGATCACGCCCAGGTCGGAGACGTCGTCGTAAAGCACGGGCGTCGTGGTCACGACGATGCCGCGCTCGCGCGCCTTGCCGAGATTGGTGGTCTCGAGCCCGACCCCCATGATCGTGCAGATCTCGACGTTCGGCAGCGCCGCCATGACCTCGGCCGAGAACCCGGTCATCGCGTTGGTCGCCACGCCGCGGATGCGCCCGGCGATCGGCCCCAGCGCCGCGACCTTGTCCTTGGCCTCGATCAGGTCGTGAACCTGGAACTCGCGCTTGAGCGTCTCGAGCACGAACGGGCGCTGTGCCCCGATGACGGCAATCTCGACCGGCATTTTTCTCTCCCCCCTTTGCGACCCCCAGGCGCTTCTAAACTGTACTCCCACCTGGGTCCAGAGGCGGCATCGGCGCGATCGGAGGCTCCGGCGTTGCGCAACCTCAAGCCTTCAACGAGGTGCCAAGCCACACCTCCCGCTATGGACGTGCCGCATGTCTGATGATTACATTCTGCGGTTGCGTGCGTTGCCTCGCGTTATCAGAGGAGTGCCAAAGGTCGCACATGATCGCCAAGCTGCCCGATGCGTTCTTGAGCTACACCCGCTCCGACGACAACCACGACGGCGGCGCGATCAGCCTGTTTCGTAAGCGGCTGGCCGAAGAGGTGCACGCCGTTACGGGTGAGGCCTTTGAGATCTTCCAAGACGTCGACGGCATCGGGCTTGGCGAGCATTGGCCGAGCAAGCTCGACCAGTTGCTCGACGAGGCCCGGCTCTTCATTCCGATTCTGACGCCCAGGTACTTCAGAAGCCAGGCTTGTCGGGACGAGCTCGAGAAGTTCCTGAGAGCGGAGAAGGCCAGGAAACGCAGCGATCTAGTCCTTCCAATATACTACATCGAATGTGACGTCCTCGAAGACGCCGAAGCTCGCGCGGCCGATCCGCTGGCAGAAGCCATCCACCAGCGTCAGCGCCGGGATTGGCGCCAGCTTCGCTTTGATCCCTTCGAGGCCGTTGAGGTTCGGAGAGCCTTGGAGGAGCTTGCACGAGGTGTCGGGCGCGTGCGACGTCGGGCGACTGTGACGGAGCGGCCGTCGGTGATCGGCTCGCCCGCCAGCGAAGCGATGGTTTTGAAGCCGACACGGCCGGCAGAACCGCGCAGAGATGAGCCTGCATCAGACGTCCCGGCGACCGCTGGCCTGTTCGACAGATGGAAGCGGCGAGCAACAGAATGGGGCGCTACCCTCTCGCCACTTCCGCCTGTGCCTACTGTCCGGAACACCGCGCAAACCGCGCGCGACGAGGTGCTACGGCCGCGGCCGTCGCAGCCAGGTACCTCTCAGATCGGGCACATGTTCCGCGACGTTGACAAGCCTTGGTGCCCGCAGATGGTGGTGATTCCGGCTGGCCGGTTCAGCATGGGGACACTGGCAGGAGAGCACGGGCGTGAGGAATGCGAGGGGCCGGTGCATGAGGTCTCGATCGCGGATCCCTTCGCTCTTGGGCACCACGCGGTCACGCAGGGCGAGTTCGCCGAGTTTGTCAAAGAGTTAGGTCATTTTTTGGGAGGCGGGATCACCCGATGGCGCGACAAGGGCTGGTGGCTTGATGCAAAGGCGGATTGGCGCTCGCCGGGGCTCAAGCGCGCCCCGGATGACCGCCATCCCGTCGTCGGCGTGAGCTGGGAGGATGCGAAAGCCTACTGCGTTTGGCTCAGCTCGCGGACAGGACACGCCTACCGCCTGCCCACCGAGGCGGAATGGGAGTATGCGGCGCGTGCCGGAACGACAGGTCCGTTCTGGATGGGGGCGACGATCACGCCCGATCTTGCCAACTATAACGGGAGTTTCGCATATCCGGGCGGCAGGGAAGGCCGCTTTATTGAGGCGACGGTCAGGGTCGACGATCGTGCCTCGGTCGTGTCGCGAAGGTGGTGGAAATTCGGCGGCGCGGGTCCGAAGGCATGGTGGTCGGCATCAGGCGGCGAAGTCAAGATCGGTGGGCGAGCGCTCGAGGGTCTGCCAGCCGTCGACCCGGCGCATGGTGATCTGACCGGACGCCAACAGCGCCCAGAACAGCATGGCGGCGGTCTCGGCACAGGGCAGCAGGCACTGCGTCTTGATTTTCCGCTTGAACTCCTCGTGCAGGCGCTCGATCGCGTTCGTGGTCCTCACCGAGCGCCACTGCTCGGGCGGGTAGCGCACGAACGTGAACAGGCGCTCGCCGGCTTCTTCCAAGCTCGTCGCGACCGACCGGCAGCGAAGCTTCCACTTGGCCAGGAACGCCTTACGCCGGACTACGACCTCGGCGGCGGCCTTGGCGTTCATCATGTGGTTGAAGTCGGCCTTGATCTCGTCGTGCAGGTGCTTCGGCGCGTGGGCGAGCAGATTGCGCTCCTTGTGCACGGTGCAGCGCTGAACCGGCACATCGTCCCACAGGCTGGCGAGCGCCGCTTCCAGGCCTTTGCCGCCGTCGACGATCACCAATTCGGGTCGGCCGAGCCCACGGCTGGTCAGGTCGTCCAGCATGGCCCGCCACGCGGCCTCGCTTTCGCCACCCATGTTCTTGATGGCGAGCACCACCTTCTGGCCGTCGCGGCGGACACCCAGGGCAATCAGCAGCGAGATGGCCGTGGCCTTGCGATCGAGCCGGACCTTGACCACGGTGCCGTCGAGGATCAGCCGCACAATGTCGTCGCCGGCAAGATCACGCTCCTGCCAGGCCTGCCAGGCCGAGCGGGTCTTCTGCCAGGCCCGGCTGACCACGTCCTTGCCCACATGGCCCTCGAACAACCTGGCCAACGCTCGCCGCGCCCGGCGGGTGTTCATGCCGGCGAGGTAGACCTCGGCGATCAAGGCCTCGGCGCGATGGGAGAGCCGCTTGTAAGCGGGCAGCAAGTCGCTCTTCCATTCCTGCTCGCCAGCCTCGTCGCGCAGACGAGCGCGCGGCACCGAGAGCGTCAGCAGGCCGAAGGTGGTGACCAGCTGGCGCGGCCGGTGCCCGTGGCGCCGACCAGTGCAGACCGCTCCTCGCTCGTAACGCCCACGGCCGAGCGAGCCTTCCAGCTCCTCCTCCAGCAGCTCCTCGATGAACGAGCGGACCTGACCACGGACCGCCTCCTCCAACGGATCGAACCAGTCGCTGCTGACGAACGGCGATGGCCCTGCCAGCACGGTTGGCGTAACTTCCTTCATGGCGTGGGTTCCTTCTCGATCTTGCCAATCGGAACCTACGAGGCGGGATCATCCGATGGCGCGACAAGGGCTGGTGGCTTGATGCAAAGGTGGATTGGCGCTCGCCGGGGTCGGCGCCCCGGATGACCGCCATCCCGTCGTCGGCGTGAGCTGGGAGGATGCGAAAGCTTACTGCTTTTTTTTTTTTTTTTTTTTTTTTTTTTTTTTTTTTTTTTTTTTTTTTTTTTTTTTTTTTTTTTTTTTTTTTTTTTTTTTTTTTTTTTTTTTTTTTTTTTTTTTTTTTTTTTTTTTTTTTTTTTTTTTTTTTTTTTATGTTTGGTTTATCTGGGGCGGCAGGGAAGGCCGCTTTATTGAGGCGACGGTCAGGGTCGACGATCGTGCCTCTCCTAACCGGTTCAATCTCAGCCACATGCATGGCAACGTCTGGGAGTGGTGTGAGGACAACTGGCACCCCAACTATGACGGCGCCCCGTCGGATGGCTCAGCGTGGACGGCAGATCCGGCCGACGAAGGCCGGATCGTCCGGGGCGGCTCCTGGTACAGCAAGCCCCAATACCTGCGCTCGGGCAGCCGTCGCCATTTTGATCCATCCAAGCGCTATGAGATTGTGGGCTTCCGCGTCGCTAGGTCTCTCGTTGCATGAGTTCCTTGCGGAGGCAAGCCATGCCGGAGCCTTTTCTTCAAAATCGGCCTCTGCCACGATTTCGGCGAATTTGTAGAACCCCTCGCCATATAAGTACTATACCGGCCAATAGCATGATAAGCATCGGGTCCAATGGTGGAAGCCAACCAAAAAACCCTGCAAGTAAAATCGCAGGAAAAGGAGACACTAGTATTAGAACTAAGCCCATAGTCAACTTATTCATGAATGTTCCTTCGATCCTCATCTTCCAAAGACGGACGCATGTTTTTCTTGCAGAAGACCACCCTTCCCCGCATCTTAGACCCTCAGCTTCGGCCCTATCCGGATCGCCCTGATGCTTACCCTTGCAAGAATCACGATACTCCTCCACGACGTGCCGGTAAAGGGTCGCTGAGAGTTTTGTCGCCCGGGAGGATCGCGATCAGGGTTGCTCTGCTAGTCGCGGCGGGGCTCGATTGGGAGACGCTGGCGGCCGTGATCGACGCCCGGCGGTGACCACCTTTTGCATGAACGCGATCCCTGCTAGAAGGCGCGCCAGATCGCTCCAGGAGCACCTCATGGCATCCTACCAGTACATCTACGTGATGAAGCGGCTGAGCAAGATCTTCCCCGGCGGGAAGAAGGTGCTCGACAACATCACGCTCGCCTTCCTGCCCGGCGCCAAGATCGGCGTGCTCGGCGTCAACGGCTCCGGCAAGTCGACCCTGCTCAGGATCATGGCGGGCCTCGACCAGGATTTCGGCGGCGAGGCCTGGGCCGCGGACGGCGTGCGGGTCGGCATGTTGGCGCAGGAGCCCGAGCTCGATGCGGCGAAGGACGTGCTGGGCAACGTCATGGAGGGCGTCGCCGCGACCAAGGCGCTGCTCGACCGGTTCGACGAGGTCTCGGCGCAGTTCGCCGACCCGGACGCCGACATGGACGCGCTGATGGCCGAGCAGGCCGAGCTCCAGGAGAGGATCGACGCCGGCAACGGCTGGGAGCTGGAGCGCACGATCGAGATCGCGATGGACGCGCTGCGCTGCCCGCCGGGCGACCAGGACGTAGCACGCTCTCGGGCGGCGAGCGGCGGCGGGTGGCACTCTGCCGGCTGCTGCTGGCGCAGCCGGACCTGCTGCTGCTCGACGAGCCGACCAACCACCTGGACGCCGAAATCGGTCGCCTGGCTCGAGCGGTTCCTGCAGGACTACCGGGGCACCGTCGTCGCGATCACCCACGACCGCTACTTCCTCGACAACGTCGCCGGCTGGATCCTCGAGCTCGACCGCGGCCACGGCATCCCCTGGCAGGGCAACTACTCGTCCTGGCTCGAGCAGAAGCAGAAGCGCCTCGCGCAGGAGGAGAAGCAGGAGGAGGCGCGCCAGCAGACGCTGGCGCGCGAGCTCGAGTGGATCCGCCAGAGCCCGCGCGCCCGCCAGGCCAAGAGCAAGGCGCGCATCACGGCCTACGAGGAGCTGCTGAGCCAGGCCGAGGAGCGTGCCCCGGGCCAGGCGCAGATCATGATCCCGGCCGGGCCAGCGGCTCGGCGACCTCGTGATCGAGGCCGAGCACCTGAAGAAGGGCTACGGCGATCGCCTGCTGATCGACGCTCTCGACTTCCGCCTGCCGCCCGGCGGCATCGTCGGCGTGATCGGCCCCAACGGCGCCGGCAAGACCACGCTGTTCCGGATGATCACCGGCCAGGAGCAGCCGGATGCCGGCAGCTTGCGGGTCGGCGCGACCGTGACGCTCGGCTACGTCGACCAGAGCCGCGATGCGCTCGACCCCAAGAAGAGCGTCTGGGAGGAGGTCTCGGGCGGGCGCGACCAGATCCAGCTCGGCAAACGGGAAATCCCGAGCCGCGCCTACGTCGCTGCGTTCAACTTCAAGGGGCCCGACCAGCAGCAGAAGGTCGGCCAGCTCTCGGGCGGCGAGCGCAACCGGGTGCACCTCGCCAAGGTTCTGAAGAGCGGCGCCAACGTGATCCTGCTCGACGAGCCGACCAACGACCTCGACGTCGATACGCTGCGCGCGCTCGAGGACGCGCTGCTCGAGTTCGCCGGCTGCGCGGTCGTGATCAGCCACGACCGCTGGTTCCTCGACCGGATCGCGACCCACATGCTGGCGTTCGAGGGCGATTCGCCGGGTCGTCTGGTTCGAGGGCAACTACCAGGACTACGAAGCCGACCGCAAACGCCGCCTCGGCGCGGAGGCCGACCAACCCCACCGCATCAAATACAAGCCGCTCAAGGTAGCGTAGCGCCTCTGCCCGAGACGACGTTGCTGGCAGGACTTCGTCCTCAGTCGATCTGTTCTTAAGTCCCATCCGGGCCCACGGGCGGGGAGCGCGCGCCGGCGGCCGCGGCGCGGCAATTCGCCACCCTGCCGGTCGCGGTCGAGGCCCTGCTCCGCCGCAAAAGACCGGGCGACGGGGCGACGGCGCGCCGGTTGCAACCGGGTTGGCCCTTGACCCGGAGTTCGGATCGGTGTAGTAACTTATCCTTAAGTGGTAGTGGGTCGTCGGGCGAATGATCCGCCCGTCTGCAACGGGAGCAATCACACTGCGCCCGGCATAGAATTGGTGGTCGGATCAACTCTTACCGTCTCCGGCTGATCGCGTCTCAGCACGCCGCGATCGGGGGCAGGGGCAGAACCGGCCGGCCGCAAAGACTGGACCAGACCTTAAACTGGCAGCTGAGGGACGGACCGCTCTTGATAACTTCAGATCGCGCGGCGCGCGCTGCCGATGCTGTGCCCGGCGCCGGCAGCGCCCCGGCCGGCGACGCCCGCTCGACCTGGCGGCTCTATGCCGAGTACTGGCGCATGGTGCGGCGCCACGTCCCCGAGCGCCGCGAGCGGCTGCGCTGCTATGCTTGCCTGGTCGGCTGGTTGGCGGTGAGCGCGGCGCGCCTGCTGTTGATGCCGATCCGCGGGCTTAATCCCCAGCTGGGGGGCCGGGGCGGCGACGCCAGGCAGCGCGTGGTCGCTGCGGCCCGCGGGCTTCGCGTGGCCGCGCTCCGTCATCGCTGAGGCAAGCGCATGAAAGCGGCCATTCTCGCCGGCGGCCTGGGCTCCCGGCTGGTCGAGGAGACCCGCGCCAAGTCCAAGGCGATGGTCCGCCTCGGCCCGCAGCCGATCCTCTGGCACATCCTCAAGTACTATGAGCAGTACGGCTTCAGCGAGTTCGTGATCGCGCTCGGCTACCGCGGCGATTCGATCCGGGCCTACTTCGAGGACCTGGGAGCCCGCCGGCCGTCGCTCACCGAAGGCCCGTGCACCGTCGTCTTCCCGAGCGCCGAGCCGGGCTGGACGGTTGAGCTGGTCGAGACCGGGCTGGAAACCCAATCCGGCGGCCGGGTCAAGCGTCTTGCCCCCTATCTCGACGCCGCGCCGTTCATGCTTACCTGGTGCGACGGCCTGTCGGATGTCGACCTGCACCGGCTGCGGGCCTTCCACGAGGCCCATGGCCGGCTCGCGACCCTGACCGCGATTCATCCGCCGGCCCGCTTCGGCCGGCTGACGCTGGCCGGTGACCGGGTCGACGCCTTCCAGGAAAAGGTGGTCGATGAGAACGATTGGATCAACGGCGCGTTCTTCGTTCTGAATCCGGCGGTGTTCGAGTACGTCGCCGGCGACGACACCTCGTGGGAACGCGGCCCGCTCGCCGAGCTGGCCGCCAAAGGTGAGCTGATGGCCTACCGGCACGAGTTGTTCTGGCAGTGCATGGATACCCTGCACGAGGCCGAATACCTGAGCGGTTTGTGGGAAGAAGGCGCGGCCCCTTGGAAAATCTGGGAGTGAGCATGCGGGTCTTGCTGACGGGACACGAAGGCTACATCGGTACGGTTCTGGTGCCGCTCTTATGGGCGGTGGGCGACGAGGTGGTCGGCCTCGACAGCGGCCTGTTCCGCGAATGCTCGCTTGGCGCGGTCCGCCCGGTGCCGACGATTCGCAAGGACATCCGTGATGTCGAGGCCCGCGATCTCGATGGCATCGACGCGGTGATCCACCTCGCCGGCCTGTCGAACGACCCACTCGGCGACCTCAACCCGACGCTGACCTATCAGATCAACCACGAGGCCACGGTGCGCCTTGCCGAGCTGACCAAGCGCGCCGGCATCAGTCGGTTCCTCTACGCCTCGACCTGCAGCGTCTACGGCGCGGCTGGCGACAACTTCCTCGACGAGAACAGCTCGTTCAACCCGGTCACGCCCTACGCCCACTCCAAGGTGCGCTCCGAGCAGGACCTTCGCCGGCTGGCCGACCGCAACTTCAGCCCGGTCTATCTGCGGGCCGCGACCGCCTATGGCGCCTCGCCGCTGCTGCGCTTCGATCTGGCGGTCAACAATCTGGTCGCCTGGGCAGCGACCACCGGCCAGGTCTATCTGAAGAGCCTAGGCACCTCCTGGCGGCCGTTCGTGCACATCGAGGACATCGCCCAGGCCTACATCGTATTCCTGCGCGCGCCCGACGAGCTGGTCCACGACCAGGCCTTCAACATCGGCCAGACCGATGAGAACTATCGGATCTCGGAGATCGCGGAGCTGGTCCGCGAGCGCGTGCCGGGCACCAAGATCGAGTTCGCCGCCGACGCCTCGCCCGATCAGCGCAATTATCGGGTCAACTGCGACCGCGTGGTTCGGGTGCTGCCGGACTACCGGCCGCGCTGGCGGGTCGGCCAGGGCATCGACGAGGTCTACCAGGCGATCGGCGATTCCGGCTTCAGCAGCGAGGATTTCGAGGGGCCGCGCTACAACCGGATCGCGTTCCTGCGCAAGCTCCTGGCCGACGGCCGGCTCGCCGACGATCTGCGCTGGGCCGAGCTCGAGGCGGCCGACTGAGGCGAAGCCCCGAGCGCGCGATGGAGGTCTACCGCACCGAGACCCAGTGCCGCTCCTGCGGCACCTCCGACCTCGCAACCATCCTGGCGTTCGGCGAGACGCCGCTCGCCGACCGCCTGCTGACCCAGGCCCAGCTTTCGGCGCCAAGCGTCCAGGCGCCGCTGACGGTCCGCTTTTGCCGCGCCTGCACCTTGGTGCAGATCGCCGAGACCGTGCGCCCGGAGATTTTGTTCGACAGCGAGTATCCGTATTTTTCCTCGGTCTCCAGCACGCTGCTCGCGCACTCGCGCGCCAACGCGCTCGAGCTGATCGAGCGCCAGCGGCTGCGCCCGCAGTCGCTGGTCGTCGAGATCGCGAGCAACGATGGCTACCTGTTGCGCAACTTCGTCGAGCGCGGCATCCCGGTGCAGGGCATCGACCCTTCCGAGGCGCCAGCAGCGGCGGCGATCCGCGCCGGCGTGCCGACGCTGATCGAGTTCTTCGGCCGCGACCTCGCGGCCAGGCTCAAGGCCGAAGGCAAAGGCGCCGATGTGATCCTGGCCAACAACGTGCTGGCGCACGTCGCCGACCTGAACGGCTTAGTCGAGGGGATCGCGACGCTGCTTGCCGCCCACGGCATCGCGGTCCTTGAAGTGCCCTATCTGGTCGACCTGATCGATCACTGCGAGTTCGACACGATCTACCACCAGCATCTGTGCTATTTCTCGGTCGCCGCGCTCGACCGGCTGTTCCGGCGCCATGGTCTGGTGCTGAACGACGTTCGCCGGCTCGCGATCCACGGCGGCTCGCTGCGGCTCTATGTCGGCCAGACCGAGGCCGTGCAGCCGGCGGTGGGCGAGCTGCTCGAGAGCGAGCATGCGCGCGGCTTCGATCGGCTCGAGGGCTACGCGCACTTCGCCGAGGCGGCAAAGAACGTCCGCGAGCGGCTGACCCGGCTGATCGCCGGACTGAAGGCCGACGGCAAGCGGATCGCCGCCTATGGCGCCGCCGCCAAAGGCACGACGCTGCTGGCCTACTGCGGCCTCGGTCGAGAGGCGATCGATTACGTGGTCGACCGCAACCCGTTCAAGCAGGGCCGCTTCATGCCGGGCAGCCGGCTGCCGATCCTGGCGCCGGAGAAGCTGCTCGAGGACCGGCCGGATTACACGCTGCTGCTGCCCTGGAACTTCGCCGACGAGATTCTGGCCCAGCAGGCCGAATACCGGGCCGGCGGCGGCCGCTTCATCATCCCGATCCCCGAGCCCCGCATCGCCTGAGGGCGCGGCCCCACTTCGGAGTACAACCCGATGAGCGATCCCGGAGCGAACGATGCCATCTGCCCGTCCTGCGGCGGCGCCGGCATGACGTTCTATCAGCTCGACCAGGTGCCGGTGCACCAGGTCAAGCTGGTGCGCAGCCGCGCCGAGGCCCTGGACTGCCCCAGGGGCGATATCCGCTTGGCCTTCTGCGCCAGCTGCGGCTTCGTCTGGAACGCCGCCTTCGATGTCGCGCGCATGCACTACCAGGAAGACTACGAATTGACCCAGGCGGTCTCGCCGACCTTCAACCGCTTCCACGACCGCCTCGCCCGCGACCTGATCGAGCGCTTCGATCTGCACGGCA
The DNA here is from genome assembly GCA_963840925.1 of uncultured Alphaproteobacteria bacterium. Taxonomy (GTDB): domain Bacteria; phylum Pseudomonadota; class Alphaproteobacteria; order Geminicoccales; family Geminicoccaceae; genus DATAOG01. The sequence goes on from CAWJAY010000057.1 coordinate 138,361, forward strand.
AGAAGATCGTCGAGCTGGGCTGCGGCCAGGGCGAGTTCATCACGATGCTGGCCGAGTACGGCGGCAACCGCGGCTACGGCTTCGACCGGGTGATCCGGGATGAGCGCGGCAGCGATCGGGTCGAATTCGTCAAAGACTTCTACGGGCCGCCATACAGCCATCTGCAGCCGGATTTTGTCGCCTGCAAGATGACCTTGGAGCACGTCCACAACACCGGCGAGTTCATCCGCGGCCTGCGCGCCACGGTCGGCGACCGGCCGGAGACCGTGGTTTTCTTCATGATCCCGGAGGTCACCCGGATTCTTGACCTCGCGGCCTTCTGGGACGTCTATTACGAGCACTGCTCGTATTTCAGCCCGGGCTCGCTCGCCCGGACCTTCCGGCTCGCCGGCCTCGACCCGATCGCGGTCTGGACCGACTACGCCGACCAGTACGTTCTGATCGCGGCCCGGCCAAGCCATGGCGGCGGCGCCATGCTGGCCAACGAAGAACCGCCGGACGCGCTGCTGCCCAAGGTGCGCACGTTCTCCGCGCGGGTCGCCCAGGACCGCGAGCGCTGGCTGAGCCGGCTCCGCGCGGCCAGGGCCCAGGGCAAGCGCACCGTGCTCTGGGGCGGCGGCTCCAAGGCGGTGGCGTTCCTGACCACGCTCGGCGCGACCGACGAGCTGGCCTATGCGGTCGACGTCAACCCGCGCCGGAGCGGCACCTACATCGCCGGCACCGGCCACCAGATCGTGGCGCCGGAGTTCCTCAACGAGTACCGCCCGGACCTGATCGTGGTCATGAGCCCGATCTACCTGCCCGAGATCCAGGCCCAGCTGGACCGACTGCGCGTCCGCCCGGAGACCATGATTCCGGTCGAAGCGGCGGCCTGACGCCGCGCTGTCGGCGAGCCGTCGACCGACGCGACCTCGAGCTGGAACCCGCTCTTGCGACTGCCGAACTTCCTGGTGATCGGCGCTCCGCGCAGCGGCACGACCATGCTGCACTATACGCTGGGCCAGCATCCCCAGGTCTTCGTTAGCCCGAACAAGGAGACCAACTTCTTCCTGTTCGATGGCGCGAGCGGGCGGCCGAGCGGGCTGTCCGAACCCGAGTTCGAGATGGTCAAGGAACGCTCGGTTACGACGCTCGAGGCGTATGGGGCGCTGTTCGCCGGCGCCACCGCCCGGCACCTGGCGATCGGCGAATCCTCGCCCACCTACCTGATGTCACCCGAGGTCGCGCCGCGGATCAAGGCTCGCTTGCCCGCTGCCAAGCTCGTGGCGATCCTGCGCCAGCCGGTGGACCAGGCGCTTTCCCTCTATATGGTCCAGCAGGGGGGCAGCGTTGCCGGGGACGGTCTGACCGAAGCCTTCCTCCAAGCTCTGAGCGCCGGCGCATCAGGCGCGGACCTCCAGCAAAACGGCCGCACGATCGCCGAGTACGGCTGCTACCACCGCTACCTGGCGGCGTTCTTCGCGCATTTCGACCGCAGGCAGATCAAGGTCACGCTGCTCGAGGACCTGCAGCGGGACGGCGCCGCGTTCTTTGCGGACCTGTTCGGTTTCCTCGGGATCGACGCCGGCTTCCGCCCGGAACTCCAGCGCTACAATGAGACCGGCACCGCGCGGAGCGACACGCTGCACCGCATGCTCTACGGCAACCACAAGCTCAAACACTGGGCGCGCAGCGTTCTGCCGTCGTCCGCAACCTATCACCTGGCGCGCCTGCAGCACCGTCTGCGCCACGCCAACCTGAGCCGCAATCAAAGCCTGCCGCCGGGCCTGCGGCCGGAGCTGACCGCGCGCTACTACGCCGACGACATCGGCGCGCTCGAAGACCTGCTCGGCCGCGACCTCAGCATCTGGCGGCAATGATCCCAGACGCCGACTGCCCGAAGGTCAACTCGCCGCCCCACTGAAAGCTCGACCACCGTCGCCCCTGGACTTGAGCGCCGCCATCAGCTCGTCCCCGCTCAGCAGGTTCGGGAACATGCGGGTCAGACCGTCGATCGCGAGCGACCTTGAATGGGCGCTGCCGACCTGGACGAGCTTGGCCAATGCCATCTTCAGCCAGGCGTCGCCAAAGGTCACCCAGGGCTCGAAAGCGCCGTGCAGGCCGGCCTGGACCACGCCGTCAACGAGTTCGCGGTGATGGAACACGATCGTATCGTGGAGCGGGTCGTGGAAGGTCAGTTGCTCGGCCAACGACCAGCCCTGATTGTCCGGGTCCAAAAGCGAGAGGAAGCTGGTCCCGGGCTGGTAGTAGTCGGCTAGCGCGATCAGGCTCGAGCGCGAAAGGTCGTGGCCTGAGCTGCGCACCATCGCGGCAAACAGCAGCGCCTGGGCATAGCCTGGGTGTACGTCCCGGACGCGGAGAACCTCCTGGGCGAGGATCTCCCGAAAGCGCAGCTCCAGCTCTTCCAGGCTCTGCGGCAGCCGGATCCGGCCATGGGCCAGGATCACGAGCAGACGCACCAGCCTGGCCTGGTGCATCGGCTCGCCAGCGAGCGCCCTGGCGCGCGCCGACCACTCCGGCACGAGCTCGGCAACCCGGTGGAGGATCGCCTGCTGATCGGTCGCGCCGTCGGACACGAACAGGTTGCGACCCGGCGTCAGCGTGTTCTGGAGCCCGGCCGGCATGTGGCGGCCGCCGACCACCGCCGCCAGGTTCGGCGCGCCCGCCACCATCTCGCGCAGCTGCTTGAGGTCGTTGGCTGGCAGCCGATGGGCGTCGTCGACCAGGAGGAGACGACGGCGACCATTGCCCAAGGCGGCGAACTCGGGCAGGCCCAGCTCGAAGGCCGGCTGCTGGTCCTCGACCCACCAGACCTCGACGCCAGCGGCGGCCATCTCGATCGCGAGGCGCCGCAGCGCGACCGTCTTGCCGGTCCCGGCCTCGCCGATCAGCCCGGCAATCCGGACGCGCGCGTGGGCCTCGAATAGCTGCCGGGTGCAGCCCATCAGCTGGTCGTGGAAGCTGCGCCGGGCATCCCAGTCGCGAAAGACGCCGAGCCAGGCGGCATCCTGGCGGAAGGTGTAGAAGCGCTCTGGCGTCACCCGGCCCTCGCTCGGGTCGCGGCCCCTGGCTGCGACCCGGGCGACACGCTCGTCTTCGCGCGCCAGCTCCCGCGCCCGCAGGCCGTCATCGACCTGCAGCAGGCCGTGGGGCAACGGGCGACGGTGAAACTTGATCTGGTCCAGCACGCTCCACGCCCGAAAGCGCGCGTGATTGTCGAAGTCCAGGTATTCGACCAGCTTGGCGACCCGCTTGGCGGGCTCGGCTTCGGCCGGCGCCAGCCGGCTCCGGTCGACATCGATCCGGCTCAGCAGCGCCTCGAACTGCGGCGCCGAGAGCTTTTCGAGCCGCCGCTGCAGCCGCCTGGCCTCGTTGGACACGGCCGGCCCCAGCGAGCGCCGCTCGATGCCGAAGTAGTTGTCCGCCGAGGGCAGCAGCAGCCGGCGCAGCGCACGCGTATTGAAGACTTTGCGGGCGATGCTGCCGAAGCAACGGGCGCGCTGGGCAGGCGTCAGCGGCACCAGCGACAGCGCCTTGATGTAGCCGCGCAGCACCTGGATCTGCGGCACTCGGAAGACGGCGGCGGGGTCGATCCAGGCGGCCCGCTCGCGGGTCGTCAGATAATACGATGTGTCTTTGTGAAAGCGCTTGATGAACAGCGGCTCGGGCACGCTCTCGATCCGGCCCAGCAAGGCGAGCTCGGCCAGCAGCACCTTGTCGGAGCCGTAGTAGCTGCCGTGCAGCGAGGTGCGGCGCAACAGGTCGGTGCGCATGACCCCGAAGATCTCCGAGATCAGCTGCATGCCGTGGAGCACGTCGTCGAAGCGGACCGCCGGATCGCGGGAGGCGGCCAGACCCGCAGGCTCGCGCATCAGGGCGGGCGTGCCGTCGATGTCGACGTAGCGGCCGAGCTCGGGGTCGTAGCTGAGCGGTCGCAGATCGGCGCTGACCACCTGGATCGCGGCGTGGCAGACCGAGACGCTCGGGTCCTCGTCGAGCAGCGCGATACAGCGCTCGAGATAGGTCGGCGCCAGCAGGTCGTCGTGCGCTGTCCATTTGAAGTAGTATCCGCTCGCCTGCTCGAACACCCGGTTGAAGTTGCGCGCGGCGCCGATGTTGCGCTCGTTCCGCTGGTAGCGGAAACGCGGGTCGGCCGCGGTCACCCGGCGGCAGATCTGCTCGGTCGCATCGGTCGAGGCGTTGTCGGAGATGATCGCCTCGAAGTCGGTAAAGGTCTGAGCGCGCAGGCAGTCGAACAACTGCGCCAGGTAGGCCGCCCCATTGTGGACAGGGATGCCGAGGCTGAGCTTCGGGCCGTTTCGGGGCATAGTGGGGATCCCGACGTTTCCTTGCCTGACGCCCGGTAGCGCGGCCCCTTGCGGACCCGCGCCACCGATGACCCATCTGTGACGCCTCGGGCGCGATGCCTTGCTAGCTGATGTTGCTTGAAACGAGCGCCGAATGCAATCGTCCCGCCGCCCGGGGCAGGTCAGTGGCGTTCTACCCCGAGCCCAGCGAAACCGCGGCGCAGCAGCGTCGGCGTGATCGGTTTGAGGCCTTTGTGCCGCAGGCTGAAGAGCAGCCCGGCCAGGATGACGCTCTCGGCGATCACGGTGACCCAGGCCATGCCGAGCGCTCCGTACCGGGGCGCCAAAATCAGAGCGAGCACGACACTGATGCCGGTGCTGATGACGACCACCGTGTTGAGCAGGCGGTCGAGGCCGTGCGGGACCATCCACTGGCTCACCAGGGCGCCGTTCAGGACCATCAGCGGGATGATTGCGGCCATGACCTGCAGGACCACCCCTGCGGCGGTGAACTGCGGGCCGAACAGGAGCTCGACCAGCCAGGGGGCGGTCAGGCCGATCGTCAGCCCGAACGCGATGCCGAGCGCGCCCTGGACGAAGAAGGCGAGCGTCGCCAGCTGTTGGGCCCGGTCGGGGCTGGCCCCGACCAGGTGCGAGAGCCGCGGCAGCAGGGCTGTGTTGATCGGCTGCAACAGCCACGCGACCGGCCGGCAGAGCTTCTCGCTGGCCGAATAGAACGCGACCTGATGCGGCGTTACCAGCAGGCCGAGCAGAAAGATGTTGCCGGCGGTCTGCATCATCAGCGCGATCCGCAGGACGAACATGCTCGCGCCCAGCCGGAGCGTGCGGCCGACCAGGCCCAGGCTGAGCCGGCCCGGCCGCACCTCGCGCAGCATCAGCGCATAGCCGGTCACGGTCGCCAGCAGCGAGCCGCCGGCGTAACAGGCGAGCACCAGCCAGCTGTCGTCCGGGGTCCGCACCAGCGCGAAGATCGCGACCGTCGACAGCAGTTTGGCCACGACCGTGATGATCCCGACCAGCGGAATCCGCTCCTGGCCCGTGAAGTACCAGATCGGATTGAAGCCCTGGAAGATCGCGAACGCGAGCCCGGCCCAGAGCAGCGGCGGCTGGTTTTCGAAGACCGGCACGACGACCTGCAATCCGCAGGCCGCGAGCGTCACCACACCTGCCAGCAGCAGTTGCGCGACCATGACGCCCGTGATCAGCTCGGCCAGCTGCCCGGCCCGATCGCGGGCGCTCGCGACCGCACGGGTGCCGGAGAAGCTGAAGCCGTATTCCACGGTCACGATGCCGTACATCGCGAACGCCTGGGCGATCGCGAACAGACCCCAGCCCTCGGGAGCGAGCATGCGGGTAAGGTAGGGAAGCACGAGCAGCGGCAGCAGTTGCTCGACCGCGCGCACGCCGTACAGCGCCAGAATGTTGCGCACCAGGCGCGCACGCGCGAGCGTCACCAGGCGGTCGAGCATCGCACAGCTACCGGTCGACGAACCGCCTCTGAGGCCGGTGTGAGTGGCGTCCCCACGGGGAATTGAACCCCGGTTTCCGCCTTGAAAGGGCGGCGTCCTAACCTCTAGACGATGGGGACGCTGGCGGGCAGGCTTTAGCGGCAGCGGCCGGGAAAAGCAAGGTCCGCCGACCCGCCACGAGGCTGCGCTCGCCACCTCAGAGGCAGCGGGCGGCGTCCTCGATGCGGAAGCTCACCCGCGGCGTGCCTTGCCAGCTGTCGAGCTTGAGGGTGCCGGCGAGGTGCAGCGGCGCGCCGCCGGCGGCCAGCAGCGCCTGGCCCAGCGGGTGCTCGGCGGCCCGGAACGCGACCGCGCGCACCCGGCCGCCGGCGGCATCCTGCAGCCAGCAGTCGAGATGGCCATCGCCGATCCGCCGGACCTGGAAGCTGCGCGCCTCGGGCAGCATGAAGCGCGGCTCCGGGTTGCCGCGCCCATAGGGCCCGAGCGCGCCAAGGCGCTCGGCGAGCCCGGGCGACAGCGCGGTCACCTGCAGCGCACCATCCAGCGCCAGCTCCGGCGACGGCGGCAGGCCGGGCCCGCAGGCCTGCTCGAGGCGCGCGCCCAGGAACTCGGCCAGCGCCTCGAGCCGGTCGGCGCGCAGACTGAGGCCAGCCGCCATCGGATGACCGCCGCCTTCAATCAGGAGCCCGGCCTGGCGGGCGGCGATCACCGCCGCGCCGAGATCGAAGCCCGGGACCGAGCGCCCGGAGCCCTTGCCGACCTCGCCGGCGAAGCCGATCACGACCGCTGGCCGGTGGTGGCGCTCGACCAGGCGCGAGGCCACGAGGCCGAGCACGCCCGGCGACCAGTCCTCGCCCGCGACCAGCAGCAGCGGCCGCCCGGCCGCGAGCGCCGCGCCGAGCTGACGCTCGGCCTGGGCCAGCACGCGGCGTTCCGTCGCGCGCCGCTCCTGGTTCAGATGCTCCATCCGGGCGACGATCGGGGCGATCGCATCGGGCGCGTCGGCCAGCAGCAGTTCGGCCGCGAGGCCGGAGCAGCCGGTACGGCCGCCGGCGTTGATCCGCGGCCCGAGCACGAAGCCGAACTGCTCGGCGCACGGCAACTCCTTCAGGCCGGCCGCCGCCGCGAGCGCCACGAGGCCCGGATTGCCGCGCCTGGCGGCGACCTTGAGGCCCTGGCAGACCAGCGCCCGGTTGAGGCCGCGCAGCGGTACCACGTCGCAGACCGTGCCGAGCGCTACCAGATCGAGCCAGCAGCGCAGATCGGGCTCGGCCCGGCGGGCGAAATGGCCCAGCACCCTGAGCCGCCGGTTGAGCGCCACGACCAGAAGGAACGTGACGCCGACCGCCGCCAGCTCGCCGACGGCGCTCACCTGGTCGTACCGGTTCGGGTTGATCATGGCCAGCGCGCGCGGCAGGCGCGGCTCGGCGGCGTGGTGATCGACCACGATCACCTCGAGGCCACTGGCGGCAGCGAAGTCGAGCGCGGCGAACGCGGTCGTGCCGCAATCGAGGGTCACGACCAGCCGGCAGCCCTGCGCCGCGAGCCGCTCCAGCGCCTTCGGGTTGGGGCCGTAGCCCTCGGCCAGTCGGTCGGGCACGTCGACCCGCGCGAGGCCCTCGACCGCACGCAGATAGCGGGCGAGCAGCGCCACCGAGGTGGCGCCGTCGACGTCGTAGTCGCCCAGCAGCCCGACTGGCTCGCCGGCGACCACGGCGTCGGCCAGGCGCTCGACCGCGCGGTCGAGATCGAGCAGATGGGACGGGTCGGGCAGCGCGTCGCGCAGGCGCGGCGCCAGGAACGCCGGCACCCCGTCGGCGACGATGCCGCGGCCGGCCAGGATCCGGCCGAGCACCTCCGGCAGATCGATCCGCTGACAGATCGCGAGCGCGAGCGCGGCGTCGTGCTCGCGCCAGCGCCAGCAGCGGCCGCTGATCGAGCGCTCGACCGCCGGTGGCAGGGTCATCGCCCCGGGCGCGCTCAGGCCGCGAAACCCTCGACCACCTCGGCCTTGCGATGCAGATAGTGCTCGGTCTCGACGATCCGCACCGTGCCGGTCTTGGAGCGCATCACGATCGAGGCCGTGATCACGCCGCCCGGGAAGCGTCGCACGCCGGCCAGCATCGTGCCGTCGGTGACGCCGGTCGCGGCGAACATCACGTCGCCGCGCGCGAGATCGTGCAGATCGTAAACCCGCGTCAGATCGCTGATCCCCATCCGGCCGGCGCGGACCTTCTCCTCATCGTTGCGAAAATGCAGCCGACCCTGCATCTGTCCGCCGATCGAGCGGAGCGCTGCGGCCGCGAGCACGCCCTCGGGCGCGCCGCCGATGCCGAGATAGATGTCGATGCCGCTGTCGGGCCGGGCGGTCGCGATCACGCCGGCGACGTCGCCATCGCGGATCAGGCGGATCCGGGCGCCCGCCGCGCGCACGCTCGCGATCAGCTCCTGATGGCGCGGCCGATCGAGAATCAGGACCACCAGATCGCCGATCTCGACCTTCTTGGCCTTGGCGAGGTTGGCCAGATTCTCGGCGGGCGAGGCGTTGATGTCGAGCAGCTGGTCGGGCAGGCCGCCGCCGACCGCGATCTTGTCCATGTAGGTGTCGGGCGCGTTCAGGAAGCCGCCGCCGCCGGCCATCGCAAGACAAGCGATCGCGTTCGGGCCGCCGGTCGCGGTGATCGTGGTGCCCTCGAGCGGATCGAGCGCGATGTCGACCTTGGGGCCGCGGCCGGAGCCGACCTTTTCCCCGATGTAGAGCATCGGTGCCTCGTCGCGCTCGCCCTCGCCGATCACGACGGTGCCCTGGATGTCGAGGACGTTGAGCGCCTGGCGCATCGCGTCGACCGCCGCCTGATCGGCCGCGCGCTCGTCGCCCCGACCCATCCAGGCCGAGCTCGCGATCGCCGCGCGTTCGGTCACGCGCACCGCCTCGAGCGCGAGGTTGCGATCCTCGAGTCTGATCTCGTCCGCCATGGTTCAGCTCTCCCTTCAAGGGCCGCCGGCCGCCGGCGCGCTCGATCTACAAGGCCTCGATCCGGATCATCCTGGGCGGCTCCAGCACCGCCTCGAGCGCGCCGATCTCCGCCAACGCCCCGGTCATCTGCGCCTCCAGCGTCTCGTGCGTGGTCAAGACGATCGGCACCGGCTCTCCGGGATTGCGGGCCCGCTGGATCAAGGCCTCGATCGAGACCTCGTGATCGCGTAGGCAGGCGGCAACGTCGGCCATCACGCCGGGCTTGTCCACTACCATCAGGCGAAAATAGTAGGCGCCATTGTGCCGGTCCATCGGCGCGATCGGCAGAGCCTTGAGATTGGCCCCCGGTACCCCGAACACCGGGGGCCGCGCGCCCTTGGCGAGATCGGCGAGATCGGCCACCACCGCCGAGGCGGTCGGACCGCCGCCGGCACCCCGGCCGGAGTAGAGCGTCGAGCCGACCTGATCGCCCTCGGCAACCACGGCGTTGAATACGCCCTCGACCTGGCTGATCGGGGTCCCGATCCTGACCATGCTCGGGTGCACCCGCTGCTCGAGGCCATGCTCGGTCAGCCGCGCCACGCCTAAGAGCTTGATGCGATAGCCCATCTCGCTCGCGAACGCGATATCGAGTGGCGAGACGTGCCGAATACCTTCGGTATAGACCGCCGCGAACGCCGGCGGACAGCCAAATGCCAGCGCGGACAGCAGTGCCAGCTTGTGGGCGGCGTCGATGCCGTCAATGTCGAAGCTCGGGTCGGCCTCGGCATAGCCCAGCTGCTGGGCCTCCTGGAGCACCTCGTCAAAGTCGCGCCCGGTCTCGCGCATCGTGGTCAGGATATAGTTGCAGGTGCCGTTCAGGATGCCGTAGACGCGCCGGATCTGGTTGCCGACCAGGCCCTCGCGCAGCGTCTTGACGATCGGGATGCCGCCCGCGACGGCGGCCTCGAAGCCGATCGTCACGCCCCCGGCATCGGCCAGGCGGGCGAGCTCGGCGCCGTGCTGGGCGAGCAACGCCTTATTCGCCGTAACCACCGGCCGGCCGGCCGCGAGCGCCGCCCGGCAGAGTGCCAGCGCCGGGCCATCGGCGCCGCCGATCAGCTCGACGACCAAATCGACCTCCGGGTCGGCCGCCAGCGTCAGCGGATCGTCGTACCAGCGGTAGCGCTCGATCGGGACGCCGCGCTCGCGCTGCCGGTTGCGGGCCGAGACCGCGACCACCCGCAGCTCGCGCCCGGAGCGCTGCGCGATCAGAGCGCCGTTCTGCTCGAGCAGGCGCAGCACCGCGCCGCCGACCGTGCCGAGCCCGGCCACGCCGACGCGCAGCGGCCCGGCGCGCGCGCGCAGCCGCGACCCAGCCACGGCCTCAGGCCACCGCCCGTGGCGCTGCCGCGGCCGGGAGCTTCGGGCGAGCGAGAAAGGCCTTGATATTGCGCATCACCTGACGGAGCCGCTGCCGGTTCTGACAACGGCGAGCCGCCGGATCGGGTGGAACTGGGGCTGCCTCATCGCGCCTTCGGCCTCAGCTGCCGGCGGCTTCAAACCCGGCGTGTCCGACAAAGCTCCGCCCTGGATGGTGTGCGCGCTCAGCGCGCCGCCGGCGGCGCCAGGAGCAGATGCGCCTGGTCGCCGGTCGCATTACTCGCCAGCGTGATCTGCAGGTCGCCCGCCCGGGCGCCGAGACGGACCAGCGCAATCGCGACCGCGCGCGCGCGATCGAGCGCCAGAGCCGGCGCCTTGGCCTCGCCGATGATCCGGATCAAGGCACCCTCGGTCCGCGCGCTCGCCAGCATCTGCTCGAGCTGGGGGCCGATCCCGGCCGGCAGCTCGGCCGATCCCGGCGCGAAGGCGATGCTGCCCGCGGCAGCGCCGCCGGTTGCGGAACTGAGCGCAGCCGTCCTGACTGCCGGCCGGCTGGCGGCGGGTGCGTGGGCACCAATACCGGCCGCAGGCGCGGGTTGATCGACCTCGATCGCGACCTCGCCATTGCCGATCGCGATGCCGATCGGCTGGGTCGGCGCGCCGCGTTCGGAGGCGGCCAGTGCCGGCCCGACCGGCTCGTTGGCGACCGGCGGCCGGCGATCGTCCCGCCCGGGCGCCATCGCCGGCTGCAAGGCCGGGACCGGCTCCTGCGCCCGGTCGTGCTGGACCGTGGGCCGGGTCTCCGCAACCAGAAATGCTAGCGCGGCCTCGGCCTTGGCCGGCGCGCTGGCCTCGACCGGCGTCGCCGGCGCGGCCGCCGGCGGCCCGGCAGCCGGGCTGGCGGCACCGGATGGCGGAGCCGGTTCGTCGTCCGATCCGAACAGATTGCGCAGCCAACCGAACCAGCCGGACCCGCCCGAACTCGCACCCTCGTCGCCGGCGCCGGACGCCGAGGGTGGCGCCGTCTCGCGGACAAGCTGATCGACGAAGTCGCCAAGAGTGTCGTCGCCCGCGGCGCCCCGGTAGATCGGCGCGTGGGCCGAGTCGGCGAGGTTCTCGGATGCCGGCACCGCTGGATCTTGCGCCGCCGACGTCGTCGCTCCGGCCGGCGCCTCCGGTTCAACGGCCGCCACCACTGCCGGCGGTGGTGGCGGCGGCGGCAGCGTGCTCCGGCCGGTGCGATAGCGGACCACCTGATCGGTGTAGAGGGCATTCGCCCGATCGGCGATCAGTCCGTCGACGATCGCCCGCTGCTGCTGCACGGTGTAGCTCAGCTGTGGTCGCGGCGGCACGCTATAGAGGCTGGGGTAGCTGGCGGTGGTGGTCGTGGCCGCGGGCGCGCCTATCTGACTGGCCGTGTCCGGCTCGTCAACGCTTTGGCAACCGCCCGATGCGACAAGGCCCGCCAGCACGATCGCCAGAGGTAGTAGCGCCGGCCTCCGGCGCCGGGCGCGGAGCGAGGGGACCTCGGGCGATGGTTGGCCCGTTCTGCCAGACGGTCTACAACCTCCGGCGGCTGCGCCCCAGCGGCCGGCGGACCGGCGGCGGGATGGCAGAGCGGGCCCCATGGCTCAGAGCCCGTGGCGGAGGCGTGGCTGATGACCGGACATGATGGTGACCCAACGATCCTCCGCGCTCGACCCGGGAACGACGAGCGAAAAAGCATAAGGGAACGGCCGATGGCCAAGCAACAGGAAACGCCGGAGCGCGAACTCGAGCCGATCGGCCAGCTGCTCGCCGAGATCGCCGACAAGAGCCAGAAGCTGATGCACGAGCTGGCCCGGCGCCGGCACGCCGGCAACGGCAAGGCTGCGAGCGCCGACCCCCTCAATCTGAGGCCGACCCTGCTGGAGCTCACGACCTGCCTGATGGCCGACCCGGCGCGGCTGATCCAGGCTCAGCTGTCGCTGTGGCAAGACTACCTCAGGCTCTGGCAGAGCACCGGCCGGCGCCTGTGGGGCCAGCCGGCGGCGCCGGTGGTCACGCCGGATGAAGGCGACCGGCGGTTTCGCGACCCGGCCTGGGACGATCACGCGCTGTTCGATTTCATCAAGCAGTCCTACCTGCTGACATCGCGCTGGCTGGTCAGCACGGTCAACGGGCTCGACGGCCTCGACGCGAAGACCCGGCAGAAGATCGACTTCTACACCCGCCAGTTCGTCGATGCGATGGCGCCGTCCAACTTCGTCGCGACCAACCCGGAGGTGCTGCGGGCGACGTTGGCGACCGGTGGCGAGAATCTGCTGCGCGGCCTCAACAATCTGCTGGACGATCTCGCCCGGGGCGAGGGTAAGCTCGCGATCAAGATGACCGATCTCGACGCCTTCGCGGTCGGCCGCAACCTCGCGCTCAGCCCCGGCAAGGTCGTCTTTCAGACCGATCTGATGCAGCTGATCCAATACGCGCCGACGACCGAGCAGGTCTATGGGCGGCCGCTGCTGATCATTCCGCCCTGGATCAACAAGTACTATATTCTCGATCTGCAGCCGAAGAACAGCTTGATCAAATATGCGGTCGACCAGGGCTTCACGGTATTCGTGATCTCCTGGGTCAACCCGGACCGGGAGCACGCCAGGAAGACCTTCGAGGACTACATGCTCGAGGGTCCGCTCGCAGCGCTCGACGCGATGGCCAAGGCGACCGGCGAGGCTGAGGCGACCGTGATCGGCTACTGCCTGGGCGGAACCCTGCTCGCCGCGACGCTGGCCTGGCTTACCGCGAAGCGCGACCGGCGGGTCAAGGCCGCGACCTTCTTCGCGAGCCTCGTCGACTTCGAGAACCCGGGCGAGCTCGGGGTCTTCATCGACGAGGAGCAGCTGGCCGCGATGGACGCGACGATGGCCAAGCAGGGCTATCTCGAAGGCCGGCACATGGCGACCACCTTCAACATGCTGCGCGCCAACGATCTTATCTGGTCGTTCGTGATCAACAACTACCTTTTGGGTAATGAGCCATTTCCGTTCGACCTCCTGTATTGGAACTCGGACAGCACGCGCATGCCCTATGCGATGCACAGCTTCTACTTGCGCAAGTTCTATCAGGAGAACCGGCTGGCCCAGCCGGGCGGCATCACGCTCGGGGGCGTGCCGATCGATCTGCGCCAGATCGAGCTGCCGGTCTACATCCTCTCGACTCGGGAGGACCACATTGCCCCCTGGCCCTCGACCTACCGGGCGACCCAGATCTATCGGGGCGAGACCAGCTTCGTGCTCGCGGGCTCGGGCCACATCGCGGGCGTGATCAACCCGCCGGGCGTGCAGAAGTACGGCTTCTGGATCAACCCGGAGCTACCCGCCGAGCCCGCCGACTGGCTGGCCGGCGCAACCCACCATCCGGGCTCCTGGTGGCCGCACTGGCGGGACTGGAACGCCGCCCACGCCGGCGAGAAGGTAGCCGCGCGCCAGCCGGGCGACGGCCAGCTGCAGCCGCTCGAGGACGCGCCCGGCAGCTACGTCCGCACGCGCGCCATCTGACGTCGAGCCGGTCGGGTCGCGCGGTCCGCTGAACGCCGGCCCGGTTTTTGGGCGCCCGGCGTCTGGCCGGGCGCCGATAGCGCAGCTCGGCGCCTGGGCTCAGGAGCGCCCGGTCGCGACCCGCGCCGGCCGCGGACCGGCCTGCGGGTCGGCCGCCCGGACGTCGAACGGCGGCCTGGCGAGCGGCAGGTAGGTGCCATCGATCCAACGGTGCCATTGCCAGGCCGCGCCCTCCAGATCACCCTTGGGGTCGAACCCGACCCGGCCGAGCACGGTCGCAAAGCGGCCGCGGCGCAGCATCTTAGCGACGGTCGGCAAGGCCACTGTCCCGGCCCGCTCGACCGCCTCGGCCCAGACCTGGACCGCCGCGTACCAGGCAAGCCCGCTGCCGCGCATCGCCATTCCCCGTGCCTCTAGCCTCGCGATCAACGCGTCGGCCGCGGGCAGCCCGGTCGGGTCGGGCCGCGTGCTGAACAGCGTGCCGGCGCCCTCATTGCCGGCGATCCGCCAGAACTCGTCCATGGCCAGGCCGTCGCCGCCGACCAGCTGGAGATCGTCGCCGCGCGCCCGGAGCGCCCGCAGGATGCGCCCGGCATCGGGGCCGTAGCCGCCGAGGTAGAGCACCTCGATCCCGGCCGCCTGCAGGCGCGCTGCGAGCCTTGAATAATCGTCCGCGCCCGGCGTGTAGCGGTCGAACAGGCGCTCGGCCACGCCATTTGCGCGCAGCCGCCGGCGGGCCTGCTGCGCCAGGTCCTCGCCATAGACGCTGCCGTCGTGCAGGATCGCGATCGCCGCGCCCGACCAGTGCGCCGCCAGCAGGTCGGCCGCGAGCTTGCCCTGCTGGTCGTCCCGGCCCTTCAGTCGGAAGACGTTCTGCCGGCCCTCTTCGGTCAGGCGCGGATGGGTCGAGCTCGGTGTGATCATCACGACGTCGGCGGTCTCATAGATGCCGGCGGCGAGCAGCGAGGAGTGCGAGCAGAGGTGGCCGATTACGGCGTGGACGCGCGCGCCGACCAGCTGGCGGGCGGCGTCCATCGCCGGTTGCAGGCCGCAGCCGTCGTCGGCGACGCTGAGGGTCACCGGCTGGCCGAGCACGCCACCGTTGCGGTTGAGGTCGGCCACCGCGAGCTCGACCGCCACGCGGCTGCGCGCGCCGCTCGTGGCGTAGGGTCCGCTCAGGGGGCCGGCGAAACCGATCCGGATCTCGGCCAAGGCGCTGCCGGACTGGAGGAGCGCGAGCGCGCCGACCAGCAGAAATAGAGGACGCCGGCCCATGGCAATCTCCTCGGCCCACACCCTTCGGCCGCCCAGACCAATCCTGAGGCGTCCGGCACGGTCGCAGGCATAGGCCCGGTAATCCTAAGCGTTGAATTTAGGTCGGTCGTCGACCGCCGGCTGTGCAGTGGTTCACAAATCCTCGGATCATTTGGTCAGCTGCAATGGCTGCCGCGCCGAACCCGGGTTTCGACCGCGAGCAAGGATCCGACTGTTGGTGGGGATCGGCGCTCAGCGCTTCCGTTGCCGCCGTTCGCGGGCGTAGACTGAAGCCAGCGTCGCGGCGGGCGCCGGCGAGCTTCGGCGATCTCACGCCAGCGAGACATCGATCGGGGGGCGAACTGATGACCAGCCAGCTGTTGACCAACGTCTTGATCTTCGATGCGACCGGGCGGCCGCCGTTCCCGGGCGAGGTCCTGATCCGCGCCAATCGGATCGCCAAGGTTGCCGAGGGCCGGCACCAGATCGCGCGCGAGGAGGCCGAGCGGGCGATCGACGGCCAGGGCATGACCTTGATGCCGGGCATGACCGAGGGCCATTGCCACATCAGCTTCACTGGTGTTGCGAGCCCGGCCGAGCTGGGCGAACTGCCGCCCGAGGAGCACACGCTGGCGACGATGCACAACGCGAGGCTGTTGTTCGACCACGGCTTCACCAGCGTCTACTGCGCCGCCTCGGCCAAGCCCCGCCTCGACGTCGTGATCCGCAACGAGATCAACGCGGGCCGCATCCCGGGGCCGCGGATCCGCGCTGCCAGCCCCGAGATCACGGTCACGGCGGGGCTCGGCGACGAGCGCCGGCTCCACCTCTACCGCGAGAGCTTCGCGCTGATCGTGGACGGCGTCGACGAGATGCGCCGGACCTGCCGGACCTGCGTCCGGGAAGGTGTCGACAACCTCAAGATCAACATCTCGGGCGACGAGTTCGTGAGCCACTGCAAGGCCGAGATGACCGTGATGATGGACGACGAGATCAGGACCGCGGTCGAGGTCGGCGCACGACTTCGGCAAGCAGATCGCCTGTCACGCGCGCGCCGCGGGCTCGGTCAAGCGCGCGGTCCGGAACGGCGTCGACGTGATCTACCACTGCGACTTCGCCGACGAGGAGGCGCTCGATCTGCTCGAGAGCGTCCGGGACCAGATCTTCGTCGGCCCGGCGGTCGGCCTGCTGCACAACACGCTCTACGAGGCCGAGGCCTTCGGCATGACCCCCGAGGTCTGCGAGCGCATGGGCTTCTACCGCAAGCTCGAGGCGACCAAGGCCACCTATCGCGAGATGAGGAAGCGCGGCATCCGCGTGGTCCCGGGCGGCGACTACGGGTTCGCCTGGACTCCCCAGGGCACCAACGCCCGCGACCTCGAGCACTTCGTCACGCTGTTCGGCTATTCTCCCACCGAGGCGCTGCTGTCAGCCACCAAGGTCGGCGGCGAGCTGATGGCCCAAGGCCACGAGCTCGGCCAGATCAAGGAGGGTTACCTCGCCGACCTGTTGCTGGTACGCGGCAACCCGGTCCAGGACGTCTCGCTGCTGCAGCACCAGGCCAATATCGCGATGATCATGAAGGACGGCACCTGCCATAAGCTCGACCCGGCGCCCCAGCTCGGCCAGATCGCCGCGGAGTAGGCGCTAGGCAGCAACGATTGTGGCGGAGATCCGGGCGGTCAAGCCGAGCTGGCCGACCTTCATGTACGGGGCCGGGCACTCAGCCGAGGCAATGCTGCACGAGCACGCCGCAGCCGCCGGAGGCTATCCATGCGCTTGGAACAGATCCAGGCGATTGGCTGATGCGGAGCGGCGCCGGAATTTCGATCTGCGATATCAATGCTCGCGGACGACTTCCCAGGCTGGGTTGAGGACACCGCGCGGCCAGCGCAGCCGATACTCCGCGCCGTCGTCGAACCAGACCCGGAACACGAACCGCTCGGCCGACCAGACGCCCTGCTCCGGACCGTGCTCGCGCTCGAGCTGGGCGATTAGCGACCTCAGACTTGCGTGACTGAGCGACATGGCATCCTCGCACCCGACGACAGTCCGCTCGGCGGCGAACTTGGCCAGGGGCATAGTCGCTCGATTCGGGCTAGGAAGCAGCGGGCGGCGGCGGTATCAGGGTAAGGATTCGGTGAAAATTCCTCTCCCAGAGCACCGCGGGTCGGCCAGCAAGGCCGCGGCGATCGTGCCCCACTCCTCGGCGCGCGGCCGAGTACAGACCGGCTGGCCGGCGCGACGGTACCAGTAGCCGGCGTTGGCGAGGTCGCCCTCGACCCGGTGCAGATAGGCGTGCACCCAGGCGCCGGCAGCATCGTCCTGGGCCTGAGCCCAGCGGTGGGCGGCCGGCCAGTCGCCGCTCGCCTCATGCCAGAGCGCCTGGAGCGCCGGACTGAGCCCCGCGGGCGGCGCCGGCGCGTGCAGCGAAGCCCGAAATTCCTCGAGGGTCATAGGCGGTGCCGTCATTAGGGCCGGTTCTTCACCGAGGAGTGCACTTTGCTTTGCACACCTAGCACAGGATCGCTGGCCTGGCGACCCGTCGCTCGGCCTTGAACCTACGGGAGCTGCGCGAGCGCTCCGCCTGCGCCGTACAGAAAGTCGAGAATCTCGCTGGCGCCAACGGCGGGAAGAGGCCCTGCAGCCCGCTCGTCCGTGCTGCCGGTACCGACGCCGATCACCCGGTCGTCAAGGAACCACGGCAGGCCTTCGGGCTGGACCGGCGGCGGTGTGCGCACGTCCACCTGGGCGAGCGAGGTCGAGGTCGTGCCGGCGGCGCGATAGCGGCCAAGTGTCCGGACGACGCGGGCGCCTTCGGCGAGTGCCACCGCCTCGACCGGACGGCCGGCCGGAACCGGAGGCCCGTCATAGAAGGCGACCGGCGGCCCGGGCCGGGCCACCTGCACCAGGGCCAGATTGCGCGCCCGGTCGGTACGCGCGACCAGCCCGAGCAGCCGCGCGCCATCGGCGGTGACGATGTCGACGACGGCGGTCCCGGCGACCAGCTGCGCCGTGGTCAGGACCAGATCGGGACGAATGTAGACGCCGCTGCCGTCACGGGCGCCGTTGGTGACCCGCAGCACGCTCGCTGCGCGCGGATCGCCGCCCGGCGTGAGCGTCGCGCCTGCTCCGGGCGCTAGCTTGACCGCCTTGGCGACCGCCTCGCCGTGGGGATCCGCCGCGGCGACCAGGTCGCTCGGGCCGGCCGGTGGAGCGGTCCGGCGATCGAGGTCGGCAGGCTCACGACTGGGCTGACTGCGACTTGGCACAGGCTCGGG
The DNA here is from genome assembly GCA_963840925.1 of uncultured Alphaproteobacteria bacterium. Lineage (GTDB taxonomy): Bacteria > Pseudomonadota > Alphaproteobacteria > Geminicoccales > Geminicoccaceae > DATAOG01. The sequence goes on from CAWJAY010000057.1 coordinate 156,565, forward strand.
CGGGGCGCCCGCCGGGTCGATCGCCGGCGGTTCCGCCGCAAGGGACCGCCCGTCGAGCCGCTCGATCGCGGCGATCACGCTCTCGGTCGGCGGCGCCGGGGGGGCTTCGCGCAAGGCGGCAACGATCGCCGACAGCTGGAGCTGGGGCGGCTCCCGTTGCCAGCGCTCGAAATCATCTCGAGTGACGCTCGCGGTGCTGTGTTGCTCGAAATCCCGATCGCGCGGATCCAAGCCCTCCAGAATCTCGAACTGGCGCCGCTCCCGCCGGTGCAGCTGCGCCTGCCAAAGGCGCCGGTTGGCCCGGTCAGCGAGCGCGATCGAAACCGTTGCTTCCCGACCGGCAAGCACGGTCTCGCGCTCGAACTGATAGGGCCGGTAGACGGGTCGATTGAGCGAGCGCGGGGTTTCCGCCAGCACGGTCATCGCATTGTCGAGCTCGCGCTCGCCGCTGCCCTGACTGAAGCCCGCGATCACGCCGCCGACCAGGGCGCCGAACAGGTCGAGCATCGGGTCGCCGACGCTCACGATGTCGGGCGTCTCTTCCTTGCTGACGCGCTCGGCCTGGCGGACACGCAGCTGGGCGGCATCGTAGTCGGGGTTGTGCTCGCTCCGGACCCCGCTCTCGTAAACCGAGCGCACGGTCTCGCGACCGATCAGGCGCTGGGCTGCGTGCTGGTCTTGCGGGGGCTCCACCATCAGCACGCAGGGTACCTGGTGAAGTGCTGGATCGACCCGTTCGTGAAGCTCGAGCGGGAGATCGGCAATCACGGTCACGCTCGGCGGTGCCAGCCAGTCGCGCTGGTCGGCACGCCCGGGCAGGGCGACCGCGATCGGCGCCGGCTCGTTAGAATCCCATTGGCCGGACCGCGCCGCTTCGGCCAACAGCCCGAGCTTGGCCTGACAGTCCGGCGCTCCAGCCCAGTCGATCTTGGGCGCCGACGCGCCCGGGCTCGGCCCGGTCAGCGTGGCGGCCGAAATTGGCACGGCCGGCCGCGGGTCCGTGACCGCCTGGCATGCCGCGAGCAGGACGGCCAGAGAGACAGCGACAAACCCAAGCGGAGGGTTCATTGTCCGGATTCGAGCCCTCTTGGTCCTGATTGCCGGCTGGTCGCTCATTTCTCCTATAGGTTAATCAATCCTTGGGGATAACTCAACTAATAAGAGAGACTCAGCTGGGTCTGACGGTAGCAGGCGAGCGCCCGTCTAGGCACGAGAGCGGGTTCGGCCGGAGAGGAATCGCTTAGGCGAAGCGTTCGATCGTGCCGATGACCTCGTCGAGCACGCCCTGGAGCAGGACCTCGTCGTCGGCCTCGACCATGACCCGGATCAGCGGTTCGGTGCCGGACGGCCGGACCAGCATGCGGCCGCGGCCGCTGAGGCGGGCCTCGGCGGCCTCGATGCACGCGCGGACCGCGGCCTCCTCGAGCGGCCGACCGCCGTTCAGCCGACAGTTCTGCAGCCGTTGCGGCAACGGTTGGAAGACCCTGCCGAACTCGCTCATGGGCCGATCCTGCCGGCGCATCACCGCGAGGATCTGCAGCGCGGCGAGCAGGCCGTCGCCGGTCGTGGCGAAGTCGGTCATGATGATGTGCCCGGACTGCTCGCCGCCGAGGTTGTGTCCCGAGGCGCGCATGTGCTCGACGACGTAGCGGTCGCCGACCTGAGCCCGGTGCAGGCTCAGGCCCCGGCTCCGCAGGCAGCGCTCGAGGCCGAGATTCGACATCAGCGTGCCGACCACGCCGCCGCCCCGGAGCAAGGCTGCGGCCTGCCAGCTCTGGGCGAGCAGGGCCAGCATCTGATCGCCGTCGATCAGCTGCCCGCGCTCGTCGGCCAATACGATCCGATCGGCATCGCCGTCGAGCGCGATGCCGAGGTCGGCGCCATGCTCGAGCACGGCCGCGCACATCGCCTGCGGCTGGGTCGAGCCGCAGCGGGCGTTGATGTTGAAGCCGTTCGGACTGGTGCCGAGCTCGATGACCTCAGCGCCCAATTCCCAGAGCACCTTCGGGGCGACGCCATAGGCCGCGCCATTGGCGCAATCAATCACGATCTTGAGGCCGTTCAGGGTCATGCCCCGGGCCAGGCTGGCCTTGAGCGCCTCGATGTAGCGGCCGCGGGCGCCTTCCAGACGCACCGCCCGGCCGAGCAGGCTGGGCTCGGCCAGGCCGTCCTCAGGCGAGCCGCGCAGCCGCTCCTCGATCGCAAGCTCGATCTCGTCCGACAGCTTGTAGCCGTCAGGGCCGAACAGCTTGATGCCGTTGTCCTGATACGGATTGTGCGAGGCCGAGATCATGACCCCCAGATCAGCCCGCAGCGAGCGCGTCAGCATCGCCACGCCCGGGGTCGGCAACGGCCCGAGCAGCGTGACGTCCATGCCCACCGCGATGAAGCCCGCGGTCAGCGCCGGCTCCAGCATGTAGCCCGAAAGCCGCGTGTCCTTGCCGATCACCACCCGGTGGCGATGATCGCCGCGCGTGAAATAGCCACCCGCCGCCAGCCCGAGCCGGAGCGCGATCTCGGCGGTCATCGGCGGCTGGTTGGCCGTGCCGCGAATCCCATCGGTGCCGAACAGTTTACGAGCCATGGGAGTCTCCGCAGCAAAAGTTTTGCACCCGCAGACTAGCGGCGAGCGAAGTCAGGACCAAGCAGGCGACAGCGTACTCCAGTATCACAACTCCAGGGCTCGACGCCTGCCAGTCTTAGCACAACAAGCCTTGCCAAACCCGCAAGCATTGTCGCGTCGCGGCGACGTCGTGCACGCGCAGCACAGCCACGCCCTGCGCGATGCCGGCCAACGCGGCCGCCAGCGATCCGGGCAAGCGCTCGGACTCCGGGGCCCCATCGGTCAGGCGGGCGATGAAACTCTTGCGTGATACTCCGAGCAGAATCGGTCTACCAAGACCGAGGAAAAGGCCGAGCTGGCTCAGGATCTCGACATTGTGTGCGACCGTCTTGCCAAAGCCGATCCCCGGATCGACCAGCAGGCGCCGCCGATCGAACCCGGCCGCGACCCAGGCTTCGACCCGTTGCTCCAGATGGTCGAACACGTCGAGCGCAACCGAGGCGTAAGTCGGTTGCCGCTGCATCGTCGCCGGCTCGCCCTGGCTGTGCATCATGACCACCGGGCAGCCGCTCGCCCCGGCAACCTCGAGGCTGTCCGGATCGTGCCGCAACGCCGAGACGTCGTTGATCATGCCCGCCCCGGCGGCGATCGCAGCCCGCATCACGGCGGCCTTGCGGCTGTCGATCGAGACCAGGATGCCGCTCGCCGCTAGCCCTTCGACCACGGGCAGGACCCGGCGGATCTCCTCCTCGGCCGGAACCCGGGCGGCGCCCGGGCGCGTGGATTCGCCGCCGACGTCGATGATGTCGGCGCCTTCGGCCTGCAACCGGCGCCCATGGGCGATCGCCCGCGCCGGATCAAGGAAGCAGCCGCCATCGGAAAAGCTGTCGGGGGTGACGTTGACCACGCCCATGATCCGGGGCGGGTGATCGGGCAGGCCCTCGGGCCAGCCCGACGGCTCGGCTACGGCCGCGAGGCGCTGATCGAGTGCCGCCTCAATCGCCTCCCCCTGGCGTCTCGCCCACCCGGCAAGTTCGGGGATCGGCAACGTGCAATGCTCGATCCGGCCGCTGGTACGGAGCCAGATGTCGGCCCCGGTGAAGGCAGCCGCCCGATCGCCGATCGGCAGCGCCCAGCCGCCCTCGATCGCACGCGAAGCGCGGGCGGCGGGCAGGATGCCGAGCGGTCTCAGATAGACGCGGGGGATGGGTGCTCCTGAGCGCAACGGGTACGCTCCCCGGACCCGAGCGCAATCCGCGCCCTGGCGGGAGTACCCGCCCGGCGCAAGCGCGAGCGGACTAGGCGCCCGGTTGAGGGCTCGGCGCGAGGCCGCCGGTACCGTCTTTGGGCGGTGCGGTGGTCGGGACCGAGCCGCGCTTCCCGCCACTTGGCGCCGCCGCGCTCGGCGGCTCGTGAGGCGGCGACTTCGGCATCGGCTCGCCACGCAGCACGGCACCGACCTCCTCGCCGGTCATGGTCTCGTGCTCGAGCAGGGCATTGGCGAGATCGTGCAGCCGCTCGAGGTTCTCGGCGATGATCGTCTTGGCGGTATCGAACCCCGCTTCGACCAGCCGGCGGATCTCGGCATCGATCAGCTGGGCGGTCGATTCGGAGACGCTCTTGGTCTGGGTCACCGAGTGGCCGAGGAACACCTCCTGCTGGTTCTCGCCATAGGACATCGGCCCGAGCTTGTCGCTCATGCCCCACTGGGTGACCATGTGGCGCGCGATCTTGGTCGCCTGCTCGATGTCGGAGGCGGCGCCGGCGGTCACCTTCTCGTGGCCGAAGATCAGCTCCTCGGCGACCCGCCCGCCCATCGCGACCGCGATGTCGGCGTTCAGCTTCTCGCGCGAGACCGAGATCCGATCGCCTAGGGGCAGACGCATGACCATGCCAAGCGCCCGGCCGCGCGGGATGATCGTCGCCTTGTGAATCGGATCTGAGGCCGGCGAGAAGAAGCCAACCAGGGCGTGGCCCAATTCGTGGTAGGCGGTGAGCCGCTTCTCCTCCTCGGTCATGACCATCGAGCGCCGCTCGGCGCCCATCATCACCTTGTCCTTGGCGGACTCGAAGTCCACCATGTTGACCATCCGCTTGCCGACCCGGGCGGCGAGCAGGGCCGCCTCGTTGACGATGTTGGCGAGATCGGCGCCCGAGAAGCCCGGCGTGCCGCGCGCGATCACCTTGGGATCGACGTCGGGCCCGACCCGCACCTTCTTCATGTGCACCTGGAGGATCTTCTCGCGCCCGAGCACGTCCGGGTTCGGGACCACGACCTGGCGGTCGAAGCGGCCCGGCCGCAGCAGCGCTGGATCAAGCACGTCGGGCCGGTTGGTCGCGGCGATCAGGATCACGCCCTCGTTCGCCTCGAAGCCGTCCATCTCGACCAGCAGCTGGTTCAGCGTCTGCTCGCGCTCGTCGTTGCCGCCGCCCAAGCCCGCGCCGCGATGCCGCCCGACCGCATCGATCTCATCGATGAACACGATGCAGGGCGCATGCTTCTTGGCCTGCTCGAACATGTCGCGGACCCGCGACGCTCCGACGCCCACGAACATCTCGACGAAATCCGAGCCCGAGATCGTGAAGAACGGGACATTGGCCTCGCCGGCGATCGCGCGCGCGAGCAGGGTCTTGCCGGTGCCGGGCGGCCCGACCAGCAGCACGCCCTTGGGGATCCGGCCGCCGACCTGCTGGAACTTCTGCGGGTTCTTGAGGAACTCGACGACTTCCTGGAGCTCCTCCTTGGCCTCGTCGATGCCGGCGACGTCGTTGAAGGTGACCCGTCCGTGCTTCTCGGTCAAAAGGCGGGCGCGCGACTTGCCGAAGCCCATCGCCTTGCCGCCGCCCGATTGCATCTGGCGCATGAAGAAGATCCAGACGCCGATCAGCAGCAGCATCGGGAACCAGGACACGAGCACCCCGAGCAGCGAGGGCATGCTGTCGTCGACCGGCGCCGCGGTGATCCGCACGCCGCGCTCGGACAGCCGGCTGACCAGGTTGGGATCCTCGGGCGCGTAGGTGCTGAACGAGCGGCCGTCGGAGAAGTGGCCGGTGATCGTGCTGCCTTGGATCGTCACGTCGCGCACCCGGCCGTTGTCGACCTCGGCGAGGAAGTCGGAGAACGCCAGATTCGCCTGCGGCCCCCGTCCGGACGGATTTTGGAACAGGTTGAACAGCGCGATCAGGAGCAGCCCGATGATCACCCAGAGCGCCAAGTTCTTGGTAAAGTTGTTCACCCAGCTGCCTCGCCGCGGTCGAACCCGAGTGGCATCGCCCGCCGGCGACCCTGCTCCGAGGCGCCACGCGAGCCGTACATCCAGACTAGCTTAACATAAGCGATCCTGCCCCCGAAGCAAAGATCTGCTCGCCGGCGGGCTCTCTCAGGTGCCTGCCTCGGGTGAAGGGCCAGCTGCGAACGGCGCGCCGGCAAGCGGGTGCAGCGGCAGGAAGCGGGCCTCCGCGAGCAGCCAGTCGGCGCAATCGGGGGCGATCAGATCAAGTTCCGGCACGGCCAGCAGGCGATCGCGCCGCCAGATCGCAGGCAGGCTCCAACCGACGACCGCGGGCGGCGCCGCGCCCGGCGTCCGGGCGATCAGCGCGGCGCGCTGCCGCCAACCATCGGCACCGAGCGCCCGCACCGACAGACCCCCGGTATCCCCGCCCACGCGGACCGCAAAGCGTCCGTCCCAGCGGTGCCAGACGCCCGCCGCAGGGGCGAGGACGTGGTCGATCACGCCCGCCTCGCGGCAGATCAGCAGGTGATCGCGCTGCCGAAGCAGCTGGCAGCCGCAAAGCGTCCGTCCGGCGTGATCGGCGACCAGTGCCTCGCGCAGGCGGTCGAGCCGCGCGCGCCGCGGCGCATAGGGCCGGCCGCCAACCGTGAGCAGGGTCTGCTGCAGGCCTCGCCCGGCAAGGTGGCCCCGCGCGCAGGCCAAGCCGGCGCGCGACATCAGCACGAAACCGGCCGGAAAGATCCGCACATGCTGCGCCAGCCAGGCAGCGACCGCGCCGTCCCGCCTCGCACGGGCGGCGCCACAGGCGCTGGCCAGGCGCGCCAGCGCGCCCGTATCCAGGCCCGGCTCGGAGCGCAGCCGCGCTCGGGCAAACTCAGATGCGCGGTTGCTCGGATCATCGAGCCAGGGCTGCCCCGCGGCGGTGAGCACGGCGAGCAAGGCCGCCTTCGGCACCCCCAGCAGGGGCCGCAGCAGGCGGAGCCCGTCAAGCTCGCGCGCCGCCGCCATCGCCGCGAGCCCGTCCGGGCCGCTCGCGCGCGCCTGACGCAGGGCGACGGTCTCGGCCTGATCGTCCCGGTGATGCGCGCTCAGCAGATGGAGCACGCCCGCGGCCCGGCACCAGTCGCACAGCAGCCGGTAGCGGGCGCGGCGCGCCGCCGCCTGGATGCCGGTCGAGGGCTTGACGCCGAGCCAGGTCAGGATCTGCGCCGCGATGCCGCGCGCGCTGAGCCAGGATGCGGCCTGCCGGGCTTCGCACGCCAACTCCGGCCGCAGGCCGTGATCGACGATCAGGCCGACCACCGCGCCAGCCCGTCGCCGCGCCCAACGGTCGGCAAGCAAGCACAGCGCCAGGCTGTCGGGGCCACCCGAGACCGCGACCGCGAGTCGGGGCCTCGCCTCGAACGGGCCGAGCGGCGCCATCAGCGCCGCAAAGCGCGCCTCGTCCAGGTGACTTGGATTTCGGCTGGCCGGCGGGTCAGACGCATTGGGCACGCATCCGCTCGCGGGCCAGCGCCTGCTGGATGTGGGCGGGCGCGTCGGGGAACTCCTTGGCGAGCTCGGTGTAGGACAGGCAGGCCTTCTCCTTCTCGCCCAGCCCGTCGAGCGACATCCCGAGCTTCAAAAGGTTATCCGGCGCCTTGGCCGCGCTTTTGCCATAGGTTCGGTAATTGCGGGCGAACGCGGCGGCGGCGGCGGCGTAGTTCTTGCGGACGTAGTAGGACTCGGCCAGCCAATACGCCGCGTTGGCGGTGAGCGGGTGGTCGGGGTTCTGGCCCACGAACTGCTGCAGCCCGACCTCTGCGCCGGCGTAGTCGCCGGCGCGCAGCAACTCCATCGCCAAATCGTACTGCTGCTGGGCGGGCAGCTCGGTGGTCCCGGGCGGCGGCGCGACGGTCGGCGGGGCGGGCCGCGGCAGGGCGGTCACCGCGCTGCGCGGAATTGCCCGAGGTCCTGGGGCGGCGCTCCCAGGTTGGCCGCGGGCGGGGTCACCGGATCGGGCGCCGGCGTCGGCGCAACCGCGGCCAGCGGCGCGCCGGACGAGCCCTCCTCCACCGACAGCAGGCGCTGGTCGAGGTCGCCGACCAGCTGGTCGAAGCGATCCTCCAGGGTGCGCTGGCGATGCTCCAGCTCCTCGATCCGACCGGTCAGACGGCGCAGCTCCTCCTCGAACTGACTGAACCTGACCTCGTACTGCGCGAGCCGCCCGGGGTCGGTCACCTGCGCCGGCTTGACCCGCCGCAGGCCCGCGACCTGGGCGCGCAGCGCCGCGAGATCGGCGGCCAGCGCCGGCGGCTCGGCGCGCGCCGGGGGGCTCAGAACGCCGGCCAGTAAGGCGAGCGCCGCAGCAGCCCCGTGAGCGCTCGTTCGACTGGCGATCCGAGGCCGCCTTGACATCACTGGGTGGTGGCGACGACCGTCACCGCGCGCCGGTTCTGCGCCCATGCGGCCTCGTCATGGCCGGGATCGACCGGGCGCTCCTCGCCGTAGGAGATCGTGAGGATGCGATCTGGCGGGAGTTGCAGCGCCACCAGGTAGTTCTTGACCGCATTGGCCCGCCGGTCGCCGAGCGCCAGGTTGTACTCGCGGGTGCCACGATCGTCGGTGTGGCCTTCGACGGTCACGATGACGTCCGGATACTGCTTGAGCCAGGCGCCCTGCTTATCCAGGGTCTGGGTCGCGGTCGGGCTCAAGACCGAGCTGTCGTAGTCGAAGAACACGCGATCGCCGACGCTGACCTCGAGATCCTGCTGGGTCCCCGGCTCCGGCTGTCCCTGCAATTCCGAGCTCGTGACGCCGCCGCCGGCGCCCGCGCCAGCCCCGCCGTTGGCAGCCGCTGCCGATCCGGGCGTCTCGTCGGGGGCCGAGGTGCAGCCGGCCAAGCCTGCCAACGCGCCGCACATCCCCAAGATGGCGCACATCCTAAGTCCAATTCCAATCATCGAGGGCTCCAGGTCGCCAAGCGGCGACCGCGTTGGACGGTGGGGACAGCGCCGAGCTCGCCCAGCCACGATCCGGGGTCGCGACGGCGTCAGGCAGGCGGAACGATGGGCATCCTAAGTTTGCTCGACCACGAGATCAAATACGCCGCTCGGCGCGCGGGCTCAAGGCACCAGGTCCGACCAGTCGGGATCCGAGGCGTCGAGCGGGGTCGGCACCTCACGCTCGTTGTAGCCGGTCAGGTCGATGCTGAACAGGCGCGAATGATCGGTCCGGTAGTCCGCACGACTGAACAGGATCACCCGGCCGTTGGGCGACCAGGTCGGGCCCTCGTCGAGCGTGCTCTCGGTCAGCAGGCGCTCGTCGCTGCCGTCCGGGCGCATCACGCCGATGTGGAACCGACCGCCTTGGATCTTGCTGAACGCGATCAGGTCCCCGCGCGGCGACCAGGCCGGGCTGCCGTAGCGGCCGGTGCCGAAGCTGATCCGCTGCACGCCGCTGCCGTCGGCGTTCATGACGTAGAGCTCGGGCGTGCCGGCGCGATCCGAGTTGAATACCAGGCGCCGGCCGTCGGGGGCAAACGAGGGCGAGGTGTCGATTGCGGGATGATCGGTCAGCTGCCGCTGCTGGTTGGTCTCGAGATCCAGGCTGTAGATGTCGGAATTGCCCTGCTCGGCGAGCGACATCGCCACCAGCCGGCCGTCGGGGCTGAACTCCGGCGCGAAGGTCATGCCGGCAAACTCGCCGAGTTTCCGCTGTCGGTCGCGGGTCACGTTCAGCAGATAGACCTGCGGCACTCGGCCGCCGAACCGCATGAAGGCGATCCGCCTGGCGTCGGGGTGGAAGCGCGGGGTGAGAACCAGATCGGCGCCGTTGGTCAGGAAGCGATGATTGGCGCCGTCCTGGTCCATGATCGCGACGCGCTTGACCCGGTCGGTCGCGGGGCCGCTCTCGCTGATATACACGATCCGGGTGTCGAAATATGCGCCTTCACCGGTAATCCGCTCATACACCGCATCGGCGATCTGGTGGCCGATCCGCCGCCAGTTGTCGGTCGTGGTCGCAAAGCGCATGCCGCGCATCTGGACGCCGGCGAACACGTCCCAGAGCCGGAACTCGACCGCGAGGTCGCCGTCGGCCGCGCCGCCTTCGACCGTGCCGGTGACCAGAGCCTGGGCGTTGATCTGGCGCCAGTCGGCAAACCGCGGCATGCCCTGCAGCTGCTCGGGCGACTGAATGAAAGCCCGGGGGTCGATCGGCCGAAACAACCCTGAGCGATAAAGATCGGCGCTGACCACGTCGGCGATTTCCCGGCCGCGCTGCTCCGCCTCCGGGGTCTGGCCATAGAGCTCGCTGATCGCGATCGGCAGCGGCTCGACGATGCCCTGGGTGATGTCGAGCTCGAGCACGGCGCGCGCCGGCGCCGGCAGCAGCAGACTGCCCAGGATCAAGCAACCGAGACGAAGAAGCGGAGTCCAGGGCATTCGGCGGATCAACCGTTGATCGCGTCCGCGGGGCGGAAGTTCAGCTGGATGTCGCGCCATAGGGCGTACTTCCCCGCCGGTAGAGTGAGTGGACTGCATTTGTCAACCGCCCGCCGCGCGCTTTCGGCTACCGCACGGAAGGTCGGATCGCGCCCGAGCCGCGCCTGATCCTCAATCGCGACGTTTTGCACCGTGCGGTCCGGCCGCACCTCGATCCGCAGCTGGACGACCATATCGTCGATGCCCTCGACCCCGACCGGCAGGGTCCAACAGCTGCCGATCTGGCGCCGGAGCGCGTCGATCTCGCTGAAGCTGAGCGGGGCCTCGCCGATCGCGTCGCGCGCCCGGCCGTCGGTCGCCGCGCCACGGCCGGTGCCGGCCCGGGTGGTCTCGCTCTCGACTTGCCGGTCGAGCTTCTCGACGCTCTTCAGGAGCGCCGCAAAGGCATCCTCCTTCGGCGCCGACGGCTCCGGCTTGGGCGCCGGTGGCGGGGTCTCGGCAACTTTGGGCGCCGGCGGCTTCAGCAGCGGCTTGCGTACCGGTGGTTCGCGCGCCGGTGGCGGCGGTTCCGCCTTGGCGACGGACGTTGGTTCCGGCTCAGTTTCGGGCTGGAGCGCGGCCACCTTCGGCTCGGGAGCTGGTTCCGGCTTCGGCTGAGCCTCGGGTGCCGGCGGCGGTGGTTCCGGCTTGGTCTCCGCGAACTCGGGTTTGGCCGGCGGTTCGGGCGCAGGCTCGGCCGGGGCGGCATCCGGTTTGGGCGCCGGCTCCGGCTGGGGCGGCGGTGGCTCGGCGACCGCGGGCTCGGGCGGCGGCTCGACCGCCGGCGGTGGCGGTGGGGCGGGCTCTGGCTTTGCCTCGGCCTGCGGCGGTTCGGGCGCGGGCGCGGGCTCGACCCGCGGCTCGGGCGGCGACGGCGGAGTGGGGTTCGGTGCCGCCGCGCGCTGCGCCGGCTTTGGTGCGGTCGCCGCCGGCGCCGGAGCCGGCGGCTCCGGCTTAAGCTCGGCCGCCTCGTCGACCAGTTCGACCGTGATCGCCTGCTCCATCACCGGCCGCGGCCGGCTCAGGCTCGGCAGGCCGAAGTACATCAACGCGGCCAGCGCCACGTGCAGCACGGACGAGAACAGCCACGCCCGCGCCATGGCTCAGACCCGGCGCGTCAGGCGCCCGCCGGCATCGGCGACCGCGATGAAGTCAACGTGCCTTGTCATCGAACTCGGTGACCAGCGCGACCTTGCTGAAACCGGCGGCATGAATGGCGCCGACCACCTGCATTACGCGGCCGTAATCGATGACCCGGTCGCCGCGCACGAACACCCGGGTGTCGGGCTTGCGCTCACTGATGGCGCGCAGCCTGGGTCCGAGCTCCTCGACCGAGAGCTGGCTGTCCTGGAGATATATCTGACCGTCGTGGTTGATCGTCACGCTCAGCGGCTCGTCCTGCCCCGGCAAGGGCGAACTCGAGGTCTTGGGCAGATCGACCGTGACCCCGACGGTCAGCAGCGGTGCGGTGACCATGAATACGATCAGCAGCACCAGCATCACGTCGACGAAGGGGGTGACGTTGATCGCCGACAACGGTGCCCGGCGGTGCCGGCGGGAGATCCGCTGCGGCGCCTCGTCGGGATTGTTCATCGGCATGGGGGTTACACCCGTAAGGGCTCAAGCCGCCCGGCTGGCGTCCAGACCGGGCGAGCGGCCGCTCTCCAGCTCGCGGGACAGGACCACCGTGAACTCGTCAGCAAAGCTCGTGACCCGGTTGGTGTAGCGGTCGAGATCGCCCGAGAGCTTGTTGTAGGCGACCACCGCCGGGATCGCGGCAACCAGCCCGAGCGCGGTCGCGAGCAGCGCCTCGGCGATTCCCGGGGCGACCACCGCAAGGGTCGTGTTCTTGGTCAGCGCGATCGACTGGAAACTGTTCATGATGCCCCAGACCGTGCCAAACAGGCCAACGAACGGCGCGGTCGAGCCGATCGTCGCGAGCGAGCTCAGATAGCGCTCGAGGACCTCGAGCTCGCGATCGAGGGTAAGCGTCATGACCTTGCTGATCCGCTCGAGCAAAGCGCGTGAGCCGCTGCCCGCGGGCGGGCGCGGCGAGTCGCGCCATTCCTCCATCGCGGCCGCGAACAGCATCGCCATCGGGTGGTCGGCCTCGCGGCCGAGCCGCCGATATAGATCGTCGAGCGCGGCCCCCGACCAGAAGGCCCGCTCGAACGCGCGCGCTTTGCGGCGCAAGCGCCCGATCCGGAACGTCTTGTCGAAGATCACGGTCCAGGACCAGATCGAGGCCAGCACCAGGAGCGCCAGCACCACTTTGACGATCGGATCTGCCTGGGTGACCAGCGACCACAGGCCAAAGCCGACCGCCTGATCGCCGGCGAGACTCAGCGCGGTGACGGCATTGTCTTCCATCGCCCAATCCTATGTGTGCGCCGCGGCCGCCGGGCGGCCCGGGTTGAGCTATCAGATAGGCAATGCGGCGGCCGCGACCAACGTTCGCCGTCGGCCTGACACTGAAGGCGCGGTTCGCGGCAGCAAAAAGCGCCTTCGATTCGCGCTGTCAAGCTCCGTGCCGGGCCGGCCCGGCGGCGAGAGGGGCCAGGGCCGCCCGCAGCGGGACCGGCAGACGGGTCGCGCGCATCTCGGCCGAGACCAGCGCCAGCCGCAGCTCGAGGCGCACCAGCAGCCGCCCGGCCCGGGTCACCCGCTGCTCGAGATCGAGCGAGGCGCCGCCCTGGCGAAGCAGCCGGGTCTCGACCAGGAGACCGTCGTCGAGGCGGGCGGGCGCCAGATAGTCGGCGCGGCACCGGCGGACCGTGAAGGCGAGGCCGAAGCGCGCCCGGAGCGTGCCGTGGTCGAGTCCCAGGCAGCGCAGCATCTCGGTCCGCGCCCGCTCGGCGAACTTCAGGTGGTTGGCATGATAGACGATGCCCCCGGCATCGGTGTCCTCGTAGTAGACCCGAAGCGGCAGGCGATGGACGCCAGCCTCGATCCGGCCGGTCTCAGCGGTCGGCGTTGTCGGGCTCATCGAACAGCCCGGGCTGGCCGTCGGCCACCTGCGGCGGCTCCAGCCGGAGGTGCTGCCAGGCAAGCCGGGTCAGCAGTCGGCCGCGCGGGGTCCGCTGCAAGAGGCCCTGCTGCAACAAAAACGGCTCGACCACCTCCTCCAGCGTGTCGCGTTGCTCAGACAGCGCGGCCGCCAGCGTGTCGACCCCGACCGGTCCGCCGCCGTAGTTCCGGGCGATGCAGCCGAGATACCGGCGGTCGAGAGCATCGAGACCGAGCTGGTCGACCTCGAGGCGGGTCGAGCGCCCGGTCGGCGAGATCGGCATCGACCTCGCCCTGCCCGGCGACCGGGCGAAGTCGCGCACGCGGCGCAACAGGCGGCATCGCGACGCGGGGCGTGCCGCGCGCGCGGCGCGCGATCTCGGCGCGCGCCATCGCCGGTGAGCGCGAGGCCGAGGATCGTGGCGCCGCGCGGTCGACGATCTGCTCGAGCTCATCGATCGGTGTAGAAATCGAGGCGCAAAAGGATGCCGAAACGGTCGCGCAGTGGCGTGGTCAGCAGGCCAGTGCGCGTGGTCGCGCCGATCAGCGTGAACGGCGCAAGATCGATCCGGATCGACGCGCGCGCGCGGGGCCTTCGCCGATCATCAGGTCGAGCTGGAAGTCTTCCATCGCCGGGTAGAGGATCTCCTCGACTGCCGGGCTCAGCCGGTGGATTTCGTCGATGAACAGCACGTCGCGCGGCTGCGAGATTGGTGAGCAGGGCCGCGAGGTCGCCGGCCTTCGCAGGAGCACGGGCCGCGAGGTCGATCCGGAAGCCGACCCCGAGCTCGGCCGCGATGATCTGCGCGAGCGTGGTCTTGCCGAGGCCGGGGGGGCCGGCGAGGAGCACGTGATCGAGCGCCTCGCGGCGCTGCCGTGCGGCCGCGATGAACACGCCGAGATTGGCGCGCAGCTGCGCCTGGCCGATGAACTCGGCCAGCCGCTGCGGCCGCAGCGACGGCTCGGCCTCGCCGACGCCCGCCTCGGGGCTGACCAAGCGTTCGTCCATGGGGCGGTCTTAACCCAAATGGCGCAGGAAGCCCACGCGCGATTGCGCTAGCGCCGCGGCCCCCGCCCTCTTCTGCGCGCCGGTCTGATGCTCGTGGTATGGTATGGTCGCGAGTGGCGAGCCACGAGTTGGCGACTTCCTGCTAGTGGTCAGACGCAATCATACGGATTCCCATATGAGTGGGATGCGTGGCATGTTGCGGCATGCGCGAAGGGATCAGCATCGAGGTGAGCGCTGCGGATCGTGCTCGGTTGGAGGCGGTCGTCGCGGATCGGAACCGCGCCGCAGAAGCATGTCGGCGCGGGCGCGGATCATCCTGGCGACGGCCGGCCGGCTGAGCGTCGCCGAGGTCGCCAGGCGCGCCGGGGTCGGCCGGCCGGCGGTATGGCGCTGGCAGCGAGCGGTTCGCCGAGGCGGGGGTCGACGGGCTGCTGCGCGATGCCACCCGCAAGCCCGGCAAGGCGCCGCACGGCGACGCAGACCGTGGAGCGGGTGGTGGCGCTGACCTGTTCCGAGCCGCCCGGCGAAGCGACCCACTGGACCGGCCGGGCGATGGCCAGACGGCGGGGATATCGTTGCGCTCGGTGCAGCGCATCTGGGCGGCGCACGACCTCCAGCCGCACCGCATCCGGACCTTCAAGCGCTCGACCGATCCCGAGTTCGCCGCCAAGCTCGAGGACATCGTCGGCCTCTACGTCGATCCGCCGAAGCATGCCGTCGTGCTGTCGGTCGACGAGAAGTCCCAGATCCAGGCCCTGGACCGCACCCAGCCCGGGCTGCCGCTCAAGCCGGGCAAGGCCGGGACCATGACCCACGACTACCTGCGCAACGGCGTCACCACCCTGTTCGCCGCCCTCGACGTGCTCGAAGGGACCGTGCTCGGCCGCTGCATGCAGCGCCACCGCCACCAGGAATTCCTGCGCTTCCTCAACACCATCGAGGCCACGGTGCCGGCCGGCAAGGTGATCCACGTGATCCTCGACAACTACGGCAGCCACAAGCACCCCAAGGTGCTGCGCTGGCTCGCCCGCCATCCGCGCTGCATCTTCCACTTCACCCCGACCTCGGGCTCGTGGCTGAACGCGGTCGAGACCTTCTTCTCGGCGCTGACCCGGCGCCGGCTCAAGCGCGGCAGCTTCCACTCGATCGTCGACCTGCAGGCCGCGATCAACCGCTACATCGCCGAGCACAACGATGACCCCAAGCCCTTCACCTGGACCAAAACGCCGGGGCAGATCCTCGCCAAGCTAAATCCTCTGAATGCGCCTGTGCACTAGGTGCGGCGCGGCAAGCCTGGAGAAGCTCGTGCCGATCCGGCTCGGTGGCGCGCACGGGGCAAGCCCGGGCCATGGCGGCTACAAACTGACGGTCGAGATGGTCAGCGACAAGAATTTCACCGAGTCGCGAAGCGGCCGAAATTCCGCTTCGATCGGCTGCCCGATGCTACGACCGCGTGGTTGAAACGTGCTGCTCTAGCGGCACCGTTCTGGGAACCAATGTCCGGTTGGATGGGGCTCAAACCCGGCCTGCTGGCCCGGAAGCCCCATCGCCGGGGTGCGCGGCTGGTCGGCGGTCGCGCCGATCTAGCTGTTGTTTCCACGAACGTTGTTCAGGTGAACGAGCATTGGGCTCCCTCCTGTTGGAGCGTGACCGGTCCGGCGGGGCGGCGCAAGGACGCTGCGCGCCGGCTGGCGCCGTCGCCTGCGGCGCTCCTGGCACCGCCCCCGTCGCACCGGTCGGGGGTGATGACAGGTCGGGACGGAGGAACGGTGTCCTCGGTCGAACCGAGGAACGCCGCTTGGCGCAGACGGCTGACCGGCGGCTGGTGGGCCAGGGCGGCGTGCGGCCGGGCGGTGTTGTAATGGTCGAGCCAAGGCATCAGCGCGGCGGCGCGCTCGTGCGAGGTCGCAAAGGGGCGCGCGTAGGCCCTTCGCGCAGGCTGGTCTGGATGAAGCGCTCGGCCTTGCCGTTGGTGCGCGGCGTGTACGGCCGGGTGCGGAGGTGACGCAGCGCGAGCCCGCCGCAGGCCTGGCCCCAGTGGCGGCTCCGGGAGGCCGAACCGTTGTCGGTCATGACCCGCTCGACCGTGATGCCCTGGCGCGCGAACCAGCCGACCGCGCGCTCCAGGAACGGCACGGCGCTGGTCTTGCGCTCGTCCGGCAGGACCTCGCTGTCGGCCAGGCGCGAGGCGTCGTCGATGCAGACGTGCACGGCCTCCCAGCCGGCGCCGCGCTTGCTGTCGCGCCGGTCGCCGGTGATCCGATGGCCGATCGCCGCGATCCGTCCGAGCTTCTTGGTGTCGATGTGGATCAGCTCGCCCGGCCGTTCGCGCTGATACCGCACGACCGGCGGTTTGGGCTCGAGGGCGCTCAGCCTGCCCAGCCCGAGACGGCGCAGAATGCCGCCGACCGTTGAGACCGGCATGGCCAGCTGGCGCGCGATCGCCGGGCCGCTCAAGCGCTGCCGCCGCCGGCGCTCGATTTCGGCCACGCGCCCGTCCGACACCTGGCGCGGACGCTGCTGCGGCGCCGAGCTGCGGTCGATCAGCGCCGCCGTCCCCGCCCTCCCGATAGCGCGCGAGCCAGCGCTAAGCCTGGCGTTACGACAATCCCGCAGCGCCGGCGGCCGACCCCACCGTCCAGCCTTGCTCGATCACCCGCTGCACCAGCAGGAGTCGACCTTGCGGCATCAAACGCGCATTCTTATGCAGGTTCATCCGGGTGATCTCCCGATCAGCGCTGGCAGTGTCGCAACCGACAGCCTGACCGGGCTTCCCCGGATGAACAACCTCCTCGGAAACCCACAGCTAGCCGTTAGCTGGCCCACGGTCAGCGGCGGCGCGGGCTTGACGGGAAAAGGAGGATTCAGCACGCTGGCGAACATGACGGGTTGGACACGCCGCCGGACCCCCCGCGGCAGCCTACCCGAACCGGACCGGCTGCTGTTCGCCGATGAGATGCGGCGACCACGGCAATGGCTCGCCGGGAGGGGCCGGGCCGCGACCACTCACTGAGCGCTATCGGATCGCCTTTCGTGACCTGCCAGGAGGCTAACCCCGTTGCGCCTCGTTCACCCTTGTGCCCTTGATCTTCGAGAGCTATGACCTCAGTGAAGCCGCGACCCGAAACTCGGAGATCCGTGTGAAGATTGCGATCTGCGTTTGCACATGTAAGCGCCCGATCTCGCTTGGACTGCTCCTGGGTTCGCTCGCGAACCTAAGGTCGGATCGTCTCTCTGTCGAATTCGGTAGAACTGATTGTGATTGATAACAACCCCAACGGAATCGCCCGCTATGTATGCCAGTCGGCGTCCTCTCGACTTTCGATAGGGCTGTATTTCGATGAAGAGCCGCAGCGTGGGATCTCTTTCGCGCGAAACCGTGCCGTTAACGTCGCGCTAGCACACCGTGCCGACTTTGTCGCCTTCATTGACGACGACGACATTCCCAGGCCCGACTGGCTGAGCCATTTGCTTAATAAGCAGAAACAGAGCGGAGCCGATATCGTTTTCGGCCGCTGGTTGTTTGCAATACGTTCCGATGTGTCCACTTGGATAAAGGACAACTCTCAATTCAGAACATCCGATTATAGAAAGAAAAACATCCATACCTTGCCGTGTTGGGCAAGTACCTGCAATGTACTCATCAACTCCCGATTGCTCGAAGCGATGAGAAACGATGAGGAAGTTTTCTCACCGGAGTTTGCCTTTCTTGGGGGTGAAGACACCGATTTTTTTATACGCGCACTCAGCAGAGGTGCCAGCTATACGACCAGTTTCCGATCAATCGTCTTGCGCCACGATGTTGGCGATCGGTTCACTACCATGGGATTGCTACGCCGGTCTTTCAGACAGGGTTGCTCCAAAGTCAGCATAATGAAAAGACACCGCCCAAGCTCGGAAGTAAGAAAGTTGCGGCGGGACGCGTGGCGGCGGCTACTGACCGCGGCGTTTTTCTTTCCGGTTTATCTGTTTTCGGTCAAGTTTGCGATTCGCCAGCTGTCGAGAGCGTCAAAGAGTGTGGGCATCATTTATGGTTATTCAGGAAGGCACTACAACTACTATCAAAAGTGGTGAGGCACCGCACCCGGTGGACACGCGCCGAGCAGATCGCCACCCCAACTGGTACGTGAACGGAACTTCTCGGGTTTTTACAACCCATCCGGGATCATTAGCCGGCGAGTTCGGGCAGAGATATTGACTTGACCGAGCGGGGCTGGCTCAGGTTGACCTCGAACCGTTCCAGAACCTCCGCGGCGTCGGCCAACGAGATCTCGGTTTTTCGCGCCCGCGCCAGTTGAAACAGCGCCCGCTCCAGCGCGGAGAGCGCGTCCTCAGGGTCAAGCGAGCGGAGGTTACGCGTGACGGCGTCGACCAAACTGGGGTCCGGCACGAGCCTGCCGAACCAGACGAGGATCGCCTCACGCAAATCATCCATCGTCAGCTCGCGCTTGACCCAATCGAAGTTCTGGGCCATACAGTACAGGAGCCAAAATAGATGAACCGGTCCGACAGAAGAAGATACACCCTTGCCGTAATGGTTATAGTACAGGCCATAGCCGACGGCGTGTCGCCAGTCGCGCACCTCTTGTGCCAAGCGCAACTTGAGGGTCAGATCCTCGTACATTCGCGCTGAGGTGTCGTATCCTCCAGTTTTCAAGTAGAGATCTCGAGAGTACAGCATATTATGTGGTAGAGGCATACTTCGCAGCAACATGGTTTTCAGCCGATCTCGCCGTGATTTCAGCGTGGCGAAACCTGCTGTTTCGGAGCGTCGGCTTCGTCCTGCCAAAGTCGACCGCTAGCCAGTCCGAGAAGGCGACGGCCTTCATGTCGCCCTTCAGCACTGCTGTCTCCTGCTCGATCTTGCGAGGGTGAATTACATCATCTCCATCAAGTTGCGTGATGAAGGGCGATATCGCCGCCAAAATGGCCAGGTGACGATTGAGGCCCGGGCCTCGATTACGTTCATTGAATATTGGCTTGATATTTTGAAACTCATTGGCCAGATGCCCGATCAGGTCGGGCGAGCCATCGGTGGAGGCATCATCGGCGACAATGATTTCGGCTACCGGGTACGTCTGGCTGCAGACACTTAGCACCGCGTCCTTGAGCGCGCCGCCATTGTTGTAATTCGTGATGATGCAGGCGACGGGAGGGTGCGCGTGGACGACTTTGATGCGCCCTGCCGGTGGCTTCCGACGCCGGGGCTGAAGAGGGTTGCGCGCGGCCAGAGTCGCAAGGCGCGCGCGGAGCTTCTTGACGAGCTTCGGCCCCTTCCGGCGCCAACGCGGCTCCTTCGGCTGCCGCTCTGGCGTCGGCAGGCGCTGCAAATCCCGGGTCAGCTGCGCCCGAAGCGCCGGACCGACGAGATCCCTCGGAATCGCGTCCAGGGGCGAGCCCTTCCGTCCAGTAGCGCTGGCATACTTTGCTGCGACCGCCCTGGCGACCGCGTCGCGGTCGAAGTCGATGCCGCAATCGAGACCAGGCAGCACATGCGACCAGTAGTGCTCGTCGAGCGCTTTTAGAGCCGCAACCTCCGCCTGGTCCAGCTTGGCTCTGGCGCCGGAGCTCCATGGCGTCTGGCGCAGCTCGGCGCCGCCCATGACTTGCTCCGGATCAAGCTCGCAGAATGCGGCGATCCGGCGGACGATTGCGCCGGGCGCCGATCTCAAGGCTTCGTGCGACAAGGCGAGCACCCGTGTCGGGACCTGGGCCGCTGTCTCGAGGGCGGCCTGGTTCATGTAGCCCCACCAGAGCCCCGACCATTCCGATTCCGAACAAACGTGCCGCGCGATGGTGGCGCCGAAGCGCTCGTGCACCTCCCGAACGAACCGTGGTCTGTCCGAAGGATGATACTCCTCGCCGAAAAATGAGAACAGGCCAAGCGCTGAGTTGACCACATCCATCGGATTGCGGACGATCTGGATGATCTTGAGATCCGGCCGGGCCGCAAGGAACGTGTCAAGGCGGCCGCAGCCGCGGATCACCTTGACCAGCGTGGGCCCGCGGCCCGTGAACAGGTCGTTGATGAACGCTGCGTGTTCCGGCGGACTGCTTCTGGCGAACAGCGGTGTCCTCGCATGGGCGTACATGCCCTCGATCGAGAGCGACGAGGTGGTCTTGAACGCGTCTGCGAACGCCCGATCATCGAATGCAAGCCGTTCGAACGCGGCACTCCGCCACAGATATGGCTCGTAGCGGCACGTCGGATCGAGGCCATTCGCCCGCAAGAGCTTCTCCACGATCCCGTAAAGGGCCGTCGTTCCCGAACGCCCAACTCCCGAGATCATGATCTCCAGGCTCATGCCCGGCCTCCCCTTTGGCTTATTGTTCGCATGCCGTGGCGCAGACGTTGGCGGCCGTCTTTGACGAGCCGCCGCAACACGAGGCGGCTGTAGTAGCGGAGTGTCGGCCGTTCGGGAAACGCTTTGCGAACCACCGTGAAACGCTCGATGGTTCGACGATAGAACTGCGCATCTGATATCCCGCCGGCCTGGACGATCGCAATCGGCCGGTCGAGATTTGTTATTTTATGACCCCGAGCCAGCGCCCGGACATAAAGATCATAGTCAGCTACAATTGATAAATGTTCCGAGAACCCAAGTTCTATCAATAATTTTCTTCGGCAGAAGAATGATTGATGAGAAAAACAATTGCCCTTCCACAGGTGCTCGAGAGGTTTGACAGGGAGATATCTGAGCCGACCAGGCAACCCAAAGTAGCAACTGCCATAGGCCATGTCCGCGTCGAGGTCGGGATCAAACTGGGCTAGTACCCGATCGTGGACGAAGCGGTCGCCGGCACCGAGAAAAATCACCCAATCGCCGTCTGCGATGTGCACGCCTTTCATCATGGCGTCATAAATGCCGCGATCGACCCCACTGACGAGCCGGTCGATCTGAAACCTGTAATCCCGCAATACCGCGAGCGTACCGTCGGTAGACGCGCCATCAACCACAATGTACTCAAAGGAGGCGTCTCGCTGACCGGCAACGCTCTCGATTGTGCAGGCGATGTCGGCCTGACGGTTTCGGACGACCGTGATGATGCTGATGCATGATGGCGGCTCCGGCTCGGTCGCCAATGAGGCCCTGTGCATGGGACGCACCTCGGAGGGCTCTCGTTCGCGAACGTCGGGCGCGGGGGTCACATGCTGTGAGGGGTCGGCTGCTGCGCGCATCATGATCAATCGAGTGTTTTCATTTGTTTGCGGGTCAGCTTGACCGCAACATCCGTCAAGCTGCGAAATGGCCGGGTGTAGCGCCAGCTGCGCGAACTTTTGATATGACGATGTTCCTGGCGAAGTTCGGTGATATCTATCTGCAGGTCTGCCAGTCTCTTGGTTAAGACTCCAATTTGCTGTTTCTTCAACTCGATTTTCTGTTCCTGAAGTACGATTTGCTGCTCCTGCAGCGCAATCTGTTGGTTCTGCTCCAGGATTTTGGTGTCACGTCGCTCAACTTCCCGAAGAGCGTCGACAACTCTGCTTCGTGCGGTCCGAAGCTTCTCGCAGGCGCGACCGCGTCTGATGATCTGTTCGGCAACACGGCGGCGAGCAACCGGCGTTTCCCTCAGGCGAGCATTGATCCAATCTGCAGAACCGTGGACAGCGAACAGGTTTTCATACGTTATTGGCGCCGTGACCGTGGTCGGCTCTAGCGCCAGTTCGGCCTCGTTAAAACGGTACAGCGCGTAGCCAGCGTCGATGATGGCATCTCGCAGAGAGGCGGTGCTGTGCCCGCCGCGAGCCAGGTTCTCCTCGGTGAACTCAATGAGCAACGCCTGCACTCGCCGCTCGGCAAGCAGTTGGCGAGCACCGGCGAGCGCTGCAATCTCCATGCCCTCGACATCGAGCTTCAACAGGTCGACCGTGCCGATTTCGTGCGCCGCCGCCAAGTCGTCGAGAGTCAGGGTTGGCACGTCCACCCGCTCAGCTGCACCTTGAACTGACAGAAGGGAACTGTAAGCGGCGCGCCCTGTCGTACCGAGGGTCAATTCGGCAACCCCACTACGGTCTGCCACGGCCGCTCTGACCACGTGCGCGCTCGCCACGCCATGCGCCGCGAGGTTCCGCTCGAGGAGCAAGGATGTCTCAGGATGCGGTTCAACGGCAATGACGCGCCCTTGAGGGCCGACGAGGCCGCCCGCGAGCACCGAGAAAAGACCGATGTGCGCACCGCAATCAATCACGACTGCGCCTTCTCGCAGATATAGCCAGAAAAACGCTTGTTCACGATACTCGAAACCGCCCTCGTTAAGGGATCGGGCGACCTCCTCGTCCGCTGCGTGAGACAGCCAGCCCAAATGGGCGACGAAGACCTCATGCGGTTCGGCTGCGAGCGGGTCCACATTTATCATTGGTTTGCACTCGCCTGAACGCAGACGCCGCGCTCGGCCGATCCGGCCCTTGTTGAGCATCCAGGCATATTCATATAGCGCGAACGCAAGCTCGTTCCTTTCACGGAACCGACGTTTCGCATCCCTGGAAATCACCTCATCGCGCGTTGACACGTTTACGAGCGGCACGTTCATCACTGGTTTGTCGAGGACGGCGGCCAATCGCGCGCACGAGTGGTTAAGATCTTCCGCTAATCCAATAAAAATAAACTGTTGATCTAGAATGTCGATGAGGTTGTCGGTATCTATGCCGGCTGGAAGATAGTTGACGATAGGGCAATCACATAGTTCGATGTACTGATTAACATCATCAAGATTTATAGGATGTGGTTGGCCGTTTCGAAAATTTGTACCTTTTACCGTGAGTTGTTTGGCATAGAAGTAGTGTGAAAGCATCATATCAGTCGGTTCTCGCAAAAAAATGATCGATTGGAAAACGTCGGGATAGTAGTGTTCAGCACCAATTCCACGATGCCGATTGAAGTGACCGTGAACACAACAACCCGCTGAAAGCGAATGTTTCACCGGGAGAGCGTTCTTTTGTTCGTCGGCATAGTGAAAAAAAAGCTTGTCACCGAACCAAACTCGAAGCACGCCAGCAATACTGGTACCGCCGCATTTCGGCAGGTGAATTGAAATCAGTGGCGCTGATGGATCATAGTTGCTCATGTTTGGGTGATCTCACCCATCAGCCAGCAGGACATTTTCATCGTCGGACGGTGTCGGTACCAGCTTCGCTGCGGCGCTGACCTCACGGCAGAAATGGGTGATCGCAGTCAGATCGGTCTTATCGATGGGCGCCCAACAGAGGAAGCCATCCGTGTCGCCAATCAACGCCGCGTGCTCGCCGTAGCGGCCGATCAGGTCAGGATTGCGATGGATGACGAACAGAACTCCGTCGGCGAGACATTCTCGACACGCCGAACGCCACGCCTTCCCGAGCTTGCGGGCGAGCATGGCCTGGAGTGCAAGGCAGCCGTGGCCGCGCGCGCGCGCCGCCACGACCTTCAGCGCGCAGACGAGCCAGTCGGGCAGGCCGTCTGGGAAGCTGGCAGGCGTCCGCTTCGACCAACCCGGCTTGATCGCCGGGAAATCGACCGGCGCGAACCGCATGACGGCTCTCTCGACCGCTGCCAGATCGGTCGTGGCCGGGAGCGCGAGGTTCTCAGCCAGCGGAAGTCGGGGGTCGAGCAGGCTGGCATCGATCCACGCGGGAAGCGCAAATTCCGTTCCAGACAAGCTGTCGAGCGCGTCGAGAAACATCACCGCAAACGGCAGGCTACCCTGAGGTGGCACGAAGACCGCGATCAGCCCCCCATCGCCGAGCGGGAGGGTTGACGCTGCGCCATTCATGGCCGGCACCTTGAGGGTTGGCAGTCCACGGCTCCCGGTGCTGGCCCACCCCAATTCTGATGCCCGCGAGGCGGAGCGCACGAAGTTCATGTAGCGCTCGACCTGGCCGTAATGGACGCTCACGCTCGAAAGCAGCCGTCCGACCGACAGGAAGTCGCGCAAGGCGAACTGGACGACCACGACGTAGACGGCGACATTGGCCCAGCTCTGCCGCCCCGCGATGATGTCAAGGCCAAGGGTCAGCAGGACCACGCCGAGCAGCACGTAGACGCCCAGCTGCGAGACCATCGTAGCCAGCACCCCGCCATCGACGCGCTGGCTGAAGCTGGCCAGATCTCTGCCCAGAGGTCCGCGCCGTTCGAACAGCACATTCAAAAGCGCACCGTCGTGCGCCAGCGGCAGCGGCCCTTGGCGTAGCTGGTTGAACAGCTGTCCCAGGCGCTGTGATGCTTCGCGCCGGTGCAGCTCGTTTTTGGTGCTCGCCCGCGCCGCGCGATTGTTGAGCGGATATTGAACCAGCAGGATGATCAGCGCGACCGCGGCCAGAGCGGCCGTGGTCGGCGGGTTCAGCCACAGCAGCACCAGACACGACAGACCGAAGCTGATCAGTGAGGGCAGGATCCTGGTCAGTTGTCGCGCCAGCATGCCGGCCGAGCGAACGTAGCCGAAGAACACCTGCAAAGGCTCGGCCCGGTAGACCTCGCTGGCCCAGCCAGCATCCTTGTGGGGCAGCCGGCTCGCAAGATTGACCAATCGGCGCGTGCAATATTCCTCGTAGCGACGGGCGGCAGCGATCGCGATCAGGCGAACCTTGACCTGAAGCAGGGTCGAGACGCCCATCAGGATGAGACCCGCGATCACGCCGGCGACGAAGAACTCTCGGATATCGATGCTGAGCTCGGGAAAGCCCGGGAGCTGCACCGTGTCGTGCTCGGACAGAGCGTTGATGAAGGCATGAAGCATGGCGGCGGCAACGAATTTCATGCCCACGCTCGCCGCGCCGGTCAGCGTGATGGCGAGGCTGCGCCAGCTGAGGAAGCGAAAAAAGTCACGCAGGAGCCATGTCGTCACGTCGAGATGGCGTATGGACTGCTGGACCTGCTTCAGACCCTTGCGGCGTAGATCGCTCCAGGATTGCACTCCCGGTTCCCTATCCTCCTGCACCTTCGTTCGACGATGGTTGGCCCGCGCCTAGGCCGATCGCGGCAACCCGAAGCACCCCGTTCACGAGATGCTCATCGCCGGGGGCGCCGTTCGAGCATTGTGCCTCGGCTGGCGCCGGACCACCCAGATCCGCTTACTAATCAGCTTTGCCAGCGCCGTAAAGTCCCTCCCGTCGCCAAGCGCGGGAGGGCTCATCCGGTGCGAGGCTTTGGCCCGCGTCCGGTTGCCACAGGCAGAGGGCAGTTGGCAAGACCACCAGCGGATGAGGTCGCTTTCCTCTGCCGCGACCACGTCCGATCTGCTGAGCCAGCGACGGCAGAGCCGATCTGCTGACCCTCCAAGCTCCGTGCTCGGCCTGCCCGAAGGTAGCCGATCGATCGCGACCGGCTGCAGGCGAGAACTCTAGCGCGAGGGCACTTTCGACGGGTGAGCGGGGCGGGGCACCCAGCACAAAGATCAGGGGATTGGCTGGCCGTGCTCCGGAAGCAGCTGCTTGCCGTCGAGCGAGCCTGATTTTGGCGAATCGTGATTTGCTCGGCGCAAGCCTGTTCCACCTCGATCCCGCCGAGCATCGCTGTAGCCAGCGGAGCGGACGGCGGGCCGCCGAAACGGGTGCGCGGGTGCTCGCGTTGCCGAGCGGAGGTCGATGGCATTGCCACGCCAGTCGTAGCGGTTGACCGCCCAGGCCTGGAGCCAAAGAACAGGCAACAGGAGGTCGCGTGCGATCCAGAACAGCGGCGAGCGCACCCGCAGCGGCCAACCGAAGGCGCGAGCCAACAGCGCCTCGGCCGCGTACCAGGCCAACATGAGGGCCGCGACGCTTGCCCAAGACAGAACGCCGCTGGTCGCGAGGCCACTGGCGAGAACGAATGGGAATACCCCGCCAGCCGGCAGCTCCGCACAGAAGAGGCCTGGGAACGAGCACCTGCGCAACTGTGCCCAGCGGAGCTGACGTCGCCAGACGCCAGCCAGGGTGCGCTGCCCGAGGGGCTGTGGAAACGGCTGATCCGCGACGCGCACCTCGCGGCCTTGGCGGCGCGCGATCTTGGTTGCCGCAGCGTCCTCCGCGACCTCACGTGCGAGCGTGGCCAAGCCGCCCTCCCGGTCGAGCTCGCTACGGCGCAGCAGAATGGTCTTGCCCTGAACGAAGCCGAAGCCGATCTCGTCGGCCGCAAGTTGCCAGCGTGCCTCGAACGTATTGAGGAAGGCCGCCTCGAACTCGGCGGCGCAGCCCTGCAGATCGATCCCGACCGGTGGCGAGCAGACGAAGGCGCAACGCTCGGTCCAACGGGCGAGAAGCCGCTCGAGATAGTCAGGCGGGATCAGAACGTTGCTGTCGGCGAGCACGATCCAATCGTGACGCGCGACTTTCCATGCCTTCATCAAGTTGGCGAGCTTTGGGTTGGGGCCGTATTCACGGCCAACGAGCAACCGCGCGGGGACCTCGGGGTGCTCCCGGATGAGCCGCAGCACGATCGGCACGACCGGGTCGTCGGCCACGGCGACGCAAAAGATCACCTCATAGTTCGGATGGTCGATCAGAAAGGACGAGGCGAGCGTTGCCTCGATACGGTACTCGAGCCCGCACACCGGGCGCAGGATCGACACGCCCGCGACTGGCGGCCGGCGGGGATGTCGCCGGCTCCGGGCAAGACGGCCCATCGCCAGCGCAATACTCGCGAGATGGCTGCCGACCGCCGTGGCCAGGCCGACCGTCGCGGCCGCTGTCAGCAGATCCAAAACGTCCGGCCCCGCTCGGGAAAGGACGGCAATCCGCTTTGGGGGCGTGCACGCACCCAGCGCGGACAGCTGCGGATGCCGAAATCGCCCAGCTCACATGCTCCCGTATCAAAGGCCGCCGGGTAGCTCTGCTCGCGTGCCAATACGTCAGCATTGTGACACTCGCGCGACCAGCCCGGCCGCATTGGGCGCGCCAGTGGTGCGTAGGCGAGCCAGGAGGGACAATACGCGCAGACACACCCGGCTTCACAGGCATCCGGACCCGAGGCGTGCCGCGAATTCTTTGGCCGCTTGGAGGAGCCTGCCTTCCATCGTAGCATCGACAATCAGCGAGATCGTTGAGCAGGAGGAGGAGCGGACCAATGGCGACACTGGTCGACGAGCGGATGCTCGATGAGCGCCTCGCCCAGCTGGAGGCCGTGCGGCCCTGGAGCCCGCGCATCGTGTCGCGCCTGGAGGCGCTGATCCGGGCAGATGACGATGCTGCGCTGTTTCGCGTCAATCCGTTTGCGTTTGCAAGCGAGCGGGAACTCGACGACGGTGAGACGATCGATCTGTTCCTGCACGCCACCGCGCTCGGGCTATTCGAGATGGACTGGCTGCTGGTCTGCCCGAGGTGCGCGTGCGCGGTGGAGAGCTTTGCCCGTTTGCGCGCCGTCCTGCGCCGCTTCCGCTGCCCGGAGTGTCACAATGAATACGAGGCGGCGATGGATGACTTCATCGCGATCTACTTCACCGTCTCACCCCAGGTCTGCGCGATCCGGTATCATCGTCCCGACACGCTCGACCCCTTCGACTACATGTTCGGGTTCAAGGGCGTGCGCGAGGGGCGCCGGCCGGACGGCCAGCCCTACCTTGATTCGGTCCGCTCGGCGCTACGCGGCATCGCGTTCCTTGAGCCAGGCCTTACCGCGCGGTTCGCGTTCGAGGCCTCGCCAGGCGCGCTGTCGGGAGTGAGCTCGGACACGGACGCGGGTTTCCTGCTTCAGGTCGGACCGCAGCCCGCGACCGAGGCGCAGCGGCTGCGCCTGACCTATACCGGCACCGGCTATCAGCCGGAGCAGGCCACGCTGGCCCCGGGACCGGTCGCGCTCGAGATCGAGAACCCGACCTCCAGCCGCGGCGTGCTCGCGATTCTCCAGGTTTCCCCCGGCGACGAGGATCAGTTCCTGCATTTCGATCCTTATCTTACCGGCAAGCACCTGCTGACCAGCCAGACGTTCAGGAGCCTGTTCCGATCCGAGGTCGTGGGTGGCGCCCAGGGCCTCGCGATCCGCGACATCGCGCTGCTGTTCACGGACATCCGAGGCTCGACCGCTCTCTATCAGCGGATCGGCGATCTGAATGCGTTCCAGCTCGTCCAGCAGCATTTCGACCTGCTGCGCGAGACGACCGTGCGCCATGGCGGCGCGATCGTCAAAACCATCGGCGATGCGATCATGGCCGCTTATCCGGATGCAGCCCTTGCGGTCGGCGCGGCGCTCGAGATGCGGGGCGCGATCGAGCGCTTCAACGAAGCCCAGCCCGAGCGGCCGGTGTCGCTCAAGATCGGCATCCACCACGGGGCGGCGATTGCGGTCACGCTGAATGACGAGCTCGACTACTTCGGGCAGACCGTCAACATCGCATCCCGCGTCCAGGAAATGGCCGATGCCGAGGAGATCTGGATCACCGAGGACGTCTGGCGCTACCCTGGCGTGCACGCCCTCCTCGAACCCTTCCCGGCCGAGGAGCGCACGGCCCGGTTCCGCGGCATCGAGCGTCCGATGACCGTGGTCCGGATCAGCAGCCGCGGCGACGGAGGCTCGCAGCATGATCGATGAGTGGCTTGCCGGCCTGTTGCGGGTCACGGGCTTGCCGTGGCTGATCCGCGCGACGC
Source organism: uncultured Alphaproteobacteria bacterium (assembly GCA_963840925.1). Taxonomy (GTDB): domain Bacteria; phylum Pseudomonadota; class Alphaproteobacteria; order Geminicoccales; family Geminicoccaceae; genus DATAOG01. The sequence continues at coordinate 185,372 of CAWJAY010000057.1, forward strand.
TTGGGCGCAGCGGGGTCGCGATTTTGCTGTACCACGACCCCGAGCCGGCGACTTTCGACGGGCATCTGGCGTATTTGAACCGGCACTACCGCCTGATCCCGTTTGGCACGCTGGTCGAGGCGCTCGAGACCGGCAACTGGTCGCACATCCCAACCCGCTCGGTCGTGATCCATCTCGACGACGGCAACCGCAGGAACTTCGAGCTGCTGGAGATCTGCCGCCGGCACGGGGTCCGGCCGACCGTATACCTCTGCAGTCACATCGCCGCGACGCGCCGCCGGATCTGGTCGACGCTCCGGGGCGGCCGGGCCAAGCAGGTGCGCTTGCTCGAGAACCGGGCGCTGCTTGCGAAGCTTGGCGAGGAGGCGGATTTCACGCCAGAGCGCGAATATCCGGAGCACCAGACGCTCACTCTGGAAGAAATCCGGTCGATGTCGGGCCAGGTCGATTTCCAGTCGCACGGACGCTACCACTTCAGCGTCTGCACGCTCGACGACGCGACGCTCGAGGCCGATCTGCGCGAATCGCGCGCCCGGATCGAGCAGCTGAGCGGATTTCCTTGCGATCATTTCAGCTTCCCGTTCGGCGACCACAGCGCGCGCGAATGCGAGGCCGCGCTACGGTCCGGATACCGCACGGCACGGACGACCCTGCCGGGCTGGGTGCGACCAGGCACGGATCGCTACCGGCTGCCGATTCTGGCCGACGTTCCTGGCGCCCTCTCGGAAAACGGTCTGAGCGCCCAACTCACCGGCATCCCCCGGCTGCTGAAGCGGACCGGATACCAACTCGTGACCCGGCACTTACATGCTTTACGGCAACGTTGGCGCGCGCGGCACCGCTTCTTCTGACCTCAGCGCCCGGATCAGCGGTCGGGTGACCGGGCGGGTCAGGTGAGGCTGGCCCTCTGAGCGAGCGGCTCGCTGCGCAGGTGCTGTCGGTAGACCGCAATGTGGCGCTGGATCGCGGCCTCGGTCTCGAACGTCCCTAAGACGTGCTCATAGCCGCGCTGCCCACGGTCGCGCCAGCGGTCGTTGTCCAGCAGCCACGCCAGCCCCTGCGCGAAGTCGGCGGCATCGGGGTAGCTGGAGCGCGGGTCGCGCGGGCGGGCCTGGTAGCCAAAGTTCGAGGCGAAACCGTCCGGATCGACGCCTGAGAGGACCGCAGCACGATACGCTGCCGCCTCGATGAACGCGTTGGGCATCGCCTCCTTGGTCGAAGCATTGACCATCACCCAGGCGTCGCCCAGGAATTGGGCGTGCGCCCCGGGATTCCGGAACTGGTCGATCCTGCCGAGCCACTCGAGGTTGGGCGAACCGCCGTAGGTTTGCCGGAGGTGACGCTCCCATGCTGGGTCGAGCGCGGCCCCGGCGAAGCGAAAGCGCACCTCCGGGAACTTCGGCGGCAGCTGCAGAAAGATCTCCGGCCGCTTGATCGGGTCCCAGCGAGCCAGCCAGCCCACGGTCGGTCGCGGCGCCTTGGTCACCCGGTCGGGCATGGCTACCGGTGTCGGCAGGAACTCGGCATCGACGCCGTAGATCTGCTTGATCTTCGGACCGAGGTGGCGGGCCGCGGTGTAGACGCCGGTGGCCCGCCGCACGGCCTGGCGGACGACGGGGTTGGCATCGAAGAGCCAGTTCGAGATCACCCGCAACCTGCTGCGCGCCGGGCGCTTGAGCTCCTTACGCCAATCGTCCCAGCTGCGCGGGTCGCGCAGCGTGACGATGTGCTTGCGCTGCGGTCGCGCCGATCGGGCGAGCACAGTGATCATCGATGGCTCACAGGAGTGGTAGATGTCGGCGTCGAGCTCGCTGCACAGCCTGTACGCTTCCCAGGGGCGATGTTTGGCGAAGCCGAGCACGGTGACGCCGTCATGCTCTTCCCGCGCACCCTGATCGCCCTGGCGAGGCACGACCGCATAGACCTCGACGCCGCGTGCCGCGAGCTCACGGCCGATCGTGCGCGCGGCCCGGCCGAAGCCGCCCGACTTGTTGATGAAGAACTCGACGCAGATCAGACAGACACGCATCGTCTATCCTGGCGCGCGCGGAGCCAGGTCGCCCCAGGTGAACTGATCGGGCCACCGGACGAGGTAGCGCTCCAAGCGCCCGCCGAGCTCTTCGATCACCGCGGTGACGGCGGCGGCTTCTGGCAGGCCCTCCGGGGCGCGGATCGGCGGGTCGACCCGGGTCACGAACGCCGAGGGTCCGCTCCCGATCGCAAAGACCGGCAGGAGGCTGGCGCCCGATCGGAGCATCAGCTTGGGCACGCCGGTGGCCACGTTGACGGCGCCCTCGAAGATCGGCGCGGGCAGCACATGCGCGCCTTGGGCGCCGACCATGATCGAGACCAGGCCGTTGCGTGCGAGCCGGCGCTGCAGCTGCAAGATCGGGCCGGTTGCCGAGCCGCCTGGCCCGATCACGATCCGCTCGACATAGCGGCTCTCGATGCGGGTGCGCAAGGGATTGAGGAAACGGGCGCCGAAGGACGATTTCGAGAAGCCATGCTGATGCCGGCTGAGGTGGCTGACCGCGAAGCCCGCCTGATGGAGCGCGAGTTTGGACACGAGCGAGCCGAACAGGAACGGAGCGATCCAAAGGATGGCGCCGCGGCCATGGGCCAGGGCGCGCTCGATGTGCTCGCGACCCACGAGCCGGACTCGGGGCTCGCGGCCGTGCGGCGCATGCAGGCGCAACGTCTGCAGCTTGGGCAGCGGTCGTTTGGCCAGATACGCTGCAGCCGCGACCTCGATCGGCATCGCCAGCCGATGCTGCCCGACCAGGGTTTGCATCTGGTTCTGAAGGCGGACGGCCTTGGAGCGCTGCACGCGCGCGAGAGCGCTGCCGAGATAGCCCCAGCATCGCTCCGGCGTGCACCAGGCAACCAGCGTCGCGAATGGCAGCAGGGCGAGCGTGCTCAGATCATCCCGACCGAACACGGGAGCTGTGTCGGCGCCGTGTGGCCGTTGATCGCTCAACATCCTGCTTTGGCCGTCAACGAGTTTCAGCCGGCATCGCCCCAAATGGGTTGCGTGACCGACAGTGCCCGCGTCCTGAGGATCAGGCAACGGCGATCGCACCAGCCTCGGGGTGGACCAGGTTCATGGATCTTCTTCTTTTGAAAGCAGTTATGGCGCCTACTCTAACCGACTTCGGCCAAGCGCCGGGGCGCAGTCTAGCTCAGGCCGGAGCGCCCCTTATCTGGCCCGGCTCGATCTCGAGGCGTCAGCGACGGTGCGAAAGCCGATGTGCGAGGCGCTAAGGTCGGCATCCATGGGCCGGCGCGCCGCCGGCCGGTAGCGGGCGCAGAAATTGGGCGCGCAAAGCCAGGAGCCGCCTTTGATCACCCGTCGCGGCAGCCGGTCGGGAGCGGCCGCGGCCGCCTGCATCATGCCGGGCCCGCGCGGATCGAGCGCCGGCCTGGCGGCGAAGCCCGGGAGGTACCAGTCGGCGGTCCACTCCCAGACGTTGCCCGCCATGTCGACCAGGCCGTAGCCGTTGGCCTCGAAGCAGCCGACCGGCGCGGTTCCGTGGTAGCCGTCTCGCGCCTCGTCCCCAACCGGGAACCGGCCCTGCCAGCTGTTCGCCTTCCAGCCCTGGAGCGGGTCGTAGCTGTTGCCCCAGGTGTAGGCAGCGCCGTCCAGCCCACCGCGGGCGGCGTACTCCCACTCGGCTTCGGTCGGCAATCGGCGCCCGGCCCACTTGGCGTAGGCCGCCGCATCCTGATAGGCGACGTGGACGACCGGGCGGTTCGCCTTACGCTGGATCGAGCTGCCCCGGCCCTCCGGATGCCGCCAGTCGGCGCCGGGAATGTAGCGCCACCATTGGCGCATATCGTCCATGTTGACGATCGACTTAGGCACGAAGAACACCATCGAGCCCGGCACGAGCAGGTGTGGCGGCATTCCGGGATAGTCCTTGGGATCGAGGCCGCGTTCGGCCAGCGTCTTGTAGCCAGTGGCGGCGACAAAGCGGCCGAACTCGGCATTGGTGACCTCGTGGCGGTCGATCCAGAAGCCGTTGACCGTGACCTGGTGCGCGGCCCGCTCTTCCGGATGCTGATCGTCCGCGCCCATCGTGAAGCGGCCGCCGGAGATCCAGACCATCCCGGCGGTTCCGCCCTCGTGGGCGGGCTGACCGTCATAGCCGTAGCAGAGGGGTCCGGGCCCGGCCGCGACCGCGCTCCAGGAGGCCACCGCCAACCCCAGCCCGCCGGCAAGCGCGAGCGCGCCGGCGTTCCAGAGAGACGGCCGGCCCATCAGCCGACCCAAGGACGTCCCTGACGCTTGCCCTTGACGCCGTCACTCGGTGACTTCGGTCCAGGTCGCATCGGGATCGTAGCGGTCCATCGACGTCACCGCCTGCGCCGTATCGGGACCGAGGTCCTTCTCGAACACCCGGTCCTGGTGGCTGACCATGAATGTCATGACCCCCGAATGCCCGTAGTCCGCCGGCCAGGCGATCAGCGCGAAGCCCGCGATCATATTGTCGTTGATCACATAGTCGTAGGCGCCGCCGGGCGGGTTGGCGCCCTGTTGGGTGAGGATCCGGTAGTAGTAGCCGTTGTAGGAGTCGCCGGCGTCGCGGGCTTCGACCGCGGCCGCGATCAGCGGCCCCATCGGGCTCTCCGCCGCTTCGCCGCGCTGATGCCCAGTAGAGCCCGTCCTGCTGGCCCGGCGAACTGCGGAGGCGCTGGGCATATTCGAGCACCTGATCGCCATCGCGATCCTCGCTGGCGTATTCGTTCTGGGCGTCGACATAGGCGCGCACCGACGCGATCGTGCGCAGCTCGTTGCCGCCGATCCGCTGATTCGTGAGCTCCTCGATGCCGGCCTCGGTATCGAACCGCCAGGCACCGCCGCTGAGCACGATCGGGATCGGCAGAGGCCAGGCACGCGGGCCGACATAGGCGACCCGGCGGCCCTCGCCGTCCGGGCGCAGCTCGAGGCTCTGATTGGCGGCGGCGACGAAGCGGGCCCGCTCGTCGTCGGCGGCATCGCGGTCGTTCCCGAAAATCTCATCCGCGTACTGGGCGCCGAAGATGTCCAGCACGGCGTCGTCGTCCTGCCGTTGCAGAGCCTCGAGCAGGGCCGCCATCGCCGCTTCGGGCGAGCTGAACGTCCGTTGCGCCTGGGCGCGGCCGGACGTCCGGCGCGAGCGTCCAGGCCAAGCCCGCGACCGCGGCCAACACCAGGCCATAAACCCGCACCCGCTGTTTTGTCCCATCATGGCTATCCCCTTCGGCTCTTCTTGCCACCGCCACGCTTCGCCCGAACTGCCGCCGCCGGATTTGCTGCCCCCGCTCTTTTGGGCGAAGGCGCTGCTGCCCCCGCGTTCGCGTTTCGGCTTGACCTGGGTTTTCGCACCGCTTCGGCTTTTCAGGCCGCGGTCGGACTCTCGCCTGGACTGGCTTGCGCTCTTCGTGCTGCGCCAAAGCGCTCGCCGTCTTCGCCTCCTGGTGGTCGCCGGCGCGCACCGCGGTCTTGCCGCTCGCGCTGGCCGGCTTTGCCCGCGCCGCGGCAGGGGTGGCACTGGCTTGCTGCACCTTTCCGGTGGCCTCCTTGCCGCCCGCCGATTGCGGGTCGTGGCCGAGCGAGCCGGGGCGGCCTTGGCTTGCTGCACCTGTCCGGTGGCCTCCTTGCCGCCCGCCGATTGGCGGGTCGTGGCCGAGCGAGCCGGGGCGGCCTTGGCCTTGGCTCGCACCTGGCCGGTGAGCTTCTTGCCGCCGGCCGACTGGCGGGTCGTGGCCGCGGTTGTTTTACGGGCACCGCTGCTGGCCAGGCCTGAGGCTTTGCCCGTGGACCGTCCGGCGCCGGTGCTGGTCGTGCGCGATGCGGTCTGAGGATACTTCTGCTTGAGCTCCCGCTTGGCTTGCTCGCGCTGCTCCTTGGCCCGTGCTTCCTTCTTCAGGCGTTGGTTCTCGGCCTTGAGCTTGAGCTCGTCGGCATCGCCCTCGCGGTCACCGTTACGATTGACCGTGATGGTCGAGTCCTCGATATTGACGTTGCCGCGATTGCCGCCGTCTCCATCCCCATCGCCATCCCAATCATCGCCATCCCAATCATCGCCATCATCCCAATCATAGTCATCATCATCGTCGTCATCGTCATCATCGTCGTCGGAGATCGCCCACCCCACCAAGCCGCCGACCGCGGCGCCGCCCGCGAAGGTCGCAGCGGTGCCGAGCCATGATGGCGACGGGTCCGAGTAGGTCACGGGAGGTGGCGGGTAATAAGCCGGCTCCGGATACGCGGGGGCGGCGGCCGGCACGGCTTCCACCACCGGCGCCGGCGCTGCGACCGCTTCCTCCGGAACGACTTCCTCCTGCACCATTCCTCCGGAACAACTTCCTCGGGAACGACTTCCTCCTGAACCGCTTCCTCCTGGACGGCTTCCTCCGAAGCCGCTTCCTCGGCCGGGGCCGCGGCGGCCTCCGCTTCGGAACCGACCGCCCCGGCTTCCTCGGCCGCCGGCCCCGTGACGTCGGTGCTGTAGAGCGCTGTCAGCAAGGCCTGGGGATCGTACTGCGGAATGAAGACCGCGTTCGGATCGGCCGGCTCGATCCGGATGAGGTCGCCCTCGGCGATCACGGTCATCTGGTCGTTGCTCTCGAGTCCGCCGACCGCGCGCATGAAGCCGCGGATGTCCTGGATCGCGTCCTGCACGCCCTCGAGCTGGTCCAGGACCGCCTGCCCCAGCGTCTGGGTCCAGTCGAGATCGGCGTTCATGCTGTCGGACCACGGTCGGATAGTTGAGCAGACCGACCACGCTCTCGTCCCAGTCCGGGTCGGGCGCCAGCGAGGGGTCGTTGGCGTGGTCCGCCAGAAACCGCTCCGCCCGCACGATGTCGAGCGGTGCGAGCGACGCCTGCAGCGCGAGGACCAGGACCAGGTCAGGGTACAGCGCGATCGGCGCGACCAGAGCCTGCAGCTCCTCGTCCGACAGCGCGCCCTCGGCCGGGGTGCTCGGTTCCTCCTCGTCAACCGCGGCCACGTCCTCGTCGACCGTGGGCGCCGGCGCCGTCTCCGCGGGCGCGGGCGCCTCGGCGGCGGGTGCGGCGGGCGTTTCCTGCGCCTCGGCTCCGAGCCCCGCGAAGAAGGGCGCGGTCGCGAGAACTGCCAGGGCGACATAGGCGGCGCGTTGGCCGGTCCAATTCTGCTTCCGGATCATGCTGTGCACTCCCTGCCCTCACAAGCGAATTTCCACCTCGAAAGCCGCCGGCGCAAGCCCCTGCCGGCGAACGGCTGGTGCTGGTCAGAGCAGCAGCAGGCCCCGGGCGATCTTGAGCAGCTGCTGGAACGGCAGCTGGGTGGCGCCGGCGATGACCAGCGGCAGCAGCGCAGCGCCCGCGACCGGCAGGATCGCCGACCGTGAGAGCACGTAGGTCGAGAGCTTGCCAGCGGCAGCATAGAGCTTGGCCGCATCCGGCAGATCGCCGGCAGCGGTCGTGTCCGCATTGCTTGCCGCGCTGATGTTGCGGCCGAGCAGCTGGCGTTCGACGGCCCGCTCACGGCGGGTGGCCGCTGCGCTCGCCGCGAGCACGGTTGCCTCCTTGAGCTGCCGGAGCGGCTTCGTGAACGCCAGCAGCGGCGCGCCGAACAAAATCATCACGACGATCAGCCAGGCGCCCATCAGTTGGCCGTAGGTGGCCGCCGTGAGCCCACTGCGAAGGATCGTGTGCGCGATTGCCGCCCCGAGCACGCAGCTGAGCGCGAACACGAAGGCGGCAAAGGCGTTCGGGTAAAGGCCGATGAACGCGAGCCCGCCGGCGCCGTCGGGATGGGTCGCGACCAGCCGCAGCTCGAGCCCGGCGAGTTCGCGCAGCAGCAGGGCCCAGACCAGATGCCGCCAGAGCCAGCGCAGCAAGAGGAACCAGAACAGGGGGCTGCTGACCAGCGCGCACCACCAGCCGGCGGCGGTGAGCCGCGTTCCCTCGGGGCCGCGGGTAACGAGCCAGGATGACGCATCGCCGACCATCAGAAGCTCGACGCCAGCCAGCGTGATCAGGTAGGCCGCGACCACGCAGACCAGCTCGGCCAGGCGGGCATCGCGCCGGCGCAGCGCCCGCACCACGGCCGCAGCCGCGGCGGGCATCGCGGCCGGGGCGAGCAGCGGCGCACGCACGAACTGGCTGAGATGGACCCGCAGGCGCTCTTCGACCAGGCGCTCCATCAGCACGAAGATGCCAATCGCGATCATGAACCGCGCCCAGGCGCCGAGATCGGGCAGGAACGGTCGGCTCGCGGCGGGGCCGATGGCGTGGCCCTCGAGCGCGCTCAACAGCAACGGCACGCCCCAGGCCAGCGCGACCAGGACCGCCGCCCGCCGGCCGGCGTCCAGCGCCTGAGCGCGCAAGAGTCCCAGCCGTATCTGCAGATCGTAGAACGGCCCGCCGTGCGCGATCAGAAACTCACCGACCCCGCGCCCCCCGTCGTCGGCCATTTCGGCGGCAACCGTGCTCTGGTCCGTCACTGCGACGCTCATCGCCAGCACTCGCAAACCGCGGCAGGGAAGGCCATCCGAACCCAGCGTAAGTCCGGCCGTGTCCTACATCCGGTGGTCCGCGCGATGATTGTCCCTCCTTCTTGACCAGCTTGCCGAGGCCAGCTTCAGCGCGCCAGCATTTCAGCCACGTAACGGTTCCAATACGGCGTCCAGCACACCAGGGCCTTGCCCGTGCCTTCATAGACCCGCAGCCGGGCCTCACCGGCGAACAACGACTGGACGAGGCTGGTGGCGCGGCGAAAGCGATAGTCGAGTCCCTCGGTGCGTGCCAGCACCAGCTTGCCTTCGACCATCAGCCGCTCGTTGTTGAGGGTGACCTCCTCGACCGGTCCGGGAGCGTTGAGCACGACCCGGCCCTCACCGCTCACTTTGGTCTGGTAGTCGACGAACCCCTCCCCGGACCAAAACGAGGTCCACACCCGCTCGCGGTACAGTCCCAGCTGTACCCCGCCTTCGGACGCCCAGTAGGCGCCGTTCTCAAGGATCCAGGACTGGCCGGCGATCTCGAACGGGTAATAGCCGCCGAGCGAGGATTCCAGATTGATCGTTCCGGTGCCGGTGTACTTCGGGCGCACGAGGGCCTCGTTCGACATCGCCGATCGAATGGCGCTGAGCGGCGATGGCGGCTTGGCCGTGATCCTGATGTCGCCCTGCAGATACGACAGAGCGCCCGCCTCGGCACGCACGGTCTCGTCCTGCATCTCGATCTGGACCCAGCGCATCCCCTCGAGCTCGCAGACCTTGAACTCGGCCATTGCGTCACTCCCACCGCGAGATACCGCGCCCGACGCCGCTGGGCCGCCGCGTCACGCTTGCTCGTCCCATTGCATCAGCAGGTCGTAGACCAGCTGATAGCTGGTGGGCGGCACGCTGACCTCGCCCTTCATCGGATTGTCCATCGACGCGATCAGAAAGATCATCACGCCCAGGAAGAACGACACGATGCCTCCAAGCAGCATATGCGTGAAGAAGCGCATGTCGAGCATCCAGATCAGCACGATGTTGATCAGCGCGCCGATCCCGACTGCGTACCATAGAACTCCCGGGATCGCGGTCTGGACCCCGGCCAGGCGGCTCTGGCGCGCAGCAACGAACTCGTTGAAGTCGTTGAGAGTCTGGCCATGCAGCAGTTGCTCGCCGGGGGTGCGGGGCTCGAACTTGAGGATGCCGAACTGGATCATGTTCAACCGATTGGTGCCGCCTTTATAGATCACGCCGTCCTGGTGCGCCGGCCAGTCTTTGTGGATGACGTAGAGCGTGTAGTCGCGGAGCAGGGCCTGGACCTCGGACCGGACCGGGTCGGGATAGCGGGAGGCATCGCGGTACACGGACGCCAGGCGCGAGGCCTCGGCGAACACGTTTTTCCGCACCTCATCGAAATTCTGGTAGGCGGCGACCGCCAAAAGTCCGAGCAGCAGGCCGTAGAACAGGCTGAAGCCGGCCGTGGCCTGGGCGACGAAGTCGTTGTTGCGCGGCTCGCGCCCCATCAGCAGGCGCAAGAACGGCTTCACGAAGAAGAGCCCCAGCCACGTCAGCACGACGAAGAACAAGGAGCAGTAGATCGCAAACCAGACGGTCGGGATGTCGTAGATGAAATTGAACATCGACGGTCACGCGCCCCTCGCTTGCCCCGCATTGGTCATCGGTGCCGCTGGGCAACCATCGCCGTCTGCGCCTGGACGCGCTTCGGGCGCAGCGCCAGGCAGATCAGCAGCGCCGCCAGCATCAGGGCCGCGAGCGCGATCGCCCCGGCGATCGTCACGACCCCTGAGCGCTTCCAGCGGGTTGTGACAAGCGTGCCGGAGGCGGGCCGCGAGCGGCAAGTAAATTACGGTAAGCTTACCCCGTCGGCCGCTGCGGCAGGGCGATCTGGGCAGGCGACGGTGGTGCTACCCACCCGGCTTTGATCAGGCCGTCGATCACCTTGTCGATCAGATCTTCGGGAGCGTTGTGGCGCCGCATCGCGGCCCGCGGGTCCTTCAGGAAGAGCGGATTGAGGGCCATGGCGCGACGGAGCGCGCGCCGGGCTTCGCCCTGATTCCCGAGCTCACCCTGAATCGCCGCCAGGACGGCCGCAACCTGGACGATTTGGGTGTCGGCAATCGGCTCCACCTCCGCGAGCGCGCGCTGATAGTCGCCCCGGCGGTAGTGGTCGAACACGATCATGAGGCGGTCCGCCCAGGGTGGCTTGATGCTGCGATCGATCGCCTGTCGGACCAGCGCCAGGCCTTCATCCCAACGCCCCGCGAAGGCGGTGCGCCACCCGACCTGCCCAAGCACCTCGGGGTTGGTGGGACTGAGCGCGAGAACGACGCGATTGATCTCGGCCGCCTCGGCGAACTCGCGTCGGTAAAAATGCATCGTCGACAAGGCAAGCAGCGCGAGCAGGTTGTCGTGGTCGAGCTCGACCGCGTGGCGCGCCGTGCTCATGGCCCGGTCGAGGGCTTGACGGTCGTAAGGACGCAGAGCGAAGCCGCCGAACCGGTCTTCGTCCAGGTAGGTATAGGCGAGCAGGGCCCAGGCATCGGCGTAGCCCGGGTCGCGGCGCACTGCCTCCTCCAGGCAGGCGCGGGTGGGGGCGTGTTTTTCCAGACCTTGGTCGCGCCGGTAATCATACGCGCGCAGCACGCAGTCATAGGCGAACAGCGTCTCTGGGCGCTGTTGCCGGAAGGCATCGGCGGCAAGCCCGTGAATGATCCCGTGGGGCTGCGCCAGCTGGCTGGCGAGGTCGGCGGCGAGCTGCTCCTGCGCGCCCAGCAGGTTATCGGGCGTGAGCGCACGATCATAGGTTTGCGTCCAAAGATACTGGCCGGTCTGTGCCTTGATCAGATGCACGATCAGGCGCGCCCGGTGCGCGTCGCGGCGGACGCTGCCCTTGACCACATACCCGACGTCGAGCCGCCTGCTGAGCTCGACCGGGTCGGCGCTCGGATGCTCGAGGAAGCTGGCGTAGGACGAATAGAGCCGGAGCTCGCCGAAGCGCATCAGGTTGGAGATCAGCTCCTCGGTCAGCCCGCTGGCAAACAGGTGGCCGGAATCGTCTTCGGACAGATCCCCAAACGGCAGCACGATGATCGCGGGGCCCCGGTCCTGCGGCGCCGGGCGCTCGGCGGTCGCTTCCGGGCCCGCCGGCTCGGAGGGCCACCAGATCGTCAAAAGCGGAACCAGAGCGGCAAGCGCTAGTCCCAACAGAACATGGCTCGACCAGCGCCGCCGGGACGGCAGGGAAGGCTTCTCGGGGGCGTCATCGACGGGGGCTCCAGCCGGTTGCCAGCTGAAGGTCGGCGCGTAGGCGCCCTTGGGAATCTAAATCCGGATCGGGTCGCTTCGTCCAACCCCGAGATAATACCGCTCCAGGCGCCGGCGCAGCTTGCCAGCCTCCATGCGCACGACCGGATCATTCTGCGGATCGAAGGCGCCGGGGTCGCGACCGAACGCCTCGACGGCGATCGTGAACGCCTTAAGATGATCGGCGCGCCCGGCGAGCGCCTCCTCGACGATGTACCGCAAGAAGCTCTTGAGCCGATCGCTGGCATCGAACTCGGCGCTCGCCAAGATCCGCTCCAGCTGCTCTCGGACCGGCTCGGACGATAGCGGGATCTGCTCGCGCAGACCCGCGCTGCCGGCAGTACCGTTGACGTCGCTCCCCACGGATGACATGGGGCCTCCCTGGCGCGGCCACGCCTGCGCGGGGCGTTCGTTCACGCCCCCGTCAAGGCGCGCAACCGTACCCTCCCGGGCAAGGTCTGTAAACTTACGATAATAATGTGCGCTGATTTTGACCAATGTGTGAGCGTATGGAGGGAGTCCGCGGCCCGATCGGGAGTGCCGGACCCATCACCGAAGCCCGGCGCCGCCGCGTCTGGATCCGGGCCCGCCCATGCCGCGGACGGTAAAACACAACCGCCGGTACGCAAGCCGCGGTTGTCAGGCGCAAATCGGCCTCTGAGCCGGGCCGCGATGGTCCTCGGCCCACGTAAGCTTACTGTAAGATACTTGCCAAATCGCCCGGCAACGGCTGAGTTGCGGCCATGAATGACACCCAGACCGGGAGGGAACCATGTCAGTCACGAAAACTCTGCGGATCGGCCTGACTGTGGCCGCGTCGCTGGTCATGCTCAGTGCCTGCGAGACCACAACTCCAGACGAATTTTCCCAGCTCGAGAACGACGTGGCGAGCCTGGACGCGCGGCTTGACGCTGCCGAGGCCTCGTCCGCCAACGCGCAGGCTGCGGCCTCTCAATGCACCGACGTCTGCCGGGCGACCGAGGAAAAGGCAGCACGGATGTATCAGCAGAGCCTGCGGAAGTAGAACCGCGAGCCCAACCGCAGCCGGGAGGGTGCCGATGCGGTTCGGCATCCTCCGCCGGCTGGGATTTGGCCGGAGCGAGAACTGGTCGCCCGACCAGGGCGCTTCGAAAGCGCGCCAGGGAATACCCAAGCACCGGACCGGTCGCTCGTCGGAGGCGATCATCGCTCGACCTTCGAAGGTGGGACCGTCGCCTCGCGGCGCGGATCCCGGACACGGCGTGTCCCGCTCTGAACTGGCCCAGCATCAGCTGGCGAAGTTGATCGGCGTCACCTGCCAACAGCAGCACAAGTACGAGCAAGGCAGCAATCGGATCTCTGCCGGTCGGCTGTTCGCGATCGAGCGAGCGCTCAATGTCGATGGGACCCCTCATCTGCCTGTTGGCTCGGCTATTGGTCGATGAGGCTGTCGCGGCCCGATCGCGGTCACGGGGCGCGGCGTAAGCTTACCGTAAGTTACTTGCCAATCGCGCCGGCCACGCGCGTTGCTCGAAGCAGTCAGGAGGGGGCTATCGTCGTTTCATGGCCGGCGTCACACGTTACGTCATCGCGCGCTTTCCGGCCTACGAGCTGGCGATCGAACGCCTCGTGAGGAGCAGTGAGCACTTCCGTGAAATGTGCGAGGAGCATGCAGCCGGCACCGAAGCTCTCGAGCGGTGGCAGCAGGGGGCGCCGCCGCAGGCCGACATCGCCGAACTTCGCGACTCCCTGACCGGCCTGGAGGAGGAGATCCTCGAGGCGCTCCAACAAGAAGTTAAACCCGGCAAGCGCTGAGAGCGGTCCGGTGCCAACCAACCCGACCAAGATCTTTGAGCCGGTGGTGGGCCTCATGTTCGGTCAGGAGGGGCTGACGGCGGACGCAACGATCGGGGCTCTAAGGGCGCCCAGCCCGATCACTGAGTTTGCGACCTTGTGCCAGGAGGGCACGTCGTCGCTGACGGGGCGGTCTCCAGTCCGAGACTGAGGCCCCGCTGGCGACGCAAGTCACTCACACGGAGGGGACCCATGGCCAGGAACCTGATTGATCTGCTCGAGCAGATGCTCGGCTCCAATGAAGTGCTGTCGAGGATCGGTGCTCTGATCGGGCTCAGCCCCGACCGGGTGAAGGGCGCGATCGGCGCCGCGGTGCCGGCGATCCTGGCCAGCCTGACCAGCGTGGCGCAGACCTCGCGCGGGCGTGAACAACTTGCCGGGCAGATCCGCAATCAGGATACCAGCATGCTCGACAATATCACCGGCGCGCTTGGCGGCGGCAAGGAACAGCCGTTGATCGGTGCGGGCGCCGGCATGTTGAGCACGTTGCTCGGGCAGGGCAAGTTCGAAACCCTGACCGGAGCGGTCAGCAAGTACACCGGCCTCAACCAGAGCTCGACCGGATCCCTGCTCGGAGCCTTGGCGCCGGTCGTCATGGGGACGCTCGCCCGCGAGCAGCGTTCGCAGGGCCTCGACGCCCAGGGCCTGGCCGGATTGCTGAACGACCAAAAGGACCATATCGCTCATGCCCTCCCGGCGGGCCTGGCCAGCTCCCTTGGTTCGGCCGGGCTGCTCGACGGTATCGCCGACCGGCTGGGTCAGGGCGCGAGCACAGCGGCTCAAGCCGGACGGGCGACGGCCGCCGAGGCCACCCGCGCCGCCAGCGCCGTCCGCACGACCCCACCCGGGGTCGCCCCTGCGCCGGCATCCCGCGGCAGCGGCTCGATCGCGCGCTGGGTGATCGGCGCGCTGGTCCTGCTCGGGATCCTGTGGGCGGCGTCTCACTTCCTATTCCGCAAGGAACCGGTCCCTGACACGGCCGACCGGCCGGCGACCACCGCGCCCGACCAGCCGGCTACCACCACGCCCGAGGTCGGCGCGGCCGGTCAGAACCTGATGGTCGGCAACGTCGACGTTGGCCGCGAGGTCAAGGGCATATTTGACGGCGCGACCAGCGCGCTGAACGGCGTCACTGACAGCGCCTCGGCCCAAGCGGCCGCGCCGAAGCTGAGAGAAATCGACGGCAGCCTGACCAAGGTCAGGGGGATGGTCGATCAGCTGCCAGCCCAAGGCAAGTCGGCGCTGGCCGCGCTGGTATCCGCGGCTTTGCCCACCCTCGAATCGCTGATCGCGAAAGTGAACGCGATTCCCGGTGCCGGCGACGTGATCAAGCCGATCACCGATCCGATGCTGGAGAAGCTGCGCGCGATGACCGCCTGATCGGGCCTTCTCACGCCGAGGTCGAGCCCTAGTGCCCCAGCGCTACCGGCGCTCGGCGACCGACGCCGGGCGCTCACCGGCCGCGCGCGGGTGCTCGATGGTGACTTGGTAGCGCCCGCGCAACGCTTGGTAAAAGGCGCGGTTCGCCTCCTTCTGGCGGACCGCGCGCCACTCGGTCGCGACCGCGGCGCGGACCTCGGCGAGATCGGGCAGGCGCGCCGGGGTCCGTTCGCGCACCAGGACCAGGTGCAGCCCATAGCCGGATGCCACCGGCCCGGACCAGTGGCGGAGCGGGAACTCGGCGATGCTCGCGGCGAACGCTTGCCCGAACAGCCGTTCGACATCGGGCGCCGCCAAGTCCCGGTAGTCCTGCTCGAGCAGGAACGGGTCGCCCGCCGCGGCCGGATCGGACCTGCCACCAATCAGAGCGATCCGCAGGCGCTCGGCATCGGCCCAGGCATTCTCGCCGCGGCGGTCGGGGCTCAGATAGACCTGCGTAAAGCTGATCCGCGAGGGCACGCGAAAGCGATCGGCGTGCTCGGCGAGGAACGCCCTCAGCTCGTCTTCCGCCGGCTCCGTCCGAGGCGCGAAATCCTCGCTGATGAACTGCATCTTCAGGCGCAGCTGCCGGCGGATCACGATGTCGTCGCGATCGAGACCGAGCGCCAGCGCCTCGCGATAGAAGATCTCCTCCTGGATGTGATCCTGGATCAGGCCGTCGAGTTCCGCCCGGGTCGGCGGCCGCCGCCATGTCCGCTCGAACATCTGGGCCAGATCCCCGACCTTCGCCGAGCTGACCACGATCCGATCCGACCGTTTTTCGGCCTGCTCACCGATCAGGCCGTAGAACAGGAACAGCCCGGCGCCCAGGACCGCGAAATGGAGCAACGGCTCGCGCAGGATCTTTTGCAGGCTGCGCATCGGACGCCTCAGTCGGCCGGCGTATACCAGATCGGCGAGGTATAGGCTCGCTCGGTGGTCGTCATCGGCACGTCCTCCGGCATGTCGATCCCGAAGCGAACCGCCTCGTAAGCCGTCCAACGCGGCGTCGGAATCTCGATGATGCGGGCGTGCCGATCGTGTTGGTCCAGGATGCGGTCGCGACGTCGACGGTGTTGCCCACGTCGGGCAGCCTGCCCTCTGCGTCGAGCGCGCGGTCGCCAGCCCAGACGACGTCATAAACCCTCTCCTGCGCCACGCCCTCGGCGTCGACCCATCCCTTGACGATCTGGATGCGGTCGAGATTGCCGCTCATCAGATCCCGCATGGCCGCCACGAGGAACGTCGGGGACGCGCCGCCGGGCCCCGGCGTCAGGTCGCCCCCCATCGGCACGCCCCGCGCGTAGCCTGCATTGGCCGGCAGGCGCGTCCGCGTGTCGGCCTCGGTGAAGTCCCAGCCGCCGAAGAAGCGCACCAGCATCCGCGAGCCGGTGGTCGCGTAGGTCTCGCGCCGCATCATCGCGTCGAAGATCGCCTCGCGGGTGTTGTCCTCGGCCCAGACCGCCGCGAGACCGCCGGCAGCCTGCTTCCAGCCGTAGATCGTGAGCGCCGGGTCGGGCGCCTGGATCACGACGTGTTCCCAGCGCCCCGGCTCCGGCTCGACGCCGGAGTGCTTGCCGAAGAAGTTGTCCTCCTCGGCCGTGGCCAGTCCGGTGTGGGAGTCGGTCGAGCCGATCATGCCGAACTTGAACGGATTGACCCCGAGCTCACGCTCGATCAGCAAGCCGCGCTTCAGCGCCTCCCGCGCGTATTCGCCGGCCAGCATGTCGGGCGTCTTCACTTCGGTGCCATTCAGGTTGGCCGCGTCCCAGGTGTCGAAGTCCGCGAACTCGTCGTCGGGGCTCAGAAATGGATGCGCCTCGCCGTCACCCTTGATCTGGGTGGCTTCGTAGAGCCTCTCGAAGCGGGCGCGGCTCTCGGCGATCTGGCGAGTGAGCGGCCCGCCGTTGTAGCTCTCGGTCGAGAACATGCGACCGTTCGACAGATTTCCGTTGTGCGGAATCGCCATGACCTCCCCGCCCGTCCTCGTCTGGAACTCGGCGAGATAGTCCCACAGGTCCTCGGGATTCTTGCTGTCGTACTGCGAAAACGGCAGGGTCTGGTTAGCCTCGCTGGCGTCCCCGCGGAAGATGACGTTGCGGTGAAGGTTGTTGGCACCTTCGGTGGTGTACTCGTAGCCGATCAGGGCCGTGAACGTCCTGGGCTCGTTGTAACGGTCCGCCAGGGCGGTGTAGGCCTGCCAGGCGTTCTCGATCGCCCTGGGATTGTCGATCGGGGGTTCGTCGTCGGAGAGCGAGGCGACGATCTCCATCGCGGTGTCGAAGGCCCGTTGCGGGTCTCCCGAGGTCAGTTCTTCATACCACGCCTTACCGATGTCGCTCGAAAGCACCTCGCGGTCGCCTTGCAATAGCTGCGGCATGAGTCCGTACATCTCCCCGTGGTCTGAGATCACCAGGAAATCGAGCGGCCGTGAGAGCTTTGCGCGCAGCCCGTGGGTCGTCCTCACCTCCTCCCCGCGCGCGAAGCGGTAGGCGTCTTCCTGGGTCAGCCGGTTCATGGTTCCCGCGTCGACCGAGACCATCGTGTGCAGGTGGGTATCTCCCCAGAACACTCGAACGGGAGAGTTGCGACCGGCATATGGGGAGAAGTCTTTGGGTGAGGACCGTGTCGCGAGGTTGGTGGAAATTGGGCGGGCGGTGAGGGGTGTGTAGGGGGTAAGATCGGTGGGGAGCGCTCGAGGTCTGCAGCGTCGGCGCTGGTGATCTGACCGGACGCAACAGCGCCAGAACAGCATGGCGGCGGTCTCGGCACAGGGCAGCAGGCACTGCGTCTTGATTCTCCGCTTGAACTCCTCGTGCAGGCGCTCGATCGCGTTCGTGGTCCTCACCGAGCGCACTGCTCGGGCGGGTAGCGCCGAACGTGAACAGGCGCTCGCCGGCTTCTTCAAGCTCGTAGACCGAGCGGCAGCGAAGCTTCCACTTGGCCAGGAACGCCTTACGCCGGACTACGACCTCGGCGGCGGCCTTGGCGTTCATCATGTGGTTGAAGTCGGCTTGATCTCGTCGTGCAGGTGCTTCGGCGCGTGGGCGAGCAGATTGCGCTCCTTGTGCACGGTGCAGCGCTGAACCGGCACATCGTCCACAGGCTGGCGAGCGCCGCTTCCAGGCCTTTGCCGCGTCGACGATCACCAATTCGGGTCGGCGAGCCACGGCTGGTCAGGTCGTCCAGCATGGCCGCCACGCGGCTCGCTTCCGCCACCATGTTCTTGATGGCGAGCACCACCTTCTGGCCGTCGCGGCGGACACCCAGGGCAATCAGCAGCGAGATGGCCGTGGCCTTGCGATCGAGCCGGACCTTGACCACGGTGCCGTCGAGGATCAGCCGCACAATGTCGTCGCCGGCAGATCACGCTCCTGCCAGGCCTGCCAGGCCGAGCGGGTCTTCTGCAGGCCCGGCTGACCACGTCCTTGCCACATGGCCCTCGAACAACCTGGCCAACGCTCGCCGCGCCGGCGGGTGTTCATGCCGGCGAGGTAGACCTGGGCGATCAAGGCCTCGGCGCGATGGGAGAGCCGCTTGTAAGCGGGCAGCAAGTCGCTCTCACCTGCTCGCCAGCTCGTCGCGCAGAGGAGCGGGGAGAAGCGAGGACGGCGTCGGTGTCCTCCTGTTCAGTGGTGAACTCCTGGGCAAGTGCCGAAAGAGGCATGGTCGCAATGGACCATGAGCACGCCAGTAGCACGAGAGCCCGGGAACTCAAGCGACAATTCAGAGCTTGCATAAGTGCCTCCGATGGCATGCTTCAGTACAGTTCCGGCCATGGCCGCCCTTCGCTTGCCTCAGCCCGCCGGCGTGTACCAGAGTGGCGAGGTGAGCGCCCGTTCCTGGGTGATCATCGGCACGTTGGCGTCCATCTTCACGCCGAAGCGCTTGGCGTCATAGGCGGTCCAGCGCGGCGTCGGGATCTCGAGAACGCGGGCGTAGTAGAACGCGCTGAGCGCAGGATCGAATTCCGGGTCGGTCCACGCGGTGATCAGCTCGGGATCGCCGATCGTGTTGGTCCAGACGGCATGATCGCCGGCTGCGCGTCCTGGGCACGCACGTCGGTGACGGTGGCGAGGCTCGCCAGCAGAACAGCTGCGCTGCCGGCGATCATCAGGCTAGCGATCCGGGCACGCATCGGGCTGCTCCCTTGGCGGTGTTGTGATCGGTGAGATCGGCCGGGCGTCTTCGATCCCGGCGAATACCAGATGGGCAAGGTGCAGGCACGGTCATCTGCACCTCAGGCTCATGTCGATCCCCTAGAACTTCGCGTCGCAGGCGGCCCCAGTGCGGCGGCGGATCTCGATTCGCCTGGCGAGTCGAGTTCGCCCAGCGCACGGGACGGCGCAGGTGGCCCCGCCTGAGCGGGGCCAGCGGCGACAGCGCTGATCATTGGCCTTGTGAGTTCATCATATCGCGCATGATCTCGTCGGTATTGAAGTCGAGAACTCGCCTGACGGGGCGGATACTCCTGCAGCAATTCGAAGCATTTCTGCACCCTCCCCATCGCGGGAGCCAACGATCCGGCGCGGCTCAGCGCGAGCCATTCAGGCCGATGAGGCTCATAGCTCGACCGCGCGGCGGGTGCGGATGCTCTCGTCGGCGGCGAGCACGATGCGCAGGCTGTTGACCGCGTCGTCCATCCACTCGGACAGATCGAGATCCTCGCGGATGGCTTTGAGGAAAAACGCCTGTTCGCGGTCGCACAGCTCCTGGTGGTCGGGCTCGTCGGCCATGTTGATCCACTCGTCCGGGCGCGTGAACTGGTTGTGCGCATCGATGTCGGCGTAGTGGACCTTGAGCGCGTTGGTTTTGGTGTGCTGGTCGATGTCGGCCGAGTCCGAGATCGCGTCGGCCTTGGCCTCAGCCTGCCCCTCCTGCTTGGGCACGACGATCGAGACGCAGCCCTTGGGACCGACCACGTCCTTCACGAAATAGGCGACCTCGCTCATCATCGGCCCCCAGCCGGCCTCGTACCAGCCGACCGAGCCGTCGTCGAAGACGACCTGCAGCGCGCCGTAGTTCTGCTGGCGCGTCTCGTCGCTGAGCCTGGCCCCGATGCCGTGCACCCGCACTGGCTTCGCCCGGGTCATCTGGCACATGATGTCGACGTAGTGGACGCCGCAGTCGACCAGCGGCGTCAGCGACTCCATCAGGTTCTTGTGCCAGTTCCAGGCCGGGCCGGACGATTGCTGGTTCAGGTTCATGCGCATCACCAGCGGCTTGCCGAGCGTGCGGCCGACCTCGACGAACTTCGCCCAGGAGGGGTGGTGGCGCAGGATGTAGCCGAGCACGAGCTTGCGGTTCCTGGCCCGGGCTTTGGCGACGACCGCCTTAGCGTCCTCGTAGGTGGTCGCGATCGGCTTTTCCATGAACACGTGGCAGCCGGCGTGCATCGCGCGGAGCGCATAGTCGGCATGGCTGTTGGGCCAGGTGTTGATCGAGACCGCATCGGGCCTGGTTTCGCGCAGCGCTAAGTCGAAGTCCTGAAAGCGCGGATAGCCCGCGAGCTCCGGCGGCAGGTCCGTGCGCGCGCCGATCGCCCGGCTCATCAGGCCACAGATCTCGAAGCCGGACAGCTTGTGGTAGGCCTTGGCGTGGGATGTGCCCATGTTGCCGGCGCCGACCACCAAGATACGCACCTCGCCCATGCTCCCCTCCCCGCTGCATCCAGGTCTTTGCCGCGGGATCATAGCGTGCGGTCCGGGCCTAGGAAACCGCCGACGGCGCGGCCGACCCTCGGGTTCGTTCGGACTGCCGGCCGCCCGGCTTTGGGCAGCTTCGACCGGCCGCCGCCGGGTTCGTTCGAATTCCAGTTCGGCTTAGATTCTCCTGGAATTCCGCGGGCTTTGGGTTCGTTTGGTCGTGGCGGTGCCGGGCCGCCGCCAGCGGCGCGGGCGAGGTCGAGGACCGGCGTGAGCATTCCGCCGGTGCCAACCCGAGGCTGCCCGCTATCTTAACCGCTGATAGGAATATTGTCCATAACGCGCCGGTGCCGTGCGGTGTGACCCCGGATGCGGAAGTGATACCGCTGGTGGCGTTTGCCGCACAGGATCACTGCCGTGGCGGATAGCGCTCGAACGCCGGCAGTTCGTGAGCGCGCGCCATCCATCCGATCCGGTCGGCGACCTGGATGTGCGCTCGCGGCGGAACGGCGTCAGGATCGTCATAGGTCGCGCTCTGGATATCGATGATCTCCGGCAGGATTTCGGCATTGGTGTAGAAGAGGCCGGTGCCACAATCGGGGCAGAAATGGCGCCTGCCATGCTCCGAGGACGCGTAGATCTTGGGCGTGCCGTTGGTCACTTTGACAGCGCCTTGCGGGTACATCGTCCAGCCGACCATCGGCGCCCCGGCGTGCCGCCGGCAATCGGTGCAATGACACAGCGCGTGGGTGAGCGCCTCGCCCTCAGCCTGATAACGGATCGCCCCGCAATGGCAGCCGCCGGTAACCATGGTCTTGCTCCCCTCTCGCTCTGGGTGAAGGCCCATCCTGGCCGCGGCCTTCGTCGATCGCAACCTTGGTGGCGGTTGCGCAATTGAGGGACTGCATCGCAGCGACAACGAAATGCAGCTGCTCAGCAGGACGACTGCGATTGGCTAAGGGCTGTCCCCGCCAGCCGTTCTTGCCGGCGACCTCTTCGAGGCAAAAAGCGGACGATCCGATTGTCAAGGCGAGCGGGCTCGAAGAGCGGGCGCGATTGGGCTGATGTCGTGAACCGAATGGCTTTTTCTGGGTGTAGCGGAAGGACGGCCACTCGTGGTAATCGCGAGAGGCAAATGCGCGGTTTCAACCAAAGGAGCCCGCCTTGGCCGCCCAGGTTGCGCTGATCGAGGCATTTTTATCCGCACGCAACGTCGACGCACTTGCTCAAGCGCTGCAAGACCGGGACACGATAATCCGTGAAGCTGCCGCCGAGGCTCTGGGGCAGATCGGCGACGCGCGGGCGGTCGAGCCGCTGCTTGCGGCGCTGCGAAATGATAACTGGATTGTCCGCAAGGCAGCCGCCGCCGCCCTTGGGACGATCGGCGACGCGCATGCGATCGAGCCGCTAGTCTTGGCGCTCCGAGACAGTGACTCGGGTGTCCGGAAGACTGCCGCCGCCGCCCTTGGGGCCATCGGCGACACGCATGCGATCGTGCCTCTGCTTGCCAGCTTGCGAGCCGACTTGTCTGTCCCCGAGACTGTCAATGAGGCTCCCCGGAGGATGCGCGGTGTCCCGGCTCTCGAGCCCCTGCTTGCGGCGCTGCGAGATGAATACGGAGTGGCCCGCGAGGCTGCCGCCAAGGTTCTCGTGAGGATCGGCGTGCCAGCTATCGACCTGCTAGTTGTAGCATTGCGAGATGCCGATCAGAGCGTCCGCATGGCTGCCGCCGAGGCTCTGGGGCAGATCGGCGACGCGCGGGCGGTTGAGCCGCTGCTTGCGGCGCTGCGAGATGACATTGCACTTGTCCGCGACGCCGTTGCCAAGGCTTTGGTGCAAATCGGCGACACGCGTGCGATCGAGCCGCTGATTGTCGCGCTGCGAGGTAGTGATCGGAATGCCCGCGCAGCTGCCATGGAGGTTCTCGTGAGGATCGGCGTTCCAGCCATCGAGCCGCTGGTTGCCGCCATGCGGAATGCCGATCAGAGGTTCCGCGGAATGGCCGCCGGGGCCCTCGCGAGGATAGGGGTCGCAGCTGTCGAGGCTCTGCTTGTGCTATTGCGAGATGCTGATCAGAGCGTTCGCGAGGCGGCTGCTGGAGCACTTGGAAGGATCCACGACGCGCGTGCGGTCGACCCGCTGCTTGCGGTGCTGCGGACGGGCAACGCCCGCGCAGCTGCCGCCCAGGCTTTGGGGGAGATCGGTGACACGCGTGCGATCGAGCCGCTTCATGCGACGGCGTTGCGAGACAGTGACTGGAAAGTCCGCAAGGCTGCCATCGCGGCCCTTGAAGCGTTCCGCGACGCGCGGGCGGTTGAGCCGCTGCTTGCGGCGCTTCGGGACAGTGACTGGAGTGTCCGGGAGGCTGCCATCGCGTCCCTTGGAGCGATCGGCGACCCGCGTGCGATCGAGCCGCTGCTTGCCACCTTGCGAGCCGATTTGTCTATGCGCAAGCCTGTCGATAAGGCTCTCGCGACGATGCGCAATATCACGGCTCTCGAGCCCCTGCTTGCAGCGCTGCGAGATGACAACGCAGGTGTCCGCGAGGCTGCCGCCAAGGTTCTCGTGAGCAGGACCGGCGTCCCAGCTATCAAGCCGCTGCTTGCGGCGCTGGCAGATGACAACGCTGGTGTTCGCGAGGCCGCCGCCGCGGCTCTGGGGCGGATCGGCGACGCGCGGGCGGTTGAGCCGCTGCTTGCGGCGCTTCGGGACAGTGACTGGAGTGTCCGCGAGGCTGCCATCGCGTCCCTTGGAGCGATCGGCGACCCGCGTGCGATCGAGCCGCTGCTTGTCGCGCTGGGAGGTAGTGATCCGAATTCCAGCGTAGCTGCCGTGAAGGCTCTCGTGAGGATCGGCGCCCCGGCTATCGAGCCGCTGGTTGCGGCCATGCGGAATGCCGATCTGAGTGTCCACGAGCTTGCCGCCATAGCTCTGGAGCAGATCCGCCGCGCGCCGGAGGCTGATTCCGCTCACCATCATGACGCAAGCGCAAGCCCCGCAGCATCACGTGACTATGCGGCTAGGCCCGAACCAACGCGCGTCCAGTTGACCGCGTTCCATCCGAAGGAGATGCGGCCTGGCGCCTGGTATACGCTCATTGCCTATGTGCACCTACAAGAGGTGCTGGCGGCGGTGCAGGCGGACAGCAAAAAGCGTCTAGAGCCGCAGGTCCCAACAGGAAAAACCAGCCGGGTTTCGGGTGTCGAGATCGCCCGAGGTGCCGAACTTAGCGTTGTGCCGGAACTGCCCGGGTGCCACGTCAATCCCGCCGCTGTCCGGTTTTCTTGGTTGGAGGACTGGCATCGCGCCGAATTCCGCCTGCAGGCAGCCGCCGATGTCGAGGGCTTCACGACCGATATCCCGGTGAACGGCCGCATCTCATTTTATGTCGAGGGCTTACTGGTCGGTGAGCTGCCGATCTGGACCTATATCTCCGAGAATGCAGCAGCAGGCGACGCGGAGGTGCTTAGCGAAAGCCCCTCCACCTCACTTTTTCAGGCAATCTTTGCCTCCTACTCGCATGAGGATTCTGAGGTCGTTGACAGCCTTTCCAGAGCTTACAGGGCACTCGGCAACACTTTTCTGCGCGACGTGGAAAGGCTGCGGAGCGGCGAGATATGGGATCAGCGACTGCTCTACCTGATTGAGGAAGCCGATATTTTCCAGCTTTGCTGGTCGGAGGCCGCGAAGCGGTCACCGAATGTGGAGAAGGAATGGCGGCACGCTCTAGCGCAGGCGCGATCGACTTTCATACGCCCAGTTTATTGGCGCCAGCCGATGCCCGACCCGCCGACCGAACTCGCCGGTCTTCACTTTGCTCGCCTATGAGTTGGGTTCTCTAGGACCCTGGCGAGGTGTAGGGCCAGAGCTGTAGCTAACGGTCCAGCGGCGACGTCTTGCAGCGTCGAGTTCGGGCGGGCGGGCGAAGAGGCGGAGGCTAGCCCACCGCTGGTCACTCAGGGCGGCAGCTAGCTTGGCGCGGCTGTTGGATGGAGCAAGGCCGGCCGGCTGAGGTCGACGATCTCCTAGCCCCGATCTAGGCTTGTTTACCGAGGGCTTTTCCACCGCCGACTTAAGGATGCCAAGGCGCTGCTCGAAGAGCTGGCGTGAGCCGCTCAGCACGATACTCGACGACTTCAGAGTCCGGTCCTGGCTACGAGCCGCCCTGGTTGGCTTTTCTCGCCGAACACCGTTTGGAGGCCATAGCGGACGATCCGAGGTCAAGGCGAGCGGCTCGAAGAGACGGGCCCGATTGGGCTGATGTCGTGAAGCGAATGGCCTGTCGCCGACATCCCAGATGCCACCGGGTCCGTCTTGATCATGGAAGCTTGCGGCATCGGTGGGCTCCGTCTCGCGGGTCTTGACCACGCTGTGGAGATCCTTCCAGTCCTCCCACAGAACCGCGTTGCGCAGCGCCGCCGGAGACGCCCTTGACGCTGTAGCGGGCTTCGCAGAGGGTGCTCCGAGCCCTGGCTATGCGGCAGCCGCGGCCAAAAGGGGACGGTGAGGCAGGATTGAGCAACGGCGGCGGTGCGGGCGGCCCGGTCAAGCTCGTGGTCGAGGGCGCGACCAAGCACTACCGGACGAGCACCGGCAGCGTGCACGCGCTCGAGGACTACTCGATGCAGGTCCGGGACGGCGAGCTGGTCTGCGTGCTCGGGCCGTCCGGCTGCGGCAAGTCCACGCTGCTCTGGGCGATGGCCGGCCTGCACGAGCTGACCCGCGGCCGCGTGCTGCTCGACGGCCAGGCCGTGGACCAGCCCCACCCGCAGATCGGCATGGTGTTCCAGGACGCCAACCTCTTGCCGTGGCGCAACCTGATCCGGAACATCCAGCTGCCGTTCGAGATCAAGCGCCTGAGCCTGCGCGATCACCGCGCGCGCATCGATGGCCTGCTGCAGCGGGTGGGCCTGCTCGGCTTCGAGCACAAATATCCGCGCGAGCTCTCGGGCGGCATGCAGCAGCGGGCCTCGATCGTGCGCTCGCTCTCGGTCGACCCGTCGCTCCTGCTGATGGACGAGCCGTTCGGCGCGCTCGATGCCTTCACCCGGGATGAGATGAACCTGCTGCTCCAGGAGATCTGGCTGGAGACCGGCAAGACCATCGTGTTCATCACCCACAACATCGCCGAGGCGGTGTTCCTGGCCGACCGGATCATGGTCATGTCGCCGCGGCCGGGGCGGCTCGCCAACGTGTTCGCGATCGATCTGCCGCGGCCACGCGGGCTCGAGGTGACCGCACAGCCGCACTTCTTCGAGCTGGTGGCCAAGATCAAGGGCTCGATCGACCATGGCGCCGGCGCCCGGGCCGGCCGGGATGTCGAGCTGGTGTAGCCGAGCGCCATGGACCGCGAGCTTGGCGATCGGATCCCGACCTTCGAGAAGCGCGCGGCCGGCGAGCGCGCGGTTGCGATCACCAACCTCTCGGCGCTGACCTCGGCGCTCGGCGGCATCCGGACCTGGGCCGAGATCGGCGCGATCGCCCTGGTCGCGGTGCTGATCATCGGCAGCGCCGAGGTCCTGCTGCGGGTGCTCGAGGTGCCGCAGTACATCATGCCGGCGCCGTCGCTGATCGCGGCCGCGCTGATCCGGGATTTCCCGCTGATCGCGCCGCACATCGGCGTGACGCTGACCGAACTCCTGGTCGGCTTTGCGATCGGCGCCTCGATCGGCTTCGTGCTGGCCGCGGTGATCACCCAGTTCCCATTGGTCGAGAAGATCCTGGCCCCCTACATCCTGCTGCTCGTGACGACGCCGATGATCGCGCTGGTGCCGCTCTTGATCCTGCGCTTCGGCTTTGGCCTCGAGCCCCGGATCATCGCGGTGGCACTGGCCTCGGGGCCGATGGTCATGATCAACTCGGCGACCGGCTTCCGGCGGGTCGACCTCGCCAAGATCGCGCTCGCCCGCTCGTTCGGCGCCAGCACGCTGCAGATCTTCATGAAGATCCGGATTCCGATGGCCATGCCGATGGTCATCGTCGGGCTGATGATCGGCTCGATCTTCGGCCTCTTGACCGCGGTCGGCGCCGAGATGGTCGGCGGCTCGTCGGGGCTCGGCAACCGGCTCGCCTACTACTCGTCGCTGATCCAGATGCCGCAGTTCTTCGCCTGCATCCTGGTGCTGGCGGTGATCGGGATCTCGATCTACGTGCTGTTCTTCTGGATCGGCAAGCGCTGGGCGAGCTGGGAAGCTTGAGGGCAGGTGACCGCCGGCGCGACCGGCGCTAAGCTCGCAGGGTCCAATCGGGGTGAAGGAGAGGCATATGGTCAGGCGAGGCGTCGATCGGATTGGGATGACCGGTCTTAACCGGCGGTACTTCCTCGAGGCGACCGGAGCGGGCGTCGCGGCGCTGGCGCTGGGCGGCGCTGCCGGCCTGTCGCCACGGGTGGCGGGCGCGGCCGAGGGCACCGTGCGCTGGGTCAGCCCGCGCGGCACGATCGAGGTGCTCGACGATTATCCCTACTGGGTCGCGCACAAGTATGGCTATTTCGGCGACCTCGAGACCACGCTCGAGCCGGGCCCGATGGAGGCCACCGCGACGATCAAGCTGGTCGACCAGGGCCAGGCGGACATGGGCTTCCCCTCGCCCGGCGTGTTCTCGCTCGGCCTCGAGCAGGGCATCCCGCTCACCTCGGTCTGGCACATGGGCGCGTTCGACGTCTTCGACTTCGCCTTTCGCAAGGGGCAAAAGCCGGCCGACGTCAAGGAGATCCAGGGCAAGACGATCCTTTTGGGCAGCGCCGGCTGGCAGGCGATCGTCGATCCGATGCTGGCCCAGATCGGGGTGCCGCGCGACAGCGTCAAATACGCCGAGGCCGGCAACCTCTGGGGCCAGGCGCTGATGCAGGGTCAGGGCGACGTGGCGCTGAGCTGGGAAGGGCTGCGCGCGCAATGGAAGGGCCAGGGGCTCGACTTCGACTACTTCCTCGGTCGCGATTTCTCCAAGTTCCCGGCCAACAGCTTCGTGATCCGGCGCGCCGACTTCGAGGATCCGGCGAAGAAGGAGCTGTACGAGGCGTATCTGCGGGCGTGGGCGATGGGGCTCGAATACGGCCACCTCAACCCGCGCGCTGCCACTCACATCGTGCTCGCGCAGTTTCCGGCGCTGGCCTCGACCCTCAAGCCGGAGGTCGCGACCGAATCGATGATGGAGCTCGCCAACGTCTTTCGCGGCGACTTCGAGAAGCGCAAGGGCTGGGGCTGGCACGACTTCGACCAATGGGCCCTGTTCTTCACGACGATCAAGGGGATCGGCCAGGTCACCAAGGACATCGCGCCGCAGGACGTGCTCTCGAACGATTACGTCGGCGCCGCCAACGACTTCGATCACGCGCGGGTCCAGGCCGATGCCGAGGCCTACCAGCTGCCCGAGGAGTTTCAAGCGATCGACGTCGAGGCGATTCGGGCTCGGATCTGAACGAGGTGCCCTGGAGAGCGCCCGGCAGGGGCGGCCCGATCTCGTCCCGCTGGGGCGCCGCCGGCTCTGTGCGGAAAGCCGCTCAGGAAAGTGTCTAGCCCGGACGCTATGTTTGGGCATATATCACGAGGATCACCGCAAGTCTGAACGAGGGAGGCTCCTTATGCGGCATGAACGGCTCATCTGCGGCGTAGCGCTCGCGACCCTGCTCGGCGTCGGGACGGTGCAGGCGCAAACCATCCCGGCCAGCGTGCATCCGGTGCCGGCGACCGTGATCCAGGTGCTCAAGGCGTTCGACAATCCCGAGGGCGCGATCTTCAGCGCCGACGGTCAACACGTCTTCGTCTCGAACGCCGCCGAGATCGGCGATCGCGGGCAGGGCTTCGGCTGGGCCGAGGGCGAGGGCTACGTCAGCAAGCTTGCCGTCGGTGCCGGCGGCACGCTGACGATGGTCGAGGAGCAGCTGATCAAGGGCCTGACCGGGCCGCTCGGCATGGCCGTGCTGCCGGTCGCGACCGGCAAGTTCCCTGCCGGCACGATCTTTCTGTGCGCCGGCTCGGCGCCGCTGGTCGACAAGAACGGCCAGGTCGTCAAAGACCCTGCCAAGCTGCAGAGCAAGCTCGTCGCCTTCAGCGAGGATGGCGAGGTCCTGGGCGAGATCCCGACCGGTCACGGCTCCGCGTTCGAGCAGATCAATGGCAGCCCGATCATCCTGATCAACGCGCTGGGCTTCGACGATGAGGGCAACATCTTCGTCGCCGACACGGCGTTCGGGGCCGATCAGTTCGAGCCGCCGTTCGCTGGCAAGAGCGGCGTCTGGATGATCCCGCACGGCTCGATCGACGCGCTCGCCGGCGGCGAGCAGGCCGCGGAGGCGCCGAAGTTCATCGCGGTGCCCGGCAACCCGGATGGCGTCGAGGCCTCGCCGGCCGACGGCATGGTGTACGTCAACACCGTCGGCCCGGTCGGCGGGCCGGACCCGGCCGAAGGCGGCATCTATGCGTTCTCGAAGGAGGATTTCGGCGCCGCGAGCGGCAAGCTGCCGCCGCCGGTCGACAGCCACCTGGGCGCCCTCGATGGCCTCGACTTCACCGCCGGCGGCGCGATGCTGAACACTCAGATCAAGCCCGATCGGCCGAACCAGCTCTACGTCAACTGCCCGGGCAAGTCCGCGACCACGCTCGCGCTCGAGCCGGGCGGCACCTGGGCCGACCTGAACGGACCAGCCGACATCGCGATCCGCCGCTCGGCCGACGGAGTGCAGCTGGTGGTCGTGCCGGAGCTGTTCGCCCGCGCCGCCAACGCCAAGACCGATGAGGTGACGGTGTTGGCTCTGCCCGCCGGCTTCGACGCCGCCTGCGGCTCCTAGACGCGGCACCGCCCGGGGGACGCCGCTCGGCCGTCCCCCGGCGCCTCGCCCTCTGGCTCGGCCCCTCCACCCTTCGCTTGGCCGCTGAGCTGACGGGATCGATTCTTTATATAGTTGCGCTATATAACGATCCGGGAGGTCGGGTCCGTGCCCGTTCGAGCGAGCTTGTCATTTTCCGCTGATGACCAGGCGCGGTCGGTGGGCCGTGAGCGTATCCGCCTGCTCGAGGCGATCGCGCAGCAAGGCAGCATCTCGGCGGCCGCGCGCTCGGTCGGCCTCACCTACAAGGCAGCCTGGGACGCGGTCAGCGCGATGAACAACCTGTTCGGCCGGCCGCTGGTCGAAGCTCAGGCCGGCGGGCGCAAGGGCGGCGGCACGAGGCTCTCGGATGCCGGTCGCCGCGTGGTCGCGGCCTTCGCCCGGGTCGAGGGCGAGCTCGCCCGGATCATGCGCACGCTCGAGCCCGAGCTCGACGAGACCGGCATCTCGGCCGCCAACCTGGTGTGGGGCTTCATGATGCGGACCAGCGCGCGCAACGCGCTCCGCGGCCGGGTCGCCGCGATCCGCGAGGACGCGATCAGCGCCGAGGTGGCGCTCGAGGTCGCCGATCAAACGACGCTGTACGCCGTCGTGACCCGTGAGAGCGTGCGCGAGCTGGGGCTGTTTCCGGGCCGCGAGGCGGTGGCGCTGGTCAAGGCGCCGTTCGTCATCATCACGCCCGCCGACGACGCTCAGCGCACCTCGGCGCGCAACCGGATCTGCGGGACCGTCATCCGGTGTGACCCGGGCGGCGTCAATACCGAGCTTACGCTCGACATCGGCGGCGGCAAGACGCTGACCGCGGTCATCACCAGCGGCAGCGCCGAGGCGCTGGGGCTCGAGGTGGGCGATCGCGCCTGTGCCCTGTTCGATGCCGCCCACGTCATTCTCGCCGTCAACTGATCAGGGGGAGGAAATCGATGCCGTCCAATCATCTGCTCGCCACTTTGGCGGTCGGCGCGCTCGCGCTAGGGATTGCCTTGCCGGTCCATGCCGGGCAGACCAACGTCGCGGTCGCGGCCAACTTCACCGACGCCGCCAACGAGATCGCGGCCGCATTCAACGAAAAGACCGGCCACGAGGCGGTCCTGAGCTTCGGCTCGACCGGCCAGTTTTACACCCAGATCACCCAGGGTGCGCCGTTCGAGGTCTTCCTCGCAGCCGACGACGAGCGGCCCAAGAAGGCGATCGACGAGGGCTTCGCGGTGGCGGACAGCCAGTTCACCTACGCGATCGGCACGCTCGTGGTCTGGAGCAAGGACCCGGATCTGGTCGAGGGCGAGGCGACCCTCAAGGGTGGCGAGTTCACCAAGATCGCGATCGCCAATCCGGAGGCGGCGCCCTACGGTGCCGCAGCCGTGCAGACCATGAAGGCGCTCGGCGTCTACGAGCAGCTCGAGCCCAAGATCGTCCAGGGCAACAACATCAGCCAGACCTTCCAGTTCGTCGAGACCGGCAATGCCGAGCTCGGCTTCATCGCGCTGGCGCAGGTCGCCGACCACGACCAGGGCTCGCGTTGGGTCGTGCCCGAGGATCTGCACGATGTGATCAGGCAGGACGCCGTGCTGCTGGAGCGGGGCGCCGACAACGAGGCGGCGCGCGCCTTCGTGGAGTTCCTGCAGAGCCAGGAGGCGCTCGCGATCATCGAGAAGTTCGGCTACGGCATCGACGCCGACAGCTGAGCGGCTCGATGTTCGATGCGGCCGACCTGTGGCTGCCGATCCGGCTGACCATCGAGCTGGCGGCGGTCACCACGATCATCCTTCTGATGGTCGGCACGCCGGTCGCGTGGTGGCTCGCGCGCTCGCCGGCGCGCTGGAAGGAGGCGGTCGCGGCCGTCGTGGCGCTGCCGCTGGTGCTGCCGCCGACCGTGCTCGGCTTCTACCTGCTGGTGGCGCTCGGGCCGAACGGCCCGGGCGGCTGGATCGCTTCGCTGTTCGGCGGCCGCTCGCTCGCCTTCACCTTCGAAGGGCTGGTGATCGGCTCGGTGATCTATTCGATGCCGTTCGTCGTGCAGCCGATCCGCAATGCCTTCGAAGCCTTCGGCGAGCGTCCGCTCGAGGTCGCGGCGACGCTGCGCGCCTCGCCGCGGGATGCGTTCTGGACCGTCGCGGTGCCGCTCGCGCGCCCGGGTTTCCTGACCGGCGCGGTGCTGGGCTTTGCCCACACGGTCGGCGAGTTCGGCGTCGTGCTGATGATCGGCGGCAACATTCCGGGCGAGACCAAGGTCCTCTCGGTTGCGATCTACGACTACGTCGAGACGCTGCGCTGGACCGAGGCCAGCATCCTCGCGGGCGGCATGCTGATCTTCTCGTTCATCGTGATCCTGATGATGGCGCTCCTCGAGAAAGCGCATCGGCCGGCTCCAGGCATGAGCGGTGGGGCGATCAACGCCCGCTTTCGCGGCCGGCTGGGCGCGTTCGCGCTCGAGGTCGCGTTCGAGGCGCCGATGCGGGGCGTGAGCGCGCTGTTCGGGCCGTCCGGCTGCGGCAAGACGACCGTGCTGCGCTGCATTGCCGGGCTGCAGATGCTGCCCGATGGCGACCTCGCGGTCGGTGGCGAGGTCTGGCAGGCCGGGGCCGAGTTCCGGCCGCCCTGGCAGCGCGCGGTCGGCTACGTGTTCCAGGAGGCGAGCCTGTTTGCGCACCTCTCGGTCCGGCGCAACCTGCTCTACGGCCAGCGGCGGGCGCTGCGGCGTGGCAGCCCCGAGGCGATCGGCTTCGATGAGGTGGTGGCGCTGCTCGGGATCGAGCCGCTGCTCGAGCGGGCGCCGCTTCGCCTTTCGGGCGGCGAGCGCCAGCGGGTCGCGGTTGGCCGCGCCCTGCTCTCGCAACCCAGACTCCTGCTGATGGATGAGCCGCTCGCGGGGCTCGACGGCTTCAGCAAGGACGAGATCCTGCCCTACCTCGAAGCGCTGCACGCGGCGCTCGCGATCCCGATCCTCTACGTCAGCCACGATCTCGCCGAGGTCGAGCGCCTGGCCGATCATCTCGTGCTGCTCGAGGCCGGCCGTGTGGTCGCCTGCGGCCCGCTTCAGGACCTGCAGTCCGATCCGGGGCTGCCGATCGCACGCCTGCCGGAGGCCGCGGTCGCGCTCGACGCCAACGTCGCTGGCTACGACCCGGAATTCGGGCTGACCACGCTCGAGGTCGCAGGCGGCAGCCTCGTCGCGCCCGGCGACTACGGCGGGCCGGGTACGGTGCGTCGCCTGCGCATCCGGGCCGCGGACGTGAGCCTCGCGCGCGAGCCGCCCGCCGCCAGCACGATCCTCAACATCCTGCCGGCCCGGGTCGCCGCGGCCGAGGCGCAGGACGGGGCGCAGATGAACGTCGTGATCCGGCTCGGCGCGGCCGGCGAGGGCGCGCGACTGCTGGCACGCGTGACCCGGAAGTCCTGGGTGACGCTCGGGCTGCGCGTTGGCAATTCGGTCCACGCCCAGGTCAAGAGCATCGCGCTGATGACCGCACGTCAGACGCCGCCAAGTTCGAACCTCTCGAGCCTGGTATCGAGAGCCAGGCAGCAGGATCGAGCGGCGACCAACTGGAGGACAGGCCATGAAGATCAGCGCGCGCAACGTGCTTAAGGGCAAGGTCGTAGGCGTCGAGAAGGGTCAGACCACGGCCCACGTCAGGATCGACATCGGCGGCGGCAACGTCGTCACCGCTTCGATCACCAACCAGGCGGTCGACGAGCTCGGGCTCAAGTCCGGCCAGCAGGCGGCCGCGGTCATCAAGGCCTCGGACGTCATGGTCGCGACCGACTGACCGCCCGCTTGGGCGAGTCGGCCGGCTATCCGGCCGACGACGGCGCCGCCTACGAGCGCTTGCTCGGCCGCTGGACCGCTCGCCTCGCGCCGGCGCTGATCGATCTTGCCGACCTGCCGGCCGAGGGCGCGGTGCTCGATGTCGGTTGCGGCACCGGCAGCCTGGTGCTCGAACTCGGGCGCCGCTTTCCCGACCGCAGGCTGCATGCGGTCGATGTCGGAGCCTCCTATCTGGTCTTCGCGCGTGGACGCGCCGGTGCCTGCCAGGATTGCGTTCGCCGCGGCCGATGCGGCTGACCTCCCGTTCGCGGCCGGCACGTTTTCCGGTGCGCTCGCGCAGCTGGCGCTCAACTTCATGCCTGATCCCGCGGCGGGCGGTCGATGAGATGCGGCGCGTGACCCACGCGGGCGGGGTGGTCGCCGCGGCGGTCTGGGATTTCCGGGGCGGCCTCCTCTATCAGAGGCTGCTCTGGGACACGGCGGCGGCGCTCTTCGAGGGCGCCGGGCGCGAGCGCGACCGGCTGTTCTCGCACGCGCTGGCGCTGCCCGACGGCTTGGTCGAACTCTGGCGGGTGGCCGGCCTGCAGTCGGTTAAGCGCGGCTCGCTGACGATCCGCATGGATTTCTCGGACTTCGACGACTACTGGCAACCGCTGCTCGGCGGCCAGGGACCGTTGGGCGCTTTCGTCGCGGGCCTTGCTGAGGGTGAGCGCGCTCGAATCCGCGCGAGCGTCCGGGCGGCTTTCCTCGCCGGCGCCGCGGACGGCCCGCGCTCGCTGACTGCGACCGCCTGGGCGGTCCGCGGCCACGTGCCGTGACGTTGAGCGCAAATCCTTCCTAGGAAGCAGCCGCCGACGCCGGATCGGCCAGCTCCCGGAGGGCGTGGCTGAAGGCGGCGAGGCTCGCGGTCCGCATCGCGAGCCAGGGCTTGCCCTGCTGCGCCGCCAGGCGCTTGACCGACCACATCGCGCCGTGGCTGACGCAATCGACCGGGAACAGGATCAGGTCGGCGCGGCTCACCAGCCCGCCGAGCGCGCCGAGGTTGTCGTCGACCCCACCGTCGTGATGCAGGAACTCGCCGCCGCGGCGCCCGACCAGCGCCCGCCAGTGGGCAACCTGCGCGGGGCGGGCGCCGACCACCAGCACCCGCGCACCGCCGAGCTCTGGCGCCGGTGACGACTGGGGCGCGGGCGCATCGCCCAGCAGCGCATCGAGCTGCAGCTGCAGCGCGTCTGCCTCGGCGCGCAGCGCCCGGATCTCGCCGTGGTCTTGGTTCCGCCGCTCGCGCGCCAGCGCCAACTGCGTGAGCGCCTCGCGGCAGCGCTCCTCGGCGGCGGCACGGCCCCGCTCGGCCTTCGCAAGGCGCGCTTCGAGGGCCGCCAGGCGCTCGTCGAAGCCCAGCTCGGCGGGCGCGGCCAGCACCACGGCGGACGCGGCCCGGGGCCGATCGCGGAGCGCCGCATCGAGCTCCCTCTCGAGGGTCGTCAGGCGGGCGTCGCGCTCGCCGAGCGCCTCGCGCCAGCGGCGATGCTCGCTCGCGCGCTGGGCCTGGAGCTCCGCGTTCTGCGCCTCGAGCGCGCTCAGGCGGCGGATGTCGGCCCGGTTCGACGCGCCGACCAGATGCGAGAGCATGTGCACCTCGCCGAACACGCGGCGGATCAGGCGCTCGCTCGTGCCGGCGTGGGTCAGCGTCGCCCAGTAGGCCCCGGGAATCTCGCCAGCGGCGCGCGCCTCCTGCCAGCGCGCCGCGACGCCAAGCTCATCGGTCGCCGCGCCGAAGGCGCGCAACGCTGCGGCATGCCGCCGGTCGAGCGCCTTATGGAGCAGCTTGCCGGGCCCGTCGCGCCGCTGAGCGAACCCAACCCCGAGGCCGTGAACGTCGTGGTCCGAGGAGGTCGGGGCGGCAAGCCCTTGACCGCGGCAGATTCGGCGCACGATCTCGCGGAGCTCGGCGGTGGTCAGGCAGGTCCCGATGATCGAGCAGTGCAGGCTGGGTTCCAGTTCCCAAAGCCGCCGACGCTTCGAGCCAGCCTGCTCAAGGCCCGCCGGTACACCGCCGCGACGGGTGGACGCCCATTCGAGGACCGGCGCAGCACCGCTCGCGGCGAAGGGCAGGCGCACCGGATGGGACGACAGGATCGTCTCGGTCGCCCCGCTCGATAGGCCTGCCACGCGGTCCTCCACAAGGTCGCTATATTCAAGCAAACATAGCGGCAGATGTCCAGTTGATCCGTCGAGCCAGCGGGCCCGCCCGCCGATCTTCATCGTTCCAGGCCTGGAGAGGTTGTCGGACGAGGGTTGAGAGCTGAGGCGGTTGTGGAGGCGATCTTTTGACCGACCGCCTAGTGGGCGCGGCCCTCGGCCGACGCGAGCAGACGGTCGAGGTCGGGTTCGGCGAGGTCGACGTGGTAGAAGAGCTTGTAGAACGACCGCGTCACCTCGCGCAGATCGTGCTGAAAGTCCTCCGGGTAGAACAACCCTGCGAGCCATACGACCCCGATCAGGCGATTGAGCGATGGCGGCGTGTCGATCCAGCCATAGGGCAGGCTCGGGCTCAGATAGACGCGCTTCGACGTCACCGCCGCCACCCGCTGCCAGTAGCGATCGGTACCGACGGCTTCGTAGAAGTTGCGGTCCCAGGTGATGATGGTATCGGGGTTCCAGAGCACGATCTGCTCGATCGGCACCTCGGCGATGCCGCGGCGGGCGCCGCTCGGGTCGCCGGCGACGTTGATCGCCCCGACCCGCTCGATGATCTCGGTATTGATCGAGCCGCGCAGGCCGGTCTCGAGGCCATCGGGGCCGCGGGCGAGGTAAACGCGCGGCCGCTGGTCCTGCGGCACCGCGGCAAGCATGGCGTCGATCTCGGCCAAGGTGCGCTCGACGTAGCTTGCGATCTGCTCCGCCCGCTGTTCGACCCCAAGCACCTGGCCGAGCCGACGCACCGCGGCGGCGGTATTCTCGAACCGACCGTCGATCAGGACGTAGGGGATGCCGGTCTGCGCCTGGACCCGCTCGGCGAGCGAGATGTAGGTGTCGCGCACCGAGCCGAAGTCGACGATCAGGTCGGGCCGGGATTGCAGCAGCACCTCGAGATTGACGTCGCTGCCGCCGGTCAGGGAGCCGAGCACCGGCAGGTCGCGGTACTCCGGCGCGATGTAGGGCAGAGCCTCCGGTCGCGGCGCCCGTGGCCAGCCGACCAGCCGATCCGGCGCCAGCACGTACAGCAACACTGAAGCAGGCGGCCCGGCGGCGAACACGCGCTCGATCCGATCCGGCACCCTGACCTGTCGGCCGGCCGAATCGGTGACGATCCGCTCGGCCTCGGCGCTGTGCACGAGAGCGAGAAGAACGGTCAGTGCGCAGGCGACAAGACGCATCTCTCTACAGCGACCCGGAGGGGCCTCGATCCGCCAGCTGCCATCCTCCGCCAGGCGAACGGGCGGACAACTTGCCGGCGCAAGCGCTCAGAAGCGGGTCAGGGCCTGGTGCAGCGCGTCAACCTCGGCGCTGGCCATGACGGTCGGCTCGCGCACGACCTGGCGGGGATCGACCGGGCGGCCGTAGAAAGCCTGATTCCAATCGTGGTTGGCCCGGACATAGGTGCCGTCGACCCAGAAGCCGCCGAACAGGCCCTTGCTCTTGGCGAAGACGTAGATGTCCTCACCGAAATGGGTCGTGGTCGCGGCGCCGATCGAGGCCCCAAGCCGGCCCGCCGCAACGCCGACGTCGGCGCCGAGCTTGACGCCGTGGTCGAGCAGCTTGTCGATCGCCCCCTGGTTCATGATCGTGAACACGACGTCGGAGCTCTGACCGCCGATCTGCAGGCCGACGCTGCCGGCGTACAACGAGTAGAAGGCAGGCTGGCCCCAGGCGCCGGTCTGCGGGTCGCGCACCAGCAGCACGCCGATCCCGTATTCGGCGCCGAACAGGAAGCCGCCCTTGAGCAGCTCGGGTACGATCAAAACCGCATAGGCGTTCTGGACATAGACCCGCATGTCTCCGAAAGTGGGGTCGTCCAGAAACGCGTCGAGCGCGAGCCGCGCCCGCTCCACGACCCGCTGCTGGCCGTCGGATTTGGCTTCGGCCGCGGGCCCGACCACCGCGATCAACGCCCACAGCAGCACTGCCACGACCCGCTTGGCCGCTCCGCTCATGTTCTTGCTCCTTCCGCTCGTAGCCCGCCGTCCGGACGGCTGTGCCCGAGTTGGCCGAGGCCTCGGTGCCGGCAAGCTAGGCAAAGCTAGCGTCTTCTGTCAAGTTATTGCTATAACAGCTTTCACTTAAAGGATATGTCCCCAGGAGCCATGACCACAGACTTCGCCTCGCGCGACCGCCGCCGGTGATTCGCGCGCTTGCCGCCGTCCTGCTGGCGGTCCTCCTGCTGATCGCCGGGCTGCTCGGCGCGCTGCTCTGGTTCCCCGGACCGCTGGTCCGCGCCGGTCTGCGGGCGGCCGGAATTGAGACCGTGGCGTTCGAGGGCCTGGATCTCGGGCCGACCAGCCTCGAAGTCACCGACCTCCGGCTCGGCACGCCGCCCAGTGATCGCCTCGAGCGGTTACGAATTCGTTACCGCCTGCGCGACCTCGTGCGCGGCCGGGTCGCCAGCATCGAGGCCGGAGGCCTGCGGCTGCGCGGCCGCTGGGTCGATGGCCGGCTCGAGCCGGCGGGGTTCGAGCCGCCGGCGGCTGGCGCCGAAAGCGGCCTCCGCCTGCCGGTCTTGCCCGATCAAGTGGTGGTGCGGGCAGCGGAGGTCGCGCTCGAAACACCTTGGGGCGAGCTCGTGCTGCCGCTTTCGGCCGAGCTGCGGGCAGGCTGGCCGGAGGCCGAGTTCAGCATCGACATGGCGGGCGGACGGTTGCTCAACGACGCCGGCGAGGTGCGGGCCGACCTGGATCTGCGCGGCCATCTGCCGCTCGACCCGAAGGTCACGCTCGGGGCAGTCCGCGCGCAGGGCCGCCTCGCGTTCGCGGCCGCGCAGATGGCGTTGCCCGATCTGGCGGGGGCGATCGACGGCCGCGGCGAGCTCACCTTCGAGATCGCCGATGGCCGGATCGACGCCCGGCTCGACCCGGCCGAGGCGACGATCGGGGCGCTGGCAGCGCCGCTCAGGCACCTCGCCGAAGCGCTGCCAACCCCCTGGCAGGTCCGGCTCGGCGACCAGACCGGGCCGATCCGGCTGACCGGCCCGCTGGCGATCACGGCCGCGGACTTCAGGGTCGCGGGCGGGCTCGTGCTTGCCGCCGGCCGGGCACGGCTGGCAGCGGACCTCGATGGCAGCCTGGGGACGGATGCCGAAGGGAAGGCAGAGGCCGGCAATGTCAAGGTGGCGCTGAGCATCGGCGGGCTTGGCTGGCGCGAGCTCGAGGTCGCGAGCGGCCGGCTCGGGCTGCAGGCCGAAGGGCGGCCGGAGGACTGGCGGGGCACGGCCGATTTGGAGCTCGCGGGCGGCGGCGCGCCGAAACCCGGGGTCG
Organism: uncultured Alphaproteobacteria bacterium; assembly: GCA_963840925.1. Lineage (GTDB taxonomy): Bacteria > Pseudomonadota > Alphaproteobacteria > Geminicoccales > Geminicoccaceae > DATAOG01. Next base: position 224,125 of record CAWJAY010000057.1, read on the forward strand.
CGGTGACCGGCGCGACGCTGAGCCAAAAGCTCGCCGTCAACTTCGCCGACGACCGGCTGACGCTTTCGGCCAGCGAGCCGGGCCGGCTCGGCGTCGAGAGCGTCACCTGGCCGGACGGCGGGCGCGCCGGGCCGCTCGCCTTCCGGCTCGAGCCGGGCGAACCGCCGCTCCTGATCGTCGATCTGGCCGCAGCCGGCCCGATCGGCTGGCGGCACGCGCTGCGCGCCAAGGGCGATCCGTTCGACCTCGCCGCCGGCGCCATCCGGGGACCCGCCCGGGCAACCGACCTGAGCCTGGCCGCGAGCGGCGATCGGAACGGCCTCGCCAGCGCCGAGATCAAGCTCGGCGACGGCCGGCTCGAGCTGTCGCAGCAGCAGATCATCCTCGAAGGCATCGCGACCGAGTTCGTGCTTGGGCCGGATGGCTTGCCCCCCGGCGAGAGCATTCCGATCGCGGTCGCGAACCTCAGCCACATAGGCAACCCGGCCTGGTTCGCGCCGCTGACCTTGAGCGGCACGCTGCGGCCGGCGGCCGAGCGGGTCGATCTGGACGCCCGGATCAGCCGGCCGGCCGACGAGCTGGTCCTGACCTTGCGCGGCCGGCACGAGCCGGGGCGTGGCCGAGGCCAGGCTGAGGTCAAGCTCGCGCCGCTGACCTTCGTGCCCGGCCGGCGCCAGCCCCGGCAGCTCGCGCCGGTGCTCGGCGAGCAGCTCCGCGACGTCGCCGGCAGGATCGCGCTCGATGGCACCCTTGGCTGGGGCGCGCGCGGTCAGATCTGGGCCGACCTCGCGCTGCTGCTGGAGGGGCTCGGGTTCAGGGTCGGGCCCGCCCGCTTCGAGCAGGTCAACGGCGTCCTGAACATCAATCGGCTGTCGCCGCTGACGACACCGCCCGGGCAGGAGCTCGCGATCGGGCTGCTGAATTTCGGCCTGCCGCTGACCCAGGGCCTGATCGGTTTTCGGATCGACCCCGATCAGACGGTCGCCGTCGAGCAGCTGCGCTGGGACTTCGCCGGCGGCACGATCCGTGCCCGGCCGTTCAGGGTGGGGTCAGCGACCTCTGATATGACGATGACGCTGACCGCGGATGCGCTCGATCTCGGCCAGCTGTTCGGTCTGACCCGCCTGCCCGGGCTGAGCGGCCAGGGCCGGGTCCAGGGCTCGCTGCCGGTCCGGATCATGAACGGCGTCGCCGTGATCGAGGCCGGCGAATTCGCGACCGCCGGGCCCGGCTGGCTGCGTTACCGGCCGACCGAGCGGCTCACCGCGCTGGAGGCCGGCGGCGCCAATGTGAGTCTGTTGTTGCAGGCCCTGGAGAATTTCCACTATGAGGCGCTCAGGATCACGCTCGATGGGCCGACCGATGCCGAGATGGACATCAAGCTGCACGTCCGGGGCGCCAATCCGGAGCTCTATGATGGCCATCCGATCGAGTTCAATCTCAACCTCCGCGGTGAGCTCGCCAACATCCTGCGCAGCGGGTTCGCGACCTATCAGCTCCCGGAGCGCATCCGTCAGCAAATGCGGAGCTTCCCCCGCTAGCGCGCTGGTCCTGCTGCTGGCACTGGCGCCGTTGATGGCCGCCTGCACCCACAGGGTGCAGGTCGAAGCGCCCAAGGATCCGATCGTGATCAATCTCAACGTCAATATCGAGCAGGAGGTTCGGGTCAAGGTCGACCGAGACGTCGAAGATCTTCTCCAGGACAATCCGGATTTATTCTAGGAGCGCTGCCGATGATGCCGGTTCTGCGGACCGTCGCGATGGGTTTCCTGGCACTGGCGCTGCTGGCTGCGCCGGCGCGCGCCGATGCGCTCGACGACGCCAAGGCGGCTGGCCAGGTCGGCGAGCGGATCGACGGCTATCTCGGCATCGTCGCCGCCGACACGCCGGACGACGTGCGCGCCCTGGTCGACCGGGTCAACGCCAGGCGTGCGGCCAAATACCAGGAGATCGCCGACGCGCAAGGCGCCCCGGTCGCCGCGGTCGCCCAGATCACCGGCACCAAGCTGATCGAGCGCGCGCCGGCCGGCGAATACGTACTCGGCGCCGACGGCGAGTGGCGGCAGAAGTAGGATCAGCCCACGTCACGATAAGAACATTTTGTTCTGGCAACCTTCGCCAATTCGACATATTGTCGAAGTGTATAACATGTTTGACATGAGCGGCATGGATGGGAATGTCTGAGGCGACGCTCGCGGTGAGGTTGCCCAAGGAACTCGCTGACGAGCTCGATGAGCTGGCCCGGGAGACCGGACGGACCAAGAGCTACTATGCCCGCCAAGCCATCATCGAGTTCCTCGAGGACCGCGCCGACTACCTGCATGCCATCGCCGTCCTCGAGCGCGAGAAGGGGCTACCCAATCTCACCCTCGAGCAGGTCGAGCAAGAGCTTGGCCTGGACGATTGAGTTCCGGCCCAACGCCCGCAGCGAGCTCAAGCGCCTCGACCCGCCGGTCCAACGCCGGGTCAGGCAGTTCCTAAGGGAGCGGGTGCTCGCGATCGGCGATCCCCGCCGGCTCGGCAAGCCCTTGCACGGCGACAAGGGCGATCTCTGGTCCTATCGCGTGGGCGACTACCGGATCATCTGCACGATCGAGGACCAGCGGCTGGTGGTCATTGTGATCGCCGTGCGCCATCGCCGCGAGGTCTATAGGTAAAAGTAGGCACCGGCTGCCTGCGGCGAGGTCCGGCTCGCCGGGCGCGACTTCGGACCTATGGTCTTAGGGAGACGCTCAAATCGGGAAGCAAGACATGGCACAGGCGCCGATCGACCGCGGTTCCCAGGATTGGTGCGCACGCGCGTTGGGGCTGGCAGCGGCGGCTCTGATCGCAGCGACGCTTGCCGGCTGCGCCTCCGGGCCGAAGCCGATCCTCTACCCAAACGACCGGCTGCAGGCGGTGGGCCAAGCGCAGGCCGATCAGGACATCGCCGAGTGCCGGGAGCTGGCCGCCGACGCCGGCAGTTCGGCCGGCTCGGGCAACGCGCAGCGGACCGCCGGCAACACCGCGGCCGGTGGTGCCATCGGCGGCGCCTCTGGTGCGGTCGGCGGCGCGATCCTGGGCTCGGCCGGCACTGGGGCCGCGGTCGGCGCTGCGACCGGCGCCACCGCCGGCCTATTGCGCTCGATGTTCAGCGACGGCGGCGGCCCGAGCCCGGCTTATCGCAACTTCGTCGACCACTGCCTGCGCGAGCGCGGCTATCAGCCGGTCGGCTGGGAGTAGCCGCCGCTCAGCCCTTGACCGCGCCGATCAGCATGCCGCGGCGGATGAAGCGCTCGAGTGCTACCGCCATCAGCACGACCGGCACGACCATGATCAGAATCAGGACCGACATGTACCACCACTGCGGCCCGCGGGTCGCGTTCTGAGCGGCGATCAGCAGCGGCAGCGTCTGGGTGTCGGCAGTCGAGAGCATCAGCGCCAAGAGATACTCGTTCCAGGTCAGGATCAGCATCAACAGGAAGGCCGAGGCCAGCGCTGCGCGCGCGATCGGCAGCACGATCGACCAGAAGATCCGAAAGCGCGAGGCGCCGTCGATCATCGCCGACTCCTCGAGCTCGAGCGGGACGCCCTGGAAGAAATCGCGCATCAGCCAGACCACGATCGGCAGGTTGACCGCGACGTAGGTGATGATCAGGGCCGCCAGCGAATCCCGCAGGCCCGCCTGCTGGAACAGGACGTAGACCGGGATGACGACCGCAACGGGCGGCAGGATGCGTTGCGAGATCATCCAGAACGCGATGTCGTCGTTGCCGAGCGCGCGCCTGAAGCGGCGGCCCATGGTCTGGAGCAGCAGCAGGAACAGCGCCAATGCCAGCGCCAGCGCCAGCTCCCAGGCAAGGCCGAAGGCGACCACGAGCACGATCGCGAGTGCCACCGCGAGCACGAACAGGCCGATGTTGCCGAGCCGCGGCCGGTAGCTCATGCGCGCGAGCCCGTAGCCCGCCATGCTGCCGAGCACGAGTGCCATCGCCGAGCTCGCGAGGGCCACGATCACCGAGTTCAGATAGGGTCGGAAGGTATCGGGGCCGAGGTCGACGAAGATGTATTTCCAGGCATGCAGCGAGGGCTGGAAGTCGAGCCACATCACGTAAAACGGGCCGTCGTTGACGGCGAGCGGGATCTTGAACGACGTGATGAACACCCAGTAGAGTGGGAAAAGGACCACGAACGCCCAAAAGCCCAGGATCAGATAGGCGAGCGCCATGCTCAGCGGCGATGGGTCGAGGGCGGTGCGCGGCCGAAGGAGCCAGGCGAGGCCGCGTGGTGATGGCCGATTGCTCACGGCTTCGGCGCGGCTTCGGGTGGTCGCAGGAAGGCGAACAACGACAGGCAGACGAAGGACACCACGAACAGCAGCATGTAGGCGACCGCCGCCGAGCCGCCGAGGTCGAGCGCGCGCCAGGCGACGTAGGCGTGGAGCGTCATCGATTCCGAGGCGATGCCGGGGCCGCCGTTGGTCAGCACGTTCGGCAGATCGACGATCTTGAACGCCTCGATCACCCGGATGATCACGACCGTGAGCGAGACCGGCAGGATCGCGGGCCAGGTGACGTAGCGGAAGGTCTGCAGGCGCGAGGCGCCGTCGACCAGGGCCGCCTCGCGCTGGTCCTGGGGCTGGCTCTCGATCGCGACCAGCAGCACGATGAACATGAACGGAATCCACTGCCAGGCGTCGCCGATCATGACCGCCATCCGCGCGCCCCACGGGTCGGCGACCCAGGAGGTCTCGCCCCAGCCGAAGTACTGCCAGATCGGCGTGAACGGGCCTTTGGTGGTGTCGGTCAGCATCCGGAAGGTGTAGGCGATCCCGACCGGCGTGATCATCATCGGCAGGAAGAACACGACCCGGAAGAAGGTGCGGCCAGGCAGGTTGAGGGTGCAGAGGAGGGCGAGGCCGAGGCCGATCGCATATTGCACCGCGACCCCGATGCCGACGTAGAACAGGGTCACGACCAGGCTGCCCGGGTGGCCGCCGCCGGTGTTGGTGATCACGACCAGGAGCAGGCCGAGCCACGCAAGGGCGGCCACCAGCGCGCCCCGGAGCAGCCCGAAGAGGCTGACGTCGGCGGTGCGCGCGTAGCGCGCCAGCAGTGCGATCATGGCGAGCGCGGCGAGGCCAAGCGCGGCCCAGCCTTCGCCCCCGAGCCTGCCGAAGTCGCCGAGGAAGTGGAACTGCTCGCTGCCGAGCAGCAGCTTCTTGTAGTTGAGCCAGCCGATGTACTTCGCCTCGAAGCCGCCTTTGACGAAGCGGAACCGCGCCAGCGACAGGTAGAGCGAGACGATCAGCGGAAAGATCGACATCGCGAGCACGACCAGCACGGCCGGCATCACGAACACCGCCGCCGCGTGCTGGTCGAGGCGCCGGCTCAGACCGTCCAAAGCTGGGGCCTCCGGCGCGGGGCCCGGCCGGACCGACCCCGCGCCGGCATCTTCTGGCCGGAACCGCTCACTCGGTCGGGATGCCGAGCGTCGCCTTATAGGCCTCGAGCTGCTCGTCCTGGCCCAGCTCTTCGGTCACCTCGTTCCAGCCGGCCTCGATGTCGGCCATCGCCTGATCGCGATCGATCTCGCCCGCGAGCAGGCGGCTGATTGCCGTGTCGAGCACGATCTGCTCATAGCGCTGGTTCTGCGGCACGCGCAGATCGAGCACCATGTTGGGACTGTTCAGGCTGTCGGCGATCGCGCCCAGATAGTTCTTGGCGGCCGCCTCGCTCATCCCGGCCTTGCGCCAGAGCTCGAGGCTGTCGAACTGGGAGACCCGGTACGGGTTGAAGCCGGTGATGCCGATCGTGACGTCCTCGTTGGCCTGCTCGGGCTGGCTCATGTAGGAGAAGAAGTCGTAAACCGCGGCCTTGACCTCGTCCGAGCTCGCGGCGTTGACCGCCCCCGACCAGCCGCCGAAGGCCGCGAACGGGGCGTGGTTGATGCCATCGGTAGCGTAGGGGCAGCGCTCGGCGTTGCAGTCCACGAGCTTGCCGGTGGCCCGGTCGAGCACCTGGCTGGAGCCCGGCAGGATGACCGCGCCGACCTTGTCCTGGACCTTGGAGGTGGCGGGGTCGATCGCGAGCGTGCCGATGTCGCCCCAGTCGACCGAGAGCGCACAGCGCCCGGTCGTGAACAGGCCGCGGGTATCGCCTACGTCCAGGTTGATCTCGTCGGGTGGCCCGTACTGGGTCGTCGCGACATAGATGTCGAGCGCCTTGCCGAACGCCTCGTTGTTGATCAGCGGGCTCATGTCCTCGGTGTTGAAGAAGGCGCCCTGCGCGGTGCCTTGCGACTGCAGGAAGCCGGCGGCGACCGAGATGATCATCCAATAAGACTGGGCGTTGCGCTTCTTGGCGATGCAGGAGCCGTAGTCGGCCTTGCCGTCGCCGTTCAGGTCCTGGCCGTGGAACTTCTTGGCAATCTCGAGGTAATCATCCCAGACTCTGGGCGGATTGAGGCCGGCCTGCTCCAGGAGGTCGCTCCGGTAGTAGACCATCTGGAAATCGCCATCGAGCGGGATCGTGTAGACTTTGCCGTCGTAGGTGGCGCTGAAGTTACGGAAGAACGGCGCCACGTCGTCCCATTTCAGGGCCGCATCGGCCTCGACCCGGGCGGTCAGGTCCTCGAGATAGCCGGGGTCGATGTAGTCGACCATCCACTGCGGCGCAAAGACCATGCCATCGATGCTGTTCGTGCCGGTGGCGAAGTCGGTCAACAGCTTGCTGTAGAGATCGGAGAACGGCACGGTCACGACGTTGATCGAGGCGCCGGTCAGCTGCTTGAAATCGGGCGCCCGCCGCTGCAGCGGCTCGGCAATCTGCGGCCCGGTGAACGTCATCACGGTCGCCTCGACGCCCTCGTGCTTCATCTGCGCCTGCGCGCCGGCCGGGTAGAGGGCGACGCCGGCTGCAAGCGCCAGACCCAGAGCGCCCGCCCCGGCCAGGCTGCGAGTCCGTGCTGTCATCTTATTTGCCTCCCATGGCTTGGTCCGCGCTCGACCGCATCTGGCGAGCGGGTCTGATGGTTTGGTAGCGCGCAGCCCCGGGGAGATCAACTGGCGCCGCCGGTTTGGCACGGCTCGACGCCTACCTGGGTGCAGCGCTGCGCTCGCCTGGGCTTGCACACCGCCGATCGCCGGGCGAGGCTCGGGGCATGAGGATCGCGCGCGCCCTCGCCGCCGTTCTGTCGCTTGCCGGCTGCGCGCCAGCGCCCGCGGCGCCGCTCTGGCTCGCCGAACGCGGCGTGGTCTACTGCTATCGCACGATCGCCGACCCCGACTGCTATCGCCAGCCGCTGTTCGGCGGCGAGCGCCGGTTGATTGCGGCCGCGCCCCAGATCTTCTTCACGCCGGTTCCTGCGGGCCAGGCTCGCGAGTAATGAGTTCGAAGCCGCCCGTCTTTGGCGTCCGGGCGATCCATTCGCGACCGGCGGGAGTCCCGGCACTTGGCCGATGGGTGGTGGTGATCACCGGGCCGGCGTAAGCTGTCGCTCCAACCACGGGGAGGCAGGCAATGCAGGCGAGCGACAGGCGGCGGCTCGGCAGATCGGGGGTCGAGGTCACGATCATGGGCTTCGGCGGGGCGCCGCTCGGCAATCTGTTCCAGACGCTGTCCGACCCCGACGCCTGGGCCACGGTGCGCGCCTGCTACGACGCCGGCATCCGCTATTTCGACACCGCGCCTCTCTATGGCTTCGGCCTTGGCGAGCATCGAATCGGCGAGGCCCTGCGTGGCCGGGAGCGCGACAGCTTCGTGCTCTCGACCAAAGTCGGCCGCCTGATCCGGCCCCAGGACCCGAAGACGCTGGACCACGGCCCGTTCAAGAACGCGCTGCCGTTCGCCGAAGTCTACGACTACGGTTACGACGGCGTGATGCGCTCGGTCGAGGACAGCCTGCAGCGCCTGGGCATGCACCGGATCGACGTGCTGCTCGTGCACGACCTCGACGTCTGGACCCACGGCTCCGAGGCGGCGCGCCAGGCGCGGGTCGCCGAGTTCATGGCCGGCGGCTACCAGGCCATGGTGGAGTTGCGCGAGCAGGGCGCGGTCCGGGCGATCGGAGCCGGCATCAACGAGACCGCGGCCTGCCAGGACCTCGCCGAGCGCGGCGACTTCGATTGTTTCCTGCTCGCCGGGCGCTACACGCTGCTCGAGCAGGCGCCGCTCGATGCGCTGCTGCCGCTGCTCGAGCGGCGCCAGATCGCGCTGATCATCGGCGGCGCCTATAACACCGGCATCCTCGCGACCGGTGCCATCGAGGGCGCCTATTTCCAGTATGCGCCGGCGCCGCCCGAGATCATGGAGCGGGTGCGTCGGATCGAGGCGGTCTGCGCCCGTCATGGCGTCCGCCTGCCGACCGCAGCACTGCAGTTCCCGCTCGGCCATCCGGCGGTCGCGACCGTGATCCCCGGCACCCGCGCGCCGGCCGAGGTCGAGCAGAACCTGCAGATCTTCGCGCCGGAGATTCCGGCCGATTTCTGGGCCGAGCTCAAGCAGGAGGGCCTGCTCCGCCGGGACGCGCCGACCCCCTGACCCCAGCTCGCTCGATCGACGCCGCAGGCCGCCATTTTGCGGCACCGACGCCCCTTGCGTCGACGGATGCAAGGCCGAACGCGCCAGCCGGCCGCGGCGTCGGTTGTGTTCGATCCGCGCCTGCGCTATAGACCGCGCCGACTATCTACGTCGTTCGAGGCCGCGCATGGACCACCGTATGAGCCGTCGCCGGAAAGTCTACGAAGGCAAGGCCAAGGTCCTGTTCGAGGGCCCCGAGCCCGGCACCCTCATTCAGTACTTCAAGGATGACGCCACCGCCTTCAACAATCAAAAGCAGGGCGTGATCACCGGCAAGGGCGTCCTCAACAACCGGATCTCCGAACACCTGATGCTGCGGCTCGCCTCGATTGGCATCCCGACCCATTTCGTGCGCCGGCTCAACATGCGCGAGCAGCTGATCAAGGAGGTCGAGATCATCCCGGTCGAGGTCGTCGTCCGCAATGTCGTCGCCGGCTCGCTCGCCCAGCGCTTCCGTATGGAGGAAGGCTCGCCGCTGCCGCGCTCGATCGTCGAGTATTACTACAAGTCCGACGACCTCGGCGACCCGATGGTCAGCGAGGAGCACATCACCGCCTTCGGCTGGGCGAGCTATCAGGACATCGATGAGATCTTGAACCTCGGCCTGCGCATCAACGACTTCCTGACCGGCCTGTTCGCAGGCGTCGGGCTGCGCCTGATCGACTTCAAGCTCGAGTTCGGCCGGCTCTGGGAGGACGAGGAGATGCGGATCGTGCTCGCCGACGAGATCAGCCCGGACGGCTGCCGGCTGTGGGACGCCGCGACCAACGAGAAGTTCGACAAGGACCGCTTCCGGCGCGACCTCGGCCGGGTCGAGGAGGGCTATCAGGAGGTGGCAAGGCGGCTCGGCATCCTGCCCGAGGCGGGGCCGCGCGACCTCAAGGGCCCCGAAACGGTGCAATGAGGCGCGGCCGGCCCCACCAGCAGAGGCGGCGATGAAGGTGCTGGTCCACGTCCGCCTCAAGGACGGCGTGCTCGACCCGCAGGGTGCCGCGATCGGGCGCGCGCTGGCGCAACTCGGCTTTTCGGGCGTGGGCGACGTCCGCCAGGGCAAGCTGATCGAGCTCGAGCTCGAGCAGCCGGACCCGGCCAAAGCCATGGCCGAGGTCGAGGCGATGTGCGAGCAGCTGTTGGCCAACCCGGTGATCGAGACCTATTCGGTGGCCTTCGAGGACTGAGCGGCCGACGCTTTCGAGGAGGACCCGGTGCAGGCGGGCGTGATCACCTTCCCGGGCTCGAATTGCGATCGCGACATCGAAATCGCGCTCGCTGCCGCCGGGGCGAAGGTCGCCCGGCTCTGGCACGGGGCGACCGAGCTGCCCAAGCTCGACCTGATCGTGCTGCCAGGCGGCTTCACCTACGGCGACTATCTGCGTTGCGGGGCGATCGCGGCCCACGCGCCGGTCATGGCCGAGGTGATCAGGCGCGCGGCCGCGGGCGTGGCGGTGCTCGGGATCTGCAACGGCTTCCAGATCCTGACCGAGGCCGGGCTGCTGCCGGGCGCGCTGATCCGCAACCGCGGCCTGAAATTCATCTGCAGGCCGGTCACGCTCGAGGTCGCGACCAGCGACTCCGCCTTCACCGCCGGCTACGCCGCCGGTCAGACGGTCGAGATCCCGATCGCCCATCACGACGGCTGGTACGTCTGCGGTCCGGACGACCTCGAGCGGCTGGCGGACGAGGACCGGATCGCATTTCGCTATCTCGACAATCCGAATGGCTCGATCGGCAATGTCGCCGGCGTGCTCGGCGCCGGGCGCAACGTGCTCGGGATGATGCCCCATCCCGAGCGCGCCGCCGACCCGCGCAACGGGCGGCATCGACGGCCTGACCATGCTCCGCACGCTGGTCGAGGCCCTTCGATGACGTCGGACGCGACCTTCGCGGATGCCGCCGAGCACGGGCTGTCCGAGGCGGAGTACGCGCGGATCGTCGAGATCCTCGGGCGGGCGCCGAACCTGGTCGAGCTCGGCATCTTCTCGGTGATGTGGAGCGAGCACTGCTCCTACAAGTCGTCGCAGGCACTGGCTGAAGCGGCTGCCGACCGAGGGCCCGCAGGTGATCTGCGGCCCGGGCGAGAACGCGGGCGTGGTCGACATCGGCGACGGCATGGCCGCGGTGTTCAAGATCGAGAGCCACAACCACCCGAGCTTCATCGAGCCCTACCAGGGGGCGGCGACCGGGGTCGGCGGCATCCTGCGCGACGTCTTCACGATGGGCGCACGGCCGGTGGCGCTACCTCAATTCGCTGCGCTTCGGCGCGCCGGACCATCCGAGGACCCGCCACCTGGTCGAGGGCGTGGTCGCCGGCATCGGCGGCTACGGCAACTGCATCGGCGTGCCGACGGTCGGCGGCGAGACGACCTTCCACCGCGGCCTACGACGGCAACATCCTGGTCAACGCGATGTGCGTCGGCCTGGCGCGCAAGGACCAGATCTTCTACGCCCGCGCCGCCGGCGCCGGCAATCCGGTGGTCTACGTCGGCGCCAAGACCGGGCGCGACGGCATCCACGGCGCGACGATGGCCTCGGCCGAGTTCAGCGAGGCGACCGAGGCGCGGCGGCCGACCGTCCAGGTCGGCGACCCGTTCACCGAGAAGCTGCTGCTCGAAGCCTGCCTGGAGCTGATGCAGACCGACGCGATCGTCGCGATCCAGGACATGGGCGCGGCCGGCCTGACCTCGTCGTCGTTCGAGATGGCGGCGCGCGGCGGCACCGGCATCGAGATGGACCTCGACCGGGTGCCGACCCGCGAGACCGGCATGACGCCCTACGAGATCCTGCTCTCGGAGAGCCAGGAGCGGATGCTGCTGGTGCTGCGCCGAGGCGCCGAGGCCGAAGCGCGCGGCAGTGTTCGCCAAATGGGATCTCGACTGCGTCCCGGTCGGCCGGGTGACCGACAGCGGCGCCATGGTGATCCGGTTCGCCGGCGAGGAGGTCGCGCGCGTGCCGATCGCGCCGGTCAGCGGCGGCTCGCCGATCTACGAGCGGCCGTAGGCGCGAACCCCGGCGCCGCCGCCGATCGATCGCTCGCGACGTCAACCCGCCGCTCGGTCACCGGGCGGCGCTGCTGCGGCTGGTCGCGCAGCCCGGACCTCGCGTCCAAGCGCTGGATCTGCGAGCAGTACGACCACATGGTCATGGGCGACACCGTGCTGCGGCCGGGCGGCGATGCCGCCGTGGTGCGGATCCACGGCAGCAACCGCGGCGCTCGCGCTGACCACCGACTGTACGCCGCGCTATTGCCTGGCCGACCCCGAAACGGGCGGCCGCCAGGCGGTCGCCGAGGCCTGGCGCAATCTCTGCGCGGTCGGCGCGCGCCCGCTCGCGCTCACCGATTGCCTGAACTTCGGCAGCCCCGAGAACCCGGTGGTCATGGGCCAGTTCGTCGGCTGCCTCGACGGCATGGCGGAGGCCTGCCGGGCGCTCGACTTCCCGGTCGTGTCGGGCAACGTCGTCGTTCTACAACGAGACCGACGGCCAGGCGATCCTGCCGACGCCGATGATCGGCGGCCTTGGCCTGATCTCGGATCTCGATCGGATCGCCACCCCGGCCTGGCGATCGGGCAGGCCTGGTCCTGATCCTGATCGGCGAGACCTTCGGCTGGCTCGGCGCATCGCTCTATCTGCGCGAGGTCTGCGGCCGCGAGGACGGCGCGCCGCCGCCGGTCGATCTGGCCACCGAGCGCCGGAACGGCGAGCTGCGTGCGTCAGCTGGATCGAGACCGGGCGGGTCGAGGCCTGCCACGACCTCTCCGACGGCGGCCTCGCGGTTGCGCTGGCCGAGATGGCGCTGGCGTCCGGGATCGGGGCCGACCTCGAGGCGCTGCCGGAGCGCGATGCCGGCTGGCTGTTCGGCGAGGACCAGGGCCGCTATCTGCTGGCGGTCGCGCCCGGGCGGCTCGAGGCGCTGCTCGCTGCAGCCGCGAAGGCAGGCGTGCTGGCACGGCGGGTCGGGACCACCGGCGGTGGCGCGTTGACGCTCGGCGGCGGCGATGCCATATCGCTTGGGCGAGCTCGCGCCGGGCCCACGAAGGCTGGCTGCCGGCGTTCATGGCCGCGCCCGGCGCGGTGAGTTGAGAGTCGGATTGCTGGCGATGGCGATGACGGCCGAGGAGATCGAGCCTGCTGATCCGGGAGGGGCTGCCGGACGCGGAGGTGACCGTCGAGGATCTCGCGGGCGACGGCAATCACTACCGCGCGCACGTGGTCGCGCCGGCCTTTCGCGGCAAGAGCCGGGTCCAGCAGCATCAGATGGTCTACCGGGCGCTGGGCGGGCGCATGGGCGGCGAGCTGCACGCGCTGGCGCTGACCACCGCCGTGCCCGAACTGAGGCGCAACGCGTCGCCAGGAGCCGACGATGACCGACGTCGCTCGCCCGCATCCAGAACGACATCGAGGCCAATCCGGTGGTGCTGTACATGAAGGGCACGCCGGTGTTCCCGCAGTGCGGCTTCTCGGCCCAGGTGGTCCAGGTGCTTTCGCTGGCGGGCGTCAAGTTCAAGGCATCGACGTGCTGTCCGACGACGAGCTGCGCCAGGGCATCAAGGAGTTCAGCAACTGGCCGACGATCCCGCAGCTCTACGTCAAGGGCGAGTTCGTCGGCGGCTGCGACATCGTCCGCGAGATGTACCAGAGCGGCGAGCTGGCGGCGCTCTTGAAGGACAAGGGGGTCGAGACCGAGGTCGCGGCCTGAGCCGGCCCGGCGGCCGGCCGCGCTCAGCGTGCGGCCAGCTGGCAGCCGGCCTCGCCTGAGCAGTCCTCGAGCAGCTCGATGCGGGCGCCGAGGCGCGAATCCGTAAGCCGCATCTGCAGCGGCAGCAGGCGCTCGTCGTCGCTCAGGACCAATTCGAAGCCGCAGCTCGCGTCGTCGTGCAGCTCGACGTCGTCCAGTTCGGAGCCGGCGAGCATGGTCAGCGTCAGGCCGACCCGGACCGCGCGCCGCTCGCGACCGGCAACCCGGACCCGATCGTAGCCGGCGACCGTCGCCTCGATGTCGTAGCGCCGGCGGCCGTCGAAGATCGCCGCAGTGAACGGCCCGCTCGCAGCCGCCCCGGCGACGTAGTCGCGCAGCTGGAAGAACGCGGTCAGCGGGTCGATCACGTCCTTGCGCAGCGCCGCCGGCACCTTGCTGGTGTCCGGCTTGCCGCGCTTCATGATCTTGAGATCGACGACGTCGCCGCTCGCGCGGTCGAAGCGCACCAGCGAGCGTCGATCCTTCTTGCGCGAGCGGTATTCCGAGCTGAAGCTGATCGGAGCCAGGTCCTCGTCGGCCTCGAGCCAGCCGGTCGCCAGCGATCTTGGACCGGTAGTGCGCCAGCTTCTCGACGACGCCCACGGTCTTGATCAGCAGCTCCGAGCGGTATTGGCGGGGTCCGACCCGGTGGTCGAGGGCAAGCGTCGCGACCTGAAAGCCCGCCCAGTAGACGCCGTAGCGCAGGCTGAGGGGCTGGTCCTCCTCGGCCCGGAGCGGCCCGACGGCGAGGGTCAGCGCGACCAGGCCGCCGATCAGCAGGTTGATGGCTCGGGCGAGACGGCTGGCCAAGAGCGGATCGCTCCTGCCAGAGTCCGGCACCCGCGAGCGCTGCGCTGCGCCGCCGGCAGCGATGATCGTAGTGCCGGGGGCACGCGCGCGGCGACTGAGTTGGACAGCTGGGCGACACTTTTCGCGCGGCTGTTGCAATGACGCCCCACGGCTCCTGGGCACGGCGCCAGTCAGAGCACGAGCCAGTTGAACGTCAAGTGAACCTTCGGCCCGCGTGCGCCGCCCATATGGCTGTGGCCGCGCTGGCCCGCAATGGGCTGGGCGACGAGAAGCGACGATCCGCCCGCTCGCGAACCATCGCTGAAACTGCCGGGCAGCCGGGCGAACTCAGCGGGAGTAGTACTCGATGACCAGGTTCGGCTCCATCTGCACCGGGTAGGGCACGTCGGCGAGCTTGGGCACGCGCACCAGCGTGCCCTTCAACGCCTTGAAGTCGACCGAGAGGTAGTCCGGGACGTCGCGCTCGGGCTGCTGGATCGTGCCGAGCACGAGCGCCAGGTTCTTGGATTTCTCGCGCACCTCGACGCACGTCGCCTTCGCGCACCAGGTAGCTCGGGATCGTCACCCGGCGGCCGTTGACCGTGACATGGCCGTGGTTGACGAACTGGCGCGCCGCGAACACCGTCGGCACGAAGTTCATCCGATAGACCACCATGTCGAGGCGCCGCTCGAGCAGGCCGACCATGTGCTCGGCGGTGTCGCCGCGCCGCCGTGACCGCCTCGTGGTAGACCCGCTGGAACTGCCGCTCGGTGATGTTGCCGTAGTAGCCCTTGAGCTTCTGCTTGGCGGCGAGCTGCTGGCCGTAGCCCGAGATCTTGCGCCGCTTCGAGCCATGCTCGCCCGGCGGATAGTCGCGCTTGACGATCGGGTTGCGCGCGCGGCCCCAGAGATTGACCCCGAGGCGGCGGCAGATCTTGTTCTTCGCTTCGACGCGCTTGGTCATGACGGCTCGTGCTGGCGTTGTCGGCAAGGGTGGGCCGGGCTCCGGACCGCGCCGGTTATAGCGATCGGCCGCGCGGATGTCAAAGGCTATGGAGCCGCCGGTCGTGACAGCGCCGATCGGCGCGCTCGGGCGATATCCAGAGGCTTTGGCCGGCGATCGGGCGAGGAGCTCGGGTCGAGAACTGCCACCTACGCGTGCGCCCGGCAGCCGGGCGGCGCTGAGGCCGCCTCAGGCCGGCGAGTGCTGCCCGCGGACCTGGCGGCGCCAGCGCTCGATCGTCTCCGCGATCAGGCCGTCGTCGCCGAGCTCGCTCTGCCAGGCGGTGGCGAACGGCGGCGTGGTGCTGGCCGGGCGATCTTCGGGCGGCAGGTCGTGGAAGCGGATGTGCAGCGGCACCGGCACGCCGTCGCCCAGCACCAGCGCCTCCTGGGTGTTGAGCGCGGGCAGCGCGTCGGCGAGCCAGCGCGAGCTGTCGGGCACGGCGTGGCGCACGAACTCGAGGTCGTGCTCGTTGCCGAGCCGCAGCGCGAAGATCGTGTTGCACTGGGACAGGCTGCTGACCGAGAGCTCGGCCGGGCGCTGGGTCACCAGGCACAAGGAGAGGCCGTACTTGCGGCCCTCCTTGGCGATCCGCGAGATCGAGCGCCGGGTCGGCGCGAAGCCCGCCTGGTCGTCGCGCGGCACGTAGCGGTGCGCCTCCTCGCAGACCAGGAGGATCGGCGGCGCCCGCTCGCGATCGCTCCACAGCGCGAACTCGAAGATCAGCCGGCAGAGCACCGAGACCACGACGTCGACGATCTCCGAGGGCACGCCCGAGATGTCGATGATCGTGATCGGCTTGCCCTCGACCGGGATGCGCAGGATGCGCGAGAGGATCTGGCGCATGTTGTCGCGCACGCTGAAGCTCGAGAACATGAAATCGTAGCGCTTGTCGCGCTCACGCTCTCGATCCGGTTGATCAGGTGCTGGTAGTAGACCGCGCTGTCGGCCTTGTTGAAGGCGCCCATCTCGTCCTTGAGCACCTGGATCAGCTCGGACAGGCGGTAGGGCACCGGCGTGTCGACCGTGACGTGGTCGGTGGCCTCCTCCTCGCCGCAGAAGCTGCGCCGCGCCCGCAGGATCGCGCGCCGGAGGATCGCGCCCTCGGCATAGGCGCCTTCGGGCGATTCCTGGTTGACCAGGATCGCCGCGATCTCCTCGAAGTTGAGCAGCCAGTAGGGCAGCTTGAGGTTGCTCGGGTTGAGCAGCTCGGCCCGGCTCCGGAACGCCGGCCGCATACTCGTTGTGCGGGTCGAGCATGATCACGTGGCCGAACGGATGGGCGTCGAGGATCGCCCGCAGGATCACCGTCACCGCGCAGGACTTGCCGGCGCCGGTGGTGCCGAGCACGGCGAAGTGCTTGCCGAGCAGGTTGTCGGTGATCGCGAACGCCGGCAGGTCGGCGGCGTTGCGCAGGGTGCCGAGACGGATCGTCGAGACCTCCGGCCGGGCATAGATCGCGCACAGCTCCTCGCGGCTGGCGGCGTGGATCGGGCTGTCGAGCGGCGGATAGCTGGAGACGCCGCGCTGGAAGCGCCAGCGGTTCGAGCTGCTGTTCAGGATCTCGCCGATCAGCCGGATCTCGACCAGCCGCCGGTCGTCGTCGGCGCCGCGCCGGCCGTCGTTCTTGAGCGTGGTGATGACGCCAAAGCTGCGCCCGGCGGCGCCTTGCAGCCGGACCACGTGGCCGATCTCGGCGGTGCTGGCCGGCGTCCGGCTCGAGCAGGCCCCAGATGATCGCGCCCGCCGACCGACATCACATGCCCGATCGGTGCGCCGCTCCCGCCGGTCGCCACCCGCCGCCTCGGATCGGCTCTGGCGGCCAGCGAAGCGGCCCGTTCCGCCAGCCCGTCGGCGCTCCGGTTGGGCTTCGGCTCCCGTGCGAGGCCGCCTGCCTCGTTCAAATTCGGCTCCCGAAGCCCTCGTCGGGCGACCCGCTGTCGCCACAGCAGGACCGACTCTCGCTCAACCGTCGTTTCGGATGTGTTAATCGAGCGCCGGGCTTGGCTCCGCTGCTCTCCGAAGTTCCGCCCGCCTCCCGCTCAGGCGCGGCGGCGGGGGCCGCGGGCCAGCTGTTTGATGACGCCGCGCAGCAGGTGGACGTCGGGGGTGCCGAGCTCGGCGCGGGCAAAGATGGCCTTGAGCGCGCGGACCATGCTCAGCCGCCGGTCCGGGGTGCGGAAGAAGTCGGCGGCGTCGAGCTCGGCCACAAGATGGTCGAGCAGCCCGGCAAGCTCGCCCTTGGTGGCCGCCGGGCCGGCCGCAGGGCGCGCGACCGGGCCCGGGCCGGCCGACTGCCACCACTCGTAGGCGACCAGCAGCACCGCCTGGGCGAGGTTGAGCGAAAAGAAATCCGGATTGACCGGCACCCGCAAGATGGCGTCGGCCAGGATCAGCTCGTCGTTGGTGAGCCCGGTCCGCTCCGGGCCGAACAGCATGCCGACCCCTTGCCCCGCGGCGAGGGTGGCGCGGGCTTCGCGCGCGGCCTGGGCGGCGGTGACCTCGGGCTTGGGCAGGTCGCGCCCGCGGGCGGTCGTGGCGTAGAGCCGGTGCAGATCGGCGCCGGCGGCCTCGACCGTCTCGAACAGGCGCACCCGGTTGAGCACCGCGGTCGCGCCCGAGGCGGCGTTGACCGCCTTGACGTTCGGCCAGCCGCACTGCGGCCGGACCAGGCGCAGATCGGTGAGCCCGAAGTTCAGCATCGCGCGCGCCGCGGTGCCGACGTTCTCGCCGAGCTGCGCGCGGACCAGGATGATCGCCGGCCCCGGGGCGGCGCTCGCCGCTCGGCCATTCAGTGCGCGACTTCGGCGCGCTCCACGAACAGCTTGTAGGTGATGCCGTCGTGCAGCGCGTTGTAGGAGGCGTCGATCACGTTGGTCGAAACCCCGACCGTCGACCAGCGCTGGCCCCGATCGTCGGCGCTCTCGATGATCACCCGGGTGACCGCCGCGGTGCCGGCCTCGGGCGAGAGGATGCGGACCTTGTAGTCGGCCAGATGCATGTGCTCAAGCGCCGGATAGGTCGCCGAGAGCGCCTGCCGGAGCGCGGTGTCGAGCGCGTGCACCGGGCCGTTGCCTTCGGCCACGATCATCCGCGTCGCGCCACCGACCTCGACCTTGATCGTCGCCTCGGACAGTGTGATCAGCTCGTTCCTGGCGTTGAACCGGCGCTCGTCGATGATCCGAAAGCTCAACAGCCGGAAGTAGTCCGGGACTTGGCCCAGCGTCCGGCGCGCCAGCAGTTCGAAGCTCGCATCGGCGCCCTCGTAGGCGTAGCCGTTGGCCTCGCGCTCCTTGACCTCGCGCAGCAGCGCCCGGATCTCGGCTTCGCCGGGCGGCGCCTGGAGGTCGATCTCCTCGAGCCGCCTGACCAGGCTCGCGCGGCCAGCCTGGTCGGAGACCACGATGTGGCGCTGATTGCCCACGGCCTCGGGCGGGATGTGCTCGTAGCTGCGCGGGTCCTTGACCACCGCCGCGGCATGGAGGCCGGCCTTGTGGGTGAAGGCGCTGGCGCCGACGTAGGCGGCATGCCGGTCGGGGGTCCGGTTCAGGCGCTCGTCGAGCGCCCGCGACAGCTCGGTCAGCTGGCGCAGCCCGGCTTCGCCGACCCCGGTCGCGTAGCCGAGCTTGAGCATCAGGGTCGGGATCAGCGCGATCAGATTGGCGTTGCCGCAGCGCTCGCCGAGGCCGTTCAGCGTGCCTTGGACCTGGCGGCAGCCGGCCTCGATCGCGGCCAGGCTATTCGCGACCGCGGTCTCGGCGTCGTTGTGGGTGTGGATGCCGATCCGCTCGGGCGGGATGACCCGGGTCACCCGCTCGACGGTGCGGGCGACCTCGTGCGGCAGGCGGCCGCCATTGGTGTCGCACAGCACGAGCCAGCGGGCGCCGGCCGCGGCCGCGGCCTCGAGGCAGGCCTGCGCATAGCCGGGATCGACGGCGAAGCCGTCGAAGAAATGTTCGGCGTCGAAGATGACCTCGGCCGCCCGCCGCCCGGCGAGCGCGATGCTGTCCTCGATCATGCGCAGGTTCTCATCGAGCGCGGCGCCCAGCAGCTCGACCTGGGAGGCAGAGCTCTTGCCGACCAGGGTGATGACCTCGGTGCCGGCTTCGAACAGCGCCGCCAGGCCCGGATCGTTGGCGGCGCTGCGGCCCGGGCGCCGGGTCATGCCGAACGCCGCGAGCTTCGCCCGGTGCAGCTTCGGGGCCTGTTGAAAGAACCCGTCGTCGGTCGGATTGGCGCCCGGCCAGCCGCCTTCGACGTAGTCGACGCCGAGCTGATCGAGCATCGCTGCGATCGCGACCTTGTCCGCGACCGTGAAGTCGACGCCCTGGGTCTGGCCGCCGTCGCGCAGCGTCGTGTCGTACAGATAGATCCGCTCGGTCATGGCGGGCGCGCGGGCGAGGCCTCAGTCTCGATGGCGCGAAACCTGCGCCGCGCGCAGGCCTTGGGCGCGCGACCCTCGATCGGTAGCAGATGCCGACGCTCGGGTCCACGCCCGCGGCCGCGCGCCACCGCGGGCTCGACGCTCAGACCGCCGCGGTGCGCGACTTCGGTCCAGCGAAGTACCAGATGATGAAGCCAACCACCGGCAGGATCAGGATCAGGATGATCCAGAGCACCTTGCTCCCGGTCGTGGCGCCGCTGCCGAAGATGCTGACGATCGCCCAGATATCGAGGATCAGGACGATGATTCCGAAAATGAACTCCACGACGGCATGTCCTCCCGTGCGGCAGGTGTTGGAAGCTGCAGCTTGACCAAGGACGCGCGCTGCCGGACGGTGCCGCGCGCTCCGGCAGCAATCGTCCTACTCTACCGGCGATAGGCTCGAGCGCCAATCCTTCGCTCGTACAATCCGCCGTCCGTGATGATGACCGTGAGGCCGTGCTTTTCGATCTTGACCGGCTCACGCTGGACCGCGCCCCTGCGTCCGGCGCGCCCGATCACTCGGTCGCTCTCGGCGGGCCGCTGCGGTCAGCGGGCGCTTCGGCCAGGCGCAGCTTGCGGAACGCGTTGGTGATCGGATAGCGGCGGTCGCGGCCGAAGGCCTTGCGGGTGATCTTGACGCCGGGCGGGGCCTGGCGGCGCTTGTATTCGGCGAGGTCGAGCAGGTCGGAGACCCGGCGCACGACCGCCGGGTCAAAGCCCTTGGCAACCAAGTCGCGGACCGCGAGATCCTGCTCGACCAGGCCGTTCAGGATCTGGTCCAGGACGTCGTAGGGCGGCAGGCTGTCCTGGTCGGTCTGGTTGGCGCGCAACTCGGCCGAGGGCGGCTTGGTGATGATCCGCTCCGGGATCACGCGGCCGGCGGGGCCGCTGGCACCGTCCCGCAGGTGCTGGTTGCGCCAGTTGGCGAGCGCGAATACGGTCGTCTTGTAGACGTCCTTGAGGACGGAATAACCGCCGCACATGTCGCCGTAGAGGGTCGCGTAGCCGACCGACATTTCGGACTTGTTGCCGGTGGTCAGCACCATCGAGCCCAGCTTGTTCGAGAGCGCCATCAGGATGACGCCGCGGATCCTCGCCTGCAGGTTTTCTTCGGTGATGTCCGCCGGCCGGCCGACGAACAGCGGCTCGAGCATCGCGGCAAACCCCGCGACCGCCGGCTCGATCGGCACGCTGTCGAGCCGGATGCCGAGCGCCGCCGCGACCGCCGCAGCATCCTCGGTGCTGATGGTCGAGGTGTAGCGGGACGGCATCATCACCGCGTGCACCCGGGCAGGGCCGAGAGCGTCGACCGCGACCGCCGCCGAGAGCGCCGAATCGATGCCGCCCGAGAGCCCGAGCACCACGCCCGGGAACCGGTTCTTGTCGACGTAGTCGGCAAGCCCGAGGCACATGGCGCGGTAGATCGCCTCGAGATCGGACAAGGGCGGCGCCAGCTCGCCTTCGACGCAGCGCCACAGCTCGCCCTCGTCCCGCTGCCAGCGCGTGGTCAACAGCTGCTCCTCGAACGCGCGCCCCTGGGCCGCGAGCCGCCGGTCGGCGTTGAGCACGAACGAGGCGCCGTCGAACACCAGCTCGTCCTGACCGCCGACCTGGTTGCAGTAGATCAGCGGCAGGCCGGTCTCGGTCACCCGCGCGACCGCGAGGTTAAGGCGCACGTCCGGCTTGTCGTGCTCGAACGGCGAGCCGTTCGGCACGATCAGGATCTCGGCGCCAGAACTCCTGGAGCGCCTCGGCGACTTCCTCGGTCCACATGTCCTCGCAGACCATGCCGCCGAGCCGGAGCTGATCGCCGCCGGGGAGCGGAAAGGCGATCGGGCCGGGGACCGGCCCCTGGGCGAACACCCGCTTCTCGTCGAACACGCCATAATTGGGCAGATCATGCTTGTAGCGCGCGGTCACGACCCGGCCGCCCTGAAGCAGCAGCATGGCGTTGTAGAGGCTCCCCCGGTCGACCCAGGGCGCGCCCAGGATCAAGGCCGGGCCGTCGTTGGCGGTGTCGGCGGCCAGGCTTTCGATCGCCTCGCGCGCGGCCTCCTGCAGGGCCGGCTTCAGGACCAGGTCCTCGGGCGGATAGCCGACGATCACGAGTTCCGAGAACACCACCAGATCGGCGCCGGCGGCGGCCGCCTGGCGGCGGAAGCCGCGGACCCGCTCGAGGTTGCCCGCGACGTCGCCGACGGTCGGGTTGGTCTGAGCGATCGCGATGGTCAGTTCGGCGCGCACCGGGGTCGGGCTCCTCACAATTCGAGTGCGGGGCGAAGCCTGCTCCAGATATAGCCCACGACCGCCCGCCCAACTAGCGACAGGCCGCAGCCCGCGAGACGACCATAGGTCGCGACATCGTTCGCCTATCTCGGGAATTCTTTGTTGCTCACTTCCCGCGACGCGAGATCTCGTCGAATTTGCGAACAAATCGTGAGTATTGTTCGGAGTATTTGATAATCCACAATATTCGGAGGACCTGAGCGTGATTTGGCTTTTATTGGGTTACTAGAGCTCTTATAATCAGCGATTGTCTTTAATGATAATGTAGTTGGCAACAGGTGGGCACGCCATGGCTGGTAGGTCGATCGGCGAGCGATCGGCAACGGACAGATTTGGGCTCACAAGCTGCGCCGGCATCGCCCTGGCACTGCTGACGGCGAGTCTGCCGGCGCCAGCCTCGATCGTCCTAGCCGCGGGCGCGCCCGATCAAGCCGCGCCGCTCGATCGGCTGTCGATCACGCTCAGCGATCTCAAGAGCAACCTCATCGCCATCCGCCAGGATCTCGAGGGGATGCGGGCGGCGACCGACGCCGCCGCCCCGCCGGCGCTCGACGCGCTCTGCGAGGCTTTGCCGGCGGACCCCGCGGACGAGCTGAAGGTCGCGCGGGAAGTGGAGCGGCTGCGGAGCGAGGGTATGGCGCTCAGGAGCCGGATCGACGAACTGGAGAAGATGATCGATCAGGCGCACACCCGCGAGGTTGTCGGAGCGCTGGTCAAAAGCTCGCCGATCTCGCCGATCGAGTCCGCCGCGGCGGCCGAGCTCGATCGACCACTGCGGCTCAAGCCCGAGCTCCAGGCTCCGGCTGCCGCCATCGATAGTGCGGATCTCCAGCTCCGGGCCGAGCTCGCGCTTGCCCAGCTCAAGATCGCCGAGCTTACCGATGAACTACATTCGACCCGCTTCGGCCAAGGGGAACTCGAGGCCGAGCTCAGGTCGCTGCGCTCGCTGACCGACGCCAAGATCAAGCACTTCATGGGCTGGGAATGAGCCGGTGGGATAGCTGACGGCTCCCACTTATGGGAGAATGCCCCGGTCGATCGCGCGGAGGCAGGACCTTGTCACGGATTCTTCTGCTTGTCTCGTTGCTGACGGCGGCCCTTCAGGGGGTGGTTGCCAGCCGGGCCGCCGACATTCCGAAACAACGGGAGCTGGTCAACGCCGCGACCGTGGGCATCATCTCGGGCGGCATCGCCGGCACTTACGTGCGCATTGCCTCGGACCTCGCCGACGCCTTCGATCAGGGCTACGAGCTGCGGGTCGTGCCGGTGATCGGCAAGGGCTCGGTGCGCAACATCGAGGATCTCCTGCTGCTGCGCGGCATCGACATCGCGATCGTCCAATCGGACGTCCTCGACTTCTACAAGCGGACGAACCTCTATCCGGGCATCGAGGACAAGGTCGCCTACATCACCAAGCTGTACAATGAGGAGATCCACCTGCTGGCCCGCGCGGAATTCGCCTCGGTTGACGATCTGCGCGGCCGGCGGGTCAATTTCGGCACGGAGGGCAGCGGTACGTTCATGACCGCGGGCATCATCTTCGACGAACTGGCGGTCGAGGTCGAGGCGACGACCTTTCCCGAGCCCGAGGCGCTGGCCAAGCTGCGCGCCGGCGACATCGATGCGCTGGTGTTCGTCGGCGGCCAGCCGCTCGCACTGCTGGCTCAGATCGAAGCCGGGTCGGGCCTGAAACTGCTGCCGATCCCGGCTGAGCGGGTCGACGCTGCCTACCTCGCTGGCGACGCTGACCGCGGCGTCCTATCCGAAGCTGCTGGCGCCAGGCGAGAGCGTGCCGACGCTCGCGGTCGGCGCGGTCATGGCGGCCTACGACTGGCCCGCCGACAGCCCGCGGAGCGCCAATGTCGAGCGCTTCGTCGACCATTTCTTCGCCGACTTCGAACGCCTGAAGCAGGCGCCCTACCATGCCAAATGGCAGGAGGTCGACATCCGGGCGCCGCTGCCGGGCTGGCGCCGCCTGGAGGCGGCGCGCACCGGGCTCGACGAGCTCGAAAAGCGCTGAGCGAAGGCCGCAGCCGCCATGCGCCCGCTCGCTCTGCTCGTGGTCGTCGGCCTGCTCGGCTGGCTGTCCGGGGCACCGGCGCATAGTGCGACCTTCGTGCTCGAGGGCGGCGAGACCGTCGAGGGCACGATCGTAGACGCGACCCGCAACACGATCGTCATCCGTCGTGCCGTGGGCGGCATGCGGCAGCTCCCGGTCGCTCGGCTGGAGCGGGTGCGGGTCACGTCCGCCGATGGCCAGACGCTGAGCGGCTGGTTCCGCGGCTGGCAGGACGGACGCACCGAGATCATGGTCGGCTCGGACGTGGTCTGGATCGAGGACGACCAGGTGGTCGAGCGGGCGTCCCTGGCCGGCCGCGCTCCGGCGCCGGACACGCCGGTGCCGCCGTCGGCGGCGCCTGCAGCGCCCGAGGTCGCGGCCGCTCCGGTGGCGCCGGTACCGGTACCGCAGGAGGCGCCGGAGCCGGCGGCCGGCCCCGTATCCGCCGCGCCCCCGGCGGGCGACCTGCCGGTGGTCAGCATCCGGACCGCGCCCGCGGAGGTGACCGAAGGCGCCGGCGAGATCGTGTTCACGGTCGAGCTTTCGCGGCCGGTCGATGAGCTGCTGGTTCTGATCTATTCGACGGTCGACGGCGCTGCCCAGGCCGGCAGCGACTACGCCGCCGGTCAAGGCATCCTGAGCCTGCCGGCGGGTACGACCAAGAGCGAGGTCCGGACCACCATCGTGGACGATAGCGAAGCCGAGGCCGAGGAGGAGTTCAATCTGTTCCTGGCGGCCAATCCGGAGCTGACCAAGATCCCGCAGCAGTGGACCCGGGTCACGATCCAGGACGACGACTGACGGACTCCGGGCCTCCCGGTACTGCCCGCTTCGGGCGCTTTGACCGGCTCAGGCGGCCGGCATCGTGCCCTCCCGCAGCTGGCGGGCAACTTCCATGACCTCGGCCATGTCGCTGACGTAGTGGGCGTCCTTGATCAGCTCGCGCGCCAGCAGCAGAGCCGGCCGTTCGCAGGCTGCACGCCGCTGGCGATCCTCGATCTGCTCAAACTCGGGCGGGTGGCGGCGGCCGAGAATTGTGCGGACGATCGTGACTCCGGCGAAGCGGAGCGTGTCCTCGAAGATCCTGCGCATGTAGTCCGTCTGGGCAGTGCGCAGGGATTCCGCCCCGCTCGACCCCGCGAACAGCGCCGCCGGATAGGCGTCGCCGGCATGCGCGCTCCGCCAGAGATCGAGGAAGCGGTCGTGGAAACCCTGCCAGACCTGCTGCACGGTTTCGGCCAGCCAGCGTTCGTAGGCGTTCCGCGGGGCGTGGCTCGGAGCATGGCCCGCTTGGCTGAAATAACCGATCAGCAGATGCCCGATCAGGGTCCCGAGATCATAGCCGATCGGGCCGAACGAGGCGCACACCGGGTCGATCACCTTGGTGTCGGTCTCGGTCACCAGCACCGAGCCGGTGTGCAGGTTGCCGTGGATCAGCGCCTGATGATCGGTCATGAAGCTCTGCTTGAGCACCGAGACCGCCCGCTTGAGCGCATCGTCAAGCCGGATCGCGCGGGCGAGATCGTCGAGCTCAGGCGCGGTCCAGCGGTTCTGGGCCGCCTCATGATAGGGCTCGGTCAGGCCCAGATGCTCGGTCACGCGGCCGATCTCGGCATTGGCGCAGAAGAAGCCGATCCGTTCCCGCTTCTCGGCGGCGGCCATCGCGAGGTCCGAGGTCCGGAACAGGGTTTCGCTCAAGAACCTGGCGATCTGCTCGGCAAAGCGCGGATAGGTAGCACCCTTGATCATGCCGCGCCGGAGCGTGACGTGCGGATGGAGGCGCTCCAGGATCAGCAGCGACTGCTCGGAATCGTAGTGCAGGACCCGCGGCACCAGGCCGGACGCGAAGCGCGCATAAAGGGTCAGCGCCGCCTCCTCGAAGCCGATGCGCTCGAGCGGCAGCTGCCATTGCCCGCCAAGATCCTGGGTACAGGGCAGCGCCTGCTTGACGCAGACGTCGCCGGCCGGCCCCTCGGCGAGGAAGACCGTGGCGAGGTCGCTGGCGGCGATCTTGTGGATCTGCCACAGCTGCGGCCGGCTGCCGAGCCGGGCCGCGATCTCGGGCAGGCTCGCGAGATAGCTGCCGAGCCGGTTCTCGGTCATCTCGCGATAGGCCATGGCACTGAAAGCCAACACCCGAACCATCCCTTGTCAGGAGCAATGGCCCGGTCAATCGACACCAAGCCCCGCGCCGAGGCAAGGCCGCCGGCGCGGTTTTCTACAGCCCGGATCTACATTTTCGCCCCGCGCCTGATCCCCGCGCGGGCGACCGCCGGCGCGTGTTACACCAGCAGTTCCGTGACGCTGCCGGTCAGCCGCGCTACTCCAGGATGAACAGCCCGGCGTTGTAGTCGTTGCTGTAGACCAGGCCCGCGGCGTCGACGAACACGTCGCAGGACTGGATCACCCCGGCGCGGTTGGGCCCGTGGTCGACCAGACGCGCCGGCTGTGGCGGCACGAACGCTGCGGTCTCGACCGGGCGGTACTGGTCGCGGATGTCGAACACCCGGACCCCGGCGTTCTGGTAAGTGGCAAAGATCAGCTCCGAGCTGATCAGGCTGCCGGGCCGGTTCTCGTGGATATTGTGCGGGCCGAAGTGGCCGCCCTTGGCGACGTAGTCGGCCTCGGACAGAGTCGGAAAGGTCGAGATGCTGACCGGGTTCGCGGGCTCGCGGATGTCGAGCAGCCAGATCAGCTTGAGTCCGTCTTCCCGATGGTCCAGGACCGCCTCGTCGAGCACGACCAGCAGGTCGCGATCCGCCGCTGTTCGTCCGCCCCGAGCGGCGGACGGGCGAGCTGCTGCTGCGCTTCGAGCAGCTGGTGACGGGCGACGTCGGGCCGCTGAACATGACAGTCGAGGCCGGCAAGATCGATCGGCGCTCCCTGCATGCTTGGCCTCCCGGTTCGGCCGGGCCGACCGGCGGGCTCCAAAGCGACGCGATGTCGCGTGCAGTGCAGCAAAAAGCGCCGTTGTATCGACCGGTGGGGGTCGCTAAGTGTAGCGCCACTCAGCCGGGCGCCGGCACCCGGAAACCAATGATACGCCTCAGACGGACCGGAGCATGGATCACCTCGACAGCCTCGAAGCCGAGAGCGTCTACCTTCTGCGCGAGGCGTTCGCCAAGCTCGACCAGCTGGCGATCCTGTGGTCGCTCGGCAAGGACAGCAACGTCGTCCTGTGGCTGACCCGCAAGGCCTTCCTCGGGCACGTGCCGCTGCCGGTGCTGCACGTCGACACCGGCAAGAAGTTCCCCGAGATGTACGCGTTTCGCGAGCGCTACAGCAAGGAATGGGGCCTGAAGCTGCTGGTCGAGCCCTGCCCGCCGATCGAGCAGATGGACCCGACCCTGCCGCCCGCCGCCCGCTCGGCGGCGCGCAAGACCGCAGGCCTGAACGGCGCGCTCGCCAGGCACGGCTTCCAGGGCCTGATCGCCGGCATCCGGCGCGACGAGGAGGGCACGCGAGCCAAGGAGCGCTACTTCAGCCCGCGCACCAAGGACAATCGCTGGGATCTCAAGGACCAGCCGCCCGAGTTCTGGAACCAGTACATGACGAGCTTCCCGCCCGGGACCCACGTCCGGGTGCACCCGCTGCTGCACTGGAGCGAGATCGACATCTGGCGCTACACCCGGCGCGAGAACATCCCGTTGATCGATCTGTACTTTGCCAAGAACGGCGAACGCTACCGCTCGCTCGGCGACCAGGACATCACCTTTCCGGTCGAGAGCGCTGCGGTGACGCTCGACGAGATCATCGCCGAGCTCGAGACGACCCGGGTCGCCGAGCGCAGCGGCCGCGCCATGGACCACGAGGCCGAGGATGCCTTCGAGCGCCTGCGCGCCCAGGGCTACATGTGAGACCGCGCGGATGACCAGCGCAGGCGTCCGGCCCAAGCTCAAGATCGTGATCGTCGGCCACGTCGATCACGGCAAGTCGACGCTGGTCGGCCGGCTGTTCCATGACACGGGCTCGTTGCCCGACGGCAAGCTCGAGACGATCCGGGCGGTCTGCGAGCGGCGCGGCATGCCGTTCGAATGGGCCTTCCTGATGGACGCGCTCCAGGCCGAGCGCGACCAGGGCGTGACCATCGACACCGCCCAGATCCAGTTCCACACCGATGCGCGCGACTACGTCATCATCGATGCCCCTGGCCACAAGGAATTCCTCAAGAACATGGTCACCGGCGCGGCCAGCAGCGAGGCCGCGCTGCTGCTGATCGATGCCGAGGAAGGCGTGCGCGAGCAGTCCTACCGCCACGGCTACCTGCTCCACCTGCTGGGCGTCCGGCAGGTCGCGGTCGTGGTGAACAAGATGGATCTGGTCGGCTACAGCGCCGACCGCTTCGGCGCGGTCGCCGAGCAGTATCGCGGCTATCTGGGCAGCCTGGGCGTCGAGCCGACCGGCTTCATCCCGATCTCGGCGCGCGAAGGCGACAACATCGTCGCCCGCTCGAAGGTCATGCCCTGGTATCAGGGCCCGACCGTGGTCAAGGCGCTCGATCAGTTCGCCCCGGGACCGGGCCAGCTCGACCGGCCGCTGCGCCTGCCGATCCAGGACGTCTACAAGTTCGACCAGCGCCGGATCCTGGCCGGCCGGATCGAATTGGGCCGGCTCGCGGTCGGCGACACGCTGCTGTTCTCGCCCTCCAACAAGACCGCCAAGGTCAAATCGATCGAGGCCTGGAGCGTGCCCGAGCAGCCGACCGAGGCCGAGGCCGGTCAGTCGGTCGGGATCACGCTGGATGAGCAGATCTTCGTCGAGCGTGGCGAGGTCGCATCGCATCCCGACCAGTCGCCGATCGAGAGCAACGTGTTCCGCGGCCGCCTGTTCTGGCTCGGCCGCAAGCCGCTGGCGGTCGGCAGTCGCTACACCTTGAAGCTGAATACCAGCGAGACCGAAGTCGTCGTGCAGTCGATCGAACGGGTCATCGACACCGGCGATCTGTCGTCCGGGCCGGCGGAGGCGGTCGAGCGCAACGCGGTCGCCGAGGTCGTGCTGCGGACCCGCGGCCTTCTCGCTTTGGATGAACATCGGAATAATTCTTCAACCGGCCGGTTTGTCCTGGTTGAGGACTACGTGCCGGTCGGCGGTGGCATCATCTCGATGGAGGGCTACCCCGATCAGCGCGAATTGATCACCCGGCGGGCGACCAACATCACCGCCGTCGGCCACACGGTCTCGCGCGAGGCGCGCGTGTTGCGCAACGGCCACAAGGGCGGCGTGCTCTGGTTCACCGGCCTGTCGGGCGCGGGCAAGTCGACGCTGGCGCTCGCGCTCGAGGCGCGCCTGTTCGCCAAGGGCTACCACGTCTACGTGCTCGACGGCGACAACGTCCGCGAGGGCCTGAACGCCAATCTCGGCTTCTCGCCCGAGGACCGGGCCGAGAACATCCGCCGGGTGGGCGAGGTCGCAGGGCTGTTCGCGGATGCCGGGTTCGTGGTCATCAGCTCGTTCATCTCGCCCTATCGCGCCGACCGCGAACGGGCGCGCAAGGCCGCCGGCGGCGCTTTCCACGAAGTCTATATCGAGGCGCCGCTCGATCTGTGCGAGCAGCGCGACCCGAAGGGGCTTTATCGCCGCGCGCGAACCGGCGAGATCCCCGAGTTCACCGGCATCAGCTCACCTTACGAGCCGCCCGAGACCCCGGACATGGTGGTGCGTACCGACCGGCTGAGCGTGGAGGAATGCCTGAGCGAGCTTTCCGCTTACGTCGAGCGGGCCTTCGCCCCGGAGAGCTGAGCCATGGACCACCGCCACCTGTTACCTGAGATCGTCGCGCTGGCCGAGCGCGCCGGTGCGGTCATCCTCGAGCATTACCGCGAGGGCATCGAGGTGCGCGCCAAGGCGGACGCCTCGCCGGTCACGATCGCCGACGAGGCGGCCGAGGCGGTGATCCTCGCGCGCCTGGCCGAGCTCTCCCCGGAGATCCCGGTGGTCGCCGAGGAGACCGTCGCCGGGGGCCACGTGCCCGAACTCGGCCACGGTCGCTTCTGGCTCGTCGATCCGCTCGATGGCACCAAGGAGTTCCTGAGCCGGAACGGCGAGTTCACGGTCAACATCGCGCTGGTCGAGCAACAGGCGCCGGTGCTCGGCGTGGTCCTCGCCCCGGCGCTCGACAAGGTCTGGTGGGGGGCGCTCGGCCAGGGCGCGATGACCCGGAACGGCGGCCCCGCGCGCGCCATTGCGGTCCGGCGCCGGCCGGCGAACGGCGCGGTCGCGGTCGCCTCGCGCTCGCACAGCGATGCCGAGACCGAGGACTTTCTCGACCGGGAAGGGATTGCCGAGCGGATCTCGGCCGGCAGCTCGCTCAAGTTCTGCCTGGTCGCCGAGGGCAAGGCCGACATCTATCCGCGCTTCGGCCCGACCATGGAATGGGACACCGCC
This sequence comes from uncultured Alphaproteobacteria bacterium, assembly GCA_963840925.1. Classification (GTDB taxonomy): domain Bacteria; phylum Pseudomonadota; class Alphaproteobacteria; order Geminicoccales; family Geminicoccaceae; genus DATAOG01. The sequence continues at coordinate 254,366 of CAWJAY010000057.1, forward strand.
GCCGGCCACGCGGTGCTGAGCGCCGCCGGCGGCCGGGTCACGACCCGCGACGGCGCCCCTTTCCTCTACCGCAAGCCCGGCTTTCGCAATCCAGGCTTCATCGCCCGCGGCGCCTGAATCGATCACCGGGACTCGCCTCCGACAGGGCAACGGAGGCTTTGCAATCATCGGCCAGAGGCGTATTCAGCGCGGCATCGGGGGCTGCGATCGACCTTTGCCATGCCCACCCGCATGCGGCTGCTGATCGATAGCACCCGGCCGGCCGCTGGGTGGCGGCCCTCCGGTAGGCGCGTCCTGTGCTGAGGAGCCATCTGGTCCGGCTGGCGGCGGTGATTGCCGCCTCGGCAATTTTCCAGCTGTCGAACGGCGCGCTCGGCACCATTCTGCCGGTGCGCCTGGGCCTGGCGGCAGCGGGGGAGTTCGCGACCGGGCTGATCGCCACGGGCTATGCCGGCGGTTTCCTGGTCGGCTGCGTGATCGGCGCGCGCGTGATCCGCACGGTCGGGCACATCCGCGCCTTCGCGACCTTCGCCGCGACCGCCGCGGTCGCCTCGCTGCTGTTCGAGATCGCGCTCGACACAGCACTCTGGTTCGCGCTGCGCGTGGTCCACGGCATCTGCATCGCCGGTCTCTCGACCGTGGTCGACAGCTGGATCAACGACCGGACGCCGAACGCCGCCCGCGGCCGCGTGATCGCGCTGTACACGATCACGATCACGCTGGCGCTGACCGGCAGCCAGTTCCTGATCGGCCTGTTCGACGTCGCCTCGGCGGAGCTGATCATGGTCGTGAGCGGCCTGTTCTCGCTCGCCCTGATCCCGGTCTCGCTGACCCGTGCCGAGACCCCGGTCCAGCCCCAGGTGGTGAGCGTCAGCGTCCGCCATCTGTATCGGGTCGCGCCGGTTGCCGCCGTCGGCTGCTTCGCGATCGGCTTCATGAACACCGCGGTCATGAACATCACGCCCTACTTCCTGAGCGAGGCGGCCGTGCCGGCGGCGACCATCGGGCTGCTGATGGCGATGATCCAGGCCGGCCGGCTCGGCCTGCAGTGGCCGGTCGGGCTGTTGTCCGACCTGATCGACCGGCGGCTGGTGATCCTCGGCGCCGCGGCCGCGATCGTTGTCATCATGCTGGCACTCGCCTTGATCGGCCCGGCCAAGGGGGCGGCGCTGCGCGGCGAAAGCGGCGAATGGGTCCGGCTCGGCATCATCGCGCTGTTTTGTCTCTGGGGCGGCTTCGCGCTGACCCTCTACGCGGTGTGCGTCGCGCACGCTCAGGACCGGGGCACCCCGGGCGAGGCGGTGGCGCTGACGAGCTCGCTCCTGTTCGCCTGGGCGGCCGGCGCCACGATCGGCCCGCTGGTCGTGGGCATGGCGATGGAGCTGGTTGGCGAGCGGATGCTGTTCGTCACCTCGGCCGGCAGCGCCCTGCTGCTGGCGGCGTTCACCGCTTGGCGGCTGGCGCTGCGCGAGCGGCCACCGGCCGAGGACCGCAGCGGCTTCGCGGGCGTGCCGATCACGAGCCCGGTGATCGCCGGGCGCGGCGCCGGCGCGCCGGTGCTGCCGAACGAGCGCATCCAGCCGGCCGGCTGACTTCAGACGGGCACTGGCAGCGGGTCACGGCGGCCGGCCGCGGCCGCCGTGCAGGCCTGACAGAGGCCGCGCACCTCGACAGTCTGGCGGGCGACGGCGAAGTCCTGGCTCGCCGCCTGCTCGGCGATGGCCGCCCGAATCGCGGAGGCCTCGAACTCGCGGACGGCGCCGCAGGCGTCGCAGATCAGGAAGTGGCCCTCGTGCGCGGCGTCCGGATCCGGACAGCCGACATAGGCGTTCAGGCTTTCGAGCCGGTGCACCAGGCCATGCGCGATCAGGAAGTCGAGCGCGCGATACACGGTCGGCGGCTTCGCGGCGCCGGCCGCGCTGCCCAGCTCCTGCAGGATGTCATAGGCCTTGACCGCCGCATGGCCCTGCCAGACCAGCTCGAGCACCCGACGGCGCAGCTCGGTCAGCCGCGCACCCCGCCGCATGCAGAGCACGGCCGCCTTGTGCAGCGCGTCGTCGACGCATCGCCCGTGGTCGTGCTGGCGGTCGCTAAGGTCCACGCGGATCGGCTCCGGTCTGCTCCACAGATGGTTACTCCGTTGCCGGCCGCAAAGGAAACCGATTGCTCGGCGAGGTGCTTGCGCCCGCAGCGCGGGCATCGGTAATCTGCCGCCGCGACTGCGAGCCGGGGGGCACCATGGCGACCGACAATCGGACCCTGAAGACGGTCCTCAGCGAAGATCGGATCCCGAGCCACTGGTACAACCTGGCAGCCGACCTGCCGGAGCCGCCGGCGCCGCCGCTGCACCCGGGCACCCTGCAGCCGATCGGCCCGGCCGAGCTGGCACCGTTGTTCCCGATGGCGCTGATCGCCCAGGAGGTGAGCCAGGAGCCCAGGATCGAGATCCCAGACCCGGTCCGGGATGTCTATCGCCTCTGGCGACCGACGCCGCTGTACCGGGCGCGCCGGCTCGAGCGCTTCCTCGATACGCCGGCCCGGATCTACTACAAATACGAAGGCGTCAGCCCGGCCGGCAGCCACAAGCCGAACACGGCGGTCCCGCAGGCCTACTACAACAAGGAGGCTGGGATCACCCGGATCGCGACCGAGACCGGTGCTGGCCAATGGGGCTCCGCGCTGGCGCTGGCCGGCAGCCTGTTCGGCCTCGAGGTCGACGTCTACATGGTCAAGGTGAGCTTTCAGCAGAAGCCCTACCGTCGGGCCCTGATGGAGAGCTACGGCGCCCGCTGCGTCGCCTCGCCCTCGGACGAGACCGAGGCCGGCCGGAAGATCCTGGCCGCGCACCCCGACAGCACGGGCAGCCTCGGGATCGCGATCTCGGAGGCGGTCGAGATGGCGGCCAAGCGCGACGACACGCACTATGCGCTCGGCAGCGTGCTGAGCCACGTGCTCTTGCATCAGACCGTGATCGGCCAGGAGGCGATCGACCAGCTCGAGCAGGCGGGCGATTACCCGGACGTGGTGGTCGGCTGCACCGGCGGTGGCTCCAACTTTGCCGGGATCGCCTTCCCGTTCCTCGGCGCCATGCTGCGCGGCGGACCCAAGGTCGAGGTGATCGCCTGCGAACCCTCGGCCTGCCCGTCACTGACCCGCGGCAAGTTCGCGTATGACTTCGGCGACACCGGCCATCTGACGCCGCTGGTCAAGATGCACACGCTGGGCTCGGAGTTCATCCCGCCCGGCTTCCATGCCGGCGGGCTCCGCTACCACGGCATGGCGCCGATGGTGAGCCACCTCTTGAACCTCGGCCTGATCAGGGCGGTCGCCTACCACCAGGTCGAGTGCTTCAAGGCCGGCATCGACTTCGCCCGGGTCGAGGGCGTGCTGCCGGCACCCGAGGCCAATCACGCGGTCAAGGGTGCGATCGAGCAGGCGCTGAAGTGCAAGGCGGCGGGCGAGAGCAAGGTCATCCTGTTCAATCTCTGCGGCCACGGCCATTTCGACATGCAGGCCTACGCCGATTACTTCGCGGGCAAGCTCACCGACCAGAGCTACGACGAGGCCGAGCTCCAGGCCGCGCTGGCGCACCTACCCGAGGTCGCCTCCGGATAGCGGCAATCGCCCGCGGAAACGCGCCCAGGTCGGCGGCCCCCGGAGGTGTTAGGCACGCGCATATGTGGTAAGGATACGCTAGCGCCTAGGAGTCCTAGATAGGGCATAGGAAAAAATTCTTGGACAAAGCCTTAACTGCTTGTTAACCTGCAGTAAGTACACCGCCCCGGTCGTAGCCATCTACGGGATGCCGATCATGTCGAAACGAACGCTAAAGGTGCTAGCTTGCTCAGCCACCGTCTGCGTCGTGGCGATGGCGGCAGCAGCCGGTGCGATGATGCCGAACACGATGGTTCCTTGGGCCATCATCGTCGGTACGTGCCTGGTTTGGATCGCCGGTCTTACCGTCGGCCGCATCTTCGGCGCAGCTCCCGGGTGGAGCTTATGGGGGCTAGGCACAGCGCTCGGCGCCGCGGTCGCCACCACAGGGCTGATCCCAAGGGGCGGCCTCATGTTTGTCGGTGCTGCACTTCTCGTTTCGGTAGCGGCAATCCTCTCAGCTAAATCCGCTAGCGATGCGATCGAATCTTACCGCCATCAGCATTGAGCCATCAGTCCGGCGGCGCTCATCAGAACACTCCCCGCCGCTATCGATGCAGCAGCCCTGGCCTGCGTGATTCCGATAGGCACCAAGTAGGCTGCGCCGTCCACGAGGGTAGCTCCCGCGCCGAGTGCAAACATACCGTACTTCGTGGCGTTGCACCATTTTTCGCTGCTTTTGACCGCGGCCGAGACATTGCCGCTAGCTGAGCAGGACTGCCCCGCCAAGCGCTGGAGATTCTCCAAGAGCGAGTTCGCGTCGAGTCTGAAACCCGCCGCTTCCAGTCTGACCATCATGATCTGCCCGAGCAGCTCGTCCACCGCCTCTTCGGAAAGGCCAGCGTCTAGCAACAGCTTTCGCTCGCTCTCAAGAAATGCGAGGAAACTCCTAAAATTTAAAAAAATATCTCTAACATCACTCGCAAGTTTCTCGTCATATTGGCGCTTTTCATATACTCTCAAAAGTTGAGCGAAATCCTTATCGCGCGATAGCTCAGTGAGATAATAACATGAAATTTCCATCATATTGGCGTATACTGTGAGGCTTAGCTCGCTTTTGCGAGTAACACTCCGAATGTCATTGACTGCGCCAATAACTAAGGATTGAATCTTGGATAGATCAATGTCTTGTGTGGTGGCCGAGATGGGCGTAAACAGCAGCTTGACCATTATGGCGAGTTTAAGCACTCGTTCCATTCTTCTGCTTCCCGATGGACTCAGAGACGACCCGATCGAGGCCACGCGGGCGCCTTCATAGTAACCGATGATGTCACGGCCGTGCGATCAATACGGTCCCGTGATCAATCGTGCAACATGAACAAACGGGGAGCGGCGCGATCAAGGAACGGCCGCAGAAGGGCAAGCGCAAGGCCAGCAGCAGGGTGGCGGTACCGACCCCATGCGCCTGCCGTTCGAGCCCAGCGTCGAGGACTGCGAACCCATGTTCTACGCCAAGCCGCAGCCCGCCCCGGCGCCCAAGGACATGCCCCGTCCCCGCAGATCTACTAGCTGCCTGAGCGCGCGCTGCCCCTGGCGCGCCACCGCCGCTGCGGCTACAAGTCCCCCGGGCCATTGCTTCGGGAGAGCACCATGCTGCGGGTCTGGGGCCGCACCAACTCGATCAACGTGCAAAAGGTGATGTGGGCGGTGGGCGAACTCGGCATCGCTCACGAGCGGATCGACGCGGGCGGCGCCTTCGGCGGCCTCGACACCGACGAATATGGCGAGCGCAACCCGAACCGGCGGGTGCCGACCCTCGACGACGACGGCCTCGTCATTTGGGAATCCAACGCCTGCGTCCGCTACCTCGCGGCCCGCTACGACGCCGGCGGCCTCTGGCCCGACGATCCGGCGGCGCGCGCCCCCGCCGACATGTGGATGGACTGGCAACAGACGACGCTGGTGCCGGACATGACCGTGGTCTTCTGGGGCCTGGTCCGGACGCCCGAGGCCAAGCGCGACCTGGGCGCGATCGACGCGGCCGCCCGGCGGCTCGGGGACACCTGGCGGGTGCTGGAGACCCAGCTCGCCGGCCGGCGGTTCGTCGCCGGCGACCAGCTCACGATCGGCGACATTCCGGTTGGCGCCGGCTGCTACCGCTATTTCAACTTGCCGATCGAGCGGCCGTTGCTGCCCAACGTCGAGGCTTGGTACGAGCGCCTGAAGACGCGCCCGGCGTTCCGCGAGCACGTGATGCTGCCGCTCACCTGAGCGCCGGTACCTGCCGCCCACTCCAGGCCTGCAAGACATATCGGGAGAAAGGCATGCGCTACCGACCTTTCGGGCGAACCGGGCTGCAGGTCTCAGAGCTGATCTTCGGCGGCGGCTGGGTCGGCGGCATCCTGATCCATCATGACGATGCGACCAAGCGCGCCGCGCTCGAGCGCGCGCTCGAGGCCGGCATCAACTGGATCGACACGGCGCCCTCTTATGGCGATGGCAAGTCCGAGACGACGCTCGGCTGGCTGCTCCGGGACGTCGACGCCAAGCCCTATCTCTCGACCAAGGTGCGGATCGACCTCGGCCAGCTGGACGACGTTCCGGGCCAGATCGAGCGGAGCCTGGCGGCGAGCCTGCAGCGGCTGGGTCAGGCGTCGGTCGATCTGTTCCAGCTGCACAACCCGATCGGGCCGCGCACCGCCGAGGGCCTGCTCGGCATCGAGCAGATCCTGGGCAAAGGCGGCGTCGCGGAGGTGTTCGACCGGCTGCGCGGGCAGGGCCTGACCCGGTTCATCGGCATCACCGCGCTCGGCGATGCCGCCGCCTGCCGCACGGTGGTCGCGAGCGGCCGCTTCGATTCCGCCCAGGTCTACTACAACCTGCTCAACCCGAGCGCCGGCCAGACCATGCCGCCCGCCTGGCGCGGCCAGAACTTCGGCGGCCTGATCGCCGACTGTCGCGAGCATGGGGTCGCGGTGATGAACATCCGGGTTCTGGCGGCCGGCGTGATCGCGAGCGACCGGCGCCACGGCCGCGAGAACGCGATCACCGACGATGCCGACCTCGCGACCGAGGCCGAGCGGGCGCGGGCGGTCTTTGCGCGGCTGGGCGAGCGCTACGGCACCCGCGCCCAGACCGCGATCCGCTTTGCGCTGGCCAATCCGGACCTCGCGGGGGTGCTGGTCGGCATGGCCGAGCTTCAGCATCTGGAGGAGGCGCTGGCGGCAGCCGCGCTGGGCCCGCTGCCGGAGCCGGCGCTGGCCGAGCTTCGGAACCTGTACGCGCAGGACTTCGGGCGCGTCTGACTGCGACTTACGACGTGCTGGAATTCTCCAGCCACTCGCTGCGCGGCTTGGTCATCCGATCGAAGACGTAGGACGGGAGCTTGTAGGCCCAGCCTGCGACCCGCTCATTGAGGTCGCCGGCGGCCAGTGCAGGCGTCTCGGGTTCGCTCGCGCCCGCCGCAGCGCTCGCCCCGGCACCCTCCGGGGCGGCTGCAGCCCCGCCGCCCGCCGCCGGCGCGCCGGTGGTCTGATCCTCGCTCGCGGCTGCCGGAGCCGCCGCCTCGACCTCGCGGGCATCGAAGATCGCCCAGGGCTGGCCGTCGATCTTGGCCAGCTGCACGGTCAGCTCGACGCCATCGAAGGTCGCGGCGACCGCGGTGTGATGGGCGTTCGGCCAGTCCAGCTCGCTCCGCCGCTTGACGTCGTCGAAGCTCACGCCGGCGAAGGCGCTGGCGAGCGGGAGCAGATCGTCCGCTTTCTTGGCCGTCTCGCCCGCGGCCAGATTCTGGAGCAGCAGCGGCGCGCCCGCCGCCGCGCGCTCCACGACGTAAGCCTCGCCGCCTTCCGGCCGGATCTCGACCCGGCGGATGCTGTCCGCGCCGAGATCGACGACCTGTCTGTCCAGCCAATCGACGACCTGGGGCTCGATCTGGACGCCGCCGCTCGCGAGCCAGGCCTGCGCCTCGCCCGGCCGGCGCAGATACGTTCCCGCCGACTGGCTCCCGGTCAGACCGTGGTGCTGCTTGCCGATCAGGGCTTCGGCCAGGACCTTGCCGTCCTCGCTCTCGAGCCGCAGCAGACGCGACTTGGCGTCCTTGGCGTCGAGATCCTCGACCTCGATCCGGCTGTAGCGCTCGGGCATCCTGGTCTTGGCCTCGATCAGGCGCATGTCGGCCAGCGCCACGACCAGATCGCGCACGCGCTGTCTGTCGACCGTGTAGCCGAAGCGTTCCGCCGCCGACCATCGATCTCCGGTCTCGCGCACGAGCGTGAACGTGCCTTCGGGCGTGGTCAGCACGATCTTGGCGACCGCATCCGGATTGGCCCGCAGCGCCGGGAAAGCGGGCTCCTCGCCATATCGCACCGCGGTCGCGGCCGGCTGCTGCAGGACCGTGACCGCGGCGGCCACCGAGGCGATCAGGGTGATCACGAGCAGGCCGAGAAAGACCTTCGGGCTCATGGTTTCGCTCCTCCCGGTCGGCCGATCAGGCCGCGGCCGCGCTGCGCGCGCTGCGCAGGCGCCGGTAGACCGCGACCGCCAGCGCGATCAGCGCGATCAGCACCGGCACCGCCCAGATGTTGACGACCTTGACCCAGGTCGACAGATGCTCGACGTCCTCGCGCAGCGACCGCTGCACGCCACGCAACTCCTGGCGCAGCCTGATCATCTCGCCGCGGAAGTTCTCGATCTCCTGCTGCTGCGCCGCGGTCAGGATGACGCTGCTTTGCTGCTCCTCGTCCTGGAGCGAGCGGATCTTGCTCTGGGTCTCGTCGATCTTGGCCTGCAGCTCCTGCTCCTTGGCCCGGAACCGGTCCTCGGCGTCCCGCTCCATCGCGCGCACGACCTCGAACGGCCGGTCGGTCAGGCCGCGCCCGCGCAGGCTGATCAACCCCTGGCTGCCGGTCAGATGGTCGAGCGCATTGACCGCGAAGTCGCCGTTGTTGGCGATCGGCACGTCGACCTCCTGACCGAGCAGGCTCTGGGAGCTTACCCAGGTCGAAATCGGCCAGCAGGTCGGCGTCGGCGATCAGGATCAGGTTGAGCGGCTGCTTGGCTTCCTTGAGCTGGGGCACCTCGCTCTTGACCCCCTCGGGCGGGCCGTCCGGATAGGCGCTCTTGACCGGCCCGGTGACCCGCGCGGCGAGCGTGAACGGCGAGCCGGCAGCGACGAACTCGGTGATCAGCCTGGCCGGATCGGGCTCGGTCTTGATCTTCTCGGCGTCGATCTCCATCGCGAGCGGGCTCGAGACCACCAGCGGCTCGATCGTCGTGGTCGCGCCCTCGCGCTTGGCGATCGAGCCGGTCGAGTTCAGATGCAGCCGCTTCAGCTGGCCGGTCACAACGTCGTTGGCGGCGAGCTGGTCATGGCCGAGCGCGAGCCAGGGCAGATAATCGACCACCACCTGACGGCCGTTCAGCACCGCGGTGACCCGCTGGGCCGCGACCCGGTCGCCGACCACCTTGCCGTTCGGGATCGAGACCCCCCAGCCGGCGAGCAGCGGCTCCAGCGCCTTGATGGCATCGCCCTCGGGGTTCGCCATCGGATTCATGCCGCCGCCGGCCGCCATCGCCTCGGCGAGCGGATCGACGAACGCCAGCACCCGGCCGCCGCGCATCACGAACTGGTCGATCGCGTACAGCGTCGCCGGGTCGACGTTGTGCGGCTGGGCCAGCATCAGCACCTGGACGTCGTCGTCGATCTTGGCCTGCTGGCCGCCCAGGAAGCGGACATCGAAGACCTGGAACATCGCGTCCAGGACTTTCCAGGGCTGGTAGCGGTTGAACTGGCTGCCCATCAGCGGCAGATCGCCCAGCACCGCGACCACCGGCTTGGTCGGATGGGCCAGATCGCTGATCATGCGGGTCAGATCGTACTCGAGGAAGTTGGCGCGCTCGGGCGCCAGATAGCGGATCGCCTGGGTATCGTCGGTCGAGTTGCGCCCGGTCAGGCCGAAGTAGGCGAGCGTGCCGTCGTCCTTGATCGGCAGCCCCTCCAGCCCCTCGGCGACCGCCAGATCCTCCTCGGGCGAGAACGGCGCCGGGTCCAGGCGCTCGAGCCGGAGCTTGCCGCGGGATAAGCGCCGGTAGCTCGCGAGCAGCTCCTCGACCCGCTCGGCATGGCCGCTGAAATAGGGCCCGAGCTCGTCGAGCTGCTTGGTGTAGTAGAGCCGGAGATCGACCGGCTCGTCGATCGAGGCCAGCACCTCCCGGGTCCCGTCGGAGAGCGTGAACAGGCGGTCCTGGGTCAGGTCCAGCCGGGTCGAGGTCAGATAGGCGCCGGCCAAAAGGTTGACCGCGAGGAACAGGACCACGGCCAGCCCGATGCCGGCGACCCCCAGCCAGTTGCGGTCGATGCGGGTGAGCTTGCGCGCCATGACTGATCGGTCCTTGCTGCTTCAGCTGCCCTTGTTGAGCTCGATCAGCGTGACGTTGATGAACAGCGCGACCACGATCAGCGAGCCGAACAGCACGAGGTCGCGCAGATCGATCACGCCCTGGGTGATGCCATCGAAGCTGGTCAGCAGGCTCAGGCCGGCGATCGTCTGAACCAGGGCCTCGGGCGCCCAGGCGCGGAAGAACGCCTGGACCATCTCGAGCCCGCTCATCAGGAACAGAAAGCAGATCGCGGCCGCCAGCACGAAGGCGATGACTTGGTTCTTGGTCAGGGCCGAGACTGCCGCGCTGATCGCGAGCAGGCCGCCGGCCATCAGCCAGCTGCCGATGTAGCCGGCCAGGATCACGCCGTTGTCGGGGTCGCCCAGATAGTTGACCGTGAGCCAGAGCGGGAAGGTCAGCACCAGCGCGATGCCGACGAACAGCCAGGCCGCCAGGAACTTGCCGAGCACCGCCTGGAAGGTCGTGACCGGCTGGGTCATCAGGAACTCGATCGTGCCGGTCTTGCGCTCCTCGGCCCACAGCCGCATGCCGACCGCCGGCACCAGGAACAGATAGAGCCAGGGGTGCCAGTTGAAGAACGCCTCGAGGTCGGCCTGGCCGCGCTCCAGCCAGGCGCCGAGGTAGAAGGTCAGGCCGCCGGCCAGCGCCAGGAAGATGATGATGAAGACGTAGGCGAGCGGCGAGCCGAAGTAGGCCGCCAGCTCGCGCCGCCCGATCGTTAGGATCGCGTGCATCCCGCCTCTCCCGGGTCTCAGGCCGCCTGGGTCAGCTGGCGGAACACCTCGTCCAGCCGGCCGCGCTCGACGTAGACCTCGTTGACCGCGAGCCCGGCAGTCTCGACCCCTCGGCAGACCGGGTCGAGGATATCGGCATTCGCGCGCGGGAAGGCCACTAGCTGCCAGACCCCGTCGCCGAGCTCGCTCGCCTCGACCCGGACCACGCCCTGGAGGCGTTCGACCACGGCGGTCGCGGGCTCGACCTGGCTCGCCGGCAGACGCAGCGTGACCGCATGATGGTAGCTGGAGCGCGCCTCGAGCTCGGCGGGCTTGGCGTCGGCCACGATCCGGCCTCTGGCGATCACGATCGCCCGCGTGCAGAGCGCGTCGACCTCCTCCAGAATGTGGGTCGAGATGATGATCGCCTTGTCCTTGGCCATCTCGGCGAGCAGGCTGCGCACGTGGTGCTTCTGGTTGGGATCGAGGCCGTCGGTCGGCTCGTCCAGGATCAGGACCTCGGGGTCGTGGAGCAGCGCGACCGCGAGGCCGACCCGGCGCTTGAAGCCCTTGGAGAGGGTCTCGATCGGCTGCTCGAGCACGCCCTCCAGCTCGAGCCGCTCGATCACCGCGCCTACCCGCTCGCGCCGCTCGGCGGCCGAGTAGCGCCTGAGCCTGGCGACGAAATCGAGCAGGCCCGCCGGCCGCATGTCGCCATAGGCGGGAGCGCCCTCGGGCAGATAGCCGATCTGGCGGCGGACCTCGATCGGGTCCTTGGCGAGGTCGATGCCGCAGACCTCGACCCGGCCGGCATCGGGCGCCAGGTAGCCCGTGATCATCCGCATCGTGGTCGACTTGCCGGCGCCGTTCGGCCCGAGAAACCCCAGGACCTCGCCGCGCGCGACCGAGAAGCTCACGCCCTCGACCGCGACGATCGGCCCGAAGTGCTTGGCCAACCCTTCGATGGCCAACAACCTGTCCATCGCCCGGATTCTCCCTCTTCCGCCCGCGCCCAAGGGTTCGCGACCGCAATCCGGCGCCTAGCGGTGACGACATGGCAAAGCCAGCGCAAGGATGCAACTGAACAATTCGTCATGAACTGGCCCAAACCCGCCCGCAGGAGCTTTCGCCGCGCTCCTGGCGGGGCTATCCTCGAGGTCCAGCGGAGGAAAACACGATGAGCACTGCCGACCCGAACCAGGTGATCCTGACCGGCGAGAACCCGTTCATCCGGCTCAGCGCGAAGGATGGCGACCCGAACTCGACCGATGCCAGCTTCTGGCGAATTCTGTTCTGCCCGGCCGGCCCTGGGCACGTGCTCTATCTGAAGAGCGAACTTACGGAAAACCGCTGGCGGATCTGGTCCGACAACATCCAGATGGCGCGCTGGCTGCAGTCGACCGTCCAGGGCATGCTGAACGCCGAGCTCAAGGATACGAGGATTCCGGTATCCGAGGCCGAGTTCAGCAGATCGGGCGATGCCCGCGACTTCTGGACCGAGCGGCTGATCTCGCTGGACGACGAGATTTCGCTGACGTGGCACCAGCTCGGCGAGCCGCTGCTGATCCACACCCAGCCCAACCAGCCCCCCGAGCGCCGCTACGGCGTCTGCACGGTCCTGATCCCGGCACTCGCCGCCCGCCTGTCCCGCAACGGCACCCAGGCCAAGGGCCAACCCTGGCCGCGCGAGCGCGAGAACCGCCCCTTCAGCACCTGTGCGCTCGCTTTCTCCGAAAGCTGGACTGACGCGCGATAGGGTCCTTGAGGAGGTTGATGTCTGAACATCAGCGGTGATCGGAGCCAACGAACACGGTTCCATGAACCGCTTGCGTCGGATCAGCGGCCCGGTGCTTGGCCTGCGGCCGGACTACCGATTTCCAAAACCGCCACCAACGGGACCTGGTGAGATGAGAGTATTTCTGAGCGTGGGGGCTACGTTCACTCCCCAGCAGGAAGCTTTTGTCAGTGCCTTTGAGGCGTTCCTCGGCCAGAACGGCTGCGAAGAGCTGACGGTCGGGCGGGGGAAATACTTCTCGAATCAACCGATTGTGTCGGCCCGAGAATTGATGGAATCTGCTGACGGAGTTGTCGTCATAGCTTTTACCCGACAATTAGCGATCAAATCGCTTGATAAACCGCAAAGTGACAAGGAAACAAAAATAACGAACAGTCGATACCCGACTGTGTGGAATCAATTGGAGGCAGCTATGGCTTTTGGATTGAAGCTTCCACTGTTGGTAATCGTAGAAAAGGGATTGATGCAAGAAGCCATGCTCAAGGATCGATTGGAATACCGAGCGTTAATTACCGAATTAGAACCTAGTTTCTTCTCATCTGAGGAGTTCAAAGGGATCTTTGCCCATTGGAAACAGAAAGCAACCTCGCGCCCGGCCGCTGAGCCTATTAATACTCCAGTTGAGCCTTTTGTTATTAAAGACCTAACGGTGGGTAAGCTCATTAAAGAACTACCGCCGGAGCAGTTCTGGAAAGTGGGTAGTGCTGTTGTGGGGTCGATCGCGGGCGTAGCGGGTGCGGCCTTTTGGCTCGGCAAGACTTTGGGCGGTCCATAGCAAAGGAAGAACGCGCGTGGGCCGGTGGGAAGCTGGCCATCACGGCGATGAGCGCTCAGGCAACCGCATCCGGCGAGAGCGCGCCGCGCGCGAGCAGCTGGCGGAACGCATCATAGGTGGCGCGGATGCCGAGGTCGAGTGGCACCGGACCGTAGTCGCCGAGGTAGGATTGGATCGGGGCGTCCGAGAGGTCGGCCGGGAACGGCAGCTCCGCTCCGCCCATGTCGAGCCGCGCCTCCGGGGCGATCGTGTGGAGAATCCCGAGCCATTCGGCAACCGAGGTGGCACGACCGTTGAGGTCGAACACGCGCGCTTCGTCGCGGTCTTTCGAGACGGCTCTGATGAAGGCGAAGGCGATCTCTCCCGCATGCAGCGCCGAGACCGCGCCGGTGAACGGGATCGTGTAGGGCTTGTTTGCGGCGGCCGCCAGGATCGCGATCGTGGTCTTCGAGGTCAGACCCTGGTCGCGGGCGACGCCGTAGACCACGCCCGGGCGGATGCCGACGCTGGGAATGCCCCAGTCCTGGAAATAGACGATGGCGGTCATCTCGTTGCAGAGCTTGTAGGCGCCATAGAGCGTGTCCAGCCAGGGGGCATCCGGGAAAAACGACAGGGCGGCGATCGAGCTCGCGTAGGCGACCCGCTTGAGGGCAGAGGCGCGGGCGGCCTCGAGGACGTTGACCGTGCCGACCACGTTGGCTCTGGCGCCCGCGACCGGGTCGGCCTTGCAGAACGGCACCTGGAGGGCCGCGAGGTGGATGATCGCGCGCACTCTGTGGTCGGATACGACCGCGGCGACCGCGGCCGGGTCGGCAATGTCGCCCCTGACCCAGGTGACCTTGGCGAGCTCGCCCTCGGTCATCAGCAGGCGCGGCCGGCGCTGGTCGTCGGAGAGATCGTAGGCCACGACCGGCACGCCCGCGCGCACCAAGAGCGCCGTTGCCCAGCTGCCGATGCAGCCGCCGGCGCCGGTGATCAGCACCGGGCCGTCGAAGTCCGCCTGGTCGACCGGAAAGCGCTCCAGCATTTTTTCCTCCCTGAAGGCGCGCCAAGCTTAGTCGGAGTTGCCGCCCCCGAAAAGGCACGAACCGCTGCGGATCGTGCTAAGGGCTGGCGCGATCGGACCCTTCCTGGGAGAGCGAAATGGGTGGCTGGGAGAGCAAAATGGGCGGGGAAACCCGGATCCGCTGCTTCGTCGACTTCGATCGGGACGGCAAGCAGATCAGCCACCTGCAGCTGCCGCACTCCAGCAACACCTCGGCCTACGGCTGGATCGGCATCCCGATCTGCGTGATCCGCAACGGCCCAGGGCCCTCGCTCTACCTCGGCGCCGGCAACCACGGCGACGAGTACGAGGGCCAAATTGCGCTGCTGCACCTGATCCGGAGCCTCGATCCCGGCCAGATCCAGGGTCGGCTGATCATGCTGCCGGCGGCGAATTTGCCGGCGGCGCTCGCCGGCCAGCGCTGCTCGCCGATCGACGGCGGCAACCTCAACCGGAGCTTTCCCGGCGACCCGGACGGCGGCCCGACCGCGGCGATCGCCCATTTCATCGAGAGCGTCCTGCTGCCCTTGTGCGATGCGGCGGTCGACCTGCACTCGGGCGGCAAGTCCCTCGATTACATCCCGAGCGCCCTGGTCCGGCAGAACGGCTCGGACGATCCGCTGCTCGCCGCCAAGATCGCAGCACTCGAGGCGTTCGGGGCGCCGATCGGCTACGTCGTGAGCGAGGGCCGCGAAGACCGGACCATCCTCGCCGCCGCCGACCGGGTCGGGATCGTCGGACTCGGCACCGAGCTCGGCGGCGCCGGCACCGTGACCCGCAACACCCTGAAGGTCGCCCATTCCGGCGTGCGCAATATGCTGGGCCACTACGGCATCATGCCCCCGCCCGCCGCGGCGCGCGACCGGCCGCGGTTGATGCAGGTGGGCGGGCCGGAGTACTACGTCCACGCGCACGGCTGCGGCCTGTTCGAGCCTGCCTTCGAGCTCGGCGACCAGGTCCGCGCGGGCCAGACCGCGGGCTTCATCCACGCGATCGACGATCCGGCAGCGCTGCCGCTCGAGGTGGCGTTCCCAGGCGACGGCACCGTGATCTGCAAGCGCCCGATCCTGCAGGTCGAGCGCGGCGACTGCCTCGCTCACCTGGCGACCGACTATCAGAGTCTAGGAAATCACGTAGATCGGGCTCGACCAGGCCTGGTGGCCGTCCTCCTGGGTGAGGCGAACGTAGAGCGGATTGTCGACGCCGGGGCGCAGCGGCACCTGGCGGGTGAAGCGCAGCCGCCAGATCGGGTTGATCTCGGGCAGGCGGAACAGACGCAGGCGCCGGCCGAGCCCGCCGGCCTCGAACACGAGGTCCTCGAGCCCGATCTCGGCGATCCGGACGGTCCGTTCGATGATCGAGGTCGAGAAGGTCAGCTCGCCGGCATCGGGGTCCTCGAGCCAGAGGTCGAAACCGGCGAAGTTGCCGGTGGTCACCGAGTCGAAATCGAGCCGGCGGCCATCCAGAGCGGTCCGCAGCGGCCGGTCGACGTTGAAGAAGTTGACCGCCTGCGCGCGCGTGAACCGGTTGCCGGCAAGGCTTACCCGGCCCCGCCAGAAGACCTCGTGACCGCGGCCGCGGTCCTCGGCGCCCTCGAAAACGACGCGAATGCGGGCGCCGAGATCGGCCTCGGCGTAGCCGCGCACGGTCGCGACCGGCTCGAGGCCGTTGAGCAGCACGATGCGCTCGATCGGCGCCGAGCCCAGCGCCTCGACCTCGAGGCTCGCCTCGCGGGCGTCGGTGCGCAAGATGTCGCCCATCGTCACCGCTTCGGCCGGGGCCGGCTCGGTCGGCCCAAGCCCCGGGTCGTTGGCGAAGCGCAGGGCGCCGCCCGCGAAGCGGGCCCGGATCTCGAGATGCAGGCGCGCGCCGGTAGTGCCGTAGCAGCGGCGGTTGCGCAGCGTCTCGAACAGGGCCGGCCGGTCGAGCCGGGGCATCAGATAGCAGGTGAGGCCGCCGATCGCGCCGAAGGTCGAGGCGCCCGGATAGGCAAGCCCGGGGCGGCCCTTGTGGTCGTCGCTGTGGCAGACCAGGCCGACCCGCCGGCCGAGGCGGAAGGCGTCGTGCAGCAGCCACTCGAAGGTGCCCCAGCAGGAGTGGACCTCGACCGCGCGCTCGAGCTTGCCAGCGTGGGCTGCCGCAAGGTCGGCGTAGCGGCCGCCGACGTGCGCGATCACGACCGCGTCCTCGTCCGCGAGCGCTTCGAACAGCGCGCCCGCGGTGTGCACGTCGGTGCCGGAATCGCCCCTCAGCAGCACGCTGGACGAGCGCCGGATCGGCCGCCCCTCGCGCGCGAAGAACACGTTGCGATCGCCGCCCATGCCGGTGTTGCCGGACCACTCGTAGCCCGGGACGGCAACCAGCTTCCCCGACTGATCGAAGGTCGCCGTGAGGCGGTTGATCTCGGCCCACAAGTCGTCCTCGATCTGGAAGTCGTTGCCCTGATGGCCGACGATGTCGAGGAACGCCTGGTCGCGCGCGAACGCGAAGCAGTCGGCCGCGCTGTTGGTGCCGACCGTCTCCTGGCTCTGGCCGTGCAGGTCGCCCCAGTAGGGCAGGAGGTCCGCGCGCGCTGCGATCCGGAGCGGGTTCGAGCGCGCGAGCGGCAGGTCTTCGGCGGTGCAAAGCTCGATCCAGAGATCGCCGGGCGCCGCGACCCGCAAACCGTCGAGGCAGCGCGGACCCTCGCCCGGCGCGAAGGTCACGCGCTCGGGCAGGCCTTCGACCGGCAGATTGGCCCGCAGGCGAAGGGGCGCCCGGGCGCGGTCGGTCGGATTGCCCCAGCGGTCGAGTGCGACCAGCGCCAGCCGGAACGGCTCGCCCGTCCGGCGCAGCGTCGGCAGCAGCGCCCGCCAGGTCGCGACCGGCCCCGGCACCAGCCGGATCGTCGGCGATTGCGGCAGCTCGACGAAGTCGTAGGTCGCGAACGCGTCGACGAAGACCTTGAACGTGAACGCGGTCTCGCAGGCGGTCTGCAGGCGCAGCCCGGGCGCGCCCCGGCTGCGGTCGCCGAGCCGGACGACGATCCGCTCGCCGGCGCGCAGGAAGCCGCGCGCGAGGCGGATCAGCAGCGTGTTGACCCAGGGCCGGATGTTGTTGCGGTTGACCTCGAGGGCGAGCCTGGCGCCGTTGCTGGCGACGGCCGTGCTGTAGTCGGGCGCGTCGGGCCGGTCGAACTGGGGCTTGGCGGCATCGGAGAGCGTGCGCCAGCTGATCTTGATCGCGCCCGAGTCGTCGATACCGAAGACGCCGGCGGTGTAGGTGAGCGTCAGCGAGGCATGCGAGCCGGCCTCGTGATCGCCCGCGGGCTCGATCGTCGCCCGGCCGAGGCGGCCCTGCATGTAGGACGAGAACGGCATCCTTCCTCCCCGAAGCGGGCCAACCATCCCGGGTCATAGCAGGCCGCCGCCCGATCGTCAGCGCGTCCGGCGCATCACCGCGGCGCGACGGCGCAGGTTGCGCTGGAAAGTCGGAACGATTTCGGCGAATCTGTCGCCACGCCGCTGGCCACCGCCGGTCTCCGGCCGCTTCGGCAGGCGATGGCGGCGGCTCCGAGGAGGGCGACGACGATGACCATGGGCACCATTCTGGTTCATCTCGAGGAGCATGCGGGGCTGCAATCGGTCCTTGGCACCGCGCTGCTCGCCGCGACCCGCTTTGGCGCCTACATCTCGGGGCTGCACGTGCGCCCCGGCATGCCGCGCCTGGTGCCGGTGGCACCCGAGGGCGCGTTCATCCCGGCGACCGAGATCGTCGAAGACCTGGAGCGCGCCGATCGCGAGCTCAGCCGGCGCCTGCGCGAGACCTTCGATGCCTTCATGCGCGAGCACGACGTCCCGGTCGGGCGCGGCATGCTGGGCGGCGACCGGCCGGTTGCCGACTGGCAGGAGGAGGTCTCGCCCGGCACCGAGGTGCTGGGCAGCCTCGGTCGCGTGTTCGATCTGATCGTGGTCGGGCGACCGGTCGCGGGCACGCCGGCGCCCTCGATGAGCGCGCTCGAGACCGCGCTGTTCGAGAGTGGCCGGCCGGTCCTGATCGCGCCGCCGGTCGTGCCCGAGGCGCTCGGCCGGAACGTCGTGATCGCCTGGAACGGCAGCACCGAGACCGCGCGCACGATTGCCATGGCGATGCCGTTGCTGGCCCAGGCCGAGCAGGTGCTGGTGCTGAGCGTCGAGGAGGGCATGGTGCCTGGCCCGAGCGGGGCCGAGGTCGCGCAGAACCTGGTCCGCAACCGCATCCAGGCGCGCAGCCGGCACGCGCAGGCGGCCGGCCGCGTGGTCGGCGCTGCGATCCTTCAGGAAGCCGCGGCCGCCGGCGCCGACCTGTTGCTCAAGGGCGCCTACACCCACAGCCGGCTGCGCCAGATGATCTTCGGCGGCGCGACCAGCCACATCCTGGGTGCGGCCGAGCTGCCGGTGATCATGGCGAACTGACGGTCCGCCGCAGGGCCGACTCGGCAGGTCAACCCTCGCCGGCCGTCGGTGCCGGCGGGCTAACTATTCGTTAACTCCGATCGCCTAGCGTCGGGCGGGTGGCTGACACCCCGCCAGGCTCGCTCGACCCCGCCGATTGGGACGCGTTCGCGCGGCTTGCCCATGGGGTGCTCGACGAGGCGCTGGCCTACCTGCGCACGGTCGGCGAGCGGCCGGTCTGGCAGCCGGTGCCCGAAGCGGTCCGGGATACCTTTCGGGCGCCTCTCCCGGTTGCGGGTCAGGGCGCCGGGGCGACCGCTGCCGAGGCGCTGCGCTCGATCCTGCCCTACCCGACCGGCAACATCCACCCGCGCTTCTTCGGCTGGGTCCACGGCGCCGGCACCGCAGGTGGCCTGCTGGCCGAGCTGCTGGCGGCGACCATGAACGCCAATCTCGGCGGCCGCGACCATGGCGCGGTCTACGTCGAGCGCCAGGTGATCGACTGGTGCCGGCAGCTGTTCGATTTCCCCGAGGGGGCGAGCGGCCTGCTGGTCAGCGGCACGTCGATGGCGACCCTGATCGGGCTTGCGGTCGCACGGCATCATCTCGCCGGCTGCGATGTCCGCGCCGATGGCCTGCTCGCGGCGCCCAAGCGCCTGGTCGGCTACGCCTCGCGCGAGGCGCACAGCAGCGTCGCCCGGGCCTTCGAGCTCCTCGGGCTCGGGCGTCACGCGCTGCGCTCGATCCCGGTCGGCGCCGACTTCCGGCTCGACCTCGAGCAGCTCGAGCTCGCGATCGCGGCCGACCGGCGCCTCGGCTTCAAGCCATTCTGCGTGATCGGCACCGCCGGCACCGCGGCGACCGGCGCGATCGACGATCTCGCCGCGCTCGCCGACCTCGCCGCCGCACAGGACCTGTGGCTGCACGTCGACGGCGCCTTCGGCGCGCTGGCGGCCCTCAATCCGGAGCTGCGGCCGCAGCTCGCCGGCATCGAGCGGGCGGATTCGCTCGCCTTCGACTTTCACAAGTGGCTGCACGTCCAGTACGACGCGGGCTGCATCCTGATCCGCCGGGGCGAGGTCCATCGGGAGGCGTTCGCGTTCCACGCCGGCTACCTGCAGCGCGCGGCGCGCGGGCTCGCCGGCGGCGAACCCTGGTTTTGCGATTTAGGCCCCGAGCTGTCGCGCGGCTTTCGCGCGCTCAAGGTCTGGTTCACGCTCAAGGAGCACGGCACCCGGCGGCTCGGCGAGGCGATCGCGGCCAACTGCCGCCAGGCCCAGTACCTGGAACGGCGCGTGGTCGAGCAGAAGCGCCTGCAGCTGATGGCGCCGGTTCCGCTCAACATCGTCTGCTTCCGGGTTCGGGGCGGCGCCCTCTCGGCGGCCGAGACCGATCGCCTGAACGCGGACCTGGTCGCCGACCTGCAGCAGAGCGGCATCGCGGTGCCCTCGACGGCGAGCCTGCCGAAAGGTCTGGCGATCCGGGTCAACCTGACCAACCATCGGACCGTCGAGGCCGACCTCGACCGTATGCTCGAGGCGGTGCTGGAGTTCGCCGACCGACGGCTTGGGCGGCGGGGGCGCCGCGCGGATGTGAGCGCCGCGTGATGGCTGGAGCCGGCCGACGCGCGCTGCCGTCTGATCCGGACCCGAAGCCAAGCGAGCGGTTCGGCAGCCCCGCCGGCCCGAGCGTCGAAAGGGGGACAGCCGACCATCTGCGGCTCGCGGTCCGGCTGACTACTGCGCGGCCGGAGCTGCGCCCGCTCTGCGGCGGCGTTCACCTGGCGTTCGATCCGGCTCTCGATCTGCCCTTCCGCGCCATCCACGGCGATCGGATCGTCCTTCACCCGGACAGTCTCGCCGATCCGGTTGGCGCCGCCCTGATCCTTCGCCACGCGTTGGAGCTGGCGCTCTGGCAGCGGCTCAGCCGGCCGGCGGCTGGCGCCGAGGCTACGCCGCCGCTCGAAACCGCGGCGGGCGGGCGGCCACGAGCGAGCCGGCCACGGCGATCGCCGCCGAGCGCCGCCCAGCCGCAGCAGCGCTTGGCCCGCGCCTACCTGACCTGCCGGGTCGCCGCCCGCTACGGCGTCATGCTGCCGGCGGCCGAGCGGGCCGCGGGCCTCGCCGCCTTGCCGGGCTGGCTCGCTCGAGCGCACGAGATGCTTGCTGCCGGCCCCGACTGGCGGCGGCTGCCGGCCGATCTGCTCCGACTCGACGGCGGCGCCGCCGAGGCCGGAGCGGGCGACGCCGCCGACGATCTGCTGCAACGGCTGGATCCGCTCGCCGCGCCGAGCGAGCACCTGCTGCTCGGCGGCGGCGGCGGCCGGATCCGGCTCGATCCTGTGAGCGGTCGCAACCGCTATGGCTGCGGTGCTCTACCCGAGCCGGACAGCCTGGAGTTCGGGTCCTCGACCGCTTCGACCATCTCGGCCTCCGCCTACCTGGCGGTCGAAACGCTGCGCCAGGAGCTGATCGGGGCCGGCCTCGCCGGCGGGCTGCCGCGGGCGCTCGAACGGACGATTGCCGCGATCAGGCGCGACATTCTCGAGGTGTGCGGAGCCGGAGACCTGGACGGCACCCAGGTGGTGCTGACCCCGTCCGGCACCGATGGCGAGTACGCGGCCCTCCATCTCGCCCGCAGGTGGGCGACCGAGCGCCTGGTCAACCTCGTGATCGCGCCCGAGGAGACCGGACGCGGGCTGCGGAGCGCCGCGCAAGGGCTGCATTTCGCGACCGATACGCCGTCCGGCGACGCGGTCGTCGAGGGTGCGCCGCTCGCCGGCCTGGATGCCGCCCCGATCTCGCTCGAGACGGTCGAGATCCGGGCGCCCGATGGCACGCCCCGCCGGCCAAGCGCGATCGATGCCGAGGTCAAGGCTAAGGCGCTGCGGGCGGTCGCGCGGGGCGCCCGCTGCCTCGTCCATCTGCTCGCGGTCTCGAAGAGTGGCCTTAGCGCGCCCAGCCTTCGGGCGGTTCGGGAGCTGAGCGCACGGCACAGGCAACGGATCGACGTCGTGGTCGACGCCTGCCAGATGCGCCAGGGGCCGGGAGCGCTTCGAAGCTACCTCGAGGCCGGCTGGATGGTCCTACTCACGGGCTCTAAGTTCGCGATGGGGCCCCCGTTCGCGGGCGCCCTGCTGGTGCCCGGGCAGCTCGCCGAGCAGATGCGCGAGCTCGACCCGCTGCCGGCGGGCTATGGCCAGTACTTCGCCAAGCCGGACTGGCCGGACGCCTGGCAGGAGCTGGCCGCGGCCCTGTCGGCGCGACCGAACCTCGGCCTCCTGATGCGCTGGCACGCCGCGCTGTCCGAGATGCTGGCCTACCGCGCCGTGCCGGAAGCCCAGCGCTTGCGGATCACCCGGCAGCTCGGCAGCGCGATCCAACAGGCGATCGACGGCTCACCGCGGCTGGAGCCGGTGGCCAGGCCGGCGCCGACCGAGCACGATCGGCCCGCAACTCTGTTCTCGTTCCGTGTCCTGCAGGCGGATGCGACCGGCCGTGACCGGCCCATGGCGCTCGAGGCCACCCGTCAAATCTGGCGCTGGCTGCGGGAGGACCTCTGCGCGCGGTTGCCGGCGGGGGTCGGGCAGGCTGAACGGCTGCTCGCGGGGCGAGTCTGCCAAATCGGCCAGCCGTTTCAGCTCGGCAGCCTCGGCGGCGCGCCGGGCGGGGCGCTCCGGATCTGCATCGGCGCGCGCCAGATCATTCGGGTCGCCTTCGATCCGGCGCTCGGCAAGAGCCCCGAGCAGCGGCTCGAGCGCCAGAGCGGACAGGCGCGGACCGTGATCGAGAAGGTCGACCTGATCGTCCGCCACTTCGGTCATCTGAGCGCGTCACCCGCCCCAGGGCTGCCTTCGGATCGCGCAGCTCGAGACTGAACCGGGCTCGCCCTTGCGTACCCCGGGCGGGAGCTTAGACGTCCGCTGCCCGGTTATTCGATCCTGATCCCGGCCCGGGAGGGAGCACAATTCTACGCCCGCCCGCGTTGTGCGGCTCGCGCCGGGAGTATCTCCGGGTTCAGGAGCTGGTCGTCGCCGGGGTGGCGACCAGCTTTGATCGCCAGGATCTGGTCGACCGCCCGCTCGGTCATCGCGATCACCGCGTCGACGCTGCCGCCCGCGCAATGGGGCGTGAGCACGACGTTGGCGAGCTTGCGCAGCGGCGCGCCGGCCGGCAGCGGCTCGATCTCGAACACATCCAGCCCGGCGCCGGCGATCCGCCCGGCGGCCAGCGCCTCGCAGAGCGCCGCCTCGTCGACCAGGCCGCCGCGCGCGGTGTTGATCAGGAAGGCGGATGGCTTCATCAGCGCGAGATGGGCGCGGTTCACGATCTTGTCGGTCTTTGGGCTGTGCGGGGCATGCACCGAGACGAAGTCCGCCTCGCGGAACAGCCGCTCGAGCGGCACGAGCTCGATGCCCTCGGCCCGGGCATAGGCCGCATCGGGAGCGGCATCGTAGGCGAGCGTGCGCATCTCGAACCCGCGGCAGCGCCTGGCCAGCGCCCGCCCGATCCGGCCAAGGCCGACGATGCCGACCGTCTTGCGGAACAGCCCCGGGTGGAAATGCCCGCCCCAGCGCCCCTCCATAACCTCCTGATGATAGGAGAACAGCCGGTTGCTGAGCGCGCCCATCATGCTGAAGGCGAGGTCGGCGACGGCTTCGTGGTTGGTGCCGAAGCCCATCGCGACGACGACGCCCTGGCGGGTCGCGGCCGCGACGTCGCCCTGGTCATAGCCGACCCCCATGCGCGCTACGATCTTGAGCTCGGGGGCGGCGGCGAACACCCGCTCGTCGTAGCGTTCGCCACCGGCGATGGTTGCGAAGCAGCCCGGCAAGTGTGCAATCAGCTCGGCCTCGCCGAGCGTCCGGCCGTAAGGGTTGCGCACCAGCTCGAAGCCTGCCTCGCGGAGCCGCGCGAGCGCCGGCTCGGTCGCCTCGTGGACCCGCGGGATCGCGACCAGAACCTTGGCCATCCCGCTCTCCTCAGCCGTGGACGCGGATCAGGCGGCGGACGTTGCGGCTGACCATGAGCGGCTCGATGCCGGCGCGGAACGACGCGAGATGCGGCGTCTTCAGATGGGCATCGAAGGCCGCCTCGTCGTCGTAGACCTCGTAGAGCAGGACGCGGGCCGCCGCTCGGTCGACGGTGACGTCGAACTGGTGGCAGCCGGGCTCGTTGGCGACCGACTGGCGGGCATCGACCTTGGCGAGCTCCAGGAAGCGCTCGAGCGCCTCGGGCTTGACCTCGAACTCGGCGACGATCACGAACTGGCCCTCGCGGGCGGTCGATCCGGCCATGCGTGCTCTCCCTGGTGCGGCGGTTCGGACCTTCTAGCACGTTCCGCGACCGTTCCGGCAAGAGTGACCTCGGCGCCGAGCAGGCTGGCGAAGTATGGCTTAGGTCAGTATACTTATAGTTGATGAAATCGTGGTCGGGGCGCTGAGGTGGCGGTTGCAACGCGGGCGGTGCGCGCGCTGACGCGGGTGCTCGATCTCGTCCTGCCGCCCCGCTGTCTCTCGTGCGGCGAGGCGGTCGAGAACCCGGGACGGCTGTGCCCCACCTGCTGGCGCGCGCTGACCTTCCTCGGGCCGCCGCAGTGCCGCGTCTGTGGCTATCCGCTGCCCCACGCTGTACCCGAGGCGCCGCTCTGCGGCCGCTGCGCGGCCGAGCCGCCGGCGTTCGATCGGGCGCGGGCGGCGCTCCGCTACGACGACGGCGCGCGCAGCCTGGTTCTGGCCTTCAAGCACGCCGACCGGACCGACTCCGCACCGGCGTTCGGCCGCTGGCTGGCGCGCGCCGGCGCCGAGCTGCTCGCCGAGGCCGACCTGATCGTGCCCGTGCCCCTGCATCGCTGGCGCCTACTCAAGCGCGGCTACAACCAGGCTGCGGTCCTCGCCCGGATCCTCGTCCACGAGACCGGCCTGCCGATGATCCCCGATCTCTTGCAGCGCCTGCGCGCCACGCCTTCGCAGCAGGGGCTCTCGGCCCAGGCGCGGCTCGCGAACATCACGGCCGGCGCTTTCCGCGCTCATCCCTGGCACCGCCACCGCTTGGCCGGGCGCCGGGTGGTCCTGGTCGACGACGTGCTGACGACCGGCGCCACCGTTGGCGCCTGCGCCCGGGTTCTGCGCCAGGCGGGGGCCGCTCAGATCGACGTGCTCACGCTGACCAGGGTGGTGCGCGACGCTTCGACGCCCATATGATCTGGCGGGCGCCGCGCCGGCAGGCCGTCCAAGCGAGGCGCCCACGAACGGCGGGCGTGGTCCAGCATGGCCGAGATCGAGATCTACACGACCCCGTGGTGCCCCTATTGCTCGCGGGCCAAGCACCTGCTCAAGACGAAAGGGGTGGCGTTCACCGAGATCGACCTCTGGCAGGAAACGGACCGCCGCGCGGAGATGGTTGGACGGGCGGGTGGCGGGACCACCGTGCCGCAACTCTTCATCGATGGCCGTGCGATCGGAGGCTCCGACGAGCTGGCGGCGCTCGAGGCGAGCGGTGAGCTCGATCGCCTGCTCGGCCAGGGCTAGCAGCCGCGATCGCTGCCAGATCGCCGTGCGCTGCCCGGCGGCATCACACTCCAGTATGTATGAAGGCGTCGGATGCTGCTCAGAGTCCTCGCGCCCGGCCTTGCAGCGTAACGGCCCGGCCCCTAGGTCTAGGCAAGAGTGATTGCCCGGGGCGGGTACGATGATCCTGTTCGAGCTGCGCTGTTCGCAGGGCCATGCCTTCGAGGCCTGGTTTCGCGACGGCGCGACCTATGATGAGCAGGCCGCGGCCGGCGCGATCAGCTGCGCGGTCTGCGGCGATGGCAAGGTCGGCAAGGCGCTGATGGCGCCGGCGGTCGGTCGGCGCTCGCGGCCGCGCGACGACCGCTGCTCTCCAGCCCGTTCCGACCGTCAGGTCCGGGACTCGGGCAAGCCTCACGCTGAGCCGGGCGCGGCCATCACCGAAGCTCGCGGCTCGGAGCCGGCCGCCGGCCCGACGCTCGACCCGGAGCGGACGGCCGCCGCGATGCGCAGCTTGCGTCAGATCCAGAACCACATCGAGAAGAACTTCGACCACGTCGGCGCGCGCTTCGCCGAGGAGGCGCGGAGGATGCACTACGGCGAGGCCGACCGGCGCAGCATCTACGGCGAGGCGAGCGCCGCCGAGGCCAAGGAACTGCGCGACGAGGGCATCGAGGTCGGCCAGATTCCCTGGTTGCCCCGCCACGACGGCTGACCGCCGGGCGTCAGTCGCGAACTGCGAACAGCATGTAGTTGACGGCGGCATCCCGGGTCAGCCGAAAGCGGTCGCGCAGCGGATCGTAGGCGACACCGGTCAGGTCGGCGACCGTGAGCCCGCTCGGGCGGAGCCAGCGCGCGGCTTCCGATGGGCGCAGGAAGCGCGACCAGCTGTGGGTCCCGGGCGGCAGCCAGCCAAGCAGGTATTCCGCGGCGACGATCCCGAGCGCGAAGGCGCGCAAGGTGCGGTTCAGGGTGGCCAGCACCAGGCCGCCGCCCGGCTTGACCAGCCCGCCGCAGGCGGCGAGGAAACCTGCCTGGTCGGGGACGTGCTCGACCACCTCCATGACGCAGACCAGATCGAAGCGGATACCCGCGGCCGCGATCTGCTCGGCCGAGGCCTGCCGGTAGTCGATCTCGAGCCCGCCGGCCTCGGCATGCTCGGCCGCCACCCTCAGGCTCGCCGGGTCAAGATCGATGCCGGTGACCCGCGCGCCGAGCCGGGCGAGCGGCTCCGCGAGCAGGCCGCCGCCGCAGCCGACGTCGAGCACGCCGAGGCCTGCGAGCGGTCGCTGCGCGCGCGGATCGCGACCAAAGCGGGCGCAGGCCTGGTCGCGCACGTAGCCCAGGCGCGCCGGGTTGAGCTTGTGCAGCGGCGCCAGCGGACCCGCCTCATCCCACCACTGCCCGGCGAGCGCCGCGAACCGCCGCAGCTCCTCGGGGTCGCCGCCGGCCGCTGCCGGCGGACGCGCGGACCTCCGCGGGGCGGCCCTGGGCGTGCGCGGAACCGCTTTCGGCATGGACGGAAGGGCCTTCGGCATGGGCGAAATGGCCTTCGGCTCGGCAGGTGAAAGGGTTGCTTCGGTGACCCCCGCCGACTATGTACACGCGAGCCTGCGGTTGGCCAGAGGTCGCGCGCCGCCGGGCGCTGCGCCCGTCTGGCATGCTCATTGCGCGGGGAGCGCGAGGGCCGCGCGATCGCGGGGTTGCACTCGGCTCGGAGGCGGCGCATTGGCCCTGGTCGTGCAGAAGTTTGGCGGCACTTCGGTGGCTGACCTCGACCGGATTCGCGCCGTCGCCAAGCGGATCAAGAGCGCCCGGCAGGCCGGCGACCGGCTCGCCGTCGTCGTCTCGGCGATGGCCGGCACCACCGACCAGCTGATCAAATGGGTGACCGAGATCGCTGGCGCCCAGCACGACCGGGCCGAGCACGACGTCGTAGTCGCTTCGGGCGAGCAGATCACCGGCGGTCTGCTGGCGCTCGCGCTGCAGGCGATCGGCGTGCCGGCACGCTCGTTCATGGGCTGGCAGATGCCGCTCGAGACCGATGCCGGCCACGGCCGGGCGCGGATCCTGGCCCTCGATGCGACCGCGCTGCGCGCCTGCCTGGACCAAGGGCAGGTGCCGATTGCCGCGGGCTTCCAGGGGGTCGCGCCCGGGCAGCGGATCAGCACGCTCGGCCGCGGCGGCTCCGATACCTCCGCGGTGGCGCTCGCAGCCGCGCTCGGCGCCGACCGCTGCGACATCTACACCGACGTCGACGGCGTCTACACCACCGACCCGCGGATCGTCGGCAAGGCGCGCAAGCTCGAGCGGGTGACCTATGAGGAGATGCTCGAGATGGCCTCGCAGGGCGCCAAGGTCCTGCAGACCCGCTCGGTCGCTCTCGCGATGCAGCACGGCGTGCGCGTGCAGGTGCTCTCGAGCTTCGACGAGCGCCCCGGGACCCTGGTGGTGGATGAGAGCGAGATCGTGGAGCAGCAAGTCGTAAGCGGTATCGCCTACAGCCGCGACGAGGCCAAGGTCACCCTGGTCGGCGTCGCCGACCGGCCGGGGGTCGCCGCGACCATCTTCGGCCCGCTGGCCGACACGGGCATCAATGTCGACATGATCGTGCAGAACGTCTCGGCCGACGGCGAGACGACCGATCTGACCTTCACGGTCGGGCGCGCCGATCTCGCGCGGACGCTAGAGACCATCGAGACCATGCGCGCCCAGCTCGGCTGCCGGCGGATCGATGCCGACGGCGAGGTGGTCAAGATCTCGGTGATCGGGGTCGGCATGCGCTCGCACGCCGGGATTGCGCACATCATGTTCAGAACGCTGGCCGAGCGCGGCATCAACATCCAGGCGATCTCGACCTCGGAGATCAAGATCAGCATCCTGATCGACGAGGCCTATACCGAGCTTGCGCTGCGCGCGCTGCATACCGCCTATGGCCTCGACGCCGCCTGAGCGCGCCGCGACCGCACTACCCGCCCGGGCGCGGCTCGAGCGGCTGTGGCGCGCGGGAACCGAGTTCCTCGGCTGCCCGTTGGCCCTGATGGGCGGCGCCATGACCTGGGTCTCGGAACGCCAGCTGGTCTCGGCGATCTCCAACGCCGGGGGGTTCGGCGTGCTCGCCTGCGGCGCGATGGGTCCGGCCGAGCTCAGCGCCGAGATCGCGGCGACACAGGCGCTGACCACGCAGCCGTTCGGGGTGAACCTGATCATCATGCACCCCAAGTTGGCCGAGCTGGTGGCGGTCTGCCGCGAGCACCGGGTCGGCCACGTCGTGCTCGCCGGCGGCCTCCCGGCGGGCACGACCATCGCGCAGGTCAAGGATGGCGGCGCGAGGCTGCTGTGCTTTGCGCCCAGTCTTGGGGTCGGCAGGCGCCTGGTGCGCCAGGGTGCCGATGCTTTGATCATCGAGGGCATGGAGGCGGGCGGCCACATCGGCCCGGTCGCGACCAGCGTGCTCGCCCAGGAGATCCTGCCCAGGCTGCGCGCGGTGCCGGTGTTCGTCGCCGGCGGGATCGGGCACGGCGAGGCGATCGCCGCCTATCTGCGGATGGGCGCGGCCGGCTGCCAGATGGGTACCCGCTTCGTCTGCGCCGAAGAATTGATCGCCCACCCCGCGTTCAAGAAGGCGTTCATCCGCGCGAGCGCTCGCGATGCCGTGCCCTCGGTCCAGATCGATCCCGAGTTCAGGGTGATCCCGGTGCGGGCGCTCGCCAACCAGGCGACCCGCCGCTTCATCGAGACTCAGCTCGAGGTGATCGGCCGCTACCGCGCGGGCGAGCTCAGCTATCACGAGGCGGCGCTGGCGATCGAGCACTTCTGGGCCGGCGCGCTGCGCCGGGCGGTGATCGACGGCGACGTCGAGACCGGCTCGCTGATGGCCGGCCAGAGCGTGGGGCTGATCGAGCGCGAGCAGCCGGTCGGCCGCAATCCTGGCCGAGCTGGTGGCCCAGGCCACGGCGGCGCTCGAGCGCGACGAGACCGGAGCCAAGCCGATGCCGGCGGCCGCCGAATGACGCTCGCCACCGGTCGTGGCGGTCCGCCCGCCCCGGTCGAGCGCCGCGGTGACGAGCTGAGCGCGGCCCGGCGCCTGCTTCAACGCCTGGTCCAGGTCATGGCGACCACGATCGGCCCGCAGGAGCGGCTCGACCGCATGGTCCGCATGATCGCCGCCGACATCGTGGCCGAGGTCTGCTCGGTCTACGTGATGCGCGCCGGCGAGTACCTCGAGCTGTTCGCGACCGAGGGCCTGAGGCGGAGCGCCGTGCATCACACCCGGCTGCGGGTCGGCGAAGGTCTGGTCGGCCTGATCGCCGCCCAGGGCTCGGTGATCAACCTCCCGGATGCCCAGAGCCATCCCGACTTCGCCTACCGGCCGGAGACCGGCGAGGAGATTTATCACTCCTTCCTCGGGGTTCCGATCGTGCACGGCGGCCGGGTCACCGGCGTGTTGGTGATCCAGAACCGCACCCGTCGGCACTACTCCGACGAAGAGGTCGAGGCGCTGCAAATCATCGCGACCGTGTTCGCGGAGATGTTGGCCTCCGGTGGTGCGCTCGATCCCAGCCAGTTCCAGGCCGGACTCGGGCGGGCGGCCGGTCCCGAGCGGCTCGAGGGCCAGCGCCTGGTCGAGGGCGTGGCGCTCGGCAGCGCGCTGCTGCACCAGCTCCGGATCGAGGTCACCCGCCTGATCGCCGACGATCCGGACAGCGAGGCCGCGCGGCTCGAGGACGCGATCGCCGGCCTGCGCGCTTCGGTCGACCAGCTGCTGCTGATGCCCGAGGTCGCCAACGGCGAGCACCGGGAGGTTCTCGAGGCCTATCGGATGTTCGCCCACGACGCCGGCTGGCGGCGCAGCATGCGCGAGGCGATCCGCACCGGGCTCACCGCCGAGGCCGCGGTGCGCCGCGTCCAGGAAGAGACCCGGCTGCGCATGTCGCACGTGGCCGACGCCTATCTCAAGGAGCGGCTGCACGATCTCGAGGCGCTGGCCGACCGTCTCCTGGTCCACCTGACCGGGCGCAGCCAGCTGCACGACCCGGCATCGCTGCCGGACGAGTTCATCCTGGTCGCGCGCACGCTAGGCCCCGCCGAGCTGATCGAGTACGAGCGCACGCGGCTGCGCGGCGTGATCCTCGAGGAGGGCTCGCCGACCGCCCATGTGACGATCGTCGCCCGCGCGTTCGGCATCCCGATGGTCGGCCGGGTGCGGGGCGCGATGAGCCGGATCGAGCCGGGTGATCGCGTCGCGCTGGACGGCGATAATGGCCAGATCTTCGTCCGGCCGGGCGAGGACGTCGAGCAGGCCTTCGGCCGCTCGCTGGCCGCCCGGGCGGAAAGGCTGAGGATCTACGCGACGCTCCGCGACCAGCCGGCGGTGACCCTGGACGGCATGCGCGTCGGCCTGCATCTGAACGCGGCCTTTCTGGTCGACCTTGCCGCGCTCGAGGCGACCGCCGCCGATGGTATCGGCCTCTACCGCACCGAGCTCGCCTTCATGGTCGGCAGCCGTCTGCCGGACGTCGACACCCAGAGCGAGCTGTACGCCAAGGTCCGGCAGGCGGCCGGCGACAAGCGCGTGGTCTTTCGCACCCTCGACGTCGGCAGCGACAAGCACCTGCCCTATTGGAGCTTCCCGCACGAGGAAAATCCGGCCATGGGCTGGCGCGCGATGCGCATGGTCCTGGATCGGCCGGCGATCCTGCGCACCCAGCTGCGCGCCCTGATCAGGAGCGCTCACGGCCGGCCGCTGGACGTCATGTTCCCGATGATCGCCGAGGTCGCCGAAGTGACCGCCGCCAGGCGGCTGCTGGATATGGAGCTGGAGCGGGCGGCCGCCCGCAGCGAAGTGCTGCCGAGCCGGCTCCGGATCGGCGCCATGCTCGAGGTGCCATCGCTGTTCTGGCAGCTCAGAGCGCTGCTGCCGCGGATCGACTTCCTGTCGATCGGCAGCAACGATCTGTTCCAGTTCCTGTTTGCCTGCGACCGCGGCAACCCCGAGCTGATCGACCGCTACGATGTCCTCTCGCCGCCGGTGCTCTCGTTTCTGCGCGAGCTGGTCGAGCGCTGCCGGGCGGCGGGGGTGACGCTCTCGATCTGCGGCGAGATGGCCTCACACCCGCTCGAGGCGATGGTCCTGCTCGGGCTCGGGGTCCGCGATCTGTCGCTGACGCCGGCCGATGTCGGCCCGGTCAAGGCGATGCTCCGCTCGCTCCGCTGCGGCCGGCTCGCCGACTATCTGGCGCAGCTGTACGATTTACCCGACCACAGCCTGCGTGTTAGACTGCGTCACTACGCGCTTGATCACGGCGTGCAATTGCATGTCTGACGGGTGTCGATCACCGGGTCGATCCGCCGTAGCGTGTGCCCGCCGCGGTCGCACACCAGATGCTCGGTGCGATGAGTGACCATCACGACCAGCTCGACCCCGCCGAGACCTTGATGCGCGAGGTCGGCGCCCAGCTGCGCCAGGTCCGGCTCGACCGCGGCGAGGCGCTGGACGACGTCGGCCAGCAACTGCGGATCAAATCGACCTATCTGCTCGGCATCGAGCAAGGCGATCTGTCGGCGATGCCGGGCCGGACTTATGCGTTGGGTTTCCTGCGCAGCTATGCCGACTATCTGGGCTTCGACGGCGATGACCTGATCACCCAGATCAAGTCGTCGGTTGCCAACCTGACCGACCGAACCCGGCTGCGCATGCGCACGCCGCTGCCCGAGAGCCGCCTGCCCAAGACGCCGATCCTGGCGCTCTCGCTGGCCGCGGTCGCGGGCATCTACGCCGGCTGGTCGTACGTCAACCACGGCAGCCAGCTGGTGATCGAGACGGTCGCCGAAGTGCCGGCGAGCCTGCGCGACCTCGCGGCCGGCGCCCTCCGGGAGCCCGATCACGGCATCGCCACCCCGGCTGCCGATGCCAGCCGGGCAATGCCCGGGAGAGCGCCCGCACCGGGCGGGCCGATCGCCGAGCAGGACCGGTCTGCCCTCGCGCGAACGGTGCCGCCCCCGGCGGCCGGATCGAGCTCCGGACTTTCGCTGCCGAGCAGCGAGCCCAGTGCGCCGGCACCGCCGGCCGAGGAGGTTGCCGGCCCGGATCGGAGAGCCGCGGCGCCGACGACCGCGCCACTTCCGCCCTACCCTGCCGCACCGTGGGCAGCGGCCCCCGTTACCAGCCGCGCCACCGCGCCGGCGTCAGGATCCCCACCCGACGCTCTGCCGGTGCCGGCGATCACGCCAGATGCCGGGCCCGAACGGTCCACAGGCGTCGCCCAGGCCTACGCGATGGCGAGGCCGCCCGCTCGGCCGGACGCGCCGGTGTCCCCGTCCGATCGGCTATTGCGCGAGCTGCCGACCGGCCCGGGGGCTGCGCCGGGTGAGGCACCTCCGCCGGAGTTCGGCCCTTGGCCCGAGGCCGAACCTCCCGCAGCGGCCGCGACCGACGTCGGCGCCGGCGCGCAGCAGCTCGCAGCGTTGCCATTCGATCCGTCGACCATCGGTCCGGTCGGGCAGATCCACGAACCCGAGAACACCGAGGCCAGGGTCGTGCTGCGGGCGCTCGAGAGCAGCTGGATTCAGATCTCGAGCCCGGGCGGCGACTACCTGCGCGCGCGCACGCTTGCGCCGAACGACCTTTTCCTGGTGCCCAACCGGCCTGATCTCGCGCTTTGGACCGGCAATGCCGGCGGTCTGGAGGTGATCGTCGATGGCAGCGTGCTGGCGCCGCTCGGCGACAGCGGCACGGTGGTCCGCGACGTCACTCTCGATCCGTCCAGCCTGTACGTGCGCTTCGGGCAGCCGATCATCCGCTAGCGGCCGCGATCTGGCATCGGTCACGAAATCTCGTATGATGCCGGTGCGCGCGGGCGGGCCCGATCAGAGCCGCTTTCAGGCTCTGACGACGATGGAGCGGACATGGTTGCTCTGAGCGGGATCGAGCGGCATCGCACAGACGCGGTGCAGGTCGGCGGGGTGGTGATCGGCGGCGGCGCGCCGGTGGTGGTCCAGTCGATGACCAACACCGATACCGTCGACGTCGAGGCCACGGTCCAGCAGGTGATCGAGCTTGCCGACGCCGGCTCGGAGATCGTGCGGATCACGGTCAATACCGACGAGGCGGCGCAGGCAGTGCCGCGGATCCGCGAGCGGCTCTGGCTGCGCGGCTACCAGGTGCCGCTGGTCGGCGACTTCCACTACCACGGCCATCTGTTCCTGAGCCGCTATCCGGACTGCGCGCGCGCGCTCGCCAAGCTCCGCATCAACCCCGGCAACGTCGGTTTCGGCGCCAAGCGCGATCGGCAGTTCGAGATGATGATCGAGGTCGCGCTCCGGCACGACAAGCCGG
Organism: uncultured Alphaproteobacteria bacterium; assembly: GCA_963840925.1. Lineage (GTDB taxonomy): Bacteria > Pseudomonadota > Alphaproteobacteria > Geminicoccales > Geminicoccaceae > DATAOG01. The sequence continues at coordinate 287,948 of CAWJAY010000057.1, forward strand.
TCCGGATCGGGGTCAACTGGGGCAGCCTGGATCAGGATCTCGCGACCCGGATGATGGACGACAACGCCCGCCTGCCCGAGCCGAAAACGGCCGACGACGTGTTGCGCGAGGCGCTGGTGGTCTCAGCCCTGGCGAGCGCCGGCCGGGCCGAGGCGATCGGGCTGCCGGCCGACCGGATCGTGATCTCGGCCAAGGTCAGCCGGGTCCCGGACCTGCTCGCGGTCTACCGCGAGCTTGCCAGACGCTCGCGCTATGCGCTGCATCTTGGCCTGACCGAGGCCGGGATCGGCGCCAAGGGCATCGTCGCGACCAGCGCCGCGCTGGCGATCCTGCTCCAGGAGGGCATCGGCGATACGATCCGGGCCTCGCTCACGCCGCGGCCCGGCGAGGCGCGCACGCAGGAGGTCGTGGTCTGCCAGGAGCTGCTGCAGAGCCTGGGGCTGCGTCAGTTCGCGCCGCAGGTCGCGGCCTGCCCCGGCTGCGGCCGGACCACGAGCACCTATTTCCAGGACCTGGCGGATCGCATCCAGAGTTATCTGCGCGCCCAGATGCCGGTCTGGAAGCAGCGCTATCCCGGCGTCGAGGCCCTGAACGTCGCGGTCATGGGCTGCATCGTCAACGGCCCGGGCGAGAGCAAGCACGCCGACATCGGGATCAGCCTGCCGGGCACCGGCGAGAGCCCGGTCGCCCCGGTGTTCATTGACGGCCAGAAAGCCTGCACCTTGCGCGGCGAGCGCATCGCCGAGGAGTTCCAGGCTCTGGTCGAGGACTACGTCGAGCGGCGCTTCGGCGACGCGCCCGCCGCCAAGAGCGCCTGACCTGCGCCTCGAGGCCTTGCCCGGGAACAAGCCGGAGCGCCGCGAGGTCGTGATCCGGCCGGCGGCCGCCGCCGATCTGCCGGCGATTGAGCGGCTCGTGCTCGACGTTGCCCGCGAGGTCTATGGCCATCTGATCCGGGGCGACCTGCCCCGCCCGGAGGGCGACTGGGCGCGGGGCCTGGTCGCCGAGCAGGCTGGACGGGTCATCGGCGTGGTGGTCGCCGATGACGACTGGATCGAGAACCTGTGGGTCGCCCGAGCCGCTCGCAGCCGCGGCGTCGGCAGCCGCCTGCTGGCGGCCGGCGAGGGCCAGATCGCAGCGCGCGGCCATGCGCTTGCGCATCTGCGTGTGGTCGCCGAGAACGAGAACGCCCGCCGTTTTTACGCGACCCACGGCTGGGCCGAGACCACCCCTTACCCGCACGAGCGATGGGGTTTTGCGATGCTCGACCTGGTCAAGCCCCTGTCGCCGCAGCCAGGCGTCTCCGCATGAGCGCGCCGCGGCACCGCCAGCCGCTGTGCCCCGCGTGAGGAGGCTTGATGCCGACCGTCCTGAGATGGAGAGGGTACAAGTTTCTCTCTTCAGCCTGGACGAGGGCGAACCGCCGCATGTACACGTCACGAAGGGCAGCGGCCAAGCCAAATTCTCGCTGTCGGAATGCGAGCTCGCCAAGAGCAGAGGCTTCGGCCAGCATGAGCTGCGCGCCATTCGTCGGAAGATCGAGGAGCGCCGGGAAGACCTGCTGGGGGCTTGGCATGAGCACTTTCGAAGTTGAGGACGAAGCGCTGCAGGTTGACACTGTCGATTGCACCGACACGGAGCTGGCGGTGGCGCTCAAGGACGGACGTCGGATCTCCGTGCCGTTGTGGTGGCTGCCCCAACTCCTCAAAGCCACGCCGGCGCAGCGCGCCGCCTGGCGGGTCATGCCTTTCGGCGATGCCATCGAGTGGCAGGAGATCGACGAGCATGTCAGCGTCAAGGGGCTGCTGCGCGGCAAGCCAGCTCCCGACGCGAAGCCGCCTGGCCGAGAGCTGTGAGCCCGGGGCTTTGCATTGCGTACCAAAGCTGCAATAAGCCCCAACCGCAAATCCACCATCTCCGGCGCCAGAACGCGAGCATGAGCTCCCTCCGCCCCGTCCGTGGCACGCACGACATCGTCGGCGAGACCGCGTTGCGTCATCGTCGGGTGATCGAGACCGGGCGTGCGGTCGCGGCGCGCTACGGCTATGCCGAGATCATGACGCCGGTGTTCGAGTTCACCGAGGTGTTCGCGCGCACGCTCGGCGAGACCTCCGATATCGTGACCAAGGAGATGTACACGTTCGAGGACCGCGGCGGCGAGCGGCTCACGCTGCGGCCGGAGTTCACCGCCGGCGTCGCGCGCGGCCTGATCTCGGGCGCGCTTGGCCAGAGCCTGCCGGTCCGGCTGTTCACGAGCGGGCCGGTGTTCCGCTACGAGCGGCCGCAGAAGGGCCGGCTGCGCCAGTTCCACCAGATCGACGTCGAGGTGCTGGGGGCGCCCGAGCCGGAGGCCGACGTCGAGGTGATCGCGATCGGCCGCCGCATCCTCGAGGCGCTGGGCCTCGGCGCCAAGGTCAGCCTGGAGCTGAACACGCTGGGCGATCCCGAGAGCCGGCGCGCCTATCGCGAGCGCCTGGTCGACTACCTGCAACGGTTCCGCGAGCGACTGTCCGAGGACAGCCGGATGCGCCTGGAGCGCAACCCGCTCCGCATCCTCGACAGCAAGGATCCGGGCGATCGCGAGATTCTTCGAGACGCCCCGATCCTGAGCGAAAGCCTGAACGCAGACTCGGCGGCATTCTTCGCCAAGGTGCGGGCGGGCCTCGACGCGCTCGGCATCGGCTATCAGGTCAACCCGCGCCTCGTGCGCGGCCTCGACTACTACACCCACACCGCGTTCGAGTTCACGACGACCGAGCTCGGCGCCCAGGGTGCGGTGCTGGCCGGCGGCCGCTATGACGGCTTGGTCAGGACGATGGGTGGCCCCGATACCCCCGGCACCGGCTGGGCCGCCGGGGTCGAGCGGCTGGCGATGCTGCTCGACGCGACGCCCGCCGTTCCGCGCCCGGTTGCGGTCGTGCCGATCGGCGAGCCCGCCGAGCTCGAGGCGCTCCGTCTCGCCGAGGAGCTGCGCGCGGCCGGCCTGATCGTCGAGATGGATTTCCGCGGCAAGGTCGGCCAACGCCTGAAACGCGCCGCCCAGCGCAACGCCCGATTTGCCCTCCTGCTCGGTGAGCACGAGATCGCCAACGGCACGGTCGTGCTCCGCGACCTCGACCAGGGCGAGCAGGCAGAGGCCGACCGCGCCGGCCTCGCCGCCCGCCTGCTTGCGGAAGCGGCAGCCTGAGGTCAGATCGGCCCTTGCCATCCGAGTTGTCCTTCCAAGCTACTCTGAGAGATAGGGACGGCGCGTCAGCACCTGGCGCTGTTGGGGCAGCGCGCCGCCTGGACCCGGCACCAGCAGATCCGGCGCCAGCGAGCGGAACCGCGCATAGCTGTCCTGGTCGGTATGCAGCCGGTGGGCGGCCTGGTCCCGATAGGCCTCGTAGAACACGAAGCGGGCCGGCTCCTCCGGATCCTGGCAGACGTCGAAGGCAAGGCAACCCTCCTCGCGGCGCGAGTTGAAGGCATGGCGGTCGATCAGCGCGGCGAATTCTTCGGTTTTGTCCGACTTGGCCCGGAACTCGACGACGATCACGTAGGCCACGCGCAGCCCTCCTCAGGCGATGGTTGTGCTTTGGCGCGCCGATGGTGGTAGATCTGGCCCGACGTGGCAATTCAGCTTCGCGGCGGGAAGGGTGGGGCGCGATGAGCCTGGCGGGACAGGTTGCGATCATCACCGGGGCGGGCAGCGGGATCGGCGCCAGCATCGCCCGCGCGCTCGCCGGCGAAGGCATGCGCCTGGTCCTGAACGGCCGCCGCGCCGAGCCGATCGAGGCGCTCGCCAAGGAGCTGGGTGACGCGATCGCACTGCCGGGCGACGTCGTCGACTCGGCCACGGCGCCCGGACTGCTCGAGCGGGCGCTGACCGAATTTGGCCGGCTCGATGTCGCGCTCAATAACGCCGGCATGATCGCGCTCGGGCCGATCGAGAGCCTCGATCTCGACCGGATGGCGGCGATGGTCCGGGTCAACGTCGAGGCCGCGTTCCGCTTCGCCTACACGGTGCTCCGCCACTTCAAGAGCCAGGATCAGGGCCACCTGATCAACACCTCGAGCATCCTCGGCACGACCGTCCGGGCGCACGCCGGGGCCTACGCCGGCACCAAGCACGCGCTCGAGGCGATGACCCACGCGGTTCGCCTCGAGCTCGCCCGGACCAACGTGCGGCTGACCAACATCCAGCCCGGGCTTGTGCTGACCGGGCTGCACCGCCACATGGAGCGGCATCCCAAGGAGGCGCTCGGCATCGAGGCGCCGCTCGCGCCGGAGGATGTCGCGCGCGCCGTGCTGTTCGTGCTGCGCGAGCCCAGCCACGTCAGGGTCAGCAGCATCCAGCTGATGCCGCGCGGCCAGGAGCTTTGAGGAGCGCGCTCGCCCGCCGATGACCGCCGAACCGACCACCGGCCTCGAGGCCAAGCTGGACGGCATCCTCGCCCGCCACGCGGAGGTGGGCGAGCTGATGGCGAGCGTGTCCGGCGAGGCATATGTCGCGCTCGCCAAAGAGTTTGCCGACCTCGACGACCTCGCGGGCAAGGTCCGGGCGCTGCGCGCGGCCCGCGCGGAAGTCTCAGGCCTCGAGGAGATGCTGGCCGACTCCGGGCTCGACGCCGAGATGGGCAAGCTCGCGAGCGAGGAGCTCGAAGCGCTCGAGAGCCGCATCCCCGACCTCGAGCAGGCGGTCAAGCTGGCGCTGCTGCCGCGCGACGAGGCCGACGACAAGAGCGCGATCCTCGAGATCCGGGCCGGTACCGGCGGCGAGGAGGCGGCGCTGTTCGCGGGCGACCTCTACCGCATGTACCAGCGCTACGCCGAGCTTTGCCGCTGGCACTTCGAGCCGCTGTCGGTCTCCGACACCGGGCTCGGCGGGATCAAGGAAGTGATCGTCGCGATCAAGGGTCAGGGCGCGTTCGCGCGCCTCAAGTACGAGGCCGGCGTGCACCGGGTGCAGCGCGTGCCGACGACCGAGGCTTCGGGCCGCATCCACACGTCAGCAGCGACGGTCGCTGTCCTGCCGGAGGCTGAGGACGTCGACATCGAGATCGAGGACAAGGACCTCCGGATCGACGTCTACCGTTCGAGCGGCCCGGGCGGGCAGTCGGTCAACACGACCGACAGCGCGGTCCGGATCACCCACCTGCCGAGCGGGATCGTGGTCGTCCAGCAGGACGAGAAATCACAGCACAAGAACAAGGCCAAGGCGCTCCGGGTCCTGCGCGCCCGCCTTTACGAGCGCGAGCGCGCAGCGCGCGACGCCGAGCGGGCCGCGAGCCGGCGCGGCCAGGTCGGCTCCGGCGACCGCTCAGAGCGCATCCGCACCTACAATTTCCCGCAGGGGCGCTGCACCGACCACCGGATCAATCTCACCCTCTACAAGCTCGAGAAGGTGCTGAACGGCGAGGCGCTCGACGAGGTGATCGACGCCCTGGTCGCCGAGGACCATGCCAGCCGCCTCGCCGAAGCCAGCTAGACCCATTCAGACGGTGCCGTCCACGACCACGTCCAGCAGGACCGGCTCCGAGGCGCCCAGGGCCTGCTCGAAGGCAGCCTCGAACGCCGCGCAGTCCTCGATTCGCTGTGCCCGCACCCCGAGCGCCCGGGCCAGGCCTGCGAGATCGATCGCCGGGTCTTTGAAGTCCATGCCGATGAAGGTCTCGTTGCCGTGGAACGCCTTCAGGCGCTGCTTGATGATTCGATAGCCGCCGTTGTTGCACAGCACGAAGATCACCGGCAGCTTCTGGTTGGCAGCGCTCCAGAGCGCCTGGATGCTGTACATGGCGCTGCCGTCACCGATGATCGCCACGACCCGGCGCGCTGGCTGCGCCAGCTGGACGCCGACCGCGGCGGCGATCCCCCAGCCGATCCCGCCGCTGACGTTGCCGAAGTACGAATAGCGGTCGCGGAACGGGAACAAGGCGTTGAGGCTGCGGGCGCTGGTCAGGCCCTCGTCGACGACGATCGCATCGGGCGGCAGCCGCTCGCAGAGCGCCATCATCAGCCAGTCCGGATCGAGCGGCCGGGCGTCGGCGCGGCCCGCCGCCCTCTGGCGCGCGGCCGCGCGCTGCGCCGACCAGTTGCGCGCGGCAAGCGCCTCGACCGTGGCCTCGGCCCGTTGCCGCCGGGCCGGGCCGCCGAGTCCGGCGATCAGCGGCGTCAGCGCCTCGAGAGTGGTCCTGACATCGGCCCGGACCGCGAGCTCGGCCGGATAGTTCTTGCCCATCTCCCAGTCGCGCAGGCCCAGCTGGACGACCGCCAGGTGGGGCGGCAACGGCAAGACCTCGCTCCAGACCGACATCTGCAAGACGTCGGCACCGACGCAGATCAGCAGATCGTACGGAGCAAGTAGCTCGCGCACCCGCCGCTGGTCGCGCGACAGCTGGCCGAGGAACAGCGGGTGCTCGGAGGGGAAATGGGCGCCGCTGACCACGGTCTGCTGATAGACCGGCGCGCCGAGCGCGTCGGCGAGGCCCGCCGCCTCGGCGAACGCATCGCTCGTCACGATCTCGCTGCCGGCGAGGATCACCGGCCGCTCGGCTCCGAGCAGGCGCTCCGCCAGCCGCCGCAGCGTCGCATCCGAGGGCCGGCCGGTGGCGTCGACCCGGGTCGGCTCGCCGAGGTCGAGCGCTTCGGCCGCGTTCAGGATGTCGCCCGGCAACGAGATGAACACCGGCCCCGTGGGCGGCGTCAGCGCGACCTTGGCGGCGCGATGCACGATGCGCGGCAGGTCGGCGAGCCGCGTGACCTCGGTCGCCCACTTGACGACCGGGGCTGCGATCGGCACCAGCGGCGCGTACAGCAGGGGCTCCATGAGGCCGTGCCCCTGCTCCTGCTGCCCGGCGGGGTAGTCGTTGCCGAGCTCCTCGGCGCTCACCGGCCGGCCGTCATCGCGGTTGGCGATCTCGATGAGCGCCCGGAGGGCGTAGTCGGCCTTCGCGGAGACGCGCATGTGTCGAAGTCTGTCAGATCACTCTGATTACCAGACTGTTCCACGCGGCGTACGGGGTGACCAACGTGGATTCCGCGCCCCACTGAGGACGTTTGTCCTTGGTCACACATGCGCCCGAAATGCTTGCGCACGCCCTGACGGACACAGATACTGGTTGTTACCGGTCAGTAGCAGCCCGCTCGGCCGCGCCCCGAACGCCCAGAAGGTGGATCAGTGAGCCACTACAAGAGCAACATCCGTGACATCGAGTTCAACCTCTTCGAGGTGCTCGGCCGCGACGAGGTACTCGGCGCCGGTCCGTTCGAGTCGATCGACGCGGAGACTGCCCGCTCGATCCTGACCGAGGTGGACCGCCTGTCCCGCGAGGACCTCGCTGCGTCGTACGAGGACAGCGACCGCAACCCGCCGGTCTTCGACCCCGAGACGCACACCGCCCCGCTCCCCGAGTCGTTCAAGAAGAGCTACCAGGCCTGGCACGACGCGGAGTACTGGCGCCTGCAGCTGCCCGAGGAGCTCGGTGGCACCCCCGCCCCCTCCAGCCTGATCTGGGCACTCGGCGAGCTGGTGCTCGGCGCCAACGCGCCGATCTGGATGTACGGCGCCGGCCCGGCGTTCGCCGGCATCGTGCACAAGAACGGCAACGACCGCGACAAGCGGATCGCGGAGCACATCATCGAAAAGGGCTGGAACACCACCATGGTGCTGACCAAGCCCGACGCCGGCTCCGACGTGGGTGCCGGCCGGGCCAAGGCCACGCTCAACGACGACGGCACCTGGAACATCACCGGCGTCAAGCGGTTCATCACCTCCGCCGAGAGCGACCTGTGCGACAACATCGTCCACCTCGTCCTCGCCCGTCCCCAGGGCATCGAGGGCGTCGGTGGTCCCGGCACCAAGGGCCTGAGCCTGTTCATCGTGCCCAAGTACCACTTCGACCCCGAGACCGGCGAGATGAACGGCGAGCGCAACGGCGCCTACGTCACCAACGTCGAGCACAAGATGGGGATCAAGGTCTCCAACACCTGCGAGCTGACCTTCGGCGACTCCGGGGTCGGCGGCGGCGAGCCGGCCAAGGGCTGGCTGCTCGGTGAGGTCCACGACGGCATCGCGCAGATGTTCCAGGTCATCGAGAACGCCCGGATGATGGTGGGCAGCAAGGCCATCGCCACCCTCTCCACCGGATACCTGAACGCGCTGGAGTACGCCAAGACCCGCGTCCAGGGCTCCGACCTCAGCAAGGCCGCGGACAAGACCGCGCCCCGGGTGACGATCACGCACCACCCCGACGTACGTCGCTCCCTGATGGTGCAGAAGTCCTTCTCCGAGGCCATGCGCTCGCTGGTGCTCTACACCGCGTCGTGGCAGGACCGGGTCCAGGTCGCCGAGCACAACGGTGAGACCGACGAGCTCGCGATGCGGGTCAACGACCTGCTGCTGCCGATCGTGAAGGGCTACGGCTCGGAGCGTTCGTGGGTCCTGCTCGGCACCGAGTCGCTGCAGACCTTCGGTGGCTCCGGCTTCCTGACCGAGTACCCCGTGGAGCAGTACGTCCGCGACGCCAAGATCGACACCCTCTACGAGGGCACCACGGCGATCCAGGGCCAGGACTTCTTCTTCCGCAAGATCGTCAAGGACCAGGCCAAGGCCCTCGGCTTCCTCGCCGGCGAGATCGAGGGCTTCGTGAAGAGCGAGGCCGGCAACGGTCGGCTCAAGGTGGAGCGCGAGCTCCTGGCGAAGGCGCTCGAGGACAGCCAGGCGCTGGTCGGACTGATGATCAACACCCTGATGAGCGCCGACGAGTCGGCCGAGGGCGGCGACATCAGGAACATCTACAAGGTGGGGCTGAACACCTCCCGCCTGCTGATGGTCCTCGGTGACGTGGTCTGCGCCTGGCTGCTGCTCAAGGGCGCGGAGGTGGCGCTGGAGAAGCTGTCCGGCGACGTCTCCGCGAAGGACAAGGCGTTCTACGAGGGCAAGGTCGCGGCTGCGCAGTTCTTCGCGCACCACAACCTGCCGAAGCTGAGCGCCGAGCTGGCCATCGCCGAGGCGACCGACCTCTCGCTGATGGACCTCGACGAGGCGTCCTTCTGACCCTGCGGTTCCCTGACCGGCGAGCTGCTGGCCTGCTCAGCCCGCGACCCAGTAGGGATCGCGGCCGAGCAGGCCCAGCAGCCGGTCCGAGACGGTGCTTCCGCCGGGCACCTCGACCACGGGGCCGAAGACGACGATGCCCGGGCCGAATGCGCCGGGCGTGCGCATGCGCTCGTCCATCTCCTGGGCTGCCGGCCACATCCGCTCGACCTCCTCAGGATCGAGCTGGTGCTCCTGGCCCGTCGCTCGAGCCAGGTCCCAGCCGTGGATCGACCAGGTCCTCGCTGGCGACCTGGTCGATGTGCTCGGCAAGGGTCATCGTGCCGACCGGAGTGGGTACGTCGCTCCGCGCAACCTCGTCGTCGGCGAGGACCTCCATCAGGTCGTGCCTGGCGGAGCGAAAGGCGGCCAACGGGTCCACATCGACTGCGGGAGCGTCCGTCAGGGGGCGCCCCAGCGGGCGCAGCATCGCAGCATGCATGTCGAGCACGTGCTGGACGACGTCGATCGCACGCCAGTCCTCGCAGGGCGAGGGGGACCTCCATCGCTCGGCCGGAGCAGCCTTGATCACGGCCTCGAACCGGGCGGCGCGGGCGGCGTACCTGGCGGTGACGTCTGCCGGGGTGCTGCTCATGACGTCACCGCCCTGCTCCGTCACGCGCGGCCAGCTCCACCATGAGCCGGTCGACGCGGTCGTAGGAGGCACTGAGCCCACGCTCCATGCCGGAACCCAGCACAGCGTCGCGGAGTTCCGCGCTGGCGAGCAGCAGCGTCACGACGACCAGGCACCGACCGCCAGCGAGGTCCTCGAACTCCGTCGTGGTCACGGCCTCGGGCGCACCTGCGCGCGCATCACAGTCGTCGTTCGTCTCGCTGCTGACCAGGGTGCGACCGGTCTCCACCACGCGGTAGACCCCCCTCTGTTCCATGGTCTGGCCGCGCTCGTGGACGATCAGGTAGCGCCAGGCGCCCCCGACACGGAGGTCGATCTCGCACTCCTCGAGCCGCCAGCCACTGGGTCCGCCGTACCAGCGACGGAGCAGCTCCGGCCGGGTCCAGGCGTCCCAGACCAGAGCCCGGGGGGCCGCGAACTCACGCCGGATCTCGATGGAACGGTCCGTGGGAGTGGAGATCACGAACGTGTCCCGCGGGAGCTGCGAGAGGGACGGGTGCATCAGGAGACTCCTTCGTCGGGTTGCTGGAGGTCGACGAGCACGGCATCGAGTGCGTCGAAGCTGCCGGTCCAGAAGTCCCGGTAGCCGAGAAGCCACTGGGTTGCGTCCTGGAGTCGATCTGCCTCGATCCGGCACAGCCGCCGCTGCGCGTCCTGCCTCCGGGTGATCAGACCGGCTCCCTCCAGCACCTTGAGGTGCTTGGAGATTGCCGGCTGGGTCATCTCGAACGGCTCCGCGAGCTGCTTCACCGAGGCCTCGCCGCGCCTCAGGCGATGCAGGAGCGCGCGACGAGTGGGGTCGGCGAGCGCCGAGAACGTCGCATCCAGGTCCGGTCATCTATTACCATCCAGTTCCATAACTAGTTGGTAATGTAAGCGTCCTGTCGCCCGGTGTCAACGGCCGGGCCGCCACCCATGACGACGCGCCGAACGCAGCCCCGACCGTCCAGCCTCGAGCTGGTCGTGGAGGCCAGCAGGCAACTGACTGCGTGTCCGCTCGCCCTAACGCGTTCGCGATGCCTCCGATGGGGCACACTCGTGCCAACCGAAGGGAGAACGACATGGGTATCGGACTTGGAGTCGTCCTGCTGCTGGTGGGGCTGATCTTCGCGTTTGACGTGGTCGACCTGCCCGCCAGCGTGGACGACGCGATCGCGACGGACACCCTGGGATGGATCCTGATCGTCGTGGGCATCCTTGCCATCGTCCTCGCTCTCGTCATGAACGCCCAGCGTTCGCGTTCCAAGACGGTTGTCGAGGAGCGCAGGAACCCGCCGGCCGTCTAGGCGGATCACGAACAGCACCTGCGGCGGCCCGTCTCGCTCCCGACATCAGGGGGCGGACGGGCCGCCGTACGCTGTGCGCCATGACTGACGCCCCCGACGGGAGCCTGGTCCAGCTCGTCGAGACCTGGCACCGCGCGTGCGCCGACTTCGTCGCGCTCACCCGCGAGATCCCGCGTGACCAGTGGGACCTGCCGACCGACCTGGAGGGCTGGACGGTCAAGGACGTCGTCGCGCACACCGCACACCTCGAAGCCGTGCTCGCGGGTGCCCCCGAGGAGACGATCGAGGTCGCCGAGGCGCCCCACCTCAAGGGCTTGATGAACTACTACACCGAGCAGGGCGTCCTCGCCCGCCGCGACCGGGACATGCAGGCGCTCGCCGACGAGATCGAGCAGGCCGTCGCGACCCGTCACGCGCAGCTCCGGGCCGACCCCCCGACCGACGGGTCCGCCAAGCCACCCAAGACGCCGGGCGACATCGGCTGGGACATGCACCGGCTGCTGAGCAACCGTCCGGTCGACGTGTGGATGCACGAGCAGGACATCCGGCGCGCGATCGACCGACCTGGTGGCTACGCCTCGCCTGCTGCCGCACACGTGATGGGCGTCTTCGGTCAGGCGCTGCCGATGGTGGTCGGCAAGCGCGTCGCGCCGCCGGTCGGCACCACGGTCGCCCTGCAGGTGTCCGACGCCGAGCTGGCCTGGTCTGTCCGCGTCGGCGAGGACGGTCGGTGCGTCCCGGTGGACGAGGCGACCACGTCGACCACGACGGTCCGGCTGAGCCCGGAGGACTTCATCGTGCTTGCCGGCGGTCGGCGTACGCCCGAGGAGACGCCGCCGAAGATCGAGGGCGACGAGGACCTCGGCCACCAGCTGCTGCGGTCGATGGCAGTGACTCCATGAGCGAGGCCAAGCCCTGGACACCCGAGGACATCCCCGACCTCAGCGGGACCCGCGCGCTGGTCACGGGAGTCACCAGCGGCATCGGCGAGAAGACGGTGATCGAGCTCGCCAGGCGTGGCGCCCAGGTGATCCTGGGTGCGCGCAACCCGGCCAAGCTGGAGGCCTCGATCCGGACGATCGAGAAGGAGGTCCCCGGTGCGGCGCTGCAGCCACTGTCCATCGACGTCTCCGACCTCTCCTCGATACGCCGCGCCGTCAGCCAGGTCGACGGTGCGCTCGACCTGCTGATCAACAACGCCGGCGTGATGGCGACGCCGTACGAGCGCACAGCTGACGGGCTGGAGCTGCAGATGGCCACCAACCACTTCGGGCCGTTCGCTCTGACCGGCCTGTTGTTCCCCCGACTCGTCGCCTCCGGCAACGGCCGCGTGGTGGCGGTCGGCTCCCAGGCCAGCCGGGTCGCCCGTCGCCCTCCGCTCGAGGACCCGAAGGAACAGTTCGGACGCTACAGCCGGTGGGGCGCCTACTCCAAGTCCAAGCTGGCCGACCTGATGTTCGTCTTCGAGCTCGACCGGAGGGCGCGGGAGGCGGGCGTTCCCGTCAAGGGCCTGGCCGCCCACCCCGGTTTCTCGGCCACTGGGTTGATGGCGACGGGCCAGAACACCGGGAACAAGCGCAAGCGACTGCGGATGACGTCGACGATCCTGCAGGCAGGCTTCGAGGTCGCCGGCCAGCCTCCCGAGCTCGGCGCGCTACCCACGTTGATGGCAGCCACCGCCGACCTGCCGGGTTCGACGTACATCGGTCCGAGTGGTCCCCTGCAGATGAAGGGGCACCCGCGGATCGTCAGTCCGAGGCGGCTGGCGCTGGACCGGGAGGCCCAGGCCCGCCTGTGGGAGGTCAGCGAAGAGGCAACGGGCGTGCGGTTCCTGAGCGAATGACCAGCGGCGTACTGCGCCCGATGACCGCGGCCGACCACCACGACGTGCTGGAGCTCAACGAACGTCATGTCGAGCTGCTCTCGCCGCTGGACGAGACCCGACTGACCGCACTGCTTGGCTGTGGCCGAGAACGCCTCGGTCATCGATGCAGACGGTGCGTTCGCCGGCTTCGTGATCACGTTCGCGGCGGGTTCGGCGTACGACGGGGAGAACTTCAGCTGGTTCTCCGAGCACTACGACGACTTCTGCTACCTCGACCGTGTGGTCATCCACGAGGACTTCCGCCGGCGCGGCCTCGCCTCAGCGGTGTACGACGAGATGGAGTCGTCCTGTGGCCGGCCCCTCTTCGCTCTCGAGGTGAACCTGGATCCGCCCAACGTCGCGTCCCTCGCCTTCCACCGGGCTCGTGGCTACACGGAGGTGGGCCAGCGTCTCTCCGGCGGGCACCTGGTCTCGATGCTCACCCTGTCCCTGAGGGCCGCGTCTCCCGGGGGTAACAGACTCTCGGCGTGCGCTGACGCAGCACCGCCCCGGTGACGGCTCCAGGCTGACCGCGAGGTCGGCGCAACCGAGGCCGTCCGCCACCCCGCCGACGAACTCGACGTTGAGCCGCACACGAGCTCGGTGTGGTCGCGGGCAACCGTGTCGAACGGGCAGTTCTCCAGCACCATCCGCCCGTCCTCGATGCGCGGCTCGTAGCCGTGCGGCTGCAGGCTCCACGCCAGGCGCCGCAGCTCGTCGCCCTCTGGCACCTCCTGCGCGGCGGCCGTGCCGAGCTGCTGACCTTTCTCGCGCGACACCCGCGCCGTCACGTCACCCATGGACGTCCCCTCGGCAATGGCCTGCTCCACACCCTTGGCGAGGATCGTGCTGAGCAGGTCATAGCTGCGCTGCGGCAGGGACAACGCGATCTGGCGCCGCGACCGCCGGTAGAGCTTGGCCGGCCGGCCCGCGCCGGGGCCGGTCTTCCCGCTGAGTCGTCGGAACTCCACGTCGAGCAGGCCGTCGTCGACCAGCCGGTCGAGGTGGAACTTCGCGGTGTGTCCGGGCACTCCGACACCCGCCGCTCCCTGTTCGCGGACTCACCGCACCCGGCTCACCCATCACGAAGCGGTAGAGACGGCGCCGGATGGGATCCGCGAGCGCGGCCAGGCTCGAGGCGGCGCTCTCGATCGGATCGGGGTCAGGCATGTGATCGGGCGGTCCGGGGCCGTCCGGGGTGGTCATCTGTAAAGGATAGATCACTTGACGAAAGAACGGTCTGGTTCTAACGTAAGTGACACTCTCTTTTAGAAGGGCCAGCCATGAGCACTCATCTGCACCTGCACACACCAGCCATCCTCGGCGCCTCTGCGACGGGGTCACGTCGCGGAGCGCACGAGGCATTTCTCCTGCTCCGAACCGTGTTCACGATCGCGCCGATCGCCTTCGGCCTCGACAAGTTCTTCGGGGTGTTGGTCGACTGGGACGTCTACCTCGCCTCCTGGATCAACGACATCGTGCCCGGCACCGCTCACCAGGCGATGCTGCTTGTCGGTGTCGTGGAGATCGCGGCCGGCGTGCTGGTGGCGCTGGCGCCCCGGCTCGGTGGCTACGTGGTGGCCCTCTGGCTGGCCGGCATCATTGTCAACCTCCTCACGCTCGGCGACTACTTCGACATCGCCCTTCGCGACTTCGGGCTGCTCGTCGGAGCCCTCGCGCTGGCCAGGCTCGCCACCCCTGACGTCGGCCCAGACGCCCGCGGGGCGAGCTCGCCCAATGACTCCGGCCGGGTCTAGGTCACATCTGGGTCCGGATCGTGCCAAGCGCACCGATCGTCATCGCGGGCGGCGGCCTCGCTGCTGGAGTGGCACGACGGGCACGGCGTCGACTGCGACTGGGAGGGTCAGCTCACGACGCGCAGGACGACCCTGCCTGTCGGGTAGCGCACGCCGGCGGAGAAGTGCTGCTGGTAGAGCCGCACCAGCTCGGCGAGGTGGCCGGGCGCGAGCTTGATGCAACCGTGGGACTTGTAGTCGTTGTAGCTCGGGTACTCCCACCGGCAGACCTGGTCACCGCGGCGGTTGGCGCACTGCCGGTTGCGCGCGCCCTGCTCGGTGTGGATGAAGAGGTCGACGCGGCTCGTGCCGTTGGGGCAGCGCTTGTTGTCGATCCGGAACGCACGCCCCTTGATCAGGTTGCCGCCGTAGTCGTTGTGCTGCCTGACCGCATAGCTGCCGTTCGGGAGCCAGCCGGTGTTCTTCACGCAGGAGTTGCGGCCGGCGGCGCCGAGCATGCCGGACCCGGAACGCCAGCTCTTCGTCTGCACGACCTTCCACTCACTGCCCTGTCTCTGGCTGAGTCGCCAGATCAGTCGCGAGTTCGACGGGCTCTTGAAGTTCTTGTCGAACGTGATCGATGCGCGCCATGGCGGGGAAGCCGATCCAGCGGGCGGAGCCAGCATCAGGGAGGCATGAGGAGTCCCAGAGTTGCCAGCACGACGGTGATCTTGGGCATCTGTCGACCCTAATGGCTCCCTCCTCCCCGCACAGGTGGTTGCCCATTTCCGGGTCGTCCACGACGTTGGAGGGATGCGACTTCTCGTTCTCGGCGGCACCCGCTTCCTGTCCCAGGCGATCGCGGCCGAAGCCGTCGCGCGCGGCCATCAGGTCACCTGCGCGGCGCGCGGTGAGTCCGGCGACGTCCCTGCGGGCGCGCGCCACGTCGTACTCGATCGCGAGGCGCCGGACTGGTCCGCGCTCGACGGCGAGTGGGACGCGGTCGTGGACGTGGCCCGGACGCCGTCGTGGGTCGTCGGCGGCGCTCGACGCACTGGCCGAACGCGTCCCGCACTGGACGTTCGTCTCCACGATCAGCGTGTACGCCGAGACCGCGACGCCCGGTGGCAGCCAGGACACGTTGCCTGTCCTGCCGCCGATCACCGACGACGTCGAGCAGGACACCCCGGAGGCGTACGGCGCGAGCAAGGTGGCGTGCGAGCAGGACGTGCAGGCGCGTGCCCGGGAGGCACTGGTCGTGCGGCCCGGCCTGATCGTCGGGCCCGGTGACCCCAGTGGCCGGTTCAGCTACTGGCCCGAGCGGCTGGCCGAGGGAGGTGCGGTGCTCGCGCCCGGAGTCGCCCGACCTTCCGGCCCAGGTGATCGACGTACGCGACCTTGCCGGGTGGATCGTCACCTGCGCCGAGAACCACCTGACCGGGGTGTACGACGCAACCGGGCCCGTCTCCAGCCTGGGCGTCATGCTCGAGGAGATCGCCCGGTCGGTCGGCGGCGGCGCCGAGCTGGTGTGGGTCGACGCCGGTTTCCTGCAGGAGCACGACGTGGCCTACTGGGCCGGCCCGAGGTCGCTGCCGCTGTGGCTGCCCGAGGACGCGCTCGGGCTCGCCGCGCACGACGTGAGCGCTGCCTTCGCCGCTGGCCTGACGACGCGGCCGATCGCCGACACCGCACGCGACACCCTCGCCTGGCTGCGCTCGGCGGAGGACCCCACCCGCACCGGCCTCACCCGAGCCGAGGAGCGCGACCTGCTCGACCGAGTGGCACACGATGCGCGGGCGTGAGGTGGCTGCTGGTTTCGCACGGGCACCGATGGAAATCTTCACTGGGTCCCCAGTGATTCCACCACTTCCCGACCGTTGCAACGTGGGGGAAGTGGCAGTTTCGCTGGGGACCCAGTGAAACTTCACCCGGCTCGACAATAGAACGTGTTTCAGTTTGGATGGCGTCCATGGATCTGTCCGTGGTGCTGTTCACCAGCGATCGGGGGATCACTCCCGCTGATGCCGCGAAGGCCGCGGAGGAGGCCGGGTTCCATGCGTTCTACGTGCCCGAGCACTCGCACATCCCGACCAGCCGCGACTCCGCGCATCCCGGCACCGGCGGCGAGCTGCCCGACGACCGCTACCTGCGGATCCTCGACCCGTGGGTCGCGCTGTCCACCGCCGCGGCCGTCACGTCGACGATCCGGCTCGGCACCGCGGTCGCCCTGCCGATGGAGCACGACCCGATCACCCTGGCCAAGACGCTGGCAACGCTCGACCATCTCTCCGGTGGCCGGGTGAACCTCGGCGTCGGGTTCGGCTGGAACGTCGAGGAGCTCGAGGACCACGGCGTGCCCGGCAAGAAGCGGCGCACGGTGCTCCGCGAGTACCTCCAGCTGATGCAGCAGCTCTGGACCGAGGAGGTCGCGTCGTACGACGGCGAGTACGCGAGCCTCAAGCCGAGCTGGGCGTGGCCCAAGCCGGTCCAGCAGCCGAGGATCCCGATCCTGGTCGGCGCCGGAGGCACCCCGAAGAACTTCGACTGGATCGTTGCCAACGCCGACGGCTGGATCACCACGCCGATCGAGACCGACATCGAGGAGCGGGTGGTGGCGCTCAACACGGCCTGGGCCGAGGCCGGACGGGAGGGCGATCCCCGGATCGTCGTACTCCTGACCAGTCGTCTCGAGCCCGGGCAGCTGGAGCGCTGGGCGGAGATCGGCGTCGACGAGGTGATGTTCGGGCTCCCCGACAAGGAGCCTGACGACGTCCGGCAGTTCATCGCGCGGCTCGGTGCGAAGCTGAATAGACCAGCGGCGCAGGACGCCTGATGGGAACGTACGTCGTCAGCGGGTCCGCCTCGGGCATCGGTGCCGCCGTCGCCACTCGGCTGCGCGACGAAGGGCACACCGTCATCGGGGTCGACCTGCACGACGCCGAGGTGACCGGCGACCTGGCGACCACGTCCGGCCGGGACGCCGCAGTCGCGGCAGTCGGAGCGATGACAGACCGGGTGGACGGCGTGGTCCCGTGCGCGGGGGTCGCCGGCCTCACCGGGAGCGACTCGCAGCTGGTGGTGTCGCTGAACTACTTCGGCGCGGTCTCGCTCGTGAGCGGGCTGCGTCCGCTGATGGGCGAGGGATCGAGCGCGGTCCTGATCAGCTCGAACTCGGTGACCTGCCAACCCGGGTGGAGCAGCGAGGTGACCACCGCGTGCCTGGCCGACGACGAGGAGAAGGCCCGACGCCTGGCCGCACCAGAAGACGCCGTGAACATCTACCCCGCCACGAAGGCGGCGCTGGCGTACTGGACCCGCCGCGAGGGGATCAAGCCCGAGTGGGCCGGCTCCGGGATCCGGGTGAACGCGGTGGCACCCGGGCTGATCGCCACCCCGATGACCGAGCAGCTGCGCAGCGATCCCAAGCTGGGCGTCTTTGCCGACGCCTACCCGACCGCGCTCAACCGGCCGGGTCGGCCCGAGGAGGTCGCGGCACTGGTGGCCTTCCTGCTCTCCGAGCAGGCCAGCCTGCTGGTCGGTTCCGTGGTCTTCGCCGATGGCGGCACGGACGCCTTGTTGCACCCGCTCACGCCCGTGGGCATGGACGTGCCGAAGATCGTGCTCGGCGCCATGGATGCCGTGAGCAGCGCGGTGACCAAGGTCAAGTCGCTGCGCAGGGCAGCAGGGCGCGCAAGCGGTAACTCCCACCCTCCGCCGTCGTTGAGTGGCCATGAGGCGAACCCGACTGGTCCTGTCGACTTTGCTGGCTCTCGGCTGCGCTGCTCGCGCCGGCCATGGTCGAGGCAGCCGGCACGCACCGATCCCGCCGTTGCCCACCGACCTGCTCAGCGAGTCGTTCACCGGGACACCCGCGACGAAGCGGCCGGTCGCCCACTCAGCGATCCCGCAGCACCCGTACCTCTCGCCCAACGGCACCAACTCGATGCACAACGACGCCTACGCGTCCGACGCCTACGAGGTCAGCGGTCCGCTGGGCCGCAAGCTGCAGGTCCGCTCGGCGACGTACGGCGTCTCGGAGTGCGCCACGATGGGCTTCGACGCCAAGCGGCCGGATCGTCGGCCTGTGCGGCGGACTCCAGGGATTCGCGATGCGGTTGATCGACCCGGACCACGCTGCGAGGAGATCACCTCGCTGGACATGCCCGCCCGCGACCTGCACGTCGGGCAACAACCCGCTCAGCGACCTGTGCGGCGGCGCGTACTTCTCCCTCGAGCAAGTGGAACCGCGCCTACGTGCTGACCACCGACCAACGAGATCTGGAAGGTGCACCGATCACCGCGACCGGCTTCATGAAGCACACGCGCGACCTACTCGCCGGACGATCCCCGAGGGCGACTGCATGATCGCGCACGATGCCGGACTGGAACGGAACCGGATCTTCTTCGCCACCAAGGGCGGCCGGATCGGCACCGTCGACGCCTCGACCGGGGTCTCGCAGGATCAGGTCCTTCCCCGGTGAGGCGATCTTCAACTCGATGGCAGCCGACGAGAGCGGCGCCGTCTATGCGGTGACCGACCACCGGCTGCTCACCCTGGCGGCCGACAAGAGCGGCTACCCGCAGGTGCGCTGGTCGGCGGCGTACGACCGCGGCACCCGGCACCAAGCCGGGCCAGCTCTCGCAGGGATCGGGCACGACGCCGACACTCATGGGCAAGGACATCGTCGCGATCACCGACAACGCCGAGCCGCGGATGAACGTGCTGTTCTACAAGCGCAACGGCGAGCCAGAAGAACCGGCTGATCTGCAAGGCGCCGGTGTTCGGCAGCGGCACGTCCGCGACCGAGAACAGTCTGGTGACCGCGGGGAAGACCTCGGTGATCGTCGAGAACAACTACGGCTACGAAGGTCCCCAGTCGACCATCGGCGGGAAGACGACCGCTCCGGGTGTGGCCCGCGTCGACCTCGTCGACGGCAAGTGCAAGGTCGCGTGGACCAGCAAGGTCTCGGCACCGACCTCGGTGCCGAAGGTCTCGTTGGGCAACGGCCTGCTCTACGCCTACACCAAGAAGGCATCGACCCCGCTGGACGACAGCTGGTACTTCACCGCGATCGACGTCCGCACCGGCCGGACCGCAGTGGAGCCAGCGCACCGGCAACGGCATCCAGTGGAACAACCACTACGCGTCGATCTACCTCGGCCCGGACGGTGCGGCGTACATGCCGACGATGGCCGGCCTGGTACAGGTTCAAGGACGGCCAGGGCTGAGGCCGGCGCTGCGGCCACAGGGCGTGGTCCAGTCCGCGCCGCGCCCGAGGACCAGCAGGTGGGCCGTACCGACGGCGGTGCCCTGCCGGTGTTAGGTTGCGCCGTGCTCAAAGGGTTTCTGGGGTTCGCGACGGCGTCGCTGCTGCTCGTCACGTCCCTGACCCAGCCTGCCGAGACCGTCCCTGGTCGACGACCAGGTGGCGCTCGCCTCGAGCACCTCGCCCGGTCCGACCGTGCACAGCTCCGACGGCGTCCGCGGACCGAACCTGGCCGATCTGACCGCAGCGCCAGCGGCGCTCCCGGCTGGGCGCACTCGAGACCGACGAGGTCGGCTGGACGGTGGCACCCGGACTCGAGTACTCCCGGTGGACCCGGCTCGAGCAGCAGGGCCCGGTGCAGGTGCACCTCCTCACCGCCCGGCTCGACGAGCCCGGACTGGTCCTCGACCAGGTCAGCGGGACGGCGATCCGTTCCCGGGCTCCGCTGACGCAATGGCTCCGGGCCGACAACGCAGTCGCAGGCGTGAACGCCGACTTCTTCGACATCGACGACACCGGCGCGCCGCTGGGAGTGGGAGCAGATCGGCAACGGCGACTGCTCCACTCCCCGCGATCGGGCTGGAACAACGCCTTCCTGATCGACTCGGCCGGTACGGCGCGAGTGATGGCGGACCCGTTCTACGGACGGGTCGTGCCACGGGGCGGCAGCGCGAAGACGATCACCAACTTCAACTCCCCGGTGGTGGCGCCGAACGGCATCGGCCTGTACACCTCCGCCTGGGGCCGAACAGCCGGTCGCAACGTGGTCAACGGAGCCCGTCGCGTGCGCCAGGTCGTCATCCGCGACGGCGTGGTCCGCTCGAACAGCACCACGCTCTCCTCGGGTTCCACGATCACCGGTTCGGTGCTGGTCGGGCGCGGCGACGGCGCCGGACGCCTTCGGGACCTGCGGGTCGGCCGCCGCGTCCGGATCGAGAAGGCACTGGGCACCGGCGCCCGGATGGCGGTGGGTGGCAGCGTCCAGCTGATCCGGAGCAGGACGGTGATCACGAAGGACAACGGCGAGCTGCACCCGCGGACAGCCATCGGCATCGACCGCGACCTCAGGCTGTTGCACCTCGTCGTCGTGGACGGCCGCTCGGAGAGCAGCTCGGGCCAGACGCTGCTGCAGCTCGCCAACCTGCTCAGGTCACTCGGCGACGACGCCGCCCTCAACCTCGACGGAGGCGGATCCTCGACGATGGTGGCGAAGGACCCGGCCGGCCTGCTCGGCGTACGCAACAGCCCCTCGGACGGCAGCCCAGCGCGAGGTCCCAACGGGCTGGGCTTCCGCTACACCCCGCCGCCCGGCTGACCCCCTCAAGTCAGCCGTACGACGATCCAGTCGGCCGCCCCGAGCAGCACCAGGAACCGGAGGTAGCGACCGACCAGGCAGGTGCTGACGAACAGCCAGATGTCCACGTGCAGCTGGCGTCAGGGAGCAAACGCCATGGACGTCGAGCGACCCAGCCGTCGAGGGATCACCGGCCCAGCCCTGGTACGACCCCGGGTCCAGCGCGGGGTTCGACCTCAGAAGATCAGGGCGGTCGCGGGGTCCTCCATGATCGCGGCGACGTCGGCGAGGAACGCGAGCCCTTCTCGCCGTCGATGTGCCGGTGGTCGAAGGCGAGCGCGAGCTGGGTGACTGGCGGAGCACGATCTCGTCCACTCGGCCGGTGGAGACCACCCACGGCTGCTTGCGCACCGCGCCGAAGCACAGGATCGCCGACTCGCCGGGGTTGATGATCGGCGTGCCGGCGTCGACGCCGAAGACGCCCACGTTGGTGATCGTGAACGTGCCGCCGCGACATCTCGGCCGGCTGGGTCTTGCCGTCGCGCGCGGTCGCGGTCAGCTGGTTGAGTGCTGCCGCGAGCTCCACGAGGGCGAGGCTGCTCGGCGTCCTTGACGTTGGGCACGACCAGGCCACGCGGGGTGGCGGCGGCGATGCCGAGGTTCACGTAGTTCTTGTAGACGATCTCCTGCGCCGCCTCGTCCCAGAACGAGTTGATCTCCGGCGTACGCCGCATCGCCGAGCATCGCGGCCCGGGCCAGGACCAGCAGCGGGCAGACCTTGACGTCGCGGAACTCGCGGCGCTTCTTGAGCCGCTCGACGAACTCCATGGTCCGGGTGACGTCGACGGTCACCCACTCGGTGACGTGCGGGGCGGTGAAGGCCGAGTCGACCATCGCCTGCGCCCATCATCTTGCGCACGCCCTTGATCGGCTCGCGGCGCTCCCGCTCACCGGTCGCGGCCTGCGCGCTGGCGCGGAGCGAGCCCGGTCCGTGGTGACGAGCGAGCGCCGCGAGCGTCTCGAAGCCTGCCGCTGCCGTCTGCACGTCGGCGCGGGTGATCGACGCCCTGCGGACCGGACCCGGTCAGCTTGGCGAGGTCGACGCCGAGGTCCTTGGCGAGCTTGCGCACCGGCGGCTTCGCCAGCGCACCGCGACCCGGGTGCGTCCGCAGCGATGCGCGGTCGACGACCGAGGGGGCCGGGACCGCGGGCTCGTCGGCCTCGACGACGGCCTCGGACTGCGCGCCACCGGGGGCGAACGCGCCCTGCACCTGCATCTGGGTCGCTGGCACCGGCCTCGGTCGCGGGCGGGGCCGACCCCTGCGGGCGCGCCGCATCGGCCCCGGTCGGCCTTGTTGCGGCCGACCAGGCTCTCGCCCTCGCCGCCACCGCTGGCGGCGGGGTTGGACAGGTCGATCTGCCATGTCGCGCGCGGCCCTCGGCGGGGCGGCCTCGCGGAGCGGCCGGCGGCGTCTCGGCGCCGTCGCCGATCGAGATGATCGGCGTCCCGACCGGGACCGTCTCGCCCTCGGGCACCAGCAACGCGGGACGGTGCCGGCGTACGGCGAGGGCAGCTCGACGAGGGACTTCGCGGTCTCGATCTCGACGACGATGTCGTTGATCTCGACGACGTCGCCCTCCTTGACCTTCCAGGAGACGATCTCGGCCTCGGTGAGGCCCTCACCGACGTCGGGCAGCTTGAAGTCGGCCACGGTTGCTCCTCAGAACTCGAGGGATCGGTCCACGGCGTCGAGGACCCGGTCGAGGTCGGGGAGGAAGTCCTCCTCGATCCGGGACGCGGGGTAGGGCGTGTCGAAGCCGCCGACCCGGAGCACCGGCGACTCCAGCGAGTAGAAGCACTCCTCGGTGGATCCGCGCGGCGACCTCGGAGCCGATGCCGAGGTTGACGTGGGCCTCGTGGGTGATCATCGCCCGGCCGGTCCGGCGTACGGAGTCGAGGACCGGGCCCATGTCGAGCGGGCTCAGCGTGCGCAGGTCGATGACCTCGAGCGAGCGGCCCTCGGTGGCGGCCGCCTCGGCGGCCGCCATCGCGGTCTTCACCATCGGGCCGTAGGCGAGCACGGTGACGTCGGTGCCGTGGCGGACGACCCGGCTGGTGAACAGCGGCTCCGGGGTCGCGGGTCGTCGAGCTCGGCCTTGTCGGCGTGGTACTGCCGCTTCGGCTCGAGGAAGATCACCGGGTCGTCGGAGGCGATCGCCTGCTGGATCATCCAGTAGCCGTCGACCGGGTTGGAGCAGGCGACGACCTTCAGGCCCGGCGTGTGCGCGAACTGCGCCTCCGGGCTCTCCGTGTGGTGCTCGACCGCACCGATGCCGCCACCGAACGGGATCCGGATGACCATCGGCATCGGGGAGCGGCCCTTGGAGCGGTAGTGCATCTTCGCGACCTGGCACACGATCTGGTCGTACGCCGGGTAGACGAACCCGTCGAACTGGATCTCCACGACGGGCCGGTAGCCGCGCAGGGCCATCCCGACCGCCGTGCCGACGATGCCGGACTCGGCCAGCGGCGAGTCGATGACCCGGTCC
>CAWJAY010000058.1:0-12477 GCA_963840925.1 uncultured Alphaproteobacteria bacterium
AGACCGGGGTCCCGTCCGCGCTTCAACCTCGGCATGGCGCATTCATCTTTCCCTCAACCGGTCCGAGCCAGTTGCGGAATCGTCGGTCGAACGCCAGGATGGCGCTGCAGTGGGCCCGATCCTCGGCGCCGCGTTTTTCCTGATTTTGCGCGAGGCATTGTCACGCTTCTTCACGGAGTACTACTTGATCCCGCTGGGGCTCATCTTCATCGCCATGGTCATTTTCATGCCCCAGGGGCTGCTCGGGTTCATGCGCCGCTGGCTGAATCAATAGTTGCGAGGTGCCGTCGCCGCGAGCTTCTTGCGTGGCCTCGGCCTGGAACAGTACGAGCAGGCATTTCGCGACAATGCTATCGACGGCGAAGTCCTGCCCGGTCTGACCGATGCCGATCTCTGTGCTCGTCGCGCCAGCTGTTGGCGAGCCGCTGGCCGAGCCCCGCGCTGGTCACCTGCCGGCGGAGCTCGGTCCTGAGACCCCGGCCGGCGTCGCGGGTGCCAGCCGCTACCGCGCGCTCGATGTCGCGCAGCTCGGCCTGTATGCCGGCTTGGACGGACCGAATGATCCTAGCGGCCAGCTTCATGCCATCCGCAATCCGTCCAGTCCGTGGAAGAGGGGGCGCCTCAGCCGACAGGGTGATGCTTTCCGATATCCGCTCCTGAGCCCCTTAGTGGAAGTCGATCGGATAAACGATGCGTTTTCCTGGTACTTTTGGAGTTTCCCATAAGCACCGAATCAGAACACTGTCGCGGCCAGGGAACAAAGATCCAAGTCAGACGTTGCGAGAGCAAAACGCTTGTTCACGAGGGAGTGAAGCCATGTCCAGCCACATCTTGCTGGCGACCGTGACCGGAATCGCTCTTTCTACACCGGCGTGGGCGCATGACCCGGCAGAGGCGCCAATTGACACTGACGTAGAGGCCATTTTCTTGCATCCGGCCGAGGGCATAGAGGCCATTTTGTTGGACCCGGCCGAGGCGCCTATCGACACGGAGATGAAGATTCTGTGGCTCGAGAACATCGAGGCGCGTTTGCGGGAGAACACCGCAGCCGTGCGATCCGGCCTAGGCGGCCAAGCCGCCGCCCGTACCGGCCCCACAGTCTTGGAACACCAGCCGGCACCGACCAACGCGAACCTTGCCGCGGATTAGGACGCTGCGCCGCCTTCCGACGGAGTTCGGTCTTGAGGCCGCGGCCGGCGTCGCGGGTACCTATCGCCGCCGCGCGTTCGATCTTGCGCAGCCTCCACCTGCTGTCGGCTTGCAGGGAGCGGGCGAGAGTGGCAACCAATTTCATCGGAGCCTGGCTGTACTGAGGGCGGGATGCTGGTCACCGAGACCCGATCTTTACGGGCGAGCATTCTTCTCGATTTCAGCGAGTGAGTCCCCGTCGGTGGAGCCCGGAAGCCTCTGTTGCGCGTTGCCCTGAAGAAGCTTTCGCGCAATGATCATGCCTACGTTGTCGGGCATTCCAGATGAGGATGGAGCCATGTGCCGACGGTCCGAGTACGACTTGTACGCGCGTGCGAGCTCGAAGCCCGCGCGCACGAACTCCAACCCTGCACGTTCCCTGGTGGAGGTGTTACGGGATCTGTTCCGACCGCGCCGGCCGCAGGTGGCGCAGGCGGAAGTGGTCCCTTTCCCGGGAGGTCGCGACCAGCACCGACACAGAGGCCGACCGCGAAGGTTCCAAGGCGGCCTGAGGCGCGACCCGCGAACCAAGCCTGCGTCGGACGTGAGGACGGGCAGGCCGGTACGGGTTTGTAGCACGTGAGGAGGGGATCATGCCGACCTGGCTTGTCCCCACGTTGAAGTGGGGCGGTATCGGCCTCGCGATTATCGCTGCAGTCGCCATCCTCTACGTGCGGTTCATCGCTGCCACTCCAGCGCCAGAGGCCGGCGGCTCCGTCAGGCGGGGCTCCCATGGCACTCTACTGGATTCTCTTCGCGATCGGCGTCGTGGCGGCCATCGCTGGGTTTGTTCTGGAGGGGCGAAAGAGGCCCACCTGAGCGCGCAGAGCCGCTCACGCCGGCCTGACGTCCAAAATCCACAAGAGCCGGTCCGGGTCGCGCCGCTCCGGCTCGCCCTGGACGACGAAGGCTTCACCGCCGACGGTGAGCTGATCGTCAGGGCGTGGATTGCCGACCTCGCTCGCCCGCACCTCGAAGGTCGCAGTCTAGGCATGGATGCGCGTCTCGCCAAAGCCGACGATCGTGTCGGGCCGCCGGGCGATGACCCGCACCGCAACCGGCTCGCCACCGGCCGGCGTGTAGACGGCATCGATCCCGAACGCGGCGAACGTCGCATCCACCGCGCCCGCGAACACCGTCATCAGGTGCGCTTGCCTTTGATCAGCACCCGCGGGCGGGTGCAGATCGGCAGCGGGTTGGACTGCACGTGCAGCATCACCCATCGAACTCTCCTATCGGACGTTCTGGTTGCGTGCGGCGTAGATGGCCGCGGTGTCGATTGCGGGCTGCGTCGGCTCGACCGTGGCCGGCCGAACCTGGCTGCGGATGGCGGTGGCCTCGTTCTCGACAGCGCGGGCCTCAAGCAGGGCCCGGCGGATCTGGGCGACCGGTGTCGCCTTGCCGCGGTACTCAACGCTGCGGCCGTCGTAGGACACTCGCGCCACGGCACTGTCGCGCTGCGCCCGCAGCGCTTC
This sequence comes from uncultured Alphaproteobacteria bacterium, assembly GCA_963840925.1. Classification (GTDB taxonomy): domain Bacteria; phylum Pseudomonadota; class Alphaproteobacteria; order Geminicoccales; family Geminicoccaceae; genus DATAOG01. The sequence continues at coordinate 2,664 of CAWJAY010000058.1, forward strand.
GAGGCGGGTCTCGAGTTCGGTTACAGTGGCCATCTCAACGCGCTGAAGCCTGCGGCTCGTCTGCCAGGAATGAGGAGGCACTCGTGCCTGTCGCCGCCCTACACCTGACTACAGCCATCGCCACGGCGGTCATGGCCGGCTCCTTCTGGAGCTTCTCGGTGGTCGTCATGGACGGGCTCCGGCTTCTGCCGCCGCTTGAAGCCATGCGCGCGATGCAGGCGATCAATGCCGCCGTCCGCAACGCCCTGTTCGCCCTCGGCTTCTTCGGTACGCCGATCCTATGCCTGCTAGTTTTGCTGGCGCTCGTGTTGCCCGCAGGCCGCGGTGCCGGCGGGGTGGTCGCGGCATGCGGTGCCGCTCTGTATCTCGCCCTCGCGTTTGCCGTCACCTTCGCGAGAAACGTGCCTCTGAATGAAGCCCTGGCTGCAGCCGCGAGCGCCGAGCAATGGAGCGCCTTCCTAACCCCTTGGGTCTTCTGGAACCACGTCAGAACCGCCCGCGCATCGGCCGCCGCCTGCCTCCTGGCGCTAGGGTACGCGATCGGCCAACGTGGCTAGCGGCTACAATGGGGGGCCTCTCCGGATCGCCCTCGCGGCATTCACGAGCGCCTGATGCCTGGCCAGGCTCACGCTTCGACGAACACCTCGAACCCGCCCCAGAACATGCGCTTGCTGTCGAATGGCATGGACTTGGGGTCCATGTTCGCGAGCCTCGAATCCTTCATGACCTGCTCGTTGACGCGATCGCGATGCTCGCGCAACTCGTACACGATCCATGCGAACACGACCGTCTCGTCTGGCTCGAGTTTCACGCTCTGCGGGAACGACGTGACCTCGCCCGGCTTGACGTCGTCAGCGACGCACTCCGTAAACTCCAGGGCACCGTACTCACGCCAGACTTTGCCTGCATCTTCCGCCATCTTGCGGTACGCTTCGAGATTGGCTTTCGGCACCGGTACCACAAAACCATCGACGTACCTTCCCATGTTCAACCCTCCGTCATCTTCCGGTTTGGTCTTGTCTCTGCGCTGCTCGGGCCTGCCGGATGGCTCCGCCCCCGGCAGGCTCGCTCGCATTCTAGGACATGGGAGCGTAGCCGATCCCGACAACCGGCTCGGCATTCATGGTGGTCGCTCTGGAAGCTGATCGTGCTGCAGGAGCACGCTCACCGCACCATATAGCCGCTCTGGATCACCTGCCGCGCCGGCGGACGCACGAGGAGCGCCCGCGGCGATGCCGACTGGTGATGATCACGCTCCACGGTCCGCGCCAAAGCCTCCTCCATGCGCGCCAGTGGCGTTCTCGAACCGGTCGAGGCGTAAATCGCGGCCGCGGCCCGCGCATAGACCCGGCAGTCCAAGGCTTCGTTGCGGCGGCCGGGCTCCTTCTCCCACGAGCCGCGCGCCGCCGCCCTCGACCGCCAGGCGGATGGCGTAGGTTTGGGTTCGTCGGGCCATGATTCAGCCTGTGTATTGAGATCCGGTGCTGGAAGAGAGGGCGCGGTGAGCGATCTCGAGATCAGGACGCAGCGTCCGGTGTGGGCCTCATAGCGGACCAGTAATCGGCGGGGCCTGAACGGTGAAAACTAGCCAGGAGTGGTCGTTCCGAGATTGGAGCGCCTCCGACCGAAGTCGACCCGTGGCGGACATCGACGGATCGCTTAGGTTCTCTGCCGCGATTGTGATGTTCCATGGTGGACGCTGGCGTATGAAACCCAACTTCCCCCTTGCAGCGCGGGGTCCGTGCTCGATGGGGCGGGCTGCGGCTCGCCCTTTGCTGGACGGCCGGCCAGGCGCGGAGGTCAGAGCCGGCTCCGGCGGTCAGCCGGCCGGGATGGTGATCACGGGCAGGCTCGGCTCCTTGCCGGTCTCGGCGAGATTGAGCAGGCTGAGCAGGAAGGACAGCACACGCTTGGAGCCGAAGTCGGTATTGGCGATCCAATACCAGCGGCCGCGGTAACGGACGCTCGCGAACGCCTCGTCCAGAAGCGGCGGAAGCTCGCTGACCTGAACGGCGAGCCGCACCGCCACCGGGGGTCGAGCGCGCTCGGCGAGCTTTGCGGGCGTGCGGCCCAGCGCCACGTCCTCTTGCGGCACCTCGATCTGGCCGGCGAGGTCGCGCATGATCTCCGAGATCGAGCGGGTCAGCACGCGGATCGAGTTGGGCGCGCCCTCGCCGCTGCCGTAGATGAGCGGGAAGTCCACCTTGCCGGGGGTCAGCTCCAGCAGCTCGCGCAGCTTGGCAATACTTTCCGGCTCGACTTTGCCCGCGCGGCCGTCTGCCAAGACCAGATGGGGCACGCGCTCCTTGCCCTCGCCCTCGATCCTGAGCTGCAGCAGGCCGGCCTCGTGGAGTTCCACCATCAGGTCGACGGTCTCGGTGAAGCGGCGCTCGGTGGCGGCCGAGTTCGGGCCGCAGTAGCAGCCGGTTCCGCTCGCCGTTGATCTGGGCAAGGCCAAGTCCGAGCACGAGATCCGGTGGGACGCCGCCAAGGATCAGCCCGAACAGGTCGGCCGGCGAAATTGGGGCGAGCAGCAGGGCGCCGAAATCAGCACCGGAACCGGGCTATAGGTGATGGTCGGGTTGTTGCTGAAGCTGCCGCCGACACCGAGCGTAACGTCATTGAGCCGCAAGTCGCCCTCGTTCACGAAGTCGGTGCCGAAGGTGGCAGACGTCTGCAGCTGGTAGCCGGCAACGACTTGGCTCGTGGCGAGGAAGGTGGGCGTGTCGCCATATCGGAGCTTGACGATATTGCTTAGGGCCAGCCGTTTGTTGGCGTCGCCGATAGCGTCGGCGTAGGCGATCTGATCCGAACGTAGCGCCGCGGACCCGATCGGAACGCAGGCACCCGCTAGCAGGATCGGAGCGAAGACCAAGGCGATCCAGGGAAACATCGATGCTCCCTCTGCAGACTGCGGCCGGTGTGGGGTGGGGCACGGGCTGCCCGTCGTATGTGACGCAAAAGCGCGTGATGGTCGCCGGCAAGCCGGTCGCTTCCGCCGGGCCTCCGGTACTGCCCGCAGTACGAGGTATGTCCGGGTTTGGTAGCACACCATCTGTCCTGCTCGCCAAGACCGGAGGTCACCGCGCTGACGGCAAGCCGGCCAGATGCTCCAGCAGGCGCGCCAGGATCGCCTCTTTGTCCCGGACGAGGGAAGCCACGCAACCGACCGGCTCCGCGAGCAGGAACCGCTCGCGCTCGGAATCTGGCACCCGGGAAGGAACGGCGAGGTCGGCGCGCCGGCGCCGGAGGCTGTCCATGCAGCCGTAGCGGTCGCCGTCTTTCGTCTGCATGAGCTTGACCAGCCCGCACGGCGCGTGGCACCAGTCGCCGGCGTAGTCGGCCGACCACCGCGCGAGATTGTCGAAGCCGCCCTGGACGATGTCCGCCGAAACCGTTGTGTAGATGCCGAAGCCCGGCACGTCAAACAACTTCGATGCGTGCGCCGGGCCGCTGTCGCAGAAGACGCCGTAGTCGCTGTCGCGGATGAACTCGAGCAGCCGGTCGACGCTCGCTAGGTGGTCGACGATGGGCGCGTCCCGCCCCAGCCGCGCCATCAGGGCCTCGCGATAGAGCCAACCCTGCCGGAAGCGTGGCTCGAGCATGACCTCGACGGCAAAGCCGCGCGCGAGGAGCTCGGCCGCCAAGAAGCCGGTCAGCGCCGGCGGCAGCGTGCGAATCGGCGACGATGACTGCGGAAATATGCCGATCCGCCGAACCCGTCTCGCCGTGCGCCGGTACGGCCAGCGGTAGCTGGTCGGCAGGCCGAGATGGCGCAGGATCAGAGTATCGATCGCGACCATCTCGAGGCCCGTGTGCTGGAGCGCGGGGATGTCGGTCTTGAAATCGACCACGAGATCCGCATCGAGCAGCACACGTCGGGGCAGCAGCAGCGGGTAAGCCTCGACCGCCATACCCAGATGGGCAAAGACGTCGGTGGACCCGCCGGAGAAGGCGATGGCCAGGCGCGCCGGCGAAAACGCCTGGGTCAGCTGCCGTATGGCGCCGGCATACAGAATGCAGTCGCCGAGCCCCTCGGACGGCAGGAGAACCAGGATCGATTTGCCCCGGGCCGAACGCAACGACCGCAGCGGCCAGACCTCAACGGCGCGTTGCTCTGAGATGATCTCGACCTGGTCGCGCCAGAGCGTCCCGAGCTGGTGGCGCAGCACGTCGTTGCGCACGACGGCCGGAGTGCCGGCGGGCAGCACCTGCCGTGGCTGCGTGCCCGAACCCGGCACATCAATGACGAAATCCCGGCGCGGCCGGAAGATCAGGTACTTGGTGACCGACCGGCGCACCGCGCAGACCAGTACGACACGATCATTCGGCTGGCTTGGCGGCGCGCTCGCCGCAGTAGGATTTCTCTTCGACGAAACGCGAGTCCGTGAGCAGACTGATGCGTCGCTTCAGGGCGGCCCGCCGGTCGTTGTGCCGAGAAACGGAGCGGGCCAGGTCCAGGAACTCCGCATCTATCCGGCCTTCACGTTCGAGCGATCGCAAGGCGTCCTCTAGATCCCACAGCGCGGTATTCACGCGGGCGAGCGCCGCGGCGGCGCGGGCGGCGGCCTCGCTGATCGGGCCCTCCCGGTCGCGGACGGCACGCAGCGCCGTGAGCTCCCGCTGCACGTTCTCGAGCTTTCCCGGCTCCCGGATCCGTGCGGCCTTGATCTCGAGAATAGCGATCTTGTCGACCAGCTCGCCCCAAGAGACGGGGACGTACACGACGCGACGACCAGACCTTCCGGATGCATCGATATGGGGCGGTTCCATGCCATCCTCGGGTTGGGGAGCGCATCGGGCCGGGACTACGATGGCATGACCTTCCACGCGCTCCCGGGGGAAGGCCATGGGGACCGACTTGCGGCGTCGGAGGACCGTAGCCAAAGACAACTTGACCGGCAACCGGGAAAGCCAAGCGATTGCCGCTCTCGCCCGTGTCTCGTTCGTGAGCGCCTGCCGCGTCGCCGAGCAGCGTCCGATAACGTCGCGCAAACACGCTTGTGAAGTGCAACCCACGCCGGTTTTGGGTGTTTGATCCTCATGAAGGGGTCGGCGGCGGCTGTGGACTGCAGACAATGGACGCCGAGGTGACGCGACAGGAGTGGCTGGCACTGCCGCGGTTAGGAAATCCCGTCTTCAAGAGATCAGCGTTGGTGGAGTCCGAATGGGTCCAGATTCGGAAGGATGTACCGCCCAGCGTAATGACCGCAGTGGGACGACGACCGGACGTTGGTGGCGCTGTTCAAGCATCAACGGGGTCGATCCGTGTTGGCGTACATCGCCTCGACCAAGCCCGCTTCGCCGCGCCACCAGCTCCGAGAGCACCGCGACGTCATGGCCGGGGGCGCGCCATCCTGAGCGCTGCGTTCATGTCGATGCCGATCACGTGGCCGCTCGGCGCGAGCCGCAGCTGCCCCTGGCAGGCGAGCAGCACGTCCCAGGCCTCATGCTCCTGGCGCTGATCAAGGCGTGCGCGCGGTAGGGGCAGAGCCGACCGTAGGCGCCGGGCTCGCCTCGTGCGCAGGGCAGGCCGTCGTCGCGGCAGGCTCGGCAATACTCGGGCCCTCCGCCCGGCTGGAAGTGCCAGCGGCAGAGGGCCCTGAGCCGTTTTTTGCGGCGTTCAGCAGCACCTGGCGAAGCGTGAACTCCTGGAAGAACCGCTCACCCACCGGGTAGAGCTCCATCACCGCGGCGATGTTCTCCGGCGTCGGCGGCGCGGGTCCGCCTTCCAGCTCGACGCCAGTCCAACCCGTGATGTGCCGGACCGCGAGCTCGCGGATCAGCTGCGCCTGGTAGAAGCCATCCCGCTCCCCCTCGGCGGAGAGGTCAGGCAGGCCGTCCAGCGCCAATCCTGCTTCCGTGCGCTCCCGAGCCTGCCGCTCGATCGCCTCGACAGCGCGCCGGGCCGCCGCCTGCGCTGCGGCCATGCCGGCGGTCGTCAGCGGCTTCACCGTGACCGACAGACCGTAGGGGAGAGCGATCTCGTAGGGCTCCGCGCGCTGACCGAGATCGATCATGCTTCATCCTTCGTTAGCCAAGTTCACCGACAAGGCCCCCGAGGGTTGCACCGGGAGCCGGGCGCGCACTGCGCTCGGCTCTTGTGCTTTCTGCCCCACGAAGACCTCCAGCCTGGACGGCATCGGCCATCCGGGGCATCTTGAGTTGCATGGGGAGGCCAACAACAGGCGTCTACGAAGTATCAGCTCCGGACGGTGAGGTCCTGGGGGTGGCACGGGCGTCGTCTGCGGGACAGGCGCTGCGGCGGGTCAACGAGCTGTGCGGGGTGCCCTGCACCGTGCTGGGTCGGCGGGTATTCTTCGCCGAGCAGCACCGGCACGCTTGCGCCGGGCGATGGCAGGTGCGGAGCGTGCGGCTGTCGGTGAAGGCGGCGACCCTGCTGACCCGGAACTACGTTCCGGACGGACCAACTGCGGTGTTCGTCGCTCCCTCTCCGCGCCGACCGAATCCCGGTCTTCTCCCGGGACTCCGAGCGAGAGCGAGAACGTCATGCGCCCGTCACATTCATCCACCGATCTCGGGATAAGTCTGAGCAAGGATCTGTGGATGAGCCTGGTATGCCCCACGCCGGACCCTGGCAGCATCACGCATAGACGGCTCCGTCGAGGTCGTTGGTGAGCGTAACCGTGAGCATCCTGCCGGCGGCCGTGTTCTTCGCGCCGCGGAAATCGAAGCTCGCCTGCACGCCGCCGGGGCCGTCGACCGCGAGCTTGGGTTTCGGCAGGTAGACCTCGTGCGCGGTGAGCACGAGCTTGGACTGCGCTGAGAGCGTGTAGGCGAACTCGAGGTCGACCGGCGTGCCGCCGGCCGCTAGGTCGATCAGCGTCGTATCGGCAACCCTCGCCTACGTCGCCGAGGTGCACGAGCTCTGCGCCCTCGCCGGCCGGGGCGATCTCGCCGCCGAGCTTTGTCGCGAGGGCGACGCCGGTGGCGCAGGTCCGCCGCGCCCTGCTCGAGGCCCAGCGCTGCGGAGGACGAGGCCACCGCCATCCGCAGCCAGGTGAGGCCGGCCGCGGTCGAGCCGGCACAGCCCGCGATCGACACCGCGGCGATCTACGCCGCCCGCAATCAGCACTGCCGATAGGAGGCATTAATGCCCGTGCTCAACGAAGGCCGGTACGCCGGCGAGTTTGTCGTCTCCGAGGGTACTGGAACGCTTCGTAGCTCCCGCCGACATCGGCGGGATCCGAGAACTTGATGTCCTCGCCCGGCAGCAACAGCTGCATCGTCCCGGGCTGCAGACCGATCAGCGCTGCCCCGTCCTGATCCTTCTGGGCGCTGTCCTCGCCCATGACGTCGTCCGGCCCCGGTCGCGTGACGAAGCCCGCGAACATCGCCGCGACCTTCTTCCGGTCGAGCTCGGCATCGTCGTACTGATCCAGGAGCCACAGCCGGACCATCGCCGGCGCGACCCACGGCACGCCCCGGATCTGCCCCTCGGCGATCGCGTGGAACACGTGGCAGACCTGCTCGGCCGGGACCCGGACCAACTCGCCGGTACTTCGCTGCCTCACATCGCCCGGGTGCGTCCGATGGAAGTGGTAGGCGACCCGGCCGCCCGATGCGGTCGAGCTCGATGCCGAAGATGATCTCGTTACCGTTCGGCAGCGTCTCGCATTTGCCGAGCGGGCAGATGCTCGGAGGAGAGCATCTGCAGCTGCAGCGGGACTGTAAGCCCGTCGTCCGGCCGACGCGGCCCGGAACCGGAAGAAGCACTCGCCCGCCTCGAACATGGCCGCGCGCGGCCATGGCCTGCAGGCCGTAGAAGTCGGTCAGGCCATCGGCATCGGCCTCGTCGGTCCAGGCGAGCCAGAGACGCTGGATCTCGGTCCTTGAGCGCGCCGTCCTCGACCAGGCTCGAGCGGCTTGATGCCCGCAGCCGACGGCGTGCGCCGGTGAAGCTCGCCGCGGCGTTGGCGGCGTACGGGTTGGTGCGCACCAGCTGCCGGGCGCGCGCCCGCTGCAGCTCGCCGCCCTGGAGGATCAGGCGGTTGATGCTCTCGCCGCCGGCCCGCCAAGCGACCAGGCGGCGCTGCATCTGCGGCGCCGTCGAAGCCTGTGCTGGGGCGAGCTTGCCCGTTGCCAGGAGCCGTGCCGCCCCGGCAATGCGCGAGACCAGGTTCAATGCTCAGAGACCTTTGGAGGTGTAGACCTGGATCACTGCCAGGCCGGCGACCAGCATGGCCGCTTAGGCTGCCATCGGCTCGGCGGCTACATGTCGACGCCGCCAGATGCGGCGCCTATTCTTGGCCCATGTCGACATCGAGCTCTGTGGCGTCACCCCCAGCTGGAGATCGTGAGATCGTCCAAGGACCGGCGGCCCTGATTGATCGAGCGGCGGACTGGCTGATGGAACAGGCGCTGGGCCAGACGGCCCTGGACGATCTGTTCCGAGGCTGTTGCGAGCGCCTGCTTGGCGCGGGGATCCCACTATCGCGAGCGCACATCACGTTTCGCGTGCTGCATCCGCTCTACGAAGCAATGGGGATGACCTGGCTTCGCGGCAGCGCTGTGGAGAGCGCGAGCTACGTCCATCGCGAAGGCGAACAGCCTCCAGAACCGTTCGCATCCAGCCCCCTCTGGCACATGGTCCGAACCCAGCTTCCCTTTCTTCGCCGGCGCCTGACGGGCGATGAGGCGATCGTCGACTTCCCGGCGCTGGCCGAGTTACGCGATGCAGGAGCCACCGATTACCTGGGCTATCTGGTTTACTTCGGCGGCGGGCCCCAGGGACGGGATTGCTGGATTCTGGACCACCGACCGGCCGTCGGGTTTTCGCGAGCAAGACATCCGGGACCTGTTGCGCATTCAGCAGCGGCTCGGTGTCGCCTCCAAGATGCGAATCAAAGAGCAGATCGCGTTGAACGTGGTGACTGCCTACCTTGGACCAAATGCGGGTCGCCGCGTGCTCGCTGGCCAGATTCAACGCGGCGACGGGGAGACCATTCACGCCGTGATCTGGTACAGCGACCTGCGAGGGTCGACCCCCATGGCAGATACCTTGCCGCGGGACGATTACATCCGAACGCTCAACGACTACTTCGAATGCGCCGGTGGCGCGGTGCTTGCGCACGATGGTGAGATCCTGGCCTTCATCGGGGATGCGGTTTTGGCGATCTTCCCCGTCGACGGAAACCCGGAGGCCACCACCCGTGCCTGCGAACGTGCCCTGGCGGCCTGTCGAGAGGCGCAAAGTCGACTCGCGGCCGTGAACCTCAGGCGGAGGGAGACGGGCGAAGATCAACTGGCGTTCGGCTTGGCGCTGCACCTGGGCGATGTGCTGTTTGGCAACATCGGACTGCCTGAGCGCGTTTCGTTCTCGGTCATCGGCTCGACCGTCAACGAAGTGGCACGGCTGGAAGCGCTGACCAAGGAGCTGGGCCGCCAAGTCCTGGCGACCGGTGCTTTCGCGGGCCATACCTCGATTATGTGGGACAATCTCGGTCGCCATCAGCTTCGCGGTGTCGGTGCGCCTCTGGAAATTCTCTCGCCTGCGGAAGGGTGACGGCGGCCGCCAGCGAGAGCGGGTGGGCCCCGCCGCCCACCCCTGGACCGCCGCCTGCGTGACCCGAGGCGCGGCTTGCGCATCCGCCTGGGCTGTCCCGCACGGCCTGCGCACGGCTCACCACCGCAGGAAAGATTCCGACGTCGCCCGGCACCCCGCCAGGGAAATCCATGATCTGAGCGCGCACCTTGTACCCCTTCGGCTGGAGCTCCTTGAGAAAGAACTCATGGGCGCGCTTGCCGAAGCCGGTCAGGGTCTCAGGCCAGTTGGGCTCGAAGTTGTTGATCG
>CAWJAY010000059.1:0-28272 GCA_963840925.1 uncultured Alphaproteobacteria bacterium
GATGCCGTGGACGGCTCTCCACCCAGGGAGCAGCGTGAGCTGCGACGGATGAACGGGAGGAGAGCGATGGGACAGGTTGTGGTGGTCGGGTTGGACATAGCCAAGTCGGTGTTCCAGGTGCACGGCGTTGATCGCGACGGTGCGGTGGTGGTGCGGCGACGTTTGCGGCGGTCGCGGGTGCTGCCGTTCTTCGCGACGGTCGAGCCCTGTCGGATCGGCATCGAGGCGTGTGCCACCGGGCACTATTGGGCACGCGAGCTGGGCGCACTCGGGCACGATGTCAGGCTGATGGCGCCGAGCTACGTGAAGCCCTACGTCAAACGCCAGAAGAACGATGCGGCCGACGCTGAGGCGATCTGCGAGGCGGTGGGCCGGCCGACCATGCGCTTTGTTCCCGTGAAGACTGCGGAGCAGCAGAGCGTGATGGTGCTGCATCGCACCCGCCTGCTGCTGATGCGCCAGCGGACCCGGCTTGCGAACGCGATCCGCGGGCACATGGCGGAGTATGGCATCGTGGCGCCGATCGGCCGTGAGGGGCTCCAGAGGTTGATCGAGATGATCGTCGACGGGAGCGACGAGCGCGTGCCGCCTTTGGCCCGTGCCTGTCTGCGGTTGCTGGTCACCCAGCTGCAGCTGGTCAATGCGCAGGCGCTGGAGACCGATCGCCAGATCAAAGCGAGCGCGCGGTCGACCGAGGTTGGCCGCCGGCTGATGGAGATTCCTGGTGTTGGCCCCGTCCTGGCGAGCGCCATCGTCGCTTCGGTTGCGGATCCTGGAGCGTTCCGTTGCGGGAGGCATCTGGCTGCCTGGATCGGCTTGGTGCCGCGACAGAACTCGAGCGGCGGTAAGGACCGCCTGGGTGGCATCAGCAAGCAAGGTCATCGCTACCTGCGGCAGATGCTGGTCGTTGGCGCGCTGGCGGTGATCCGCTATGCGCAGCGACACGGCACCCGCCGGCCGTGGCTGGTGCAGTTGCTGGCACGGCGCACGACCAAGGTCGCTGCGGTCGCGCTCGCCAACAAGACCGCGCGCATCATCTGGGCGATCATGACCAACGGTGAGCGGTACAGGGAGCCTGTCGGCCAGGCCGCGTAGCACCGACCACCGCCACCAACGAGGTTGGGAAGGGCGAACGGAGTGTAATGCGAACAACCGGTCGGTACCGGGAACGGAACAACCCAACTTAGCCAGTGCGTCTTCGAACGCGTGCTTATGATCGGGATCCGTTCCGCGGAAGGCATTAGGGCCAGCGGCACATGTGCGCCGCGTCAACAGATCCCATGAGGGCAAGCGGCCGTCGGAGCGCTATCCAGACGGCTGTTGGACCAGCATGGATGACGATCATGACCGAGATGACCCCTTCGCCGACGCCAGCTCTCGACTACGACAGCACGCTCATCATGACCGTGGAGATCAGTGATGAGAAATGGATGGTGGCGGCCCAGGTGCCAGGGCTAGCACGGGTGACGTCCAAGCGGACGGTGATGCCTGAGGCCGAGGAACTCATGGCGGCGGTCGAGGGATACCAGCGACGTGCCGCAACAGCGGGGTGCGACGTCAAGCGGGTGATCGTGGCCTATGAGGCTGGCAGGTCGGCGTTCTGGCTCGCCCGCTGGCTGAGCCGGCGCGGCGTCGAGGTGCATGTGATCCAACCGTCGAGTGTGCCAGTTGACCGTAGGCTGCGTCGGGCCAAGTCCGATGGGATCGATGTTGAGCTGCTGTTGCGAACCTTGTTGGCCTGGTTACGAGGGGAGCCACGTGTGTGTTCGATGGTGCCGATTCCCGATCCGGTCGATGAAGACGCCCGCCGTTTTGTCCGGGAACGGCAAGAGCTCCTCGGGGAGCGTATCGCGCTGAGCAACCGGATTGACGCCGTGCTGGCAACGCTCGGAATCCGTGGCTACGACCCGCGCCGGCGAGATCGGCGGGTGCGCTTGGAGCAGCTGCAGACGGCCTTGGGCGGTCCGATACCACCGCATGCCCATGCGAAGATCGTCCGTATGCTCGATCGTCTCGAACTGGTGCTCGCCCAGCTCGTCGAGCTGGAGCGCCAGCGCGATGCCGTGATTGAGGACGAAGCTCCCGGCCGAGCCGAGCGAATGATCCAGCACCTCGCCAGACTGCGGGGCATCGGCATGCAGAGCGCGACCCTGCTAGTCCGCGAGGCTTTCGTGCGCGAGTTCACGAATGGCAAGGCCCTCGGCGCCTACGCCGGGCTGGTTGCGACGCCCTACAGCAGCGGCGGCTCGGAGCGTGAGCAGGGGATCAGTAAGGCCGGAAACAGGCGTCTTCGTACCGCGGCAGTTGAACTCGCATGGCTCTGGCTGCGCTATCAGCCTGACAGCGCGCTGGTGCGATGGTTCCACGGACGCCTGGGCACGGGCCGACGGCGGGTTCGCAAGGTTCTGATCGTGGCCCTCGCGCGCAGGCTCCTGATCGCGTTGTGGCGCTACGCCACCCAGGGCGTGCTGCCCGAGGACGCATCGTTGAAGGCCGCGGTCTGACCCGTCCCGCTCGATCGCGAACCGTAACGCTCACCGTTGGTCCGACGAGGTCCTGGGCGGCCTCCGTGAGGAGCCGACCAAGGGCATCCAAGGGGGTGTTCGCCGTTGTCCGGCCTGGCGAGCATGATTGTGCGGCCGTCTAACAGATTGGCGCCACCCTCGTGGAGCTGCTCCGTCCCGCAAGCGGGATCGTGGTTGGGACAAATCTCCCGCCGGATGTGAGGTTGGCGGGCAAACCCGCCGTGATGGGCTCCGCCTTGGATCGCTTAGGGCACCTCGCTGACGCCGGTCGGCCGTCGCGCCGCTTCATATGGAGTATTGGCTATTGACAGATCTGCCCTCATGTGAGGCCGGACACATGGCAGCACCGACTAGCCTCGCAGCACGCCCAAGCAACCCTTGCCAACGGAGAGCCGTCCACACATGGGCTAGGAGGTGCCTGTTGCAGCGAATGAGGGAGCGTCCGCAATTGGATCGCGAACCAGCCATTGTGAGGTCGACGCTGGAGCGGGGGACGCGCCATCGCTATCAATCCGGGTGGGTGCTGCATTTTGTGGCTTGACGATTTGGGCCCACAAGATGTAGCGTCGTGCAAGCTAGCCCGGATCATTCATGAGCGCCGGAAGGCTCCGGTTTTCGGGGACACAGGTGAGGGTGGCGCCGGCGGCGCGGGTGGTCTGGGCTTGGAGGTGGCAGGGACGGGCTCGGTCGGGGCACGCTGCCCCGCGGATCAGGGCGGGAGCTTGGTGGCGCGGCCGGCGAGAAGCGCCCAGCTCGTCTGGTGGGGATAGCAGGACGGCAGGGCCACCTTGATCCGGGTGACCATCTCGGTGACCCGGGCAGCGACCTTGATCAGGGCCAGGCGGATGGTGTCGAACTGGGCGTCGCGCCAGAACGAGGTCTTCGGCGCCAGGCCGCGCAGCGTGTGCAGGAGCCAGTAGGCGGCGGTGTGGATCAGCAGGCGGAACTGATTGGCCGTCGCGCTGGTGCAGGAGGTCCGGTCTGAAGCAAGGTGCAGCTTGTGCGCCTTGATCAAATTCTCGGCCTGGCCGCGGGCGCAATAGACGCTCTCGTAGAGCCAGCGCGGCGTGCCGGCGAGGTTGGTAATGACGAAGCGGCTGTCGCTGCCCTGCGATGAGGCCTCGACGCGGCCAATCACGCGGCGCTCGACCTTCCAGCTCTTGGCGGCGTAGCGGAACTCGCCGAAGCGGCGGACTTTCTCGCCCTCGCCAATGACCCGGCCGAGCGCCGCGTCCTCGGCAAGCGCGGCGACCTTGCCAAGCAGAACCTGGTTGCCGGCGAGGCCGAAGACATAGCCGACCCGGTTGTGCTCGCACCAGGTCATGGCCTCGTGCCGGGCGTAGTGGCTGTCGCCGCGGATCAGGATCTCGACGCGCGGCCAGCGGCGACGGATGGCCTTGACGACGTGGCGCAGGACGAGCGCGACCTCGGCGCCGCTCGGCGTCTTGCCGGGGCGCAGGATCACGGCGACCGGCTTGCCGGTGGTCGCCTCGTAGATGTGCATCGGCAGGAAGCAGCGACTGTCGTAGTGGGCATGGAAGAGGGACAGCTGCTGGCCGCCGTGGACCCGATCCTCGGTGTCGTCGATGTCGAGCACGATCCGCCGCGGCACCTCGGCGAAGCTGTCGCAGAACAGCTCGATCATCGCCGCCATCATCCGCTTCAGCGCGATCGGCCCCGGCAGGTTCTCGAGCCGGCACATGGTCGGCTGGGAGCACAGCTCGGCGTCGCTCTCGGGCAGCCGGCCGACCGCCATCTTGAAGGCCGGATCGGCGCGCAGCGCGTCGCAGTCGTTGGCGTCCGCGTAGCCGGCCGCGATCAGGAGCGCCCGGAAGCGGATCATCTCGGCGAGCCCGTGTTGGATCCGCTCGGGCGCGCGCGGATCCTCGATGCAGTGGGCCAGGCGCTCGGCGAGCCCGAGGCTGCGCTCGATCTCCGCCAGAAGCAGAACACCCCCGTCCGAGGTCAGCCGGCCGGCGTCGAACGTGACCTGCACCGGCTTGCCGGCGACGGGTGACAGGCCGGGGAGAAACGGGGCATCATCCGCCATGGCGGGCGTGAACTCCGTTGGTCGTGCCGATTCTGTCTCAGCACCAGAATCCTACACGATCTCAACGGCTTGGTCTGCGCCCGCCAGCTCCTCGTGAATTTTCCAGGCTAGGGGCTACAGTGACAGCTCGCTGCCCGTGACCGGCGGCGGGCTGTTTTGCTGTGGGGGAGTGGACCGATAGTCGGTAGGCGATCTTGGTAGGCGAGCGGACGTCGAAACCTTCTCCGCTCGGCGAACGAGCCCACTAAGTCACTGAAACCGCGGGTCCTTCCAGGGCTGAAACGGGTACGGGGGGCCCCGCGCGATATTTCGCTAGCGACAGGGCGCAGATTCCGGGTTCGCAGTTCGCACTCCCCGTCGCACTTGACCGCCTGAAGCACGCAGAATTCCTGAGGTTCTGAGCCCCGCCAGGGTGCGAACCTGTCTGCGAACCGTCGCTGGCGTCGCACCCAGGTTCGCACCACCCGTCGCAGCAAGAGGTTCGCACTTGACCGACGCACCGCAGAGCGCCGGGCTTGTCGCGCTCGCCGACCGGATCGAGCTGTGGCCGATCGACCGCCTGCGCCCGTACGAGCGGAACCCGCGCACGCACAGCGAGGTGCAGGTCGATCAGATCGCGGCGACCATGGTCGAGTTCGGCTGGACCAATCCGATCCTGGTCGACGAGAACGCCGGGATCTTGGCCGGCCACGGTCGGCTGCTCGCTGCGCGCAAGCTGGGCCTCGCCGAGGTGCCGGTTATCCGGTTCGAGCATCTCTCCGAGGCGCAGAAGCGCGCGTACCTGATCGCAGACAACCAGCTCGCCCTGGAGGCCGGCTGGGACGAGGCGCTGCTGGCGGAGGAGCTGGCGTGGCTGCGGGACGAGCGCTTCGACCTCGACCTGGTCGGCTTCGACGCCTCGGAGCTGGAGCGGCTGCTGGCGATCGCCGATGGCGAGACGGCGAGCGAGGAGGCGGAAGACGAGGTCCCGGAGCCGCCGGAGGAGCCGGTCAGCCGGCCGGGCGACCTCTGGGTCCTGGGCAACCATCGTCTGCTGTGCGGCGACGCGACGGTGCTGACCGACGTCGAGCGGGTGCTCGGCGGCCAGCTCGCGGACATGACCTTTTGCGACCCGCCATACAACGTCGATTACGCCAACTCGCCCAAGGACAAGCTGCGCGGCAAGCACCGGCCGATCCTGAACGACGATCTCGGCGGCGGCTTCGAGGCGTTCCTGCAGGACGCATGCGTCAACATCGTCAGCGTGACCAAGGGCGCCTGCTACATGTGCATGAGCAGCTCGGAGCTGCACACGCTGCAGCGCGCCTTCACAGCCGCCGGCGGGAAGTGGTCAACGTTCGTGATCTGGGCCAAGAACACTTTCACTCTCGGCCGGGCCGACTACCAGCGCCAATACGAGCCGATCCTCTACGGCTGGAAGGACGGCAGCGACCACTACTGGTGTGGCGCGCGCGATCAGGGCGACGTCTGGTTCGTCGACAAGCCGATCAGGAACGACCTGCACCCGACCATGAAGCCGGTGGCGCTGGTGGAGCGAGCGATCCGCAATTCGAGCAAGTCCCGGGATGTCGTGCTCGACCCGTTCGGTGGGGCGGGCTCGACCCTGATCGCGTGCGAGAAGACCGGGCGCCAGGCTCGCCTGATCGAGCTCGACCCGAAGTACGTCGACACGATCATTTTCCGCTGGCAGGAGTTCAGCGGCGGCACCGCGGTCTTGGATGGCGACGGGCGGAGCTATGAGGAGATCGCCGCGGAGCGCGATACTGTCGCGGCGTGATCAAACCCGATCGCTGAACCTGTTGCTGTAGTCGATCCTGATGAGCTCGTGGCGGCTCGGGCCACCATAGACCTTCTCGGCCAGGAACAGCTCCTCCTCCACGAGGAGCTCCCTGTCCAGGTCGCGATACCAGGCGCGCGGCCGGCCGTCGTTGCCGCTGTTCCAGCGGTAGCCCCGGTCCTTGAGCAGGTCCTTAAATTCGATCGGTGCCTCGAGGGCCCAAAGGCGGAAGGTGCGCCGCCGGGCGGTCGCCAACAGCAGCGGCAGGATCGGCCGGCCGCTGCGGGGAAGCCGCAGGGACAACAGGTGCAGCACCGCCCGGCAGTCGGCCATCGCCCGATGATCGTCGAAGAAGAAGCCGAATCGGTTGAGCAGATAGTCGAGCTTGACACTGCCCAGGCCTTCCTCTGCCCATGGCACCTGCCCCATGGAGCAGGCCCAGGGCTTGTCGACGAACAAAGGAAAGCGTCGCTCCAGGAAGCACCGATCAAAGGCGGCATTGTGGGCGATGATCAAGTTGGCGGGGGTTGCCAGCGTGGTCACGGCCTGCTCGTCGAGCTTCTGGCCGAGCAGCTGGTCATCGGTGATGCCGGTAAGTCGGACCACCTCTTCGTGTAGCGGCTGGCCGGGATCCTCAAAACCGGCATAGCCGGGCAGCACGTCATAGAGCACGCCCTCGGAGGAGAAGTGGAAGGGCAGACACGCCAGCTCGATGATCCGGTCGCTGGCGGGGTCCAGCCCGGTGGTCTCGATGTCGACGATCAGGCCGAGGCGCTTCAAGGCGGCAGGGTCATCGTCGGCATAGCGGGTGACCACCGGAACGCGGCGCAAAATGCGGTAGTCGCCGCTCTGCTCCAGGCGGACGGCCAGCTGTTCGAGATCGGCGGGATCGGCCATCTCAACCTCCGATGCCGCGGACCATAGGCCAACTCACTCCCTCATGCACGCATGCGGCGCCACCTCGAGGACAACGCTGCGAAGAGATCGCCGCCGGGCGCGAGGCCGCGGCGGCGCAGGGTGCTGGCAGGTTGATCGGTCGGGCTACGCGACGATCCGGTAGGTGGTCGCGCTGCCCTTGGCGCCGGACTTGTTTGGGCCGACCTCGCGGGTGCGGGTGGCCTCGACGGTGAGGCCGAGCTTCTTCTTGAGCGCGCCGGAGATGGCGCCCCGGATGGTGTGGTGCTGCCAGCCGGTGGCCGCGGCGATCTGCTCGACAGTGGCGCCTTCGGGGCGCTTGAGCAGCTCGATCATCAGCGCCTGCTTGGTGCCGGCGCGCGGCGTGGGCTTGTCGGCCGACGCAGCCTTGGCCTTGGTCT
Organism: uncultured Alphaproteobacteria bacterium; assembly: GCA_963840925.1. Classification (GTDB taxonomy): domain Bacteria; phylum Pseudomonadota; class Alphaproteobacteria; order Geminicoccales; family Geminicoccaceae; genus DATAOG01. The sequence continues at coordinate 7,669 of CAWJAY010000059.1, forward strand.
TGCGCGTGGCCGGTGCGGTCTTGGCGGCCTTCGCCTTGCCCTTGGCCGCCTTGGTCTTCGCCCGCTTCTGCGCGCCGTCGGCCTCGCTGGCGGGCGCCGGGGCGTCGGCCGCACTGTCGGGCTCGGCCGACGTCGGGGCCGTGTCGGCGGCGCCGGGGCCTCGTCCTCGACTCCGATCGCGGCCATGCCCTCGCTGGTGATCACCACCCGTTCGGGTCCGCCGTCGCCACCTAGTAGCCGGATCAGGCCGCGGTTGCGGAGGCTGTCCATTACTTTATTGAGGGCGCCGCCCTTGAGCGTGAGGCCGTCCGGCAGCGGCAGGACGGCAACGTCGGCGCGCTGCGCGGCGGCGCTGAGGATCACCGCCTGGGTGTCGCTGACCTTGGTCATGGGATGATCTCCATTGTCGGAGAGCACAATCGCCTCCTACGACCCCGAGCCCCGGCGACCGGAGCCGCGCGGGGCGTCGGCGGGAGATCGGGGCGGCTACTCGGCGTGCTCGCCCTCATTGAAGGCCTGGTCGGTGATGCGCTTCAGCAGCTCGGCGTAGTGGGCCAGCCCCTCGGCGTGGCTCCAGGTGATCTCGTCGGGGCTGTAGCCGAAGTGGTCGGCGCTCAGCGCCTGGAGCCGGGCAAGCATCGTGTCGATCTCGGCCTTCCTGGAGACGAACGCAGCCAGCGCATCCGCGTTCGACCTGATGATCTCGCTTCGAGTGCTCGTGCTCATCTTCGATCCCAGCTTGATCGTGAGCCCGATGAATGCTTCTTCCGACGCGCTTAGCCAGAAGAAAATCGATCAGCTCGTGCTATTCTTCGAGTTGACTTCGCGCGCCCGCTATGGATGGCGACGAGCGCCGATGATCTTCTGGTATGTGCTGCCAAGGTGAGACGCCGATGCGTGGACGCAAGCCCCTGCCGAGCAACGTGGTCCGGCTGCGCGGCAATCCCGGCAAGCGCCGCCCGAATGACGCCGAGCCGCGACCTGTCTCCAGGGTGCCGCCCTGCCCCGCCTGCCTCGGCGACGAGGCGAGGAAAGAATGGCAGCGCTTGGCGAGGGAGCTGGGCGAGCTCGGGCTGCTCACCGGGCTCGATCGCGGCCTGCTCGCCGCCTACTGCCAGGCGCACGCACTGTGGGTCGAGGCAGTGTCCTCGCTCGAGCGCTACGGCACCATGATCAAATCGCCGAACGGCTACCCGATGCAGAGCCCCTACGTGGCGGTCGCGAACAAGCAAGTCGACATCATGGTCCGGATCGCCGCCGAGCTCGGCATGACCCCGAGCGCGAGCGAGGTTGCGAGCCCACGTCCTGCGATCAGCTGACGGTCGGCGGCGAGACCTTCGTAATCCAGGGCGAGCCGCAGCGGCGCGACCCTGATCGGCTCGTCTCGAGCTCGATGTGCACCGGCCGTGAGCCGCAGGCGGCCTTGACGGCGAAGGGGCAGTCATCCAAACCGACGCGACCACCTGATCTTGCCGGAGCTGCGTCAATGTCCTTTGCAGTCTATCCAAGCCTGAAGGACGCCGTTGTATTCATCACCGGCGGAGCATCCGGCATCGGTGCAGAGATCGTCCGTGCGTTCGCTGCTCAGGGTTCCCGGATCGGGTTCGTCGACATCGACGTGGAGCGGGGAAGCGCGTTCAGCGACGAGCTGGAGCGACAAGGCGCGGAGCTACTTTGAAGCGTGCGATCTGCGAGACATCGACGCCTTAAAGCGAGCCTTCGCCGTTCTCGACGCGGCGCTCGGTCCGGCCACGGTGCTTGTCAACAATGCCGCCCGCGACGACCGGCATGCCTGGCAAGAGGTCACGCCCGAATATTACGACGAGCGGATCGCCACCAACCTGCGCCACATGTTCTTCGCCATTCAGGCGGTAGCCCCTGGCATGATTGCCGCGGGCAAGTGCTCGATCATCAATTTCGGCTCCAACTCCTGGTGGCAAGCGGCCGGCGGCATGCCCGTTTATACCTCGGCCAAGGCAGCCGTGCACGGCATGACCCGCGCCTTCGCCCGCGACCTCGGCCAGCACCGCATTCGGGTCAACACGGTGGTGCCCGGCTGGGTCATGACCGAACGGCAGAGGACGCTTTGGGTGACGCCAGAGGCGCTAGAGCGGCATCGCCAAAGACAGTGCCTGCCGGATCTGATCGAGCCGGTTTACCTGGCCCGTATGGTGCTCTTCCTCGCCTCCGACGACGCCGCCATGTGCACGGCCAACAACTACATGGTGGAGGCCGGGTCGATCTGAGGTCGGCGCCGGGCGATCGACTGCGATCCGCGATAACCTTCTTGATCCAACGAGAGCAGGCCGATGCAATACCCGGCCGGCTCGTGCGAACGCTGGACACGCCAGCGGGGTGACGGTCAGAGTGCCCCGGTTCGAGCGGCCCGGTGCCGACGGCCGACTCTGTCTCTACCGAGAGCACGCCTTGATCAGCCGTCAGGAGCACGAGGCCTGGGATGTTCTACTGGTGCCAGGGACAGCTGCGGTGGCGCCAAGCGGCCACGTGATCGGGATCGACATGCATGCCGCGCTCAAGCTCGCTGCGGCTCGCGGCTGTGACCTCGCCGCGCTCTCGGAGCTGCTGCCGGCGGCCGAGGCGGGCTTTGTCGAGGCGTTGTGCGCCGACGAGGACCGACCCCATTGAAGCTTGAACAGCGCCACCAACGTCCGGTCGTCGTCCCACTGCGGTCATTGCGATACCCGGCGCATTCTTCCGAATCTGACCCTGGCCGTGTAAAAACGCATCCAGCAGAGCGATCGCTAGCAGGTCGTTGAAAAACCCTCGCGTTTGGGGGCGGGACGTGATTCGCTGCGCCGGCGTAGGGAAGCCGTGAGGGTGCAATGCGTGGAGCAGACGGGCGATCGGGGGCGCTGTTCTCGTATGTCGATCTCGAGGTCAGGGTGCCGCATGGGCACCCGCTGCGGACGATCCGGCTGATCGTGAACGAGGCGCTGGCGGGACTTTCGCCCGGCTTCCATGATCTCTATGCGCGGATCGGACGGCCGTCGATCCCGCCGGAGCAGCTGCTGCGGGCGCTCCTGCTGCAAGCGTTCTACTCGATCCGCTCGGAGCGGCAGCTCATGGAGCGGTTGGACTTCGACCTGCTGTTCCGGTGGTTCGTCGGGCTTGGTGTCGACGCCGCGGTCTGGAACCACTCGACTTTCTCGAAGAACCGGGACCGCCTGCTCGCGGGCGACATCGCCGCCGAGTTCCTGGCCCAGGTGTTGGATCAGCCGCGGGTCCGCCGCCTGCTGTCGAGCGAGCACTTCAGCGTCGATGGCAGCCTGGTCGAAGCCTGGGCGTCGATGAAGAGCTTCCGGCCGAAGGACGAGCCGGGCGAACCGCCGACCGGCGGCCGCAACGACAGCTGCGACTTTCACGGCGAGCGGCGCGCCAACGACAGCCACGCCTCGACCACCGATCCCGATGCCCGGCTCTACCGCAAGGGTCCGGGCCAGGAGGCGAAGCTCTGCTTCGTCGGACATGTACTGATGGAAAACCGGCACGGCCTTGTCGTCGATGCCGAGCTGACCCGCGCCTCTGGACACGCCGAGCGGCTCGCGGCGCTGGCCATGCTCGACCGGCTGCCGACTGTGGGGCCGATGACGCTCGCCGCCGACCGCGGCTTCGATGCCAGAGACTTCGTGATGGAGCTGCGCGAGCGCCGCGTGACCCCGCACATCGCCCAGAACACTAGCGGCCGGCGCTCGGCGATCGATCGCCGGACCACGCGCCACCCCGGCTACGGCGCGAGCCAGCGGATCAGAAAGCGCATCGAGGAAGCGTTCGGCTGGATCAAGACCATCGCTGGTCAGGCCAGAACCAAGCTGCGCGGCCTCGCGCGGGTGCGCTGGTCCTTTACCCTCGCCGCTGCCGCTTACAACCTGGTGCGCCTGCCACGTCTGCTCGCGGGGAGCGCCGGATGACGCGGCCTCCCGCCTTAGCGAAGGCTTTCCGTGGCCGCTGGCGGATCGTCGAGATGGAGGTCTGGCCGGACGACTATCTTGACCTCATCGAGCCCGCCCACATCGCATTCGAAGGAGACACCGACGGCGTCTTTGTGTTCGGTGCCGTCAAGGGCTGGCTCGACGTCCGCTACGGCGCACGCGACGGCGCCGCTTGCGCAGAATTCTCCTGGGAGGGCCACAACGACGCAGACCCGGCCTCTGGCCGCGGCTGGGCCACCCTCGGCACCGCAGGCCGCCTCGTCGGCCATCTCTTCATCCACAACAGCGACGATTCGCCCTTCGTCGCCGAGCGTGAGTGATTTCTTCAACGGCCTGCTAGAACGAATTTCTCTGAAGTAGCGCCGGGCACACGAAAACTGAGCACTTCCGCCTACTAATTGCCGATATGGGGATGAGCTTTCTAAGGGCTGTTTCACCCTTTCCGTTTTCACACAGCCAAGACCCTGAGCGGACCTTCCGCAAATGCCACCCCATTCTTCGGCATGAGATTTGTAGCCGGGTTCCAGAGCACTCCTTCCCAGTTCAGACGTCATCCGTGCTCAGCCAACGCTTGCGGGCCGTAACAAAGAAGATGAATTGAATTCGGAACAACAGCCACTGAGCTTACCCGGTCGCGCCCGGTCAGTCGATCGCGAACACGTGGTTGTAGGGCGGCGTGATGTACATCACGCCGTCCACGACAATCGGCGTGGTCTCGAAGGAGCCGAGGACGCCAGTCTGAAAGATCCACTTGAGATGCAGGTTCTTGACGTTGTCGGTGCTAATCTGATCGTGGACGGCATAGCGCGTGTTCGACAGATCGCCGCGATAGACGGTCCAGTCGCCATCGGCGGCTTCCGCCATAATCATTCGCTCGGACTGCATCTGCGCGTCCTGGCTCGTCGTACAGGCGACTTGGCCCAGGCCGCAGGCCAGGGCAGTCGACAGGCACAAGGTACTGTTTCCGCATAGCTTCTTAACCTCCCTGTTGTGCCGGCGCGGTGCCAAAAGGGCGGTCCGATCAAAGAACTGCTCGGATGCCGTCGAGGTCGACCAGTTCAACCTCCTGCGGAGATTGTAATTGAAGGGGTGCGCGATTCGCTCTCGTCGCTAAGATCCTGCGTGAGGCGATCGATCGGAACCTGCTCCCGACGCAGTTCCTTCGGCAGCGCAGGGACTGCTGCCTCGTCAGCCCGGCGAACACCACATCAGCCGGTCTTGGCGCTCGGCGTCGAGCGGGGCGGGCGAACGCTGGGCACAGGATTTTGCGTGCTCAACGCGACCTCGCCGCGGGAACAAGTCAACGCACCTCTCAACTGATATAAGTCCAAGCTATCCGAGTAGCCGTTACTGCATTGGACTTTGTACAATCGCAAGTTCTGACCAAGAGATCGAAAGTTGAACCCCTGGGTTAATCAAGCTTGACGCGATGGGCGGAAGGTTTAGGCTCGTTCTCATTGGAGCCGCTCGTGCGCTGCGGTACCAAGCGACGGGGATGCTGGCATGACCAGTGATGACTTTCGCGCCCAGCGATTTGCCAATCCCTGGTTAGGACTGTCCTTGGCCACGCTGGTCGGGGTCGGGAGTACCGTCGAGCTCGCCGCGATGCCGATCCCTGCGCCGGGGGCGCAGCTACTCGGGCCGACCCTGATCCAGCAGTCGACCGATCCCCAGGGAGAGGCCCAACGACCGGCCGGCAGGCTGCGTCCGCCTTCTGCCGACGAGAGCAAGTCCGACTCGTTTATCGAACTGCAGGAGGCGCTGACGGCAGCACGGGGGCGCCTCGAGGAGCTGTCCAGGGCCACCGAGGCGGTCGCCGCGACCAGACAGCTACAGCAGGAGCTCGCCGCGCTGAGGGAGGAGAATCAGAAGCTACAGGCCGAGCTCTATGCGAGAGGGATCGAACGGAGCGAGCTGGAAACGGCCAAGCAGGCGGCCGAGGCGCAGGCGGCCGAGCTGACCAAGACGGTCGAACAGGCCACGGCCAAGGCACGGGAGATGGACCAGCAATTGGTTGCGGTGCGCTCGCAGAGCGAACAACGCATCGCGGCCGCCGACCGCGCTCGGACCGAGGCGGAAGCCCGACAGAGCGAGCTGCGCGACAGCCTGCAGCGGGCCGAACAGGACAAAGCGCGCGTCGGCGCAGATCTGGCCAGGGTTCAAGATGAGCTGGCGACCGGCAAGGAGCAGGTCGCAGCGGCGGGGCAGGAGCATGCGCAGATTGAACAAAAGGCCGCGGCCCTGCAGTACGAGCGCGACGATTTGGGCACCCGCCTGGCGGACGCCACCGCGCGGCTCGAACGAAGCGATGCGGCCAAGGCCGAGCTCGGGAGTGAGGTCGCCGAGCTACGCAAGGCGGCGCGCACAGCCGCCGCCGACACCCGCCAGCTGATCGAGGCGTTGGCAGCGATCGGGCTGGCAGCTGGCCCGTTGGAGACCGATGCCGCGCTTCTGGCCGAGTCAGGAAAGCCTTCTGCGGGCGAGCAGGGGGACGACGAAGCGCACGCCGCCGCGGCGCCGATCGAGAATGCGCCCTTGGGCGCCGCCCCGAACCAAGGTCCTGAACCGGGCAGCACCGATGCCGATCTGCAGCGGACCGAGACGGCGAGTGCGGCGCGTCCCGGCGACCAAGAAGGCGCTCACCTGGACCAACGGGGTATTCTGGGCGGCCGACCTGCTGTTTTCCCCATACTGGCCGATCTACCTCCGGAGAAGCGGCAGCACGTGCAGGAACTCCTCGCCGATCTTCCCAGCAAGCTGGAGGAACGGGGGCTGATGGCGACCGTACCCGGCGAGCTTCTGTTCACGGAGGGCAGCGACGAGGTGCAGGTAACGGCCTACGACACGCTCGCCAAGGTCGCGGAACTGATTGGCATGCACGGCAACCGACAGGTGCTCATCATCGGACATAGCGACGCCAGGGGGGACGCGGCGCGCAACAGGCAGCTGTCGGAGCGCCGGGCAGAGCTGGTGAAGCAGATCCTCGTCGAAAATTTCGACGTCGCGGCCGACCGGCTGTCCACGCAGGGCATGGGCGAGGCGCGCCCGATCGCCTCCAACGCTACGTCGCAGGGGCGACGCGCCAACCGTCGCGTGGAAGTCCTGATCCTTAACTGAGCTGGCGCCGAGCCACCGGGCCGCGCCTCAATCTGCAAACAGCGATTGACTTCCCTCTGGCCCGTGTGATCGTAGCCAAAGATCGCGACGCCCCCGTTAGGGCAGCCTCGGGAGTGTGTCCGAGCAGCAGGCGCCAGGCCGGCTTATGGCTAGATTCTGGGCGATGACGCCCAGGCCGGCTGCCCAATGGGCCCTCTCGGTGAGCGCGAGGGGCGCATGGAGCGGTCTCACCGCAGCGAGCGCAGAGTGAAAGACTGGGCCAGGCAGCCCTCCCTAAAATTAAGATAAAATTTGGCTAAAAATTCTCACGCGCGCTGCTACTACCAGTTGCCTAACAACGCTGCCGAGCCATTTTACTGCAGTGCATGTTACGAAGAGCGGAGCGCCGCCTAGGCCCCCGAGAGAGGGAGGGGGGCTGGGGCCCCGTTGGGGGGAAAAAAATGATACAGCCCGCGTTCGCACTGTTGGGCAGTGCGAGCTTCAAGCTGAGAAACCGGCTGCTTGCGACGTTGCCGCACGACGTCCTGTCGAGTCTCCGACCACACTTGAAACCCGTATCGCTGCCCCGCGGCAGAGTCCTCTGCGAGGCCGACGAGTCGCTGGGGCGAGCCTACTTCGTGGAAGTGGGCGCCGTCTCGTTGGTGACCGTTTTCGAGGACGGCACCACCGCCGAGATGGCGACGGTGGGCCGTGAGGGGATGGTCGGAATCGGCATTCTCCTGGGCGGCGAGCACGCCCTCAGCCGCTACGTGGTGCCGGTGTCCGGATTCGCCCACGCCATCGACGCCTCCCGGCTGCGGAGCGCGTTGCGCGTGAGCCCCGAGCTCCGCGCGGCCTGTGAGACCTACGCTCAGGCCTTCGTCGCCCATCTCCTCCAGAACGTTGCCTGCAACGCCGCCCATCGGGTGGAACAGCGGTGCGCGCGCTGGCTGCTGATGTGCGCCGACCAAACCGAGAACGATACGTTCGAGCTCACGCAGGAATACCTCGCCGAGATGCTGGGCGTGCGCCGGTCGACGGTGACCGTTGTCGCCGGTACGCTGCAGCAGGCGGGGCTGATCCACTACCGCCGCGGTGCCATCACGATCCTCGATCGGCGGGGGTTGGAGGCGACGGTGTGTGAGTGCTACCGCATCGTCCGTAACGGCTACGAGCGACCGCTGGTGCACGCGGTCGGTTGACCAGGTTACGACAGGGAGCAGGCTGGTTAGCCAGCGGGGGCGAAACGGCTTGGGCCATGCCCGCCTTATCGGCCAGACGCCGATGACCGTGGAGGAGCCGGCGACGCAAACGACGCCTGGTCCTCGGCCGCCAGTACTTTCTGGAGATGACCACGCCGGTTGAGTCGGCTACCGCACCGACAGAGCTCCCAACCCACCGAAGATTGCGAAGTTATCAAGAAACTCTGGACGCTGAGGCGTCTGGAGGGGCCCCTCCTCCGGGGGAGGGAGGAAGTTTGCGATGTTGAATTGGGTAGCCGCGCCGAGAGACAGCAGGGGATTTGAGCCGCACAACCGGCTTCTTGCAGCGCTGTCGGGCAGGGACTTGCAGAGCCTTCAGCCGCACATCGAGGCCGTGCCCCTGGCGCGCGGAAGCGTTCTCTTCGAGGTCGGTGAACCGCTGACACGCGTTTGTTTCGTGGAATTTGGCGTGGTATCGCTGCTAACTGCCCGTTATAACCGAGTCGCCGTTGGGGTGGGCCCCGTGGGTCGAGAGGGGGCTGTCGGTGTAGGCAGCCTACTCCTGGGCGGCGCCACCGCCCTCGGCCGCTACCAAGTGCTGGTGCCCGGATCGGCCCTGACGATGGAAGTCCCGGCTTTCCGGAGGGCGCTGGGCCAACGCCCAAAGCTGCGCATGGCCTGTGAGGCTTGCACCAGAGCGCGCTTGGTCCAGTTGCTCCAGGCCGTTCCCTGCACCAGGCTGCACACGGTGGAGCAGCGGTGTGCGCGCTGGATGCTGATGTGCGCCGACCGGACGGAGGACGATACGTTCGAGCTTACGCAGGAATGCCTCGCTGAGATATTGGGCGTGCCCGACTCGACGTGGACGGCCGTCGTCGGCTCGCTGCAGCGGGCGGGGCTGATCAACTACCGGCGGGACACGATCACGGTGCTCGACCGCCGGGGGCTGGAGGCGGCCGCGTGCGAATGCTACCGGATCGTTCGCAACCGCTGCGAGCGACTGCTGGCTCGCGCCTTGGACTGACCTGGACGCCGACCCGGTGGTGCGGCCCATGTTCGGGGCCTCGACGGCCCAGATGCGCTGGCGCGACGACATTGGAGAGCGGTTCAGGCACGCAAGTTTAGCAACGTCCGACCTCACGGTCGGGCCATCCGTCTCTGCGTGTTCGCGCGGGCAGCATCCAGGTCTGGTCCTGGGCTACATCCTGCCGTCCCAAGGCACCCGCCACCATGGCTGCTTCCGTGCACAAATTGGACAGGCAGGTTCACGACTTCCCGCTGCTGACCGTTTGCTTCACCTTTAGAACCATCCCTGCGGCCTTGAAGTCGAGCATGCGGTGGTTCGAGTGCGACCCCGGCCAATCAAAAGCGCGGCAATTGATGACGGTAGTCGCGCGGCTTCCTGAGCACGTCAATGTCCGTTGCTGGAGCCCCAACTTGCTCGTTGCTCACTCCAATCCAGCGGCCCATTCCCCAGCACCTCAGCCAACCTAAGCCCCCTAGGCTGCAGCCCGTCCAGGATCGCTTCCACAATGTCGAGCGAGGCAGGTCAGCGGCAGGAGCCGGCAGACGTAGGCGTCCGTGACGCCCTCCTGCTCCGCAAGGTCGGTGATCGACTTCGCCCGTCCGCTCTCGATCCGGCGCCGCCACCGGTGCGCGCGTCGCGGCACCTCGCCTGTGCCAAACCTTGGACGAGCGGGTGCCCACGGCACGTTTCAAGATGGCGGTTGGAAGGCCGACAAAGCGCCGGCCATCGCCGCTGAGTTCAGACGGCGGGCTCAGGCAGCCTTGGCTCGCGTGCTCCGGGTCTTGGCCGGCGCCTCCTTCCTGGTGGGCTTCGTCGGCCGCCCGAGACCGATTTTCAGGGCCAACTCGCGCCGTGCCTCGGCATAGCTCGGGGCGACGATCGGATAGTCCGGCTTGAGGCGGAACATCTCGCGGTAGGCGTTCGGCGTAAGATCGTGCTCGCTCGCCAGGTGGCGCTTGAGCATCCCCTGCTTCTTGCCGCAAGCGAGGCAGACCAGATGATCGCGGCCAATGGAACGGCGGACCGACACCGCCGGCGCCAGCTTCTCGGGCGCTGGAGCCCGCTGGTCCTGGTCAGAATGGCTGCCCACTTCGACCTGTCCCGCTTCCGCAACATCCCGCCGCAGCTCGCGGCGCTCGTCGCCACGCCAAGTCCGCAGGAGGACGACATGTCTGATTCCAAAAGGCCAGCCCGCGCAAGCCGGGTCTGGACGAATCAGCGACTCCCCAGGCCGCGCCACCCGAGACGAGCGCCTATGACACGGCGGCGGGCCCGGCAAGGCGGCCGGCCGCCGTCGCAGATGCGGAGCCTCGCTGAACCCGCTCTTGCGCATCGTCCGTCTCCTTCAGCGACGGACCCTAGCTCAAATCGGGGGCACTCCAGGGGGCAGGGTCAGGCTCGCACCCACCACCGCTAGGCTTCAGCCCGGATGAGCGACATCCTCAGGAGCCGCAACTAGCTATCACAGGCTCGGGCTTCGCTGCCACATGGGGACAGCGAGGGCGAGGCATGAAGCTGAGGCTAAACACGGGCGACCGACCCAGGCCCGGAGCGCGTTGAGCTGATCATTCTGTGATAACGCCGCCGCGCGACGGCCGGCGGCGAAGAGGTCTCCGTGCCGGTTGCAGGAGCAGCCGAGCCGGCATGCTCGGGTTGTTCGTGGCCTGCAACAGGGCCCTCGCCGACTCGCTGTTCAAGGGGAGGGGACCCGACGGCGAGGTCGCCGGGGTTGGAGCGGCCCCCGTTTCGACCGGACAGGTGGCATAGCGTGAGGGCCTAGGCATGAGCCTAGGCGTACGGCTATGTCTGAGGTGCAGCGCGTCGAGCTGATCACTTCGGTGCAGCGCCGCCGGCGATGGTCGGTGGCGGAGAAGATCCGCTTGGTCGAGGAGACGCTCGAGCCCGGCATGTCGGTCTCGTTCGTGGCCCGCAAGCACGGCCTCTCGCCGAGCCTGCTGTTCAAGTGGAGGCAGCGGATGGCCGAGGGTGGCCGGGAAGCGGTCCGGGCCGACGACATAGTGATCGGCGCCGCCAGGGTGCGCCAGCTCGAGGAGCGGATCCGGGAACTCGAGCGTCTGCTCGGCCGCAAGACCCTCGAGGTCGAGATCCTGAAGGAGGCGCTCGCCGCCGCGCGGGCAAAAAAACCGCTGTTGCGCTGGCCGTCGCCCGATCCGGACGGTTCCCGATGAAGGCGGTGGCCGACACGCTGGGCGTTGCGCGCTCGAACCTCGCGGAGCGGGCGCAGCGAGGCGGGAGCCGGCCGCGACCGCCATATCGCAAAGCCGGCGACGCCGAGCTGCTGGCGCGCGTCCGGCCCCTGGTCGACGCCCGGCCGAGCTACGGCTACCGGCGCGTCACCGCGCTCCTGAACCGCCAGGCCGAGGCGGAAGGTCTGGCCCGGGCCAATCACAAGCGGGTCTACCGTGTGATGAGGCGGGCGGGCCTGCTGCTGGCGCCCCACACCGGACGTGGCCGGCAACGGCCGCACGACGGCGAAGTTGCGACGCCCGCCTCGAACCGGCGCTGGGCCGCGGACGTGTTCGAGGTCCCGTGCTGGAACGGCGACGCGGTGCGGGTCGCCTTTGCTATCGACACCCACGACCGCGAAGTTCTCGCCTGGACCGCCAGCCCGCGCGGCATCGGCGGCATCGCTGTGCGCGACCTCATGCTTCTCGCCGTCGAGCGCCGCTTCGGCACCCTCGCTGCACCGCAGCCGGTGGAGTGGCTCGCCGACCACGGCAGCTGCTTCACCGCGCACGAGACGGTCGCCTTCGCCTATGCGATCGGCCTCGTGCCGTGCTTCACGCCGGTCCGCAGCCCCGAGTCCAATGGCATCGCCGAGGCCTTCGTAAAGACCTTCAAGCGCGACTACGTCCAGCTCAATGCCAGGCCCGATGCGGCCGCGGTGATCGCCGAGCTCGATCGCTGGTTCGAGGACTACAATGAGATGCATCCGCACCGCGCCCTCGGGATGCGCTCTCCTCGCCAGTTCATCAGGGCGCACCAACCCGCCGCCTGTCCGGTCTGACAGGGGCAACTCCAGCTATCGCCTGTGTTGGTAACGAGTTGCTTTCGCTGAGGAGACACTAACTGTGATGAAAAAAGCCTCAGTGTCGGCCGCGTTTCTGCGACGATTGCGACCGGGGCTATGGCCGCAGCCGAGAAGTTTTGTTGAACTCCGCACTGGCCGGCGTCACGGCCGGCTCTAGGACATCGTCTTCATCGTTCCGATCACCACTGTCAACAACAGCTCGGAGCCCGCCGCCGTCGGAATTCACGCTGAAGTGTCACGTCGGAGGCCGGTTCGAACGTGACGGGGACAGACTCCATTGGGGCCCGAACCATGCCGTGTAGGCCGGGGCGCCGCGCAGCCGCCGGACTCCCCAGGAGGCAGGTGGCTGCTCCTAGCAAATTTCCTTCAGCCAGCGGCCGCCTTGTGGTAGGATGTGCTGTTGCGTTTCGGATGATCCTAGGGAGGTGGGAAGGACTGCGTTATGCCGGCACTCACGCCAAAGCGCCCGGCGAGCTTCAGGACGGGGTTCAATCGTGTCAAGTTTAAGGCGCTCGTCCACTACATCTGCTGGAGATGCGAGGACCCCAGGCTTTTGGGGACCGCGAAGCTTAACAAGGTGCTCTGGTGCTCCGAGCGTATCTGGCACCTCAGGACCGGACAGCCAATCGCCGGCGCAACCTACGTAAAGCAACAGTTCGGGCCGGTCGCCAAAACTCTCGCGCCGCTCGTTGTGGAGCTTGAGAAAGAGGGCGCGCTCTCAACCCGCGAGCGGTCCCACGGCGGCAGCTTGATGCAGTACTTCGCACGCTTCGAGCCGGACCTTTCGGTGTTCACCGCACCTGAAATCAGCGTCGTTGACTCGCTCATCGAGACCATTTGTTTCCGAGATGCCCCGTCGCCGGTCAACCTCGCGGCGGACGACCAGGTTTGGAAGCTGGCGCAGATCGGGGAGACGCTGCCGTTGTACACGGTCTTCGCGGCGCGACCGGCGGAAATTTCCAAGCGAGACATGGATTGGGCGGTCGAGCACGTCCGCCGCGGCATAGGCGAGCCGGAACTAGAGGAGCTTGAAGAGATCACAAAGTTAAACCCTCGTATCGATGAGGCCTACGCGGCTCTAGAATGGCATCTTACCCGAGATCTGAGTGCTGGATTGCCGATCCCTGTCAGCAACACGTCGTTTTTTCTTTACAAGCAAAGCCACCATGGCCCGCTTGCCATTCCCGGAATCCTAGTCATTTACGCGATCGATTTGGACGAGCTGGTGATCTGTCGGGTCAGATTTGAGATTAATGAAGAAGAGGAAGAGCGCTATAATGAAGCAGCGGCGAACGAAGGCACGCTATAGGACGGGCCTATTTGAGACGCCTGAATTGCTCGAGTGGTATGCGCCGCGACATATTGCCTCAGGACTTTTCATCGCCCAAGAGGCAGCGCGCCCGCAGGGCAGCTTGGGTTCGGTTGGACGTTTGAAGCTTCCTCATGATATGCATGACGTGGACTTTGACCGTATTCTCACAAATATCTAGTTCGTAGGCGATCATCTTGTTCGACATGCCCTGCCTGAGACGGTCAAGGACCTCCAACTCGCGCGGGGTAAAATCGTCAAGTTTTTTGTCGATAATCCGCGGCGCCGGCTCCTGCTCCGGGCGCTGCCTGTGCTGAGCTGCCTGTAGGACTACGCTGGCCGGAACAAACGTGCCACCTGACTGGACGAGCCGAAGCACCGCGATCGCCACCTCCGGGCTTAGGGTCGACGTGATATAGCCGCGCACTCCCTGGCGGATCGCCGCGGCAACCTGGACGATCTCGTCGCGCTCGGCGAACAGGACGATTGGAACATCCGGGAGCCGACGGCGCAATCGGCCTATCTCGTCGGCAATCTCAGGGTCGGCGGCGGCCGCTGGGCCGACGTTAAGGATCGTGAGTTCCGCGTCCGCGTCGATCTTCATCGCCGACATCATCGGGACCGGCGACGGCGGTGACATGGAAAACCCCTAAAACCTCCTCAAGCCACTTGGCCAGCCACTCACGTGTCAACGGCCGTAAATCGACCAGGAGAACGGAATCCGCGCCTCGTCGCCGCGGGTTCTGGTCTCAAAGGCCTGCACGTTCGTCGGAAACAGTGGCCGTTTATCGCTGAGCTGCGTCGGAGTCGACATGGCCCCCACCCGCATATTCTGATCGAATTGTTAGCCGACTTTTGACCTCACTCCAACTAAAAAGAGATCGAGGCAAACATCAGCAACAGGTCGCGCTGTCCTGAACCTATTTGTTTAAGCTCATCCCGAAGCGTCATCACCATTGGTTGAGCAAGATAGACAATTTTCCGAGGATCTGTTCAAGTGCCTCTATCCGCGGAACCAGCGACCATGTCGACGGCATCGGCAGGCCGGACACATGACTGCAAACACCACGACGCCACAGTCACCCGTATTCCCGATCCTCGCCACCTGCGCCGGCGCCTTGATCAGTGGCCCACCCTCGTCGGCAACGAGATGAGTATTCTGCACGGCCTTTGGCTCGTCGCTGAACTCGGGCAGCAGCCGGCTCGCCAGCCAGCGAGAGATTTCGACAATTTTTATTAAAATTCAAGATTTGGAAAGCGGCCTGTTTTTTGGTGGGGCGGTTATAAGTTCAAGCTCCTGTACTCCCTTACACTCGGTTTGTGGCCGGCTTCGTCTGCCCAGGCTGGCCACACCTTTGCTGCGGAAGAGGTCAAAGCGGCATGCCGCGCACGAGGGAGGGGAGCGACACCTCTCCGGCGACGGATGCCACGGGCGGGATACCACGCACGCTTTGGCATATCGCCCGGCTTGATCGGCGATGGTTCCGGGCACATCCCGAACGACGGCACCGCTGCCGATGGCCAGATACCGTCGAGCTCGACCTTTGCGACAGCGACAGCGGCGCACGCTTGGTCATGGCGATCCGCCACCTCGGGCGCGACCACATCGTCTATCAGCCAGTTATCTTCCAGGGCGACCTGCCCAGGGACGAGAGGTCGGTTGCGGCGCTGTTTGCGCTCGCAGCGACATCCTCCGACCCAATTCCCGTCGTCGCCCAAATGGCCGTGCTGGGCCTGCGACGCGGCTTGCACTAGCAGGCACTAAGCCAAGAGACTTTTCCACCCTGGTCGCAACAAATCGTTCGCAGCGTAGCTGTGCCGCCGCTCGTTATCGTCGAGGAATCGAGGGAAGCTCGCCGCGATCGGGGTTGTCACGGCGCTCGTATCCTGCGGGATATCCTAATCGGCGAGACGGATTTGTTCGAATCGCATGCTCGCGCCGACACGAGCGAGGCTCCGCCTTTCGGGATGAATTGAATTCCGGCGTCCGTGAACGCGCGCACGATTTTGCCCATCGAGTTGATTGGCAGCTACCCCGAGTGGGGCGTCGATCTCCATTTCCGCACCGATGCGGCGTTGGCTAAGCCCGAGTGTCCGTCGTCAGAATGAATGGGACAGGTGAGGCGGTTATCGAATGGAGGCTCTGGCTCATCCTGGGATGCTAAGCGGCTTGGCGCTGATGGGCCAAGCGTCGCGTTCGGATCGTCAGGTTTTTGATCTTTCTCCTTCTGTCGATGATGGTCCGGTGCCGGTCGAAGTAGACGTAGGCGGGGGTGAGGTTGCCGAGGCTTTCGTGGTAGCGGCGGTGGTTGTAGCGTTCGACAAAGGGTCAATGCTGGCTTCGAGATGCTCGGCAGGTAGTAGATCTCGAGCAGGAGCTGTTCTTCAAGGTCTGGTGCCAACGCTCGATCTTGCCCTGGGTCTGCGGATGGTTCGGTGCGCCGCGGACATGAGCCATACCCTGGTCGATGAGCCAATCGGCGAGGTCGCCGGCGATGTAGGACGAGCCGTTGTCGCTGAGCAACCTTGGCTTGTGGACGACGTCGACCCTGTCGCAGCCCGATGCCTGCAGGGCCAGCTTGAGGGTCTCCGTCACATCATCCGACCGCATGGTCGTGCACAGCTTCCACGCGATGATGTAGCGGGAGTAGTCGTCGAGGATGGTCGACAGATAGAACCAGCCCCAGCCGACGACCTTGAGGTAGGTGAAGTCGGTCTGCCACAGCTGGTTCGGCGCCGTGGTCGGGTCCTGGAAGGCATCCGCCGCCTTGATGACGACAAAGGCCGGGCTGGTGATCAGGTCATGGGCTTTCAGAAGGCGATAAACACTCGCTTCCGAGACGAAGTAGCCCTTTGTGTCGGTGAAGGTCACGGCCAACTCCCGGGGCGACAACTCAGGCTCGTCCAGGGCCAGGTCCACAATCTGGCGGCGGACGTCGTCCGGGATCCGGTTCCACACCCGACCGGGACCGCTGGTACGATCCTCGAGACCGGCTTGGCCAAAGGCCCGGTAGCGGTCGTACCATCGGTAAAACGTCGTTGCCGGAATGCCGAGCTTATCCAGGGTGCGGCGGACCGGCAGGTGGGAGCGTTCGACCAGGCGGATGATCTCCAGCTTCTCGGATGCTGGGTATCTCATGCGCCGTCTCCCCATCCCCGGTCATGCTTTTTTTCAGCAGCCGGTTTTCCAGCATCTGTTCGGCAAGCGCCTCCTTGAGGTCGCGCATCTCGCGGCGCAGATCCTTGACCTCACCCGAGGAGGCCTGGCGTGCGGTGTCGCCCGCCAACCTCTTCTTACCGGCTTCCAGGAACTCCTTCGACCAGCTGTAATACAAGCTCTCGGCGATCCCTTCCCGGCGGCACAGCTCGGCAATGCTGTCCTCCCCGCGCAGGCCCGCCACTACGATCCGGATCTTCTCCTCTGCCGAGTACTGCTTGCGCGTCCGGCGCCGGATGTCGCGCACGGTTGCCTCGGCGCCGTCTTTCAAACCTTTCAATTTCTGGCTCATCTTCGTTCCCTTCGGTCACTGCGATGAGCCAGAAATCCTCCGCGCCGCAAACCCCTCAATCTGTTCCGTAGGTGCTGACGTCAGACAAGCGCGAGGAGCTGCTGGAGGCGGAGGACATCTGCTACGCGGTGCGCCTCCAGCTCCACGCCCTTGCCTACAATCTCGCCGACTTCCTTGGTGCTACCGGAGGAGGTCGAGCATTCGTCGCTCGCAACCCTGCGCTAGGAGCTGGTCAAGATAGGCGCCAGGATCATGCACCAAGGCGGCCACGTCGGGTTCCAGCTGGCAGATGGCGGTGCCACGCACCCTGTTTGCCATAATCCGGAACCGCATCGAACACGCCTGCGCCGCCGCCAATACCAGAATGAGCATCGAGAACAATGAACGACTACCATCCCGCCGGTGACATGCGTCCGATGATCACCCGAGAAGTGGTTCCTGCCGAAGCGCAGAGAGCGAGCGTACGGGATGCGGTTCTGCGTAGCCTTCATGGCCAGTTTGGGCCACCCGGAGTCTTGCGAAGCGAGAGCGTTGAATAACCGTTAGTTTGTGATGCGATGAGGTGGTCAACGGTTGCGGGCTTGGATCGCTCACGGTCCGAAGGCGGCAGAATGGGACTTCCGGCTAAGTTGAGCCGAGTTATCGGGCCACAGCTCTCGCCGCGACGTGCATTCCTGTCTCGATTGGCCCGGTCCTTCGTGGGCTCACCTGATTTCTTGCGCTGAATTATAATTCGTTAATGTTAGGACGTGCTGATTACGACTGGTGAACTGAATGATTAGAATGAATTGATGATTTACGAGCCGAACGTCTGCGCTTTTGCTGTTCCGTCGGCGACGCTGATGAACAGTTGCTTTGACGGTCAGAACCGCGGTCGGCGTCACAATCCAAAACCGGAGAAAATGATGAAAAGCCTTTCCTCTATCAGCGCTGGCGCGGGGCGCGGGTGGAGCAGCAGCACGGTGCACAGGCCGCGGCGCCCGCTCACGTATTTGATCCGGCGCGCCGAACGCGCGCCGCTCGGTATGCTCCTCCTGGTCATTGCAGTCCTGTGGCTAGGGGCCGCCATCAACGGGCTCGTGGGCCGCAAATCAGAGATCGTACCCGGCGTTGGTGCCGGCGGCGTTTACCTTGTCGGCGCGCTTGGCGTGGCGCTCGCGCTGCTCGCCCTGGACTGGATGGTGCGCGGGCGGACCGTTGGGAATCAGTCATAGCGCGGTCGCAGTGACCGATCGCTCGCTGCGCGGGAGCCGTTCCTGGCGTGAACCGCTCGCCAACTATACGAAAATCCGCGCGTACCGGGAACTCCGCACGCATCGCGCCGGCGTGCGCAGCTGGTACGTGGTCCGGCTGTGGCACCCGGAGGCCGGCCAAGGCAATCGAGCTGGCGCGCGCCAAGGATCCGGCGCTGATCGAGCGGCGCGCGCGGGATTGGGCAGGGCGCCTCGGCCTGCCGCTGTCCTGGCAGCAGATACGAACCGACCACGGCAGCTACCCGCCGTGCCGAGCGACGCGAGCGAGATCGCCTCGGCGACCGCGGCGGGCAAGCCGCTGTCAACGGGCTGAGATGTCTGGCTATTGAGTGCGACTTTCCCGAGGTCCGCTTTGGCTAAGACGGTGAACGCAAAGCCAGAGCAGTGGTTGAGCGATTTCCTCCTCGATTCCAAGCAGCGCTCGCACACTGGGCGACGCTTTACATCCTCACTCGACCGGTCCGGCATCTGGGCACGTGGAGAACCGGCCCGAAGTGGTACGCCGGCTAGTCGAACGTTGCGGCGGGATGGCCGGGAGCTGCGGGTGTGTTACGAGGCTGGTCCGTGCGGTTACGGCCTGCACCGGCAGCTGACCGAGCTTGGCTGCCATTGTGTCGTGGTGGCGCCGGCCCTGATCCCGCGTCGCCCAGGCGACCGGGTCAGAGTGACCGCCGTGACGCCACGGCCCTGGCGACCCTGCATCGGGCAGGGGGGCTGACGTCCGTGTGCGTCCCAATGCCCCTCACCAGGCAATGCGCGATCTGGTGCGAGCGCGCGCTGCGGCCGCCCGGGCCTTGACCAAGACGCGCCAGCAATTCCAGGCCTTCTTACTCCGTCATCAGAGGATCCATGCCGGCAGCGCTTGGACCGGGGCGCATCGGCGCTGGCTGGTCGACCTGCGTTTCGACCATCCTGCCCAGCAGATCGTGCTTGCAGGGCTATATCAGCGCCGTCGAGGACGCCGCGGCGCGGGTCGCTCGCCTGATGGAAAAGGTCGAGGAGCTCGTGCCGGCTTGGTCCATGGCGACGGTGGTCGACGCTTTGCAAGCCATGCGGTGGGTATCCTTGCTTGCGGCGGTGACCTTGGTCGCCGAGGTCCGCGACTTCACCCGCTTTGCCAAGCCCCGTCAGCTGATGGCCCCATTCGGGCCTGATGCCGAGCGAAGCCTCGAGCGGCGGTCGGACGCGCCGCGGCGGGATCACCAAGGTCGGCAAATGCCATGCCCGGCGGGTGCTGATCGAGGGCGCTTGGACCTATCGCTTTGCGGCCACGCTCAGTCGCGCACTCTATGCGCGGTACGCCGAGCAGACCAAGGCGGTGCGCGCCATCGCCTGGAAGGCGCAGCTGCGCCTGTGCGGGCGCTACCGACCGTCTCGCCGCCGGGGGCCGGCATTATGGCTGGAGCGCGGGTCGCGGTGGGGAACCCTCCGTCTAGTTGTGAGCCGATCCGAAAAACGCTCGCCGCTGGAGCGAGGCAGCCCAGAGGAACCACGGTCATGCGGACTGAACCCGCGCTTGAGAGCTTGCCAACACCGTCGTCTCGACCGCCCGCCTCCTGCCATGGCCGCTGACCCCAGTCACCGCTCGCTCCCAAAACTCGCGGAGCCGATCATCCCTGCATACACTCTTTCCCGCAAACATGAGAGTTAGTGCCCGTCCAGAAAGGATGGGCCAAGAACGCACGGTCCAGGCCAGGACATTCGATCTGTTCGCCGGGCACGAGATGGCCGCGAGCTGAAGGCCATCTCGGCGTCGGCTCGACGACGACCCGCGAGCTGGCCAGCCTGGCTCGCGGCGGACCTGCGGCCGGCACGGCCTGAAGGCGACCGGCCGGCAGGGGGACTGCCGGCGGAGTTGTAATGCCGGGACGCCAGGCCTCGATAATCCGCGCGGCCTCGGCGAGCGGAGCCGAACCAGGGCTGGTTCAGGCACTAATCCCGGAACCGCCGATGAAGCTCTCCACGAATGCGTTCTGAATTGGCTTGCCGAGTTGGATGAAGCGCAGTCGCACCCCGGTCCGTGGCCGACCAGGGCAAATAGGGGACGGCCGGTGAACTCCGGGCCGTTGTCTATGACGATCTCCGCCGGCAGGCTGTGCCGGCACGCGACCTCGTCGAGCAGGCGCACGACCCGTTCGCCACTGATCGGGAAGTCGGGCAGGAGCAGGCGGGCTCTCGCGCGTCGCATCCTCGACAATGCACAGGC
>CAWJAY010000060.1:0-57092 GCA_963840925.1 uncultured Alphaproteobacteria bacterium
GGGCACAATACCTTCGTTGCCGAGATCGCCGACCGCGACCGGCTCACGCTCGGCCTGTTCGCGATCACCAACCAGGAGCGCGAGCTGATCCTCGAGCACTTCCGGCAGCGCTCGGTCTCGCGCCGGATTCTCGAGCGCCTGCTGGCCGGGGCCGAGGCGATCATCGACGGCGCGCGCGCCGACGGCCGGCTCGGCTACGTCCGCGCCGCCAGGCGCCAGCTCGCGTTCGACTGGAGCTTCCGGCTCGCGCACCGGCTGCACCGGCACGCGCGGATTGACCGGGCGTTGATCGCCTGCCTCGCCGACCGCTTCGAGCTGCTCCTGGTCAGCCGGATGGTGCTCGAGGAGCTGGCGCGCTTTGTCGACCAGAAGATGGCGCTCGTGCTCGGCCAGAGGATCAACGAGCTGCTTGGCGAGATCGTTGATCAGCGGCTGACCGCGACGATCAGGGGCCTCGACGCGCTGCGTCTGCAGTATCCCGCCTATGCCGACGCGCTGGAGCGCCGTTTCCTGCGCCAGTCGGCGCTGCGGATGGAGGCGGCCGAGTACCAGACGCTCTACGCCGAGGGCCTGATCGGCCAGGAGCTGTACAACGATCTTCTGCGCGAGGTGCAGGCGCGCGAAGCCGTGGCTGGCCCCCGGCCGCGCCTCGATCTGGGGCTCGCGACCCGCGATCTGGTCGGCGAGTTCCCGCTGTTCGCCGGGCTCGATCCGGGCCAGCTCGACCGGATCAGCGCGCTGCTGAAGCCGCGCTTTGCGGTCCCGGGCGAGCGCCTGATCCGGCGTGGCGGGCGCGGCACGGCCATGTACTTCATCTCCTCGGGTGCGGTCGAGGTCGCGGTCGGCAGCCAGAAGATCCAGCTCGGGCGGGGCGACTTCTTCGGCGAGCTGGCGCTGCTCGGCGGCCGCGAGCGCCGGGCGGATGTGACCGCTGTCGGCTATTGCCAGCTGCTCGTCCTCGACGATGCCGACTTCCGCACCCTGCTCGCGACCGATGGCTCAATTCATCAGCGGATCAACGAGGTCGCCGCCGACCGCCTCGAGATGAACCGGGCGAGCCGACGCGCCAGCTGAGTTCGAGGGCCGCCTTCGCATCGGCAGAGACTGCCGCAAGCATGCGCCCGAGGGAAGCTGGTCGCTCAGCAGGCGGCCACGCTCGACAGGCCGCAGTCCTGCAACGCCGGCACCATGTGGGCGGGCGGCGGCGCGCTCGCGCCAATCGGCGCTCGCTTGTCGTAGAGCGGGAGCGCAATGCTGCGGGCGTGCAGATGGAGCGGTGCCGGGTCGGGGCGGTCCCGGCGGCCGTAGATCCGATCGCCCACGATCGGGCAGCCGAGCGCCGCGAGGTGGACCCGGAGCTGATGAGTGCGCCCGGTCCGCGGGCAGAGCTCCAGCCAGCAGAGCGGGCCCGCGCGGCCGAGCACCCGGTAATCGGTGACCGCCGGCTGACCGGCCGGGTCGACCGTCATCCACCAGCTGCGCGGATCCTCGGAGCGGCGGCCGAGCGAAAGCTCGATCCGGCCCTCGGCCGCGGGCGGCGCACCGGAGGCGATCGCCCAGTAGGTCTTGTCGACCCGGCCGGCCGCAAACAGGCGGCCCAGCCGCTGGAGCGCCTGGCGGTGGCGGCCGAGCACGAGGCAGCCCGACGTCTCGCGGTCCAACCGGTGGGCGAGCGCCGGCCGGCGCGGCAGGCCGAAGCGCAGGCCGTCCAGCAGATCCTCAAGGCATGGACCGCCCTTCGGCCCCCGGTGCACCGGCAGGCCCGCGGGCTTGTCCAGGATCAGCATCAGGCCATCCCGGTAGAGCAGGCGCGCGAGCAGATCCTCGGGCGCGATCATCGCGGCTGATTGACGCTCGACAGCAGCGGCGCGCCGCGGCAAGAACCCGAGCGACGCCAGAGTGACAGAAAAACTTGCCGCCATCGGGCCATCCCGCTTCCTACTACGTCGCCACCGCCAACGCGATGCCTGCCCAGCCGCGGCTCGAGGGCAGCCTGCGGGCGGACGTCGCGATCATCGGCGGCGGCTACACCGGCCTGTCGGCGCTGCTACATCTGGCCGAGCGCGGCTACGACGCGGTGCTGCTGGAGGCGGCCCGCGTCGGTGCCGGCGCTTCCGGCCGCAATGGCGGCCAGCTGAGCTCGGGCCAGCGCCTCGATCAGCCGGCGCTCGAGCGGCTGGTCGGCGCGGCGCGGGCGCGCGCGCTCTGGCAGATCGCCGAGGACGCCAAGGCGCTGGTCAAGGCGCTGATCGCCCGGCACGCGATCGCCTGCGATCTGAAGCCCGGGATCCTCGATGCCGCCCACAAGCCCGCGCATGCCGTGGCGCTGGAGCGGGAGGCGGAGCACCTGCAGACCCGCTGCGCTTACCCGCACGCCCGCTACGTGCCGCGCGCCGAGCTCGCGGAGATGCTGGGCACGACCCGCTATTTCGGGGGCCTGCTCGATCGCGACGGCGGCCATCTGCATCCGCTCAACTATGCGCTCGGCCTCGCGCGCGCGTCACTCGACGCAGGCGGCCGAATCTTCGAGCAGAGCCGGGTGGTCCGGATCGAGGAGGGACCGGGAGCCATTGTCGCGACCAGCCAGGGTGAGGTCCGGGCGCGCCATCTGGTGCTCGCGATGAACGGCCATCTCGGCCGCCTGGTGCCGCGGCTCGCCGGCCGGATCATGCCGCTCAACAACTTCATGCTCGCGACCGCGCCGCTCGGCGAGGCGGGTGCCCGCGCGCTGATCCGGGACGACGTCGCGGTTGCCGACACCAAGCACGTGGTCGATTATTTCCGGCTGTCAGCCGATCATCGGCTGCTGTTCGGCGGCGGCGAGACCTATACCCGCCGCCTCCCCGACGACCTCAAGGGCTTCGTCCGGAAATATATGCTCCGGGTGTTCCCGCAACTTGCGGAAATACCGATCGACTACGCCTGGGGCGGCACGCTCGCGATCACCCGCACGCGCCTGCCGCACTTCGCCCGCCTTGCGCCCGACGTGTTCGTCGCCCACGGCTATTCCGGCCAGGGCGTGGCGCTCGCGACGCTCGCGGGTCAACTGATCGCCGAGGCGGTCGCCGGCACCGCCGAGCGCTTCGACGTGATGGCGAGCCTGCCAGCCCCGCGCTTTCCCGGCGGCACGTTGCTGCGCCTTCCGACGCTCGTGCTCGGCATGCTCTACTACAGCCTGCGCGACCGGCTGTGAGCCGTCATGCTCCGCCTTCGGCCTCGCCCAGGACCCCGGCGAGCGTGAAGGGCGGCTCGCCCGGGAAGGTGTTCTCGGGCAGACGCGTGTCGCGCGCCGCCTGACCGACCGCGCGCGGGTACATCCTGGCCATCTGCGCCGGCAAGGTCCGTCGCAGGCTCGGGCTCTGGTCTAGGATGTCGACGATCTCCTCCCGAGCGTTGATGATCGATTCCTGCCAGCTTCGAGTTGCTCGCTCGGGCTGATACCGCTGCTTGAGCATGTGCGCCATGATGCGCTTGAGCTGTGAGCCGAGCGCCCGCACGTCGCGCTTGGTCAATCCCTCAAGCTCCTCGACCAGGCTCTCGACATCGAGCGCGCCAAGGTCCCCTGCGCGGATCGCCGCCACCTGCGCCGCGACCCAGAGCGCGAAGTCCCGGTCATAGAGCGAGGGTCCTCCTTCGGCTACCGCCGTCTCGTCGGCCAGGGCTCGGCTTCGCATCCCGCCTCTCCCGTCACAGAGCGATCGCCTCGCGCAGGGCGCGTTCCCGGACCCGCGGCTTCAGCATCGCTGGCGTCATCACGTCTACCCGGCAGCGGAGACAGTCCTGAAGATCCATAAGCAGCCCTCCGAGATCGAACAGGCTTCGCCCAGGCTCCAGCTTCACCAGGAAATCGACATCGCTCTGGGCATCGGCTTCGCCGCGTACGACCGACCCGAAAACCTGAACGTCACGAGCACCGTACGTCGAGCGATGGTCAAGATCACCGTCCGCTTCGTCGTGATCTCAGCAAACGCCCGGCCTCCGGATGATTCCAGAAGGAGACAAATGAACGCAATTCGGCCGGCTTCATATGATCCAGGTAGAACATCGCTCTCTCTGGCCAGCCGAGGGTGCGCCCTCGGATGCGGAGCCCATCTCCCACGGAGTTCAGCAAACCGCTCGTAGAAGCCATGGTCCTCGTCAAACAGCGGAAGAAGCACAATTCGGCCATGCGCCGAAACCGCGATGCCTCTCAGCCACTCCGGCTCCTGGATAGCGATGATCCGTCGTGCGTCAGCTGCCCCGGTATAGCCGCAGAAGGCGCCGACGTGTCGGGTGGCGGGCTCTCGAATTTGCGCCCGTACGATATCCAGAAGATCACGGTAGACATAGCGGTAGCCTAACCAGGCAAAGGCGAGAAGATATGCGCTTCTGAGCCATGAGATCTCGCTTCGCCTCGGAATGTATCCTTTTCGAAGGCGTATCTGAAACTCTGTCCCATCTGCCCATGTGCGGGCGGCGTCGGCAAGATCTTGAATTCTCGTCAGTCGATTGCACGGAGGAGGAAGAAGACTGATGACGTTGGTATTCCCCTCTTTTCGAAGCTCCGCAGCGACCTCCAAATCAGCGAACGATACGTGCACAGGCGAGCGGCGATAGGTTTGACCAGACGCCACGCGGAGCAGCTGATCCTCGGTTATTGCGTGATGATCCACGTCGTGTCCGCCCTTATCGTTGCACTCTTTGCAGGTCAATAGGAGCGGCCGCCCGCCGAGTCTCTTAGGTGGCACATCCTCAAAAGTAAGCACGCCGAGCTGATTCTCTGCAAAAGATCTGACACAAAGCGGACAGATGTAAACGCGAGGTCCGCCTAGACGTTGTATCGCCTCGACGCCGCGACTCCAAAGTACTTGTCGCCGTGCCGCCCGACGGCGCGTCGTCGCCGTCCCCGCCTCACTTGTCTCCATTCCGAAGCCCGCTCACTCCGCGGCCTGGGCGACTGTGCCGGCCTTCTCTACCCGGGCGGCGCAGAACTTGTATTCCGGGATTTTGCCGAACGGGTCGAGCTGGGGGTTGGTGAGCACGTTGGCGGCCGCCTCGACAAAGCAAAATGGGATAAAGACCATGCCCTCGGCGACCGCGCGGTCGGCGCGCGCCTTGAGCTCGATCGCGCCGCGCCGGGTGGTCACCCGGATCGGCTCGCCCGCCGCGACACCCAGCGCCCGCAGGTCGCGCGGGTGCAGGCTCGCGACCGCCTCGGGCTCGAGCGCGTCGAGATAGCCCGCGCGCCTGGTCATCGCGCCGGTGTGCCAGTGCTCGAGCTGGCGGCCGGTGGTCAGCACCATCGGGTAGTCGGCATCCGGCAGCTCGGCCGGCGGCAGCACGTCGGCGGGCGTGAATTTGCCGCGCCCGTCGCCCGTGGGAAAGCGGTCGCCGAACACGATGTCGTGGCCCGGCTGGTCGGGTCCGTCGCAGGGGTAGGTGACCGCGCTCTCGGCGGCCAATCGGTCCCAGGTGATGTTGGCGAGCGACGGCATCGCGTGGCCCATCTCGGCGTAGACGTCGCGCGGGTGCTGGTAGCGCCAGTCGAGGCCGATCCGGCGCGCGATCTCCTGGACGATCCACCAGTCCTGGCGCGCCTCGCCCGGCAGCGGCAGCGCGGCGCGGCCCATCTGGACCTGGCGGTTGGTGTTGGTGACGGTGCCGTCCTTCTCGGGCCAGGCCGAGGCCGGCAGCACGACGTCGGCGTACATCGCGGTCTCGGTCAGGAACAGATCCTGGACGACCAGATGCTCGAGCTTGGCGAGCGCTGCCCGGGCATGCTGGACGTCCGGGTCGGACATCGCCGGGTTCTCGCCCATGATGTACATGCCCTTGATCACGCCATCGTGGATCGCGTGCACGATCTCGACCACCGTCAGGCCCGGCTCCGGATCGAGCTTTTTTCCCCACAGCTCCTCGAAGCGGGCGCGCACCTCGTCCTTGCCGACCCGGCCGTAGTCCGGAAACATCATCGGGATCAGGCCGGCATCCGACGCCCCCTGGACATTGTTCTGGCCGCGCAGCGGGTGCAGCCCGGTGCCGGGTCGGCCGACCTGACCGCACATCAGGACCAGGGAAATCAGGCAGCGGGCGTTGTCGGTGCCGTGCACGTGCTGGCTGATGCCCATGCCCCAGAACACGATCGCCCGCTGGGCGGTCGCGAATTTGCGTGCGACGGTGCGTAGCGTGTCGGCATCGATGCCACAGACTGCGGCCATGGCCTCGGGCGGGAACTGGCGCAGATGCACCTTCAGCCGCTCGAAGCCCTCGGTCTGGGCCTGGATGTATTGGGTGTCGTAGAGCCCCTCCTCGACCACCACGTGCATCAGCGCGTTCAGCATCGCGACGTCGCTGCCGGGCTTGAACTGGAGCATGTGGGTGGCGTGGCGCTTCAGCGCCTGGCCGCGCGGGTCCATCACGATCAGCGTCTTGCCGCGCTTGGCCGCCTGCTTGAAGAAGGTCGCGGCGACCGGGTGGTTCTCGGTCGGGTTGGCGCCGATCACGACGATCACGTCGGCGTCGCTCGCCGCGGTGAACGGCGCGGTGACCGCGGCCGAGCCGATGTTTTCCAGCAGCGCCGCGACCGAGCTCGCGTGACACAGGCGGGTGCAATGGTCGACGTTGTTCGAGCCGAAGCCGGTCCGGATCAGCTTTTGGACCAGATAGGCCTCCTCGTTCGAGCCCTTGGCCGAGCCGAAGCCCGCGAGCGCCTTGGGCCCGTCCCGATCGCGGATCGCGCGCAGGCCCATGGCGGCGACGTCCAGCGCCTCGTCCCAGCTCGCCGCCCGGAAATGGGTCCAGGGGTTGGCCGGGTCGAGGTCGGGCTCGACGCCCTTGGCGGCGTCAACCTTGCGGATCAAGGGCCGGGTCAGCCGGTGCGGGTGCGTGACGTAGTCGAAGCCGAAGCGGCCCTTGACGCACAGCCGGTTCTCGTTGGCCGGGCCATTGCGGCCGGTGACGTAGCGGATCCGGTCGTCCTTGACGTGGTAGGTGATCTGGCAGCCGACGCCGCAGTAGGGGCAGACGCTCTCGACCTGGCGATCGACCTCGGGGTGGCCCTTGCCCGCGGCATCGACGATCGCGGCCGGCATCAGGGCGCCGGTCGGGCAGGCCTGGACGCACTCGCCGCACGCGACGCAGGTCGACTGGCCCATCGGATCGTCCTGGTCGAACACGATCTTGGCCTGGGCGTTGCGGTACGCCATGCCGATCACGTCGTTGACCTGGACCTCGCGGCAGGCGCGCACGCAGAGATTGCAGTGGATGCAGGCGTCCAGATTGACCGCCATCGCCGGGTGGCTGAGGTCGGTCGCCGGCAGCTCGCGCCTGGGGAAGCGGCTGGCGCGCACCTCCATCCGCTCGGCCCATTGCCAGAACCGCGACTCCGGGTGGTGCGCAACCGGCCGTTCGGGCTGGTCGGCGATCAGCAGCTCCATCACCATGCGGCGCGCGGTTTTCGCGCGTTCCGACGACGTGACCACCTTCATGGCGGCCGCGGGCTTGCGGATGCAGGAGGCAGCCAGCACCCGCTCGCCCTCGATCTCGACCATGCAGGCACGGCAGTTGCCGTCGGCCCGGTAGCCGGGCTCGGGCAGCCAGCAGAGATGCGGGATCTCGACGCCTTCGCGCCTGGCCACCTGCCAGATCGTCTCGCCGGGCGCAGCCTCGACCTCCCGGCCGTCGAGGGTGAAGGTGATTCTCTCACTCATGCCAATAGAACCCCGAACGTCCAAGCTGCGGCACTCCGGCGCGGCGCGGCGCCGCCGCGACCGCCGGACCCGATCGCCCTCCGGCTCTGTTCTAAACTAGACCGTCCAGCTTGGCCACCAAGCGCCTGACTGGTCGCGACGATCCGAACAGCGGTCGGCCGCCAATAAGGCACTTCTTAAGCCCGATCGCCCCAAACTCGCCGGCATCGACCCAGCGAGGAACGATCGCCGGTGCGCGTCTATCTGTGCCTGACCCAGCAGCACGATCTGCGGCTGGTCGTGCTCGCGGCCCTGATCTGCCTGTTCGCCGCTCACACGGCGCTCTCGGTCATCGCGCGGGCGCGAGTCGTCGCGGGCCGCGCCCGGTTGGGCTGGCTCGCGACCGCCGGCGGTGCTGCCGGCGGCGGGATCTGGGCGACCCATTTCGTGGCCATGCTGGCCTACCAGCCCGGGCTGCCGATCGGCTACGATCTCAGCCTGACCGCGCTCTCGATCGTGGTCGCGATCGTGATCGCCGCGGCCGGCTTCTGGGTGGCGGTGAGCGCGCTGCCGCCGGTCAGCTACTGGCTCGGCGGCGGCTTGGCCGGCATCGGCATCGGCGCCATGCACTATACCGGCATGGCGGCGCTGCGGGCGCCGGCCCTGGTCGGCTACGATCCCTTGCTCGTGACCCTGTCGATGATGTTCGGCGTCGCGCTCGGCGCGCTCGCGCTCCGCACCGGGCTGCCGCATGCGAGGCTGCGCTGGCGCAGCCTCGGCGCCTTGCTGCTGACGCTCGGCATCTGCGCCATGCATTTCACGGCCATGGGCGCGCTCGAGCTGACCCCGAGCCCGCTGGTGCCGCTGCCGGATGCGGCGGTGATGTCGCGAGGCATGGTTGCGTTTTCGATCGCCGGGGTCGCGGCCCTGCTGCTCGGGATCAGCCTGACCGGCTCGATCGTCGACCAGCATCTCGCCAACCGGAGCGCCGGAGAGGCGACCCGGCTGCAGCAGCTGGCCAACGCGACCTTCGAGAGCATCGCGATTCATGCCGATGGCCGTCTGCTCGACGGCAACCGGGCGCTCGCCGAGCTCACCGGCTATCGGCTCGAACAGATGATCGGCCACGATGTCCTGAGCTTCGTTCTGTCCGAAGACCGCGGCGAGCTGGCACGCCGGATCGCTGATGGGGCTGCTGGCGTCTACGAGACGCGCCTGCAGCGTCCCGACCGCAGCCAGGTCCCCGTCGAGATCCTGGCCCGTTCGATCGACTACAAGGGCCGGCGCGTGCGGGTGGCGGCGATCCGGGACATCACCGAGCGCAAGGCGGCCGAAGCCCAGATCCGGTTCATGGCCAACCACGACGCGCTGACCGGACTGCCCAACCGGGTCTTGTTCCGCGACCGGCTCGAGCAGGCTCTGGCCCGGGCGCGGCGCGATGGCAACGAAGTTGCGGTGCTCTGCCTCGACCTCGATCGCTTCAAGGGGGTCAACGACATGCATGGCCACGCGGCCGGCGACGCGCTGCTCAAGCAGGCAGCCGCCCGCCTGGCAGCCGCCGTGCGCGAGACCGATACGGTCGCCAGGCTCGGTGGCGACGAGTTCGCGATCGTCCAGACCGGGCTGCCCCAGCCCCACTACGCTGCCGGCTTCGCCGAGCGGCTGGTCGCGACGATCGCCCGGCCGTTCGAGTTCGAAGACGAGGCCATGGCGGTGGGGCTCAGCATCGGCATCGCGCTGTTCCCGGCCGACGGCGGGGACGCCGATACGCTGCTCAAGAACGCCGATACCGCCCTCTATCGCGCCAAGAGCGACGGTCGCGGCGGCTTCCGCATGTTCGAGCCGGAGATGGACCTCAAGTTGCAGCTTCGCCGGGTGCTGGAATACGATCTCCGCCAGGCGCTGGCTCAGCAGCAGCTCGAGGTCCACTATCAGCCCCAGGCCGAGCTCAGCACCCGCCAGATCACCGGCTTCGAAGCTCTGGTCCGCTGGCAGCATCCCCGGCGCGGCATGGTCTCGCCGGATCAGTTCATCCCGCTGGCCGAAGAGAGCGGCCTGATCGTGCCGCTCGGGGAGTGGGTGCTGCACACGGCTTGCGCGGCGGCGGCGGCCTGGCCGGAGCACCTCCGCCTGGGCGTCAACCTGTCCCCGGTGCAGTTCACCCGCTGCGATCTGCCGGCCCTGGTCGAGACCGTTCTGCGCACCCACGAGCTCGCCCCGGAGCGGCTCGAGCTCGAGATCACGGAAGGGGTCCTGATCAGGGACGTCGAGCAGGCGCTCGCGACCCTGCGCCGGCTCAAGGCGCTGGGCGTGCGGATCGCGATGGATGACTTCGGCACCGGCTATTCGAGCCTCAGCTACCTGCAGCGCTTCCCGTTCGACAAGATCAAGATCGACCGCTCGTTCATCCTAGCGATGCGCGAGAACTCCGAGTCGGTCGCGATCGTGCGCGCCGTGACCGGGCTCGGGCAGGGTCTCAAGATCCCGGTGATCGCCGAGGGAGTCGAGACGGTCGAGCAGATGGCGCTGCTGCAGCGGCAGTATTGCGACGAGATCCAGGGCTACCTGATCGGCCAACCGACGCCGCTGAAGACCCCCGCCGACGTGCTCGCCGCCGTGGCATCGGCCCAGGCGACCCTCGATGCCGCGCTCGCGGGCGCGCCGTCAGCCGGCCTCGTGCTCGCGTAGCCGGGGCAACAGCTCGGCGAAGTTGCAGGGCCGGTGCCGGAGGTCGAGCTGGGCGCTCAGGATCTCGTCCCAGC
Source organism: uncultured Alphaproteobacteria bacterium (assembly GCA_963840925.1). Taxonomy (GTDB): domain Bacteria; phylum Pseudomonadota; class Alphaproteobacteria; order Geminicoccales; family Geminicoccaceae; genus DATAOG01. Next base: position 10,430 of record CAWJAY010000060.1, read on the forward strand.
CGTCGCGGCAGGCGCCGGGCGAGCCCGGCAGCGCGAACAGATAGGTGCCCTTGGCGACTCCCGCGGTCGCGCGCGACTGCAGCGCCGAGGAGCCGATCTTCTGCCAGCTGATCATCCGGAACAGCTCGCCGAAGCCCGGGATCAGCTTCTCGGCGACGCGCTCCAGCGCTTCCGGCGTGACGTCGCGGCCGGTGACCCCGGTGCCGCCGGTACTGATCACCACGTCGACCGTGGGATCGTCGATCCAGGCCCCGAACTGAGTCGCGATCCGCTCGGCGTCGTCGACCACGAGCGCCCGGGCGGCCAGCCGGTGACCGGCTGCGGTCAGCCGCTCGACCAGCAGATCCCCCGAGCGGTCGTCCGCCGGCGTCCGGCTGTCGGAAACCGTGAGCACGGCGATGTTGAGCGGCCGGAACGGCCGCTCGCGATCAATTCCAGGCATGGACCTGCTGCTGCTGGTCAACGTCGAGGGCATCGTAGTGGGGCCACCGGTTGTGGGCCAAGGCTTCGAGGGCGCGCTGGGGCTGGCCGAGGCGGGCGCGGTAGCTCCACAAGTTGGTCAGCACCTTCTTGACGTACCCCCTGGTCTCGTGGGTCGGGATCGACTCCAGGAACAGCAGCGGATCGTTCTCGATCGCGAGCCGCTCACGCCAGCGGGTGACCCGGCCCGGCCCGGCGTTGTAGGCTGCCGCCAGGTAGATCAGATTGGTGCCGATCGGCGATCCCTGCAAGAGGTACTCGAGATAGGCTTGGCCGAACCGGATCGAAGTCTCGGGTTCGAACAGCTCGTCGGGCTGTGGCGCCTCGAGCACGCCGAGCTTGGCGAGGTAGCGGGCAGTCGCCGGCATCACCTGCATCAGCCCCTGGGCGCCGGCGTGGCTCTCGACCGAAGGATCGAAGGCCGAACTCGGCGCGCATGATCGAGTACACCAGCGCCCGGTCGACGGTGTAGCCGTTGGCCGGCTGCCAGCTCGGCAAGGGATAAAGGGCGGCGAAGTGATAGTGGCCCTCGCTGCTGTCGAGACTCTGGGCAAGGCGCATCTGCGCCGCCGGCAGGTCGAGGGATTCGGCGAGCCCGATCAGACCGATCATCACGTCGGGCGAGGCCCGGGCGGCCAGCCTCCGGATCTCCTGCTCGGCGCGCTCGTACTCGCCGACCTGGCCAAGGGCCAGGGCGCGGCGCGGCCCGGGAAGCGGACCAGGACCTGAGGCACGCTGTCAGTCGAGGCCGACCTGCTGCCCGTCGTAGCCGAGCGGCCGGTCGAGCACGGTGCGCGCCACGAGCCCGTAGAAATCGCGTCCGTCGGCGGCCAGCTCCAGGTAGCGGCGGGCGAACTGCGGCCGGAAATCGACCAGGTAGCTACGCGCGGCCCAGAACGCCGCCCGTGCGCGCTCGGCGGGGAGCGTCGAGGGGGCATCGGCCAGCGCCGCGAAGTGCCAGGCCGCGAGCCGCACCTGGCCAAGGTGCCAGGCGCTCAGGCCGGCGATCCAATGCATCTCCGGGACGGCGTCGCCGGAGCGCCGCGCGGCCCGGCCGGCAAGCGCCAGGGCGGCGCGATAGTCGCCGGCGCTAAAGTAGCCGCGCGCGACCGTCCAGCGGGCGAGATCGGCCTCGACCCGGTCGATCAGCACCATGATCTCGGGCCGCTGCAGCAGCGCCGCCGCCGCCTCCGACCGGCCGGCGCCGACCAGCTCTCCAATCGCCTTGCGCCAGCTGTCGACCGCCGCCGCCTCGGCCGGCGAACGCTCGAGGCCGGTGCGGTAGTCGGCCCGGACCAGCTCCGAGCTTTCCTGCCCGTTGCCGCCCAGATAGCCTCGCACCGGGCGCTCCGGACCCGGCGCGCCGGCCGGGCGCCGGCGCTGCGCCAGGCCATAGATCCGGTCCGCGCCCGGGTGATCGGCATAGTGCTCGAGCCAGGCATGGAGCTCGGCGTAGCTCGAGCGATAGCGCGGGTGCATGTAGCGCTGCCAGAGGACATGGCCGAGCAGGAAGCGATCGCCAAGTTGGACCGCCAGCCGATCGGCCGAACCGAAATCGGCGCTCGCCTGCAGATCGAAGATCCGCCGGTACAGACGGGCGTCTTTGGCGTCGAGCGCGCCCGAGAGCTGGCCCTGTGGCAGCGGCCGCTCCTCGGCGGCCGGCTTGGCCGGCTCTAAATTCTCGGTGCCCGCGCTGGCCGGCGATGCGAAGGCCAGGACGCTGGCGCAAAGGCTCGCCACCAGCAGCCGGCCCGAAATCGTGGTCTTGCAGCGTTCCCCAAGCATGAGGAGAACGATATTGGTACTTTTGCTAAAATTGTAGTTAAGCGGTATTTACCAATTCTTAGCATTAACAAAACGTGGTTAAGTCTCGTTCAGTAATGTGCGAATTGCGAGTAGATCTCGCCAGGCGAGACGCTTGTGCGACGGCTGGCGCAGCAGATAGGCCGGATGGAACATGACCATCGCCGGCACCGTGCTGCCGTCGGCCAGCGGATAGAGCAGGCGGCGACCCCGGAGCTTGGTCACGCCTTCCTTGACCCCGAGCAGGCCGCGCGCGGCGATGCCGCCGACGAACACGATCAGCTTGGGCCGGATCAGCTCGATCTGCCGCTCCAGGAACGGTTGGCAGGCAGCGATCTCGGCCGCGGTCGGGCTGCGGTTGCCGGGCGGTCGCCAGTAGATCGAGTTGGTGATGTAAACGCGGGTGCGATCGAGGCCGATGGTCGCCAGCATCCGGTCGAGCAGCTGGCCGCTCGGACCGACGAACGGCTTGCCCTGCCGGTCCTCCTCCGCGCCCGGCGCTTCGCCGATCAGCATCAGCTCGGCGTGCGGATTACCGTCGGCGAGGCAGAGATTGAGCGCGGTCTCCTTGAGCGCGCAGCCGTCGAACGTCCGCAGCGCGGCCTCGATCTCGGCAACGCTCCGGCAGGCGTTCGCGACCTCGCGAGCGCTGGCCACGACGCTCGCTGCCGACCGCAGCAGCGGTGGCGGCGCCGGACGGGTCTGCGGGATCGCCGGCGTTGCTGCGACCGGCGCCGGCGACCATATGTCGGAGCGTTCGGCGGCGGCAGCCACGCGGCGGTCGAGCGAGTGCTCGCCGACCCATTCGCTGGCCCCCATCGCCCGGTACCAGTCGAGCCAGGCAAGCAGATCAGCGGGGGAGAGCATGGCGCTTGGGCCCCGATCGCGCGTTTCTAAGAGGGTGACATTCGCCCGCAGGTGACGCACATCTTCTCAGGCGATCGCGTCGAGGTCAAAGGGCGGCGCGGGCTGCATCGTCAATCTCTGGAGCGGGCCGAGGGGATATGGAACGCGAGAGCATGCAGTTCGACGTGGTCATCGTCGGTGCCGGGCCGGCGGGCCTCGCCGCCGCCATCCGGCTCCGTCAGCTGAGCGTCGAGCGCGACCGCGAGATCACCGTCTGCGTGCTCGAGAAGGCATCCGAGCTCGGCGCCCACACGCTCTCGGGCGCGGTGCTTGAGCCGCGCGCGCTGTCCGAGCTGATCCCGGATTGGGAAGCCAGGGGCGCGCCGCTCACGACGCCGGTCACCGCCGACCGCTTCCAGTTCCTGACCCGGACCCGCGCGATCACGCTCCCGACCCCGCCGACCATGCACAATCGCGGCAATTTCATCGTCAGCATGGGCAACGTCGTCAAATGGCTGGGCGAGCAGGCGGAGCAGCTGGGCGCCGAGATCTACCCCGGCTTCGCCGCCGCCGAGGTCCTCTACCGCGAGGACGGCAGCGTCAAGGGCGTGGCGACCGGCGCCATGGGCCTCGACCGCGACGGCCAGCCGAAGGCCAACTTCGAGCCCGGCATCGAGCTGCACGCCAAGTACACGCTGTTCGCCGAAGGCTGCCGCGGTTCGCTGACCAAGCAGCTCGAGGAACGGTTCCGGCTGCGCGATGGCCGTGATCCGCAGACCTACGGGATTGGCATCAAAGAGCTCTGGGAGGTCGAGCCGGCGCAGCACCGGCCGGGCCTGGTCGTGCACACGATCGGTTGGCCGCTCGATCGGCGCACCTACGGCGGCTCGTTCCTCTATCATCTGGCCGAAAACCAGGTCGCGGTCGGGTTCGTGATCGGTCTCGACTACCAGAACCCCTATCTGGCGCCGTTCGAGGAGTTCCAGCGGTTCAAGACCCATCCGGCGATGCGCGCCACCTTCGAGGGCGGCCGGCGAATCTGCTATGGGGCGCGCGCGCTCAACGAGGGTGGCCTGCAGGCGATCCCGAAGCTGGTGTTTCCGGGCGGCGCGCTGATCGGCTGCTGCGCGGGCTTCCTCAACGTGCCCAAGATCAAGGGCAACCACACCGCGATGAAGTCCGGCATGCTGGCCGCCGAGGCGGTGTTCGAGGCGCTTGGCGCCGGCGCTGCCGCGATGCTCGAGACCTATCCGGCGGCGCTCGGGGCGTCCTGGGTGCAGCAGGAGCTGTCTTTGGCCCGCAACGTCCGCCCTGGCTTTCGCCTGGGCCTCTACGGCGGCCTCGTCCACGCCGCGCTCGACAGCTACCTGCTGCGCGGCAAGGCGCCCTGGACGCTCCATCACCATCCCGACCACAGCCAGTTGAAGCCGGCCCGGAGCTTCGCTCCGATCGACTACCCGCGGCCCGATGGCAAGCTGACCTTCGACCGGCTGTCGTCGGTCTACATCTCGAACACCAGCCATGACGACAATCAGCCCTGCCATCTGCGGCTGAAGGACCCGACGGATCGCGATCGAGCTGAACCTCGCCGAGTACGCTGCGCCCGAGCAGCGCTACTGTCCGGCCGGGGTTTACGAGATCGTGCGCGACGGCGACAGCGCCGCCCCGCGCCTGCAGATCAACTATCAGAACTGCGTCCACTGCAAGACCTGCGACATCAAGGACCCGGCCCAGAACATCGACTGGGTGGTGCCCCAGGGCGGCGACGGCCCGAACTACGCCGGGATGTGAAGCGGCGGCGCGGGCCGGAGGCGTGACGCGGGGCGGGCCTACCGGCCCCGGCTGGGCGACGATCGCGATCCTGTGCCTGGGCGTCTGGCTGCACGCCGCCGATTCGCTGCTCGCCGCGACCGTAATGCCGAGCGCGATCGCCGAGATCGGCGGGCTCGCCTTGATTTACTGGACCGTGGCGCTCTATCAGCTGGGCTCGATCGTGGCCGGGGCCGCGACCGGCATCCTGGCGCTCCGGTTCGGCCTTGGCGCCGCGATGACCGTCGCGGCCCTGATCTATGCCGCCGGCTGCGTGTTCAGCGCGCTCGCGCCCGACATGGCCTGGATGCTGCTCGGCCGGCTCCTGCAGGGCTGCGGCGGCGGCTGGATGGTGGCGCTGGCGCACGTCGGCCTGACCCGGCTGTTCGCGCCCGAGCGCTGGCCGCAGCTGCTCGCGGTGATCTCCGGCGTCTGGGGAATTTCGGCACTGACCGGGCCCCTGATCGGTGGCGCATTCGCCACTGTCGGGCTGTGGCGCGGTGGGTTCTGGGCCTTCGCCGTGCAGGCGCTGGCGCTCGCCGCGGTGATGCCGCGGCTGCTCGGCCGGGCGCGCGGCCAGACCCGCGCGGCGGAGCCGGTGCCGATCGGCCGCATCCTGGTCTTGAGCGCGGGCGTGGTCGCGGTGCTCGCCGCCGGGATTCAGGCCGCGCCCCTTTCGGCCTTGCTGCTGGTGGCGCTCGGGCTCGGGCTGCTGGCGCTGGCACTGGCGTTGGAGCGCCGGCGCAACCAGCTGTTCCCGCCGCGTCCGCTCGATCTGCGCCGACCCTGGGGGGCGGGCTTCGTCATGGTTCTGGCGCTGTCGATCGCGACCGTGCCGTTCACGGTTTACGGGCCCTTGCTGATGGCGCTGCTGTTCGGCGCGACGCCGCTGATCGCTGGCTTCATGATCGCGGTCGAATCGGTATCCTGGACCCTGACTGCGATCGTCTTCGCTGGCGCCGGGCCGCGCTTCGAGCCGGCACTGATTCGCGGTGGCGCGCTGACGGTCGCCCTCGGCATGGCGGGCCTCGCCTGGACGATGCCGAAGGGGCCGGCAATCGCGCTCCTGCCGTGGGTTGCCCTGCTCGGTGCCGGCTTCGGCATGGCCTGGGCGTTCGTGATGCGCCGCGTGGTCGAGAGCGTGCCCGCCGCCGAGCGCGAGCGCGCCGCCTCGTCGCTGCCGACGATGCAGCTGCTGGGCTACGCGCTCGGGGCCGCGACGAGCGGGATCGTCGCCAACCTCGCCGGCCTGGCCACCGCCGCGACCCGGCCCGCGGTCGAGAGCGTCGCGTTCTGGGTATTCGCCGCGTTCCTGCCGCTGGCCGGGCTCGGGGTCGCGGCGGCTTGGCGCCTGGGGCGTACCCCCGGTTGACGTGCGCTCCGGCCTGGAGCTACACGTCGCGAAATGCGATCGGCTTGTTGTCCCGGCCCATGATCAGCTTGCCGCCCTCATCCTGCGCCGCTATGTAACGGCCATGGCCAACCGCCGTGCCCACGTACAACACCGGTTTGATCTTTTTGCCCTCGAAGGTCTTGCCTTCGTCGGTCGCGCCGCGGGCGCTCGGGTCGTTCTTGCTCCTGGTCCGCAGCATCGCTCTGCTCCTGTAATCGCGGGTGGTCCCGGCTCGATGGCCCGGCCGCCTGTTCCATGCCGCTGGACACGCGATCCGTCAAGGCCGGCGCGCCGTCCGGGTCGGCAGAGGGCGGATGGCCGCTGGAAGCGTTGATGACCGATCTGCTGTTCTCGACCCGCCACCTGATCCACCGCGCCCGGCTCGGCGGCGCGCTGCTCGCGCTCGGCGTGGTCGCCTGCGGGGCACAGAGCCCGTCGACCCAGCGACTTGCCGGGCTCGCCGATACCCCGATTGAGGGCGCGCCGGACGGCAGCTTCAACACCGCGCCCGGCGACTACCTGGCGGGCAACTTCGCGGTCGACACCGGCCGTCTGGCCGAGGCCGCGGACTATTTTGGGCGCGCGCTGGCGGCCGAGCCGGACAATCTCGATCTGCTGCGCCAGCTCTTTCTGCTGAGCCTGGCGAGCGGCCGTTACGACGCCGCGCTTGACCAGGCCGAGCGGTTGGCGGTGCGCAATTCCGAGGCCGACGAGGCGCATCTGCTGCTGGCCCTCGAGCAGGTCAGGGCCGGGAAGTACGCCGCCGCGCGCGGGCCCTTGGGCGAACTTGGCGGCGAGGGCATCGCCGGCCTGACCGCACCCTTCCTCGATGCCTGGGCGGTGTTCGGCGACGGCGGCGCGGCCGCCACCGACGCGGCGCTGCGCGCGCCTCGCCCAGGGTAAATCGCTGGGCCCGCTGAACGGCTATCACAAGGCCATGCTGCTCGATCTCGGCGGCCGCCTGGATGCCGCCGTCGCGGCGCTCACGGAAGCGATGCCGAGACAATGGTCCGGCTCCGGTTCGGATCGTCGAGGCCTACGCGAGCATTCTCGCCCGCGACGGCGAGCGCGCCCAAGCGATCCAGGCGGTGCGCGCACAGATGGCCGACGGGCGTGAGCTGCCGGTGTTGGTCGACCTGCTGGCGAGCCTCGAGGCTGGCGGGACGCCGCCACCGCCGTTCACCGACGCCTCGGGCGGCATGGCGGACGCGCTGCTCGGCATCGCCGAAGCCCTGCATCAGGAGCGCGGCAACTCGCGCGCCATCGTCTACGCTCGGCTGGCGATGTACCTGCGGCCCGATCTCGCCGAGGCGGCGATCCTGATCGCCGACATCCTGGCCGAGCAGGACAATCTGGACGGCGCGATCGCGGCGTATGAGGCGGTCCCGGACGGCTCGCCGCTCGCCTACACCGCCAAGCTCAGGATGGCGCGCAGCCTGCACTCGCTCGAGCGCACCGAAGAATCCTATCAGCTCCTGGAGGAGCTCGCGGACGCCGAGCCGGAGCGGACCGAGGCGCTGGTCGAGCTCGCCGATCTGGCACGCCAGGACGAGGAGTATGCTCGCGCTGAGACTGCCTACAGCCGGGCGATCGACCGCATCGAGGTGCACCAGCCCGAGAACTGGACCCTGTTCTACGCCCGCGGCATCACCTACGAGCGGACCAAGCGCTGGCCGCAGGCCGAGGCGGATTTCCTGCACGCGCTCGAGCTCGAGCCCGAGCAGCCCTACGTGCTCAACTATCTCGGCTACAGCTGGGTCGACATGGGCATGAACCTCGACCGGGCCAAGGGCATGCTCAACCGGGCGGTCGAGTTGCGGCCCAACGACGGCTTCATCGTCGACAGCCTGGGCTGGGTGTACTACCGGCTCGGCGAGTTCACCAGCGCAGTCGATCGGCTGGAGCGCGCGGTCGAGCTGCAGCCGGGCGACCCGACGATCAACGACCATCTGGGCGACGCCTACTGGCGGGTCGGCCGCGAGCGCGAGGCGCGCTTCCAGTGGCGCCGGGCGCTGAGCCTCGATCCGGAGGAAGGCGCGGTCGCGGACATCGAGCAGAAGCTGCGCTCCGGCCTGCCCGAGCGCAACCGCTCGTAGCGACGAGGCGCCGGCGCGGCGTTCCACGCCCGATGGAGCCGATCGAAGAGGCCGCGCCGGCCAAGATCAATCTCGACCTCTGCGTCACCGGCCGGCGGGCGGACGGCTATCACGAGCTCGACAGCCTGGTCGTGTTCGCGCCGCCCGCTGACCGGCTGATCCTCGAGCCCGCCGACCGCCTGATCCTCGATCTCGACGGTCCGTTCGCCAACGCGCTGGTCGACGCGCCGGACAATCTGGTCCTCCAGGCGGCCCGGCGGCTGGCCGATCATGCTGGCCGGCCGGCCGCGGTGCGGATCAGGCTGATGAAAAACCTGCCGGTGGCGGCGGGCCTGGGCGGCGGCTCGGGCGATGCGGCGGCCACGCTGCGCGGCCTGAACCGGCTCTGGCGGCTCGGTCTCGGGCAGAGCGAGCTTGGCGTGCTCGGCCAGGGCCTTGGCGCCGACCTGCCGGTCTGTCTCGCCGCCCGGGCGGCCCGGATGCGCGGGATCGGCGAGCTGCTCGAGTGGGTCCCGGGCCTGCCGCCGCTCTGGCTGCTGCTGGTCAATCCGGTCCGTGCGCTCGCGACCGCGGCGGTGTTCAAGGCGTTGGCTCCGCTGCCGGGACCGGTCCGGGACCAGGGGCCGCCGCCGCGGGAGTGGGCGTCGCTGCTGGTTTGGCTCCGGGCACGCGCCAATCATCTGGAAGCGCCCGCACGCCGCCTGGAGCCGGCGATTGCGCACGTGCTCGCCACACTCGCGGCGCAACCCGATTGCGAGCTCGCGCGGATGTCCGGGAGCGGCCCCACGTGCTTTGGCCTGTTCGCGGATGAGACCGCGCTTCAGGCCGCCGCGAACCGGCTCCGGCGGGCGCAGCCGCAGTGGTGGATCGCCTGCAGCCTGGTGATGCAGCCGTGATCGTTCTGTGCACCGATTTCGGTCTTAGCGGCCCCTATGTCGGGCAGGTCAAGGCGGTTCTGGCGCGCAGCGCACCGGCAGTCCCGGGGATCGACCTGTTCGCCGATCTGCCGGCCTTTGCCCCCAGGCTCGCGGCCTATGTGATCGCCGGCTACGCGCAGGCCTTCGACCCCCGACATGATCGCGAGCTTCGATCTGCGGCATTTGGCTGCGCCTCGGCGCGCTTTGGCATCATGGTGGCACGACCCGGGACGATCGGGCGCCGCCTACGGGAGCAGGGCTCGTGAGAAAGAGCAACTACGCGCTTCGGCTGCAGCCCTCGCTGATGGCGGAGCTGCGCAAGGTCGCCGCTGAGGACCAGACCACGATCAACCAGCTGATCAACGTCGCGGTTGCGGAGAAGCTGGCGGTCCTGCGCCGCCGCCGTTGGTTCGCGGAGCGCGCCGCGCGCGGCGATCCGCAGAAGGCGCTGGCGATCCTCTCGCAGCTGGGCCGCGGCCAGCCACGCTCCCGGGCGATGAGCTGGTCGGGTCGGAAGAATAGCTGAAGGTGCTGCGAGGCCTGACGGGATGCGCTAGCGTGTTGCACCGGGTCGTTGGGCGGGCCGGGTCAGGGACGGCGCCCGTCTAGGGAAGACGTGACGAGGAATCAGCGTGTGACACGGCGTTTACTGATCGTGGCCGGATTGGTGTCCGGGTTCGCCTCCGGCTTCTCGCACCCGAGCACCGGCCACGATTGGTACCGGGGGCTCACCAATAGCGCCGGCGTGGCTTGCTGCGGCAGCGCCGAGTGCCGACCGGCGGCGGCGCGCTACAATCAGCGGACCGGCTCCTGGGAGACCGAGGTGATCGAGGACACCTGGCTGCCGGTGCCGCCCGCCGCCCTGGCGCAAATCCCCTCGCCCGACCGCAACTATCACGTCTGCGAGTACGCCGGAACGATCCGCTGCTTCTTCCAGCCGGGACAGGTCCAACGCGACCCGCTCGAGGGAGCCCAGCAGCGTAATGTGGCTCACGGCCCATCGCGCATCCTTTTGCATCCAGCCGCCCTGGAACGCTAGAAGATCGGCAATTCGCGCTTGCGAGGGGCAACGGCGCGGCCAATGGCGGGGCCTGGCGGCGCTAAAAGCGCTTGCGCCAGTCGTCGCTCCACATCGGCAGGAAGGCTTTGGGATCGAACGGGTGGGCCTCGGCGACCTCGGGCCGGAACTCGCCGACTCCCAGGCCCGGCAGGGTCGGGATCTCGTAATGACCGCCGACCGGGCGGGGTGCCTGGTCGAGCAGGTCGAAGCGCCAGGCTTCGCCGAACTCGCAGAACAATTCCTGCATGATGAAGTTGGTCGTGCAGGCATCGAGCTGGAGCGCCGCCGCGGTCGCGACCGGGCCAAACGGGTTGTGGTAGGAGACCGGGATATAGCTCGCGTCCGCGATCGCCGCGATCTTCCTGGCCTCCAGGATGCCGCCGACGTGCATCGGGTCGGGCTGGAGCACGCCGACCTCGCAGTGCCGCAGTAAGGCCTGGAGGTGATACTTGGTGTAGCAGCGCTCGCCGGTCGCAAGGCGCGTGCGGATGCTGCGGCCGATCTTGGCCAGCGCCTCGACGTTCTCGGCATCGCACGGCTCCTCGAGCCAATAGAGCCGACAGGGCTCCAGCTCTTGCGCGATCGCGATCGCGGACGCGGGGCTGAACCGGCCGTGGCAGTCGATCAGGACCTCCATCGCCGGGCCGACCGCATCGCGGACCGCGGCGACCCGCTCGACCGCCTGGCGGATCAGGCCGTAGTCCGGGTCGCGGCCGGAGCTCTCGAACGGGTCGAGCTTGAGCCCGCGATAGCCTTTTTTCCGAACTTCGACCGCCGCGGCGGCGATCTCCGCCGACGTCGCGCCCGTGCCGTACCAGGCATTGGCATAGGCCGGCAGGCGCTCGTGGACGCGGCCGCCGAGCAGCGCGTAGACCGGCTGACCCAGCGCCTTGCCGACGATGTCCCAGAGCGCGATCTCGATGGCGCCGATCGCGCTGTTCAGGATCGGGCCGCCGCGCGCGAACTCGTTGCGGAACATCGCCTGCCACAGGCGCTCGATCGCGAACGCCGGCTGGCCGACGACGTAACGCCCGGCCAGCTGATGGATCGCCGCCTCGACCGCCTTGGCCTGCCATTCGCAGGTGCCTTCGCCGACGCCCTTGATGCCGTCGTCGGTGTCGACGACCGCAAACACCCAGTTGCACCAGCGGGTGCCGACCAGATAGGTGTCGACCCGGGTCACCCGGCAATCCGGTGCGCTCATCGAGCTCCTCCCTGTTGCAGACCACGCCCAGGATAGCGATCGACAGCCCGGATGGCTTCCTCCTATCGTGATCGGTGATGCCGATCGCGCGTGCTGTTGCTCCCTTTGCTCTGGCCGCGGGCCTGGTGCTCGGTCCGGCGGGACCGCTCCAGGCCCGGGTCGAGCGGGTCGAGATTCTCGAACGCGGACCGCTCGCCGGCGGCATAACGTTCGGGGCAGTCGGCGGCTACGAGCGGCTCCGCGGCCGGTTGCACTACGCGATCGACCCGCAAAATCCTGCCAACGCGCGGATCGTCGATCTGGGCCTCGCGCCGCGCGATGCACGCGGGCTCGTGACCTTCGCCGGCGATTTTTTCCTGCTCCGCCCCCAGGACCTCGGGCGCGGCAATCGCCGCCTGCTCTACGAGGTCGACAACCGCGGCAACCTCGGCATGCTCGCCTTCTTCAACCAAGCGCCCTGGAGCAACGATCCAAGCGGCGCCGGCGACCTCGGCGACGGCTTTCTGCTGCGCCAGGGCTACAGCCTGCTCTGGAGTGCCTGGAACTGGGACGTGCTGGCCGGCGATCAGCGGCTCCAGATCGAGCTGCCGATCCCGACCGAGCACAGCACCCCGATCACGGGCCCGGTCGCGGCCGAGTTCGTGCTGATGCGACCGGCCGCGAGTGCTGCCTTCATGTGGGGCGATTCGCGCGGCTATCCTCCGGTCGATCTTGCGGAGCCCGGCGCCAGGCTCACGGTCCGCGACCAACCGGCCGGGGCGCGCACGCCGATTGCACGCGACCAGTGGGCCTTCGACGGCCCGACCCGGCTGGTCGCCGCTGCCGGCTTCCTGCCCGGCCGCATCTACGAACTCGTCTACACCGCTCGCGAGCCGCGGGTCGTGGGGCTCGGCCTCGCCGCGATCCGCGATTCGCTCTCCTTCTTCCGGTTCGCTGCCGAGGACGGTTTCGGGACGCCCAATCCGCTGGCCGGCGCTGGCCGCCCCGACGCCGAGGTGGTGCTCGCCTTCGGCATCTCGCAGTCGGCCCGGGTCCTGCAGCACATGCTGTGGCAAGCGCTGCACGTCGACGAGGCCGGGCGGATGGTGTTCGACGGCGCGCTGATCCACGTCCCGGGCGGCGGCAAGGGCAGCTTCAACCATCGCTTTGCCCAGACTACGCGCCATCCGAGCGAGCTCGAGGACCAGGCGTATCCGGTCGATTTCTTCCCGTTCACGACCACGCCCGCGAGCGATCCGACCACCGGCGCAAAGGGCTACGTCCTGGCGCCGGCGCAGGCCGCGGCTGCCGTGCCGAAGCTCTTCTACACGATGACCTCGACCGAGTACTGGACCCGCTCGGCCTCGCTGCTGCACACCGACGTTGCCGGCGCGCGCGATCTGCCGCTGGCGCCAGATGCGCGCCTCTATGTGTTCGCCGGCGCCCAGCATGGCAACTGGCGCACGCCCCTGCGCGGGCCGTATCGGAACTGCGGCAATCCGTTGGACCACCGGCCGCCGATGCGGGCGCTGCTGCTCGCGCTGGATGCCTGGGCGACCCGGGGCGCAGAACCGCCAGCGAGCATCTTTCCGAAGTTGGCCGATGGCACGCTGGACTCCGTCGCCGACTACCGGCGCCGGTTCCCGCCGATCCCGGGCGTGCAGCTGCCGCGCCGCAACCTGCAGCCGCCCAGGCTGGATCTCGGCCCCCGGTTTGCGAGCCAGGGGATCGCCGACCGGCAGCCGCCCGAGCTGGGCCCACCCTTCATCACGCGCGTGCCGCTGCCGGATGCCGACGGCAACGATCTGGGCGGCATCCGGCTGCCCGAGATCGCGCTGCCGCTTGGCACCTACACCGGCTGGAACCTGCGCCGGCCCGAGGTCGGCGCGCCGGACCACCTGGCCCGGTGGTCCGGCTCCTTCTTCCCGCTTGCGCGCACCGAGGCCGAACGCCTGGCGGCGGGCGACCCGCGGCCATCGCTCGCGGCCCGTTACCGCTCGCGGGTGCACTACGAGGGTCAGGTCGATGCACTGGCGCGCGAGTTGATGGCGCAGGGCTTCCTGCTCGGGGCCGACATTGCCGCGATCACCGCCCGCGCCGGCGCCTTCTACGACCGCCTCCTGCGCCACGAGCCGGCCGACCCGTCCTGCCCCTACGAGCAGACCGACTGAGCGCGGCGATCATGGCCAGCTACGACGCGATCGTGGTCGGCGGCGGTGTGGTCGGCATGGCGACCGCCTACCACCTGGTCGCAGACGGTGTGCGCACGCTGCTGCTCGATCGCGGCGATCCGGGCCGGGCGAGCGCCGCCGGCGCCGGGATCCTGGCCGCGGGCGCCGCACTCGATGATCCGGACCCGGTGGAGCGCTTCACGGCGCGCGCGGTGCTGCACTACGCCGAGCTGATCGCAGCGCTCGCCGCCGAGGCCGCCGGCGATACCGGCTATGGCGTCCCCGGCGCGCTGACCGTGGCGTTGGACGCCGACGAGTTCGGGCCGTTCGAGGAGCAGCGCGCGCACCGGCTGCGGGCCGGACGGCGCGGCATCGGCGCGCATGCCGAGATCAGCCCCGAGCGCGCGGGCTCGATGTTCCCGCCGCTCGCGCGGGTCCGGCGCGCCCTGCACGCGTCTGCCGGCGCGAGGGTCGATGGCCGCCTGCTGGTGGCGGCGCTCAGGCGGGCGGCCGAGGCGCGCGGGCTGGCCCTGCAGGGCGCGAGCGTCGAGCGGCTGATCGTCCGCGCCGGCGCGGTTCAGGGCGTGGCGCTCGCTACCGGGACGATCGCCTGCGGCCAGCTCGTGATCGCGGCCGGCGCCTGGTCCCAGGCGCTCGGGGCCGCGCTCGGCATCAAGCTTCCGGTGGCGCCCCAGCGCGGCCAAATCGTCCACCTGCGGCTGCCCGGGGCCGAGACCGGGGCGTGGCCGATCGTATCCGGGTGTCGCGGCCACTACATCGTGCCTTGGCCGGGTGGCCGGGTCGTGGTCGGCGCGACCCGCGAGACCGGCTCCGGCTTTCGCCCTCAGACCACGGCCGAGGGCATCAGGCAGGTGCTGGCCGAGGCGCTGCGGGTGGCACCCGGGCTCAGGGACGCGAGCCTGGACGAGATCCGGGTCGGCCTGCGGCCGGCGAGCGCCGATGGCCTGCCGATCCTCGGGCCGGTGCCGGGTGTGCGCCAGCTGCTGCTCGCGACCGGGCATGGAACCCAGCGGCCTGCAGCTTGGCCCCTGGAGCGGCAAGCTGATCGCCGAGATCGTCAGGCGCGGTGCCGCAGAGGTCGACCTGGCACCGTTCGCGATCGAGCGGTTCTGGTGACCGCGCCGCGGGTCAGGGTTCGGCCGCGGTCTCGGGCAGCCCAGGGTAGGCCTTGGCCAGGCTCACGATCCGCATCGAGTAGCGCAGCCACACGAGCGCGAAGCCGATCAGGACGACGCGATCGATCGCGCCGAACTGGGGCGGGAAGCCGCTCACGAACAAGTAGAACAGGGCCGCGATCGGCGCAGCGCTGCAATAGAGCGCCGACCACAGATGCTTGGTCGTGCCGAACACCAGCGCGCTGCAGACCATCGTGAAGCCGTACAGCGCGACCGCTTCGGAGCGGCCCTGGGGCAGCGCGCCGGCGAGCGCGGCGAGCGTGACGACGCCGAACAGGATGCCCTGAAACAGCACGTAGGCGTAGATCTCGTAATCCGCCTGCCGCCGGGTGATCTTGGCGACCCGGACCAAATAGGGCGTGCGGTGGTCGTCCCAGACGTAGCGCTTGACGAAATTCTCCCAGTTCAGCAACGCCGTCATGTCCGGTGCTGGACCTCGCCCCGGCGATCCCGGGAGCGCCGGGCGAGCGCTGAGGCTCGCCCCGACGCTCGCCGGCCCCGCGGCCTCAGTCCGTGAGGTAGGTCGGCTTCAAGGCCTGGGCATCACCCCAGGTCTTGTAGACCTCGCGGAACGCGCGATAGCTGTCCGCGATCTTCTTGAACACCGGGTCCTTGGCCGATTGCTCCTGCAGGACCTCGTTCCAGGCCTTCTCGAACGCCGCGAGGTCCTCGTCGGTCCAGCGCACGTTGGTCACGCCGTATTCGGCCTGCATCTTGTTCATCGCTTCCGGGTTCTTGGCTTCGGTTTCGGCATAGTTGACGTAGATGTTCCAGCCGCAAGCCGCCTCGAGAAGCGCTTTGTTCTGCTCGTCGAGCGCGTCCCACTTGGTCTTGTTCATCAGCAACTCGCCGATCGAAGACTGCTGGTGCCAGCCCGGATAATAGTTGAACTTGGCGATCTGATAGAAGCCGAGGTCGATGTCCATGTTGGGCATCGAGAACTCGGTGGCGTCGATCACGCCCCGCTCGAGGGCTGGATAGATGTCGGCGCCGGCCAACAGCTGGGTCGAGACGCCGAGCTTGCCCATGACCTGAGCGCCAAGGCCGAAGAAGCGCATCTTCAGACCTTTCAGGCTGGCCAGCGAGTCGACCTTGTTCCTGAACCAGCCCGAGGTCTCGGGTCCGATCATGTTGCAGTCGAGCGAATACAGGTCATTCGAGGCATAGATCTCGTTCTGCAGATCCTTGCCGCCACCATACATCATCCAGGCGAAATACTCACCGAAACCGGGCCCGAACGGCACCGCGGTGAAGAACGCCAACGCCGGGTACTTGCCGGTGTGGTAGCCGGCGGTGGTGAAGCAGGATTCGACCGAGCCCTTGGAGGCGGCATCGAAGCACTCGAGCGCCGGGACCAACGCGCCCGGCTCGTAGAACTTGAGCTCGAAATTGCCGCCGGACAGCCGTTCGACCATGCCGCTCAGGCGGATCGCCGAGGTGCCCAGGTGCGACAGCGTGCTGCTGAACGCGCTCTGCATCTTCCAGCGCACGCGCTCCTGGGCGTCGGCGCTGGTCGCCAGCCCGCAGCTGATCCCGATGGCGACGCCCGCGGCGGCGAGCGCCAACCCATGTCGATATGCCCTCATCTCCCGTCTCCCTGTGTTCGCGGTGATGACAACATCCGTCGGCGGCGAGGCGGCGACGACTAGTCGCCCGTGCCCACCGGCGAAGGCTTGGACGCCTTGCGCAGCGTCTCCGTCTCCAAGTCCCAGGTTGCCTTTTCCAGATCCTCGAGCTTGATCCGCTCCTTGCCTTCGATCTTGCTGCCTTCCTCTTCCGGCCATTCCAGCGTCATCAGCGGAAACCGGACGTCCTGGGGGCCCCAGAGCACGATCGCGACCTGCAGCCAGACGGCGACCCCCGCGATCGCCGCGACGATCAGACCGATCATCAGGATGCTCTTGATGATCCAGCGGTTGGTCAGTCCGACCTGGGACGCCGAGATCTCGTGGATCGCCCATGAGTCATGGGCGTACACGAAGGCGAAGTAGATCACGATCAAGCAGTAGGGGATCATGAACAGCGTCAGGCCGAGAAACTCGATCCAGGCCTTTTTCCGTAAGGAAAGCGTCTCGCGGACCAGATCGACGCGCACGTGCGTGTTGTGGATGTAGCCGTAGCCCAGAACCAAGGCGAACAGCGCGGTGTGGACGTGCCACTCGAGCTCCTGCAACAGCGTCAATTCGAAGATCCGGCCGAGGTTCTCGACCAGCCAGATCTGGATCCAGACCAGCTTGCGCGCGGTGACGTCGAAGACGGTGATCAGGATCAGGGGCAGGATCAGCCACGCGCCCCATCGACCAACGAAGTCGACGAAGTTGCGCAAGGCGTCGCTGATCCTGATCGCGGTCGGCAGCTGGTCGCGGGCGCTCAGTTCGAGGGCCTTGTCGTCGGAGATGGAGGTCACTTCGGTCTCCTTCCTGAGCGCTTATCAGTCATACACGCTGTGCATCAGCCAGAGCGCGATGTTCGGGTAGAGCAACACGACGATCAGCGCGCACAGCTGCAGCAGGACGAAGGGGATGATCCCCAAGTAGATACTCTGGATCCTGATTTCTCGCGGCGCGATGCCTTTGAGATAGAACAGCGCGAAGCCGAACGGCGGGGTCAGGAACGAGGTCTGCAGGTTGACCGCCATCAGGATGATGAACCAGAGGATCATGTCCTCCTTGGCGACGTGATCGCCGAAGTCCATGCCGGCGACCATCGGTGCGAACACCGGCAGCACGATCAGCGTGATCTCGATCCAGTCGAGGAAGAAGCCGAGGAAGAACACGATCCCCATGATCAGCAGCAGCAGGCCCCAAGGTCCGAAGCCGGCCGAGGTGATCAGGTGGTCGACGATGTCATCGCCGCCCAGCGAGCGGTAGACGTAGGCAAAGCAGGTGGCGCTGATGATGATGAAGAAGATCATCGACACGGTGCGCGCGGTCGAGAGGCAGACGCCCTCCAAGGTCTCGTGGGTCAACCGGCCATTGAACAGGGCCAGCAGCATCGCGCCGAAGGCGCCGACCGCGCCCGCCTCGCTCGGGGTCGCCCAGCCGAGCAGGATCGAGGCCTTGATCAGGCCGATCAGGAACACCGGCGGCATGAACGCCTTGAGCATCAACGGGCCGAGCTCGTTGCGCGGCACGTAGAGCAGCCCGGGTGGCAGAGGCGGCGCCAGCGATGGTTTGACCGTGGCGATCAGGATCACGAAGAGCACGTAGAAGCCGACCAGAGCCAGGCCCGGGCCCCAGGCCGCCATGTAGGCGTTGCCGACCGAGACCGACATCAGATCGGCCATGATGATCAGCATGATCGAGGGCGGGATCAGGATCCCGAGCGTGCCCGATGCGGCGATCGTACCGCAGGCAAGCGAATGGCTGTAGCCCTGGCGCATCATGGTCGGCAGTGCCAGCGCGGTCATCATCGTGACCGAGGCGCCGATGATGCCGGTCATCGCGGCCAGGATCGTGCCCATGATCGTGACCGCGAGCGCGAGCGCGCCGGGCACGCGCTTGAGCAGCACCTGGACCGTGTACAAGAGGTCGTTGGCGATGCCGCTGCGCTCCATCATGATGCCCATGAACACGAACGCAGGGATCGACACCAGGACCAGGTTTTCGGCCGCCTGGCCCCAGATCCGGGGCAGGAAGTTGAAGAACTCGATCAGGGAGAATATGCCGAGCAGGTAGCCGATCAGCCCGTACAACAAGGCCAGGCCGCCGAGCACGAACGCGACCGGATAGCCCGAGAACAGCAGCGCGCCGAGGGTCGCGAACATCATGATCGGCAGGTAGTCCTGCACGAACCACAGCACATCGGTCTGCTGGTCCGGCGACAGGCTGGTCAGGATGGCGAACCCGACGCCAAGGACGAGCAGGGCGATGATCAGGCCGATGATCTTGCCGTTCAGGCGGAGACCGAGGAGTGCTTCCATGACGCTGCCTTGCCTTGCACAAGCCGAGGAGCCGAGGCCCGCAAGGGCCCCGGCTCCTCTATCGCCTGGTTGTGACGGACACCGGGCCGAGCCGGCGGTTCACGCGTGGGTCGCGATTACTGGGTGATGTAGGTCGCCTTGAGGAACTGAGCGTCGCCCCAGGACTTGTACTCCTTGCGCCAGGTGCGATAGCTGTCGGCGACTTTCTTGAAGACCGGGTCCTTGGCCAACTCCTCGTCCAGGACCTCGAGCCAGGTCTTCTCGAAAGCGGCGAGTTCCTCGTCGCTCCAGCGCCGGTTGGTGACGCCGTATTTCGAGAGCATCTCGTTCATCGCCTTGGGGTTCATCGCCTCGGTCTCGGCGTAGGTATAGTGGATGCTCTCGCCGGCGCCGAGCTCGACCATCGCCTTGTAGTTGTCGGGCAGAGCCTCCCACGCCGCCTTGTTCATCAGCAGTTCGCTGACCGAGGTCTGCTGGTGCCAGCCAGGATAGTAGTTGTTCTTGGCGATCTGATAGAACCCGAGGTCGATGTCGATCGTCGGCATCGAGAACTCGGTGGCATCGATCACGCCGCGCTCCAGCGCCGGGTAGATGTCGGCACCGGCGAGCAGCTGGGTCGACACGCCGAGCTTCTGCATGACCTTGGCGCCCAGCCCGAAGAAGCGCATCTTCAGCCCCTTGAGCTGGTCGAGCGAAGTGACCTCGTTGCGGAACCAGCCGGAGGTCTCGGGCCCGATCGCGAACACGTCGAGCGAGTACAGGCCGTGCTCGCTATACAACTCGTTCTTGAGCTGATCGCCGCCGCCGAACATCTTCCAGGCGAAGAACTCGCCGTAGCCCGGGCCGAACGGCACCGAGGTGAAGAAGGCGAGCGCCGGGATCTTGCCGGTGTGATAGCCGGGCGTGGTCCAGCAGGCTTCGACCGAGCCCTTGGAGGCGGCATCGAAGCATTCGAGCGCCGGGACCAGGGCACCCGGCTCGAAGAACTTGATCTCGAAAGCGCCGCCCGAGACGCGATCGATGTTCTTGGCGAAGCGGACGCCGGAGGTGCCCAGATGAACGAGGCTGCTGCTGAACGCGCTCTGCATTTTCCAGCGAACGCGGTCTTGAGCCCACGCATCGGTCCCGGCCGCAATCACCACGGCCAAGGCCGTGCCGGCGATTGCCGCCAGCTTGATCGGGTGTCGGGTCATCTCCCTTTTTCCTCCGTATGCTGGGTTCACCTGGCCGGCCTCGCCGCAGACCCAATTCGCGGTGCGCGGTACTTCCGGGACCGCTGAACGCAACCCTGATGGACGGTTCCTTCCGTCGGATTCCGGCTCTGACGACCGGGTTCACAAAGCGCGGATCAGAATGGCTGATCCCGGCGATTTTACGATCATAACCCCGATAGATCGGCTCTGCAACGGCCTGGGTCGCCGCGCCCGATCGCCGTGGCTGGGCGCGCGTGCGCCGCCCCCGCCGGCGGTGCGCGGCCGGAGGGCTCAGCCCCGGGCCAGCTGGAAGCCATGAGCATAGGGATCGCGCGGGTCGACGAAGATCGTGTTGAGCCCGGTCATGCGCGCCCAGCCGGCAACGCTCGGGATGATCGCTGCCCGATCGCCGACCCGGGCCGCGGCCTCGATCCGGCCCTCGAACAGGCTGCCGATGATGCTCTCGTGCACGAACCGGTCACCGACCTGGAGCCGGCCGCGCGCGGCGAGCTGAGCGATCCGCGCCGAGGTCCCGGTGCCGCACGGGCTGCGATCGATCGCGCTGGCGCCATAGAACACGGCGTTGCGCCCATGGGCGCCGGGGTCGCGCGCGGGTCCGGTCCACATCAGGTGCGAGACGCCGGCGATCGTCGGGTCGTCGGGGTGGGCGACCTTGAGCTGCTGATTCAGGCGCCGGCGCAGTTCCGGGCTGAGGCGCAGGATGTCGCCGGCCGACAGATCATCGAGCCCGCGATAGCCCGGCTGCGGCTCGATGATCGCGTAGAAGTTGCCGCCATAGGCGATGTCGACGTTGAGCTCGCCCAGCTCCGGGCAGTCGACCCGGACCTCGGGCAGCGCCAGATAGCTCGCGACGTTGGTCAGCCGCACCCGCTCGACGAAGCGGCCGGCCCGCTCGTAGGCCGCGACCACGACCCCGGCCGGCGTGTCGAGGCGGACCTCGCCTTCGGTCCGGGGCTCGATCAGCCCCTGCTCGAGCGCGAAGGTGACCGCGCCGATCGTGCCGTGGCCGCACATCGGCAGGCAGCCGGACACCTCGATGTAGAGGATGCCGGCGTCGCAATCCGCCCGGCAGGGCGGGTAGGGGATCGCGCCCGACATCACGTCGTGGCCGCGCGGCTCGTACATCAGCGCGGTCCGGATCCAGTCGTAGCGGGCGAGGAAATCCTGGCGCCGCTCGCTCATCGTGGCGCCGTTCAAGAGCGGCCCGCCGCCCGCGACCAGGCGCACCGGGTTGCCGCAGGTATGGCCATCGATGCAAAAGAAAGTTTTTCCGGTCACGTGGTCCTCGCGCCTCAGCCCCGCCTTACTCTGCCGACCCACCGGAGCTGATGCAACGGTGCCGCCGCTCAGGCCAGCTGGTCGAGCAGCGCCTTCGCGTCCTTCAGGTCGGGGGTCTCGAAGCCCTCGGTGAACCGGTCATAGACCGGGCCGAGCAGGTCCTGAGCCTGGCTGCGCTTGCCGTCGTCGCGCCAGAGGCGCGCCAGCGCGACCGCAGCGCGCAGCTCGAGCGATCTCGCCTGCTGGCTCCGGGCAGTCTCGATCGCCCGCTGCAACCATGCGGTCGCTTCGGCAAGTTCGCCGGTCTCGGCCAGGACGGCTCCCCGCAGCCGGTACAGCTCGGCTTGATAGTGACGCTCGCCGGTTGCCGCGGCCCCTTGAGCGGCCTGATCCAGCACGGTGAGCGCATCCTCGCGCCGGCCGGCCCGGGCGTAGGCTTCGGCCGTGAAACTCAGCCACTGGCTGTCGAGCAGGCGGGAACCGGTCGCATGCCAGGCGATCAGGCCGGCGTCGAGCTGTGCGATCCCCTCGACCTGCTGGCCGAGCCCGACCATCGCGAAGCCCTTGCACATGGTCGCCGCCGCCAGCCACTGGGGCAGGCGCCGCTCGCTCGCCATCTCGAGCGCCGCGTCGGCGCGCGCCAGCGCCGGCGCGAACTCGCGTCGAAAGCCGTGCAGGATCGCGCCGAAGCTCAGGGCAAAGGCGAGACTGTGATCGTGCGCGAGGCGTTGGCCGAGGGCGAACCCAGCTTCGATCGTCGCCAGGGCGCGATCCGGGCAGCCCAGGAACCACCAGGCCCAGGCCGAATAGAGCCGGCACACGACCCCGGGCCGCTCAGTGTACAGCAGGAGGTCGGCGCGGTCGTCCTCCCAGGCCGCGACCGCATCATCGATCGCGATGCCCTCGCTCAATTCCCGGGCGGCATCGGCAAAGCGACCGAGAAAGAACAGCGTCGTGCCCAGAGCGCGTCGCGCCAGGGCCCGCCGGAGCGGCGCCCGCTGCTCCTCCGCAAGCCCGACCAACCGCTCGGCAAGCTGATGGGCGCGCTCAAGCTCGCCGCGCTGGAGCTGACAGTTCCAGAGGCCCCGCAGGACCGGGAACAGCTCGTCCGACCGCCCCAGTCGGTCGCACAGCGCCCAGGCGCGGCTGTAGGTCTGCTCGACTTCGGGCGCCGCATAACCCTTGCTTGCGATCAGCGGCCCCCCGATCGCCATGCGCAGCGCGAACTCTTGGTCGATGCGCGCCGCCAAGTCCGGCAAAGTCTCGATCAGCTCCAATCCTTTGCTCAGGTGGGCGATCGCTTCCAGATTGGCCGAGCGGCCCGCGGCCAGCTCGCCGGCGCGGCGCCAATAGGGAACCGCCCGCTCCGCCAGGCCCGCGTCGGTCAGATGCCGAGCCAGCACCTCCGGCCCGGCCGCGGCGGCGTCCGGAAACCGCTGTTCCAGCGCCTCGGCGATCCGGGCATGCAGCGTCTGGCGCCGCGACTTGAGGAGCGACTGGTAGGCCGCGTCCTGGACCAGCGCGTGCTTGAAGGCATAGGTCGCCTCGGGCCCGGTGCCGCGGCGGAAGACCAGCTCGGTGCTGACCAGCTGTTCCAGCGCAGCGTCGAGATCGGCTGCGGACAGCGGCGAGAGCGCTGCGAGCAGCGGGCGCGAGAAATCGCGGCCGATCACCGCGGCGGTCTGGGCCACCTCCTTGACCGGCGCGAGGCGGTCGAGCCGGGCCATCAGCGAATCGTGCAGCGTTGCCGGGATCGCCAGCGGCGGCAGCGGGCCGGCGAGCTCGTAGCGGTCGCCCGCGTCGGTCAGCAGGCCCGGATTCCAGCACCGTCTTGGTCAGCTCCTCGACGAACAGCGGCACGCCGTCGGTCTTGGCCACGATCTGTTCCAGGATCTCGGCCGGCAGCGCCTTGCCGCCGGTGATCTGGCGCGCCAGCGCCGCGCCCTGGCGGCGGCCGAGGCGGTTCATGGTCAGCGCCGTGACGTGGCTCTGCCCGCCCAGGGCGGGCTGAACTCGGGCCGGTGGGTGAGCAGCACCAGGACCGGCAGCGTGCGCACGCGCTCGATCACGAGGTCGAGCAGCTCCAGCGTCGACGGATCGACCCAGTGCAGGTCCTCGTAGCACGCTCGAGCACCGGCCGGGTCCGGGCGAGGCCGGCCAGCTGCTCGACCAGGACCTCGAGCGTGCGCTGCTTCTGGCGCTCCGGGCTGAGGTTCGGCGGCCGGATAGCCGCTCCCCGGTCGGGATGCCGAGCAGCGCTCGCGATCAGCGATACCGCCTCGGTCGGCTGAGCGGTCGCCCGACCGAGCAGGGCTCCAATTTGGCAAGCTTGGCCGCGGCCTCGTCATCGGACGCGAAGCCCGCCGCCCGCTCGAGCTGGGCGATGACCGGGTAGAGCGCGCTGTTGGTGTGGTAGGGCGAGCAGAAGTGGCTGAGTGCCACGTGCGGCTCGCCGGCCAGCGCCTCGCGCAACGCGCGCAGCAGGCGCGACTTGCCAATGCCGGCCTCGCCCGTGATCAGGACCGACCTGGCCGTCGCCGTCCCGCGCCCAGCTCCAGCGCTCCATCAGCATCGCGAGCTCGTGCTCGCGGCCGATCAGCGGCGTCAGGCGCTCGCCGCGCAGCGCGGCGAAGCGATCCTCGGCCTGGCTTTCGCCCTCCACGCGGAAGGCTGCGAGCGGCTCGGCGAAGCCCTTGAGGCGAACCGGGCCGAGATCGGCCAGCTCGAACAGGCTGCCGACCAGGCGCCGCGTCGCCTGGCCGATCACGACGCTGCCGGGCGCCGCAAGGGCCTGCAGCCGGGCGGCGAGATTCGGGCGTCTCGCCGACCACGGCCTCTTCCCGGGCGGCGCCTTCGCCGATCAGCTCGCCGACCATGACCAGGCCGGTGGCGATGCCGACCCTGGCCGCCAAGGCCTCGTCCGCGGGCGTTTGCAGCCGCGCGAGCGCACTGACGATCGCGCGCCCGGCGCGCACCGCCCGCTCGGCATCGTCCTCATGCGCCTGCGGCCAGCCGAAATAGGCGAGCACGCCGTCGCCCATGAACTTGGCGATGTGGCCCTCGAAGCGCGCGATCTCGCCCGCGACGGCGTTCTGATAGGCGCGGATCAGACCGCCCAGGTCCTCGGGATCGAGCTGCCCCGAGAGCGCCGTCGATCCGACCAGGTCGCAGAACAGCACCGTCAGCTGCCGTCGCTCGGCGTCGCGGATCGGAGCCGCGGTCTCGCGCCACCGGACGGCTGCGGGGCCGGGATCGCCTCCAGCAGCTTCTTGCGATGGCCGAGCGAGCCGACGCCAAGCTCCTTGAGATCGTCATCGGTCAGGGTTCGAAGGACGTCGGCGTCGACGTCGTTCGCGCGGAACGCCTCCAGGTAGCGCTCCAGGCCCAATTCCTGGAGCCACGCCGCAATGTCCACGGCCGATCCTCGTACCGACGATCTCGCACCGAGGACTACCACTCCGGGTGGGCGGCGGCAGCAACAATCACTCAGGCCTTCAGCCGAGCAGCAGGCTGTCGTCCCCGAGCATCTGGCCACGGGCCTCGGCGAACCGGGCGACCAGGTCGACGACATCGAGGCCGGCGCGCTCGGGGCCTTCGACGTCGAGGCAGATCCGGCCCTCATGCAGCATGATCGTGCGCTCGCCGCAATCGAGCGCCTGGCGCATGCTGTGGGTCACCATCAGCGTGGTCAGGCGCTGCTCGGCGACGATCTCGCGGGTGAGCTCGAGCACGAACTCGGCGGTCTTGGGATCGAGCGCCGCGGTGTGCTCGTCGAGCAGCAGGATCTTCATCGGCGCCGAGCGTCGCCATCAGCAGGCTCACCGCCTGGCGCTGGCCGCCGGAGAGCAGCCCCATGCGGATCGCCGAGCCGTCTCTCCAGGCCCAGCCCGAGCCGCGCGAGCCGCGTCGCGCAAGCGCTCGCCGCAGGCCCGCGGGTGAGCGCAGGCCCGAGGCCGCGGCGGCGGCCGCGGGCGGCGGCGAGCGCCAGGTTCTCCTCGATCGAGAGCGCGTCGCAGCTGCCGGCGAGCGGGTCCTGGAAGACCCGCGCGATCAGCCTGGCGCGCGCGGTCGCGGGCCAGCGGGTGACGTCCTGGCCGATCGATCTCGATCCGGCCGCGCTCGGGCGCGGCATCGCCGGTCAGCGCGTTCAGCAGCGTCGACTTGCCGGCGCCATTGGAGCCGATCACGGTCACGAACTCGGCCTCGGCGAGTCTCGAGATCGATGCCGGCGAGCGCCCGGGTCTCGAGCGCCGTGCCGCGGCCGAAGGTGACCTCGAGCCCCTCGATCTCGATCATGCCCGCGCCTGGCGGACGAGCAGCGCCTGGAGCGGGTTGCGGGCGCCCGGCAGGATCAGCGCGAGGCCGACCAGCACGGCGGTCACGAGGTTGAGGTCGGACGCCTCGAGGCCCAGGCACGTCGGCGTTCAGCGCGAACGCCACGGCGAGGCGGTAGAGGATCGAGCCGAGCACGCCGGCCAGCACGACCACGCCGAGCCTGCGCGCCGGCAGCAGCGTCTCGCCGACGATCACCGCCGCCAGCCCGACCACGATCGTGCCGGTGCCGATCGTGATGTCGGCAAAGCCGTTGGTCTGCGCGAACAGCGCGCCGGCGAGCGCGACCAGCGCGTTGCTGAGCGCCATGCCGACGCAGATCGCGCGGCCGGTCGCGATGCCCTGGGCGCGCGCCATGCGCGGATTGGCGCCGGTCGCGCGCAGTGCCAGGCCATAGTCGCTGGCAGGAACCGGGTCAGCAGGAGCATGATCACCGCGAGTGCCACCACCGACCAGCGAGCGGGCCTGCAGCAGCAGGGCGGCCACGCCCAGGCCCTGGAACGGCGTGAGCACCGTCGGCTCGCCGAGCAGCGCGATGTTCGGCCGGCCCATGATCCGCAGGTTGATCGAGAACAGCGCGATCATCGTCAGGATGCTGGCGAGCAGGTGCAGGATCTTGAAGCGGACGTTGAGCAGCGCGGTGACCAGGCCCGCGAGCGCGCCGGCCAGCGATCGCCAGCAGCGTCGCAAGGTAGGGGTCGGTGCCGGCCGACGATCGCGCTCGCCGCGACCGCCGCGCCGAGCGGGAAGCTGCCGTCGACCGTCAGGTCGGGAAAGCTCAGCACCCGGAACGACAGCAAGACGCCGAGCGCCACGAGGCCGTAGATCAGCCCGATCTCGAGCGCGCCGAACAGCGCGACCTGGCTCACCGGCTGCGCGCCCGCCCGCCGCGAAGGGCCCGGGCCGGCGCGATGCGGCGCGCGCCTACTCGACCACCATCTTGGCGCGCTCGACCACCGGCTCCGGCAGCTCGATGCCCATCGCCTTGGCGGCCGCCGGGATTGACGAACAGCTCGGTGATCTCGACGCCTTCGACCGCGATCGCGCCCGGCGCCTCGCCGTCCAGCACGCGGGCGACGATCTTGCCGGTCTGGCGGCCGAGGTCGTAGTAATTGAAGCCGAGCGCCGCGATCGCGCCGCGCGGCACCGAATCGGTGTCGCCCGCGAACACCGGCAGCTGGTTGTCGGTGCCGACCTTGACGATCGCCTCGAGCGCGGTGACCACCGTGTTGTCGGTCGGCACGTAGATCGCGTCGACCTTGCCGACCAGGCTCTGCGCCGCTGCCAGCACGTCGGAGGAGCGCGGCGCCGCCGCCTCGACCACCTCGAGCCCGCGCACCGGCGCCTCGAGCTTGATAAGCTCGAGCAGCGTCACCGAGTTAGCCTCGCCCGGGTTGTGGATCACGCCGAGGTGCGCGGCCCCGGGCATGATCTCCTTGATCAGGTCGAGTGCAGCCCGATCGGCGACAGGTCCGACATGCCGGTGACGTTGCCGCCCGGACGCTCGAGGCTGGCGACGAGCTTGGCGCCGAACGGATCGGTGACCGCGGTGAACACGACCGGGATGTCCTTGGTCGCGCCGACCACGGCCTGCGCCGATGGCGTCGAGATCGGCACGATCACGTCCGGCGGGTCGCCGACGAGCTGCTGCGCGATCTGCGCCGCGATCGCCGGGTTGCCCTGGGCGCTCTCGTACCGGAACTCGAGGTTCCGGCCCGACCTCCTAGCCGGCGGCCGCGAGCTCGTCCCTGATCCCGTCGCGCGCCGCATCGAGCGCCGGGTGCTCGACGATCGCGGTCACCGCGACGGACTTCAGCTCTTGAGCCGGCGCGGGCGGCGCGCCCAAAGTGAGCGCCAGCGCGGCGACCGCGCCGAGCCCGGCAGCACTCGCCAGCGTACGACGCGAGAGCATGATGAGCCTCCTTTGCCGATCGTGCCGGAGGCTATCAGGCTTGGCCACCTACCGTCGAGCCCGCCGCACCTCAGCGGCCGATCAGCCACTGCGCGATCCGGTAGCCCGCGAACAGGAAGCCGCCGATCAGCACCCAGACCGCGGCCTGCCGCAGCCACTGGCGCTGGCTGCGGGCGAGCGGGAACGCGACCGCCAGCACCATCAGCAACAGGCTGATCAGCCAGACCGCGCGGATCGTCTGATCGTCGCTCACCGGGCCGCCCCCGGAGCTGGCAGCCCGCTACGGCCAGACCTGGACGTAGGCCGAGCGGGCCCGCTCCGAGAGCCCGCCGAAATGAGCATCGTACTCGCGCCGGAGTTCGGCCATATGCTCGGAGTCGAGGAACCGCTCCAGGGTCGGCTCGTCCTGGAACTCGTAGACCGCCATGTACTGGTACTTGTCGTCGCCGAGCAGCGCCCGATAGCGCTTGGCGCTGACCGCGCCCCGATACTGGAGCACCTGCGGGCAGTGCTCCTCATTGTACCACCGATTGAACTCCGCCTCCCGCTCCTTCGGGATCGACGCCCGCACCACAAACAACGCCGTCGCCATTGTTTTCTCCACTTTTCTCCAGACAGCCCACCTTGCGGCACCCCCCGCGCCGGCACAAGCTGCGACAGTTCTCTTGGTTGTGGTCCTCGGGCTTGACCCGAGGACCCATATCCGCAGAACGCCTTGCATGCCCGCGGTTTGCGTCGAGCGGCGCGCAACCTGGCCAACACGCGCCAGGCGCGACCTACACGAGCTCGAGTCTGAGCCGCCGCCCGACGGTCGAGGCGGCTTTTTGCAGCGTGCGCAGCGTCACCGAGGTGTTGTCCGGGTCGAGCAGGCGGTCGAGCGCCGAGCGGCTGGTGCCCATGCGCGCGGCCATCGCTTTCTTGGTCAGCTTCTGAGCCTGCATCGCCGCCGCGACCTGGCGTGACAGGACGCGTTTGATCGCGATCGCCTCGACCTCCTCGAGAATGCCTTCCTCCCCCAGGAACTCGTCGAGCGGCGAGCCGATGTGCGGGTTGGTCATCGCTCCACCTCCTTCTTGCGCCTGATCGCCAGTTGCAGGTCCGCCTGCGGCGTTTTCTGGGATTTCTTGATGAAGCCGTGCAAAAGGTTCATCTCGCCGCACGCGATGCAGAAGATGACCGCGCGATCCGCCTCGGGAGATATGGCTCCGGGCCTCCCAGAGCCCACCGCCCCAGGGACCGGCAAAGCGGCATCCCCGCGGGCCAGTCGAACTCGATCTCGTTAATGTCGGCGCCGACGATCCGTCGATCGGCGGGATCGAGCTCCTTGAGCCAGTCGCGCACCGGCTCGGCACCCCCGATCGTTCTATAGAACCGCGCGGGCAGTCGGTTCTCAAACGATCGCATGGTAAGGTACCAAAATAAGTACAAGAGTTGCAAGCACCGAAATGCCGTCGCTTCGCTTGCTCAAAGCCGGGCGGCGGGCTAGGTTCCGCGCGCTTCTGTTGCGCTGCGAAAGGGTTGGAAGGCGGTGAGCGCCGCGGCCGAAAGTGGCAAAAACCTCGTCCATCTGGCCCTGCCAAAGGGACGGATGGAGCAGGGCGTGCTGGCGCTGCTTGGCGATGCCGGCATCCGGGTGACCTTCGGCCGGCGCGGCTATCGGCCGAACCTGTCGCTTCCCGGTTTCGAGACCAAGATCCTGAAGCCGCAGAACATCGTCGAGATGCTCCATCTGGGCTCCCGGGATGTCGGTTTTGCCGGTGCCGACTGGGTCGCGGAACTCGCGGCTGAAGTGGAGGAGCTGCTCGATACCGGGCTCGATCCGGTGCGTCTGGTCGCCGCCGCGACGCCCGAGTTCGCGGCCGGCGGGCTGGAGCGAGAGTCCTTCGTCGTAGCTTCCGAGTATGAGCGGCTGACGCTTGCCTGGCTGGCCCGGCGCGGCTTCGAGGCGACCTTCGTCCATTCCTATGGTGCGACCGAGGTTTTCCCGCCCGAGGATGCCGATTGCATCGTCGACAACAGTGCAACCGGCGAGACGTTGGGCGCCAACGGTCTGGTCGTGGTCGACGAGCTGATGCGCTCCTCGACCCGGCTCTACGCCAACCCCAGAGCGCTCGAAGATCCCGGCAAAAGAGCGCGGATCGAGACGTTGGTGCTGCTGTTGCGCTCGGTGCTCGATGCCCGCGAGCGGGTCATGGTCGAGGTCAACGTGTCTAAGGACTGCCTGGAAGCGGTGATCGCGGTCCTGCCCTGCATGCGCGAGCCGACCATGGCGCCCTTGCACGGCGACCAAGGCTTCGCGCTCAAGGCCGCGGTGCCGCGCAAGGACCTGCCGCGGGTGATCCCCGAGATCAAGGCCAAGGGCGGCACCGACATCGTCGTCTCAGCGCTCGCCCAGATCGTGCCCTGATGACCGCGCGCCAGGCGAAGATCAGCCGCGAGACCCTCGAGACCAGGATCAGCCTCGAGCTGGTCCTCGACGGCAGCGGCCAGGCCGAAGTCAAGACCGGGATCGGCTTTTTCGACCACATGCTGACCGCGCTGACCAGGCACGCGCGCTTCGACCTCGCGCTTAAGTGTGCGGGCGACCTGGAGGTCGACGACCACCACACGGTCGAGGACTGCGCGCTCGCGCTCGGGCAAGCGCTCGATCAGGCGCTGGCCGAGCGGCGCGGCATCGCCCGCTTCGGCTCGGCGTTCGCGCCGCTCGATGAGGCGCTCGCCCGCGCGGTCGTCGATTTGTCCGGGCGGCCCTGCGCGGTGGTCGACCTCGGCCTCGAGCGCGATGCGCTGGGCCAGCTCTCCTGCGAGAACCTTTCCCATTTTTTCACCTCGCTCGCCACGACCGGGCGCATGGCGCTGCACGTCGACGTGCTGCGCGGGGCGAACGACCACCACCGCGCCGAAGCCGCGGTCAAGGCGGTGGCGCTGGCGCTCCGCCAGGCGGTACGGATCGACGGCCCGGACCAGGTGCCGAGCACCAAAGGCGTGCTCTGATGACGCCCGAGGTCGTGGTCCTGCCGACCGGGACCGCCAATCTCGCCTCGGTGCTCGCGGCCTTTGCCCGCCTTGGCGCGACCACCCGGATCGCCCGGGGCGCCGCAATGGTCGAGGCCGCCGAGCGGGTCGTGCTGCCGGGCGTCGGGACGTTCGGCGCAACGCTCGCCGGCCTGCGCCGGGCCGGCTTCGAAGACGTGATCGCTGCCCGGGTGCGGTCCGGCGCGGCGACGCTCGCGATGTGCGTTGGACTTCAAGTTCTTTTTGAAGAAAGCGCCGAAAGCCCCGGGACAAAAGGACTTTCATTGATCCCAGGCCGGGTCGGGCAGTTCCCGGAAACGGTGCGCGTGCCGCAGTTCGGCTGGAACCGGATCGAGCCGGCTGGGGATTGCCGATTTCTGGCGCCAGGCTACGCCTATTTCGCCAACAGCTACCGCGTTCGCGAGGCCCCGGGCTGCGCGACCGCGACCGCCGAGCACGGCGGCCGCTTCATCGCGGCGCTGGAGCGCGAGGGCGTCCTCGCCTGCCAGTTCCACCCGGAGCTTTCCGGCGCCTACGGGCACGCGCTGATCGCGCGCTGGCTCGAGGGCACTTGATGCTGACCCGGCGCATCATCCCCTGCCTCGATGTGAGCCACGGTCGCGTGGTCAAGGGGATCCAATTCCAGGGCCTGCGCGATGCCGGCGACCCCGCCGAGCGGGCGGCGCTGTACGAGCGCCAAGGCGCGGACGAGATCGTGATCCTGGATGTCTCGGCGACGCCCGAGGGCCGCGCCAACCAGGCCGAGACGGTCCGGCAGGTCCGGGCGCGGCTCGGCATCCCGCTGACCGTGGGCGGCGGCATCCGCACGCTCGACGACGCCAAGGTCCTGCTCGAGGCGGGGGCCGACAAGGTCTCGGTCAACACCGCCGCGGTCGAACGGCCCGAGCTGCTGACCGCGATCGCCGAGCACTTCGGCCGCCAGTGCACGGTGCTGGCGATCGACGCCGCGCGCCGGGATCAAAGCTTCGAGGTCCTCATCAAGGGCGGGCGCGAGACGACCGGCATCGATGCGATCGGCTGGGCGCGCGAGGGCGTTGGCCGCGGTGCCGGCGAGATCCTGCTGACCAGCTGGGACCAGGACGGGACCCGCTCGGGCTACGAGCTCGAGCTGACCCGGCGGGTCGCGGCAGCCGTGCGGGTGCCGGTGATCGCCTCGGGCGGGGCTGCGGGCCCGGAGCATCTGAAAGCCGCGTTCGAGGCCGGCGCCGATGCCGTGCTCGCGGCCTCGATCTTCCACGACGACGAGCTCACGGTTGCCGACCTCAAGCGGGCGCTCGCCGCCGAGGGCGTGCCGATCCGGCCATGATCGTCCCTTCGATCGACCTCGAGGCCGGCCAGGCGGTGCAGCTGATCGGCGGCGCGGCCAAGGCGCTGGACGCCGGCGACCCGCGCCCGCTCGCCCGGCGCTTCGGCCGGGTCGGCGAGGTTGCGGTGGTCGATCTCGACGCCGCGCTCGGCCGCGGCAGCAACTCCGCCGTCATCGAGGAGCTGATCGACCTCGCCCCCTGCCGGGTCGGCGGCGGCATCCGCGACGTCGCCGCGGCGATCTCCTGGCTCGACCGGGGCGCGCAGAAGGTCGTGCTCGGCACCGCGGCCAACCCGGAAGTTCTGGCCAAGCTGCCGCCCGAGCGCGTGGTTGCGGCGCTCGACGCCCGCCACGGCGAGGTCGTGGTCGAGGGCTGGCAGAAGCCGACCGGGCGAGGCGTCCTGGAGCGGATCGCGGCGTTGCGCGAGCTGGTCGGCGGTTTTCTCGTGACCTTCGTCGAGCGCGAGGGCCGCCTTGGCGGCACCGATCTCGAGTTCGCAAAGCAGATCCGGGACGCCGCCGGCCCGGCCGCGGTCACGATCGCGGGCGGGATCACCGCCGCCGAGGAAGTCCGGGAACTCGACCGGCTCGGCTGCGAGGCCCAGGTCGGCATGGCGCTCTACGCCGGCAAGCTCGGCCTCGCCGAGGCGTTCGCGGCGCCGCTCACGAGCGACCGGCCGGATCGCCTCTGGTCGACCGTGGTGGTCGACGAGCGCGGCACAGCACTTGGCGTCTGTTATTCCGACCTTGCCTCGCTGCGGGCCGCGCTCGAGCAGGGCCGGGGCATCTACCACTCGCGCACGCGCGGCCTCTGGCTCAAAGGGGAAAAATCGGGGGCGACCCAGGAGCTGCTCCGGATCGACGTCGACTGCGATCGCGACGCGCTCCGCTTCACGGTCCGCCAGCAGCCCCCGGGTTTCTGCCACCGGAGCACGCGCACCTGCTGGGGCGCGGACCAGGGCCTGGGCGCGCTCGCCCGCCGGCTCGCCAGTCGCAAGCTTTCGGCGCCGGCCGGCTCGTACACGGCCAGGCTGCTCGCCGATCCGGGGTTGCTCGGCGCCAAGCTCTGCGAGGAAGCCGCCGAGCTCGCCGAGGCGAGCGGGCGCGAAGAGGTGGTCCACGAGGCGGCCGACGTCCTCTACTTCACGCTCGCGACGCTCGCCCGCCACGGCATCGATCTCGCCGAGGTCGAGGCCGCGCTCGACCGCCGCGCGCTCAACGTGACCCGCCGGGACTGAAGAGCCCCCGCGCGGCCATGCTCATCCTCCGCGAAACAGGCGCTCACCCCATACCATCGGTTCGGCTTCGCTGCAGACGATGCGGGCGAAGTCGGGATGAGCTGGGTTGATCAGGACGTTGCGGTCGTAGCGGGAGATTGCCGATCGGACCGTGAGCACCGGCGCCCGACGCTCAGTCAGCCAAAGATCACCGAATGCCCGACTTTCGGATAGCGGCGGCAATCCAGTAGCGTAGTCGAAGGGCGCGTGCTCGATGATCAGGTCGTCCGGGATCTCGATCACGACGCCGACCTGGTTCTTCGGCATCCGACCGGTGCCGGTCTGCGCCAGCCGCTCCAGCATCGCGCAGGCGAACGATGTCGATGCATAGATCACCGGCTTGCCCGGCGGGTTCCAGCGGTCGCCGTAAAGCGCCGCGCCGGTCCCTTCGAAGATCGGCCAACGGCGATCAGCAATCCGGAACGCGTGCAAGCCTCAGGCCGGCAGCCCGTGGAAGATCTGCCAGAGCAGCTCCTCGACCTGGCGGGCGCCAAGCTCGCTGCGCGCGGCGTCGATCGGTCGCCGGCCACCGAGCGCCGGATGCGGCATCGTCAGGAAGCGGCGCGCCTCATCGCGGTCGTCCCAGACGTATTCCGCCGTGGCGATCACCCGGCCCAGGCGCTCCGTGCGCTCGCTTTCCTCCGGTTTCAGATGTTGGCGCCGCTTGTACGTCGCTTCGGGAATGATCGCATACATCATCCGGCGTTGCTCGCCGCGGTCGTCGAAGAGCCGTTGCACACAAGCCCGTAGCGTCGACTTCGGCAGCCCGCGCGCGACCGCCGCAGCCAGTTCGGCGAGCGAGTGAATCGACTGGCGCAGGCCCATGACCTCGGCGACCTTCTCAGCGGCGATCATGGCGAAAGTATCCATCGACCTGGTTTCTTAGCTCACATGATGCCAGATTCTGTCAATGTCAAGCCGCTTGCCGTCACTCGCGACCACCCGGCGGACATTGGAAGCGCGCCTCGACCTGAAGCGGTCAGCGGCCTTCGGTGGCCCATTTGGAAGTGGGCTTAGCAAAGACCTTCGGCTCCTTGAACCCGATCTTTCGCAGCAGCTGCTGGAAGCGCGGGTCGCCGCGCAGGCGGTCATAGCGCGCGTGCTCGTTCATGTAGAAGCAGCCACGGCGCGCGCTCCTCGTACATCTTATCCAACCAAGCGAGCGTGCCGTCCAAGTCGCCAACCGCCATGTGCGCCATAACCACGCCAACCGTGGCACAGGTTGCCTGAATTTGATCCCGACGTACGTGGATACTGAAAATTAACTTTGTTCGACTACACGTGTTTGTGACCCGCAGTTCTCCTGGAATCTCGGCCTGATCCTTGTCGCAAATTCACGAACTTGTTGCACACGACCATTACTGGCCAATCCCAAGGACCGTCCGCTGGGCGGCCAGCAGTCGCTGCGCCTCGTCCTCCGGCGCCGGGAACAGGTGGCCATAGAGATCGAACGTCATGGTGATCGAGCTGTGACCCATGATCGCCTGCATTCGCTTGGGCGAGAAGCCGGCTTCAATGAACAGCGAGCAGGCGAAGTGCCGGAGCAGGTGGAAGTGGTAGAGGGGCCCGCCCCGGGCATCGGTCAGCGCCGCACGCTGCTGGATCGTCATGAAGGCGTTCTGGATCAGGCTGCTGTGCGCCAGCACGCGGCCGCCTCTGGTCGGGAAGACCAGATCTGGATCGTTCGGGGGACATGCGAGCCGCCACTCGCGGAGCGTGCTGATCACGATCGGCATCAAGGGTACGTCGCGTCGGGCAGCCGCCGACTTTGGGCTGCCGATCTCCCGGAACCGATCAGCCCGGCGATTGACAGTCAGGACGCTCGCCTTGAGATCGACCTCGGTCCAGCGCAGGGCGCGAAGCTCCGAGACCCGCAGGCCCGTGAACGCTGCCGTGATCAGGAGCGGTCGCCACCGAGCGGTGGCGGCATTGATCAGCGCCTGGATGTGCGGCTTGGACGGGATGACGACCCGCTCTTTGTGCCGCGCGCCGTGCCGGAGCTTCACGGGCAAGGCGGCGTTCTGGGCGAGGAGCCCCCGCCGCTGCGCTTCGCTAAGGACCGCCTTCAGGGTCCATAGGACCTGCTTGGTCTTGTCGACCGACCGGCCGCCTGACAGTAGGTCGTCCACCAGCCGCTGGACGCGCGGCGTGGTCAGCCGGGCGAGCCGTTCACCGCCCAGTAGCGGCAGCACGTGGTGGCGTACGTTGTTGCGGTAGCTCCGAATGGTCCCCTGCTCGAGGCTGTGGGCCTC
This sequence comes from uncultured Alphaproteobacteria bacterium, assembly GCA_963840925.1. Classification (GTDB taxonomy): domain Bacteria; phylum Pseudomonadota; class Alphaproteobacteria; order Geminicoccales; family Geminicoccaceae; genus DATAOG01. Next base: position 45,913 of record CAWJAY010000060.1, read on the forward strand.
GCAGCGCTCGAGCCAGAGCCCGGCCGCCTCGGCGATCGTGACACTGGCGCTGTCGGCGGTGTGCGTGCCGGCCGCGACCTCGTGCCGGGCTTGGACGAGCCAGGCGTCGGCCTCCTTGCGGGTCCTGAACGTCTTCAGCCGGCGCTTGCCGTGCTGGTCGACGTAGTCGCAGACCCAGGCTTCCTTGGCGCCGGCGACGGCGCCCCAGCTGCGCTTGCGGATGCTGGCCATCAGCGCTGACCCCGACCACTGGTGGCGCGCTCGACATGCGCGGAGAAATGCGCGCTCGCGCGCGCGCTCTCGTCCACCACCTCCCGAACCACGACGCGCTGACGCGCATCCTCGAACCGAGCCAGCGCCGCCTGCAGCTTGCCGGGTTTCAGCAGGTGGAGCGTCTGGGTGATCGCTACTGCTGCGAGCTTGTAGGCCTCGGCGTCCAGGACCCAACGGCCTCCTTCGGCGCCCTTCTCGAGCGCAGCCGTCTCGGCCGCTGCGATGAGGGTGCGCGCCACGTTGTACGCAGCGATCGAGCCGAACGCCGCGGTCAGCTTCTCGTCGGTTTCGCGAAGACGTCGGGCCATTTCGGCCACGGCTCCGTTCAGCGTCCGGCCCTCCGCGTCGGCCATCGCGCGGATCGTCTCGTAGGCCTCCGCGTCGAGCCGGAGGTTGAGCTGACGTCTCGGCGGCATGCGCCTGACAGTGCCTACCGGCTTCGCAGCGGGTTTCTTTACCATTTGTGTCTCTCTCCTGAGGTGGTCGGCGTTCGAAAAATGAATGGTAACAGAACGCAATGGGATCGTCCAGAAAATCTGTTGCACGACAGCGGCATACTCGGTAACTTGAGGTAGCTGGACTACTGGCGAGGTAAAGCATAAAAGCTGCACGGAGACCTCAGGATGGGTACAAACGACGCGGGACCGGCAACCGATCGGTTAGCAATCGGCGCCGCACAGATTGCCGCCGATGTGTTCGATGGCAGGTTGGACCAGCGGCAGGTCTATCGTGAGCTAGCGCGAGCCAACGACCTGAACACGTTCAAAATTGCCGGTAAGTTGAGTGTTTTTGTCGGGGAAGCCCGGGCAGCCCTACGGCGCCGGGCGCAGGCCGAGAAAGACCGCTCACGGCCGCCCGAGCCTGCGGAATAGGGTCGCGCCCCCTATGGTCCGCGCGCCGCTGCCGGCGCAGCAGCTGCAGCAGCAGCCGCAGGGTGCTCGGCGGCTGTCGCCCGATGAGCGCGCGCTCGCCCGCCTGGTTCTGACCGCTGGCCGCGAGCTCGACCCGGCCGACCGCGCGGTCGCCTGGCACGCGGCCACCGCGCGGGCGCCGCTGGCCTGGCGTGCCAAGATCAGGCTCGCCGCCGTGGCTCGCTGCCATCTGCAGGGGGCGAGCCCATGAACGACTACGGCACCGACCGCTCGCGCTTCAACGCCGAGCGCGCCGAGCGCGGCCAGCAGCTGCTCGCGGCCGCGCTGCCGCTGACCAAGAGCTGCCCGGCGACCAAGTACCTGGTCAAGCACCGCGGGCTGCCGCTCGAGACGGTGCTCGCGGCGCCGGGATCAGCTCTACCTGCCGTCGTCGGCGCGCGGCCGCGGCCCAGGCGATCACGCCCTGCTCACGGTGCTGCGCGTCGCGCCGGACGGGCGAGCCGACCGGCCTGCAGGCGACCTGGATCGACATCGACGGCGCGCCGGCGCCGGCGTCGCGACAGCCGCCACAAGCGCGACTACTTCAGCCTGGTCGAGGACGGCTGCCGCGATGCGCTGCTGGTGGGGCGGCACGGCGGGCGACGAGATCTATGCCGCCGAAGGCTACGCCGAGAAGCCGCTCGCGCTGCTCGCCGCCGGCGTCGCCGGGCAGGTGATCGGCTTCGGCAGCCGGTCCTGGCTGAAGCACAAGACGCTCAAGGGCACGCAAGCTCACGATCGTCGCCGACCGCGCGCCGGGCGAGGGCGAGCTGGCCGCGGACGGCAGCTCGCTCCGCGAGGCGCACCTGCGCGACTACGGCGCCAACGTCGACCACTGGCTGCTCAACGGCTTCCTCGGATCGCGTCTGGATCACGCCGGACCCGGCCTGCGGCTGCTGCAAGGACCCCGATGACGTCTGGCGCGCGCACGGCGCCGAGGGCGTGCGCGAGCTGCTCGCCCGCGCCGCGCAGGCCGAGCTCGGCCGGCCGGGGTGGATCACCCGCCTGGCCCGGATCAGCGACGAGCTCGAGCGGCAGGCCGCGATCAAGGAGGCGATGGCCGAGGCGACCTACGGCGGCCAGCCGCTGTTCAAGGGCATCCCGATCAAGCTGGTCCGCCAGCACGTCGCCGACGAGCGCGAGCGGCTGCAGCGGCGGGACGCCGCAGCCGGATGACCGGCGACGATCGCGCCGTGGGAGGAGCCGGTCGGCGACCTCGCCGCGGTGCTCGACGAGCTCGTCGCGGAGCTGGCGAAGTACATCGCGACGACGCCGGCGAACATGCAGACGGCCGGCGCTGTGGGCGGCCATGACGCACGTGCTTCGACCGGCTGCACTGCATGCCGAAGCTGGCGCTGCAGAGCCCGACGCGGCAGTGCGGCAAGACGACGTTCCTGGACTGCCGTCAGCAACGTGGTCCGCCGCCCCGAGCTCACCTCGGGCGTGACCGAGGCCATCTTCATCCGGACCAGCGACGCCTGGCAGCCGACGTGGCTGCATGGACGAGGCCGACCGCTACCTCAACCCGACGACCGCCGGCGAGGCGCTGACCGCCGCGATCAACGCGAGCTCCTACCGCCGCCTGGCCCGCAAGAAGGTCTGCGTGCCGAACCCGGCCGGCGGCTGGGACATGCACGACTTCGAGTTCTGGTGCCCGATGATCATGGCCGGCATCAGGTCGCTGGTCGACACGGTGCAGGACCGCTGCGATCGTGCTGCGCATGCACCGGGCGCGGCCGGGCGAGCTGAAGCATCGCCTCGTCAACGGCACCTCGCCGGCGTTCGAGGAGATCGCGCGCAAGCTGGTCCGCTGGGCGCAGGACCTGCCCGAGCTCGACCTCGATCCGGAGGTGCCGGGCTTCCTGCACAACCGCGAGGCCGACCTGTGGCGGCCGCTGTTCGCGATCGCCGCCGAGGCCGGCGGGGCGTGGCCCGCGCGGGTGGAGGCGGCGGCCCGGGCGATCCACGCCGAGCGCGGCCAGGACGAGGCCCGGCTGGCGCTGCTGCTCGAGGCGATCCGCGAGGAGTTCGGCACGTCGGAGCGGATGTTCACTGCCGATCTGGTCGCCCGGCTGATCGCCCGCGAGGGCGAGCCCTGGGCGACGATCAAGCGCAACGGCGCGCCGATCGACGCCTACTACCTGCGCGGCATGCTGAAGGGCGTGGTCGAGCGGGACGCTGCGCCGGCGCGAGAAGGCGCGCGGACCGCAAGCGCGACCGCCACTACTACACCCGGGCCGACTTCGAGCAGGCCTGGGCGCGGTATATATCGCGCGACCCCGAAAATGATCCGGCGCATCCGGCGCATCCGGCGCCAGAGGCCCGAAACCCCAGGCGCAGAGCCAGGTTCAGTGGCGCCGGATCAAAACAGCGCATCCGGCGCCACCGGCGCCACCCCGACGCCGAGGATGAGGCTGGCGCCGGATTGGGCGCCGGATCGCGATAATCCATCCGGCGCCACGCAAGCCATTGATACTGCTGGCGAAATCGACGCTGGCGCCGTGGCGCCGGATGGGCCGGATCAAATCGGGCCCGACGCGAGCATATATCCCGCGCGCCGCCCGCTGCGGCTACTGCCGGGCGCCGCTGAACGGCGCCGCCTGCATCGAGCACGACGGCAAGGTGTTCCACGCCGACGCCTGCCTGGCCGAGCACCTGAAGCGGCGGAGGCCGTCGGCATGAGCGGCGCACGCTCGAGGCCCGCTACCAGCGCGCCCGCAAGGATCCGCTCGGCGCGATGCTGGCCGCCGCGACCGAGGCCGGCGTGCGGTTCCGCTGGGCCGGCGCCGACCTGCAGGTCGACGGCCTGGGCCGGCTGCCGCTGGCCGATCAGGTCCTGCTCGCCCGGCACCTGGCGGAGATCATCGAGCGCCTGGCCGAGCCCGGCGACGACGGCGCGGCCGCGATCGCCGCGCTCGGCATCGAGGCGATCGAGCTCGTCACGAGCGCGGCGCGGGCCGCGCGGTGGTCCGCGCCCTGCCCGGCGAAGTCGGGCTCGACTGTCGAGACCGAGGCCGCGGTCAAGCGGCCCTGCGATCGTGATCACCAAGAAGGGGCTGCGGGCGAAGCACCAGCCGACGGATCACCGACAAGGCCGGGCTCAACCCGCGCAAGGCCAAGCCGCGCCTGGTCCAGGTCTACGACCCGTCGACCCGGACCGTGCTCGTCTTCGACCTGCACCACGTGCCGCTCGCGGCGCTGTCGGAGCTCTGGGGGCGCCGGCTCTGGATCCACAACGCCGGGTTCGAGGCCGCGATGCTGGGCGCCCAGGGCGTGGCCCTGCCCCGCACGGTCGACACGATGCAGATGGCCGGGCTGCTCCTGGGCTGCGCGCCCGGCGCGCGCCGGCTCGAGACCGTCTGCAGCGAGGTCCTCGGGGTCGAGATCGAGCAAGGGCCAGCAGCTCTCGCGACTGGTCGGCGCCCCGGCTGTCCCGGGCCCAGCTGAACTATGCCGCGATCGACGCCGCCGCCGCCTTCGAGGCCGGCCGGGCGATGCTCGGCAGATGGACGAGCGGCTGCGCCGCTGCTTCCGGCTGCAGAACGCCGCCGTGCCCGTGGTCGCCAGAATGCGGCTGGCGGGCGTGCCCTTCGACCGCGAGGCCCATCTCGCGACGATCGAGCGCTGGGAGCGCGAGCTCGCCGAGAAGCGGGCCGCCTTCGTCGAGCTGACCGGCGAGGAGCCGCCGGCCCGGCACAAGGTCGGCGCCTGGATCGAGGCGCACCTGCCGGCCGAGGAGATCGCCTGGATGCCGCGGACCGCAGGCCGGCGGGCTCAGCGCGCGCGGCGACCTGCTCAAGTACCTGGCGCACCATGCCGAGATCCGGCCGCTCCTGCGCGTGCTCTGGGCGCGCAAGCGGCTGGAGAGCTTCGGCGTCAAGCTGCTCGAGCTGGTCGATCCGGAGACCGGCCGGATCTACCCCGACTACATGACCTGCGGCGCGAAGACCGGGCCGGCTCACCAGCTCGAGCCCGAACGCGCAGCAGCTGCCGGGCGACGCCCGCGCGGCGGTCAGGGCGCCGGCCGGGCCGGCGGCTGGTCCGCGCCGACCTCGACCAGATCGAGCTGCGCGTGTTCGCCGAGGAGGCCAACGAGCAGGTGATGCGCGACGATCTTCGCTGCCGGCGGCGACATCCACCGGCGGACCGCGGCCTCGATCTCCGGGGCGCCGCGAGGAGGAGATCGGCAAGCACGACCCGCGGCGCAAGGCGGCCAAGGCGGTCAACTTCGGCATCATCTTCGCCGCCGGCCCGCGGACGATCCGCGCCTCGGCGTGGGCGAAGTTCGACATCGACATGAGCGAGGACGGAGGCCGGCGGCGGCGCTGGCAGGCCGTGCTCCGGACCTACCCGGCGATCCGCGCCCTACCAGCAGCGCCAGGACGAGCTCGGCCGCAGCGCCCGCGTGATCTTCAGCCGGGCCGGGCCGGCCCTTGCGCGCGGAATGGGAGAAGGGCGGCATTCTCAAGTACACGACCTGCAGCAACTTCCCGATCCAAAGTAGTGCCGCCGACATACTGCTGCGCAGCATGGTCTTGCTGGATCGAGCACTGGCAGGACTCGACGCGCAGCTGATCCTGTCGGTTCACGACGAGCTCGTGGTCGAGGCCGCGGCCGACGTCGCCGAGGAGGTCGAGCAGCGCCTGATCGCGGGCCATGACCCGGGCGTTCTCCGAGCTCTACCCCGACGCCCCGACCATCGGCCTGGTCGAGACCCACATCGGCGATGCCTGGGGCGACGCAGACGAGGACGCGCCCACCGGGGGAGACACCGCCGACGAGGGTGGCCCCGACGATGACGAGGACATCGACGATGATGAACGCGATCTCTGAGCGACGTTTCCGGGCGCTGGTCCGGTCGCCCATCCCCAAACTGGCCGCCGCGCTGTGGCGCGAGCTCGAATGGTTCGAGGCGGGCGAGGGGCGCCTGCTCGGCGCCGTCGTGCTCGATCGCACCGACGCCGACTACTCCTGGGCGATCCTCTGCCGGGACGCGACAGGCGAGTTCCGGGCGGCCGCGACCGAGTGCTCACTGGCGACCCAGGGGGTGGCGCGCGCGGCGCTCGCCGCCGCCATAGCCGAGGCCCTGCAATGCACCGACGAGCAGCTGCGCGCCGGACAGGACACTTTGCCGGGCCTGTCGCCGGACCAGACCGTCCGGGCCCTGCGGCACCTGGCGGAGCGCAGGTGATCGGCGCCGTCCTGAAGATGGCCTTCAGGCTGATCGCTCGATCGCGCGCACCTCCGAAGTCTGGGATGCCGATCCCTGGCTGCTGAACACCCCGGCAGGAACGGTGGACCTCCAGACCGGGACGCTGTCCCCGCACGATCGCGGCGCCCGCTGCACGAAGATCACGGCCGTGGGTCCGGCATCCGCCCGGGATGCCGACTCCCCGCTCTGGACGCGGTTCCTCCGCGAGATCACCGGCGGCGACGCCGAGCTCCAGGCCTATCTGCAGCGCGCGGTCGGCTATTGCCTGACCGGGCTCGGCCGCGAGCACGCGCTGTTCTTCGTCTACGGCACCGGCGGCAACGGCAAGGGCGTGTTCCTCAACACGGTCGCCGCGATCCTCGGCGACTACGCCACGGTCGCCTCGATGGAAACGCTTCACCGCCACCCACAGCGACCGCCACCCGACCGACCTGGCCATGCTGCGCGGCGCCCGGCTGGTCACGGCGCAGGAGACCGAGGAGGGCCGGCGCTGGGCCGAGGCCGAAGGTCAAGGCGTTGACCGGCGGCGACCCGATCACGGCCCGGTTCATGCGGCAGGACTTCTTCACCTACCGGCCGCAGTTCAAGCTGTTCATCGCCGGCAACCACAAGCCTAGCCTGAGCAACGTCGACGAGGCGATCCGCCGGCGCTTTCACCTGATTCCGTTCACCTTCACATCGGCCGAGAGCGCGACCCGCGATCTGCCGGAGAAGCTCAAGGCGGAATGGCCGGCGATCCTCAACTGGGCGATCGCGGGCTGCCTCGAATGGCAGCGCGGCGGGCTGGACCCGCCGGCGGCCGTGGTCGAGGCGACCGCCGAGTACTTCGCGGAGGAGGACGCGGTCGGCCGCTGGCTCGAGGAACGATGCAGGCGGAGCCGACGCGACGGACGACGCACGATCTGTTCGCGGACTGGCGCGACGGTGCGCCCAGACTGGCGAGCACGTCGGCACCGAGAAGCGCTTCGCCCAAGCTTTGATCCAGCGCGGGTATGAGCGCTGGCAGCACCCGAAGAGCCGGAAGATGGGTTTCGCGGCTCGAGCCGCTCGGCGAGTTCAGGATCCCAGCGCGGCGCAAGGACGACGACGCGATGACGATGGCTGAGGCGGAGGATCGAAAGCATCGAAAGGCTTGCGTCCAGCAGCGACATCGGTGCGAGAGCATCGAAAGGATCGAAGCCGTGCGCGTCAACTTCGATTCTCAGGTTGCCGAGTCCGATGCGGGCTCGCGAACGCACGAAGGTGGCGTCCTGTTATCCCTTACACGCGCGCCTGGACGTGTAAAAAGGCGAAACGAGTTGCCGGTCTCGAAGTTTCGCGCGTCGTTCAGCGTCCTCCACCGACCGCGGGCCGACAACACTCTCCGACTGCGAAGAGCGGATGGCGGCGACGTTCCTGGCGGGACCCCGCCGCCATCCTGACCACGATCACTCTGGAGGGAACGATCATGGCTGGATCGACTCTGCGCCGGCTGCGCGTGAAGCAAGCGCTATCCCGGTGCCGGTGGCGCGCTCGGGGCGGCACCCGACCAGCGGGCGATCCTCGCGCTCGACCTCGGCCAGCAGACCGGCTGGGCTGTTCGCAACCGCGACGGCGCGATCGCCAGCGGCACGCCGAGTTCAAGCCGGCCGGTTCGAGGGTGGCGGCATGATCTGGCTCCGCTTCCGCGCCTGGCTGCAGGAGATCGACGAGACCTCCGGCGGCGTCGGCGCCGTCGTGTTCGAGGAGGTCCGCTCCCATCTCGGCACGGCTGCCGCGCACGCGTACGGCGGGTTCCTCGCCCACCTGACCGCCTGGGCCGAGGCGAACAGGAGCCCTACCGGGGCGTGCCGGTCGGCACCATCAAGCGGCACATCACCGGCAAGGGCAACGCCGACAAGGAGGCCGTGATCGCGGCCGTCCAGGCGCTCGGCTTCGAGCCCGCCGACGACAACGAGGCCGACGCGCTGGCGCTGCTGGACTGGGCGATCGAAGATCGGAGGCGGGCGATGAACGGCGCCATGCTGCTCCAGCACGCCGCCGGCGTGGTCGAACCGGCGCGGCGAGTACGGCGAGCCGGAGGAGCTGTTCGAGCGGTCGCGCCGCGGTGGTCGCTGACCCTCGGCACCAGGATCAGGCCGGCGCAGGTCGTGCTGTGCCTGATCGACCTGAAGCTGGCCCGGCTCGCCCGCGATCCGAAGCACCTCGACAGCAGGTCGACGTGGCCGGCTACGCGGCGGTCCTGCGGGAGGTCAGCCGATGATCGCGCCGGCCGGCTACCGCTCGTGCTTGGCACGTACCCAAAAGCGGCGCAGCGCCGACCGACGACGACCCGTTCGCCAAGCTCTACGGCCGGCGGCCAGGAGGCGACCGGTAAGCGCACGGATCAGAGCCCACAAGGCGCGCGGCCGTCAGCTCGAGGGAGATCCGCGAGGCGGACCCCGATGGCCGGATCGGGCTTGACCATCTGGACCATCGATACGCTCTGGCCAGCTGCTGAGGAAGGAGGAATCAACTCCCACGAAGCCATGCATGATGCCGCCCGCGACTTCCAGGCGAACTTCATCCTCGCGAGCTTCGACCCGCTGAGAGCGCTGCCCGTCCTACGGGTACCCGGCACCGGCCATGAGCCCGAGATCAACGAGCGTCAACTCGAGGCCCGGCGGGGAGTTCACCGGGCATTGGAAGCGCTGGGCGGGGTTTCGAGCCCGGGGCGGGCTCGTGCGTCTGGCACGTAGTCGGGCTCCAGCGCAGCCTTCGGGAGTGGGCGCTCCGACAGGGCTGGCGCGGTCGGTCAGTCGATCAAAAAAAAGAGGCCAAGGGGATCCTGATCGCGGCCTTGGGTATGCTGGCTAGGCATTACGGCTACGGCGAAGCCAAGCGAGCCTGGTAGGCCGATGTTGTGGAGCTTGACAGTGTGGCTCACAAGATGTAGGGATCGGCTAACTAGGGACTATAGCGACAGCCTGCTCCGGACGCCCGGCGGCGGGTTTTTTTTTGCTTTCCTGGCGCTGAACCTGGTTTTGGTCGGTTCTCGTCGCTGATCAAGACCGAGCGTGATCGCTCGGTGCGCGAGGCGTGCCCTGGGGGGCGAGCGATGGGAGAGCAGTCACCTGCCGCCGCCGGAGGGGTTGACCGTCGAGGCGCGGCCTGGTTGTGCATGCGCAGCCGCAACATCGAGAAGCGCCAGCTGCTGGTCGACGAGCGTGGTCAGCCGGCTGAGGAAGCAGATCCACGAGCTGGACCAGCGCGGCGAGCAGGTCGTGGCCGAGCTAACCGAGACCCGGCACGACCTTCGGCGGCAGCGCAGACGGCCGCCGGCAAGCTGGACAGCATGCGCACGACCCTGGTAGGCGCGAAGTTGAAGGGGCTATTCGACGATGCTGGGGACAGTCCGCGGCCGTGATGGTGGTGGCGAAGCGGGCGGCAGGTGTGTCTCCAAGGACGCGCCACGTAGTATAAACTCGCACAGTATCAATGTATCTGGAGATGTCATATGTATAAATTAGCGAGGTACTGAATAGAGATGGCATGTGAGAACTGAAAGTGCTTTCAAGATCGAACTCAGGATCGCTGGGGAACTTTTCTCGGCGACAAGCTGGATGAGGGGCAGGCCACGGCGATATTTCGCTAGCGACAGCCTGAAAATCCGGGTTCGCAGTTCGCACTACCCGTCGCACTTGACCGCCTGAGGCCCGCAGAATTCCTGAGCTCCTGAGGAGCGCCAGGGTGCGACGGCCTGCTACCGGCGCAGGCGTCGCACCTAAGTTGGCACCACCCGTCGCACTACGAGGTTCGCACGTGACCGACGCACCGACGAGCGCCGGACTGGTCGCGCTCGCCGACCGGATCCAGCTGTGGCCGATCGACCGCCTGCGCCCGTACGAGCGCAACCCTCGGACGCACTCGGACGCACAGGTCGACCAGATCGCGGCGAGCGTGGTGGAGTTCGGCTCGACCAACCCGATCCTGATCGACGAGAACGCCGGGATCCTGGCTGGCCACGGCCGGCTCCTGGCGGCGCGCAAGCTCGGGCTCGACGAGGTGCCGGTGATCCGCTTCGAGCACCTGAGCGAAGCGCAGAAGCGGGCGTACCTGATCGCCGACAACCAACTCGCTCTGCAGGCGGGGTGGAGCGAGGAGCTATTGGCCGCCGAGCTGGCCTGGCTGAGGGACGAGAGCTTCGATCTCGACCTGGTCGGCTTCGATGCCACCGAGCTCGAGCGACTGCTGGCTCTGGCAGATGGTGAGACCGCGTCGGACGACGCCGACGACGAGGTCCCCGAGCCGCCGGTGCATCCGGTCACCCGGCCGAGCGACCTATGGGCCCTCGGCAACCACCGCCTGCTGTGCGGCGATGCGACGGCGCTGGCCGACGTCGAGCAGCGTGCTCGGCGGGCAGCTCGCGGACATGACCTTCTGCGACCCGCCGTACAACGTCGACTACGCCAACTCGCCCAAGGACAAGCTGCGCGGCAAGCACCGGCCGATCCTGAACGACGATCTCGGGTCTGGCTTCGAGGCGTTCCTGCATGGACGCCTGCGTCGAACATCCTCAGCGTGACCAAGGGCGCCGTGTACGTCTGCATGAGCAGCTCCGAGCTGCACACGCTGCAGCGGGCGTTCACCTGCCGCCGGCGGCAAGTGGTCGACGTTCGTGATCTGGGCAAAGCATACATTCACGCTCGGACGGGCCGATTATCAGCGCCAGTACGAACCGATCCTGTACGGCTGGAAAGAGGGGACGGAGCACTACTGGTGTGGAGCCCGCGACCAAGCCGACGTCTGGTTCCTCGACAAGCCAG
>CAWJAY010000061.1:0-9712 GCA_963840925.1 uncultured Alphaproteobacteria bacterium
ACTGCCTTTAGCCCAGTCGTAGAGCGAAACTGAACGGCGAAAAGGGGGTGCGCCACTGTATGCGCCGCAGTCGCCTCTCAATTAACTGCCGGTACGCTGCGCTACTCACCTGCTGCGCTACCGGTCTCCCGCGGAGCGGTACGCCGAGCCGGTCGGCCATCGCGCCGCGCGAGAACCCGGCTGACCATCACCGCGACCCGCGAGGCGACGTCGACCCTGGCCATCGCCTGCTCGCGCAGCGCAAGGTACAGCTCGCGCAGCGACGGGTCCATGAGCGCCAATGCTTCCCCATAGGGGCCGACATCCGCTGCTCCAATGCATGGAATGTCATGACGGGCCAGCGCTGAGCCCGAACTGAAAAGGGGCCTCCGCCACGCTCATTAGAACGGCGGTTGTCACTGCTGTTCGGAGCGGGAGGAGACCCGGCATGAACTATGTCGGAATCGATTGGGCCTATGGCCGCGCCGCCTGGTGCGCGCGATCTGAGTCCGGAGCGATCGACGGCGAGGGGCTGATCCCCGCCGACGAGGACGGCCTCGTCCACCTGGCGCTGAAGCTCGGGCCCGAGGTCAAGGCCTGCGTCGAGATGATGAGCGGCGCGATCTGGGTCAAGGACCAGCTCGAGCTCGCTGGCTGGGAGGTGCAGGTCGCCCACGCGCGCAAGGTCAGAGACATTGCCCCGCTTGCCTGCAAGACCGACAAGGTCGACGCCAGGGTGCTGGCCGAGCTCTGCCGGCGAGACCTGGTGCCGGCGGTCTGGGTCGCCACCCAAGAGGACCGCGCGATCCGCGAGCGCCTGCGCCGGCGAGCCCACCTGGTCAAGCTGCGCACCTCGGCCCGCAACCGGATCTTCGGCCTGCTGACCCAGTTCGGCCTGCGGATCTCGTTTACCCGCCTGCGCCAGGCCGGTGCGATGGAGTTGCTCGAGCAGCGCGGGGTTCCCGAGGTCTGGCGCGACTCGATCGCCACCCACCTGCGACAGATCGAGGAGCTCGATCGGCGGATCACCCCGATCGACTCAGAGCTTGCCCCGATCGCGCGCTCAGACCCAAGGGCCCAGCTGCTGCAGACGATCCCGGGCGTCGGCCCCTTGATCAGCCTCACCTTCGCCGCGGAGATCGGCGACGTCTCGCGCTTCTCCTCGGCCTCGAAGCTGGTCGGCTATGCGGGGCTGGCGCCGCGGATCAGCCAGTCGGGCGAGCGCTCGGCCACCGGGCGGCTGTCAAAGGCCGGCTCGCGCACGCTTCGCTGGGCGGCGGTCGAGGCCGCCAACCAGGCCTGGCGGCCGACCAATCCCTTCCACGAGCACTACCGGCGACTCGCTGCCCGCCACGGCACCAACCCGGCGAAGTCCTCGGTCGCCCGCAAGCTGCTGATCACCTCCTGGCACATGCTCTCCCGAGAGCAGGCCTTTCAACCCACCCGATCAACTGCCGCTGAAAGCTCCTCACGCTTTCTGGCCGCCTGACGGCCCTGCATGGAATTGAGACTCAGCGGCAGCTCCCAGGAACGATCTGCGCCCCGAGCGCCGAAAGAGAAATGAGCTCGACTCAATGCACTGGGAGCGAGAGAGGGTGGTGATGCTCCTGGCTTGACAGCGAGACGCCGATCAAAGAGAAAGCGAGAGCGCGGAGCAGGAGCCGCTGCCCGACGACCGGCCGCTGGTCGAGGGCGGGTGCGAAACGGCCCCCGGGAGGAGAGCCAGGCCGCGGCCGCTCATCGGCACGCGGTCGAGGAGGATCAGTTTCGCTGCCGATGTTGAGACGTCGCCACCGGCATGCGTCGGGCCGCGCCGCGCGCTGGGGAGCGCGTGTCGCGGCTGGACGACTTGTGGTCTCCTAGGGGATCGTGGACAGTTACGCGGCTGCGGCTGATCGGTCCGGATCGACGTGTTCGGCGTGCCGGCCGGCAGCACGTAGAACGCGTGCACGACCAGCGGCACGGTGCCTTCGTTACGTAGGTTGTGGACGTCCGCGGAGGGCTGGAAGAAGCCAGCGCCCACGCCATACTTGTGGCCGGAGCATCCGCCCATTGCGTGGCCCCCGTGGTACAAGGTCCCCTCGCCCGCGGCGACCGCCACGAACGTCGGGCCCGGATGCGTGTGCCACCCGGTGTGGCCACCGGGTTTGATCGTGACCTGCTGGAAGGCCGTGTCGCAAGGCTTCCTAGCGCTGCAAGCGATCAACGTCCTGACGTCTGACCTTGACCCTGACGCGCCTCGTGACGGTCCTGTCACGCACACAAACGTTTCACCTTTCGCGTCACCTTCTTCCTCACCGGATTCCCGATTACGACGTCCTCGGTGACGGTCCCGCGAGACAGGATCGGGCCTGCCATGCCAGCCGGCGGGGTGGCGGACGCAACGACCGCGACCACCGCGCCGACCGTCAGGCAAACCGCCAGGACACCCGACACAAAGGCGCGCCGGAGAGGAAGGGACATTTGGAACTGCGACATGGCGGCCCTCTTTCCCCGTCGCTTTGCCGCTGCAGAAGTGAGCGGCCGACTACGGCGGCAACACTCCCACAACGCGGCGGACCGGTCAACGACCGTACCTGCCATGGCCCTCGCGGGCGACGCAGCCACATCCCGCGCCAAGCCCGGGCGTTTCCGTCTGGGCATAGCTACTGCATCGCGCGACGGATGAAAGTCAAGTCGGTCTGGACTCGTGGGGCGCTCCTTGGAACAGTTCGTGTGGGCGCGGGCGACGACGAGCTAAAGCGCAGGGTCTGGGAATGATGCCTTGCCGCGCTGCTTGCCCTTCGAGGGCGTTTGTGATGCGCGTCCCGGTGTCGCGCTCGCGCCCTTCGTTGACTGCCAGTCGGCGACGGTGCGCTGGTAGGCGAGCTCGGCTTGGCGGGCAGTTCGCGCTCGGCCCGTGCGGATGGCCTTGTTCGCGGCCCAGATGCCGGGCTTGACCTGGCCGCGCTGGCCGCCGGCTGTTGAGCTCGAGCCGGCGCAGCTTTTCTTGGTCAGCGACGGCTGCTGGAATGCGTAGTCCTCGCCGCGGCTGAGCATGCACCAGAACAGGCAGGCGAGCTTGCGCGCGGCCGCGACGACGGCGACCTGGTGGCCGCGGCGAGCGCGGATGCGCTGGTAGAAGGCGTGCAGCGGCCCGGGCTGGCGGACGACGCTCCAGGGCGCCTCGACGAGCGCGTGCCGCGCGGACGCGGAACCTTGCTTTGAGATCCGGCCGTGCGTCGCCGGCGTCGAGCCCGACTGGCGCACGCGCGGATCGAGGCCGAGGCAGCCGACGAGCTGGCGCTGACCGGGAAGCGGCCGATGTCGCCGACCGCGGCGAGGAAGGTCGCCGCGGCGATCACGTTGACGCCCGGGACGGTCATCAGCCGCTTGACCTGCGGCGAGGTCAACGCGTCGCGGGCCACCTGCCGCTCGACCTCGGCGATCTCCTGGTCGAGAAACTCGATCTGGCGCAGACAGCCGTCGACCGTCTCGCGCTCCTCAACCGGCAACTCGACCTCGCGCAGCCACTCCCGACCGGCGAGGCCGAACAGGTCGCTGACCGCCGGCTTGGTGATCAGCCGCCGCACCAGCACGGCGCGGCACTCGTTCTTCGCGCGCGCGCGCGCCCTCACCAGCTGGCTGCGGCGCGCGAGCCGCCGCCGCAACGCCCGCGTCCGCTCGTCGGGCATCCACAGCCCGTCCAGCGAACCGGCGGCCAGCAGCCTCGCGAGCGCCCTGGCGTCGAGCCGGTCGGTCTTCGCGCGCGCCTGCCTGATCCCCGTGTCGCCCGGATGCACGACCAGCACCCGGCCGACGTGCGGCTCGAGGATCCGCGCGATCTCCCACGCGTTGCCGGTCACCTCGAGCACCACCCGATCGCTTGCGCAGAGACTCTGCGCGAACAACTCGAGCGTCGCCGGCGTCGTCTCGATGCGGCCCGCCGAACGGACCTCGCCCGCCTCGACGATCGCGACCTCGCAGAAATCGCGGTGGACGTCGAACCGAATGCTCCTCACCCGCACTCCTTCCTCGCCGTCGATCAGAAAGGAACCGGTGGGCAAACGACACAGACGGATTCGTGCTCACAGCACACCCGGACCGGTCGCAGGGGCGGCCACCGAAAAGTCGGGCTCAAAGCCCATCGCGCAAGAAACGGCCTGCCCAGCCTGCGCTCCCCAGACAAGCCCCTGTCCCGGTCAGCCGAAACAAAAGGCCGAGCCCGGACAGCACCCTCACGGCCACAGTTTCATGCCCCGAAAAGCAGGCGTCTCGCGTTGGCCTGGCGTCGCTTGCGGTATTCGCGCAAAGCGCAAGCCCGGGCGCCTCGTGCTTCTCGACCCATCGCCGAGGCGCGTGCCTATGCAGAGGGCGGACACCGCTCGGGTGCGTGGTGCTTCTGAGTTTCGTCCAAGACAGGCGTCTGCGATTGGCGCCCGTTCGCTTCCGCTATCGGACCCATTGCAGGCGTTGGGCGGCAGGCGGCGTTGTCAGTCGAGCGTGATGACGACCTTGCCGTTGGCGCGGCCCTGCTCGACGTACGCCAGCGCCTCGAGGGTCTGGTCGAACGGGAACGTCTTGTCGATGAGCGGGCGGAGGTGGCCGGCGTCGTAGAGGGCGGCCAGCTCGCGCAGCTGGGCGCCGTTGGCCTGCATGAACAGAAACGAGTAGCTCACGCCTAGCTTCCGCGCCTGCGTGCGGACCTTGCGGCTCAGCAGCCCCATCACGACGCCCATGAACTTCGGCGCCCCGAGCTGCTTCGCGAACCCGGGGTCCGGCGGGCCGGTCACGCCGATCGCCTGTCCGCCCGGCTTGAGGACCGTGAGGGACTTCTCGAGGTTGTCGCCGCCGAGCGAGTCCAGCACGACGTCGTAGCCGGAGAGGACCTCGGCGAAGTCCTCCTTCGTGTAGTCCACGACGACGTCGGCGCCGAGGCTGCGCACCAGCTCCGCGTTCTCGCCGCGGGCGGTCGTCGCCACCGTGGCGCCGAGGTGCTTGGCGAGCTGGATGACGGTCGACCCCAGGCCGCCGGAGCCGGCGTGGACGAGGACCTTCTGGCCGGGCTTCGACGTGGGCGCGGTCGACGAGGGCCTGCCAGGCGGCCAGTGACACCAGCGGCACCGCGGCCGCCTCGTGCAGGGTGAGCGAGGCTGGCTTGGGGGCGACGTCGTCCTGGTCGATCGCGATGTACTCCGCGAAGGTCCCGATCCGCAGGTCGCGGGGGCGGGCGTAGACCTCGTCGCCTACCTGGAAGTCGCGTACGGCCGAGCCGACCCTGGTCACCACGCCGGCGACGTCGTGGCCGAGCACGAACGGGGTCCGGTACTTCAGGAGCCGCTTGAACTCGCCGTCGCGGACCATCTTGTCCAGCGGGTTGACGCCGGCGGCGCTCACCTTGACCAGCACGTCACCGTCGCCGACCTCGGGCTCGGGTACGTCGGCGGCGCGGAGTCCGTCCTTGCCGTAGCGCTCGACGACGAAAGCCTTCATGGCCTTCACCCTCGTAGGAACTCGAGAGCCCGCTTGACGAAGTCCTCGTGGAACTGGAACACCCCGCCGTGCCCGGCGTCGGGATAGACGACGAGCTGGCTGTTCGGGAGTCGTCGATCGAGGTCGACGGTGTTCTTGGTGGGCACCATCTTGTCGCTCTCACCGTTCATGACGAGCACCGGCTGGTGGATGCTCGACGAGGTCCGCGGGCTTCTGCTGACCCCATCGGTGGATGGCCTTGAGCTGGGCGCGGAACGAGCGCACGGAGATGGCCTTGTCGCGGTCGTTCGTACGTTCCTCGAGCCGTGCCAGGAACTCCTTCGCGGCTCCGCGCCCGTTCGGCGTCCTGGTGAAGAAGAGGAACTCCTTGGGGTCCCGGCGGGTGAGCAGTCCTCGCGCGGTGTCGAGGTAGGAGATGCGGGTCACCTTGTCGATGCCTTCGCCCCCCGCGGGGCCGGTTCCGGCGAGGATCATCTTGCGCACGAGCCGCGGCTGCTGCTGCGCGATCACCTGGGCGATCATGCCGCCCATCGAGAACCCGAACAGGTCGACCTGATCGAAGCCGAGGGCACGGATGAAGGTCACGGCGTCGCTCGCCATCTCCTCGATCGTCGTCGGCGTGGACCCACTGGAGGCGCCGACACCGCGGTTGTCGAAGGTGATGACCCGATGCCTCGCGGCGATGCCGTCCACGACTCGGGGGTCCCAGTTGTCCAGGACTGCGGCCAGGTGGGTGAGGAAGACCACCGGCACCCCCGTGCTCGGGCCGAGCTGACGGTAGGCGAACTGCACGCCGCCGGCGTTGATGGTCTGCGTCGGCGCGGTCTTCCACGTCGTGTTCAAAGCCGCACCCGTGGGTGCGTGGACCGTCGTCATGGCTGTCGCTCCTTGTGCGTGCTGCATTGGCTTTGCATTACGATCACATAATACAATAGTACGACCATAATGCAATGGTGGACGCTACGTCACGATCGATCGAAGAGAGATTGGCTATGCGCTACGGCAAGGACCAAAAGCAGGCCACAGACAACGCATCGTCGAAGCGGCCGGGCGGCGCTTCAAACAAGACGGCATCGACGGCGCCGGCGTGGCGGCCGTGATGTCCGACGCCGGCCTGACCAACGGCGCCTTCTACGGCCACTTCACGTCCAAGGAGGATCTCGTCGCGAACGTCCTCGCCGACCAGCTGCGCGCCCAACGCCACAGCTTCGACGCCCAGCCCTCCGATCGGGCGGGACTCGAAGCGTTCATCCGCGCCTACCTGTCCCCGCAGCACCGCGACCAATGCGCCGACGGCTGCCCGTCGGCTGCGCTGCTCGACGAGATCGCCCGCCGCCCCGCCGCCACCAGACAGGTCTTCACCGACGAACTGATGGGCGTCATCGACGACATCGCGGCGCGCCTCGACCCGACAGACGCCGAGGCGGCTCGAACCGACGCGCTCACGATCTTCGGAATGATGATCGGCACCCTGCAACTCGCCAGAGCGCTGACAGACCGCGACCTCTCCGACCAGCTCCTCGCCCGCGGCGTGGAGACGGCCCTGAAGTTGCTCGACGACCGGGCATGACCACGTCGCAACAACGAGCCCCTGACCGGCCGCGGGACTCGGTCACGAGGGGCGCGCAGCGATCGGCCGGCGTCGCCGCGGGGGACCACCGGAATGCCGCGTGAACGAGCGTCTCGATGGTCGATACCCAGACTTTCGAGATGGACGAGGATCGATAGCCCTGTCCACCTATGAGCAGAGTCTCCCTTTCCCATGGATGCGGGAGCGAGCTCCGCCTCGGAGGACTGTCGCTGCTCGTCCCTTGCGGGCGCCCAGGGCGCCGCGGCAGAGACGACCGCAACCAGGCGAAGGCAGCAGCGGCGAGAGCGTTGTCCTACTCGGCTTCTCGGGTCGCCTCCCTCATCCCAAGTGGGGACGACGGGAGCGCACGGCTGCGCGCGGCGGCTGCGCGGCCGAGAAGCGCCCGCCGCAGTTCCGCGACTGACGGCGTAGGACGACCTGGCGGCCCGCCCTTCCGTCAGCGATGCTGTGACGCGTGGAGTACGTGTCCAGAGTGCCGCGACCGCCGCTGGACGGGCTGATCGTCGACCTCTACTACCTGGAGGGCGCGCCGCCGTACCCCCGGCTGACGCTGCCACCGATGCCGGCGGCGGTGCTCATCGTCAACCTCGGGGCGCCGTTCCGCATCCGCGCCGGCACCGACATCGAGGCGGCCGAGTACACCGACGGCTGCGTGGTCACCACGCCAACCTGCGCCTTGGAGTTCGGCTACCCGCCAGGGACCCGGTCAGTCGGCGTGCACTTCAAGCCGTGGGGGCTGGCGCCGTTCCTGCCGATGCCTGCCGCCGAGCTGTGCGACCGGCCGGTGACGGTGGAGGAGGTCTGGGGCCGCCCCACCGTTGCTGAGTTGCGAGACCGGCTGGCCACGGCGGCCGGGCCGCACGAGATGCTGACGCTGCTCGAGGACCAGCTGATGCGATTGGTCTGCGAGACCGCCGGCCTGGGGCTGGTCCGCCACACGAGCAGCGTCATCGCGGCGGCCACGGGAGCAGTGGCGATCGGCGACCTGAGCGTGGCGGCCGGCGTCAGCAGCACGCATCTGGCACAGCGGTTCAAGGAGGTCATCGGCGTCACGCCGAAGCGGTTCGCCCGCACCTATCGCTTCACCGCCACCGTGCTCGCGATCGACCCCGCCGGACCGGTCGACTGGCTCGAGCTCGCCGGTCGCGCCGGCTACTACGACCAGGCCCACTTCGGCCACGAGTTCCGGACGTTCACGGGGCTGACGCCGACTCGGTACCTCGACGTCCGGCGGCGGTTCCTGCGCGAACATCCCGGCCATGCGCTGGACGGCTGGCCGCTGCCGGCCGATTGATTTCTTACAAGACTTGCCACTCCCGAGATGCCAGCATGGGCACTTCCCGAGCAGAGGAGAGAGCCCATGGGCAAGGTGGTCCTGTACAGCACGGTGTCGGTGGACGGCTTCATCGCGGACGAGAACGACCAGCCCGGCCCGCTGTTCGACTGGTTGTCCAGCGGTGACGTCCCGCTCGACGAGACCGGGCGAGTTGAAGGTGTCGCAGGCGTCCTACGACTACACCCGGGCCGTACTGGGACCAGATCGGAGTGACGATCTTCGGCCGCCACGTCTTCGACCTGACGGACGGCTGGGGCGGCACGCCACCGAGCGGGATCGACCACGTGGTCGTCGTGTCGCACCGGCCGGCGCCCGAGGGCTGGCGCCCCGAGGCGCCGTTCCACTTCGTCGACGGCGTCGAGGCGGCCATGGCCAAGGCACAGGAGCTCGCGGGCGACCGCACGGTCGAGGTCGCCGCCGGCGACGTCGGCGGCCAGGTGCTGGCCGCAGGGCTCGTCGACGAGGTCGCCATGGACGTCGCGCCCGTGGTGATCGGGTCCGGCAAGCGCTACTTCGGGTCGGTCGACGCACAGCACCTGCTGGAGGATCCCGACGTGGTGATCCAAGGCAACCGGGTGCTCCACGTGCGCTATCGGGTGCGCCGATGACCGATCTGAGCGGATAAGCGAAGAAGTCGCACTGCCGGCGGGCTTCGACGCGCCCCGCCATGCGGGGGCGCTTGCCAACCTCCGCAGGCGCCCATTCGAACCCAGCGGCCGACCTGGGCCTCGGGCGTCAGGGGGTGGGGATCGAGCCGGAAGTAGGGATGCGCTTCCGCACGCTTGGAAGCTATCGCTCCGCGCTTCCGCAACGAGGCAGAAGCAGTAGCGAGACACCACCGAGCGGGGCTGTCGCGACGGACGGAAGGAGCAGCGGGCGGGACGGACTTCTGAAACCGCGGGCGCATCGGGCTAGCGGCGGGCGATAGTCGCCGAGCGTGCCGTTCAAGGACCCTGAGAAGCGCCGTGCAGCCTCCCGTGCCTCGCAGCGACGTCGCCGCTCGACGTCCAACGTCGTCCCGATAACGCGCGCAGGCGGCGGCTCAGGGGTTGACACGCCGCGAAAAGTGTCAACCCCGGCGGTCGGGCTGCTCGACCCCCTAGAGCTGCTGGGGCGGCTCGCCGACGAGCTGGACCGGCTCGACGCCGTCGAGGATCTCGACCCGGCGGTGCGGGCGCGCGCGGTCGCGCGCTTGTGCACGGTCGCGTTGGCGGTCCACAAGCAGGCCGGGCCCTTCGCGGTGGGTGAGCGCGAGGCTCAGGTCCTGCGCGCCAGGGTGGCGAGAAGGCGGCAGGCGCGACTGCGAGTCCACCTGACAGGCCACGGTGTACCTC